>CAWDXD010000001.1:0-68010 GCA_963806145.1 uncultured Actinomycetes bacterium
GTCAGGCGGGGATCACGCGGACCGGCAGGGCCTTGAGGCCGTTGGTGAAGTTGGACCTGATCCGGCGCGGCTCGCCGGCCAGCTCGAACCGGGCCACCCGCCGGGCCAGCGCGGCGAGCATGATCCGCACCTCGAGCCGGGCCAGGTGGGCGCCCAGGCACAGGTGCGGCCCGCCCCGGCCGAAGCTCAGGTGGCGGTTGGGGGCACGCCCGACGTCGAACACCCCGGGGCCGGCGAACTCCGCCTCGTCCCGGTTGCCGGACACATACCAGAGCACGACCTTGTCCCCGGCCCGGATCGCCGCCCCGCCCAGTTCGGTGTCCGCCGCCGCGGTCCGGCGCATGAAGTGGGTCGGGCAGCTCCACCGGAGCACCTCGTCGGTCGCCGGGTCCAGCAGGGCGGGGCCGGCCCGCAGCCGGTCCCACTGCTCCGGCTGCTCGCAGAACGCCAGCACCCCCTGGGCGATCGCGATCCGAGTGGTCTCGTTGCCCGCGATCACCAGGATCGAGAAGAAGTTGTCCAGGTCGGTCTCGCTCAGCCGGTCGCCGTCCACCTCGGCCCGCAGCAGCCGGGACAGCAGGTCGTCGCCGGGATCGCGGAGCCGGTCCGCCACGATCTCCCGGCCCAGGTCCCAGAGTTGCTTGCCGTACGGGCTGCGGAACGGGAACCGCCGGTAGGCGTCGGTGTCGTCGCGGCCCCAGACCACGTCGGTGATGTCCGGGTCGGTGTTGGCGATGAGCCGGTCGCCCAGGTCGATGAACGAGTCCAGGCTGGCCTCTGGCAGGCCCATGATGCGGGCCAGGACCCGGATCGGGACCTCCTTGGCAACGGCGTCGACGAAGTCGAACCCCTGCCCGGCCAGCACCGGCCCGGTGAGGGCGGCGTCAAGTACCTGCTCGGTGAGGCCCTCGACGAAGTGCTGGTAGACCGCGACCGCCCGGACCGAGAAGGCGCCGGACACGATCTTGCGGAGCTTGGTGTGCTCGGGCGGGTCGGTGTCGATGATCGTCCGCCGGGCCGCCATGTCCTCGTCGGTGGGCTCCTCGAAGGAGATACCGCGCGTGGAGGAGAACGTTGCCACGTCCCGGCTGGCAGCGACAATGTCGGTATAGCCGCAGACGGACCAGAAACCCGAGTTCGGCGGCGCCTCGTCGTGCCAGGCGACGGGCGCGCCGCGCCGGAGCCGGGCGAACTCGGCGTAGGGCACCCCGCGCGCCCACATGTCGAGGTCGGTCAGGTCGACGGCTTGCGTCATGGAAAGTAGTTTGGCACCAAACGAGATCGCCGGCAATCGGAGGCACCGCATGCAGGTCGTCGTCGTCCGCCACCACGAAGAGGACTCGGCCGGGTACATCGGCGCCGCCTTCGAAGCGCGCGGCGCGCAGCTGAGCACGATCCTGTTCCCCAAGGAGGGCCCGCTGCCGGACCTGCGCGGCGTGGCACACATCGTCATGCTCGGGTCCACCTGCTCGGTGTACGACGAGGGCGAGGCACGCGCCTGGATCGACGAGGAACTGGCCTGGCTGCGGCGGGCGGACGCGGCCGGGGTGCCGGTGCTGGGGATCTGCTTCGGCGCGCAGGTGCTGGCTGCCGCGCTCGGCGGCACGGTGGAGAACGCGGGCCGCCCGGAGATCGGCTGGGTCACGGTCGACACCGCGGATCCGGACCTGATCCCGGCGGGGCCGTGGCTGGAGTTCCACCACGACCGGTGCCTGCCGCCGGCCCACGCCATCGTGCTCGCGCGTAACGACCTGGGCGTCCAGGCCTACCGCCTGGGCCGGCACCTCGCCGTCCAGTTCCATCCAGAGGTCGACGGCGGCCAGTTCCGGCTGTGGCTGAACGCCGGCGGGCGGACCGAGATCGAGGCGGCCGGCCTGGATCCGGACCGGCTGCTCGCGCAGACCATCGCCGAGGAGCCGGAGGCCGCCGCCCGGGCCGGCCGGCTCGTCGCGTCCGCGCTGCACATCGCGGCCGCCGGTTCGTGAGCTGAGGGGCGGCCGGCGCGGGCGGTCAGCTTTCCTCGACCGCGCGGATGATCGTCCGCAGCAGCGACGCGAGCTGGTTCTTCTCCCGTTCGGACAGGCTGGCGCTGACGGACGCCTCACCCATGTTGAAGGCGGGGAACAACCGCTCGATCACGCCCAGGCCTTTGGGCTCCAGGCTGACCAGCACCAGGCGGCCGTCCGACTCGTGCGCCCGGCGCCGGGCCAGGCCGCGCTTCTCAAGCGTTTTCAGCACCCCGGTGAGGGTGCCCTTGGTGACCCCTGCCTCGGCGGCCAGGTCCCTGGTCTGCTGCTCGCCCCAGATCCACAGCACGAACAGCACGGTGAACGCGGCCCACGACAGGTCCTCGCCGGAGAGCACCTTGCGTTCCATGTGATTGCGGATCACGTTGGCGGCACGGTAGATGTTCGACACCGCGGCCATGGCGGCGAAATCGAGCTGCTGGTCCCCGATACGGCCGCGGATGTCGCGCTCGGCCTGCATGAGGTCGCTGGCGTTGCCGGCGGCGAGGCGACGGGGCATGCCACGATGGTACGTGGCGCGGCTCAGCAGAATAATCGCCGCTGCATGTACAGCAGATGCTGGAACGGCTCCGGCGTGGCAGCAGCGGCGGAGCTGTCCGTGTCGGCCTCGGCCAGCACCCGGTTGATCCGCCTGGCGATCGCCTCGACGGTGTCCACACCGTAGGCCATGTCGGGGTCGTCGCTGGTCAGGATCGCGATCGAGTAGTGGAGGTCGCGGCGGGTGAAGTCGCCGATGCTGTTGATGTCCCACACGTCCGGGTCCGGCAGCCAGCCGTCCTTCACGTGGACCGTCATGTCGGCGGGCGCGCCCGCGGGCACGCCCCAGCGCTGCCCGGGGATGACGTCGGCCATCAGGGTGAGCGCGTAGCGGCGGCTGGCCGCGTCCAGGACGGTGTTGTGGGTGACCAGCAGCTTCAGCAGGCGCAGTTCGTCGTGCGGGTTGACCTCGGTCAGGCCCCAGAAGTCATCCGTGCCGAGCACGGTGTGGTTCATCCCGGCCGCGTTCAGGAACGCCTGCAGCCCGGGCATGCCGATCTCGTTCCACAGCTCGTCCTGCGCATCGTTGTCCGACTCGGTGATCATCGTCTGGGCCAGGGCGGCCTGGCCGGGGTCGAGGCTCTCGTGCCCCCTGGAGTTCGTGCAGGAGCGCGCCGAGGGTGATGACCTTGATCACGCTGGCCGAGTGGAACTCCTCCCACTGGTGGTACCGGCAGCGGAATCCTCGCCTCCGGGTCGTCCGCGGCGATGCCCACCCTCGCATCGGTGCCGTGCAGGACGCTGGCTATCCGCCGTGACAGCATGGCCGCCAGCGCTGGCTGGGTCGATGACGTGCAGATGCCCGGCTTGGTTGCCGGTGGGGCGGGCGCCCCGGTACTCGCGGGGGCCGTGGTGCTCGCCGGGCTCGGCGCGCTTGCCGCGGCCGGGGTGCTCGCCCGGGCCGGGGTGCTCGCCCGGGCCGGGGTGCCCGCCCGGGCCGGGGTGCTCGCCGGGACCGGCGCGACGGCGGAGCCGGAGATCAGCAGAGCCGAAAGCGCGAGAGCATACCAAGGCCACCGGCCGAGCCGCCGCATCGTCATCACGCTCCTCGGGCAGCGCAAGACGTTAGGCAGCGAAACTGGAGTGACGATGTCATCAGCATGTGAAGATCGTGAGGGTTTTGCCGGCCGGGGTCAGACGCGATTACTGGGGCACGTCGTAGGCGATCGTAGGCAAATCCACCGCCGTGGCGCCACCATCCACAGTGAGCACGGCCCCGGTCACCGCGGACGCGTGCTCGCTGGCCAGGAACGCTACCACCGCCGCGACCTCGCCGGGCTCGGCCGGCCGGCGTAGCGGCACCTGCGCCGTGGCCAGCGCATACGCGGCTTCCCGGTCCGGCAGCCGGTGCAGCGCGGCCAGCGCGTCCATCTCCTCGTCGGCCATCGGGGTGCGCACCCACCCCGGGCACACGGTGTTGACTCGCACCCCGCGGGTGCCGAAGTCCCTGGCCATGGACCTGGCCAGGCCGATCACGCCGTGCTTGGCGCTGACGTAGCCGACCGACTCCGGCGCGGCCGCCAGGCCGGCGATCGACGAGACGACCACCACGCTGCCGCGCCGCGCGATGAGCTGCGGCAGGCAGGCCCGGGCGGCGACCAGGCAGGTGGTCACGTTGGCGCGCCAGCTCCGCGCCCAGTCCTCGTCGGCGATATCCCCGGCGGTGCCTGCGCCGTGGCCGCCGGCGTTCGCCACCAGGATGTCGATGCCGCCGAACCGCGCGACCGCGGCCGCGGCCATCTCCGCCATGTCCGCCGCGGACGCCGCGTCGGCGGGGACGGCCAGCGCCCGCTCCCCCAGCGCCTCCGCGACGGCCCGCACGGGCCCGGGCCGCCGGCCCACCAGGACCGTGCGGGCCCCCTCGGCCG
The DNA here is from genome assembly GCA_963806145.1 of uncultured Actinomycetes bacterium. Lineage (GTDB taxonomy): Bacteria > Actinomycetota > Actinomycetes > Streptosporangiales > Streptosporangiaceae > DASXKD01. The sequence continues at coordinate 4,433 of CAWDXD010000001.1, forward strand.
CGAACCGCTCCGCCACGGCCGCGCCGATGCCGGTCCCGGCGCCGGTGACCACCGCCACCCGGCCGTCCAGCCATCCCGTGGCTCCCATGGCTACCTCCCGTGCGGCCGGCGCTGGCTAACCAGCGGCGAGTTCCTCGACCCTGGCGTGCAGTTCGGTGACGTAGGCCCGGGCCTCGGGTTTCATCAGGACGCTGCGCAGGATTCTCGCGCCGTCCCTGTCGGCCCTGACGCCGGGGTGCCGCCGGGACATGCCGGCCGCGGTGACCCGCAGCGTGCTGAGGAAGACCGGCCGGCTGGCCTTCATGCCACGGGCAAGCATCGAAACGGAGGCGTCGTCGATACCGGACATCGTCCCGCCGGGCAGCCGCGGGAAATAGCAGACGATGTCGAGTTCGGGGGGCTGGTAGAGCTCCAGCAGGCCGGACTCGCCGATCAGGGCGGCCCAGTCGAGCGCGGCACGGCGGCACGCGGCCAGCACCCGGCCGAGCCCGTCCGGGGTCAGCGGCAGCAGCCGGAGGGTGAGCCAGAGCGCCGCCGCCGACGCGCCGGCCCGGGAGCACTCCAGGCTGATCTCACCCAGGTGCAGCTCGTCGGAGGTGAAGTAGGTGTACGGCGAGTCGTGCAGGTAGAACCGGCCCACCTCCGGGTCGGCGAACAGGACCGCGCCGCATCCGTAGGGCTGGAGGCCGTGCTTGTGCGGGTCGACGACGACCGAGTCGCACTCGGCGATGGCCCGCCAGGGGGCCGGGTCCAGGCTGGGCTGGAAGGCATCGGCCGCCTGGTCCCCTGGGTCAGCGTGGCCGGCCTGCCCGGCGGCTTCAGCCCCGGCCTGCCCGGCGAGCAGGGTGAAGAAGCCGCCGTAAGCCGCGTCCACGTGTACCCGGGCCCCGTGGCGGCGAGCGACCGCCAGGATCTCGTGCACCGGGTCGATCGCACCCAGGCCGGTGGTGCCGGTGGTCGCGACCACCGTGCCGATCCGGCCCCCGGCGAGCAGCGCGTCGAGTGCCCCCGGGTCCATCCGCCCTGCGCCGTCGGCGGGCACCGGGGTGCCCTCGATGCCGAGCACGCCGCACATCCGGGCGTGGGTGTAGTGCGCCTCCTCGCTGTAGGCGACGCCGCGGCCGGGATGGGTTTCCCTGGCCACGTACAGCGCCTCCAGGTTGGCGATCGTGCCGCTGGTGGTCAGGTGGCCGAGGTGGGTGCCCAGGCCGAACATGGCGGCCAGGTCGGCGACCGCCTCCTTTTCCATCTGGCCGGTCGCGGGGCCGCCGTCCAGCGCGTGGTTGTTCGGGTTGATGAGCATCGCGGCGAGATAGCCGGCCACGGCGGCCGGGTGCGCGGGCTTGAGCATCTGGCCGGCGTAGGAGGGGTGGAAGAACGGGTAGTTGCCGCGCAGCCGCCCGGTGAGCTCGGCGAAGACGCTGGCGAACCGCTCGTCACTGACGAGCATCGACGGGTCTGCCTCGAACGGGCCGAACCCCTCCTGCCACTCCGCTACCGCCGCGACGGCGCTGCTCAGCCAGCGTTGCAGGTCCATCCGGAAACCGTACTCCCGGCCGCTGGCCGGCCGCGGGCCCGTCCCAGGCAGCGCGGCCGGGGGCCGGGCCGGGAGAAGCCCGGCCGCGCAGGTGCGTGGCTCCGGCCCGGTGCTCAGGTCCCGATGTTGACGAACGTCACCGGCAACTTCGCGGATTTGGCCGTGGAACTGGGCGGCGAGGGGGCGAAGACGACCGTTCCGGTGCCCGAGCACGGCACGGTGATGCTGACCGGGATCTTCTTCGGCACGAAGAAGCTGGTGAAGCTGGCCAGGACCGTGGTGGTCGCAGCCGGCAGCAGGGTGGCCGTGATCTTCTTCCCGGCACTCCCGGTGAACCCGGTGTCGAAGGTCGAGGTGGGCTGTGCGGTCGTCACCTCGATCTTCTGGTTGCCTGCCGGGTGGCCGGTGTTGGCGGGCCCGGGGCAGATCACCTTGATCACGGCCTTGCCCGGCGGGTGGTTGTTGATGAAACCCCTGAAGTGCTCGTTGGGGCCGATGGGGACCGGGTCCTGCGGCCGCGCCGCGGCCGACGCCGTCGCGGCGAGGGGCAGCCCTAGAGCGGCAGCGATTAAACCGGGCATGAGGGCCGCGGCGAACCGCCGGCTGAGTCTTCCGCGCATATGTTCCTCCCCGGAGATCGGCGCGTGCAACTTCTTGTCACGCTGCCACCGCCAGGGACGCTGTTCCAGTGTTTTCCCGGGTACGGCAGGAAACGATTCCCGGCACGCGCGGGAAACACGGAGATAATAGCCTCCTAAACTGATAGAGAAAATAGATAATATGGGACATACCGGGTTAAGATCGGAATCTCGGGGCCTCGCCCATAAGCACCTGTCCCATCTACGAGCAGGAGTCCCATGACCGTCACCGACGAGTACCTGGCCAACAACGCACGCTACGCCGAGAGCTTCAGCGGCCCGCTGCCGATGCCGCCGTCCGCGCACCTTGCCGTCGTCGCATGCATGGACGCCCGGCTCAACGTCTACGCGCTGCTCGGCCTGGGCGACGGTGAGGCCCACGTCATCCGCAACGCCGGCGGGGTCATCACCGACGACGAGATCCGGTCGCTTGCGATCAGCCAGCGGCTGCTCGGCACCCGGGAGATCATCCTGATCCACCACACCGACTGCGGCATGCTCACGTTCACCGACGACGCGTTCAAGCGGTCGATCCAGGACGAGACCGGGGTCAAGCCATCCTGGGGCGCGGAGTCCTTCCCCGACGTGGACGAGGACGTGCGCCAGTCGATCGCCCGGATCAAGGCCAGCCCGTTCGTGCCGCACAAGGACGCCATCAGGGGATTCGTCTTCGACGTCGCCACGGGCAAGCTCAACGAGGTGAAGTGACCCGGTGACCGCCCCGAGCGCCCCGGCCCGCCGCACCCCGGCGGCCGGGGCGCCGGTCATCGACTCCCACCAGCACTTCTGGGACCTGTCCGCGCATCACCAGCCCTGGCTCGCCAGTGATCCGGCGCTGGCACCGCTGCTGCGCAACTTCACGCTGGCAGACCTGGCACCGCTGGCGGCGGCCGAGGGCGTCACGGCGACCGTGGTGGTGCAGACCGTCGCGGAATCCTGGGAAACGCCAGAACTGCTCGCCCTCGCCGCCGGGCCCGGCCTGGTCGCGGGCGTGGTCGGCTGGGCGGACCTGACCGCGCCCGGTGTCGCGGACGTGCTCGCGGAGTTGCGCGGGCTCCCCGGCGGTGACCGCCTGTCCGGCATCAGGCACCCGGTGCTTATCGAGCCGGACCCGGACTGGCTGGCCAGGCCGGCCGTGCTGCGGGGGCTCAAAGCGCTGGCCGCCACGGGCCTCGCCTACGACGTGGTCGGCGAGCCCCGCCACCTGCCGGCCGCGGTGACCGCCGCGCGCGAGATCCCCGAACTCCGGTTCGTGCTCGACCACCTGGGCAACCCCGGCATGACCCCCGGCACCAGCTCCGAAGCCAGCCAGCCGTGGGCAAGCGCCTTCACCCAGTTCGCCGCCCTGGAGAACACCACCGCCAAGCTGTCCGGCGTCCTCGGCGTCCCGCCGCCCCCCGGCGCCGCCCCCGGCAGCCTGTCCCACCTCCGTCCTTACTACGATTTCGCACTACACGCTTTCGGCCCAAATCGCCTCATGTTCGGCTCAGACTGGCCGCCCAGCACCCTCGATGCCAGCTACGCCCAGGTCTGTGCCATCGCCGCGGCCCTCACCGCCGACCTGAGCCAGCCAGAACGCGCGGCGATCTTCTCCGGCACGGCGCGCAGCACCTACCGGCTCCCCTGACAGCGCTGCCGCACCGGCCGCCCGCTACCTGCGGCCGGCGCTCGCAGAAGATCACGAAACATCCCGGGCGGTTATGACCTCGCCCTGTGGCAGGTAGATGATGGGCTTCTAGCGGTTGCGCCCTACGGTGGCCCGGGTAAGGTCACCGAGCCGATGAGAGGAGGCCGGCATGGCCGATGTCGTACGTGCCGCCCTGGTTCAGCAAAAGTGGACCGGCGATAAGGACTCGATGGTGAAGAACGCGGTGGCGGCGGTCCGCGATGCCGCTGCGCAGGGCGCGCGCGTCACCTGCCTGCAGGAACTCTTCTACGGCCCGTACTTCTGCCAGGTGCAGGAGCCGGAATGGTACTCCTGGGCCGAGCGGGTGCCCGACGGCCCCACCGTCCGGCTGATGTGCGACGTGGCGCGGGAGCACCAGATGGTGCTGATCGTGCCGGTCTACGAGGAGGAGCAGGAGGGCGTCTACTACAACACTGCCGCGGTCATCGACGCCGACGGCACCTTCCTCGGCAAGCACCGCAAGAACCACATCCCGCAGGTGAAAGGCTTCTGGGAGAAGTACTACTTCCGCCCGGGGAACCTCGGGTACCCGGCGTTCGACACCGCGGTGGGCCGGATCGGCGTCTACATCTGCTACGAGAGGCACTTCCCCGAGGGCTGGCGGGCACTCGGCCTGGCCGGCGCCAAGATCGTCTTCAACCCGTCGGCGACCAGCCGGGGGCTGTCGGAGTACCTGTGGCGGCTGGAGCAGACCAGCGCCGCGGTCGCCAACGAGTACTTCGTGGGCACGATCAACCGGGTCGGGGTCGAGCCACTCGGCGACAACGACTTCTACGGGCAGTCCTACTTCGCCGACCCGCGCGGGCAGGTCATGGGCGGTGCTGCCTCCGACACCGCCGAGGAGGTCGTGGTCCGCGACCTGGACATGGGCCTGCTCGAAGAGGTCAGGAACCTGTGGCAGTTCTACCGGGACCGGCGCCCGGACTCTTACGGCCCGCTGGCGCAGCCGTAAGGAGGGCCGCCATGCGCATTCTCATCCGCGGCGGCACCGTGGTCACGGCCACCGGATCGTCCCGCGCCGACGTGCTCATCGACGGCGAGACCATCGTCGCCCTGCTCGACCCCACGCACTCCGGCTCGTTCGCGGGGCTGGCCGACCGGTCGATCGACGCCACGGGCAAGTACGTCATCCCCGGCGGGATCGACGTGCACACCCACCTGGACATGCCGTTCGGCGGGACGTTCTCCGCTGACGACTTCGAGACCGGGACCCGCGCGGCCGCCTGGGGCGGCACGACCTCGCTGGTGGACTTCGCGGTGCAGGCGAAGGGCGCCTCGCTGCGCGAGACTCTGGACGCCTGGCACGCCAAGGCAGAGGGCAAGGCCAGCATCGACTACGGGTTCCACATGATCATCTCCGACGTCAACGAGCAGACGCTCAAGGAGATGGACATCCTCGTCGGCGAGGGCGTGACCAGCTTCAAGATGTTCATGGCCTACCCGGGCGTGTTCTACGCGACCGACGGCGAGATCCTCCAGGCCATGCAGCGGGCCGCCAACGGTGGCGCGACGATCATGATGCACGCGGAGAACGGCATCGCGATCGACGTGCTCGTCGCACAGGCGCTAGCCAGCGGGCACACCGACCCGGGATGGCATGGCCGCACCAGGCCGCCCGAGCTGGAAGGGGAGGCCACCGCCCGGGCGATCCGGCTGGCCCAGGTCACCGGTACCCCGCTGTACATCGTCCATCTGTCCGCCAAGCAGGCGCTTGACGCGGTGATCCAGGCCCGCGACGAGGGCCGTAACGTGTTCGCCGAGACCTGTCCGCAGTACCTGTACCTGTCCCAGGACGACCTGGACGCGCCGGACTTCGAGGGGGCGAAGTACGTCTGCTCGCCACCGGTGCGGCCGAAGGAGCACTGGGCGCACCTGTGGCGCGGGCTGCGCACCAACGACTTGAGCATCGTCTCCACCGACCATTGCCCGTTCTGCTTCAAGGAGCAGAAGGAGATGGGCCGCGGTGACTTCTCCAAGATCCCCAACGGGATGCCGGGGATCGAGCACCGGGTCGACCTGCTGCACCAGGGCGTGGTGGACGGCGAGTTGTCGCTCGCGCGGTGGGTCGAGGTGAACTCGACCACGCCGGCGCGGATGTTCGGCCTCTACCCGCGCAAGGGAACCATCGCCCCCGGGTCGGACGCCGACATCGTGGTCTACGACCCGGCGCTGCGGCACGTGCTGTCCGCGCAGACGCACCATATGGCGGTGGACTACTCCGCCTATGAGGGCAGGGAGGTGCAGGGTGGGGCCAGCGTGGTGATGTCCCGCGGCGAGATCCTGGTCAGCGACGGGCAGTGGCACGGCCAGGCGGGGCGGGGCCGGTACCTGCCCCGGGGCGAGTGCCAGTACCTGAGGTGAGGGGGGCTTGATGGATATCGGCTTGGTGCTGCAGACCGATCCGCCGTGGAGCCGGGTGGCCGAACTGGCCGCCCGCGCGGATCTGGGCGGGTTCAGCCATGTCTGGACGTTCGACTCAAGCGTGCTCTGGCAGGAGCCGTTCGTCATCTACTCGCAGATCCTCAGCCGGACCTCGAACGTCAAGGTCGGCCCGATGGTCACCAACCCGCTCTCGCGCGAGTTGTCGGTGACCGCGTCGCTGTTCGCCACGCTGAACGACATGTTCGGCAACCGTACCGTCTGCGGCATCGGCCGCGGGGACTCAGCCATGCGCGTCCTCGGCCGGACCCCGTCGTCGCTGGCCACCCTCGGCCACGCGATCAACGTGATCAGGGACCTGGCCGAGGGCCGGGAGGTCGACTACGACGGCATGAAGGTCCGCATCCCGTGGGTGCGGGACGGCCGGCTGGAGGTGTGGATGGCGGCCTACGGGCCGAAGGCGCTGAAGTTGTGCGGCACGGAGGCCGACGGCTTCATCCTCCAGTGCGCCGACCCGGACATCGCCCGGTGGACCATCGGCGCCGTCCGGGCGGCCGCCGCGGCGGCGGGCCGGGATCCCGAGGCGCTGACGATCTGCGTCGCCGCGCCCGCCTATGTCGGCGACGACTACGCGCACATGCGGGACCAGACCCGCTGGTTCGGCGGCATGGTCGGCAACCACGTCGCCGACCTGGTGTCCCGCTACGGCGACACCGGGGACGCGGTGCCGCGGGCGCTCACCGACTACATCAAGGCGCGTGAGGGCTACGACTACTCCCACCACGGCAAGGCAGACAACCCGTCCACGGACTTCGTGCCTGACGACATCGTGGACCGGTTCTGCCTGCTCGGGCCGCCGGAGCGGCACGTGGACCGGCTTGCGGAACTGCGCGAGATAGGCGCCGACAACTTCAGCATCTACCTCATGCACGACGCCCAGGACGCCACCCTGGACGCCTACGCCAGCCGGGTGATCGGCGCGGTCTGACCGGCCGCGGCCGGACCGCCCTAGTCGACGGCGGACCCACTCGCCGGGTCAAGCTCACGGTGGCCCTGGGCCTTGCCGTGCGACGCACCGCCCTGCCCGTCACCGCCGCCCCGCTGGTCACCGCCCCCCTGCTGGTTGCCGTCACCCTGCTGATCGGCATCGCCCCGCTGGCCGTGCCGCCGCGTCGCGCGGGCCCCGGTCAGGACGACCAGGCTGCCCACCGGCCGCTGGCCGACGGGCTGCACCGACAGCACCGTTCCGGGGGGCTGGTCGTCGCTGCGCCGCCAGGCGACGCGGACGGACAGGCCCTGCTGGCGGAGCCGGCGCACGGCCGCGGTGACCGGCAGCCCGATCAGCGGTCCCGGCCTGACCTCCACGGTCGCCGCCTGCGCGGCCCCGGGCCGGAACGGGCCCGACGGCGCGACCGAGGGAACCGTGCCCGCGTGCGGCGCGGGCCCGGGGCCGATCGCGCTGCCGATCAGGAAGGCGGCGGCGATGACCACGATCCCGGCCGCTGCCGGCAGCACGGCCCGGCGCAGCGCGCGCGGCGCCCGGTGCCGCCGTGGCACCACGGGCGGGCGCGCATGCAGATGCTGGGTAAGCAACTCCGCCACGGGGACGGGCGCTGGCACTTCCGCGTCCCGCGCCGGGCCCTGCCCCGGCGGCGCCGCGGCCGCATCCCGGACCGGCCCAGCGACCGCAGCGCCCGCCGCTGCGCCTGGATACCGCGCCGCCTGCTCCGCCACGGTGGCGGCTGGGTCCCCCTGCGGAGGGCCCGCCCGCGAGGCCGTGCCCGCGACCAGGCGGGCGGCGAGCTGACCGGCCCGCCGGGCGACCTCGCCGGCGCTGCGCGGCCGGTCCGCGGGATCCTTGGCGGTCAGCTCGAGGACGAGCGCGGCCACGTCGCCAGGCACCTGGCCGGGCAGCGGCGGAAGCGGGCGCTCCCGGTGAGCCAGCGCCACCGCCAGCGCGGGGCCGGTGAACGGCGGCGCGCCCGCCAGGCACTCGTAGGCCACGATGCCCAGCGAGTACAGGTCGCTGGCCGATGTGGCGGGTGCTCCCATCACCCGCTCCGGGGCGAGGTACCCCGGTGTCCCCAGGAGCTGGCCGGTGACGGTGACCGGCGCGGAGTCCACGGCCTGCGCGATGCCGAAGTCGGTGATCTTCACGATGCCACCGGGGGCGAGCAGCAGGTTTGCCGACTTGATGTCCCTGTGCACCAGCCCCGCCAGGTGCGCCGCGTGCAGGCCGGACGCGGTCTGCGCGACGATGTCCAGGCACCGGGCGGGGTCCAGCGGCCCGGCGGCCAGCGCCCCGGCGAGCGACGGCCCGCCCACCAGCTCCATCACCAGGAACGGCGGCTGCGGCGGAGCCGGCTCGCCGTAGTCGTAGATCCGGGCGATGTTCTCGTGCGACAGCCCCCCGGCATGCTGCGCCTCCGCGCGGAACCGGGTGAGCGCCTCGGCATTGCCGAAATGCAGCAGCTTGATCGCCACCGGCCGGGCCAGGACGAGGTCGGTCGCACGCCAGACTTCGCTGAACCCGCCTGCGCCGATCTTCTCCCCCAGCGCATACCGGCGGCCGAGGACGACGCTGCCGGGTGCTCCCATAGACAGGCGGCTACCCGGTGGCGATGCCGCTAATCCCCCCGCGCGGGCCGGTCACCTGCCGGCGGCCACATCACGGGGAACAGCGGGTGGTCCAGTTCCGCCCCGTCAGCCAGCTCGCGGTCAAGGCCCTCGAACGGCGGCGAGGTGCGCCAGGCACGCGGCGCGAACGTGGCACCGGCCGACAGATAGCGCAGCGACAGGACCCGCCGCCGCCCCGGGTAGGGGAACCCGGGCGCCCCGTGCACGGTGAGGAAGTCGAAGAAGATGGCGTCACCTGGGGCCAGCTCGAACCGGCGGATGTCGTAGGCGCCGCGGTCGGCCTCGATGTCCGGCAGCTCGGCAAGGCTGCCCTCGGGAAACCAGCGGGCCTCCCCGCTGAGGAAGGTGCGCGGCATGAGCCATGTCCCGTCGTGCGTGCCCGCCACCAGTTCCAGGCAGCCCTCCTCGGGCACCGGATCCACCGGGATCCAGGCGCTCACACCGCGGCCGTCCACGTTGTAGTACGGCTGGTCCTGGTGCCAGGGAGTGCGCTGGCTCGTCCCGCCCTCCTTCACCAGCACGTGATCGTGGTAGAAGCGGGCCTGCGGGGTGAGCATCAGCGTGGCCGCTATCCGCGGGATACGCGAGTGGCGCGCCAGTTCCTCGATGCCGGGAATGTCCTGCCAGCGGCGGAAGTCCTCGGTGAACCTGCCGGGTCCCCGGGGGAACTGGCCACCAGGGCAAGCGGCCCCGGGGTGGCGAGGACCGCCTCGATGGCCGCGGCGGCGGCCGCCACCTCGCCGGGGTCCAGGGCGGAACGCACGCAGACCAGGCCATCGCGAGCGAACGCCTCCGCCAGCTCGGCCGTATCGGGCATCGGCTCCATAGGCACTCGGGGCACGGCACACCAGGCCCGCCGCCCCTCCCCCTTCCCATCTCCTACCAGGTGCTTACCTGGCGATTCTCTCAGCCGGGTCCACGAGGCCCGCAGCCAACCTCCCCCGGCGCACGCAGGTCAGCCGAAGGGCGGCCCGGTGCCGTCGGAGCCGAACGCATAGGCACGGAGAAAGGCCAGCAGCCTGGCGTGTGCCTCAAGGAGGACAGCCGCCGGCCCGGGCTGGACGCCGGCCAGCTCCTGCAGGTCCGCCCGCACGTCGGCGACCAGCCCGGCCATCCCGGCGACCAGGGCGCCCGCGTCGGTGAGGCCCTCCAGGTCACGGTCGGCGCGGTCGATGATCTCGCGACGGACCAGCAGGTCAGCCAGCTCCTGCGAGCAGCCGAGGCCGACCTCAAGCAGGTCGCTCCAGCGGCGGCAGATCCGCCGCAGGCCCGCCCGGGTCCGGTACCCGGCGAAGATGGACTCCCACTGCTGGGCGATGAACTCCTCCCAGCCGAGCGCCACCACATCCTCTGGATCGTGGTCGTACACGGGCGCCAGACTATGGCCACCGCGGACCGGCAGCCCCGCGCCCAGCCCGCCCGGAGTCACATTGCGCTGGCCGCGTAGTGCGCTGGCAGCGTAAGCCGGTATGCGGCGGGCGCCCGCGGCATTTCAATGCAGTGATGGAGATCTTGATTCTGGGCGGAACCGCCTGGCTGGGCCGTGAGTACGCGCGCCAGGCCGTGGACCGTGGGCACGCGGTGACCTGCCTGGCCCGGGGGCAGGCCGGGCCGGTGGCGGACGGGGCGGCGCTCACCACTGCCGACCGCAGCGATCCGGGCGGCTACGCGAAGGTGGCCGGCCGGGACTGGGACGCGGTGCTTGAGGTGTCGTGGCAGCCGGGCTTCGTCCGGGACGCGGTGGCGGCGCTGGGCGGCCGGGCACGGCACTGGACCTACGTGTCGTCCGGCAGCGTGTACGCCTCCCACGCCGCCCTGGCCGACGACGAGTCGGCGGCGCTGCTCCCGGCGGCCGATGCCGACGTGGCCAGCCTGGAGCAGTACGGCGAGGCGAAGGTCGCGTGCGAGCGGGCGTCCGCCGCGGCGGCGGGCGGCCGGGTGCTGATCGCGCGGGCCGGGCTCATCGGCGGGCCCGGCGACCACAGCGACCGGTCCGGCTACTGGGTCGCCCGCGCCGCCCGTGACCCGGCGGGCCCGATGCTGGTGCCCGGCTGCCCCGGCCTGGCGACGCAGGTCATCGACGTGCGCGACCTCGCGGCCTGGCTGCTCGCCGGCGCGGAGGCGAGCGTCACGGGGACCTATGACGCCGTCGGCCCGGTCGTGCCGTTCGGCGAGTGGATCGAGTTGTCCCGCACAGCGGGCGGCCACACCGGGCCGGTGGTCCCCGCCGAGCCTGCCTGGCTGCGCGAGCAGGGCGTCGGGGAGTGGATGGGCGAGGAGTCGCTGCCGATGTGGGTCGCGGACCCCGGCTGGGAAGGCTTTGCCGCGCGCAGCGGTGCGGCGGCGCTGGCCACCGGTCTACTGCGGCACCGCCCGCGTACCGAACTGCTGGCCGACACCCTGGCCTGGGAACGTTCCCAGGGCCTTGACCGGCACCGTAAGGCCGGGCTGAGCCCGCAGCGGGAACGCGAACTCCTGCAGGCGCTCGGCTGACCGTCAAGTGCCAGGCACCACGCCCACGACGGGAACTCCGCGATCAGTGACCTGACCCAGTGCTTCACCTTCGGCTGATTCATTCGCCCTACGCCGGCCCACCAGGCCGTGATCCCCGGCTGCCACGTTGGTCATGAATGTGACAACGATGCCCCTCTGGGGTGTTGTCGGGAATGGACCAATCCGGCCGAGTCGGCAAGGGGTTCGCTGCGAGGGGTCTTCGCAGGGGGTCTTCCCAGGCAGGCGGGACAACGGGTGCACCCGAACGGCGCAGTGGCCGCACGCCCAGGTGCGGCAGGTGTGCGGGCACTGTGCGGGCTATCCCATCTTCGGGGTAGCTCGGCCGGCGTTGTCACCGCTAGTTCAGCGGTATATAAAGTAAGTATGACTGAGCGGGCGATGCAGGACGCGACGTTCCTGATCCTGACCGCGCTGGCCGATGGCAGCCAGCATGGGTACGGGATCATCGCCGAGGTTCAGGAGATTTCCGGTGGCCGTGTCCGGCTGCGCGCCGGGACGCTGTACACGGCGCTGGACCGCCTGCGCGCGGATGGGCTGATCGGGGTGGACCGCGAGGAGATCGTGGAGGGCCGGCTGCGCCGGTACTACCGGCTCACCCCCGAAGGAACCAGGCGGCTGGCCGCCGAGGCGGCCCGGCTGCAGGCCAATGCCACCGCGGCGCTGACGCGGCTGAACCCGTTGGGGGTGGTCACATGACTGGCCCGTCCCGGCTGGAGCGGCGCTACCGGCGGGTGCTGGCGTGCTACCCGAAGGCGTTCCGGCGCGAGAGCGGGGACGAGATTCTCGCGGTGCTGCTGGCCACCGCGCACGAGGGCCAGCGGCGGGTAGGGCTCGCGGAGTCCGCGGATCTGATCCGGGGCGCGGCGCGGATGCACTTTGGCATGTCCCGCGCACCACGCCCGGTGCGGGACGCTGTCCGGCACATGTACGCCGGTGCGGTGCTGACGCTGGCCGCCTTGGTCACCGTCCTGGTGACCCTCGGCGGCGTCAGGTCGGCCGCCGCCCACGACCTCACTGCCCGGCAGTGGCCCACTGTCATGCTCACCCAGGCTGGCTTCTGGCTAGCCAGTGCACCGATCGGTGCTGGCTTGTGGCTGTGGCTGGCCTGGGCGAACGGCCGGGGTTATCACTGGGCGCGGCCTGCTTTTGTGGCGTTCTTCTGCGTCCTCACTATTGTGCCGATCTTCGGCGCCGGCGAGGACGCCTTGCCGTATACCTGGGCCGACGTGATCGCCGCGACGGTGCTCTGGCTGGTCGGGCTGGCGGCAGTGCTGCTCATCTTCAGCGAGACGGCCAGCCCGTACTACCAGCAGGAACCTGCCCGGCAGTAGCTTGCGCAGGAAGGGCAGCCAGGCACGCGTCGGCCAGCGCTAACGGCTATGTCCTAGGGAACTCAAATACGGAAGCGAAATATTGCCCTATCGCTCGCCGCCGTTCCCGCCGCGGTACCTTACCTCGTCCTGCGGGCCAGCGGCAGCGACCGGCCGGGCTGCTGCTGATCGCCGAGTACGAAGGCCAGCGGATCCAGGCCGTCACGCCCTTACCGTGCCGGCCACGGGACCCGGTCACACCCGGCGCCCGCCGGCAACGGCGCCCTGGGCGGCGCCCGCTCGTGGGCCTGCGCTCAGGCCGGGTCCGGCGCGGTCAGGCCGAGCTTCTCGGCCGCGGCCTGCCCGCTCGTCCGGGACGCCCCGTAGGTGGCCAGGTAGGCACGGGCGGGCGGCCGCCACACCGGCAGGCCCATCTCCACCACGACCGCGTCGGGGCGCGCCGCGAGCAGCCGGGTGATGACTGCCTGGGCACCCGGATCGCGGTGCGCGTCACGGACCACGGCGATCACCGAGCGGCCCGCGGCCCGGCCGAGGGCCCGCGCCACCTCCCGGCCGGCCCGCTCTCCCCCGGCGGGCACCTGGACGACGCTGCCCGCGGGCAGCCACGGCGCCAGGCCCCAGGGCACGATGCCGACCGCGATGTTGCCCAGCGGAGCGACCTCGAACACCAGCGGGTCGGTCAGCACGCCAGGAGAGCCGCTGACCCGCAGCGCGCGCCGTGCCGCCACCAGGCCGATGCCGTCACCGTTCCCGGGCAGAGCCGCCGCGCCCGGCACCCCTCCGAGCACCGCCGCGCCCGGCGCCCCGCCGGGCACCGCATCCCGGCCCGGTGCCTCGTCCGGGGTCCCGGGCCCGGGGAGCCCCGGCGTCCCCGGGCCCGCCCCGGGCAGAGCCCCGGCGGCGAGTGCCGCCCGGAGCTGGGCAACCCGCGCCGCCGCCTCCTCCAGCCGCGCGGCGGGCAGTTCGCCGCCGGTGACCGCGGCAGCGAGCGCGGCCCGGACCGCGAGATAGTCCTCCTCGTCCTGGTCCCGGCCGAGGCAGAGCAGGTCCACGCCCGCGGCGACGGCCCGCACGGCGGCGCTGGGCACGCCGCCCTGATCGCTCACCGCGCGCATCTCCAGGGCATCGGAGATGATCACCCCGGTGAAGCCGAGTTCGCCGCGCAGCAGCCCGTCCAGCGCGGCGGCCGACTGGGTGGCGGGCCGGTCCCCGGTCAGCCCCGCCACCCGCAGGTGCCCCGGCATCACCGCGGCCACCCCGGCGGCGATCGCCGCCGCGAACGGGGGCAGGTCGCGCTCGCGTAGCCGGGCGATGCCGCCCTCCACGGTGGCGAGCACGTGGTGGGTGTCGGCCCGGGTGCTGCCGTGGCCGGGGAAGTGCTTGGCGCACGCGGCCACCCCGGCCGCCTGGAGGCCGTGCACCGCCGCGGCCGCATGCCGGCTCACCAGGCCGGTACGGTCCCCGAACGCGCGGGTCCCGATGACCGGGTTCCCCGCGGCGGTGTTCACGTCCACCGACGGCGCCAGGTCCACGTTGATGCCGACGGCGGCCAGATCAGCCCCCAGCGCCCGGTACACCGCCCGGGTGAGCGGCGCGTCGTCGACCGCGCCGAGGGCAGCGTTGCCCGGGTAGGGGCTGCCGGTGAGATGCGCCAGCCTGGTGACGTCGCCCCCCTCCTCGTCGATCGCGATCACCGGTTCTGGTGCCGCGGCGCGCAGCGCCGCAGTCAGCGCGGACAACTGCTCGGGCCCGGCCACGTTGGGGCCGTAGAGCGTAACGCCCGCAAGACCGTTGTCCAGCGCCAGCAGCAACCATCGCGGAGCGGAACGGCCGGGGAACGGCGGGACGAGGACCGCGTCGGCGAGGCGGGTGAGCGATCCGGCGCCGTGCACGGTACTCACCCTTTCACCGCCCCGGCGACCAGGCCACGGGCCATCCGGCGCTGCACCAGCAGGAAGAACAGGATCGTCGGGATGGTGTAGGAGGCACGAACCGCGGGCCGCAGTCTGGACCATGGGGCCGGGCGGGCAGAAGATGGCCTGGCGGGACAGGGGGAACGATGATGGGACGGCCAGGCACACCGAGCCTGCTTCGGGAGATCAACGACCGCGCGGCGCTGGAGTTGCTGCTCGCCGAGGGACCGCTCACCCGGTCACAGGTCGGCGAGGGCACCGGCCTGTCCAAGGTCACCGCCTCACAGACGCTGACCCGGCTCGAGGAGCGCGGGCTGGTCGCGGTCACCGGGCAGCAGGCCGGTGTCCGGGGGCCCAGCGCGGCGGTGTACGCGGTCGTCCCGTCCACCGCGATCGTGGCCGGCCTCGACGTCGCCCCCGAGGCGGTGACCACCGGCGTGGCCGATGTGACGGGCCAGGTGCTGGCCGAGGTGACCGTGGACCCCAACGGCGCGGGCAACCCGGTCCAGCTGGTGCGCAACGCGGTGGCCGCCGCCTGCCGCGCCGCGCGGATCGAGGCGGCGCAGTTGCGCGCGGTGGTGATCGGGACCGGCGGCATGGTGGACCCGCGCACCGGCGACGTGCGGCTGTCGGTGAACCTGCCCGACTGGCACGAGGGCGTGCTCGGCGCGCTGCGCGGGGACCTGCGCCGCCCGGTGACCATCGAGAACGACGTCAACCTGGCCGCGATGGCCGAGCACGCGCAGGGCGCCGCGCGCGGGGCGGACGACTTCGTGCTTGTCTGGATGGGGGTGGGCCTCGGGCTGGCGGCGATACTGGGCGGCCGGCTGCACCGCGGGGCCCGCGGCGCCGCTGGCGAGATCGGCTACCTGCCGGTGCCGGGCGTGCCGCTGCCGGAGGACCTGACCCACCCCGCGGCGGGCGGGTTCCGCTCCCTGGCCGACGGGCGCGAGGTCCGCGCCCTCGCCGACCGCTACGGGTTCGCCGCGCCGGCCAACGGCGAGGCGGTCGCCGCGGCGGTGCGCGGGGCGGCGGCCGGCCAGCCCGGCGGCGAGGAGTTCCTCGCCGACCTGGCCCGCCGGGTGGCGGTAGGCGTGGCGGCGATCTCGGTGACCCTGGACCCCGGGCTCGTGGTGCTCGGCGGCGAGGTGGGCCAGGCGGGCGGGACGGCGCTAGCGGACCGGGTGAGCACCGAGGTCAGCCGGATCTGCCCGGTGAAGCCCGACGTGGTGCCGACCGCGGTGCCGGACGCCCCGGTGCTGCGCGGCGCCCTGCTCGCCGCCGTCGACCAGGCCCGGGCGGCCCTGCTGGCCTCCGTCGCTGACGGGTCTCCGGTGACGCGGCCCGGCCAGCCCGGCCGACTGGCTGACCACGGCCGCGGGAAACAACGCGGCCGGGCTACTCGGCGACGGCGGCCCGGCGTCCGCGGCCTCCCTCGGCGACGCCTGCGGGGTAGCCATGGATCACGCCGGCAACCTGGTGATCGCCGACGCGACCGGCTGGCGGATCCGGGTGGCGGCGCAGTACGACCGGCAGTTCTACGGGCAGGCGATGACCGCCGGGGACATCTACACGATCGCCGGCACCGGCGCGGCGGAGTTCACCGGGGACGGCGGCCCGGCCACCGCGGCCGGCCTGGCCAGCCCGGTCGGCATCGCGGCGGACGGCACCGGCGGCCTGTTCATCGCCGACGCGAACAACAACCGGGTGCGTGAGGTGACGCCCTAAGCGGCCGGCACGGCACGTTCGGTGAGTGGCTGCCCCGTCCCGCCGGTGAGCGGCAGCCCGGCGGCGGCGGCCTGGGCATAGTCGTCGTCCACGAGCGTCACCTGGTGCCCGGCCGCGGCCAGCAGGGAGGCGGCGATGGCGGCCCGGTAGCCCGCCTGGCAGTGCACCCAGACCGGCACCGGGGCGCGGCCCGGCAGCTGCGGCGGCAGTTCGCGCAGCCGGCCGGAAAGCTCGTGCAGCGGGATGTGCACCGCCCCGTCGATATGGCTGGCCGCCCATTCGAGCGGGCGGCGGACGTCCACGATGGTGAGGCCGCCGCGGCGGCGGGCCGCAGCGAGGCCGCGGAAGTCAGACACCGGGCAGCGGCCCGGGTCCTCGCCGCCCAGCCAGTCCGCCGGCGTGCCGATGGCCGCCCCGGCGATCCGGTCCACGCCGATCCTGGCCAGTTCCCGCTGCGCCGCCGCGACCTGGCACGGGGTTTCGCCGAGCAGGGTCAGCCGGGCGCCCTCCGGCAGCAGCCAGCCCAGGTAGGTGGCGAAGGCGCCGCCGAGCGGGAAGTTCAGCGAACCGGGCACGTGACTGGCCGCGAAAGCACGGCGGTCGCGCAGGTCTGCCACCCAGTCGCCGGCCGCGACCTGCCCCGGCACGTGGCCGGGCAGCACGCGCGGCGGCGGCAGCAGCGCGGGAGCGTCCGCGCCGAACGTGTTCGCCCGGCCCATCCGGGCGTAGTACGCCGGGTACACATCCAGGCCGCCCAGCAGCGACGTGACGTAGCGGTCCTGGTCAAGGGTCAGCACCGGGTTCGCCCGCTCCTCCCCGGCGATCGTCGGCACCCCCGCCGCGGCGGCGGCCCCGGCGGCCCCGGCCCCGGCCGCGGCTGGCCCGGCCCCCGCGGGTCCGGCCCCCGCGGGCCCGGCCGCGCAGAAGCTGCCGAACCCGTGCGTCGGGTACACCGGCGTGTGCCCGGGCAGCAGCGCGGCCAGCCGGCGGGCCGAGGCGTACTGGGCCGCGGCGAGCGCCGGAGCGTGCCGCGCCCCGAGCAGGTCCGGCCGCCCGGTGGATCCGTGCAGCAGCGAGCCGCCGGTGAACACCCCCGCCACCACCCCGGTCGCGGCGTCCTCTAGGACGTAGGACAGGTGGGTCCAGGTGTGGCCGGGGGTGGCGAGGACCCGCACCCGCAACGCGCCCGCCACGATCACGTCCCCGTCGCCGATCGCCGTCCGGCGCAGCGCCACGTCATCGGCGCCGTTCACGTGATAGGCGGCGCCGGTCTCCCCGGCAAGGGCCAGGCCGCCGGAGACGTAGTCGTTGTGGATGTGCGTCTCGAACACGCCGGTCACCGCCACGCCGCGATCGGCGGCCGCCACCAGGATCCGGTCGATGTCACGCTGCGGATCCACCACGAGCGCGACCGTGCCCTCGGTCACCAGGTAACTGCGGTCACCCAGCGAGGGCGTGTCGATCGCCACAACTTCGATCACGGCAGCCTCCCTGCATCATCACTCAGCTCTTAGCTATTTATCCTATCGGCATACTAGGTTACAGTGAAGCCGTGTACTCCCCCGATCAGCACGCACGCCGCAGGCCGGTCATCGCGGTCATCGGCGGGGGCGCCAGCGGCACGCTGACCGCTGTCCACCTGCTCCGCCTGGCCGGCGCCGGACGGCCGCCGGTGCGCATCGCGCTGATCGACGCCGGCGGCCGGCACGGGCGCGGCCAGGCGTACTCCACCACGCACCCCGGTCACCTGCTGAACTCCCCGGCCGGCACGATGAGCGCGGTCGCCGGCGACCCGGGCCAGCTGCTGCGCTGGGCCACCGCGAACCGCGTTGCGCACGACGGGTTCCTGCGCAGGTCCGACTACGGGCGCTACCTGCGCGACACCCTGGCCGAGGCGGCGCGCCGGGCAGAGCCGGCCAGCACCCTCACCGCGGTCACCGCGCAGGTCGTCCGCATCAGCGACTGCGCCCCGCGGCACCCGCTGCGGCTGCACCTCGCGGCCGAGGGCCACATCGACGCCGACATCGCCGTGCTGGCCGTCGGCAGCCCCGCGCCCGCCGCGCCGTGCCCGGTGCCGGACAGCCCCCGCTACATCGCCGACCCCTGGGCGCCCGGGGCGCTGCGGTGGGCCGGCGACGGCGGGCCAGTCATCGTGCTGGGTACCGGCCTGACCGCGATGGACGTGGCGATCGCGGTGACGGACGCGCACCCGCGCACCGTGGTCCACGCGGTGTCCCGGCACGCACTGCTCCCTCGGGCACACCGCAGGTGCGCAGAGCCGGGCCGGCCGACCTGGCTGCCCGCGCTGGCCGGCCCGGGTGGCCCGGTGCGGCTCGGCGAGCTGATGTGGCAGGTCCGCGCCGCGATGACGGACCGCCCGGAAGCCTGGGAAGAGATCATGGACGCGCTCCGGCCGCATGTGCCCCGGCTGTGGCAGCGGCTGCCGGTGGCCGACCGGCGGGCCTTCCTCCGGCACGTCGCGCGCTACTGGGAGGTGCACCGGCACCGGATGCCGCCGGACACCGCGCGGCGGGTCAGCGCGCTGCTCGGCACCGGCCGGCTGTCGGTACACGCGGGGCAGGTCCGCGCGGTCACCACGGTGCCCGGCGCGCTCCGGGTGCGCATCGAGGACGAGACCGGCGCCAGCACCGAGCATGAGGCCGCGTGGCTGGTCAACGCCACCGGCCCGGACGGCGACATCACCCGCACCGGCGACCCGCTGCTGCGCGGCCTGCTGCGCCGCGGGCTGGCCCGGCCGGACCCGCTGCGGCTCGGCCTCGACGCCACCCCCGGCGGCGCGGTGCTCGACGCCGGGGGAAGGCCGAGCGGCACCCTGTTCACGCTCGGCCCGCCGCTGCGCGGGCTGTGGTACGAGACCACGGCCATCCCGGAGATCAGGACCCAGGCCGCCGCCCTGGCCCTGCGCCTCACCGCAGCGGCCCAGGTGCCCGCCCGCCCGGGCACCGCCGCGTGACGTCCGGCTGCGGCCCCGCCGCCTGCCCTCCAAGGGCGGCGGGACCGTGGCCGACACCAGGCCCGCAGGCCTGCCCTATTACGAATGGGTGACGTTCTGCCCAGTTCGTTGCGGTTGCGCCCGGTGGAGCGGCAGGTTTACCGCCAGGGTGCCGAGCACCCGCTGACTCATCTGGGCGGGCCGAGGGACAAAGCCTGGCGCGGCCGTCCCCGCCCGCCGCGTGGCCAGGCGCGCGTCGCGGCGCGCCTGGCCACGCGCATGCCCGCAGCTTGACGAGCCCGGCGCACTATGGTGATGTTGACCCGTCCATCGTCGGCAGTGGAGGAAGCCGGTGCGAATCCGGCGCGGTCCCGCCACTGTGACCGGGGAGCGGCCCTCACGTTAGCCACGACCGCGATGCGGTGGGAAGGCTGAGGGGAGCTTCGATCCGGGAGCCAGGACACTCCGGCCGTCGATCCTTCTCACCTGGGGCGTGGTTACCCCGAGGAAGGGCCGCCATGATGTCCTCACCCGCCCCGCCGGGCGCACCGCTGGCTGCCCGGCGCACCGTGCCCGCCGCCCGCCGACTGCCACGCCGCCGCTGATGCCGCGCCGGTCCGGGCTCGCCTCCGGGCTGCTGCTCGGCTCCGTTCTCGACGCCCTGCTCGCCGACCCGCGCCGCGGCCACCCCGTTGCCGCGTTCGGCACCGCCGCGGCCCGCGCCGAAGGCTGGCTCTGGAGGGCGAGCCGGGCTCGCGGCGCGCTGTTCACCGTGGCGTGCGCCGGCCCCGCGGTGGCCGCCGGCTGGGCTGCGCAGCGGCTGGCCGGTCGGCGCCCGCTGCCCGGCGCGGCGGTTGCCGCCGCAGCGACCTGGGCGGTGCTCGGCGGCGCCAGCCTGGCCGCCGAGGCGGCGGGGGTTTCCCGCGCGCTGGCGGCCGGCGACCTCGACGACGCGCGGCACCGGCTCCCCGCGCTGTGCGGCCGCGACCCCGCCGGGCTGCCCGCGGCCGAACTGGCCCGCGCGGCCGTCGAGTCGGTGGCGGAGAACACCTGCGACGCGGTGGTCGCGCCGCTGCTGTGGGGCGCGGTGGCCGGCGTGGGCGGCCTGCTCGGCTACCGGGCGGTGAACACGCTCGACGCGATGGTCGGTCACCATGACATGCGCTACGAAAGGTTCGGCTGGGCCGCCGCCCGGCTCGATGACGTGGCAAACCTGGTACCCGCCCGGCTGACCGCGGTGCTGGCCGCGGCCCTGGCCCCCGCGGTCGGCGGTAGCGGGCGCCGGGCCCTGCGCACCGTCCGCCGCGACGGGGCCGCGCATCCCAGCCCGAACGCGGGCCGCTGCGAGGCCGCGTTCGCCGGGGCGCTGGGGGTCAGCCTCGGCGGCACCAACGTCTACCAGGGCCGGGCCGAGCAGCGTGGCACCCTCGGCGACGGCCCCCCGCCCGGGCCCGCCGACCTCGATCGCGCCATCCGGCTGTCCCGCCTGATCACCACCGCGACCACGGTCCTCGCCGCGCTGGCGGCGTACCTGCTCGGCGGGCGGGGCAGATCGCGGGGGACCCGGCCTCCGGGACGAGCCAGCCGGGCCGCGCTAACTCGCGTTTGTCATGGGTGGCGCAACCACAACATTCTTTTGTCATGGTTGGCCCACCCATCACAAACAAAGACCTCGGCGGGTGCGCTATGAACGGGTTGCTGGCCGCCGGGACGGCCGCATGAACGGGTTGCTGGTCGCCGGGACGGCGTCGGAGGCGGGCAAGAGTACGGTCACCGCGGGGATCTGCCGCTGGCTGGCCCGGCGCGGGGTCAAGGTGGCCCCGTTCAAGGCGCAGAACATGTCGCTGAACTCGGTGGTCACCAGGGACGGCGCGGAGATCGGCCGGGCCCAGGCCATGCAGGCCGCCGCGGCGGGCATCGAGCCCGAGGCGGCACTGAACCCGGTGCTGCTCAAGCCCGGGGGCAACGGCACCAGCCAGGTCATGGTGCTCGGCAAGCCCGTCGCCGAGGCCGACGCCATGTCCTATCCCGCGCTGAAGCCGCGCCTGGCGGGCACCGTGCTTGCCTGCCTGACCGGGCTGGCGGGCCGGTTCGACGCGGTCATCTGCGAGGGCGCGGGCAGCCCGGCCGAGATCAACCTGCGCGAGCACGACCTGGCCAACATGGGCCTGGCCCGGGCGGCGGGCCTGCCGGTGATCGTGGTCGCCGACATCGACCGGGGCGGGGCACTGGCCGCCCTGTACGGCACGCTCGCCCTGCTCAGCAGGGACGACCAGGCGCTGGTCGCCGGGTTCGCGGTGAACAAGTTCCGCGGCGATGCCCGGCTGCTGCAACCGGGCCTGGACCGGCTCCGCGACCTCACCGGGCGGCCGGTCCTCGGCGTGCTGCCGTGGACCGCCGGGCTGTGGCTGGACGCGGAGGACTCGCTCAGCCTGGGCGCCGGGCCAGACGACCAGCCGCCCCGGGGCCCCGTGAAGGGGGAAGGGGAGGCGGGTGGGGACGTGCTCCGGGTCGCGGTGATCCGGCTGCCCCGGATCAGCAACTTCACCGACACCGACCCGCTGGCGGCCGAGCCGGGCGTGGCGCTCCGGTTCGTCACCTCCGCCGCCGAGATCACCGACGCCGACCTGGTGATCCTGCCCGGCAGCCGGGCCACCGTGGCGGACCTGGCCTGGCTGCGCGAGCGCGGGCTGGCCGGCGCGGTCGCCGCCCGGGCCGCGCGCGGCGGCCCGGTGCTCGGCATCTGCGGCGGCTACCAGATGCTCGCCGCCGGGATCCGCGACGACGTGGAGAGCGGCGCGGGCCTGGTCCCGGGGCTGGGCCTGCTGCCAGCGACGGTCACGTTCGGCACGGCGAAGGTGCTCAGGCTCCGCCAGGAGAGCGCGGACGGCGAGCCGGTCACCGGGTACGAGATCCACCACGGCGTGGTCACCGCGGACGGCGGCGAGCCGTTCCCCGGAGGCTGCTCCGCCGGGGCGGTGCTGGGTACCACGTGGCACGGGATCTTCGAGAGCGACGGGTTCCGGCGCGCGCTGCTCCGCCGGGTCGCCGCGGCGGCCGGGCGGTCCTTCGAGCCCGGTCACGTCACGTTCGCCAGCATCCGGGAGCGGAAACTGGACACCCTGGCCGACCTGGTGGACGAGCACCTGGACACCGGTGCGCTGCTGAACCTGATCGACCACGGTGCGCCCGCCGGCCTGCCGTTCATCCCGCCAGGAGCCCCATGAGCGAGAACCCCGTCATTGTGCTGATTTCCGCGTCGGACACCGACCTGCTCGCGGCGCGGGCCAGCGGGGCACCGTGGCGCCTGGCCAACCCCGCGCGGACCGCGCCGGACCAGGTGCCGGGGCTGGTGGCAGGGGCGTATTGCGTGATCGTGCGGTTGCTGGGCGGGCGCAGAAGCTGGCCCGACGGCCTCGCCGCGGTCCTCGCGCAGGGCCTGCCCACGGTGGTGCTCAGCGGTGAGGCGGCGCCGGACGCGGACCTGATGGCGGCGTCCACGGTGCCTGGCGGGGTGGCCGCCCAGGCGCTCGCCTACCTGCGCGAGGGCGGGCCTGCCAACCTGGCCGAGCTGGCCGCGTTCCTGTCCGACACGCTGCTGCTCACCGGGCACGGGTTCGCGCCGCCCGTGGCCCTGCCCGCCCAGGGGGTGCACGGGCCGCGCGAGCAGCGGCCGGGCCGGCCTGCCGTGGGGATCGTGTTCTACCGGGCGCACGCGGTGTCCGGGAACACCGCTTTCGTGGACGCGCTGGCCGACGCGGTGGAGGCGGCCGGCGGGAACGCCCGGTGCGTGTACTGTTCGTCGCTGCGCGCGGCCGGGCCGGAGGTCTACGAGCTGCTGACCGGGGCGGACGCGCTGATCGTGACCGTGCTCGCCGCGGGCGGGACGGTGGCCGGTGACGCCGGCGCGGGCGGGGACTCCGACGCCTGGGACGTGGCCGCGCTCGCCGCGCTGGACGTGCCGGTGCTGCAGGCGCTGTGCCTGACCTCGCCGCGGGCGGCGTGGGCCGCCTCGTCCGCGGCGCTCACCCCGATGGACGCCGCGATGCAGGTGGCGGTGCCCGAGTTCGACGGGCGGCTGATAACCGTGCCGTTCTCCTTCAAGGAGGCCGGCGAGGACGGGGTGCCGGTGTACGCGGCGGACCCGGAGCGGGCCGCCCGGGTGGCCGGGATCGCGCTGGCGCACGCCCGGCTGCGGCATACCCCGCCCGCGCAGCGGCGCCTGGCGATCATGCTGTCGTCCTACCCGACCAAGCACGCCCGGGTGGGGAACGCGGTCGGGCTGGACACCCCGGCCTCGGCCGTGGTGCTGCTGCGGGCGCTGCGGGAGGCGGGCTATGACACCGGCGACGGGTTCCCCGAGGACGGCGACACGCTGATCCACGCGCTGATCGCGGCTGGCGGGCACGACGTCGAGTGGCTCACCGGGGAACAGCTGGCCGCGGCGCCGATGCGGGTGCCCGCGGCGCGGTACGCGGAATGGTTCGCGGCACTGCCCAGGTCGCTGCGCGAGGCGGTGCGCGGGCACTGGGGCGACCCGCCAGGCGAGCTGTACGTGGACTCGGGCGAGATCGTGCTGGCCGGGCTGCGGTTCGGCAACGTGATGCTGATGATCCAGCCGCCGCGCGGGTTCGGGGAGAACCCGGTGGCCATCTACCACGACCCGGAGCTGCCGCCGTCGCACCACTACCTGGCGGCCTACCGCTGGCTGGACCGGGAGTTCGGCGCGCACGCAGTGGTGCACCTGGGCAAGCACGGGACCTGCGAGTGGCTGCCCGGCAAGGGCCTGGGCCTGTCCGCTGAGTGCGCGCCGGACGCGGTGCTCGGCGACCTGCCGCTGATCTACCCGTTCATCGTGAACGACCCAGGCGAGGGCACCCAGGCCAAGCGGCGCAGCCACGCGACGATCATCGACCACCTGATCCCGCCGATGGCCCGCGCCGACAGCTACGGCGACCTGGCCAAGCTGGAGCAGTTGCTCGACGAGTACGCGACGGTCAGCGCGCTGGACCCGGCCAAGCTCCCGGCCGTGCGGGCCCAGGTGTGGGAGCTGATCGCGACCGCGCAACTGCACCACGACCTGCACGTGGACGCGGCGCCCGCGGCCGAGGAGTTCGACAGCTTCGTGCTGCACGTGGACGGATACCTGTGCGAGATCAAGGACGCGCTGATCCGCGACGGCCTGCACGTGCTGGGCAGCGCCCCGGCCGGCGAGCAGCGGGTCGCCACGGTGCAGGCGGTGCTGCGGGCCACCCAGGTCTGGGGCGGGCGCAGCGCGCTGCCCGGCCTGCGCGCCGCGCTGGCTTCGCATTTCGGGCTGAACGAACGAGCGTTGCTGGCCGATCCCGGGCAGCTCGCGGACGTCCGGGGTGATCTGCCCGGCGTCGCCGGTGAAGGGGGACGGGGAGGCGGGTGGCGCACCGGGGCGGACGTGATCGACGCGCTGGAGGCGCTCGCGGGCCGGCTGGTCGCGGGCCTGGACGACACGGGCTGGCAGCCGGAGAAGGCGCAGGCCGTGGCCGCCGGGGTGCTCGGCGAGGCACCGCCGTCCGTGGTGGCCGTGCTGGAGTTCGCGGCCCGCGAGGTGGTTCCCCGGCTGGAGCGCACGCCCGACGAGGTGGCCAACCTGCTCCGCGCGCTGGACGGCAGGTACGTGCCGGCCGGGCCGTCCGGGTCGCCGACCCGTGGCCTGGTGAACGTGCTGCCGACCGGGCGGAACTTCTACTCGGTGGACCCGAAGGCGATCCCGTCCCGCAACGCGTGGGACGTGGGCGCGGCGCTGGCCGGGTCGCTGGTGGCGCGGCACCTCGCCGACACCGGCTCCTACCCGCGGTCGGTGGGGCTGACCGTATGGGGCACCTCGGCGATGCGCACCCAGGGCGACGACATCGCCGAGGTGCTGGCGCTGATCGGGTGCCGCCCGGTGTGGGACGACGCGTCCCGGCGGGTCACCGGGTTCGAGGTGACGCCGCTGGCCGAGCTTGGCCGGCCCCGGATCGACGTGACCGTGCGCATCTCCGGGTTCTTCCGTGACGCGTTCCCGCACGTGATCGCGCTGCTCGATGACGCGATCGCGGCCGTGGCTGACCTGGACGAGCCCGCCGAGTCCAACTACCTGCGGGCACATGCGGAGGCCGACACCGCGGCGCACGGGGACCGGCGCCGGGCGACCACCCGGATCTTCGGGTCCAAGCCCGGCGCCTACGGTGCCGGGCTGCTGCCGCTGATCGACGCGAGGAACTGGCGCACCGACGCCGACCTGGCCGAGGTCTACGCGGTGTGGGGCGGGTACGCCTACGGCCGCGGCCTGGACGGCCGGGAGGCGCGCGCGGACATGGAGTCGGCGTTCCGGCGGATCGCGGTCGCGGCGAAGAACACCGACACCCGCGAGCACGACATCGCCGACTCCGACGACTACTTCCAGTTCCACGGTGGCATGGTGGCAATGGTGCGGCACCTGACCGGGGACTCCCCCGCCGCCTACATCGGCGATTCGGCGCTGCCGGACCTGGTGCGCACCCGGACCCTGGCCGAGGAGACCCGGCGGGTGTTCCGGTCCCGTGTGGTCAACCCGCGGTGGCTGGCCGCGATGGCCAGGCACGGGTACAAGGGCGCGTTCGAGATGGCCGCTACCGTGGACTACCTGTTTGGCTACGACGCGACCGCCGGCGTGGTGGACGACTGGATGTATGAGCAGCTCGCCGCCTCGTACGTGTTCGACTCCGATACCAGCGCGTTCCTGCGCAAGTCGAACCCGTGGGCGCTGCGCGGCATCGCCGAGCGGCTGCTGGAGGCCGCCGACCGGGGGATGTGGGCCGAGCCGGAGGACGGCACCCTGGAGGAGTTGCGGTCGGTGTACCTGGAACTGGAAGGCGAACTGGAGGGGGAGGACACGTGAGCAACAGTGGCACCGGTCCCGTCAGCGCCACCCCACCCCCCGCACCTGCGCCGGCCACCCCACCCCACGCACTTGCGCCGGCCACCGCACCCCCCGCGCCTGCGCCGGCCACTCCCCCCTTCCATCCCGGGAGGCGATGACATGAACGGCTTCCCTTTCAGCGCGGTTGTCGGGATGGACGAACTGCGGCTGGGGCTGGTGCTCAACGCGGTGTCGCCGGGCATCGGCGGGGTGCTGGTGCGCGGCGAGAAGGGCACCGCGAAGTCGACCATGGTGCGCGCGCTGGCGGCGATCCTGCCCGATGTGCAGGTCGTGGCCGGGTGCCGGTTCTCCTGCGACCCGGCCGCGCCCGATCCGTCCTGCCCGGACGGGCCCCACGAACCTGGAGCGGCGTCGGTTACCCGTGCCGCGCGGCTGGTCGAACTGCCGGTCGGCGCCAGCGAGGACCGCCTGGTCGGCGCCCTGGACATCGAACGGGCGCTGACCGAAGGGGTCAAGGCGTACGAGCCGGGGCTGCTGGCCGCCGCGCACCGGGGCGTGCTGTACGTGGACGAGGTCAACCTGCTGCACGATCACCTGGTTGACCTGCTGCTTGACGCCGCCGCGCTGGGCACCTGCTATGTGGAGCGGGACGGGGTGTCTGTCCGGCACGCGGCCCGGTTCCTGCTGGTCGGCACGATGAACCCGGAGGAGGGCGAACTGCGCCCGCAACTGCTTGACCGGTTCGGGCTCACCGTGGAGGCCGCTGCCCCGCGGGACGCCGCCCTGCGCGGCGAGGTGGTGCGGCGGCGGCTGGCCTGCGACGCCGACCCCGCGGGGTTCGCCGCGCGGTGGCAGGTTGCCGAGGCCGGGCTGGCGGCGCGGATCGTGGCGGCGCAGTCCCTGCTGCCGGGCGTGGTGCTGCCGGACCCGACGCTGCGGCAGGTGGCGTCGGTGTGCGCGGCGTTCGACGTGGACGGGCTGCGCGCGGACCTGGTGACCGCGCGGGCGGCGATCGCGCACGCGGCATGGGAGGGCCGGGACGAGGTCACCGCCGTGGACGTGCGGGCCGCCGCGCGGCTGGCGCTGCCGCACCGGCGCAGGCGGCAGCCGTTCGACGCGCCGCAACTCGACGAGGACGAGCTGGACAGGGCGCTGGGAGCCGGTGAGGATCCCGACGACGACCCTGGTCCGGGGGATGACGGGCCGGGCGGCGGCGACCCCGGGGCCAGGCACGAAACCACGCCGGGCTCCGATGCCCCGCCGCCGCGCGAGTCCGCCGGGCCGCAACGCGGGTCCCCGCAGGGCCCGGCCTCGCCGGAACCCGGCCAGCCACGGCCGGGCAGTGCCGCGGCCAGGCCACCTGCCGCCCCCGGGCAGGTGTTCCGGGTCAAGCGGCTCGAGGTCCCTGGAACCGGTTCGGGCACGGCGGGCCGCCGGTCCCGGGCCCGCACGGACTCCGGTCACGTCACCGGGGCGCAGCGCCCACGGGACCGGGTCGCCCGGGTGCACGTGCCCGCCACGTTCGCCGCGGCCGCGCCCCATCAGGTGGCCAGGGGCCGGGTCCCGGGGGACAGGCTGCTGCTGCGCACCGGTGACCTGCGCGAGGCCCGCCACGAGGGGCGGGAGTCCAACCTGGTGCTTTTCGCGGTGGACGCCAGCGGCTCGATGGCGGCCCGGGCCAGGATGGGCGCGGTCAAGGGCGCGGTGCTTTCCCTGCTGCTCGACGCCTACCAGCGGCGGGACAAGGTCGGCATGGTCACGTTCCGGGGCAGCGGCGCCGAGGTCGCGCTGCCGCCGACGTTCTCGGTCGAGGCGGCGGCCGCCCGGCTGGCCGCGGTGCCGACCGGCGGGCGCACCCCGCTCGCGGCGGGCCTGCTGCGGGCCGGGGAACTGCTGCGCACCGAGCGGATACGGGATCCGCGCCGCCGTGCCCTGCTGGTGCTTGTCACCGACGGGCGCGCCACCGGCGGCCCGGACCCGGTGGCCGGCGCGCAGCGGGCGGCGGGCCTGCTGGCGGCGGCAGGAGTGCACAGCGTGGTCGTTGATTGTGAGTCCGGCCCGGTCCGGCTCGGCCTGGCCGCCGCCCTGGCCGAGACCCTCGGCGGCGTCGTGCTCCGCCTGGAGCACCTGGCCGCCGGGCCCTTGGCCGATTCGGTGAGAGTGCTCAAGGAGGTCGCCTGAATGCCGCAGGGGAAGCCGCTCGTCGTCCCCGATGACGGGCTGACCACCAGGCAGCGCCGCAACCGTGCGCTCATCGTGGTGCACACCGGCGAGATGAAGGGCAAGTCCACGGCCGCGTTCGGGCTGGCGCTGCGGGCCTGGAACCAGGGCTGGCCGATCGTGGTGTACCAGTTCGTCAAGAGCGCCAAGTGGAAGACCGGGGAGGAGCCGGCGCTGCTCGCCCTGGGCCGGGCTGCACGAGCAGACCGGCGAGGGCGCCCCGGTGACCTGGCACAAGATGGGCGAGGGCTGGTCGTGGATCGCGCGGCCCGGCACCGAGGCCGACCACGCGGCCAACGCCAGGGAGGGCTGGGAGCAGGTCAAGCGGGACCTCGCCGCGCAGGCGTACGGTTTCTACGTCCTTGACGAGTTCACCTACCCGATGAAGTGGGGCTGGGTGGACACCGGCGACGTCGTCGCCACCCTGGCGGCACGCCCCGGCCATCAGCACGTCGTCATCACGGGCCGCGACGCCGACCCGCGGCTGGTCGAGGCGGCCGATCTCGTGGTGCGGATGACCAAGATCAAGCATCCGATGGACGCGGGCCAGAAGGGCCAGAAGGGCATCGAGTGGTGAACGTCCCGCGCCTGGTGGTCGCCGCGCCCGGGTCCGGGCACGGCAAGACCACCGTGGCCACCGGGCTGATGGCGGCGCTCGCCGCGCGCGGGCTGGCCGTCTGCGGGCACAAGGTCGGCCCGGACTACATCGACCCCGGCTACCATGCGCTGGCGACCGGGCGCCCGGCCCGGAACCTGGACCCGGTGCTGTGCGGCGCGGACACGATCGCACCGCTGTTCGCGCACGGCGCGGCGGGCGCGGACATCGCGGTGATCGAGGGGGTCATGGGCCTGTTCGACGGGCGGGGCACCACGGCGGAGGGGTCCACCGCGCACGTCGCGCAGTTGCTCGGCGCGCCGGTCGTGCTGGTCGTGGACGCCTCGGCGCAGGGCAGGTCGGTCGCCGCCCTGGTGTCCGGGTTCGCGTCCTTCGACCCGGGGGTGCGCCTCGCCGGGGTGATCTTGAACCGGGTGGGCTCCGCGCGGCACGAGGAGATCCTGCGCGACGCCCTGGCCGGGATCGGCATGCCAGTGCTCGGTGCGCTGCGCCGGGACGACGGCGTCGCCGTCCCGTCCCGGCACCTGGGCCTGGTCCCGGCCGCGGAACGGGAAGGCGCGGCCCGCCAGGCGATCTCCCGCCTCGCCGCCCTGGTCACCGAGTCCGTGGATCTCGACGCCGTGCTCGCCCTGGCCCGCACGGCCGGCCCCTGTCCGCCGCACCGTGGGACCCGGCGTCCGTGATCATGACGATGTGGCCCAGCAGACACCAATCTCATGATCACGAGTCGCGGGTGCGGAGGGCGCGGAGGATGCTCGCGGTGGCGGGCGGCCGGTGGTGGCGGTCGCGGGCGGGGCGGCGTTCACGTTCTGCTACACCGAGACGATGGAGTTGCTCACCGCCGCCGGCGCGGACGTGGTGACCGTGGACCCGCTGCGGGACGCGGCGCTGCCGGCCGGGACCGGCGCCCTGGTGCTGGGCGGCGGGTTCCCCGAGATGCACGCCAGCGACCTGTCCGCCAACGAGCCGCTGCGCGCGGACGTGGCCCGGCTGGCCCGGTCGGGCGCCCCCGTCGTGGCCGAGTGCGCCGGGCTGCTGTACCTGGCCAGGGAACTGGACGGGCTGCCCATGTGCGGGGTGCTCGACGCCACCGCGCGGATGACCCCCAGGCTGACCCTTGGCTACCGGGACGCGGTCGCGGCCGGGCTCCTCGGTGCTCACCCCCGCCGGGACCGCGGTCCGCGGTCACGAGTTCCACCGCACCACCGTGGTCCCGGGGAACCCGGCAGCCCCGGCGTGGACGTTCGGCGGCAGAGAAGAGGGCTTCGTGCAGGGCGGCGTGCACGCCTCCTACCTGCACCTGCACTGGGCCGGGTACCCGGGCCTGGCGCGGCGGCTCGTGGCGGCAGCGGCATGACCGCGCCGACGCTGGCCGGCGTGGGCATGGGCCCTGGTGACCCGGAGCTTGTCACCGTGAAGGCGGTGCGCGTGCTGCGCGAGGCCGACCTGGTGCTGGTGCCGGTCATGGCCACCGGCGAACTAGGGCCGGGCGGAGGCCACGGTGCGCGCGCACGTGACACACGGCCGGATCACCCGGGTGGCGTTCGCGCTGACCGAGGGCGCGGGCACGGCCGAACGGGAGGCCGCGTGGGACGGCGCCGCGGACGCGGCGGTGGCGGCGTTCGCCGGCGGGCCGCCTGGTCGCGTTCGCCACGATCGGCGACCCGAACGTCTACTCGACGTTCACCTACCTCGCGGCGACCGTCGGGCCCCGGGTCCCGGGCCTGACCGTGGCCACCGTGCCCGGCATCACCGCCATGCAGGACCTCGCGGCGCGCAGCGGCACCGTGCTGTGCGAGGGGCGGGAGACGCTGGCGCTGCTCCCGCTGACCGCCGGGCTCGTGCCGTTCAGGGAGGCGCTGGCGCATTTCGACACGGTCGTCGGGTACAAGAGCGGCAGCCATCTGCCCGAGGTGCTCGCCGCCGTCCGCGACGCGGGCCGCCTGGACGGCGCGGTGCACGGGGCCAGCCTCGGCCTGCCCGGTGAGGACATCCGGCCCGCGGCCGAGGTGTCGCGGCCCGGCGCCGTACCTGTCCACGCTGCTCGTGCCCGGGCGGCGCGCCCGCCGCGGGGGCAAGCTGTGACCGGCCAGCCGCTCCCCGGGGCGCCCCCGAACCAGCGCCCGGCGCGGGCCGGGCCAAGGTCTGGTTCGTCGGCGCCGGGCCGGGTGCGGCGGACCTGCTCACGCTGCGCGCGGCCGCGGTGATCGCCGCGGCCGACGTGGTGATCTGGGCGTCCAGCCTGGTCCAGGCCGAGGTGCTGGACCACGCCAGGCCGGGCGCGCAGATCGTCGACTCCGCCACGCTGCCGCTGGAGGACGTGCGCGCTCTCTACGAGCGTGCCCTGGCAGAGGATCTCGTGGTCGCCCGCATCCACTCCGGCGACCCGGCCCTCTGGGGCGCGGTGCAGGAGCAGCGGGAACTGTGCGACCAGCTCGGCCTGCCGCACGAGATCGTTCCCGGGGTCAGCGCCTACTCCGCGGTCGCCGCGCTGGCCGGCGGGAGCTGACCGTCCCCGAGCTTGCCCAGTCGGTGATCCTCACCCGGCTCGGCGGCGGCAAGACCCCGATGCCCGCCGGGGAGGAGATCGCCGATTTCGCCAGGCACGGCACCACGATGGCGGTGTTCCTGTCCGCGGCACGGTCCGGGCAGCTTCAGGCCGAACTGCTGGATGGCGGCTATCCGCCAGACACCCCGGTGCTCGTCGCCTACCGGGCCACCTGGCCGGACGAGCTGCTCGTGGAGTGCACCGTGGGCACGCTGGCCGAGACGGTCCGCGCCCGCAAGCTGTGGAAGCACACGCTGTTCCTGGTCGGGCCCGCGCTGGCGGCCAGCGGCACCCGTTCCCACCTGTACCATCCGGGCCATTTCCACGGGCACCGCCGGGCAGAGCCGCAGGCCCGCCGCGAGCTGCGCACCGCCGACGCCGCGCTCCGCGAGGCCGGCCATGACACAGCCCGGCCGCGGCGAGCCCGAACTGACCGAGCCCGACCTGCCCCGTACGGCCAAGGTGCGGCCCAAGGCGCTGCGCACCGGCTGGACCACCGGCACCTGCGCGTCCGCCGCGGCGAAGGCCGCGACCACCGCCCTGCGGGACCAGGCCGCCCAGCGGACGGTGGAGGTCGCCCTGCCCAGTGGCCGGCGGGTCAGCTTTGACGTCGAGTCCTGCGTGCACGACGCCGCGAAGGCGACCGCGGTCGTGGTGAAGGACGCGGCGACGACCCCGACGTCACCCACGGGGCGCACCTGACCGCGACCGTGCGCTGGCGCACCGAGCCAGGGATCGTCCTGGAGGGCGGCGAGGGGGTCGGCATCGTGACCAAACCCGGCCTCGGCGTCGAGGTCGGCGAGCCGGCCATCACCGCCACCCCGCGTGCGATGATCGCCCAGGCCGTGGCGGAGGTTACCGACCTGGTAAACCGTGGCGTCGTGGTGCTCCTGTCGGTGCCCGGCGGCGAGAAGATGGCACGCAAGACCACCAACGCGCGCCTCGGCATCCTCGGCGGGATCTCGATCCTCGGCACGACCGGGATCGTCCGGCCGTTCTCCACCGCGTCGTGGCGGGCCAGCGTGGAACAGGCGGTGTCGGTGCTGGCCGCCCAGGGCGAGCGGACGGTGGTGCTGTGTACCGGCGGGCGGACGGAGAAGGGAGCGATGGCGCTGCTTCCTGACCTGGCCGAGGTGTGCTTCGTCGAGGTGGGCGACTTCACCGGCGCGGCGCTGCGCCGTGCCCTGGCCGTGGGGCTCGATCGGGTGATCTTCGTCGGGATGGCCGGGAAGCTCGCCAAGCTCGCGGCGGGCGTGCTGATGACGCACTACACCCGGTCCAAGGTGGACCTCGGGCTGCTCGGCGACGTCACCCTCGCCGCCGGGGGGACGGCGGCCGTCGCGGAGGAGGTCGCGGCCGCGAACACCGGCCGCCACGCCTACGAGATCTGGCAGCGGGAAGAACTGCTGCGCGCCGCCGGGGACGAGTTGTGCCAGCGGGTCAGGTCGGTGCTGCTGCGGGCCGGCCGGGGCAGGCTGACCGCCGACGTGGCGATGGTGGATTTCAGCGGATTCCGCGTGGTCGCGGCGACCAGGCCCGAGTGGGTGACCGCGGCATGATCACCGTCGTGGGCATGGACGGCTCGGCTCTCACCCCGCAGGCCGAGGCGGCGCTCGCGGCCGCGACCCTGGTGGTCGGCGCGCGCAGGCATCTCGCCGCCGTGCCCGTGCGCCGCACCAGCCGGGCGCAACGTGGTCCTCGGGGAACTGGCGCCCGCGCTGGACGCGCTCGCCGCACACGACGGCGACGCGTGGTCCTCGCCTCGGTGATCCCGGGTTCTTCGGGATCGTCCGAGCGCTCCGCGAGCGCGGCCTGACGTTCACGGTGCTGCCCGCGGTGTCCTCGGTCGCGCTGGCGTTCGCCCGGGCGGGGCTGGCCTGGGACGATGCCGTGGTGGTCAGCGCGCACGGCCGGAATCCGCGCCCGGCGGTCAACGTGTGCCGTGCCTACCCCAAGGTCGCCGTGCTCACCGGGCCTGGGTGCGGCCCGGCGGAGATCGGCGTGGCCCTGGACGGCTGGGACCGCCGGCTCGTCGTGGCTGAGCAGCTCGGCACCGACGCCGAGCGGGTCACCGAGTGCTCCCCCGCCGATGCGGCGGCCCGCACCTGGGCGGAGCCGAACGTGGTCCTCGTCATCGCCGAGCCCCGTGATCACGAAGGTGAGGCGCCCACCAGTGGAACAGATGAGCTGCGCGGGGCAGGCGGGACGGCGCGAGGGCCGGGCGGGGCGTGGCCGCGCGGGCACGCCGGCGCTGGCGGGCGCCAGCCGGAGCCTGAGCGATCCCGGCGCCGTGGGCTGGGCGCTGCCTGAAGAGCAGTTCGACAGCCGGGACGCGGTGATGACCAAGGCCGAGGTGCGGGCGCTGGCGCTGGCCAGGCTCGGCCCCGGTCCCGGGATGCTGGTCTGGGACGTGGGCGCGGGCAGCGGGTCTGTCGGCATCGAGTGCGCCCGGTTCGGCGCGGCGGTGATCGCGGTGGAGCGCGACGCCGTGCGCTGCGAACGGGTCCGCGCCAACGCCACCCGGCACGGCGTGGACGTGCGGGTCGTGCCGGGCGAGGCACCGCAGGCGCTGGACGAACTGCCGGACCCGGACGTGGTCTTCGTCGGCGGCGGGGGGGCGGCGGTGATCGAGGCGGTGACCGCCCGGCGCCCGGCCAGGATCGTGGTGGCGCTCGCCGCGGTGGAACGGGCCGGCCAGGCGATCGCCGCCCTTGACGCGGCCGGTTATGCCACCGACGGCGCGCTGGTGCAGGCGGCCAGGTTCGCCCCGCTGCCCGGCGACGTGCACCGCCTCGCCGCCACCAACCCGGTGTTCCTGGTGTGGGCGGACGGCCCCCGGTACCACGGAACCGTCGGCCCGTGGACCACAGCGGCACGGACCCGCGAACCGGGCCCGGAGCACCGCGATGATCGGGCTCATCGCCGTCACCATGGCCGGCCGCGCCTCCGCCGCCCGGCTGGCAGAGGCCTGGCCGGCGAGACCCGCAGCTACGACGGGCCAGCCAGGCATGCGCTGCACCGGGCCTGGGCCGAGTGCGACGGGCTGGTGTGCTTCCTCGCCGTGGGCGCGACCACCCGGCTGGTCGCCCCGTTGCTGGACAGCAAGTGGATCGACCCGGCCGTGGTCTGCGTGGACGAGCCGGGCCGGTACGCGGTGACGCTGGTCGGCGGGCACGCGGCCGGCGCCAACGCGCTGTGCACCAGGGTCGCCGATGCGCTCGGCGCCCAGGCGATCATCACCACGGCGACCGACGCCACCGGGCTGCCCGGCTCGACACCCTGGGCTGGCCCGCCGAGGGTGCGATCGCGCGGGTCAGCCGCGCCCTGCTAGACGGCGAGCCGGTCGGCTTCGAGTCGGACGCCACCTGGCCGCTGCCGCCGTTCCCGGTCACCATCGGCGCCCGGGCCAGTGCCGGATCGTGGTGACCGACCGGATCGTGCCGATCGACGACCTCACCGTGGTGCTCCGCCCGCCGTCGCTGGTCGCGGGCGTCGGCGCCAGCAAGGGCGTCACCGAGGAGGAGGTCCTCGGGCTGCTCGACGAGGCGCTGGCCGTGGGCGGGCTCGCCGGGACTCGGTGACCGCGCTGGCCACGGTCGACGCCAAGGCCGAGGAGGAGGGGATCGTGGCGGCCGCCCGGCAGGGCGGCTGGCCGCTGCGCAGCTACCCGGCGGCCAGCTGCGCCGACGGTCCCGGTGCCCAACCCGGGCGGGCGGCGCTCGGCGGCCGTCGGTACCCCGAGCGTGGCCGAGGCGGCGGCCCTGACCTACGGCGACGAGCTTGTCGTGGCCAAGCGCAAGTCGGCCATGGCCACGGTGGCGCTGGCCCGGATCCGGCCACGGGGCCGGCTGGCCCTGATCGGGCTCGGTCCCGGCGACCGGGACCTGGTCACTCCCCGGGCCATCGAGGAACTGCGCCGCGCCTCCGTGGTGGTCGGGCTGGACCGCTACCTGGACCAGATCCAGCGACGTGCTGCGGCCCGGCACCCGGGTGCTCAGCAGCGGCCTCGGTGAGGAGGAGCAGCGGGCCGCCAGCGCCGTGGCCGAAGCCCGCAAGGGCACGCGGTCGCGCTGGTCGGCTCCGGCGACGCGGGCGTCTACGCGATGGCCAGCCCGCCTGGCGATCGCAGGCGCGGACATCGACGTGATCGGCGTGCCGGGGGTGACCGCCGGGCTCGCCGCCGCCGCGCTGCTCGGTGCGCCGCTCGGCCACGACCACGTGATCATCTCCCTGTCCGACCTGCACACGCCGTGGGAGATCATCGAGCGCCGGATCCGGGCCGCCGCCGAGGGCGACTTCGTGGTCGCCTTCTACAACCCGCGCAGCAAGGGGCGGGACTGGCAGCTCGGCGCGGCGCTGGAAATCCTGGCCGGCCACCGCGACCCGCCACCCCGGTCGGCGTGGTGCACGACGCGTTCCGCCCCGGGCAGCGGGTGCTGGTCACGACCCTGGCCGACATCGACCCGGCCGTCGCGGACATGACCAGCGTCGTCATCGTCGGCTCGGCCAGCTCCCAGATCGTCGCGGGCCGGATGGTCACGCCGAGGGGGTACCGATGGCAGTGCTGCCCGACCCCGCGCCCGCCCAACGCTAGCCGACGGCGGCCCGCCAACGCTGGCCCCGGCCCCGCCGCCGGCCGCAGGCACCGTGACGATCAGCGCCTGTCAGGGCTGCGGGGCGTGCCTGCTCACCTGTCCAGAACACGCGATACGGCCGTCCGGGGCACCCTCGTCGTCCTGGCCCAACCGGTGCACGGGTGCGGTGAGTGCATCGAGGTCTGCCCGGTGGACGCGATCACCGAGATCGAGGCGGGACGCACGCGGCAGGCACCACGGTCCCGGCGGGGAGGACGGCACGATGGCCCGCGTCGTGCATCCGATCGAGAAGCAGTCGTATCGAGATCCTGCGCGCGCGGGTCGACACCTCGGCGCTGCCGCCGTGGACCCGGGCCGTCGTCGAGCGGGTCATCCACGCCAGCGCCGACTCGGCTACCTCGACGACCTCGTCTCCGCCGAGGCGGACCTGAGCGCAGGCGCGCAGGCGCTGCGCGACGGCGCGCCGGTCGTCGCGGACTCGGCGATGATCGCGGCGGGCATCACGCCCGCGACGCGATGTGCCGCGTGACGACCGGCGGGCCGCGGCGCTGACCGGGTGCTGGGCATCACCCGCGCGGCCGCCGGCGTCCGGGTGCGCCGGCGGCGAGGTCGGCCCCGGCGCGGTGTGGGTCATCGGCAGCGCGCCGACCGCGTTGGAGGAGCTCCTCGCGCGCGGCCCGGCCCCGGCGCTGGTCATCGGGCTGCCGGTCGGTTTCGTCGGCGCCGTCGAAGCCAAGCGGCGCTCGGGACGGCGGCCTGCCCGCGGTGACTAACCCGGGCGAGAAGGGCGGCTCGGCCGTCGCCGCCGCCGCGCTCAACGCCCTGATCTACGGCGACCCGCTCGAGAGAAGGAACAGCATCATGACCGGGCCACCCTGCTCATCGTCGGCCACGGCACCCGCGACGACGCGGGCGTGGCCGAGTTCGGCGGCTCGTCGGGCGGGTGCGCGCCGCACCGCGGCGTTGCGCGGTCGACGGCGGCTTCATCGAGTTGTCCCGCCCGTCGGTGGCCGATGCGGTCGCCCGGCTGGTCCCGCCCGGGACCGGCGGCCCGGGCCGATCGTCGCGGTGCCACTGGTGCTGATCGCCGCCGGGCACGCCAAGGGCGACATCCCGGCCGCGCTCACCCGCGAGCTGGTGCGGCACCCGGGCCTGTCCTACTCCTACGGGCGCCCGCTCGGCCCGCACCCGGTGCTGCAGGACATTCTGGCGGCGCGGATCGACGCCGCGCTGGCTGGCGCGGCCCGGAGGGACACCATGGTGGTGCTGGCCGGGCGCGGCTCCACCGACCCCGACGCCAACGCCGAGATCGCCAAGGGTGGCTCGGCTGCTCTGCGAGGGCCGGGGTATGCGGGGGTGGAGTGCTGCTTCATCTCGCTGGCCGAGCCCGCGGTGCCCGCCGCCCTGGAGCGGGCCCCCCTGCTGGGCGCCGGCGCATCGTGGTGGCGCCGTACTTCCTGTTCGCCGGCGTGCTCCCGGACCCGGTGCAGCGAGTGGCACGAGTTCGCCGCGGCGCACCCCGGGCTGACGGTCACGGTGGCGGGGCTGATCGGGGCGTGCGACGAACTGGCCGGCCTGGTGCTGGAACGCTACGACGAGGCGCTCGAGGGCGACATCAGGATGAACTGCGACACCTGCGCCTACCGGGTGCCGCTGCCCGGCTTCGCGGACAAGGTCGGGCGCCCGCAGATCCGCACTTCCACCCGGACGACGAGGCGGGGCACCGGCACGTACATGCCGGTCACGAGGTGCTGTCATGACGGACCCCGGCGCGGCCCTGCCCGGCGAGCCCATGCCGCAGCAGGACATCGACGCGTTCTACCGGCTCGCCGCCGCGCGCCGGGACATGCGCAACGGCTTCCTGCCCGGCCCGGTGTCCGATGAGGTGCTGACCCGGGTGCTCACCGCTGCGCACCAGGCGCCCAGCGTGGGGCTCAGCCAGCCGTGGGACTTCCTCATCGTGCGCGACCGGACCGTGCGCGAGCGGATTCGCGCCCTGGCGCGGCGGCAGCAGGATGTGTTCGCCGGGTCGCTGCCCCGGTCCAGGGCGCTGCGGTTCGGCGACCTCAAGGTCGAGGCCATCCTGGACACTCCGGTCAACATCGTGGTGACCTGCGACCCCACCCGGGGCGGCAGGCATGTCCTTGGCCGGCACGCCCAGCCGCAGGTCGCCGCGTACTCCAGCGTGTGCGCGGTGCAGAACCTGTGGCTCGGCGGCCCGTGCCGAGGGACTCGGGGTGGGGTGGGTCAGCTTCTTCGATGAGCGGGAACTGGCGGTTGCCCTGGGCCTGCCGCCGCACCTGGAGGTCGTAGCCTACCTGTGCGTGGGGCACGTGACCGAGTTCCCGCCAGGGCCGGAGCTGGCGCTGTCCGGCTGGGCGCGGCGGCGGCCGCTGGCCTGGGCCGTGCACGAGGAACGGTGGGGCCAGCGCGGGCTGCCCGGCGGGCAGGCGGCGAGCCTGCTAGCCGACACCCTGGCCGCCGTCGCCCCCGCGGACGCAGGCGCGATGGCCCAGGCCAGGGAGCGCCAGGAACGGCTCACCAAGCCCAGCGGCTCGCTCGGCGTGCTGGAGGACCTCTCGGTGCGACTGCCGGCCTGGCCGGGGACTGCCCGCCGCCCGTGCCCGAGCCCGCGGCCGTCGCGGTGTTCGCCGCCGACCACGGCGTGCACGCCCAGGGGGTCACGCCCTGGCCGCAGGAGGTCACCGTGCAGATGGTGGCGAACTTCCTGGCCGGCGGCGCGGTGGTGAACGCGATCGCCGCGCAGGCCGGGGCCGAGGTGTGCGTGGTGGACGTGGGCGTCGCGGCCGAGATTCCGCCCGCGCCCGGGCTCCTGCCGCGCAAGGTGCGCCCGGGCACCGCGGACATGACCGCTGGCCCGGCGATGAGCCGGGAAGAGGCGCAGCGCGCGGTGGAGGCGGGCATCGAGACCGCGCGTGACCTGGTCGCGGCGGGCAACCGGTGCCTGGTCACCGGGGACATGGGGATCGCGAACACCACCGCGTCCGCGGCCCTGATCGCGGTGTTCACCGGCGCGGACGCGGACGCGGTCACCGGGTGCGGCACCGGTATCGGCGACGAGATCTGGGCGCGGAAGGTGGGCGTGATCCGGCGGGCGCTGGGCGTGGCCGGCCGCGATCCGGCCGACCCGCTCGCCGTGCTGGCCGTCGGTCGGCGGCCTCGAGCACGCCGCTCTCGCCGGGTTCCTGCTCGGCGCTGCGGCGCCGCGGATGCCGGTGGTGCTCGACGGCGTCATCGCGTGCTCGGCCGCGTTGGTCGCCCGGGCGATCGCCTCGGACGTGGTCGACCGCCTGGTGGCCGGGCACATGGTCCACCGGCCCGCGGCGCGCCGGGCGCTGGCCACGCTCGGCCTCGCGGCCCCTGCTTGACCTGGACATGCGGCTGGGTGAGGGGTCGGGGGCGGTGCTGGCGGTGCCGCTCGTCCAGGCCGCGATGCGGGTGCTGCGCGACGTGGCGACGTTCGACAGCGCCGGGGTGTCCGGCGCCAAGGAGTGAGGGACGGACATGGCAGCCCCGTCCGAGCCGCAGCCCGGTACCGGACCCGAGCCGGTTCCCCCGTCTGCGGGTGCCGCAGCCGCCTCCATCTACCCCCTCAGCCTGCGACTGGAGGGGCGCCGGGTGCTGGTGGCCGGCGGCGGCTCGGTGGCGCTGCGCCGGGTCGCCGGGCTGCGTGAGGCGGGCGCGGAGGTCGTGGTGGTGGCCCCGCGGCTCACCCCGGCACTGGCCGACCTCGCCGACCGCGGGCTGATCACCGCCCATAGGCGCGGGTACCAGTCTGGCGACCTGGACGGCGCATGGCTGGTTCTGGCCTGCACGGACCAGCCAGAGGTGAACGAGGCGGTGGCGGCGGACGCCGAGCGGCGGCACCTGTGGTGCGCCCGGGCCGACGATGCGGCCGCCTCCGCCGCCTGGGTTCCCGCGGTCGGGCGGGCGGGCGCGGTGACCGTGGCGGTCAACGCGGGCCGCGACCCGCGCCGTGCCGCGGAACTCCGTGACCGCTTCGTGGACACCACGCCGCGGTCGATCGTTCGGCAATAGGAGAACAGGAACGGGCGGCCGGCGGACGGCGGGCGCCGGGGCGGGTGTCGATCGTCGGCGGTGGGCCGGGGGATCCCGGGCTGATCACGGTGACCGGGCTGCGCCGGCTGGCGAAGCCGACGTGGTGGTCGCCGACCGGCTCGCGCCGCTGGCCCTGCTCGAGCAGCTGGCGCCCGGCGTGCACGTGGTGGACGCGGCCAAGGTGCCCGGCGGGCCGGCGATGCGGCAGGACCACATCAACCACGCGCTGGTCGAGCATGCCCGCGCGGGCCGCGCCGTGGTCCGGCTGAAGGGCGGGGACCCGTTCGTGTTCGGCCGCGGCCGCGAGGAGGTCGAGGCGTGCCTGACCGCGGGCGTCCCCGTCGAGGTGGTGCCGGGGGTGACCAGCGCCATCGCGGTACCGGCCGCCGCCTGGGTATCCCGGTCACGCACCGGGGCGTGAGCCAGGGTTTCTGCGTGCTCGCCGGGCATGTCCGGCCCGGGAACTCGCGCAGCTCGGTGGACTGGGCGGCGCTCGCCCGCAGCGGGCTGACCCTGGCGCCGCTGATGTCGATCGACCATCTGGCCGAGATCGCGGACACGCTGATCTCCGCCGGGCTGGGCGGCAGCACCCCGGGCGCGGTGGTGTCCTATGGCTGGAGCCGCAGCAGCGGGTGGTCACCGCACCGCTGCGGGACCTGGCCGGCGCGGCGCGCGCGGCCGCGTCACGAACCCGGCGGCGGTCGTGGTGATCGGCGACGTCGCCGGCCGCCGGTGGTCTGGGATACCCGGCGCTCCCCTGTCCCCCGGGGATCTGCCAGCCCCAGGCGCTGCGCCGACCCCGGGCGGGAGCGGCGGCCCGGGCGGGAGCGGCGGCCCGGGGCGGGAGCGGCGGCCCGGGCGGGGAGCGGCGGCCCGGTGCAACCGGGACCTGGGCCGCGGCTCGACGCCGCGAGCAGCGCCGGAGGACCGCCGCGCCGGGTGCTCGTGCTCGGCGGGGCGCGGTCAGGGAAATCGGCCACGGCCGAAGGCATACTGGCCGGTGGCGGCCCGGTGGACGACCGTCGCCGACCCGCACGCCGCCGGGCTCGGGCGATGCCGAGTGGGACACCCGGGTGGCCGGGCACAAGCAGCGCCGCCCGGCGCACTGGCGGACCGTGGAGACGCTGGCGCTGGCGGAGGTGCTCGCCGCACCGGACCCGGCTCCGGTGCTGGTGGACTGCCTGACCACCTGGCTGGCCCGGGTGATGGACGACTGCGGGGCCTGGGATGGCACCGGCGGCACCGCCGCCGCGCTGGCGGACCGCACCGACGAAGTGCTGGAGGCGCTGTGCTACTCCGTGCGCCAGGTGATCGCGGTCAGCAGCGAGATCGGGTCCGGCGTGGTGCCGGGCACAGCCTCCGGGCGGCGGGTCCCGTGACGAGCTGGGGCGGCTGAATGCCCGCATCGCCGCGGACAGCGACGAGGTCTGGCTCTGCACCGCGGGGATCGCCCGGCGGCTGCGATGACGCAGGTGGTCCTGCGCGGCAGGGAGCCTGGGACAGGCCCGCCTGGTCCCGCTGCGGTCCGCGCTCGGCCTGTTCACGATCCTCCCGGTGCGGGCGGTACCAGAGATCGGCAGGGACGCCGCCGCCCGGGCCGTGCTCTGGCTGCCCGCGGCGGGGCTGCTGCTTTCGGTCCCGGCCGCCGCGGTGCTGCTCGCGGTGGAGGCCGGTGGCCACTCCGGGCCGCGCCTGCTGCTGGCCGCGGCCCTGGCGGTCGGAGTGCTGGCGCTGCTCACCGGCGGCCTGCACCTGGACGGCCTGGCGGACACCGTGGACGGGCTGGGCAGCCGCCGCCCCCCGGAAGAGGCGCTGGCGATCATGCGCCGGTCCGACGTCGGGCCGTTCGGTGTCGCGGCGCTGCTGTTCACCGACCTGGCGCAGATCGCCGCCCTGGCCACGGTGGCTTCGGGCTGGCCGGATGCCGCCGCCCTCGCGGCCGCCGTGGTGACCGGGCGGACCGCGGTCGTGCTGGCGACCGGCCCGGGGTCCCCGGCAGCCAGGCCGGAAGGGTTCGGCGCGCTGGTGGCCGGGGCCACGTCCGCGCGGGCCAGGGTCACGGCGGGCACCGCGCTGGTCGCGGTGGCCGCGGGGACCGCCGCTGCCGTCTGGGGCTGGTATCCGGCGGTGCGCGGCGTGGCCGCCGTGCTGGCCGGGCTGTGCGCCGGCGACCTGCTGCGCCGTCTCGCCCGGCGGCGCCTCGGCGGGATGACCGGCGACGTGTTCGGCGCCGTGATCGAGGTTTCCTCGGCCATGGTGCTGCTGGTACTGGCCCTGGCGGCCTGACCGGGTACCGGGCCGCCGGTAGCGTCGGCGGGATGCGAATCCTGGTGCTTGGCGGCACGTCGTTTGTGGGCGCCGCGATCGTGTACGACGCGCTGCGCAGCGGCGCCGAGGTAACGCTGTTCGGCAGGGGCAAGACGGGCGTCGAGCTGTTTCGCTGGGTCCCCAGGCTGACCGGCGACAGGGACACCGGTGATTACGCTGCGCTGGCCGGCGGCACGTGGGACGCGGTGATCGATGTGAGCGGCTACGTTCCCCGCCACGTCGGGCAGGCCATGGACGCGCTAGGCGACCGGGTGGGCAGGTATTTGTTCATCTCAAGTCATGCGGTCTACCGCCACGAGGGACTGGAATCCGGCTCGACCGAGGATGCGCCTCGCCGTGACCCGGTGCGGAGACACCGAGGAACTGTGGGAGGAGACCTACGGGCGGCTGAAGGTCGCGTGCGAGGACGATGTGCTGGCCAGGTACGGCTCGCGGGCGACGATCGTCCGGCCAGGCAAGGTCGCCGGACCGCGCGACTGGCAGGATGGGCTGACCTACTGGGTGCAGGCGGGCCGCGCGTGGCGGGCAGGTGGCCGTGCCTGCCGACCCGGCGCAGCCGGTGCAGGTCATCGACTCACGAGACCTGGCCAGGCTGGTGGTCCAGCTGATTACCGATGACAGGCCAGGCGCGTTCCATGCCGTCGGCCCTGCCGACCCGGTCACGCTCGGCGGCCTGATCGGCATCTGCGCCCAGGCGGCTGGGACCGAGGTCGAGGTCGTGCCCGTGCCGCCTGACACCGCGCCTTCGCTGTTCCCGCTGATCAGGCCGTTCTGGGCCTCGCAGCGGCGCAGCCCGGCGAAGGCAAGGGCGGCAGGCATGCCGGCTACCCCGCTCGTGGTCACCGCCGCCGACGTGCTCGAATGGGACCGTTCCCGCGGCGAGCCGCCGCTGACCAGGGGATTCACTCCCGAAGCAGGAGCAGCAGATTTCTGTTACTGTTCGCGAGGCCATTCGGGCGGGGTATATCCGGCGCGAAAAGGGGACGCGAAAGGGGAGGGAGTAGCGGCAATGATGGCAAGTCTGCGAAGTTTGTCCTGTTTGAATAGGTATGAGCGCGGTCATCGGGGGGGTGCTGGTGGCTGGGACGGTCACCGCCGCAGGAGCGGCGGTGACCAGCGGCACAGCCACCTGTCCGGCACCTCGACGGCACCGGCGTGCTCACGGGCACGTCCACGTCCAGTGTGGTGGTGAGGGGGGCATGCGAGGTCAATGCGGGGCGCGCGGTCGTTAATGGTGATCTCACGATCAGCCCGGGCTCGGTCCTGCTCGCGGCGTTCGCGCTGAACGACAAGACCGGAACCGGCCATTCCAGCCTGAGCGTGAAGGGCAACATCTATGTCCGCGCGGGGGGAACCCTCGTGATGGGCTGCAACCCGGCGAACTTCGCCTGCCTGGACGACCCGAACCAGAACAAGCCGACGCTGTCCAGCCATGCCACCGTCGGCCTAGACCTGCGGTCCAACCTGCCCCTGGGCATGATCGTGCACAACTTCACCGTGGGCGGTGACGTAATCCAGACCGGCGGCGGCGGCGGCGTCAACTGCAACCCGCAGGGCGTCTTCAAGCTGTTCGGCAGCCCCGTCTACAGCACCTACGAGGTCGGCTCGGTGGGCGGCGACGTGCGGATAAGCAGCGTCCAGTCCTGCTGGATGGGCATCGTGGA
This sequence comes from uncultured Actinomycetes bacterium, assembly GCA_963806145.1. Classification (GTDB taxonomy): domain Bacteria; phylum Actinomycetota; class Actinomycetes; order Streptosporangiales; family Streptosporangiaceae; genus DASXKD01. The sequence goes on from CAWDXD010000001.1 coordinate 48,681, forward strand.
GCTGCGCATCGGCAACACCATGGTGATGCACGCCAACAAGCTGGCGGATCCCGACGCCATCGAGATCCTCGCCAACAACATCACCGGCAACCTGATCTGCCGTGGTAACAGCCGCACCTGGAACAGCCACGAGCTCGGCAACGGCCTGTTCCCGCGCGCTCACCAGCCGAACACGGTCGGCAGGAACCGGAAGGGCCAGTGCGTGCTGTCCAGCCCGAACAAGCCGGGCGGCCCGTCCGGCCCCGGGCCGTTCTAGTCCGAACAGCCTGTGACCGCGTGGCGCTGGCTACGGACACCCCGTAGCCAGCGCCACGGCCATTCGCAGGGAGGGCTCGGTCAGGTGGAGATGTCGGGGTAGGGCACGCTCCAGTGGCTGAGCCGGGCCGCGTACTCCCGCTGGAAGGCCAGCGGCTCGGCATAGTCACGCTCGAAGAGGGCGATGAACAGCGTCAGCGTGAGGAAGTTGTGCGCGCCCATCTCGAACAGCGTGACGTAGTCATGGCTGGCCAGCGCTTCCCGCTCGGCGTCGGTGAACGTCAGCCAGGTGCTGCGCTCGGCGCCGGGGCAGTTGAGAATCACACCGGCCTGCTCGGCCTCCCACCAGGCCACGGTGCCGCGCGGGTCGGCGCGGTAGCGCTCGACCAGTTCCGGGTCGCGGTCGATCGTGTACAGGAACTTGTTCAGCAGGTACTTGCTCACTCGTCCACCCCGTTCGGGTACCAGGTGAAGTAGGCCTCCATCGTGTGGAAGAGGTCCAGCGAGTCGGCGTAGTCGGCCTTGGCGTTCTCGCCCGCGACGCCCATCATCAGCATGAAGTCCATGAAGCCGTGGGTCGCGTTGCCCGGTTCCCACAGGCTGTCCAGGCTGACCTGCGCCAGGGCAGAGTCCAGGTCGCCGGAGGCGATCCAGCCGACGGCCTTGCGGTCGAACTCGGGGTCCGGCCCGTGCGGGCCGAACTGCCGCGGGCCGCCCAGTTCCAGGGACAGGTGCCCGGTGCCGACGATCGCCACCCGCTGGTCGCTCGGCCACGACTCGACCAGCCGGCGGATCGTCTTGCCCAGCTCCACGAAGCGCTTCGGCTGGGGCATCGGCGGGGCGAAGATGTTGGTGTACACGGGCACGATCGGCAGGTCCGTCTCCGGCCGCAGGGTGATGAGCGGGCACGTGATGCTGTGGTCGACCCTCAGTTCATTGCTGAACGCCAGGTCGAAGCCGGCGTCGATGCCTTCGCGCAGCAGGTACCCGGACAGTTCTTCGTGCCCGGCCATGAACATCCGCGGCAGGCCGAACTCCCGCTCCTCGTTGTAGAAGTTCCCGTCGTAGAACGGTGCCTTCCCGATGAGGAACTGCGGCATGTTGTCCAGCCAGATCTGATGGAAGTGGTCGGAGCCGATCATCACGAGCACGTCGGGGCGGGCCCGGGTCAGCGTTTCCCTGAATGCCTCGATCTTGGCGACCCACTCGTCCGCGAACGGCGGCCGGTCCTGCCCCGTGGCGGTGCTCGCCCGGTAGTAGAACGGATGGTGGGTGGATGCGATGACCGCGGCGACGTGGGCCATGGCGGCTCCTAATTTCCTAGGGTTTCACGCCCTGCCGGGTCAGCAGGGTCGCGGCGGCCACCGCGGCCAGCGGCGCGGCCCCCTGCCGCGGGCCGAACACCCGGATCACATCGAGGCCACGGGCGAGCGCCTCGATGAAATCAGGGCTGGTATCCCGCCGCGCCATGCCGCCTCTCTCCCGGTGCGGGCCGTCTCTTGACAGCAGCCTGCGAACAGGCCAGCGTTCCGTCAAGCTAGACCATGATCGCGCTACGGACGCTTGTCCGATCCTAGGATGACCCGCTGCCTGAACCGGAGGTAGGACATGACAACACCCAGCCCGGCGGCTGCTGCGGACTTCGCGCCCGGGCGGCCGGTGGTGTTCCGCAACACCACCGTGCTCACCATGGATGAAGGGCATCACGTATTGCGTGGTGCGGACGTGCTGGTTTCCGGTGAGCGGATCGCCGCGGTGGGCCATGCCCTCCAGGCGCCCGCGGACGCCGTCGAGATCGACGCGACCGGCGGCATCGTCCTGCCCGGCATGATCGACACTCACCGGCACATGTGGCAGACCGCGATGCGCGGATACGGCGCCGACTGGACGCTCACCCAGTACTTCGTCTGGAACTACCTGCAGTGGGGCAAGTCGTTCCGACCCCAGGACATCTACGCGGGCAACCTACTGTCGGCGATCGAGGCGATCAACGCCGGCGTAACCACCTCGGTGGACTGGTCGCACAACCTGCAGACGGTGGATCACGCCGAGGCCGCGCTGGCCGCGCTCAAGGAGGTGCCCGGGCGGTTCGTCCTGGCCTACGGCAACATCCAGGCGGCTCCCTGGGAGTGGTCGGCCACCCCTGAGTTCCGTGACTTTGTCAGCAGGAATTTCAGTGGCAGCGACGACATGCTCGGCTTCCAGATGGCCTTCGACGTCCCGCCGGCCAGCCCGGACTTCCCGGAGAAGGCAGCCTTCGAGGTGGCGCGTGAACTAGGTGTGCCGGTCACCACTCACGCCGGGGTTTGGAAGGTCACCACTGACGACGGCATCCGGCTCATGCACGAGCACGGCTTCATGACCCCGGGCACGATCTATGTGCACGCCGCGACCCTGAGCACCGACTCCTACCACCGGATCGCGGCAACCGGCGGCACGGCATCGCTGTCTACCGAGAGCGAGTGCAGCGCCGGGCAGGGTTATCCGCCCACCTGGAAGCTGCGCCAGCACGGCATTCCCGTGTCCCTGTCCATGGACACCAGCGTGTGGTGGAGCGGCGACCTGTTCTCGGCCATGCGCGCGACGCTGAACGCGGACCGGGCCATGGAGCACCTGGAGGCGCACGCCCGCGACGAGACCGTGACCAACCACAAGCTGCGCGCCGAGCAGGTGGTGAGCTGGGCCACCCGGGGCGGGGCCCATGCGCTGGGCCTGGACGGGGTGATCGGCAGCCTGGAGCCGGGCAAGAAGGCCGACGTCGTGCTGATCAAGAACGACGACTCGCCGGTCATGTTCCCGGTGCTGCACCCATACGGCCACGTTGTCTTCCAGGCCCAGCGCGCCGACGTGCACACAGTGGTCGTCAACGGCCGGGTGGTGAAGTACGACCACCGGCTCGTCGGCACGGACCTGGCGAAGGCGCGGCAGGCGGTGGGGCAGACGGTGGAGTACCTGCGGGGCGAGCTTGGGCCCGAGGCGTGGACCGAGGGGATGCATCCGGAGATCCCGGAGACCCGGGTGATGCACAACCCGTACACCTACACCTATAACGAGGGCGGCCAGACCGGGCAGCCCGGCACCTGATGCCCGGCCCCGCCGCAATCCAATGTGGTCGGTGTGACAACCACGCCCCACGAGGGGCCTGGTTGTCACACCGACCACAAACGCGCCCGCGCCCTGGAGTGAACCGCCGCTAGGGGATCGCCCATTGCTGGTTCGAGCCGCCGTTGCAGTCCCAGATCTCCAATTGCGTGCCGTTCGTGGTGGTGAACCCAGGATCGTCCAGGCACCGGCCGGACACCGGGTTGACCAGCATCCCGTTCACCGGCAGCCACTGCTGGTTGCCTCCGCCGTTGCAGGTCCACAGTTCGACCAGGGTGCCGTTGGCGGTCCCGGCGCCGGTGATGTCCATGCAGGATCCGTTGATCCGGATGGTGCCGTCGGTCTCGATGGTCCAGTTCTGCGCGGCGGTCCCGTTGCAGTCCCACATCTGCACCTTGATGCCGTTGGCGCTGGAGCCGGTGTTGTCGTCGACGCACTTGGCGGTGTTGTCGCCGGCGATGATTGGCCCGGTCGGCGTGGCCGAGCCGAGGGCCGTCACCGACAGATTGTCGAACTGGTCGGTCTGGTAGCCGTTGACCCCAAGGCCGGCCATCCCGCCGGTGAAGGTGCTGGTGGTGACCGTTCCCCGAGACCGCGCCATCCCGCCGGTGAAGGTCGCGTCGGAGACGTTCCCATCGTGGTGCCGTCGATGGCCCCGCTGATCGTATGGCCGTTGAGGGACAGCGCCAGGTGGTGCCAGGTGCCGGTGCCGAGCGCCGCGACGGTGCCGCTGGCCAGCGTGGTGATCGTGCCGCTGGTGTTCTTGCGGAAGATCGACCATGCGCCGGTGTTGGCGACCTGGAGGTAGTAGGCGTCGATGTCCGCCGGGGCGAAGCCCTTCTGCATGCTCACCCGGCCAAGCAACTGGACCGCTCCCGCCTGCTGGATCAGCACGTCGGCGGCGACGGTGTAGTTGGCCCAGGACAGGTTGCCGCCGATCGTGTAGGGGTTGGCGTCGCCAGCCCACTCGATCGGCTTGACGGCGGCCTGCTGCTGGAGGCACTGCCCGGACCGGCCGCCCGCGCAGGGCTCCACCTCGAACGCGCCCTGCTGCTGGGCAAGGTAGCGCGGCTGCTGCCCGGCGGTATCGCTGTCGAAGTTGTCGGAGTACGGCAGGGCCAGCGTGCCCTGCGCGGGCCCGCCCCGGTGCCCTTGCCCTGCCCGGTCGTGGTGGTGAGCGAGTACACGAACCCGGGCTGGACGGTCAGCGAGAAGCTGCCGCCGCTCGGGGTGATGTCGGACGAGTGCACGAACCAGCTCGACGAGCTGCTGGAGTTGACGTTCGTGCTCCACACGTGCACGGTGCCCGTGGACAGCCCGCCGCTGACGTTGTAGGTGACGGTCTGCGCGGCGGTGGCGTCCATGGTCTCGATGATCGAGCTCCAGTCGGACCCGTTGGGCGACTTGAGCGTGACAGGGAATCAGTGTCGCCCCTTGCCCGGATGCTCCATGGGCTACGGTGATCATCAGCATGCTGGGCAACGGCGCCGCGGTCATCGGGAGGTTGGCATGCACATCAATGCTGGTGACACCGCCTGGATGCTGACCTCGACGGCGCTGGTGTTTTTCATGATGCCGGGGCTCGCGCTGTTCTACGGCGGGCTGGTCGGCGCGAAGAACGTGATCGCGACCATGGTCCAGTCCATCGTGGCCATCGGCGTGGTCAGCTTGCTGTGGGTAATCGTCGGGTACTCGCTGGCGTTTGGCGGCAATCACTGGGGTGGCGTGATCGGCAGCCTGCAATTCGTGATGCTGCATGACGTCAACGGCACGCCGAACAGCTACGCGCCCACGATCCCGTCACTGGTCTACATGGCCTTCCAGATGATGTTCGCCGTGATCACCCCGGCGCTCATCGCGGGGGCGTTCTGCGAGCGGATGCGCTTCCGCGGCTATCTGGTGTTCATCGGCCTGTGGTCGCTGCTGGTATACAGCCCGTTCGCGCACTGGGTGTGGGGCGGCGGGTTCCTCGGCTCAGGCGGCCTGCACGCGATCGACTTCGCCGGTGGCTCGGTGGTGCACGAACTGGCCGGTTCCGCGGCGCTGGCCACCGCGCTGTATCTGAGGCGAAAGCACAAGCTTGACCGGCCGCACAACGTGCCGCTGGTGCTGCTCGGCGCGGGAATCTTGTGGTTCGGCTGGTTCGGCTTCAACGCCGGCAGCGCGCTGTCCGCCGGAACGGTCGCTGCCTACGCGCTGGTGAACACCCAGTTGGGCGCCTGTACCGCGATGCTCGCCTGGATGGGCATCGAGTGGTGGCACCGCCGCAAGCCATCGGGCGTGGGCATCGCCGCTGGTGCCGTCGCCGGGCTGGCGGCGATCACCCCCGCGTCGGGCTACGTGCAGCCATGGGCGGCGATCATCATCGGCGCCGCGGCCGGGCTGTTGTGCTACGGCGCCGTCCACCTGAAGGACATATTCCACTACGACGACTCCCTCGACGTCGTCGGCGTGCACATGGTCGGCGGCGCCATCGGGGTCGTGCTCACCGGCGTCTTTGCCAGCCTTGCCGTGAACGCCGCTGGTGAAGCCGGTGGCTGGACCCAGCTCGGCCGCCAGGCGGTGCTGGCTGTCGTCGGGATCGCCTTCCCGTTCGTCATGACCTGGATCATCCTGTGGGTTACCGACCACACCGTGGGACTGCATGTAAGCCCGGAGGATGAGCAGACTGGCCTTGATCTCAGCGAGCACGCGGAGGTCGCCTACCCGACCGCAACAGCACCGGACCTGACCACCGCCGGCATGGCGGCCGCACCCGGCGTACCGGGTCCACCCGAAGTGCAGTAACCAGACAGGGAACCTCACCCCGGACGAACCTGCCCGCGAGACCGGCCGCCCCGGGGCGGGCCAGTCCTCCTCACCGGCCGGTGGGCGAGCCGCTCACGCGTGCTGGCATGATTCCGGCGACGGTGTACATCGTCCACTGGGCCGCTCAGGTGAGCGGCCTGCTGCGGCCCGGAGGGCGGTTGTTCCTGCGTGAGGGCCACCCGGTGCTCTGGGCCTTGGATGACACCCGCGCCGACGACCTGCTCGTGCTGCGCTATCCCTACGTCGAGCGGGATGAGCCGATGGAGTTCGACGAGGCCGGCACCTACGTCGAAACCGACGCGGTGTTCGAGCACAACCGCACCCAGGAGTGGAACCACGGTCTCGGGGAGATCGTGACAGCCCTGCTGGACTCGGGCATGGAGATCATCGCCCTGGCGAACATGCAGCGTGCAGTGGACGCCCGCCCGGACTGATGGAGCAGGTCGGCGGTGGCGAGTGGCGGCTGGCCAGCCAGCCCTGGCGACTGCCGCACAGCTATACCCTGCAAGCCGTCAAGCGCCAGTGACCAGATCCTCCGCCAGAACGGATGGGTACCCCGGCCGGGCTGAGCCGGGGGATCCTGCGCTGAGCGCGGCCCGCAGTTCGGTCCTGGAGGTTATCCCGAGCTTCGGAAACGCCCGGTACAGGTGCGAGCTGACGGTGCGGTGGGACAGGTAGAGCATCTGGCCGATCTCACGGTTGCTCAGGCCGTCGGCGGCCAACTGGACGATCTGGAGTTCCTGGGGGGTAAGCCAGTCCTGCGCCTCCGGGGTGCGCGGGCGGCTCGTCTCGCCGGTGGCGCGAAGTTGCTGGCGCGCCCGCTCGGACCACGGAACCATGCCGAGAGCGTCGAATGCCTCACGCGCGGCCCGCAGCGGTGCCCGTGAGGCCGCGTTCCGCCGCTGCTGGTGGAGCCATTCCCCGTAGGAAAGCTGCACCCTGGCCCGCAGGAAGGGCCACCGGCTCAGGTCCGAGCGCAGCGCGGCCTCGAACAGCACGCCGGCCTGCGCACCCTCGGCCAGCAGTGCGCGGGCATAACGCAGGCCCGCATGCAACAGCGGCGACGGAGTCTGCCCGGCCGCTGCCTCCATCTCGTTCACGATGGCCCCGATGCCGGCCGGGTCCCCGCAGCGGCGGGCAGCCTCGGCGAGGTCGGCGACCGTGTAGCACCGGACGGCCTCGTGATAGGCGGGATCCGCGCGGTCATGGATCCGGCGCAGTTCGGTGAGCGCGTCCGCGGGCCGGCCACCCGCCAGCGCCGCGACGCCGCGGGCGAACTGGACCGCCGCCAGTACCGCACTCGCGCCGATCGGCACGCTCACCCGTTCGGCCTGTGCGGCATGCTCCGCCGCGTCTTCCTGGTCGCCGCGCAGCGCGGCCAGCAGCGCCTGGACGGCCTGGGCCGTGGCCATGATCAGCGGCTGGTTCGTCTCCTGTGCCAGCCGCCGGCTCTCCTCGGCGGCCGGGATCGCCGTGCCCAGATCGCCGAGATGGACGGTGCTCCACGCCTGCAAGGCAAGCGCGCGCGCCAGCAGGCCGAGACGGCCCTCCGCGCGCAGGCCGCCGGCTGACGCGGCGAGACATGCCGCGGCGACGTCGAATGCTCCCACCGCCATCGCGGCGTTGCCGGCCAGCCGCGTGGCCGCCGCGTCGGCGCCGGCGGAGCCGGCCAGCCGGGTGACATGGTCGATGACGGCCGCGCCCCGCCCGATCGGCGCGGCGAACGCGAGCACCACCAGCACCCGCGGATCGCTCCGGCTGACATCCAGCCGCTCGGCCACCGCGATGACCTCCTCGCGCACCGCCTGGCCGGGTTCGGCCCACCAGCAGCGCAGCGCCGCACCGTAGAGCAGCTTGAGTGCGAGATCGGTGTCACCGTCGGCACCCGCTTGGCCTGCGATCGTGGCCAGCCAGCGGGCCCTCGAACCGTCGCCCAGCATGCCGTCCGCGAAGCTCTCCCTGATCCACGCCGCCCGCACTCGTTCCCGCGACCGCAGATCGAGCGGCTCGGTTTCGCTCAGCAGCCCGGCGACCAGGTCCTCCCGCCCCAGTTCGAACGCAAGCTCGGCCGCGCGCAGCAGCCGCTCCGCCCGGCGGCCGTCTTCGCCCAGTGCGGCGGCCCGCTGCATCGCCATGACGGCCGCGGCGGCGCCCCCGCGCCTGAGTGCCCTGGCCGCGGTCTCCTCCAGTTCGCCGGCCAGGCCCTCGTCCGTGCCGACCACCGATGCCGCCCGGTGCCACACGCGGCGTTCCGGCTGGCCGGCCAGGACATCGGCCAGCGCGGCATGCGCCGCATGCAGCTGTGAGACGCTCGCCTCCTGGTGGATCGCGGTGCGCACCAGCGGATGGCAGAACCGGTACTCCTCGCCGTCTATCTCCATCAGGCCCGCGGCGACGGCCGGCTCCAGTACCTCGACCGTCAGGCTGCCGCCCGCCAGGATGGCGGTGCCGGCCACCACCTCGCCAAGCAGGGAGCCGTCGTTGACGGCCGCCACCAGCAGCGCGGTGCGCGTGGCGACCGGCAGGTCGCCCGCCCGGGCGGCGAACGCCCGCTCCAGGCGCGTCGTGAGCGGCAGCCATACCGGCAGCTGCACCCCCTGGCCGAGCTGCCGGAAGGCTACCGGCAGCTCCACCAGCGCCAGCGGGTTACCCGCGGCTTCTTCGAGCAATCGCTCGCGCACGGCGGCCGCCAGGCCGGGTGCGCGGCTGTCCAGCAGCGCTGCCGCGGCCGGCGCCGGCAGCGGATCAATGTGCAAGCCGGGCAGCGCGGCGTCGCCGAGGGGGGTGGTGAAGCCGTCCCGGATCGTGGCGATGAGCACGACCGGATCGAACTCCAGCCGCCGTGCGACGAACGCCAGCACATCGCAGGTGACACGGTCGAGCCAGTGCGCATCCTCGGCGACCACCAGTACCGGGGCCTCCGCCGCGCTCGCCGCGAGCAGGTTCAGCGCCGCGAGCGCGGCCAGGAACGGGTCCGGCACGGGTGCCTCGGCCAGCCCGAACGCCGCCAGCAGGGTGTCGCGCTGCGGCGCGGCCAGCTCACCGAGCCGGGGCAGCACCGGGCGCAGCAACTGGTGCAGCCCGGCAAACGGGAGCTGTGCCTCGGATTGCACGCCGGTGGCCGTCAGGACCAGCATCCCGAGGTCGCGTCCGCGCTGGCTGGCCTCACGCACCAGCGCGGACTTGCCGATGCCGGGCTCGCCGCTCAGCACCAGCGAGCCACCACCGTCGCGCACCTGATCGAGCAGCCCGCTCAGCACCCCCGCCTCGCGCTCGCGCCCGACCAGCGACGTAATCACCCCGAACATCCCCAAAGTAGATAAATCCCATGCTCACACGGTCACGCCCGGCGGTCCAGCAAAGGCGCGGGCCGCAGGAAAGACAGTCGCCTGACCCAAGCGAACACCGGCGCCGCAGCCATACCGTCGTGCTGTGCCTTATCCGCGATCCAGTAGCTCCGCATGAGCAGCACCGGGGGTGCCCGGAACGGGACCATCCCGACCGTCCTGCTCGTGCATGGCGAGTTCGCCGACGGATCGATGTGGGCGGGTGTCATCGCCGAGTTGCAGGCCGCCGGGCTCGGCGTCATCGCACCGGCCAACCCGCTGCGCGGTCTCGCGGCGGACGCCGCCTACATCGCCAGCGTCGCGGCAGGGATCGACGGCCCCGTGGTGCTCGCGGGCCACTCCTACGGCGGCGCGGTCATCACCGCCGCCGGGCCCGCCGCAGCCAACCTCACCGGCCTGGTGTACGTCGCCGCCTTCGCTCCCGACGAGGGCGAGAGCGTCCTGGATATCAACGGGCGCTTCCCCGGCAGCCTGCTGCTGGCCGCCCTGCGCCCGGCCACCTATCGCGGAGTGGCCGACGACGCGTGCGTGGAACTGTACCTCGACCGGGACGCCTTCCCTGGCTTGTTCGCCGCCGACATGCCGCGCCGCCAGGCCAGCGCTGCGGCCGCTGCGCAGCGTCCCGTCGCGGCCGCCGCATACGCGGAGAAGTCCTGCGCGGCCGCCTGGAAGGCCGTGCCCAGCTGGTATCTGATCGCGACCGCCGATCGGTTGATCACGCCCGAGGCCCAGCAGTACATGGCCCAGCGGGCCGGCGCGCATACCACCGAGATCGGCGCGTCGCACGCGGTCGCGCTGACCCAGCCCGCCGCGGTGGCCGGGCACATCGCCGCCGCTGCCACCGCGCCCTTCGCGCACTCCGGGCAGCGGACCTGAACCGCATCTACCACCCTGAAGGAGAATCCACGATGTCCACAGGCAATCCGATCGCGGCCACGGCCACCGAACACGAAACTGAGCAGGTCGAGCGCGCGAACGCGGCCGGCCGGACGCCGGTGATGTTCGTCCACGGCCTCTGGCTGCTGCCCAGCAGCTGGGACCGCTGGGCGGAACACTTCGAGGCCGCCGGTTACGTGGCGCTGACCCCCGGCTGGCCCGACGACCCCGAGACCGCCGAGCAGGCCCACGAGCATCCCGAGGTATTCGCGGGCAAATCGATCGGGCAGGTCGCCGACCACTTCGCGGCGATCGCCGGAGCGCTGGACCGCAAGCCCGTCGTCATCGGGCATTCCTTCGGCGGGCTGCTGACCCAGATCCTGGCCGGCCGCGGCCTGGCGGCCGCGTCGGTGGCGGTCGATCCCGCGCCGTTCCGCGGCGTGCTGCCGCTGCCGATCTCGGCACTGAGGTCCGCATCCCCCGCACTGGCCAATCCGGCCAACCGGCATCGCGCGGTCCCGCTGACCTTCGACCAGTTCCGCTACGCCTTTGCCAACGCGGTCAGCGAAGAAGAAGCCAAGCAGCTCTACGACACCTATGCGGTGGCCGCGCCCGGCCTGCCGTTGTTCCAGGCCGCGGCGGCCAACTTCAACCCCTGGACCGAGGCCAAGGTCGATACCGGCAACCCGGAGCGCGGCCCGCTCCTGATCATCTCCGGGGAGAAGGACCACACCGTCCCGTGGGCGATCGCCAACGCCTCCTACAAGCAGCAGGCGCATAACGAAGGCGTGACCGAGATCACCGAGATGCCCGGCCGCGGGCACGCACTGACCATCGACCACGGCTGGCAAGAGGTGGCCGGCACCGCGCTCACGTTCGTCCAGCGCTTCGTGCCCGCGGCGGCCGGAGGATGACCTGCCGAGGGGAGACCCGCCGATGAATCTCGACCTCGCCGGCAAGGTCGCCGTCGTCACCGGAGCGGGCAAGGGCATCGGCATGGCGGCCACGACGGCCCTCGCCGCCGAGGGCGCCCTCGTCGTGGCCGGCTCGAGAACCACAGGCACCCTGGACGGCCTTGCCGGGGTGTCTCCCGTGGCGGTCGACCTGGCCGCGCCGGACGGCCCCGCCCGGCTGATCCAGCACGCGATCGACGAGCACGGCCGGATCGACGTGCTGGTCAACAACGTCGGTGCGGTCCACATGCGGCTGGACGGCTTCTTCGGCACCAGCGACGACGATTTCGCCTGGGCGATGGAGATGAACTTCTTCATTGCGCTACGAGCCAGCCGCGCTGCCCTGGCCGCGATGGTGGCACAAGGCACCGGGGCGATCGTCAACGTCGCGTCTGTGAATGCCTTCTTCCAGCCGGACGCGGCCACCATCGACTATGGCGCCGCCAAGGCGGCTCTGGTGAACCTGACCAAGACCCTCGCCCAGGAATTCGGCCCCCGCGGCATCCGCGTCAACGCGGTCTCCCCTGGGCCCGTTGCCACCGACCTGTGGCTCGGCGAGCACGGTGTGGCTCAGACCGTGGCCCAGGCCACCGGCGTCGACGCGGACACCGCCCGGAAGACGATCATTGCCGGTATCGGCGGCTTCGCCACCGGGCGTTTCACCACACCCGAGGAGGTCGCCACGCTGATCACCTTTCTGGCATCCGGCCGCAGCGGCAACATCACCGGTGTCAACTACGTGATCGACGGCGGCCTGATCAAGACAACCTGACCGGCACGGCCGGGCTCCTGCGGGACGGGACGCCGGGTCAGGCTGTCCAGGCTTCGCTGTGCTGCCACAGTTCACCGGCCAGTTCCGGGGTGGCGACCGCGCTGGGTTCCCGCTCGCGGGAGTTGTCGTAGAACCGGCCGGTCACCCCTTCCAGTTCCGGCGCGGTGGCACAGTACAGCGAGGTCGCCGCGCCCTGCTCGGTGGACAGCATCCGCATTTTCATCAGCGGGCGGAGCGGCCACGGGACCCGCCGCCAGATGTCGGAGGCGACCACGCCCGGGTGCAGCGCGTAGGTCGTGATGCCGCGCCCCTCGGTGCGGCGGGCGAGTTCGGCGGAGAACAGCACGTTGCCGAGCTTGGAGACGGCGTACTCGCGCAGCCCGGTCCGGCTGGCCGTGGGCCTGCGTACCGCCTCGAAGTCGATCCCCTTGGCCTGGTAGTGGGAGTCGCTGGAGACCGTGACCACCCGGGCCGGCGCGCTGGCGGCAAGGCAGTCGAGCAGCGCCGCGGTCAGCGCGAAGTGCCCCAGGTGGTTGATGCCGAATTCAAGCTCGAAGCCGTCCTTGGTGAGGCCCCGGGCCCCGCCCACCCCGGCGTTGTTGATCAGCACGTGCAGCGGTTCCCCCCGGGCGAGGAACTCTGCCGCGCAGCGGCGGACCGAGGCCAGGTCGGCCAGGTCCAGGGGCAGGAACGCGACCGCGTCGTTCCCGGTGGCGGCCGCGATCTCCGTGGCGGCAGCGCGGCCCTTCTCCGCCGAGCGGCAGGCCACGAACACCTTGCCGCCCCGGCGGGCCAGATCATCGGCCGTGGCGCGGCCGATCCCGGTGTTGGCCCCGGTAATCAGGAAGGTGCGCCCGGACAGGCCGGCCGAGTTCGCGGACATGGTGACTTTGTACCGCACCTGCCCCGGCCGACGCTGCCAGTGCGGGCGCCTGGCAGGGGTGGCCGCGTTATGCTCGCCCAATAACAGCAGGGAAGCGGGCACGGCCAGCATGTGCAGGAGCCACAGGTGCGGATCGCGGGAGAGAAGCGGCGGCAGGAGCCGGCAGCCGCCGGCCCGGCGGCCGAAACCGCCGGGCCGGGCGCGGCTGCCGCGGCGTCGCGGTCCGCGCGCCGCCGCCGGAGGTGGGTCATCCTCGGCGTGACCGCGGTGCTGCTCATCGGCCTGAACGGCTATGCCGCGTACGTGCTCACCAGCGAGAACAACGCGACCGCAGGCGCGAACCTGCGGCCTACGGGCATACCGCAGAACATCTCGACCAGCCTGGCCAACCTGATGCAGCTCTCCCCGGTGCCTGACGTCAGGGCACCCGGGTTCACCCTCACCGACCAGCGGGGCCACACGATGAGCCTGGCCAGCCTGCGCGGGAAGGTGGTGGTGCTGGAGTTCATGGACCCGCACTGCACCGACATCTGCCCGATCGTGTCGCAGGAGTTCGTCGACGCCTACCAACGGCTGGGGGCACGGGCGGGCAAGGTCGTGTTCGCGGCGATCAATGTGAACCAGTACCACGCGACGGTAGCCAACATGGCCGCCTTCTCCACCGCGCAGCGGCTGAACACGATCCCGGCCTGGCATTTCTTCACCGGCCCGGTGCCCGCGCTGAAGACCGCGTGGCGCAACTACGACGTTGAGGTCTCCGCGCCGAACCCGAACGCCGACATCATCCACACCTCGTCCGTCTACTTCATCGACCCCCGGGGCCATGAGCGCTTCGTCGGGTCGCCCATGGTGGATCACACCGCGAACGGGACGGCCTACCTGCCGCTGGCGCAGATCTCCGGCTGGGCCGGCGGGATCGCGCGGCTGGCCGGCGATCTGGCGCGCTGACCGGCCCCGCTCATCACCCGGGCGGGTCCGGCATGGCGGCCAGTCTCACGGCCGCCAGGCCTCCGCCTTCGAAGCCTTCGAGGCGCAGCTGCGGGTTGCGTCCCATCACCGGATGTGGCACGTGGAAGAGGCATCTGTCATGACGGACATCCTGGGAGCCAACCGGGCGCTTGTTGATGTAGGCGTCGATGCGGTCAAGGTTGGCCGACCGGACCTGGATCGTCACCCCCTCCGCGGTGGGCTCGACGTCGGCCTCCAGGCACCGGGCCCTGCGCCCGCGCATGAGCCCGGCCGCTGCTTCGATGAGGTCCTCGTTGTCGTTGAGCAGGTCGTCGGGGGTGATGTGGTGAATCTCGTCGGAGGCGACGCCGAGATCCTCGAGCAATTCGCCCGCGTGTGCGCCGACCCGCGTGGTGCGGCGAACGGCGACCCGGAAAGCGGCCTGCCGCGGGAGAGGTTTCAGTGGCGTGTTACGGGCGGGGAGCAGCTGGCGAAGAAGATCGTGCGTCCAGACGTTGGCGCCGCCGGCACCGGTGTATTCGGCCAGGCCGAGGACCGGCCCGATGCTGTGATCCTGGAAGCCTGCGGCGAAGATGTCGGTCGCGCTGTAGCAGCGGGCGTCGGTGACGAGGACAACCGGGCCGTAATAGCCCTGACCGCGGCTGTTGGCGTCGTCGGCCGAACCGATCGGGAACCCGGTCGAGAAGCTGGCGCCGGTCTCGACCGCATCCTGCACGGACTTGGCCCAGGAGCTGAGGTTGACCTCACCGCGCTGGTTGGCCGAGCACAGCCGCCTGATCAAGGGGCTGACGATGAACTGTGCAGGCTCCGGCTCTATCCGCCGGGGGGTAAGGACCTGCAGGAGCTGTTCGGCCGCGCGGATGTCGCCGCCACCGTTCCCGCGGACGTCGACGATCAGCCCGGCACTTGGGCGGGCTTGGCACAGCCTGAGGAATTCGTCGACGAAGGTGGCGGGGTCCGGAACGAGGAACGTGAAGATCCGGGCGTGGATCACATCTCCGATGCTGGTGTGACAGATCCGGGCGCGGAGCGTTCCGGGCAGTTCGGTGGGGAGTTCATCGGCGCTGGCGGCTTGCCTGGTCTGCCACCCGCGGGCGAAGAGATCCCGCCTGACCAGGTTGACCGTCGTCGTCTGGGCATCGATGCCGAGGGCTGCGAGCCGGCTGAGGTCACCCGCGCTGGCCGGAGCGGCGGCCGCGGATGCCTGCTGGGCATCGCCGAATGGTGACGGTTCCAGCGGCTGATACGTGTTCCAGCGCACGCGGACCTCTCGCTCGCTTCCGGCAGCGGTGCGGTAGGTGATATCCACCCAGTCCTCGTCGGGCGGCGCGGTCCGGCCCAGCGTCCGGATGGTCAATGCGTCCATCCCGCGGGCCAGCCGGGCGGCGTGGTTGCCCCCGCCCTGCCGATCGGCGTTGCGCTCGATGGCACGCTTGATCGGCGTTCCGCTCCAGTGGGTGACCTCGACACCGGTGACGAACGACGGATCGAGGTCAGCCCCGGCCGCGACCTTGGAGACGATGTACTGCTGCCTGCCGTCACGGGTGCACTCCTCCACGAGAAACGGCAGATAGACCGTGTGGGAGCGGTACGGCTCGGGCGGGACGTAGTGAGTGTGCAGGTCACGCAACGAGGTGAAGATCTCGATGAGTTCGGAGTGGAAATTGCTCTCGGGAGCGCGGTCGCCGTTCGGCTGGGAGTCTTCGAGCCTGTGTTCCAGGAGACGTAGCCGCTGCAGGGGATCGATGGCGTATCTCGCACGCTTGGTCGGCAGGTGCACATAGGCCTGTTCGAGCAGGACGATCGCTTGCCCGGCGATCAGGCGCCGGTCGCCGAGCGTCAGGTCTCCGGGGCGGTCGAGAAGCTCTTGCAGCGGCAGCGGCGCGATCGGGATGTCGTCGTCGGCCAGGCCGGTCCCCGCCGTCGGGGATCGTGGCACCTCGCCGTATCGGCCGGGCAGTTCGGCGCGAATGACCTCGGGCAGGTTCGCCAGGTTCGCGAGCATCCGGAAGAAGGCGTCGTCTCCCTCCGTGGCCAGGGGATCGAGGTCCAGCGGGACGGCGATCGAGGCGAAGCTCTCGGCGCCGGTAACCGTGTCCAGGAGCGCGGGCGCCACGCCCTCGGACAGCGCCGGGCCGATGCCGGCGATCGGTGGCTGGTCGAGTTCGAGGAACCATCGCTCGTCTGCGCTGGCGCCCGCCACCCCCTCGCGTGCCACCATCCCGAGATCGGCCGAGCCGATGGCCTCTGCGCGCTCGGGCATGTGCTCTAGCGCGTCGGCGAGAATCGTGGTTGCCTCGCCGAGCCCGATGGGGCCGAGCACCGGGTCAGGATCGCTGATGTCCAGGTGGAAAGCTCTCGCTTGACCGGCGACGTCGAGCTGTTCGTCGACCGGGCTCAGCTTTCGCAACAGTGCGGGCGTCCCGTACCGGCCGATCCCCCCGATGACGACCAGCCGGATGTCGCTCTCGGTTGCGTCGACCAGGTGGCCGTAGGGATCTCCGGTCCGGCCGGCCACCACGGTCAGGTCGGCGAGCTTGGCCGGCTCGATCGATCCCAGCAAGCCCTGCCAGCCGAGGATCTGCGCCGGGCTGACGGTGACCATCTCCACGAGCTGCTGGTCGGTGAGGCCGATCTGCTGGTCACGGCTGAAGATCTGGGCGACCTTGAGCTCGTTGAGCAGGTTCTTGCTCGCGGTGGGCGACCAGTCGGACCCGAGGGCAACCTTCATTCCCAGCTGCACAGCCGAAGCGATGTCAGCCGTCGCGCCGTACAGGATCAGGTTGCTGAACGGTGACCAGACGATCGATCCGCCGTGCTCAGCGACGACCGCGAGGTCGTCACCGGTCAGGCCGGTGGCGTGGATGCCGACGAGCTCCGGGGCGATGGCCCAGGTGCCGTCGGGGGCGTGGAGATCGAGAAAGTGCTGGCGGGCCGCTGATGTCGGCAGCCCTTCAGCGAGGTGGATGATCCGGGCACCCTTGCCGGTGAGTGACTTGCGGAACGCGTCGAGGTCGTCCGGCCTCACGTCGCCGATCTTGGGTCGTGCGGGTACCAGCCCGGGCGCGTCCGGCAGCTCGGCGTTGCGGACGATGCCCTGGTACAGGTGCCTGATCGGTTCCGTCCGGAGCGTGAGCCCCTGCGACGTTGTGGTGCCCGCGATAAGGCTCTTGCACTCGACGTACCGGATGGTCGCCCGGATCAGCTCCGGCACCGAGGCGATCACGCCGGCGGGGCCGCTCACGTAGCGCCGGTAGCCGCGCGTCCCCTGCCACTCCTCTCGCTTGGCGTAGAGCCGGGGGATCGGGAACAGCGGCAGGGCGTTGTAGGCGAGGTGATTGTGAAGCTCGATCATGCCGGGGTAGATCGTCCCGGCGGTCGGGATCACCGGGGATCCGGCGTGAGCGGGAGGCCTGTCGCTGGCGGGGGTCACGTCGCTGATCGATCCGTCGGCGACCCACACGATCCCGTCACTGAGGATCGTCCGGGACGCGTCCATGGTGACCACCCGGCCGCGCAGGCCGTAGCGGGAGATCGGGTCGGCAGGCATGGTCAGGTGAGCTGCTTGGCCGCGAGCTGCTCGTCCGCCGTGAGCGGGGCAGGATCCAGATTCGCCGCCCAGGCGGGAAGGAAGAGCTTGAGGTAGTCCGGCGAAGGCTTGCCGGTGTCGGTGTCAACCGGGCGCACCGCCCGGTCCCCCGATGTCCCGGCCCAGCGAAGCGTGCCATAGGGCAGATCGATCCGGGGCAGCTGGCTGCGGGCGGTTGGGGCGGTGAAGGTGGGCTTGGCCAGGTCCCGGGTATAGGCGCGGCTGGCGAGCTGGGTGAGCACCGCCTGCCAGGATGCCCGGAAATTGGGCTCGCCGGGCGCGGCGAGGCCGAGCACGTCCAAGCCCGCCGGGACCACGGCCGGCGCGAGCCGGCGAGCCCCGGGGCCCATCGCCAACAGAGCGGTGACTCCGGCGTTCTTTGCGCGCAGCCGCCGCAGCAGCTCACGGTGGAGCGCCTGGACGAGGGGGTGGTCGGCGAAGGCCAGGCGCTTAGCCGGGGTCAGATCCAGTGTGTCGACCGGCAGGGTGCGGATGATCAGGTAGCGCCTGGTCAGGCCCGCCGCCTCCAGGAAGCCCTGGAAGTGCTGGCCGGCCTCGCCCGACAGCGCCCGCCCGGTGAAGGTGTCGTCATCGGACCCCTGGTCGGCGAGGACGAGCAGGCTGAGTCCCCGGAAGCGTCCCCGGTAGATCGGCCCCATGCCGAACGACGGGTGCGCGGTGACGCCAAGCGCGGCGAAGCCGGGCCAGGCGAAGCCCGGCTCGCCACCGGCCAGGAGCCGCGCGATGTCGGCGGGCGGGCCGGGGTCGAACCTGCGCGGGGCCGCACGTGGCGGCTCATAGGGCAGGTCACCGGGATCGTCGGCGTAGCCCTCATCGCTGCCATCCGCCGGCGAGGGGTCGCGGAGGTGCGCGCCGCGCGCGTTGTACTTCCCCGCCTCAGAAAACAGGCGGATCGCCCGTTGGTCATCGCTGCGGTTACTCGACGTCCCGCCGCGGCCCAGACGCGGGCAGGTGCCGAACGGGAAGTCCCGGAAACCGATCGCCAGCGAGGAGTACGGAAACGGCGCCGCGAGATCCCGGGCGACGCCGGTGTCGGCCGGAAGCCAGCCGGGGTCGGCCTGGAGCCAGTCGCTGACGTGCCCGATCGCACGCACGAAGTCAGCCTTGATCGCGGCCGTCGACCCCGATGCCGCGCTGCCGGGGTGCAGCACCCCCACCGCCCGGACCCGGCTCGGCAGGGCTCCCAGCGACGCCGTGTGCAGAGTCTCCGGCTGCGCGGTACCGCCGTGCGCCTCGATCCAGGTCGCGACCGACTCCTTCGCAGCCCGGCCCACGGCGATGACCAAACGCACGTCGCCCTCGATCACGGCCTTGTCGAAGATCTGATTGCGGTGGATGACGATCGGCGACCGCGGGTCCTGCGCGAGTGGCCGCAGGTCGGGCGTGTACTGCCCGAAGATCGGGTACACGAAGGAGTTCAGGAACAGGTAGGAGCGGTCAAAGCCGAGGAAACGCAGCAGGTACTGCATCCGGGCTCCCGTGCCACCGGTGAACGAACGGTGCGAGAGCGACTCGTCCTGGGCACCCTCCTGGCCGACCACCAGGACTTTGGCCGAGCCGTCGAGCCGTCCGCGGAAGAACATCGGCCCGTGGTGCCAGCGGAACGCTTCACGGCCCACGACCGCCCGGCCCAAGCCACGGTAGTTCGGTGTACCGGCGAACAACTCTGCCCAGCCACTCGAGCTGGGCGGGCCAGGGTCATGCTCCCAAGGGTTCCCCCGCACGTCCATCACGCAGCCCCCATTCCTTCGTGAC
>CAWDXD010000002.1:0-115444 GCA_963806145.1 uncultured Actinomycetes bacterium
AGTCGCGGCGTTGCTGCGCGATCCTTTCGGGCCCCTGGACCGCTGCGTCACAGGGATTCAGGGGGCGCCTGTCGGAGGATGGCCAGGACTGCCAGCTCATTCACGCGCGCCGCAGCCGGGCACCGTGGTAATCGCCCGCTCGTGAGCCTGCCGGGCCGCGTACCGTGCTGGACGCGCCTGGGCTCGCTCAGCGCGGGCCGCATCCAGAGCGTTCTCGGCCTCGGTGAAACGGTCGCTGGCGGCATCGAACTCGATCTCTGCGCGTTTCGTCGTGGCCCGCGCCTCGGCCAGCGCGTCCTCAGCCGCAGCAAGCCTGCGGCGAAGGTCATCGAGCTGCCGGATCGCCTCACGGCGGGCACGCGCTGTGTCTGCCACGCAGCAATCCTCCCGGGTAGCGAGGCAGGCTGACCAAAGTGATGCCGCCCGTTGACTTATACCGTGATCTGGCGGGAGTCAGCCCCGCACGCCCTAGTCGGCGTCGTGGCGGATTGATGAAGGCAGACGGCGGACATGGAGGCCGTTCAGACGCCTGGCCGCCAGGCTCACCCCGTCCAGGGCTTGCCCGGCGAGGAAGTACTTCGGCGCATCAGGCCCGGCCCACATACCATGCTTCTTGCGGAAGAGCCGCTCCTGCTGGAAGCGCTTCTCCTCCCGGTGGATGCCATGGCTGACGACAGCCACGATCCCGACCACGATTCCGATGGCGAAGATCCCGGCCGCAGTGATGAGCATGATCCCTAGCACGTACTTCTCCCCGGTATGGCCGGTGATCCGGTTCCGGCCATGGCACTCCCCCATATCCGGACAATGCCGTCACGAATACGGAGCACTGGGCCGACCAGGTAGATACATGCTTCACCGGCCAGCCGGCCCGGCCGGGGCTTCAGCGTTGCTGCGTTCGAGGCCTATTCCGGGGGAAATCCCCCGCATGCCATCCCATCCCCCATGCCATCCCCTGGTGTTCCCCCCGTAGGCATGGCCGTGGGCGTCCCCACCCACGACCGTGGCGGGCTCGGTGGGGTGCGCTGGTGTGTCGGGATGGGGACGCGAGCACGGCCCGACCCCGCCCGGACGCACCTACATCACCACCCCCACCGAGTACCCGGTATAACCTCCTGCCGGGGATGGCCACCGGTGGGCAACCGCATTACGCTTGGCCCTGCATTCGCGTGGGTGGGGAGGTGCCGGCGGTGACAGATCCGGGAGACCAGCCGGCCGCAGAAGGCCGGGACGGTGGCCACCTCCGCGCGTCCCACGCCGACCGCGAGCAGGCGACCGAACAGCTCAAGGTCGCGTTCGTGCAGGGTCGGCTGGATAACGAGGAGTTCGACGCCCGCGTGGGCCAGGCGCTCACAGCACGGACCTACACGGAACTGGCCGCCGTCATTGCTGACCTGCCCGCTGCGCCGACCGCTGCCCAGCCGCCCGAGCCCGGCGCAGTACGGGGCGAGGCGCGAGTTCTGCGGCCCGGCGCGGTGCTCGCGGCGGCAACCGCGATATATGCAGGCACCTGGCTGTTGGCGTTCTTCTTGCCCAGGACCAGCGAAGGCGAACCCATGGCAGGAGCCAACCTGGTCGTGGCGGCCACCTTCGCCTACTCCGTTGCGTTGGTCTTCGCTGTGGGGCGGATCCTCAGCGGCTGGCAGGATAGGCGTGCTACCGGGCAGCTACCGGGGGGGCCGACACCTGGCCCGGGCGGTCAGGCATCCCAGCGCCCGCCAACGGCCGGCTCGGGTGGCCGGCTCCCGTGGGCCGACCACGGTCAGCAGCACACCGCCGAAGCAGCTCGACGCGATCCTGCCCATCCGCGATCGCCCGGCTCGCGGTCAGCCCATCGGTGGCGCCACCGCCGACACCCCTACACGATCGGCTATGCCGACGCTTGACCCGGCGACCACGCCTGCGGGGAGGGTGCTGACGTGCGTCGTTTTCGTAATCTCGCGCCGCTGTGCGGGCATCACCATAGGTGCAAGCAGGCCGAGGGCTGGCGGCTGGAGCAGCCCGAACCCGGCGTCCTGGTCTGGCAGACCCCGGCCGGGCGCACCTACACCACCGCCCCCACCGTCTGCCCGGTTTAGCCCGCCTGCGGGAATGGCTCGTCGGAGGGCAATCGCGCTACGCTTGGCCCGGCATGGCGCCCGGTTGGGGGAGGTGTCGGTAGTGGCAGGTCCGGGAGACGAGATGACCGGCGGCGCGGTGGGTGGCCGCATGCGGGCGTCGCACGAGGACCGCGAGCAGGTGATCGAGGTGCTCAAGGACGCGTTCGCGCAGGGTCGGCTGACCCAAGACGAACTGGACACGCGGGCGGGCCAGGCGTTCGCGTCGCGAACCTACTCGGAGCTGGCCGCCCTCACCGCCGACATCCCCGCCGAGCCGCCCGCCGAGTCCGCCGTCGGGCCTGCTGCTAGGCCTGCCGGTACGCCAGCCCGGACGCTGGCGAAAGCGGTCCTTAGGTCAGGGATCTGTCTGCTTGTCCCGTTTGCCCTGGCGGGGGTCATAGCCCTGACCAGTGCCACGGGCTTGGTGCCCCTGGCCTTTTTGTCTGGGGTCGCGGCGGTCATCGCGGCATCGGGCTTTTTGGGGTACGGGGTGGTCGACGCCTGGCAGGAGCGGCGCTCGCGCGGTCAGCTGCCGCCGCGGCCGCGCCGGGACGGCTGGGGACTCGAGGGCGGGCCGCCCGGCAGGACCGGCCGTGATCCGGCTCCGCCCGGGGCTCGCACCGACCAGACCCGCGTCGACCTGCGAACCAACCGGCCGGACCGGGACCGGCGGCACCCATCCGGGCGGGGTTTGCGGGCGCCACGCGGTACACGGCTCATTGCGGGCGCCGCATAACAGGTCGCCTCCGCCCTTATTTATCCGACCGACGTGCGTTGTTATGTCATGCACGCGCCCCTCTGCCGACGGCATCATGGGGCCAAACAAGCCCCCGGCTGGCACCTGGAGCAGCCCTGGTCAGGCACCTTGATCTGGACCACGCCCAGCGGGCGCCGCTGCACTACCTACCCAGCACCTATCCCGGGTGAGCCCAACCACGCCCTGCCGTGCCGACTACCTGGTCTGGCACTGCGGGGATGGCCAGCGAATGACAGTAGCGTTAGGCTTCCCTGCATCACGCTGGTGCGGAGGCGCGGTGATGGCTGGGCTGGGGGATGAGGTAGCAGCTGCAGAGGGCCGGGGCCGCGGCGGGCTCCGCGCGTCCCACTCCGACCGCGAGCAGGTGATCGGTGCTCTCCGGGCCGCGTTCGTGCAAGGTCGGCTGACCGAGGATGAGCTTGGCGCGCGGGCAGATCGGGTCTATGCATCGCGCACACATGCCGAACTGGCCGAGGTCATCGCCGACATCCCCACCGCGCTCACCGGAGCCCCGTCCCCGCGCAGCCCATGGCGGGCGACAAAGAGAGCCTGGTGGTTCGAATACGCGGCGTTTCTGCCGGGCATCGTGGCGGTCATTCTCCTCCCCGGTGGGCCCCACACCACGGTATGGACGTTGGCCATCTTGGCCTCGGTTGTCTATCTGGTTTTTTGGGCTCTCGGTGTGTTCAAGATGGTCTCCTCACGGCGCGTGAAGCCCTCCGGCGGGCAACAATTGCCGCCGATGTCATGGCAGCACGAGCAGGTGATCGGTACGTTCAAGGCCGCGCTGGCGCAAGGCCGACTGACCGAGGATGAACACGACACGCGGGTGGCCCAGGCGTCCTCGGCGCGGTCCCGCGCCGAGCTCGACGCGCTTACCGCTGACCTCCCCGCCGATCTGGCCGCCCGGCGCCCAACGGCCCGTGACGCCTGGACGGGCGTCTGCGTGAGCTTTGCCGCGGCCAGTGTCCTCGCCGCCCTCCTGCTGTGGCAACCCGACGACTTCCTGGCGTTCGCGACGGCACTTTTCACTGCCGCCACCGTGCTCCTGGCCCCGCCCATAACTGTCGGCCTGATGGTCGACGCACGGCATCAGAAGCGGGCTGGCGGGCAGCTACGGCTGGGGCCAGGCCCCAGCGCGCACGGGTGATCATGTCCGCCGGGTCCCCTTCGGCACATGCGTCGTTATGTGAATCTTGCACCGCTGTGCCGGCATCACCACGAGGTCAAACAGTCACAGGGATGGGCCCTGGAGCAAGCGAGCCCCGGCGTCATGACCTGGACCACGCCGGCCGGCCGCCGGTACGTCGTCGGCCCTACGTGCTATCCGGGCTAGTCGGCGCACCTGGGCTGAGCCCTGAGGCCATGCCGCTCATGTCACTCCCGATTCGTCTTCCGGATAAGTGCTGACCGTGGGCGGCGGCCCGGAGGGGCGCTACATTTGCGCGGTATGCCCTGCGCTCGCTCGAGCTTAGGTGGTCTGCTCATGTCCCAGCGGATGCCGGTTCTGGCAGTGGCTACCTCGGTCGCGCTGATCGCCGGAGGCGGGGCACTCGCGGCCCCGGCGGCGGCCAGCCCAGTAGCCGACAGCCCAGCGGCGGGCAGTGCAGCGGCGGGCACGCACCGCGCCGCTGGCGGGGTGATCACCACGGTCGCCGGGGGTGTCGGCGGGCCGGGCCCCGCGCTGGGGATATCCCTCAACAGCGTGAACGCCCCGCCGCTTGCCTGCGGCAGCCCGCCTGGGCCCAGTGACGTGGCGTTCTCGGCAGGCCGCCTGTATATCGCGGACGCGTCCGTGCGGCAGGTGAACGCGCAGACCGACACGCTGGCAACACCCGCCGGTACCGGCGCGGCCGGGCCGTTCGGCGCGGGTGGGCTGGCCACTAACGCCTCGATCGTCGCCTGCGGCGTCGCGGTCGATCGTGCGGGGAACGTGGTGATCGCCGACCCGTTCCGGCGCCGGGTGGAGGTGTTGCCCCATGCCACCGGCACGTTCTACGGCCAGGCGATGACCGCCGGGCACTTGTACGTGGTGGCCGGCAACGGCGGCAGCGGGCTGGGCGGTACCGGCGTGCCGGCCACAAAGACGGCGCTGAGCAGTCCCGTAGACGTGGCCGTGGACGGCGCGGGCAACCTGGTGATCGCGGACGCGGGGATACCCTCGCCGGAAAGCGGGGCACGGGTTCGAGTGGTGGCGGCCAGCACCGGCACCTTCTACGGCAAGGCCATGACGGCGGGTGACATCTACACGCTGGCCGGCACCACCACGGGAATCCAGTTCTCCGGGGACGGTGGCCCGGCGACCAAGGCAGGGCTGGGGGTCTTCATCTTCGGCATCAAGGTGGACGCGGCGGGGAATCTGGTGTTCGCCGACTCCGACACCGAACGGGTGCGGGTGGTGGCCGCCACCACCGGCACGTTCTACGGCCAGCAGATGACCGCCGGCGACATTTACACGGTCGCGGGAGACGGCACCGGGGGCTCCTCCGGGGACGGCGGGCCCGCCGTCCAGGCGTCGTTCGACGACCCGAGCGGGGTAGCCCTGGATGCGGCCGGGAACCTGCTGATCGCCGACACCATCAACAACCGGGTGCGGGCGGTGGCGGCCCGCACCGGCACGTTCTACGGCCAGCAGATGACCGCGGGCGACATCTACACGATCGCCGGCGGCGGCACCGGGGGCATCGGTGACGGTGGTCCCACCACGCAGGCCTTTATCAGCGACCCGGAGGGCCTCACCGTCGAGCCGAACGGCCTCGTGGTCCTCAGCGACCTCGGGCACAGCCGGGTGCGGGTCGTGGCGGCGGCCACCGGCACCTTCTACGCCCAGCACATGACCGCCGGGGACATCTACGCGGTGGCCGGCCTGGGCGGCGCGGGCTTCTGCTGCGACGGCGCACCCGCCACGACCGCTCAGATGACCGCGCCCTTCGCCGTGACGGCGGACGCCGCAGGCAACGTGGTCATCGCCGATATCAACAACAACCGGATCCGCGTCGCGGCGGCTGCCACCGGCACCTTCTTCGGCCAGGCGATGACGAAGGGCGACATCTACACCGTGGCCGGCGACGGGAAGCGGGGCGACGCGCCAGGCGGCGTTCCCGCTACCCAGGCGCAGTTGCGTAACCCGGACAGCGTGGCGGTGGACCAGGCCGGTGATCTGTTGCTCACCGAGGGCGGCGGGAGCGACATCGTCCAGATGGTGCCCGCAGGGTCGGGAACCTTCTACGGGGTGCCGATGACCGCGGGCGACATCTACACCGTCGCCGGGGACGGCCTCCCGCGGTATTCCGGGGACGGCGGCCCGGCCACCAATGCCGGAATGTCCCCCCTCGGGATATCTGTGGACGCGGCCGGGAACTTGCTGATCGCGGACCAGGGCAACAGCCGCATCCGGGTGGTGGCCGCCACGACCGGCACGTTCTACGGGAAGGCCATGACTGCGGGCGACATCTACACCGTCGCCGGCAACGGCACCGCCGGTTTCGCCGGGGACGGCGGGCGCGCCACCACGGCCGAATTGAACGGGCCAGGGTCGGTGGTGCCCGGCCGCGCGGGGAACCTGGTGATCGCCGACACCGGCAACGAGCGGGTGCGCGCGGTCGCCGCCACCACCGGGACGTTCTACGGGCAGGCGATGACCAAGGGCGACATCTACACCGTGGCCGGGAACGGCACGCCCGGGTTCGCCGGGGACGGCGGCCCAGCGGCCAGCGGCGAGTTCCACAACCCGGATTCGGTGGCCGTGGACGGAGCGGGCAACATCGCGGTGGCCGACACCGTCTCCGGCTCGGTGCCGTTCGACATGGGCAACAACCGGGTGCGCGTGGTGGCGGCCGCCACCGGGACGTTCTACGGGGTGGCGATGACCGCCGGCGACATCTACACCGTCGCCGGCAACGGCACGCCCGGGTTCTCGGGGGACGGCGGCCCGGCGGCCAGCGCCGAGGTTGACCAGCCATTCGGGGTCGGTGTCGAGGCCGCGGGTAATCTGCTGGTCGCCGATCTTTTCGACGGCCGGGTACGCGAGATATCACGCTGAGGGGCGGGATCATGCAGCCAGTCGCGGTGGTCACCGGGGCGAGCAGCGGTATCGGCGCGGCCACGGCCGCCAGCCTGGCGGGCGCCGGGTATCACGTGGTCCTGGCCGCCCGGCGGGCCGGCCGGCTGGAGGAGGCCGCCGCCCGGGCCCGGGAGCGGGGAGGTTCGGCACAGGCCGAACTCCTCGACGTCACCGACACGGCAGCCGTCGCGGCGTTCGCCCGGTCGCTCGACCGGTGCGACGTGCTGGTCAACAACGCGGGCGGCGCGATCGGCATGGAGGACGTGGCAAACGCGGACCCGGCCGACTGGCAGGCCATGTTCGAGGTCAACGTGCTCGGCTCGCTGCACCTGACCAAGGCGCTGCTGCCACAGCTGATCGCCAGCGGCGACGGCACCATAGTGATGCTGACCTCCACCGCTGGGTTCATCACCTACGAGGGCGGCGGCGGGTACGCGGCCGCCAAGCACGCCCAGCACGCGATGGCGGGCACGCTCCGGCTGGAACTGTCCGGCCAGCCGGTCCGGGTGATCGAAATCGCACCGGGGATGGTCCGCACGGACGAGTTCGCGGTGAACCGGTTCCGCGGTGACGCCGACAAGGCCGCCGCGGTGTACCGGGGCGTCCGCGAGCCGCTGACCGCCGACGACATCGCCGACGCGATCACCTGGGCGGTCACCCGCCCCGCGCACTTCAACGTGGATCTGATGGTGCTCCGCCCGCGCGCCCAGGCCGCGCAGCACAAGGTCTACCGCGAGCCGTAGACCTGCTCGCCGCCCACCCAGGTGGCCCGGGTGCGCAGGTCGTCGCCGAGCCAGGCCAGGTCCGCGGCGGCCCCGGCGGCCAGCCGCCCCAGGTCCGGCCGCCCGATGAGGTCCGCCGGGATCCGGCTGGCCGCGGCCACCGCCTCCGGGAGCCCCAGCCCCACCGCGACGGCGTTGCCCACGGCCCGGTCCATCCGCAGCGCGGAGCCTGCCAGTGTCCCGCCGGGCCGCACCGGGGCGCCGCCGGGCGGCAGGTCCACCGGCTGGCCGCCGAGCAGATAGCGTCCCGGCGGCATGCCCGCGCAGGCGGCCGCGTCGGTGACCAGGCAGATCCGGCCCGGCGCGGCGGCGAACGCGATCGCGCAGGCGGCGGCGGACACGTGGCTCAGGTCCACGATGAGCCCGCTGGTCAGCCGCTGGTCGGTCAGCGCCTGGCCGACGACGCCAGGCTCCCGGTGGTGCAGCCCGCGCTGCGCGTTGAACAGGTGGGTGACCATCCGGGCGCCCGCGGCCGTGCCCGCGGCCACCTCCGCGGCGGTGGCGTCGCTGTGGCCCACGCTGACCAGCACCCCCGCCGCGGTCAGCGTCCCGATCGCGGCCAGCGCACCGTCGGCCTCGGGTGCCAGCGTCACCAGCCGCAGCAGCCCCCGCCCGGCCTCAAGCAGTTCGGTGACCGCGCCCGGGGACGGCGGCACGATCCAGTCCCGCCGGTGCGCGCCCGCGCGGGCCGGGGACAGGAAGGGCCCCTCCAGGTGCACGCCGAGGACACGCGCTCCCGCGGTCACCGCTTCCGCTGCCTTTGCGGCCGAACGCAACGCCGTGGCCAGCGCTGGTACCGGAGCGGTAATGAACGTCGGGAGGAACGACGTCGTGCCGGTTTCCGGCAACCGCCGTGCCACCAGCGCCCAGCCCTCGGGGTCACAGTCGGCGAGATCGACGCCGTAGTAGCCGTTGACCTGCAGATCCACCAGGCCCGGCACGAGCACACCGGTGCCCAGATCCAGGTCGGGTGCCCCCGGCGGCGGGCCCTGGCCGACCTCGGTGATGCGGCCGCCCTGGAAACTGAGGTAGCCGGGCTCCAGCACGGCGGTGCCCGGCAGGCCGGGGACCAGCCGAGCCGCGGCGATAAGCACTAAGCGCTGCGCCGCGGCTTGCGCCCGGCACCGACGTCACGTCGGCCGGGATTCTCACCGACAGCCGCGAGGCTGGCCTGCAGCGCGTCCGCCAGGCTGGTCACCGGCTTCTCCGGCGGTGGTGGCGGCGCGGTCACCTCGTGCCCCTCGATCTTGGCCTCGACCAGTTCCTCCACCGCCTCCCGGTACTGGTCGCTGTACTGGGACGGGTCGAAGTCCACGGTCATCGAGTCGATCAGGGACCCGGCCATCTTGAGTTCCTGGGACCGCACCTCGACGTCTTCCTCAAGGAACTCGAAATCGGGCACCCGTACCTCGTCCGGCCACATCAAGGTGACCAGCACGAGCACCCCGTCGCGGGTGCGCATCGCGGCCAGCGTCTCCCGGTTGCGCAGCGCCACCTTCGCCACCGCCACCATGCCCGACCGCTCCAGCGCGTCCCGCAGCAGCGCGTAGGCACGCACTCCCTGGGGCTCCGGCTCGGTGTAGTAGCTGCGCTCCCACATGATCGGGTCGACCTGATCAACCGGGGAGAAGTGCAGCACCTCGATGCTGTGCGCGGTGGGCAGCGGCAGTTCGGCCAGGTCGTCGTCGGTGAGCACCACCATCTCGCCGTTGGGCAACTCGTACCCCTTGGCCACGTCGGAGTAGGGGACCTCCTCGCCGTCGATCGAGCAAACCCGGCGAAACCGGATCCGCCCCCCGTCCTCCTTATGGACTTGGCGGAACGAGACGTCCCGGTGCTCGGTCGCGGCATAGAGCCGGATGGGAATCATGACGAGCCCGAACGAGATCTCGCCTCTCCACATGGCACGCATGATGCTTGTGTACCCCGATTAGCCAGATTGTGCTCTTCGGCGGCCTGGAGTGTCACGATGAAACACCCGTGGCACCGCGATGCCGCGTTACACGAGAGAATAGAGCGCAGAGTCGGCCGGACACGCGAAGGGGATCACTGATGAGCGAGCGCGATCTGGGACAGCCAGCGCCCGATCTCGCGGAACAGCGGCGTGAGACGATCAACGACCCGGAGGATCTTCCGGTCCCGCCGCACTCAGTTGGCGCCGGCCTCCCCCTCGACGTGGATGAGGCCGACGCGATGGAGCAGTATCGGGAAGTGGAACTCGATGAGGACGACTACCGGTGAGAGGGATGCGGAGGGCTCATTGGAGGCACAGGTGACGACGACACCCCAGGTCCGCCAGACCGGGAACCGGCTGCCCAAGCCCGCCAGGCGCAGGCAACTGCTGGCCGCCGCACAGGAAGTCTTTGTTGCGCAGGGCTACCACGCAGCCGCGATGGACGAGATCGCCGAGCGGGCGGGGGTGAGCAAGCCCGTTCTGTACCAGCATTTCCCCGGCAAGCTGGAGCTCTACCTGGCGTTGCTGGACGAGAGCGTGGCAGCGCTCACCGCGACGGTCCGGGCCGCCCTGGGGTCCACGACCGACAACAAGCAGCGGGTCACCGCCACGTTCACCGCCTTCTTCGACTTCGTCGGGAGCACCGGCCAGGCGTTCCGCCTGGTGTTCGAGTCTGACCTGCGCAACGAGCCTGCGGTGCGCGCCCGGCTGGATGAGTCAAGCCGGGACTGCGCGGACATGATCAGCGAGGTCATCTCCGAGGACACCGGCATCGGCGAGGAGGAGGCGCACCTGCTGGGCATGGGCCTGGTCGGAATGGCCCAGGTCAGCGCCACCTACTGGCTGGGCACCGACCGGGCGATCCCGAAGGACGCCGCGGAGCAGCTCATGGCCAGGCTGGCCTGGCGCGGGATCAGCGGCTGGCCGCGGGCCAGCGACCCTGTTGCTGCGGACCAGTGAAAGGACCACCGTGGAAGTCAAAATAGGTATCCAGTCCATCCAGAGAGAACTGGTGCTCGACACGCCCTCCTCCCCGGACGAGATCGAGCGCTCCCTGGCAACGGCCCTGAGCAACGGCGGCATGTTCGTCGTCCGCGACGAAAAGGGCGGGAAAGTCCTGATTCCGGCCGAGAAGGTCGGTTACGTGGAACTCAACGGCACCGAGCAGCGACGGATCGGTTTCGGGGGCCTGTGACTACCGCGCCAGGCCCCTCATAGCCCCAGCGCTGCCAGCCGCTGGTCGTGGGCATCGGTGATGCGCGCGAACATCCGCCCGATGTCGCCCTGCCTGCCCGTCTCACCATCCGCGCCGGCGACCAGATTGGCCAGCGACGGCCGCTCCGCCACCACCCGGTGCGCCTGCGCCAGCGCCTCGCCGACCAGCCGCCGCGCCCACAGCGCGAGCCGCCCGGCCAGTGTCGGATCGGCCTCGATGGCGGCACGCACCCGGGAGATCACGAAGTCGGCGTGGCCGGTGTCCGCGAGGACCTCCAGGACCAGAGCCCGTGCCTGTGGCTCAAGGCGCTCGGCCACCGCGCTGTAGAAGTCGGCCGCGAGCCCGTCCCCCACATAGGCCTTGACCAGGCTTTCGAGCCAGTCCGCGGGGGCCGTCCTGGCATGGAAGGCGTCCAGCGGCGCCACGAACGGCTCCATGGCCTGCTCCGGCACGGCCCCCCTCTTGGTGAGCTCGTCGTGCAGGGCGCGGAAGTGACCGAACTCGGCGACGGCCATCTCGCCGAGGGCCGCCTTGTCCGCCAGCGACGACGCGAGCTCGGCGTCGCCGGACAGATTGAAGAAGGCCACGAGTTCGGCGTAGGCGAGCAGGCCGAACAGATCAGTCAGTGCGTCCGTCTCCGGCGCGTCCGTGCCTGCCACCAGCGCAGCCTACCTCCCGTTGCTAGACTGGCCTGCGGTCACACGGGAATGCGAGATGCGTTCCGCTGTGTTCTATGTCCTAGACACAGGTGGGGCTGTAACGGGGGCGCACGCGGCGCCCATATGGAGAGCTGGAACTCTGACAACATATATGCCTGCCGCCCGGGAACAGGGCGAAGACCTGACCGCGGGCGCAGGGAAAGCGGAAAGCACCGCCGGCCCATTGTTCACCGACCTCGGCGTCGCCGGGCCGATCTGCGAGAGCCTGGCGGCCCAGGGGATCACCGCTTCCTTCCCGATCCAGGCGCTGACCCTCCCCATCGCGCTGACCGGCCAGGACGTCATCGGCCAGGCCAGGACCGGAACGGGCAAGACGCTGGCGTTCGGCATCCCGCTGCTGCAGCGGCTGGACGGCCAGCCGCCGGCGCGCTCGGGCCACACCCGGGCCCTGGTCGTCGTCCCCACCCGGGAACTGGCGATTCAGGTCTCCTATGACCTGGAGGCGACCGGCAAGGCCAGCGGGGCGCGGGTGATCACGCTGTACGGCGGGCGCGCCTATGAACCGCAGATCGACGCGCTGCGCGCGGGCGTGGACGTCGTGGTGGGCACCCCCGGGCGCCTCCTGGACCTTGTCCGCCAGGGGCATCTGAGCCTGTCGGACGTGGGCACGCTGGTGCTCGACGAAGCCGACAAGATGCTCGACCTCGGGTTCCTGCCCGACGTGGAGCGAATCCTGGAGCTCACCCCGGCAGGCCGGCAGACCATGCTGTTCTCGGCCACCATGCCCGGCGAGGTGGTCACGCTCGCCCGGCGGTACCTAAGCCGCCCGATGCACGTGCGGGCCGAACAGCACGACGAGACCGAGCTTGTGCCGCTGACCGAGCAGCACGTCTTCCGCGCCCATCAGATGGACAAGATCGAGATGCTGGTCCGGGTGCTGCAGGCCGACGGCCGCGGGCTGACCATGGTGTTCTGCCGCACCAAGCGGACCGCCGACCAGGTCGCGGGCGCGCTGACCACCCGCGGCTTCGCCACCGCGGCGGTGCACGGTGATCTGGGCCAGGCGCAGCGGGAACGGGCCCTGCGCGCGTTCCGGCACGGCAAGGTGGACGTGCTCGTCGCCACCGAGGTGGCCGCGCGCGGCCTGGACGTCGAAGACGTCACCCATGTCGTGAACTACGAATGCCCCGAGGACGACAAGGCGTACCTGCACCGGATCGGCCGGACCGGCCGGGCAGGCCGGTCCGGAGTGGCGGTCACGTTCGTGGACTGGAACGACCTGCAGCGCTGGAAGCTCATCAACGAGGCGCTCGGTCTCGGTCACCCCGAGCCGCCGGAGACCTACTCCACCTCCGAGCACCTGTTCAGCGCGCTGGGCATCCCGGCGGGCGCGGGCAGCAAGCTGGCCCCCGAGACCAGCGGCCGCCAGGGGCTGGAGGCCGAGGAACTGGAAGACCTCGGCGAGACCGGCAAGCACCGCTCGGCGGCGGACCGCTGGTCCGGCGGAGCCGAGCACACCCGCGCGCCGGGCTCCCGGTCCCGGCGGCGGACGAGGGGCGGCGTGCCGATCGGGGGCGAGGCCACCGCGCCCGAGCCCGCGTCCGGGCATCCGGCGGGCCATACCGGCACCCCGCGGCGCCGGCGCCGCCGCCGCGGCAAGGGCCACGCCGGGTCCGCCTGAGCAACTAACCGGCCCGGCCCGCCGAACCCCCGGCATCGCCGAGCCCGTCCCAGGGCCGGTGCGCCGGCCCGGCCGCGGACCCCTCCGGGCACTGCGCGCGGAAGTCACACCATCCGCAGCCGGGACCCGGGCGCGGCGGGAACACCTCGTCCGCCTGCCCGCCGGGCAGCCCCGCGCGGAACCGCTCGTCGGCGCCGCGGCACTCGGCCGCGATCCCTTCGGCCCGCCGCACGTGCCGGTCCAGGGCCGCCGCGGTGTGCTCCCAGGCGTGTATTTCGCCGGTGGGCAGATGGTGCAGTTCCACCCGGCGGCACGGCGCGTGGAAGATCCGCGCCGCGGCCAGCGCGTACAGCGCGAGCGCCAGCGAGGTCCGGGCATCGTCGGTGGACAGCGGCCGGCGGCCGGTCTTGTAATCCACCACGGCAAGCTCGGCCTGTCCGGCTGGGCCGCGCCGGGCATCCAGCCGGTCGATCCGGCCGCTCAGCACGATCTGCTCGGTGGGGGTGCCGACGGTCCGCTCCACGCCCAGCGGCTCGACTCCCGGGTCCACGGTGGCCACGTAGCGCTCGACCATGTCACGCGCCCTGGCGCGCTGCTCCGCGGACTGCCCGGGGCCGGCGTACCCCTCCCCGATCCAGCCCGTGTCCAGCAATTCGCCCGCGGCCGCCACGGTGCGCTCCGGCCGGCGCAGCCGCCACCAGCCGGCCAGCGCGTTGTGCACGCTCGCGCCGAAGCTGTTGTGCGCCCACGGCGGGCCCTTGGCCGGGGCGGGGCGGTCCAGGTAGGCCATCCGGTACCGGCGCGGGCAGTCCAGCCACGTATTCAGCCGGGTCGGCGTGCACGGGTACAGCCGCCGCGGCATGCCGTCCAGGACAGGCTGGTTAGTCTCCGCTGGCACTCGAATCCACTGGTCCCGCCGTCACCCATGAGTCGAAGCTCTTCTCCGCCGCCGCGATCGTGGTCTCCTTGCCGTGGCCCGGCAGCACCCTGGTCGTACCCGGCAGCGTG
The DNA here is from genome assembly GCA_963806145.1 of uncultured Actinomycetes bacterium. Classification (GTDB taxonomy): domain Bacteria; phylum Actinomycetota; class Actinomycetes; order Streptosporangiales; family Streptosporangiaceae; genus DASXKD01. The sequence goes on from CAWDXD010000002.1 coordinate 14,220, forward strand.
AGCAGCTCCGCCCCGATCGCCGACAACTGCCCGGCGAAATCGGGATAGCTGCCCTCGTGCGCGCACGGCCCGCCGACGAGCAGCGCGTCCCCGGTGAACACCACACCCAGAGCTTCGCAGTAGAGGCTGACAGAACCGGGGGTGTGCCCGGGGGTGTGCAGCACTTCGAGCGCGACATCGGCGACCTCGAAGGAACCGCCATCCTCCATCTCGATCTCCGGCAGCCCGTCGCTGTGCGCCTCGCGCCAGGTCAGGCGGTCCTTGGGATGCAGCGCTATCGGGGACTCGTCCCGCCCGGCCACCGCCGGCGCTGCCCCGGTGTGGGCCGCGTGGCCGTGTGTGCAGATCACCGCGATGATCTCCCGGTCGCCGATCACGTCGAACACCGGATCCGGGTACTCGCCCGGGTCGACGACGATCACCTCTTCGTCGTCGCCGATCACCCAGGCGTTGCGATCGGCGTTGCCGGTCTCAATCCGCTTGACTCGCGCTTCCATCAGCCGCCCCTTCTCTTCATCCGCCGGACACAAAGGCCCGGATCGCACCGACGACCAGCTGGACGGCGATGGCCGAGAGCAGCAGGCCGGCGATCCGGGTGAGCAACTCCACGCCGCTGGGCCGCAGCAGCCGGTGAATCACACCGGAGAACCGCATGGTAAGCCACAGCAGGATGGTGACCGCCACCAGCGCGACCGCGAACGCCGTGTACTGCGCCACCGTGCCGGCGCGCTGCACGAACACCATCGTGGCGACGATCGCCCCCGGCCCGGCCAGCAGCGGCGTGCCCAGCGGGACGAACGCCACGTTGACCCGGGTCCGCTCCTCCTCGGTGGGCTCGGTGTAGCTTCCGGTCAGCAACTCCAGCGCCACCAGCAGGAGCAGCAGGCCACCGGCAGCCTGCAGGGACGGCAGCTCCACCCCGAGGTAGGCCAGGATCGACTGGCCGAACACGGCGAATCCCACGATCACGCCGAGCCCGACCACCGCCGCCTGCCAGGCGAGCCGGTTGCGCACCTTGGCCGGCAAGCCCTTGGTCAGCCCGAGGAACGGCGGCACCACGCCTGGCGGGTCCATGATCACCAGCAACGTGACGAATACCTGCCAGAAGAGCTTCACGTCGAAGATGCCGCTCATCGGTGTCGCCCGTACCTGGCCGTCAGCCGTTCATAAGACACCGGCGGGCAGGTTTCCCTGCCGATCCGGTAACCGGTCAGGCTGCCGTGATCATCGCTGCCTCCGGTCGGAACCAGGTCCAGGTCCGCGGCCAGGGCGCTAAGGCGCGATCGCTGCGCCTCGTCATGATCGGGATGCCATACCTCCAGGCCGGCCAGCCCGGCGGCGGCCAGCGCGGAGATCGTCTCGCCGGGCATCTTCCAGCCGCGGGAGACCGCGCCGGGATGCGCGAGCACCGCGGCCCCGCCGGCCTCGGCGATGAGCGCGATCGCCCGCACCGGGTCCAGCGCGTACCTGCTCACGTAGGCTCGTCCCCCGGCGCCGATCCACTCCGGCGTGAACGCCTGCTCCGGCCGGAAGATCGCCCCGGCGGCCACCATCGCCCTGGCGACGTGCGGGCGGCCGACCACCCCGCCCTCGGCGAGCGCCTCGACCTGCGGCCAGGTGATGTCCACCCCCAGCTCGCGGAGCCGGTCCACCATGTGCCGGCCGCGGCGGCGCCGGGCGGCCACGATCGCCGCGCATTCCGCGGCGAGTTCCGAGCCCTCGGCCGCCTCGAGGCCGTAGGCGAGCATGTGCACGCTGTGGCCTGCCAAGCGGCAGGACAGCTCCATGCCGGTGACCAGGGCGAGGCCCGGCGGCAGCGCCCGCCGCGCCGCGGCGTGACCGGCCAGGGTGTCATGATCGGTGAGCGCGAGAACGTCGAGGCCTGCCTGCCCGGCGCGGCGCACCACCTCGGCCGGCGGATCCGTGCCGTCCGACGCCGTGCTGTGGGTGTGCAGGTCGATGCGCACCGGCTAACCGCCTGTCCCCGGCAGGCGGGGCGAGGCGGCGCCGAACGGCAGGTCCAGGTCCAGCCCGGGATCGCGCAGGTCACGCAGGGGCAGGGTCTCGACCAGGAGGACTCCCGCCGTGTCGGGCCACAGCACCACCCACACCCAGTTGCCCAGCACCTCGCCGGCGAACGCGGCCCGGTCCGGCGCCTCCACGTGCCACAGCGGAAACTCGTGATGGCCGAAGCCTGCCAGGGCGTGCGGCGGCCCGGCCGCGAAGCCCTCCCCCGGGTCCGGGCCGGGCAGCCCGGCCAGGTGAGCGCCCAGGCCGACGCCGGGCTCCTCGGAAACCAGCAGCATCTCGCCCAGGCCGCCGACCGGGTTGGGCCCGGACAGGGCCACCACGCAGGCGCGGGTTCCGGTGCGGTCGTCACCAGCGCCGGCGAAGCCGGTGAGCAGCCAGCCGGCCGGTAGCGGCCAGGGCACCCAGGCCGGGACCATGGCATTGCGCAGCAGGCCGCGCAGCCCGTCGTCGGACGGCGAGTACGGGGACCGCAGCGGGTACACCTCGCCATGCCGCGCGCACCGCCAGGCACTGGCCCAGGGACTGGGCTCGGTAAGGGGGCCCCCGCAGCGCGGGCAGGTGGGAGCCATCTTCATGGACACCGACGTTGATCGGTGCGAGCGCGCCCGTCAAGCACCTGGTCCTAGTGGCGCGTGGATACTTGGCCCATGGCTGAGCAGCGCATCCCGTGTGTCGGCGCGATCCTCACCGACGGCGAACGGATCCTGCTCATCAGGCGGGGCCACGAGCCGGAGGCGGGCCGGTGGTCGCTGCCCGGCGGCCGGATCGAGCCGGGCGAGACCGACCAGCAGGCACTGGTGCGCGAGGTGCGCGAGGAAACCGGGCTGGAGGTGGTCCCTGGCCAGCTCGCCGGTGCCGTGGACCGGCCCGCGCCCGGCGGCCGGGTCCTGGTGATCAGGGACTACGCGGCCACGGTGGCCGGCGGCACGCTCGCGGCCGGCGACGACGCAGACGACACGCGCTGGTTCAGCATGCGCGAACTGGACCGGCTGCCCCTCAGCACAGGACTGCTCGAGGCACTGAACGAATGGGGCGTGGCCGGCCTGGTCCCTTCGTACGCGCTGGTCGCCGAGGCCACCAGGCGCGCGGGCATCGTGTGGCTGACCGTGCCGGGAGCGGGCCGGGCCTACCCGGCCTGGCACCTGTGGCGGGACCCGCCGGGGGCCGCGTACCTGGTGACCGGGCCGGGCGAGCAGCCGCTGCCGGGGCTGGCCGGGGCCACCCGGGTGGCGGTCACCGTGCCGAGCAAGGAATCCCGTGGCGCGCTGGTCACGTGGACGGCCGGGGTATCCCGGGTGGAGCCGGGCTCACCGGAGTGGGACGAGGTCGCCGGGCCGCTGGCGGCCGCCAGGCTCAATGCGGAGCTCGATCAGGGAGAGGATTCGCCGGCCGACCGCTGGGCCACCTCAGGTGCCGTTTACCGACTGGCGCCGCAGTCTCCCGCCGATTGACCCGCTCCGGGCCTTCCGCCGATCGATTGTTCACCGGCCGGTACCGGCCGGCCCGCGCGCATACGATGGCAGCATGTCTGCATCCCCCGTCGTTTCGCCGCCCACCGCCGAGCAGGTGACCGCCGCACTGGCCAGGGTCAACGACCCTGAGATCCGGCGTCCCATCACCGAGCTTGGCATGGTGAAGAGCGTCGACATCGGCCGCCACGGCAAGGTCCGGGTCGAGGTGTACCTCACCGTGTCCGGCTGCCCGCTCCGCGAGACCATCATCAAGGACGTCACCGCGGCCGTGGCCGCCGTACCCGGCGTGTCCGCGGTGGACGTGCACCTGGACGTGATGAGCGACGAGCAGCGCCGGGAACTGCAGGGCCGGCTCCGCGGCGGCCGGGCCGAGCGGGCCATCCCATTCGCCGAGCCCTCCTCGCTGACCCGGGTGTACGCCGTGGCCAGCGGGAAGGGCGGCGTCGGCAAGTCCTCGGTGACGGTGAACCTGGCAGCCGCGCTGGCCGCAGCCGGGCAGAAGGTCGGCGTCCTCGACGCGGACATCTACGGTCACTCGGTCCCGCGCATGCTGGGCGTGACCGGCGGGCCGACCCAGGTCGAGCAGATGATGATGCCGCCGTCGGGGCACGGCGTGAAGGTGATCTCGATCGGCATGTTCACCACCGGCAACGCGCCGGTGGTGTGGCGCGGGCCCATGCTGCACCGCGCGGTTCAGCAGTTCCTTGCCGACGTGTACTGGGGCGACCTGGACGTACTGCTGATGGACCTGCCGCCCGGCACCGGCGACGTGGCCATCTCGGTGGCGCAGCTGGTGCCCACCGCGGAACTGCTGGTGGTCACCACGCCCCAGCTCGCCTCCTCGGAGGTGGCGGAACGGGCCGGCGCGATCGCCGTGCAGACGCACCAGCGCATCGCGGGCGTGATCGAGAACATGTCGGGCCTGCCCTGCCCGCACTGCGGCGAGATGCTCGACGTGTTCGGCAGCGGCGGCGGCCATGCCGTCGCGGACGCGCTCACCAGGATCACCGGGGCGCACGTGCCGCTCCTGGCCCAGGTGCCGATCGATCCCCGGCTGCGCCAGGGCGGTGACGGCGGGATCCCGCTGGTGCTCAGCGACCCGGACGCGCCCGCGGCCCGCCAGCTCGCGGCCGTCGCGGAGGCGCTGGCCGGCAAGTCACGCGGCCTGGCCGGGCGGAGCCTGGGCCTGACCCCGGTGTAGCTTCAGGCGGCTGCCGGGCCTCAGGTGGCTTCGGCGTCGTAGGGCGGGGACTCGCCCGGCGAGAGCGTCACGCTGGAGTGCGGCGGCACGCCGTCGGCGTATGGCGACTCCGGCTCGGGGACGACCGGGTCCTCCTCGAACTCGTCCAGCAGGTGCTTGCGGACGAACGTGCGCGGGTTCAGGTCGGCGATGTCGAAGTCCCCGAACTCGGGCCCGAGCCCTTCGGTCAGGTCACGGCGGGCGCCATCGGCCATCCGTCGCAGCTCGCGCAGGGTGCGGCCCGCCTGGGCGGCGACCTTGGGGAGCTGGTCCGGCCCGAAGATCACGATGGCGAGCACCAAGAGCACCGCGATCTTGGTGAGGGACAGGTCAAACACGGGGCGTCTCCAGGCGAGCGTCCGGCGCGTGCGCGCGCGTTCCCTTCACTGTAGACGGTGCCGTCCCGGGGGAGCGACCCCCCGGACCCGCCGGTGGCCCGCGGCCCCTGCGACTTCGTCGCGGCGGCCTTGGCCGTGTGCGGCGATCATGGGATCAGCCAGGACAGTAGCCTGTGCAGGCCGTGCCGCAGCCGGGCCAGCAGCCCCGGGCTGCCGTCGTGCGGCAGGGCCGCGGCGACCTGCGCCACGGTCTGCGGCGGCGCCGCCGCGACCAGCGTGTACACGAAGCCCCGGGCAGACCACGCGAACGTCTGCCGGCTGGAGTCGTCGGCGTAGACCGGGCTGCCCCCCAGCGCCATCCGCGACCAGCCGGGCGGCCAGGACCGGAGATGCCCGCGCTGGAGGAACACAGAGACCAGGGACAGCCCGTCGGAGTAGTCCAGATCCACGACCGGCCCGGCCGCGGTGCCGCCCTCCCGCGCACCGAGCAGCGCCAAGCCGGCCGGCAGCGGCCCCGGCAGCGGCCAGCCCTCGGCGCGCAACCGGGCCGGCGGGACGGTGACCCACTGCCGGGGGACCGTGCCCGCTGGCGCCCCGGCCGCGTCGGTCCCCACGGTCAGCGCCATGAAGCTGGCATCGCTGACGATGTGGCCCTGCCCGTCGAAGGTCTCCAGGCGCAGCGGCAGCATCGTGGCCTTGTCCAGCCAGAACCGGGCGGCCAGCCTGCCGTCGCGGCGCGCCGTGACCACCCGCGCCATCCGGCCGGCCACCTGCCCCCAGCCGACGGCGGCCACCTGGTAGTTGGCGCTGAGCAGGGCGACGAGCCGCGGGCTCATGCCCAGCATGACGCTGCCTACCAGGGCCTGGCCGCCCAGGTAGGACGCGGGCAGGACGATGTGCGGCGCCTCGCCCGACCAGTGCGGCGCCGCCGCGACCGCCTGCGCCATGGCGACGGTGACGCCGCCGGGGGCGTGCCAGACGTCCACGACCGAGGTGGCCGGGCCGGCCTCGCCCCGGTCGCCCAGCACCTCCTCGCCCTGGTAGGTCATCGCGCGGCAGGCCCGCGCCGCCTGGCTGAGCAGCCGCAGCGAGGGAGCGTTGCGTTCTGGGAGGCGGGACAGCCCGGACGGCGCCGACGGCCGCTCCATGGCCGTGCCCGTGCCGCCGAGGCCTCCGGTGCCTTGCCGCGAGATGACCACGATGCCGCTGACGACAAGCCCGGCCAGCACCGCGACGGTGATGACGCGGAGCGCGGCCGGATCGCTGCCGGGACAGGTCGTGCCTGCAGCAGGCCGTGACCGGGTGTCCACCGCGGGCTCACCCAGCCCGGGCTGGCTCGGGAGCCGCCCGGTGCTGCCGGATCCCGTGGTGCCGCGGCGTGCTGGACGGCGAGGGGGACGGCGAGGGGGTGTTGGCGGGCACGTCACCGGTGCTGAGTTCGTGCTGCGTCATGAACTCCTCGATCGCGGGCGTGACGCCGGGCCCTGGCTCGGCCTGGCCGCCGCCACCGGCCATGAACGCGGCGGCGGGGACGCCAAGCCCCGCCACGGTCAGGACCGCGGCGGTGATCGAGCGCACCGGCCAGCGCCTGCGGGGCAAGCCGGTGCTCCCCGGCCCCGGGCCCCGGCCGCCCAGCGCGACCAGCCGGTCGGTGAGGGCGGTGTTCGCGGTCGCGTCGCCCAGGGCGTGCATTCGCTGTTTGAGCACCCGCAGCGCGGCCGCCTCCTGCCGGCACGGCTCGCACTTGGCCAGGTGCGCCAGCACCCGCTCCCGCTGTGCGTGGCCCAGCTCACCGTCGATCAGGGCTGACAGGCGGTGCCCCAGGTGGCTCACGCCGGGCCGCCGGTGGCCGTCGAGGTCGTGGCGGCCGCGGACACACGGGTGGCCTGGCGCGGCCGGCGATGCTCCAGGGCCACCCGGAGCTGCGCCCGGCCCCGGTGGATGCGGCTGCGCACGGTCCCCAGCTTCACTCCGAGCGTGCTGGCGACCTCTTCGTAGGACAGGCCCTCGATGTCGCACAGCACGACGGCGGCGCGGTACTCCGGCGCCAGCGCGGCGAGTGCCTGCTGCACGTCGCCGTCGAGGTGCCGGGCGTCGAACGCCTGGGCCGGGGTCGGCTCATCGCCGCTCAGCCGGCCGGCGGCGTCCTCGCCAAGGCCCTCGAAGCGGATCCGCTGCCTGCGCCGGGCCATGTCAAGGAAGAGGTTCGTGGTGATCCGGTGCAGCCACCCCTCGAAGGTGCCCGGTGTGTAGCTCGGCAGTGACCGGAAGACCCGGACGAACACCTCCTGGGTGAGGTCCTCGGCGTCAGGCACGTTGCCGGTCAGCCGGTAGGCGAGGCGGTACACCCGGGCCGAGTGGTGCCGGACCACCTCGTCCCAGCTCGGCGGCGTCCAGGGCGCAGCGTCGGGCAGAACCTCGAGTTCCGTTCCCCCGGTGTCGCCCACCTTTGCCCTCCAACGGTCTCCGCCTGCCCATTATCACTCCCCAGAACGCACAAGGTGCCCTCGCTGGTTCCCGGTTCACCGCACCTGAGGAGTAGGCTGCGGCCGGGAAGGCCCCATGTGCACTGCTGGAGGGGGCATTGTGAGCGCTCAGGCCACCTTGGATTTCGTGGAAGGGTACCTCTCGGAGGACGAGCCGCTGCTCATGGCTCGGCGCAATGCCGCCGACGTGGGCGGGGCACCGCCGGTCAGCCCGGCCACGGGCGCGGCCCTGCGGTTCGTCGCTGCCGCGCTGTCCGCCAGGTCGGTGGTCGAGATCGGCACCGGCTGTGGCATCTCAGGTGTCTGGCTGCTCCGCGGGATGCGTCCCGACGGGGTCTTGACCAGCGTCGATGTCGACCCCGAGCATCAGCGGCTGGCGCGCAAGGCGTTCGTCGAGGCGGGCTTCGCGGCCAACAGGTACCGGCTCATCGGCGGCAAGGCGGCAGACGTGCTGCCCCGCCTCACCGACGGCGGCTACGACATCGTCTTCTGCGACGCGGACAAGCATGACTACCCCAGCTACCTGACCGCCGCCCTGCGCCTGCTCCGGCCCGGCGGCGTCGTGGCCTTCGACAACGCGCTGTGGGGCGGGCGGGTGGCCACCCCGTCCTGCACCGACCCGGAAACCTCGGCCATCAGGGAAGTGGTCGAGGCGGTCCGCCAGGACGAGCGACTGGTCCCGCTGCTGCTGCCGATGGGCGACGGCCTGCTGGCCGCGGTCAAGCAGTAACGCTGTCAGCCAGGGGGAGCACTCCGCCTCCCCCTGGGCAAGCCCCCGGACCCCATGGCCCGGAGCCCCCCGGTGGGCCAAGGCCCCGTTCCTTCGTCACTGGGCCTTGGCCGTCTGACCTTCCTGACCCGGTTCACACAGCCAGCGCAGCAGCAGCCGGGTACCGAATCCGGTGGCGCCCTTCACCTCGCCGCCGTCCGGCGAGGACCGGGCCGCGCCCGCGATGTCCAGGTGGGCCCAGGGGCGGCCACCGGTGAACTCGCGCAGGAACAGCGCGGCCTCGATGGAGCCTGCCCGCGGGCGGCTGCTGTGCGGGACGTTGGCCAGGTCGGCCACCGGGGAGTCCAGCGCATCGCTGTAGTCGTCCACCAACGGCATCCGCCAGAGCGGTTCCCCGGCCTCCGCCGCGGCCGCGAGCAGCGCCCCGGCGAGCCCGTCGTCGCTGGCGTACAGGGCGCCCAGCGTCCCGCCGAGTGCCACCCGCGCCGCGCCGGTCAGCGTGGCAACGTCCACCATCACGTCCGGTTCCAGCACGGTATCCGCGTACGCGAGTGCGTCGGCGAGCACCAGCCGCCCCTCGGCGTCGGTGTTGAGCACCTCGGTGGTGCGCCCGCCGAAATGGGTGATCACGTCCCCCGGGCGCATCGCGGAGCCCGAGGGCATGTTCTCCGCCGTCGCCACCAGGCCGGTGACCCGCACGGCGGCCCGCAGGGCCGCCAGCGCCGACATGGCGGCGATCACCGCCGCGCCCCCGGCCATGTCGGTCTTCATGGCCTTCATGCCCTCGTTCGGCTTGAGCGAGAGTCCGCCGCTGTCGAACGTGATGCCCTTGCCCACGAGGACGACATGGGTGCGCGCGCCGGGCGGGTGGTAGCCCAGTTCGATGAGGCACGGCGGCTGCGCGGAGCCCGCGCCCACCGCGAGGATGCCGCCGAAGCCCTCGGCCGCCAGTTCGGCCGGCTCGCGCACCCGCACGGTCAGCCCGCTGGCCGCCGCGACCCGGGCCGCCTCACCGGCCAGCCAGGCCGGGGTCTTCCGCCCGGACGGCATGTTCGCCAGGTCGCGGGCGAGACCCACCGCCCCGGCGGCCACGCAGGCCGCCGTCACCGCATCGGCCGCCTGCTCGTCCCCCGCGGGGACCAGCATCCGCACCTCGCTGGGCCCGTTGGACGCCGGCCGCGAGGCGAGCGAGAACCGGTAGGAACCGAGCAGCAGGCCCTCCGCGAACGCCCGGACCGCCGCGGCAGGCTGGCCCAGCGAGGCAGCGGCGAGCATCCCCCGCTCCGGTGCCGCGCGGCGGCCCAGGGCGGCTCCCGCCTTCCGCATGTCCGCGTCGGACTCGTCGCCCAGCCCGACGAACAACAGCCGCCGGGGCGCGTCACCGGCCCGGATGGCCACCGGCGTGACCTCACCCGCCTCGCCGGTCGCGTCGCAGGCGGCGAGCACGTCGGCCGCCGGGCTGCCCAGATAGGGGTCAAGTCCCGCCGTTTCCGCGCCCTGGACCGCGACCACGATGTCCGCGCCGTCGTCGGCCCCGCTGGTTACCGCGGCGAGATGGGCAGCCAGCGACACCCCAGCGGGCGCTGGGATCGCGGTCAGCCGGATATCGATCGGCAAGGCTCAACCAGTGGCGGACTTCAGCGCAGCCGAGAGCTGTGCCGCCTCGTCGGCGGACAACTCGACCACGAGGCGGCCGCCGCCTTCGAGCGGTACGCGCATCACGATGCCGCGGCCTTCCTTCGTGACCTCGAGCGGGCCGTCACCCGTCCGCGGCTTCATCGCCGCCATCCTGCATCCCCTTTCGTGCCCGGGGCCGCATGAAGGCCTCAGGCGAGGCCTGCCGCCGGGAAACACCGGCGACTGCGGCGGGTTCGGCCGATTCACAGCCGTGTCGATTCGTACATCTATTATCAGAGTTTCCGCGCCGGATGGAAACGATCAGGGGTTACTTCACCCCCAGCCGCCCATCAAGACAGGCGAAACTAGTTCTGTGAACGCGCGCTCGGCTCTCTTCGACCTCTACGGTGATCACCTCGCCAGGCGCGGCTCCAGGGCGCCGGTCGCCTCACTGGTACGGCTGCTCGCCCCGCTCGGCATCACCGAGCCGGCCACCCGCACCGCGGTGTCGCGCATGGTACGGCAGGGCTGGCTGGACCCGGTGCGGTGCGGGGCCGGCCTGGCCGGTTACGCACTGACCCCGCGGGCTGCCAGGCGCCTGGACGAGGCCGCGGAGCGGATCTACCGCCGCGGCGACCCGGCCTGGGACGGGCAGTGGCACGTGCTGGTGGTCGAGCGGATCCGGGACCGGGCACGCCGTGGCCGGGTCCGGGCCGCCCTCGGCTACCTGGGGTACGCCCCGCTGGATGAGACCACCTGGATCAGCCCGCGGCCGTCGGTGGAGGTTGACCCTCTGCTCGAGGCGGAGCGGCTGCGCGCGGACCGGTTCCTGGCCAGCTACGACGGCGACGCCCGGGGCCTGCTGGCGCGGACCTGGGACCTGGACGGCCTGGCCCGTGCGTACCAGCGGTGGCTGGCGCAGGCGCGCGAGCTGATCGCGGCGGTCGGCCCGGACGCGGCCGACCCGGCGGTGTTCGCACTGCGCAGTTCGCTGGTCCACGAGTGGCGCAAGTTCCTGTTCACCGACCCCGGGTTCCCGGCAGCGCTGCTGCCCCCGGACTGGCCCGGGCACGAGGCGGCGCGGGTGTTCCAGGCCGAGTCGGCGAGGCTGTTGCCGGGCGCGTCCCGGTTCGTGGACTGTTGCCTGAGGACCGACGATCCAGGGGGTGCGCCGTGACGAGCTCCCCGGGTGGCGGCCCGGGGGATTCTCCGAGAGGTCAGCGGGTGGCCGGCTCCAGATCGAAGCGGCCGGCCTTGGCATCCGTGAGGAAGGCCGCGAACGCGGCCCGGCCCACGACGTGAGCGCCACCCTCGGGGCGCTCACTGTCGCGGACCGCGACCACTTCGCCGAGGTTGGCAGCCACCTCCACGCATCCGCCGTTGTGCTGACTCCGGCGGGCCTTCCGCCACACCGCGTGAGACAGGTCTGTCATGGGTCTACTCCATCTGGGGTGCGAGCTGTCTGAGGTAGAGCGTTGTGTCATCTGGCTCCAGGGCGCCGTCGACCGCCCGGTCGAAGGATTGGCTGTACATGTTCACGTGCTCCGTGCTGGTCACCTCATGAATGCCTATGTCGGTCTCGGTGTAGGCAATGGACGGCTCGCCATCGGGGAAGTCGAAGATGTTGATCGGCGACATCAGGCCGCGGGGCGGCCCGTCGGCGAAGCGCTGGATGCGAAGGTCCACGCCGGGGCGCTGGCCGATCTTGATCAGATGCTGGATCTGATCCTGCCGGTCGGCCCTGGTGCCCCACTGGTAGAGCAGCGAGGCCTCGGTGACGATGGCGACCAGCTCGGGGGCGTTCCCGTCGGTGCGGTCGAGGATCTCCTGCCGCCGCAGCCGGGTCGCCAGGGCCTCCCGCCGCCAGGCCGGCGGCCTGGGCCCGATCTTCATGAAAGCTTCCGCGTATTCCTGCGTCTGCAGCAGGCCCGGCAGCACCAGCGGGATGAACACGCGAATTCTGCTGGCGTCGTTCTCGAACCCGGGAAACTCATTCTCGAAGATCCCGGCGCAATCACGCCACCACGGACGGGCCCGGGATCGGATCGCAAGATCCTCGATCTCGTCCCGCTCCGCGGGGTCGACACCGTAAATACGGAGCAAGTCTCTGATGTCGCTCATCTCGGGACGTTTCCACTGATTAGCCTCGAACCGGCCGACCTTGCCCCGTCCCCAGTTGAGCATGTCGCAGACATGGTTGGCGGTGTACCCGCACTTCACCCGCAGTTGCAGGAGGTGCCGTGACAGACGTCGTTTCGCCACCGTCGCGCCGTAGGCATCGTCACTCATCGGAGGTCGCCTCCTTGGCAGGGGGTCGTGCTCAGCTTAGCTACTTAAGTTGTGAATCACAGAAGTTAATTTCTCGCACAGCACCGGGCCGGCTCCGCGGCAGGAGCCGCGGTGCCGCCCCTGCTTTCCTACTCCAGCGCATCCACGGCCGCGCCATCGTCGAATTCGCCGTTTCTCGCGCCGTCGAGAAAGCACTCCCATTCGTGGCGGTCGTAGACCAGGATCCGTCCGGCCGGGTCACCGGCGACACGCATCAGCACCCAGTCCACGCCGGTCTGCCCTGGCCCGGTGACCTTGGCCACCTCGATCGTGCCGTCGCCCGCGCCGGACCGCTGCCAGTACTGGGCGGTGACGTCGATGCCCAGCTCCTCCACCGTGGGCTTGGCGGTCACGGCACCTCCCGGCCGGTTCTGTCTGGGCGGCAGGCCCGGCCTCGTCGGGTCACCGGCACCTCGCCACCCCGCAGTACAGCACCCGTGACCCGTCGCTGTCTGCCGACGCGGGATCCTCCGCCCCCCACTGCCCGGCAAACGTAAGGCCAGCCCTGGCCCCAGGATAGGGCGCCACCATCTCCATGCCCGCGAAGAACCGTTCCACCTCCGCCCGCGGGCGGAGGATCAGTCGCTCGGTGGCGTTTGCATAGGTCTCCACCATGGCATGCACCGCCAGCGGCGGGAGCCCGTCCGGCGTGGCGTGCGAGAGCGCCAGGTAGCTTCCCGGTGCCAGCGCGGCCACGTATCGCGCAAGCAGGCCCCACGGATCCCTGTCGTCGGCCACGAACTGCAGCACCGCTGTCATCATCAACCCGGCGGGCTCGGTGAAGTCGATCATCGAGCGAACCGCGGGGTGGCCGAGCAGGGCGTCCGGATCGCGGAGGTCGGCGGTGATCAGTGCCACGTTCCGCGTGCCGGCCAGCAGCGGCGCGGACCGGGCCGCCACCATCGGGTCGATGTCGGCGTAGACCACCCGGGCGGCGGGATCGACCCGCTGTACCACCTGATGGGTGTTGCCGACGGTGGGCAGGCCGGGCCCGATGTCGATGAACTGCCGCAGGCCCGCCTTGGCGGCCAGCCAGGTGGCCGCCCGCTGGTGAAATCCCCGGTTCGCCCATGCCGCGTCGCCGAGCGCGGGGTGGCTCTGCCGCAGCGCCTCCGCGGCCTTGCGATCCACCTCGAAGTTGTTGTGGCCGCCCAGGTAGTAGTCGTAGAGGCGGGCCGGACTCGGCTTGGCCGGATCCACGCCAGGCGGCATCACAGGGGCGGGACTTCCTGGCCGGCGCCGCGGCGGAAGCAGCCGGCGAGGTGGTCGTCCACTACGCCACAGGCCTGCAGCGCGGCATAGACGGTGACCGGCCCGACGAAGGAGAACCCCAGTTTCCGCAGTTCACGGGCGCACGCCTGGGAGGCAGGCGTCTGGGCGGGCACATCCGCAAGCGTGACGGGGGGCGGCTGCCGCGGGTCCGCGTACCGCCAGATCAGCGCGGCGAGCCCGCCGGGCACCGCCAGGGCGGCGCGCGCGTTGCCGATCACCGCGCGGATCTTCGCGCGGTTCCGCACGATTCCAGGGTCGGCCAGCAGGCGCGCCTCGTCCGCCGCGCCGAACGCGGCGACGGCCTGCGGGTCGAACCCGCCGAAGGCGGCCCGGAAATTCTCCCGCTTGCGCAAGATCGTGAGCCAGGAGAGCCCGGACTGGAAGGCCTCGAGGGACAGCCGCTCGAAGATGCCCGTATCGCTGCGCACCGGCTGGCCCCACTCGGTGTCGTGGTAGGCGATGTAGTCCCCGGTCCCCAGTGCCCAGGGGCAGCGCAGCAGGCCGTCCGGCCCGGGCGCGGCACCGCCGGGCGCGCTCACTGCTGGGGCTCCCACCGGGTCCGGAGTTCGTCGAGTTCCCGGCGCAGCGTGGCGATCTCCACGTCGCGGGCGGTGACCGACCGGGCGATCACGCCGAGGGCCTCCTCGGTCGCGGATACGTTGTAACCCCACAGGGCCAGCGGCGGGCGCAGCAGGGCCACGTCGGCCGCGGTCAGTTGGTCCAGTCGCGGCGGCGCGAAGTCGCTGGGGAACGCGGCCATCTCCCCGGCCCGGCCGAGGGCGGCCAGCACGACGCAGCCCAGGACCGCCGCGACCGCGAGCACAAGAATCACCGGCACAGTAAGAATCGTGCCATGCTCAGCGGATGACGGGGCACAGACCGCGACGGCCAGCGCGGGACGGTCAAGCCGGGCCGATACTGGTCGCGGCCGTCGGCACGGCGGCCGAAGCGGATCACGCGGTCGCCGCCGGAGCGGACATGATCGACGGCAGCGGTCTCACCGATCGGGACATGGCGGCGCTGCGCGCCCGCCATCCGGGCCTGCTGCCGTGGCACGGCTCGCCCGCCGCGGCAGACGCCGACCCGGCCGGGAGCACGGCGGCCGTGGTGGCCACCGCGGCGGTGCTTGCCTGGCTCGGGACTCCTGCCATCCGGACCAGGCACGTCCTGCCCGTGCGCCGGGCCATCGACATGACCTGCTCGATCGCGGGGACGCGGCTACCCGCGCTCACCATCCGGGGGCTGGCCTGACCCCACGGGCCAGGATGGCTCGGCCGACTCTCCGCCGGCCCCGCGGCCGTGCGCGGCGAGAATGATCCGCACCACCTCGTCCGGATCATCGGCGATGCTCAGCAGGTCCAGGTCGCCCGCTGAGACCTTCCCCTCCCCGCACGCCACGTCACGCAGCCACGCCAGCAGGCCGGACCAGTAGGAACTGCCGACCAGCACGATGGGGAACCTGGTGATCTTGCCGGTCTGCACCAGCGTGACCGCCTCGAACAGCTCGTCCAGTGTGCCGAAACCGCCCGGCAGCACCACGAAGGCCTGCGAGTACTTGACGAACATGGTCTTACGTACGAAGAAGTACCGGAACTCCAGGCCGATATCGACGTACTCGTTCAGCCCCTGTTCCTGCGGCAACTCGATGCCCAGGCCGACCGAGATGCCGCCCGCGGCGCCCTTGTTGGCCGCCTCCATGATGCCCGGCCCGCCGCCGGTGATCACCGCGTACCCGGCCCTGGACAGCGCCGCGGTGATCTGGGTGGTGAGCTCGTACTGCGCCGAGCCGCGCCGGGCACGGGAGGAGCCGAACACCGACACCGCCCTGCCCGTCTCGGCGAGCAGCCCGAACCCTTCCACGAACTCGGCCTGAATCCGCAGCACCCGCCAGGGATCGGTGTGCACCCAGTCGCTGGGCCCGCGCCGGTCGAGCAGGCGCTGATCGGTGGTGGTCTTCGGGATCGCCCGGCCGCGCAGCACGGCGGGCCCCTGGCGGCGCACCCTGCGGCGTGACTCGGGTTCCATGCTCATGATCCTGCCATCTCAGCCGCTCACCCCGTGGTCGCGGAGGATCTCGTTCAGCGCGGCCTTGTCATGCGTCCCCCCCACGGGGAGGCGCTTCAGCACCAGCACGCACTGCATGCCGAACTCGCCGCCGGGGAACGACCGGGGCCTGGTGCCGTTCACGCAGACCGACCAGGCGGGCGCCTCGCCGCGCGGCAGTTCCTCGCCGGTCTCGACGTCGATGACATGGGTGGTCGAGTAGAGCACGGTGCCCGCGCCGAGCACCGCACCGGCGCGGACCCTGGCGCCCTCGACGACGATGCAGCGTGAGCTGATGAACGCGTCGTCCTCGATCACCACAGGTACCGCACCGAGCGGCTCCAGCACGCCGCCGATGCCCACGCCGCCGGCGAGGTGCACGTTCTTGCCGATCTGCGCCGCGGAGCCGACCGTGGCCCAGGTGTCCACCATGGTGCCGGTATCCACATGGGCGCCGATGTTGACGAACGACGGCATCAGGACCGTCCCCGGCGCGACGTAGGCGCCCCAGCGCACGATCGCACCGGGCACCATCCGCACCCCGTCGAAGCGCGTCTTCAGCGGGACCCGGTCGTGGTACCGCAACGGCCCGGCATGCGTCTGCTCCATCGGCAGCAGCCGGAACGCCAGCAGGATCGCCCGCTTGGCCCGTTCATCCACGACGATCTCCCCGGTGACCGGGTCTGGCCAGGCGACCCTGGCCTCCCCCGCGTCGAGGGCATCCACCGCGGCGGTCACGATCGCGCGCGCATCCGCGTCGTCGCTGCTCACCTCGCCCCGCCGTGCCCACAGTTCGTCAAGGCGCGGGTCCAGCTTGGAATCTGTCACCTGGAGAGCGTATTTCACCGAGTACCTTCAGGTGGTGTGCCGAGGAAACGCCGGATGGGCCGGTTGACGCTGGTTCTCCTGCTTGCCGTGGCGGCCCTGGGAGCCGGCGTGTACGTCGCGTTCCGGCACGTGCCGGACATACTCGGGGAGACCGGCTGCACCGCGGGCACGGGCCGCGCGGCGGTCGCGCTGGATCCCCAGCAGGCACAGATCGCGGCGACGATCGCCGGGGTGGCGCATCAGCGCGAGATGCCGTCCCGCGCGCTCACCGTCGCCTACGCGACCGCCATGCAAGAGACCCATCTGCACGATCCCGACTACGGGGACCTGGACTCGGTCGGCGTGTTCCAGCAGCGGCCCTCGGAGGGGTGGGGGCCGGCCAGCAAGCTCATCGATCCCGTCTACGCCAGTACCCGGTTCTTCCGCGCCCTGGCCCAGGTGCCCGGCTACCAGCAGATGCCCGTGTACAGGGCGGCCCAGGCGGTGCAGCACAGCGCGGACGGCTACGCCTACAAGCAGTACCAGGGGCTGGCGGCACACCTGACCACCGCCTTCACCGGGGCGCCGCGGGCGGTCTGGTGCTGGCCGCCCGGGCACGCGACCGGCAAGGCACAGCTCACCCCGGCCCGCCGGGCGATCGTCAAGGCGTTCGGGCCGTTGCCCGCAAGCCGGTCCGCCACCAGCGGCGACGCGCCATCGCTGCTGGTCCAGGCCCCGCAGTCCAGCCTGGGCTGGTCGGTCGCGGCGTGGCTGGTGACCCACGCCGGGAAGTACAAGCTGCACGAGGTGCGCTACGCCGGCTTCCGCTGGCCGGCCCCGACGGGCCATACCGGGTGGGTGAAAGACGCCGGAGGGCCTGCCGGTTCGGTCTTTGCCAGCTGATAGCCTGCGGTCTCGCCGGGTCCCTTGGGGGATAGCTGCCGTCCCGGGGCTGGCATGCGTACACGCCGGCCGGCCGGAACGGCAATACTGGGAGCTACACCTTCGGGACATAGCCGGAAGAGGAGTTCCGACGTGACCTACATCATCGCGCAGCCCTGCGTTGACCTGCTCGACAAGTCCTGCATTGAAGAATGCCCGGTCGACTGCATCTATGAGGGCGAGCGCATGCTCTACATCCACCCGGACGAGTGCGTGGACTGCGGCGCCTGCGAGCCGGTGTGCCCCGTTGAAGCGATCTTCTACGAGGACGACGTGCCGGACCAGTGGAAGGACTTCTACAAAGCCAACGTGGAGTTCTTTGAAGATCTCGGCTCCCCGGGCGGCGCCGCCAAGGTTGGCAAGATCAACAAGGACCATCCCGTCGTGGCGGCCCTTCCGCCCCAGGAGCAGGAAAGCTGAGGCCCGCAACCCGGCTGCCCGCGTTCCCCTGGGACCGGCTCGAGCCTTACCGGGAGCAGGCGGCGGCGCACCCGGGCGGGATCGTGGACCTGTCGATCGGGACCCCGGTCGACCCGGTCCCGCCCAGGGTGCGGGCGGCGCTCACCGCGGCCGCGGACTCACCCGGCTATCCCCAGACGGCAGGCACGCCCCAGCTCCGCGAAGCGGCGGCCCGGTGGCTGGCGCGCCGGCACGGGGTATCCACCGATCCGGGCGCGGTTCTGCCGGTCATCGGGACCAAGGAGGTCATCGCGTCGCTGCCGGCCATGCTCGGCTGCGGGTCCGGCGACACGGTGGTCTACCCCGAGCTGGCCTACCCCACCTATGAGATAGGGGCTCGCCTGGCAGGCGCCCGGGCGGTGGCGGCCGACGGGCTCGCGTCGCTCGGCCCGGAGCGGGTCCGGCTGGTCTGGGTGAACTCCCCGGCCAACCCGACCGGGCGGGTGCTGCCCGCCGCGCACCTGCGCAAGATGGCCGACTGGGCAAGGGAGCGGGACGCGGTCCTCGCGTCCGACGAGTGCTACCTCGACCTGGCCTGGGACGCCGATCCGGTGTCGGTGCTGCACCCGGGGGTCAGCGGCGGATCCGCCCGCGGGCTGCTCGCGTTGTACTCACTGTCCAAGCGCTCGAACCTGGCCGGCTACCGGGCCGGCTTCCTCACCGGGGATCCCGCACTGGTCGCGGAACTGCTGAAGGTCCGCCGGCACGCGGGCCTGATGATGCCCGCCCCGGTCCAGGCCGCCATGGTGGCCGCGCTGGACGATGACACGGACGCAGAGCAGCAGCGGGCACGCTACGCCGCCCGGCGCGTCCGGCTGAGGGCGGCGCTTGAGCAGGCCGGCTGGACGATCGAGCACTCCGAGGCGGGCCTGTACCTGTGGGCCACCCGGCCCGGCGTGGACTGCTGGGGCTCGGCCGGGATGCTCGCCGGGGCGGGCATCCTGGTGGCCCCCGGCGAGTTCTACGGCCCGGCGGGCCGCAGCCACATCCGGGTGGCGCTGACCGCCACCGACGAGCGCATCGACGCCGCGGCCGGCCGGCTCGCCGGAGGATTGCCGTGACAGCGCACCCAGGCCGCACCTCACCGCACAGACTGATTCCCCGGGCGCTGGCGGCCTCCTGGGAAGCATCCAGGGCACCAGTACCTTCCAGGACTTCACCCTGGCCGAGACATGGAACGGCACCGCCTGGACGATCCTTCCCACGCCGTCACCCCGGCTCCCCGGCGGGGGCGCAGAGCTGAACTCCGTGTTGTGCACCAGCAGCACCAGTTGCATGGGCGGTGGGCGAGGCGCAGATCTTCCACGTTCCGGGCGGCTACCTGATCCCGCACCCGTTCGCCGAATCCTGGAACGGGAGCAAGTGGTCGGTGGTCGCCACGCCGGCGCTGACCAACAGCGGCGCCAGCCTGAACGGCGTGTCCTGCACCGGCGCGTCGAGTTGCATGGCGGTCGGCGACTTCACCGGCACCGGCAACGAGATGACGCTTGCGGAGGCGTGGAACGGGACGGCCTGGAGCGTGGTCAAGACCCCACGCCCATAGTCTGGAGGTGTGCTCCGACTTCCAGACGCCGACAACGCACGGGCCGTACCGGTCCGGCCGGCCAGACCCGGCGTGCTGAGCATCTGGGTGGCCAGCCCGGATGAGCCGCGGCCCTGCCTGATCGCCGACCTGGTCTCGCGGGTCGCCGAACGGCACCACCTGCGCGCCAGCGTGGCCGGCCCGGCCCCGGCCAACTGGGACACCCTGAACGTCCACCCGGCCGCCGTCACGGCCGGCCCGCCGCAACCGCTCGACGTGGCGGTCGCCCCCGCGGACGGGCGCGAAGGCTCCCCGGCGCACCTGGTGCGGCCGGGCGCGGTCCGGCCACCGATCCCGGACCTCACCGGCCTGGACCCGCTCGTGCTGCGGCTGGCGCTCCTGCGGCGCCCCTACCGCGGCGAGGCCGCCCTCACCCGGGAGGACCTGGAAGAGACTGGCGGGGTCCTCGCGGGCTGGCGCGGGCTGGTGAGCCACTGGGCACTGTCGCCAAGCAAGCCGATGTGCGCGCAGTACACCGGCGACTTCCTCGGCGCGCTCGACGACGACCTGGACACCCCGGCCGCGCTGCGCCTCCTGGCCGCGCTCGCCGCCGACCAGGTGATCCCCGACGGATCCAAGTTCGAGACGTTCGCCCACCTGGACCGGTTCCTCGGCCTGGACCTCGCTCGCGAGGTCGGCCGGTAGACCACGCAACAAATCGCCGCCTCGGTCCGTAAAACTGCAACAAACTGCCGACACGGCGCAGCTTTTGCTGTCCTTCATTCCTCCGGCCGCCTCTTAGGCTGGTCCTATTGAGCCTCTTAGGCTGGTCCTATTGAAGAGAGGAGGCGCCAGTGACCGCGCCCACGACGATGAAGGACCTGCGCGCGCTCAGCGAAGCCCACAGCGCGCACAACTACCACCCGCTTCCCGTGGTGATCTCGGCTGCCGAGGGCGCCTGGGTCACCGACGTCGAGGGCCGCAAGTACCTGGACATGCTCGCCGCGTACTCCGCGATCAACTTCGGCCACCGCCACCCGCGCCTGGTCGCCGCGGCCAAGCGCCAACTCGACCGGGTGACGCTGGTGAGCCGCGCCTTCGATCACGACCAGTTCGGCCCCTTCTGCGCGGAACTCGCCGAACTCGCCGGGATGGACATGGTGCTGCCGATGAACACCGGCGCCGAGGCGGTGGAGACCGCGATCAAGACGGCCCGCAAATGGGGCTACGAGGTCAAGGGGGTGCCCGACGGCGAGGCGGTCATCGTGGCCTTCGAGGGCAACTTCCACGGCCGCACCACCACGATCGTCAGCTTCTCCACCGACCCGGACGCGCGGGACTCCTACGGCCCCTACACCCCGGGCTTCCGCGTCATCCCCTACGGCGACGCCGGGGCCCTGGCCGAGGCCATGGACGAGCGCGTGGTCGGCGTGCTGATCGAGCCGATCCAGGGCGAGGCCGGGGTCATCGTGCCGCCGCCCGGCTACCTGGCCAAGGTCAGGGAGCTGTGCTCGGCGCACGGCGCGCTGCTGATCGCCGACGAGATCCAGTCCGGTCTGGGCAGGACAGGTACCACGTTCGCCTGCGAGCAGGACGGCGTGGTCCCCGACATGTACGTCCTGGGCAAGGCGCTCGGCGGCGGCATCGTGCCGCTGTCCGCGGTGGTGTCCTCCCCCGAGGTGCTCGGCGTGTTCAAGCCGGGCCAGCACGGCTCCACGTTCGGCGGCAACCCGCTCGCCTGCGCGATAGGACGCGAGGTCATCGCGCTGCTGGCCACCGGGGAGTTCCAGGAGCGGTCGGCCAAGCTCGGCACCCACATGCACCACCGGCTGGCCGCGCTGCCGGAGACCGACGTCCGCGAGGTCCGCGGGCGCGGGCTGTGGGCCGGCGTGGAGTTCGTGTCGCTGTCCGGCCGTCAGGTGTGCGAGCGCCTCGCCGAGCGCGGCGTGCTGGCCAAGGACACCCACGGGACCACGATCAGGCTGGCCCCGCCGCTGATGATCAGCGAAGAGGACCTGGACTGGGCCCTGGACCAGGTCGAGGACGTGATCAGGCGCCCTTGAGCGTGCGGTAGCGGCTCGCGTAGTGGATCAGCGGGCCGCCGCCCGGCCGGGGTTCGGAGACCCCGACGACCTCACCGACCACGATGGTGTGGTCACCGCCGTCGTGCACGGCCGTGGTACGGCACTCCATCGCGGCCAGGGCGTCGTCGAGGATCGGCGCGCCGGTGACCGGCCCGGCGTGGTGCCGGATCGCGTCGAGCTGGCCCTCCAGCGGCCGGCCCCGGGTCGCCAGCCAGGCAGCGGTCTTCTCCCCGTCCTCGCCGAGCACCGAAATCGCCCAGGTGCCCGCGGCGAGCACCGCGTCGTGGAACCGCGCGATCTTCTCCGCGCACATCAGGATCAGCAGCGGCTCCAGGGACACCGCGGTGAACGCGGTCGCGGTCATCGCATGGCTGATCCCGTCCAGGCTGGTCGTCGCGACCACGATGCCGCTGGCGAACTGGCCCGCGGCGCGGCGGAACGCCGCCTGGTCAACCCCGCTCACGCAGCCACCCCCTGCTGTTGATCGCACCGGGACGCCGCAGCCGCAAGCCGAAGCTGGCCACGATCCCCGTGGCCGCGCAGGCCGCGCCGCCGTAGAGGTACCACTCGCCCGCGGTGGTGTTGGTGACGATGACGCTGCCCGCCGCGGTCGGCAGGGTCAGCACGAACGACGCCGCCATCCAGCCGATCGCGGGCAGCACCCCGCCCAGTGCCGTGCCCATCCCCGCCGCGCCCGCCACGCTGGTCGCCAGGATGAGCACGCAGAAGGCCAGCGACGCCACCGGGACACCGGCCAGGCTGTGGCCGAAATGGAAGCACCCGATCAGCCCCTCCATGACGCCGAGCAGAAACAGCGCGACGTAGGCCGCCACCACGCCCCGGTCACGGCGCTGACCCGTCTGCCCAGCTTCCACGCAGAGCAGGCTATACGGACGCCCCGGCTAAGCAGGCCATGGCGGCTCACCGCCCATCCAGCCCGGCGAAAAGGTCGTGTTCCCTGGTACCCGGATCCGCCCCAGCAACCCCGGCCAGCTCGCGCGATGGGGCCTGCCGGCTTGCCGGCCAGGCGCCATCGGCGCCCCGGGGGGTTCCAGGGCCATCGGGGTCCGGGGTGTCCCCGGAGAGTGGAGTGCCCCCCCAGGCAAGCAGCGTGAAGTACTCACGGGCTAGCAGTGGCTGCCAGCGCCCGCTCGACAGGGCGAACCGGCCGGAGTCCACGACGATCTGCGTGGCGTGCGCGCGCATCGCGGCGGTCTTGGCCGCCAGGTAGGCGGTGCCGTCGATCTCGGTGGTGACCCGCTCGTCGGGTACGAAGGGCACGAAGTAGGCCACGCCCGCGGTCTCGGCCACCGACTGCGGCATGGCGGTCGCGTAGAACTTGGCGACCTGCCACGGCCGGGACTGTCCCTGGCTGGCCGCCACGCCGATCGCAACGAGGGCCACTCGGTGCGCCTGGATGTGGTCGGGGTGCCCATAGAAGCCGTTCTCGTCGTAGGTGACCAGCACCTGCGGGCGGACATCCAGGATGACCTGGGCCAGCTGAGCCGCTGCCGTGGCCACGTCCGCCTGCCAGAAGCAGTCCGGGCTGTCGTTGTCGGGCAGGCCCATCATCCCCGAGTCGCGCCACCGGCCGGGGCCACCGAGAAACCGCTGGTCGGTGATGCCCAGCGCGGCACAGGCGGCGGCCAGTTCGGTGATCCGGTACTCCGCGAGGCGGTCGCCGTCCTCGGACAGGTAGGCCAGCTCGGGCGGGATGACCTCACCGAGTTCTCCCCGGGTGCACGTGACCAGGGTGACCTGGGCACCCTCCGCGGCGTACCGGGCGATGGTGACCCCAGTCCCGATCGACTCGTCGTCGGGATGCGCGTGCACCAGCAGCAGGCGGCGCTCACTGTCCGGGCGGTCCATGCCGTGAGATTAGCGCTCCACACAGGGTGGCAGGATGACGGCCATGACCGAAAGCTTCCCCCGGCAGCAGGCCAGGACCCGGCACTTCACGCTCGGCATGCCCCGCTCGTTCCAGATAACTCCCTCCGGCGACCAGATCGCGTTCCTGCGCAGCAAGGGCGGCGACGACCCGGTCACCTGCCTGTGGGTGCTTGACGTGGGCACCGGGGCCGAGCGCCTGGTGGCGGACCCGGCCGCGCTCGCCGGCGCCGCGCACGCGGAGACCGAGCAGGAGAAGGCACGCCGGGAGCGGGTCCGCGAGCAGGCCGCCGGCATCGTCGCGTTCGCCTGCGACGCCGCTCTCAGCCTGGCGGCGTTCACGCTGGCCGGGCAGGTGTACGTGGCCGGCCTGGCGGAAGGTGCCGCCCCGCCGCGCCCGATCCGGGCGCGCCCGGGCGCGTTCGACCCGCGGCCGGATCCCACGGGCCAGCGGGTGGCGTACGTGTCCGACGGCGCGGTGCGCCTGGTGACCCTGGACGCGGGGGCGGACGCCCTGCTCATCGGGCCGCACGGTGAGCCCGGGGTGATGTTCGGCCTGGCCGAGTTCGTGGCCGCGGAGGAGATGGACCGCACCCGGGGGTACTGGTGGGCACCCGATGGGTCCGCGGTGCTCGTGGCCAGGGTGGACGAGACGCCGGTCCAGCGCTGGCACATCGCGGACCCGGCCAACCCGGGCCGGGCTCCGCGCGAGGTGGGCTACCCGTCGGCGGGGACGCCTAACGCAGAGGTATCGCTGGTATATGCGAGCCTGGATGGCAGCCGGGTGCCGCTCGACTGGGACCGGGCCGCGTTCCCCTACCTGGTAACCGTGGAGTGGGCCGAGGCCGGGGCACTGATCGTCGTCCAGAGCCGTGATCAACGCAGAATGCGCCTGCTGTCCGCCGACCCGGCGCGTGGCACCACCACGGTGCTGCGGGAGGACACCGACCGGCATTGGGTCGACATCGTGGCCGGTGTGCCCGGCTGGACCGGCGACGGCCGGATCGTGTGGACGGCGGATTCCGAAGGCGCCAGGCGGCTGCTTGTGGCCACCCCCGGGGAACTCACCGACGGCACCGCAGCACCGGTCACCCCGGTGGACCTCCAGGTGCGGGGGGTGGCAAGCATCGACGGAGACACCGTGCTGTTCACCGCGTCGGAGGGCGACCCCACCGACGTGTCCATCTGGGCCTACGGCCCGGAGGGCCTAGCCGAGGTCACCCCGGAGCACGGGGTTCACACTGGTCAGCGCGCCGGCGGGACCACTATGCTCCTCACCCGCTCGCTGGACACGCCCGGCGTGATGGCGACCGTGTGCACGGATGATCGTCCCGGCAAAGAAACAAGAGAAACAACCATCACCTCGTTCGCCGAGCACCCCTCGCTGCCGACGCCGCGCCCCGACCTGTTCGCCGCGGGCGAGCGGGAGATCCGCACCGCGCTGGTGCTGCCGTCCTGGCACCGGCCGGGCTCGGGGAAGCTGCCGGTGCTGATGGATCCCTACGGCGGGCCGCACATGCAGCGGGTGGTCGCCGCGCAGAGCGCGTTCGCCGACCCGCAGTGGTTCGCCGAGCAGGGGTTCGCCGTGGTGGTGGCGGACGGCCGCGGCACGCCGGGCCGCGGGCCGGGCTGGGACCGCGCGGTGGCCGGGGACCTGGCCGGGCCGGTCCTCGAGGACCAGGTGGCGGCGCTGGAAGCGGCCGCGGCCAGGTGCGCCGACCTGGACACGGGGAAGGTGGCCATCCGGGGCTGGTCGTTTGGCGGGTACCTGGCGGCGCTCGCGGTGCTGCGCCGCCCCGATGTGTTCCACGCCGCGGTGGCCGGCGCCCCGGTCACCGACTGGCGGCTGTATGACACTCATTACACCGAGCGCTACCTGGGGTATCCCGAGACGAACGGTGCCGCCTACGAGCGCTGCTCACTGCTGGGCGCGGCGGCCGCCCTGGAGCGCCCCCTGCTGATCATCCACGGGCTGGCCGACGACAACGTGGTGGCCGCGCACACGCTGCGGCTTTCCGCGGCACTGCTGGCGGCAGGCCGGCCGCACAGCGTGCTGCCGCTGTCCGGCGTCACCCACATGACGCCCCAGGAAGAAGTGGCCGAGAACCTGCTGCTGCTCCAGGTGGACTTCTTGCGCAAAGCACTAGGTGTGCCCGGGTTCACAGCTATCGAAACGGGATCCTGAGCCGCGCGGTGGTACACCTGTGGAATAGGGTTCACCCCGCATCCATGCGGCAGCATCACCGGGCGGAGACTCGTCAATGACACAGGCCACAGAGGCGCCGGCCAGAGACAGGGCGCGGATAGCGGAACGGACCCTGCGCAAGGATCCGTGGTGGCGGCAGCCCGCCGTCAACGCGGCCGCCCTCGCCGTGGTGGTGATCTATCTCACCTGGGCCTCGCTGGTGAACGGGGACTACTTCTGGAAGCCCTACATCTCCCCGCTGTACTCCCCCTGCCTCGCGACCACCTGCGAGCCGGGCTCCGGGTTCGACTGGATCCCGTGGCTGGCCTGGCTGTCCCCGGCGATCATCATCATCGGCGGGCCGACGGGCTTCCGGCTCACCTGCTACTACTACCGGAAGGCCTACTACCGGGCGTTCTGGCGGTCGCCCGCGGCCTGCGCGGTGCGCGAGCCGCACGCGAAGTACACCGGTGAGACCAGGTTCCCGCTGATCCTGCAGAACCTGCACAGGTACTTCTTCTGGATCGCGCTCGCGTTCAACGTGATCCTCACCATCGACGCCGTGACCGCCTTCCGCAACCACGCCGGGCAGTGGGGGCACATGGGCCTGGGCACCCTGGTCCTGCTCGTCAACGCGACCCTGCTGTGGACGTACTCGCTGTCCTGCCACGCCTGCCGGCACGCGGTCGGCGGCAGGCTCAAGCATTTCTCCAAGCACCCGGTGCGGTACTGGATGTGGACCCAGGTGTCCAAGCTGAACGCCAAGCACATGCAGTTCGCCTGGATCTCGCTGGGCTGGGTGCTGTTCACCGACCTGTACATCCGGTTGGTGGCCTCCGGCGCCATCTCCGATCCGCGGTTCTTCTAAGGCAGAAGGTGCAGTACGCACATGACTGACATCGAACGGCTCGGCTACGACGTCGTGGTGATCGGCGCCGGCGGCTCCGGGCTGCGCGCGGCCATCGAGGCCCGGCTGGCGGGCAAGCGGACCGCGGTCATCTCCAAGTCCCTGTTCGGCAAGGCGCACACGGTCATGGCCGAGGGCGGCTGCGCCGCCGCGATGGGGAACGCCAACCCCAACGACAACTGGCGGGTTCATTTCCGCGACACCATGCGCGGCGGCAAGTTCCTGAACAACTGGCGGATGGCCGAACTGCACGCGCAGGAGGCGCCGGACCGGGTCTGGGAACTGGAGGCCTGGGGCGCGCTGTTCGACCGCACCCCGGACGGGAAGATCAGCCAGCGCAACTTCGGCGGGCACGCCTACCCCCGGCTCGCCCACGTGGGCGACCGCACCGGCCTGGAGATGATCCGCACCCTGCAGCAGAAGGTGGTGGCGCTGCAGCAGGAGGACGCGCGCCAGCTCGGCGACCCCGAGGCCATGATCAAGATCTTCGCGGAGACCACGATCACCCGGCTGATCACCGAGGGCGGGCGGATCGCCGGAGCGTTCGGCTACCTGCGCGACACCGGCGCGTTCGTGCTGTTCGAGGCGCCCGCGGTGATCCTGGCCACCGGGGGCATCGGCAAGACGTTCAAGTACACCTCCAACTCCTGGGAGTACACCGGCGACGGGCACGCGCTGGCGCTGCTGGCCGGCGCCACGCTGATGAACATGGAGTTCGTCCAGTTCCACCCGACGCACATGGTCTGGCCGCTGTCGGTGCGCGGGCTGCTGGTCACCGAGTCGGTGCGCGGCGACGGCGGGGTGCTGCGCAACTCCGAGGGCAAGCGGTTCATGTTCGGCTACGTGCCCGACGTGTTCCGCGCCCAGTACGCGGAAACCGAGGAAGAGGCCGACCGCTGGTACACCGACCCCGACCACAACCGCCGCCCGCCCGAGCTGCTGCCCCGTGACGAGGTCGCCCGGGCGAACAACGCCGAGGTCAAGGCGGGGCGCGGCTCACCGCACGGCGGCGTGTTCCTCGACATCGCCTCGCGGCGGCCCGCCGAGGAGATCCTGCGCCGGCTGCCGTCCATGTACCACCAGTTCAAGGAGCTGGCGGACGTGGACATCACCAAGGAGCCCATGGAGGTCGGGCCCGCCCAGCACTACGTGATGGGCGGGGTGGAAGTCGAACCAGAAACGGCCGTATCGCACCTTCCCGGTCTTTTCGCCGCGGGAGAGGTCTCCGGCGGGATGCACGGTTCGAACCGGCTGGGCGGGAACTCCCTGTCGGACCTGCTGGTGTTCGGGCGCCGGGCGGGCATGGGCGCGGCGGAGTATCTCGACTCGCTCGGCGCCGCCGCGCCGCGCGTGACCGACGCGGAACTCGCCGCCGCGCAGGCGGAGGCGCTCGGGCCGCTGGAGCGGGAGGGTGGCGAGAACCCGTACACGGTCCACGCCGACCTGCAGCAGACCATGAGCGACCTGGTGGGCATCATCCGGCGCGAGGAAGAGATCTCCAAGGCGCTGACCGAGCTGGAAGGGCTGCGTGCGCGGGCTGCCCAGGTCAAGGCCGAGGGCGGCCGCGCCTACAACCCCGGCTGGCACCTGGCGCAGGACCTGCGGAACATGGTGCTGATCGCGGAATGCGTCGCCCAGGCGGCGCTGGAGCGGCAGGAGAGCCGCGGCGGCCACACCCGCGACGACTTCCCGGAGATGTCGGCGGACTGGCGCAAGGTCAACCTGATCTGCTCGCTGGACGGTGACCGGGTCACCGTGACGCGCCAGCCCATGACGCCGATGCGCGCCGACCTGATGAGCCTGTTCGAGCGCTCGGAACTGGCCAAGTACTACACCGACTCCGAACTGCCCCCGGCGGATTCGGCCCCGGCTGAGGAGAAGAACTGATGGCGAGCACGACGGTCACGCTGCAGGTCTGGCGGGGCGACGCGGGGCAGGGGGAGATCACCGGGTACCAGGTCGAGGCCCACGAGGGCGAGGTCATCCTGGACGTCCTGCACCGCCTCCAGGCGACCCAGGCCGGTGACCTGGCGGTCCGCTGGAACTGCAAGGCGGGCAAGTGCGGGTCCTGCTCCATGGAGATCAACGGGCGGCCCCGGCTGGCGTGCATGACCCGGATGAACCTGTTCGAGCCCGGGGAGCCGATCACGCTCACCCCGATCCGCACCTTCCCGGTCATCAGGGACCTGGTCACCGACGTGTCGTTCAACTACGCCAAGGCGCGGGAGATCCCGTCCTTCACCCCCGCCGCGGGGGTGAAGCCGGGCGAGTTCCGGATGCAGCAGACCGATGTGCAGCGGTCCCAGGAGTTCCGCAAGTGCATCGAGTGCTTCCTGTGCCAGAACGTGTGTCACGTGATCCGGGACCACCCGGAGAACGAGCGGGCGTTCGCCGGGCCGAGGTTCCTGATGCGCATCGCCGAACTGGAGATGCACCCGGCCGACACCGCCGACCGGCGGGAAATCGCCCAGGATGACTTCGGCCTCGGCTTCTGCAACATCACCAAGTGCTGCACCGAGGTCTGCCCGGAGAACATCAAGATCACCGACAACGCGCTGATCCCGATGAAGGAACGGGTGGTCGGCCGCAAGTACGACCCGCTGGTCTGGCTCGGCTCGAAGATCAGCCGCCGGCCGAGCCACGACACCCCGGCCGTGCCCCGCAAGAAGGGGTAAGCGGCAGCGCCCCAACGCCGAAGGTCTCCGGCAGGAGAATCCACAGCAAAATTCCCCCCGGCCGGACGCGGCGCGGGCGCGCACTCCGTACCATGAGACCGTGCAGGCCAGCGCCATTTGGGGGACGGCGTGCCGCACCACAATCTCCCCCCTGGTGAAAGGGCCGGCATGACCGACCTGAGCTTGTTCCACTCCGCGGCCACGCTGGCCTCGGCCAGCAGCCACGGCTGCCCAGCGCACATCACCTACCTCGAGGCCGGCGTGGTCGGCCTCATCCAGGGCGTCACCGAGCTGTTCCCGGTGTCCAGCCTGGGCCACAACGTGCTGCTCCCGGCGCTGGTCGGCGGCTGCTGGGCGAAGGACCTGAACGTGGCCGCGCCCGAGTCGCCTTACCTGGCCTTCATCGTCGGCCTGCACGTCGCCACCGCGATCGCCCTGCTCATCTATTTCTGGCAGGACTGGATCAGGATCATCCGCGGGTTCTTCAGCTCACTCGGGCACATCGCCCGGCCCGAGCCGGGTACCGGCCGGTGGCAGCTCCGCTCGGTGAACGAGAAGCTGGCCTGGATGATCATCCTGGCCACCATCCCGGTGGGGCTGGTCGGGCTGAAGTTCGAGCACGAGTTCCGGACCTTCTTCGGCAAGCCCATCCGGGCCGCGATCTTCCTCGCCATCAACGGGCTGATCCTGCTCGCCGGGGAAAAGTTCCGGCGCAAGGCGTCGCTGCGGGCCGACGAAGAGGTCGTGGCCGAACGCGAGCGGGATCGGGAAATGGTGGCCGTCGGCGGCGAGCGGCGGACGGGCGGCGCGCGGCACGCGGCGGGGCATCAGGCGATCCGGGCCGCGGAACTGGCGGACGCGATCGCCGCCGACCGGCGGCTGGCCAAGCGAAGCTTCTGGGACGCTCTGTTCATCGGCGGCTCGCAGGTCCTGGCACTGCTGGCGGGCATCAGCCGGGACGGCGTGGCCATGGTGGGCGGCATGTTCGCCGGGCTGTCCCGTGCGGACGCGGCCAGGTTTGCCTTCCTGCTGGCCACGCCGGTCATCCTGGCCGCGGGAGTGCTGAAGATCCCGGACCTGTTCGGGTCGCTCGGGCAGGGCATCCACGGGCAGGTGCTGTTCGGCAGCATCCTGTCCGGCGTCGGCGCCTACCTGTCGGTGCGGTTCCTGATGAAGTACTTCCAGACCCGCACGCTGACCCCGTTCGCGATCTATTGCCTGGTGGTCGGCCTCGGCAGCATCGTCTACCTCGGCGTGATCAAGTAGCCGCGGGCCTACTCGGTCTCGCCGCGGGAGCGCCGGGCGCGGTGCCTGGCCCGGTCCTTGCCGTCGAGCATCGTCTTGCGCAGCCGGACCGCTGACGGGGTGACCTCCACGCACTCGTCGGCCGCACAGAACTCCAGCGCCTGCTCCAGGCTGAGCACCCGGGGCGGCACCAGCCGCTCCAGTTCCTCGGCGGTGGACTGGCGCACGTTGCTGAGCTTGCGCTCCCTGGTGATGTTCACGTCCATGTCGTCGGACCGGGAGTTCTCGCCCACGATCATGCCCTCGTAGACCTCGGTCCCCGGGGCGACCATCAGGGACCCGCGCTCCTGCAGCGAGAAGCAGGCGTAGGTGGTGACCGCGCCGGACCGGTCGGCGACCAGCGACCCGGTGGGGCGCACCCGCATCGGCCCGGACCACGGCTCGAAGCCCTCGAACACGTGGTGCGCGATGGCGGTCCCCCTGGTGTCGGTGAGGAACTGGGTACGGAACCCGATGAGCCCGCGCGCCGGGACGGTGTAGTCGAGCCGCACCCAGCCGGTGCCGTGGTTGATCATGGTTTCCATCCGGCCCTTGCGGCCGGCGAGCAGCCCGGTCACCGCGCCAAGGAACTCCTCGGGCACGTCCACGGCCAGCCGCTCGACAGGCTCGTGCAGCACGCCGTCGATGTCCTTGGTGACCACGGTGGGACGGCCCACGGTCAGCTCGTAGCCCTCCCGGCGCATGGTCTCGACCAGCACCGCCAGGGCCAGTTCGCCGCGGCCCTGCACCTCCCAGGTGTCCGGGCGCTCGGTCGGCAGCACCCGCAGCGACACGTTGCCGACCAGTTCCCTGTCCAGCCGGTCGCGCACCTGCCGGGCGGTGACCCTGGTACCCTTTTCGCGGCCGACGAGGGGGCCGCTGTTGACCCCGATCGTCACCGACACGGCGGGCTCATCCACGATGATCAGCGGCAGCGGCCTGGGGTCCTCGGCGTCGGCGAGGGTCTCGCCGATCATGATGTCGCTGATGCCCGCGACCGCGATGATGTCCCCCGGGCCGGCGGTCTGCGCGGGCACCCGTTCCAGCGCCTCGGTGAGGTACAGCTCGCTGATCTTCACCCGCTCCACCGAGCCGTCCCTGCGGCACCACGCCACCTGCTGCCCGCGGTTGATCGTCCCGTTGTGCACCCGGCACAGGGCGATACGGCCCAGGTAGGACGACGCGTCCAGGTTCGTGACCTGCGCCTGCAGCGGTGCCTCCGGGTCGTAGGCCGGGGCAGGCACGTTGTCCCGCAGCACGGCGAACAGCGGCTCCAGGTCGGGCGAATCCGGCAGCGTGCCGTCGGCGGGCCTGGTCAGCGACGCCCGGCCGGCCCGGGCGCAGGCGTACACGATCGGGAACTCGATCTGCTCCTCGGTCGCGTCGAGGTCGAGGAACAGTTCGTAGCAGGCGTCCACGACCTCCGCGATGCGTGCGTCGGACCGGTCCACCTTGTTGATCACCAGGATGACCGGGAGCTTCGCCTCCAGCGTCTTGCGCAGCACGAACCTGGTCTGCGGCAGCGGGCCCTCGCCCGCGTCGACGAGCAACAGCACCCCGTCCACCATGGACAGCCCGCGCTCCACCTCACCGCCGAAGTCCGCGTGCCCGGGGGTGTCGATGATGTTGATGGTCAGCCCGCCGTGCCGGACGGCGGTGTTCTTGGCCAGGATCGTGATGCCCTTCTCCCGCTCCAGGTCGCCGGAGTCGAGCACGCGCTCGGCCACCCGCTCATTCGCGCGAAATGCCCCCGACTGCCAGAGCATCGCGTCGACCAGGGTGGTCTTGCCATGGTCGACGTGCGCGACGATGGCGACGTTGCGCAGGTCATCGCGGGACGACAGGGGACGTGCGGGCATCATGAAGCCTTACCGGTTAATGGTGTGGTTGGCGCGGTCGCAGCCGCCAGGCCATTTTAGCCAGCATCGGCAAACGGCTTCTTGGGCGGCTCTTCACCGCGTTTCAACGTACGCCGTGCTGTGATCATTCCCCAGGCAGGCCCCTCCGCCCGGCACACTGGAAGATGAGTAGAACAGACATTCGATAATCTGCTATCATTGAGGCATGCCAGCTTATGTGCCGCCCGGATGGCCCTCCGGGGTGCACCCTCCGGGCACCGAAGACTTCGAGCGAACCGCGCAGGCCTGGCTGCTCGACGTGGTTCCCGCCGACTACCGGCTCCACGGGGTACTGCGCCGCTACCCGCTGGCACTAGCCGCGATGGCCATCCATCACACGAAGGCGTGTGTGGCGGGGGCGCGCGAGGGCTACCGGAGCGCCCGCACCGAACTGGGAAACGCACTCCCCCCGCACGCGCTCGACGCGGTGCTCGCGGCCTACCGTGCGGAGGGGCGCAGGCTCGTGGCCACCGCACAGGCGGTGGACCTCGTGGCCAGGGCGCTGCGCGGTGAGGTGTTCACCCCGCAGCTCCAGGATGCTCCCCCACCGGGCGACCGGCGCGGGCCTCCCGGTCCAGGCACCGGCGACCAGCCCCGAGCCGACGCTACGGTGGCGGGCCCGGGCCCGCAGGACGAGCTCAGTGCCAGGCGCGGGGCATCCGGCGGTGCGGAGAGCCCTGCCGAGCAGCCGGCTCGCGACGGCACGGCGAAGGCACGCAAGGCACAGGCCGCCCAGCGTCCCGCGCGCACCGGCGGGGCCGCACGCCGCAAGACCCGGTCCGGCGACAAGCAGGCGGCAACCAGCTGACCACGGCGGCAGGCAGCACGCGCCCCTTGGCATACGCGGCCCTTGGCCGGACGCGGCCGCCGGTGGGACGCCGCCGTTGGCCATGCGCCTTCAGGACTTGTGGCCCGCCAGCCGGGCCGGGTCAAGTTCACCGGTACCGCCCTGGCCAGAGCCACGCTGACCGGCGTCAGCCCGCCCGCCGTCAGCCGGGCCGACGTCGAGCCTCGCACGGTTCAGTGCGAGCCCGATCCGGCAGGCGAGATCGGCCGCAAGGGCCGCCACCTCGTGCGGCAGGCGGTCCTGCCCGCCATCCCCGATGACCAGCACGCCTGCCGCGTCGCCAGGCTCACCGAGCGGGAAACACCAGGCGATGCCGGCAGCGAGTTCCGCCACGCCGGGCGGCGCCCCGCCGGTATCCCCCGCCACCAGCGGCCAGCGGCGGCCCGGGCGCGGGGCGGCACCCAGCCCTGCCGAGAAATCGGGCACCGTTATCTGGCACACCTGGTCCAGCAGCCACGGCAGGGCGCTGGCCAGCGTGTCAACGGTGTGCCGCGCATAGCGGGTCCGCAGCACGGGCTCCCCGTCCAGCAACAGCACCGCGCACCAGGGCGCCAGCCCGGGCACCACCGCCCGGCCCGCCAGTTCCAGGATCTCGTCCCGGCCGCGGCCGCCGGACAGCAGGCCGCGGGCCTGCGTGAGCGCGGTGATCCTGCCTCTTCTGAGCCGTTCCAGCTCGGCCAGCCAGGCACGCTGCAGGCCGGGGCCGGAACGGTCGGCGACTCGCTGGAGCCGGGCCGACTCCGGGTCGCCGAAACTGTCCCGGGCCGCGGATGCCGCCGCGAGCAGGCCGGTGACCTGGCCATCAACGACAAACGGAACCGTGGTCACGGACGGCGCCCCGGTCACGGGCGCCCCGTCGGCCAGCGAGATGTTCCCCGCGACCGCGCACAGGCGAAGGTCCCCGTCCTCGTCCGGCATCATCGCGAAGGCCGCGTCGGCACCCACGGCGAGGCGGGCCGACTCGACGGTGCCCGCCAGCAGCCGCTGGTAGCCGCTGTCGGCCGGTGCGGCCGGGGCAGGAGGCGGGACCGCCAGGGGCTCGGGGATGCGCAGCGCGGCGGCGAGCACGGCGGCCGTGACCCCGATCGCGTCGGCATCGCCTCCGGGACCGGCAGCCAGCCCGCCGCTCGCCCCGTCGAGCGCCAGCCGGAACCAGACCGCCTTGCTGGCCCGTCCGTAGGCGACCCCCCAGGCGGAGGCCAGCGCGGCGGGCAGCAGCAGGCCCCGGCCGCCGGTCCGCTCACTGGGCACGGCCTCGCACCCGGGCGCTTCGGGAACAAGCCGCCCCGGATGGCCGTCACTGACCACGACCTCGACCGCGCCGCCGGAGAGCCTGCAGGTGACCTGGACCGGCGTCCCCGCGTGCACCACGGCGTTCGTCACAAGCTCGCTGGTGAGCAGCACGGCATCGTCCACCAGCCCGTGCGCGTCGGCGGCGCCGGTCACCACCCAGGCTTGCAGGGTGTCCCGCACGAAACGCCGCGCCGCGGCCGCCGCCTTCGGTTCCGGCTGGTACGCCGCGCTGGCGACGCGAACTTCAGGTCCCACGCGCCCATCGTGACAGACTCAGGAATGGTTAACCTGCAGTTCAGCCATGATGCTCGGGAGCAGGGGCGCGCCGGGCCCAGCCATTGCCCATGACGTACTCGCGCACCACTCTGGCGGGAACCCCCGCGATTACACAGCAGTCGGGCACCACGCCGCGCACCACGGAACCGGCCGCAACCACCACATTGCGGCCGATCACCGCGCCCGGCAGGACGATCACCCCCGCCCCCAGCCAGCTCCCGGCTCCGATGGAGACGGCCGCGTTGCTGGGCCACTGGCGGCCGATGGGCATGTCAGGGTCGGCGTAGCCATGGTTCTGGTCGGTGATGTACACATAGGGGCCGGTGTAGACGTCATCACCGATCGTGATCGAGTAGTGGGCGACGATATGGCTGCCCCTGCCGATGACGCACCGGTCGCCGACCCGCAGCAGCGGCACCTCGCCCAGGTCCTGCCCGGGGACCATGCCCGCGCTCAGGCTCACCTGGGCCCCGATCATCGTCCCGGATCCGACCTCGATCCAGCGCTCGCCGTACAGCGCGCCGGCGGGAAACCCGATGATCGACCCCGCGCCGAACGCGGCGAACGCCTGGCCCGCGGGGGTGTCGGCAGTGATCACTCCGGCCCGCTGCGCCGCGCCCCACAGGCCGTGCACGGCACGCCAGGCCACCCGGCGGCGGTACCGGTGAAGCGCGTTCCTGGGAGACATGATCGAGAAGGTTACCGGTCCGTTGCGGCGAGCTGGCCGCAGGCCGCCGCGATCTCCCGGCCCCGGGTGTCCCGGACGGTGCAGGGCACCCCGGCGGCGGCGACCCGGCGGACGAACTCCTGCTCAGCCCGCTTGGGTGACGCGTCCCATTTGCTGCCCGGAGTCGGGTTCAGCGGGATCGCATTCACGTGCACCAGCGGGCCGAGGGCCTCGTGCAGCAGGCTGCCGAGCAGGTCGGCCCGCCACGGCTGGTCGTTCACGTCCCGGATCAGGGCGTACTCGACCGAGACCCGCCGCCCGGTCCGGTCGGCGTAGAAGCGGGCGGCGGCGAGCACCTCGGCCACCTTCCACCTGGTGTTCACCGGCACCAGCTCGTCGCGCAGCTCATCGTCGGGGGCATGCAGGGACACGGCCAGCGTCACGGCCAGGCCTTCACCGGCCAGCCGGCGTATGGCGGGCACGAGCCCGACGGTGGACACGGTGACCGAGCGCTGGGAGATGCCGAAGCCCTCCGGCACCGGATCGCAGATCCGGCGCACCGCGTCGATCGTGCGCCGGTAGTTCGCCAGCGGCTCGCCCATGCCCATGAACACCACGTTGGACAGCCGGCCCGGAGGCCCGAGGCCACCGTCCCTGACGGTGGCCGCCGCCGCCCGGACCTGCTCGGCGATCTCCCCCGTGGACAGGTTGCGCCGCAGGCCGCCCTGGCCGGTGGCGCAGAACGGGCAGGCCATCCCGCAGCCCGCCTGGCTGGACACGCAGACCGTGGCACGGTCCGGGTACCGCATGACCACGCTTTCCAGCAGCGTGCCGTCGTGGGCCCGCCACAGGGACTTCCTGGTGGCACCGTCGTCGCAGCTCACCGAGCGGGCCTCGGTCAACAGCGGCGGCAGCAGCTCGGCTGCCAGGGCAGCACGGGACCGCTCCGGAATGTCGGTCATGCCGGGCGAATCCACGCTCAACCGGGCGAAGTAGTGCCGGGACAGCTGCCTGGCCCGCAGCGGTTTTTCACCGAGCGCGGCCACCGCTTCCACGCGCTGCTGCGCCGAGAGGTCGGCCAGGTGGCGCGGTGGCTGGCCGCGGCGCGGCGCGGCGAAAACGAGCGGCAGCAAAGACATGTCCTTTCCAGTGTCCCAGTTGTCCTGGCCCGCCATCATGGCCTGCGCCGGTTCAGTAGGTTTCTGGCATGTCTTCGATGCGCAACCGGCCCAGGGGCCCCCGGCCCGCCACGTTCGGCGGCCAGCCGGGAACGGTGCTCGAAAGCGAGAGCCCGTACGGCAGCCGCCGGCTCGTGGTCGAGTACGACGGCGCGACCACCGCCGCGTACCTGCACGATGCCGGCGCGGTGCTGGGGGCGGCGTGGATCGCCAACCACGAGCAGGCACCGCAGAGCGCGGATCTGTCCCGGCTGAACGCGGGCCAGGCACCATTGATGCCCGCCGCGTACACCAAGCACCCGGCAGGCCGGCCACCGCTGGAAGCCAGGACACTGCGGGCGCTGTGGTTCGAGGAAGGCGACGGGGTCGCGGTCATCGAAGGCGGGCAGTTGCTCACGGTCATCCCCGGCTGGTCCGACATGGCCCGGGGCATGCCCGGCTACAGCAGGGACGTGATCGGGCAGACGCCTTTCGGCTGGTCACTCGATGATGCGATGGAAGGGCTCGGTCCCCGGGCCGACCGGGCGACGGCGTTCTGGCGGTGGCGGCAGCGGGACGACTCCTGGGTGACGTTCCAGCGGTCCATGCTCGGCCACCTGCTGGCCCGGCTCGGGCCCGGCGCCAGGTACTGGGATGTCAGCGGCGGCAAGCAGCCAGTGGTCGGCGTGTCCGAGCGGCCGCCGACCACGCAGCGGCCGTACACGGTGCTATCCACGATCGGCATGAGCTGCCAGCGGATGCCCGTGGTGGAGCAGGCGATGGCGGACCCGGGTGCCTGCGCGCGGATCGAACTGGCCATCGCCACGACCATGCCCAGCCGGGATGCCGCCCGCGTGTTCCTGTGGCTCGCCCAGTATCCGTGGCGGGCAGTGACCTGGTTCGGCACCGGGCACACGGTGCGCTGGTATCACGAGCCGGCAACCTTCCCGCTCGGCAGCGGAAGGGAGGCCGTGCTGTTGCTCGACGACCCCTCCCAGCTGCTGGGCCCGGAAGTGCCCGACCTGGGCGGGTTCTCCGTCGGCGGCGACCCGGCGCGGTGGCTGTGGATCATCCCGATTACCGAGCGGGAGCGCCTGATCGCCAAGGAACGCGGCGCCGCCAGCCTGGTCACCCAGCTTGCCGCGCAACGCCGTAGCTGGGTGACCAGCGTGTAGCTGCCAATACCGCACGGACCGGTGCCCGCCGCCTAGTGGATGTGCAGGTTTATGCCAAGCAGCGGCAGCCACCACAGGAGAATGGCGAGAATGGCAGAAGCTATGGCCTTGAGCAGGCTGAGGTGCAGGTAGCCCCGCGACCATGCCACGATCACGCCGATAATGAGGTAAACGAGAAAGATAATGCCGATCGGACGCCTCAACATGGCTGCACCGCTCCCGTCCACTGGTGGATTGAGTCCGAGACGATCCACCAACTCCCCTGGTAACCGGGCAGCAAACACGGGGGCATGTCGCGAGGCGGTAAGCGGCGGCTGATGCCGGACGTCAGTGCTGGTGGGACGCTGGGATGAAGACCAGCAGGAGGAGCCAGACAACCGGGGCCGTGATGAGCATCGCGTCGATCCGGTCCAGGATTCCGCCGTGGCCGGGCAGCACGGAGCCCATGTCCTTGATTCCCAGATCCCGCTTGATCATCGATTCGACCAGGTCGCCGAGCGTGGCACAGGCGAGGGCCGCCGCGCCGATCAGGAACCCCTGCCAGATGGCACCGTGCAGCAGCAGCGGCAGGCTGATCGCCCCGCCCAGGAGGCAGAACAGCGCCGATCCGCCGAACCCCTCCCAGGTCTTCTTAGGACTGATCGCCGGGGCCATCAGATGGCGCCCGACCGTGACGCCGGCGGCGTAGCCGCCCACATCGCTGCACACCGTCAGGATCAGGAACACCAGCGTGCGCCTGGGGCCGTCGGGCGGGGCCAGCATGAGGCCGACGAAACAGGCGGGGAGCGGCAGGTACGCGAGGGCGAAGGCCCCGGCGCTGACATCCCGCAGGTAGCCGTCTGTCCCGCCGGGCAGCCGCCAGGCGAGGATCGCGGTCATGGTGATAGTGATGCAGGCCAGCGCGGCGCGCTCCCCCTGCCAGTAGGACAGCGCGACCGCCACCGCGCCGCCGGCCGCCACGGGCAACACCGGCAGCCGGATCTCCCGCTGCGCGACGGCGCGGGTCAGTTCCCACAGCGCGATGCCGACCATCGCGGCGACGAGCACCAGGAAGGTGGCCTTCACCGTGAACAGGGTCAGAATGGCGAGCCCGCCCAGGCCCAGGCCGACAATGACCGCGGCGGGCAGGTTGCGCCCGGTGCGCCGCTCCCGCTTCTCCGGCTGAGCCGGCTCCCCTGGAATGTCCGCTGGCAGGTCAGACCTCAAGCAGTTCGGCTTCTTTATGTTTGAGCAGTTCGTCTACTTGCGCGACGTAGGTGTGCGTGAGGTCTTCGAGCTCACGCTCCGCCCGGTGCACATCGTCCTCGCCGGCGTCGCCGCCCTTGACCAGTTTGTCCAGCGAGTCCTTGGCGTGCCTGCGGATGTTGCGGATGGAGACCCTGCTGTCCTCCGCCTTGTGGCGGGCGACCTTGATGTATTCCCGGCGCCGCTCCTCGGAGAGCTCGGGGAAGACGACCCGGATGATCGAGCCGTCGTTGGCCGGGTTCACGCCCAGGTCGCTGTTGCGGACAGCCTTCTCAATGGCCGCCAGCGACGACTTGTCGAACGGCTGGATGACCACCATCCGCGGCTCGGGGATGTGGAACGAAGCCAACTGGTTCACCGGCGTCTGGGTGCCGTAGTACTCGGCCGTGATCTTGGCGAACATGGCCGGGTGAGCCCGCCCGGTGCGAATCACCGCGAACTCCTCCTTGGCGACAGCGACGGCCTTTTCCATCTTCTCCTCGGCTTCGAGGAGGGTCTCGTCTATCACAGCGGCTCCTGTCCCATCGCGTGCCTGCCGCGGCCGCTAGCCGCGGGCGCCAGCATCCTCAGGCCTGCTGACCAGCGTGCCGATCTTCTCCCCGCGCACCGCCCGCACGACGTTACCCGTTTCCATCAGGTCAAAGACGACAATGGGCAGGCCGTTGTCCATGCACAGGCTCACCGCCGTGGTGTCCATGAACTTCAGTTTCAGGCGGAGCACCTCACCGTAGTCAAGCTGATGGAACCGCACGGCACCGGGCATAGTGCGCGGATCCGCATCGTAAACCCCGTCCACCTGCGTTCCCTTGAGGAGCGCCTCGGCACCGATCTCCAGCGCGCGCTGGGCCGCGCAGGTGTCGGTGGAGAAGAAGGGGGCACCGAGCCCCGCCCCGAAGATGACGATCCGCCCCTTCTCCAGGTGGCGGATCGCCCGGCGGGGAATGTACGGCTCGGCCACCTGCCCCATCGTGATGGAGGTCTGGACCCGGGTGTCTACGCCGAGTTTCTCGAGCACGTCCTGCAGCGCGAGGCAGTTGATCACCGTGCCGAGCATGCCCATGTAGTCGGCCCTGGCCCTGTCGATGCCGCTCTCGGCAAGTTCCCGTCCGCGGAACATGTTGCCGCCGCCGACCACCGCCGCGACCTGGACCCCGTCCTCGACGACGGCGACGATCTCCTTGGCGATGCGCTTGACCACCGTCGGTGAGATGCCCAGCGGTTCGTCGCCGGAGAACGCCTCGCCGGACAGCTTGACCACGACACGCCCCCAGGGACGGTGGGCCCGGCCATTCCGGGCGTCGCCCTGGGGCACTTCCGCGGGCGGATGGCCGTTGGTCACCGGCGCGCTGCCGTCCCCCGCGGAGGCGGCGTCCGGCACGGACGAGCCCAGCAGGCGTGCCGCGCCGTCACTCCTGTCGGCGCTGTTCTCCACGAGGCCGCCTCCTTGGTTGTGTCCGGTTCGCCAGCCGCCTCTCAGCCTGCCTGGCCGATCTGGAAGCGGGCGAACGCCCGTACCGTGGCGCCCTGCTCGCCGAGCATCTGCTTGATCGTCTTCTTTGGCTCCTTGACGAACGGCTGCTCGATGAGCGTGACGTCCTTGAAGAACGAGCCCAGCCGGCCCTCGACGATCTTCCCGATCGCCTGCTCCGGCTTGCCCTCGTCCCGGGTGATCTGCTCCGCGATGCGGCGCTCGTTCTCGACAATGTCGGCCGGCACCTGGTCACGCGTCACATACTGCGGCCGCATCGCTGCGACCTGCTGGGCGACGTCCTTGCCCGCCTGCTCGTTCGGCGCGTCCAACTGGACGAGCACGCCCACGGTCGGCGGCAGCGCCCGGTCGGAGCGGTGCAGGTAGCTGGTGACATAACCGCCCTCGAGCAGCGCGTACCGGCCGAGTTCCAGCTTCTCCTTGAGCGAGGCGCCGGCCTCGTCGATGAGCTGCTGGGCGGTGACGCCCGGGCGCACCTCCAGCGCCAGCACGGCGAGCCGGTCGGCGGCCCGCTGCGCCAGCGCGGCGGCGGTGATGTCCGCAGCCACCCCCTGGAACAGGTCGGTCTTGGCAACGAAGTCGGTCTCGCAGTTCAGCTCGACCAGGACCCCGGCGCTGGTGCCGTCGAGCGCCGCAGCGATAAGCCCGTTGGCCGCCGTCCGCGTGGCCCGCTTCGCCACGTCCTTGACACCCTTGAGGCGCAACAGCTCCACTGCCTTGTCGAACTCGCCGCCCGCGTCCGTCAGCGCGTTCTTGCAGTCCATCATCCCTGCGCCGGTAGCGTCGCGAAGCCGCTTCACGTCGGCGCTGGTCACGTTCCCCATGTCCTCATCTCTCACTGTCTGATCTGAATGCCTGATCAGTTTCGGCTGGCGGAACCGGTGCCACAGGCAGCCCGGCTCAGCCGTTGCTCAGTCCGCGGCGACCTGGTCACCCGCCGAGGCCTCAGCCCCGGCACCGGCCGGACCGCTGTCCTCGGCACCTGCCAGCGCTGCAGCGCCATTCTGCGCGGCGGCCTCCGGCTGCGCGGCAGCGTCCGGCTGTGCATCCGTGGCCTGGCCGGTCGCGTCCACCGCGGCAGCGTCCGCAGGAGCCGCATCGGCGGCGGTCACCTCGGCGACAGCCGCTTCCGCAGGAGCCGCATCCGCAGAAGTTGCATCCGCGGGAGCCGCAACCGCGGGGGTCGCCTCGGCGGCGGTCGCGTCGGCAGGAGCCGCATCCGCGGGAGCCGCAACCGCAGGGGTCGCCTCGGCGGCGGTCGCGTCCGCAGGAGTCGCTTCGGCGGGGGCAGCGTCCGCAGGTGCCGCATCCGCGGCGGTCACCTCGGCGGCGGCTGCATCCACGGGAGCCGCAACCACGGGAGCCGCAACCACGGGAGCCGCAACCGCAGGAGACGCAACCGTAGCGGTCACCTCGGCGGCGGTCGCTTCCGCAGGAGCCGCGGCCGCAGGAGCCGTAACCGTAGCGGTCACCTCGGCGGCGGCTGCTTCCGCAGGAGCCGCATCCGCCGGGGCTGCATTCGCCGGGGCCGCCGCTGCGGCCTCGGCCGTGCCTGCACCGTTGCGCTCGGGCACGCGCGCCCCGTTGTCGCCGCTCTTGCGCTCGAGCAGTTCACGCTCCCATTCGGCGAGCGGCTCCTCGGTGCCCAGGTCACCCGCGGGCGAGGGCTTGTCGTCGGAGTCGGCTTCGCCACCCCGGGCCATCAGCCCGTCGGCGACCGCATCGGCGACGACGCGGGTGAGCAGCGACACGCTGCGGATCGCGTCGTCGTTGCCGGGGATGGGGAAGTCCACTTCGTCGGGGTCGCAGTTGGTGTCCAGGACAGCGACCACCGGGATGCCGAGCTTGCGCGCCTCGCTGACGGCGATGTGCTCCTTCTTGGTGTCCACCACCCACAGCGCGCTGGGCACGCGGGCCATGTCCTTGATGCCGCCGAGCGAGCGGTCAAGCTTGTCCCGCTCGCGGCGCAGGTGCAGCAGCTCCTTCTTGGTCATGCCGGAGCCGGGCACGTCGTCGAAGTCGATCTCTTCGAGTTCCTTGAGCCGCTGCAGGCGCTTGTGCACCGTCTGGAAGTTCGTCAGCATCCCGCCGAGCCAGCGCTGGTTGACGAACGGCATGCCGACCCGGCGCGCCTGG
Organism: uncultured Actinomycetes bacterium; assembly: GCA_963806145.1. GTDB lineage: Bacteria > Actinomycetota > Actinomycetes > Streptosporangiales > Streptosporangiaceae > DASXKD01. Next base: position 56,712 of record CAWDXD010000002.1, read on the forward strand.
TCCGCGATAGCCTCCTGCGCCTGCTTCTTGGTGCCGACGTACAGAACCGTGCCACCGTGCGCCACGGTCTCCCTGATGAACTCGTAAGCCTTGTCGATGTAGTCGAGGGACTGCTGGAGATCGATGATGTAGATCCCGTTGCGCTCAGCGAGAATGAACCGCTTCATTTTCGGGTTCCAGCGCCGGGTCTGGTGGCCGAAGTGAACGCCGCTCTCCAGCAGCTGCCGCATGGTGACGACCGGTGCCATACCGGTGTCCCCTTCCTGCTCGTGCGCCGGTCCTCGTGGAGCAGCGCGTTCGGTTAGTCCTGGCGCCCGTGCGCACACACCGCGGTGAACGACACCGCGGACCGAAGGGTGCGCACCGCGGGGAGGCCCCGGCGGCGAGCGGGCGCGCGAATTTGGCCGGAAGACCGTACCGCAAGGGAAGCGGGACTCGCCGACCGGGCAGTAGTCTACCCGGTCGCGGCCCGGCCGCGCTCTGCGTGACGGCTCCCGCCCGCTTCGCACCGGCCGGGCTCCTGGCGCGCCACGGGCCCAGCCGCCGGGGCGGACGGGCGCTGCGCCGGGGCGTCGTCACGCATGACTGCCTCAAGCCCGCGGGTGCGCCTGCCGGTATGCCGACTGCAGCCGCTCGATGGAGACGTGCGTGTAGATCTGTGTGCTGGTCAGCGACGCGTGGCCGAGGATCTCCTGCACGCTGCGCAGGTCGGCGCCGCCTTCAAGCAGATGCGTCGCGGCCGCATGGCGCAGGCCGTGCGGGCCCGAGTCGGGCGTGCCCGGCACCGCGGCCAGGCAGGCGTGGACCACGCGGCGCGCGGTCCGCGGGTCGAGGCGCCTGCCGCGCGCCCCCAGGAACAGCGCATGCCCGCTGCCCGGCGTCACCAGGGCGGGGCGCCCGGACCGTGCCCAGGCGGCCACGGCCTTGACGGCCGGGATCCCGGCGGGCACCGTCCGTTCCCTGTTGCCCTTGCCCAGCACCCGCACCGTGCGCCGTTCCTCGTCCAGGTCACCGAGGTCCAGGCCGCAAAGTTCGCTGACCCGGATGCCCGTCGCGTAGAGGAGTTCGACGATCGCCGTGTCGCGCAGCGCCAGCGCCGCGTCCTGGCCGGGCGGGCCGGTCGAGGCGCTCGGGCCAGGCGGGCTGTCCGCCGCGGCCGCGGCGGACGCCGCCAGCACTGCGGCCACCTGGTCCTGCCGGAGCACCTCGGGAAGCCGGCGGGGATCCGCGGCATGCCGAGCAGCGGCCCGGGATCGGACGGCATCAGGCCGCGGGCGTGGGCGAAGGCCGTGAAGGCCCGGGCCGCGGCGGCGCGCCTGGCCAGGGTGGCCCGGGACTGGCCGCGGCCGTGCTGCTCGGCCAGCCAGGCCCTCAGGGTCCCGACGCCGAGATCCACCGGGCCGGCGGCCCCGGCGGCAGCCGCATGCTCCAGCAGCGCCGCGATGTCGCCGAGATAGGCCCGGACGGTGTGCCGGGACAGCCCCCGTTCAGCCTCGATGTGGTGCCGGAAGGCGCCCAGGGCGGCATCCAGCCCCGCAGGCAGGGGCGCGGGCCCGGGTGATACCCCCAGGCCCGGGGGTGCCGTCGGCTCGGGGGATGCCACCGGTCAGTTCACTCCACAGTCACGCTCTTGGCCAGATTGCGGGGCTTGTCGACGTCATTCCCGAGCGTGACCGCCGCGTGGTAGGCGAGCAGCTGCAGCGGCACCGACAGCAAGATCGGGTCCAGCTCGGGCTCGTTCTTCGGCACCTCCACCATGTCGTCGGCGAGCCTTGCGTCCAGCGTGCCATGTCCGACCGCGAGTATCCGGCCGCGGCGCGCCTTGATCTCGCCCAGCGTGGAGATGTTCTTGTCGCGCAGCTCATCGTCGGGCACCACCGCGACGGTCGGCAGGTCGGGGCCGACCAGCGCCAGCGGCCCGTGCTTGAGCTCGCTCGCCGGGTAAGCCTCCGCATGCAGGTAGGAGACCTCCTTGAGCTTCTGCGCGCCCTCGCGGGCGATCGGCCAGCCCCGGACCCGGCCGACGAAGAACATGCCGTGGTAGCCGGTGAGGTCCTTGGCCAGCTCCGCGATGCGCTCCTCCCCGGCAAGGATCTGGGTGACCTGCCCGGGCAGCGCGTGCAGCCCGGCGACGACGCGGGCACCGTCCGCCGGGGACAGGTCGTGGATTCGCCCGAGATGCAGGGCGAGCAGCGAGAACACCACGCAGGTCGCGGTGAACGTCTTGGTGGAGGTGACCGAGATCTCCGGGCCGGCGTGCAGGTAGACACCGCCCTCGCACTCCCGGGCGATAGCACTGCCGACCGCGTTGACCACGCCGATCACGCGGCCGCCCTTGCGCTTCAGTTCCCGGACCGCCGCCAGGGTGTCGTGGGTCTCGCCGGACTGGCTTACCGCAATGTAGAGCGTGTCCGCCTCGACCACCGGGTTGCGGTACCGGAACTCCGACGCGGTCTCGGCGTCCGCCGGGATCCGGGCGAGTTCCTCGATGAGCTGCGCGCCGACCTGCCCGGCGTAGAAGGCCGAGCCGCAGCCCAGGATCTTCACCCGCCTGATGGCCCGCGCCTCGCGGGCGTCGATGTTCAGCCCGCCGAGGTGGGCGGTCTGGAACCGCTCCTCGATCCGGCCCCGGAGCGCCCGCTCCACGGTTCTGGGCTGCTCGTGGATCTCCTTGCGCATGAAGTGCGTGTAGCCGTCGGCGGTGTAGGAGCGCAGATCGGCCTCGATGAGCAACGGCTCGTGGGTGGTCGTGCGGGCGTCCAGGGTGGAAGTGTGGAAGCCGTCCGCGCGGACCGTCGCCACCTCGCCGTCGTCCAGGTGCACCACCTGGCGGGTGTAGCGGACCAGGGCGGCGACGTCCGAGGCGACGAACATCTCCTTGTCGCCGATGCCGAGCACGACCGGGCTGCCGTTCCGCGCGGCCACGACACGGTCGGGGTAGCGGGCGTCGAGCACCGCGATGCCGTAGGTGCCGACCACGGAGGTGAGTGCCTGGCGCACCGCCTCCTCCAGGTCACCGCCTCCCTTCGGGTCGGCCACGGTGCCGTTGGCGCGGCCGGCCTTCCCCGTGCCGGTTGCGTTTCGCGCGCTACTGGCCTTCGCCGTGGCGGCGCTGCCGCGCCTGGTGCTGCCGCCTCTGGTGCTGCCGTCCGCCGCGCCGCCGGACGCCGGCAGGTAGCCGCCTGCCCGGGCGATCAGATGCGCCAGGACCTCGCTGTCGGTGTCCGAGACGAACTCCGCTCCCTCGGCGATCAGCTTGGCCCGCAGTTCGTCGGCGTTCTCGATGATCCCGTTGTGGACCACGGCAACCGGCCCGACGACGTGCGGGTGGGCGTTGATGTCGTTCGGCTCGCCGTGGGTCGCCCACCGGGTGTGGCCGATGCCGGGGCCGCCCTTGAACCGCGCCGGGAGGGTCGCCCCCAGGCCCGCGACCCGGGTCTTGGCCTTGTGCACGCGCAAGCCGCCGGAACGGGACACCACGGCAATCCCGGCGGAGTCATAGCCGCGGTATTCCAGCTGAGCCAGCCCTTCCAGCAGGATGGGCACACAATCCCGGCTCCCCACATGCGCAACGATCCCGCACACGTACCGCTCCCTCTCTCGCGCAGGCGGCGCGATCGCTCAGCCATAGACGACACGGCGAAGCTGCCGCAGCGACAACTGCGGCGGAGCCACTCGCCTGGCCGGCAGTTCGGCCGCGACCCGCGCGAAAACCTGGTCGTTCGTGAGCCCCCCCGTTTTCAGCTCACGATGGCGCCGGCGCACGAACTCCTCCACGGACTCGCCGAAGTAGCCAAGTACTTCTGCCACGACCCGCGCCGCCTCGCCCTGGCTGAGCGGGCTGGTACGAGCCAGGTGGGTCACGAGTTCCTCATGCGCCTGTGCTGCGCTCGTCACCCTAGCAGGATGGCTCATTGCTATGTGGAAATGCAAGATTTCTGCCCGCTATCGGGCAGGAATCTGGCATTTATGCGTTTGGTCCGACATGTCACCGGGGTTGCGGCCGCCGCAGCCGCCAGCCGCGCTCGCAACGCTCCACGAACCCGGCGGCCGCCAGCCCGCCCAGGCAGCGCATGACCGTGTCGAAGTCCACCCCGGCGGCGATCGCGATCCTGGCAGGCCCCCGGCCGGTCCGCGCCGGGACCGCCTCCAGAACCTGGGTGTCCACCGGGCCGAGCAGGTCACGAGCGAGCACCGGGCCGCGCCGCTGCCCGGGCGGCGGCTCATCTCCGGAGAACTCCAGCAACTCCATCACATCCCGCGCGCCGGTGACGCACACCGCGCCCCATTCCCTGATCGCCTCGTGGCAGCCGGCCGACTGCGCGGACGTCACCGGCCCAGGCACGGCCATCAGTGGCCGGCCCTGGTCGCAGGCGTGGCGTGCGGTGTTCAGCGCCCCGCTGCGCAGCGCCGCCTCCACCACCACGGTGCCACGGCTCAGCGCGGCGATCACCCGGTTGCGGACCAGGAACCCGGGCTTGGTCGGCATCCGGCCAGGTGGCCACTCGCTGACGATCGCGCCCTGCTCCCTGATCGACCGGAAGAGCTCGTGATGGGCCTGGGGGTAGGCGAGGTCCACGCCGCAGGGCAGGACCGCGACGGTGATGCCGGCCACGGCGATCGCGCCGCGGTGCGCGCAGCCGTCAATACCGAACGCGCCCCCGGACACGATCGTCCAGCCTGCGTCGGCGAGCGAGACGGCCATCTCGCCGCAGACGTAGCTGCCGTACCCGGTCGCCGCCCTGGTCCCCACCACCGAGACCGACCGCAGGCAGGCATAACGCAGGTCCGCGTGCCCGCGCACCCAGAGCGCCCAGGGACGGGCCTGGCCCAGCACGTCGAGCTGGCTGGGCCATTCTGCGTCACCGGGGATGACCAGCCGGATGCCGTCGCGCCACCAGGCGGCCAGTTCGGGTTCCGGCGGCACCTCGCCTAGCCTGGCCGACCAGCGGCGCAGGGCGCGCTCCAGCCGGGATATCGTGGCCGGCCCGGCGCCGCCATCCCGCAGCACGCCGTTGCCCTCCCAGAGCATGCCGCGGCCCTCCCGGAGCACGCCGCTGCCGGTCGGTCCCTCGGTGCCGTCACGCTCGCGACCGCCCGCAGGCATGCTCCCGTCCCGCTCACCGGTTTCGGGCACCGCGCGGCCCGCGGGCCCCGTGCCCGCACGCGGCATCCGGCCTTCGGTCAGGGCAGCCACGATCTCGGCCGGGGAGCAGATGCGCAACAGGGCGCCCATGGCCGGGTCTCCGGGCTCGGCGACCCAGGTAAGAGCGGCACGGGCAATCCGCTCCGCCTCGGCCGGAGCGCTCATGATCCGGCCCCCAGCCACAAACCGAGGGCATAACTGATCTCGCTGACGGTCGGCCGCGCGATTCCCGCGAGATCCGCCAGCGTCCAAGCCACCCGGATCACCCGATCGACGCCCCGCGCACTGATCTGCCCCAGATCCATGGCCCGCTCCAGCGGGGCGAGCGACCCCGGCGAGGGCGGGAACGCGCGGCGGAGTTCGCTGCCGGGGATCTCGGCGTTGAGCCGCCAGGGGGTGTCTTTGAGCCTGGTGGCCGTCCGTTCCTGCGCTGCCGCGACGCGGGCCGCGACCACGGGGCTGGATTCGGCGAAGTGGCGGTCGCTCAGGAGTTCGGCACGGCTGACGGGGAGCAACTCCACCTTGACATCCACCCGGTCAAGCAGCGGGCCGGACAGCCGGGCCAGGTAACGCCGTTTGGCGGCGGGCGTGCAACTGCATGTTGCACTGGTTGCCGCCCCCTTGGCACACGGGCACGGGTTGGCAGCGAGCACCAGCGTGAACCTGGCCGGAAACCTGGCCGTGAGGCCGCAGCGGGCCACCGCGACCTCGCCCGACTCCAGTGGCTGCCGGAGGGCGTCCAGGGCGTCCCTGGCGAACTCGGGCGCCTCATCCAAGAACAGGAATCCGCGATGCGCCAGGGATGCGGCACCGGGATGGAGAATCCCGGTGCCTCCGCCGACGATGGCCGCCTTCGTGGCGGTGTGATGGGGGGCGCAAAACGGTGGCTCGGTCATGAGCGGGCTTCCCGCCGGAAGAGTCCCGGCCACCGAATGGATGGAGGTGACCTCCAGCGCGGCGGTGCGGTCCAGCACGGGCATGACCGTGGGAAGCCGTTCGGCGAGCATGGTCTTACCCGCGCCCGGCGGTCCCAGCAGGGACAGGTGGTGGCCACCGGCCGCGCAGATCTCCGCGGCCCTGCGGGCGGCAGGCTGGCCGAGTACCTCAGACAGGTCGGGCCTGGAGCGCGGTCGCGGGCCACGGCTGGCAGGCATACCGGCCGGGACCTCCGCGCCTGGCCCCCGTGCTCCGGCCAGGACCCGTTCCGGCGACGCCCCCGATGGCTGCCCCGGCTGCCCCGGTGCGCAGTCGACTTCCTCGTCCCCGCAGGCCGGCTCACCGCGCAGCCAGGCCAGCAACCCGGCGAGGGTGGGCGCCCCGACCACACGCAACCCCGGCACCAATGCCGCCTCCGCGGCGTTCGCCTGGGCCACCACCACCTTGGCGAAACCCGCGCCCGCGGCGGCGGCCATCGCGGGCAGGACACCGCGAACCGGGCGTAACCGCCCGTCCAGGCCGAGTTCCCCGAGAAAGGCCACACCGTCGATGGCGGCTCCCGGGACGGTGCCCGCGGCAGCCAGGATCGACAATGCGATACCGAGATCGAAACCGCTGCCCCGCTTGGGCAGGCTCGCCGGGGACAGGCCCACCGTGACCCGGCGCTGCGGCCATTGCTCGTGACTGTTGATGATCGCGGCACGAATCCGGTCGCGCGCCTCCCGTAGCGCGGTGTCCGGCAACCCGACAAGCAACAGGCAGGGCAGCCCGTTTGCGATATCGGTCTCGATCTCCACCGGATACCCCTCGACCCCGACCAGGGCGATCGAGTGCGTCCGGGCGACCGGCACCTAGCCCACCCCCCGGACGTGCTCGATCTCGTATTCGCCCGACGGCCTGCGGATCAGGCCGACCGCGTCGATGCGAACCTCGTCGAACAGCACCCCGTGCGCCACGAGCCAGCGGGAGGCGAGGCGCCTGAGCCTGGCCTGCTTGGTCCGGGTGATCGCCTCGAGCGGGGTACCGAACGTGGTGCTCGAACGGGTCTTCACCTCGCAGACCACCATCACCTGCCGCTCGGCGGCCACGATGTCGATCTCGCCGTCCGCGCACCGCCAGTTGCGGTCTAATACGCGCAGGCCGGCCCGCTCCAGGTACTCCACGGCCACCTGCTCGCCCTCACGGCCCAGTTCGTCCTTGGCATTCACTGGTCACCACCTCCACACCGACAGTGCCGGAGGCTGGCAGGTGATCGCTGAACGGCTTCGCGGGCTGTGGACAGCCAGCGGAGAATGCGCCATCTGTGGATAGAACTACCGGGATTGTCGGTGCCGGGTGCTCCACTGAGCGGGGGTCCCCCCGCCCGGGGACAGGTTGCTACTTGGGATCGGGGATCTCGAGGTCACTCTGCGCGAGCTCTTCGATGTTGACGTCCTTGAACGTCACGACCTTGACGTTCTTCACGAAGCGGGCCGGCCGGTACATGTCCCAGACCCAGGCGTCCTGCATGGAGACTTCGAAGTAGACCTCGCCGTTGTCGGCGGTCCGGACGTTCAGCTCCACTTGGTTGGTGAGGTAGAACCGGCGCTCGGTCTCGACCACGTGGGTGAACAGGCCCACGACATCCCGGTACTCGCGATAGAGCTGCAACTCCATCTCGGTCTCGTACTTCTCGAGATCCTCCGCGCTCATGGTCTCCCCTCCGATCAGGCAGCGACGGGAGCTACGGCCCAGGTGAGATCAACCATAGGTCAATTCTCCTGGGCGGCATCACTCCAGGCCGCTTCGTGGTCCAGGCCGCCGCCCACGTCGCTCGCCGCGTCGCCATACACGCCGCCACCTGGGTCACCGCATGCCGCCTGCGCGCCCTTGTCACCGCAGGCCACACTGCTCACGTTCACGAACGAGCGCCGGTGCTCGGGACATGGCCCATGCGCGCCGAGCGCCCTCATGTGAGCAGGCGTGGAATATCCCTTGTGCCTGGCGAACCCGTACTCGGGGTACCGCAGATGCAGGTCACGCATGATGCGGTCCCTGGTCACCTTGGCCACCACCGAGGCGGCGGCCACGCAGGCCGCGACCTCGTCGCCCTTCCACATCGCCAGGGCCGGGACCCCCAGCCCGCGCACGGCGAAACCGTCGGTGAGCACATAGGCAGGCTGGCAGGCCAGCCCGGCCAGTGCCCGCCGCATGCCGGCGATGTTGCACACGTGCAGGCCCAGTTCGTCGATCTCCGTGGACGGTATGACCACGGCGTGCCAGGCCAGGGCGGTCGCCACCACCTCGCCGTAGGCTTCTTCCCGCGCCTTCGCGGTGAGCGCCTTGGAATCAGCGACACCGCGGAGTCCGGCGAGCCCGCGGGGCCCGAAAGCGACAGCCGCTACCACCAGCGGGCCCGCGCAGGCTCCCCGTCCCGCTTCGTCGATCCCGGCCACCGGGGACAGCCCGGCTCGCGCCAGCACCCGCTCGTAGCCGGTGAGGCCAGCCGCGCTCCGTGGGGTATAGGCGGGATGGCGCGCTGGAAGCACGGCCATGGCGTCACCCTGGCGCACGTCCCGGTCCATCGCCCGGTCCGCGGCGCGAGCGCCCTCCCGGCCCGCGGCCGGCATGTCCGCGCCCGTCCCGCCGGCCGCTACCGGGGCGGCGGGACCGCCCGCAGAGCCGACGGCGAAGGCGGCGTTCCAGCAGGGTGAGCGGCAGGGCGGCGACCACTCCGGCTGCCGCGGGCGCGCCAGGCAACGCCAGCGCGCCCAGCACGGACGCGCCAGGTGTCCGCAGGGCCGCCAACCCGCCCGGCGCCGGGTCCGCCGCTAGCGCGGCAGCACCCGAAGCCGTCAGCTTCGGCTGCTGGAACGTGGCGGGAATGGGCAGGATCCGCCACCGGCTGATGGGCGCGACGATCACGAACGCGCGGCCCACCACGTGGTTCTCCGGGATGGTCCCGTTACCTGGGTCGCTCATATGGCCGCGGGAGTCCCAGGACACGCTGCGGTGATCACCCATCACCCACAACCGGCCCGGCGGAACGATGATGCTGAACCGCTGCTCGGACGGCGCGTCGCCAGGGAAGAGATAGGACTTCTCGCTGAGCGGCACGCCGTTGACCGTGACCTGGCCCAGGCGGTTGCAGCAGGCCACATGGTCGCCGGGCACCCCGATGACCCGCTTGATGTAGTCGTGCACTCCCGGCGCGGTGCCGAACAGCCCGGAGAGCGAGTCCCATACCCGGCTGAGCAGCGGCGCGGGCCGCACGGGGACGGGATCCCAGGAACCGTCGCCGTTGAACACGACGACGTCGCCGCGGTGGATCGACCTGAAGTCGTAGACAAGCTTGTTGACCAGGACCTTGTCGCCGATCTCCAGGGTGTTCTCCATCGACGACGACGGGATGTAGAACGCCTGCACTACGAAGCTCTTGATGAGCAGGGCCAGCACGAGCGCGAAGACCAGCAGGATCGGCAGCTCGACCCACCAGGACATGTTCGGGCGCCGCTTGCCCCGGCGCCGTCCCTCCTGTGGCTCGCCCACGGCGTTCCCGCGCGGTGGGGCCTGCCCCCCCGCGCCGCCGGGACCAGTCCCAACGGAGCCACCTCCGGCGGCACCGGGCGCGCCGTCCCCGGCCACGGTCGTGGACCCATCGGCGGCCGCGCCGTCGCCGAACGCCCTGCCGTCGGCAAAGGTCCCGCCTGCGCCGAAGGTCCCGCCGGTACCCCCGGGCCAGGGCGCCCGGGACTGACCGCCGAACCCCCCGCTCTCCGGGCCCGCGACGGCGCCATCAACAGGCACGCCGCCGAACTCTCGGCCATCGACCTGGCCCGGGCGCGCACGCCCATCACTGGTGGACAATTCTTGGCCCCGAGAGTCCCGGTCGTCATTCATCGCATCGAGCCTAGCGCCGGGTTCTCACAGCGGCGATTCCGCTGCCCTGCGGACAGCCTCACGCCGGTGCCCGGCACCGCATTCCCCCTTACGAGTGAATCCACGCGCGTCCGCTACTGTGCGGGCGTCTCGCGGCGCTCCCTGATACGGGCAGCCTTGCCGCGCAGCGACCGGAGGTAGTACAGCTTGGCCCGGCGCACCCGGCCCCGGCTGACGACCTCGATCTTGTCGATGGACGGGCTGTGGACCGGAAAGGTCCGCTCCACCCCCACGCCATAGCTGATCTTGCGGACGGTGAACGTCTCCCGGGCTCCGCCGCCTTGGCGCCGGATCACCACACCCTGGAAGACCTGAATCCGGGTCCGGTTTCCCTCGACGACCCGGACGTGCACCTTCAGCGTGTCTCCAGGCCGGAACCCCGGGATGTCGGGGCGAATCTGGGCCTGTTCCAAGTCGGCGATGGCGGTGTGCATGGCTGGCATTCCTCAGTGATCCTCGCGCACGCGCCTGTTCGGCACGAGGCGATGCATGGTTACGGTCTGTCGTGGTCGCTTAGCGCGAAAAGCATCCCCGCCCGGTGAGAATTCCGCGAGGCGGCGGTTTCAGTGTGCCATATCTTCGCCGTGGACCGGAAAGCCAGCCTCATGGAGCACCTCCCGATCGCGGCGATCCAGGGTATCCGCGGGCAGCGCCGCCATGAGATCGGGCCGTAGCGCAGCGGTGCGGCGCAGGGCCTCGTCGCGCCGCCACCGGGCGATGGCGGCGTGGTCTCCGGAGAGCAGGACCGCGGGCACCTCACGCTCCCGCCACACCCTTGGCCTGGTAAAAACCGGGCCCTCCAGCAGGCCGGCCATTGGCCCGGTCCCGCCGCCGAACGAGTCATCGGGCGCGGAGGCGGCGTTGCCGAGCACACCCGGCAGCAGCCGGCAGATCGCGTCGATCATTACCAGGACCGCCGGCTCACCGCCGGAAAGTACATAGTCTCCGACGCTGACCTCATCGACCGGCACGCGGGTGCGCGCGTCCTCGGCGAAGCGCGCGTCGATCCCCTCGTACCGCCCGCAGGCGAACACAAGATGTGCCAAACGCGAGTACGTGGCGGCCGTCTCCTGCCGGAACGGGACACCCGCCGGAGTGGGCAGGACCAGCCTGGTACCGGGTGACTCTGGCCCCAGCACAGCGCCGAGCGCCTCCCCCCACGGGACCGGGCTCATCACCATGCCCGGTCCGCCGCCGAATGGCGTATCGTCCACACTCTTGTGCACGTCGTGTGCCCAGGTCCGCAGGTCATGGACGGCAAACTCGATCAGGCCGCGCTCGGCCGCCTTGCCCAGCAGGGACACCCGCAGCGGGCTGAAGTACTCGGGAAAAATCGTGATGATGTCAACCTTCACGGCTTCCGCCCGCCTCACCGCCATCGGATCCGGCCTGCCCGAGGTCGAGCAGGCCGGGAGGCGGGTCGATGACAAGCCTTCCGCCAGCCAGGTCCACCTCAACGGCGATCGCCGCCACGAAGGGCACGAGCACTTCAGCCCGCCGTGACGTCCCGGGTGGCGGGGTCACCGCAAGCAGGTCCTGGCCGACGTGCAGGACGTCGGTGACAGTACCCACCAGCTCACCGGGCGCGGTGACCACGGTCAGCCCGATGAGCTGGTGATCATGAAACTCGTCCGGATCCTCTGGCAAGGGGACATCGGCGGCGTCGATCGTCAGCCAGATGCCGCGCAGCGCTTCGGCGTCCGTGCGGTCGCCGATCTCCGCGAAACTGATCAGCAGCCGCCCGGAGTGCCACCGCGAGGCCGTCACGGTCAGCGGGCCCGCCTCGGGCGGGTCGGTGGCAAGCACGGAACCGGCCGCGAACCGGTCGCCGGGATCGTCGGTGCGGACCTCGACCGACAGCTCCCCGCGGAGCCCGTGCGGCCGGAGAATCCGGCCAACCACGAGGGACTCTTCCATAGCTCTCCAGCCTGCCGCAGCCGCCGCCCTACCGGACGGCTCCGGGGGGTCATCCCTCCGGGTAAGCACCGCTAGCCACAGCGAAGCCGCCTACCGGCGGCGAGCAGCCGACGGCGCACGGCGTGCTCAGCTACCTGACCTCGTCCACATCCAACAGGTCGACGCGCACGTAGCGGCCGCCCGCCAGGGAGCCGATGACCGTGCGCAGCGCCCGGGCGGTGCGCCCGCCCCGGCCGATCACCTTGCCCAGGTCGTCCGGGTGAACACGGACCTCAAGAACCCGGCCCCTGCGGAGCCCGTGGCTGGCGACGCGGACATCGTCAGGGTGGTCCACGATGCCCTTGACCAGGTGCTCGAGCGCCTCTTGGAGCACCTCAGGCCTCGCTGTCCTGCCCGGCGGGCGACGCTGCGGCGGCAGCAGGCTCGCTCACGGCAGCGGCGGCATCCTTGCCGGCGGAATCCGCGGCGTCGCTCTTGGCCGCGGCGGCCTTGGCCGCACTGTCCTTGGGGGCACCGTCCTTGGGGGCACCGTCCTTGGGGGCGCTGTCCTTGGTCGCGGCGGCCTTGGGGGCGCTGTCCTTGGGGGCACCGTCCTTGGGAGCACCGTCCTTGGGGGCGCTGTCCTTGGTCGCGGCGGCCTTGGGGGCGCTGTCCTTGGTCGCGGCGGCCTTGGGGGCGCTGTCCTTGGGAGCGCTGTCCTTGGGGGCGCTGTCCTTGGGGGCGGCGGCCTTGGGAGCGCTGTCCTTGGTCGCGGCAGCCTTGGTGGTGCCGGTCTTGGCCCCGCCGTCCTTGGCAGCAGCATCCTTGGCGGTGCTGTCCTTGGCGGCAGCGTCGTCCTTGGCAGCCTTGCCGCCGGCGGGCTTGTCGGCAGCGGACTTGTCGGCCGAACCGGCCGGCTTGCGCGCCCTGCCCCTGTCGGTCCTGGCCTCCGCCTTGCCGTCGCCGGCCTTGGCCTCGCCGGGCTTGCCCTTGACCTTGAGGTCCTTGACGGTCTCGGCCACCGCCGCGGCGAACGCTTCCTTCTTGTCCGGCCTCGGCGCGGCCGTCTTCAGGGTGCCCTCAGCACCGGGCAGGCCCTTGAACTTCTGCCAGTCGCCGGTGATCTCCAAGAGCTTGCGCACCGGGTCGGTCGGCTGCGCTCCCACCGACAGCCAGTACTGGGCACGGTCGGAGTCGACCTCGATGAGGGATGGATCGACCTTGGGGTGATACTTGCCGATCTCCTCGATCGCCCGGCCATCCCGCTTGGTGCGGGCGTCCGCGACGATGATCCGGTAATACGGCGCACGGATCTTGCCCATGCGCTTGAGCTTGATTTTGACAGCCACGGCTGAAGTTCTTCTCCCATGAAGCTCTGCTGCGGTGACGAACGCGCCAGGTGGGGACCGGCGGCATGCCCCGGACGGGCCCGGGCCAGCGAGCGAGAGAGGGCGTCACTGGCGGACGGACGATGTAACCCCAGCCATTGTGCCAGAGACCGCGCACCAGAACGTACTCACCGCCCGTCCCGCCACCCGGGACGTATGGCATTCGCGCGCGGCGTGACCCCCGCGAGTCGTGACGGGTGGGGCAGGAAGGTAGCGGTGCGGCTACTTCTTCTTGCCCTTGCGGCCCAGCAGGCGGCTCCGGCCACCGGACGGGGGCGTGAGCCCGGCGGGCAGGTCATTCGATGCGGGCCCGGGCGCGCCGTCGTCGGCATCGGCCCTGTCCGCACCGCCACTGTTCGCGCCACTGCTCGAACTACCACTGCCCGGACCGCCACCGTTCGCGGCGCCATCGGCCGCGGCGCCCTCGGCCGGGCCCGGCAAACGATCCGGCGCCCCGTCCGGACGCTGACGATCCGGCGGCCCGTCCGGATGCTGACGATCCGGTGCGCCGCCTGCACGATCCTGCGCTCCGCCTGCACGCTGACGGTCCGGCACCGACGGCGCGCCACCTCCGGAACGGCCCTTGCCGCCCAGGCCCGGTGGCAGCGCTCCCGGCCCACCGCCCAGGCCAGGCGGAAGACCGCCGCCCAAGGCACCGGGAAGGTTCCCCAGGCCACCAGCACCGCCCAGGCCACCAGCACCGCCCAGGCCGGGAAGCCCGGCACCGCCAAGGCTGCCAGGACCACCGGCGGACCGGCCAGGGGCTGTCCCGGCACCTCCGGACGACCGTCCAGGTGCCCCGCCCGGGCGCCCGCCCTTGGGCTTCTTCTTGGCGGAGCCCTTCTTGCCTTTCGCGGCCTTAGTGCCCGCCCGTCGCATGCCGGGGATGCCCGGCATGCCGGGGATGCCACCGCCGCCCAGCATCTGCCGCATCATCTTCTGGCCTTCGAGGAACCGGACGACCAGGTTGTTCACCTCGCCGACGGTGGTCCCTGAGCCCTTGGCGATACGCGCCCGCCTGGACCCGTTAAGGACCTTCGGGTTGCGCCGCTCGCCAGGAGTCATCGAGTTCACGATCGCCGCGGCCCGGTCCAGGTCCGCGTCGCTGACCTGGCTGAGCAGTTCCCTGTTCTGCGCGGCGCCGGGCAGCATCCCGAGCAGGTTGCTGATCGGTCCCAGCTTGCGCACCATGGCCAGCTGCTCGACGAAGTCTTCCAGGGTGAAGCCCTCGCCCGAGGCCAGCTTGCCCGCCATGGCCGCGGTCTGGTCCGCGTCGAACGTGCGCTCGGCCTGTTCGATCAGCGTGAGCATGTCGCCCATGTCGAGGATCCGGGACGCCATCCGGTCGGGATGGAAGACGTCGAAGTCCTCGAGTTTCTCGCCGGTCGAGGCGAACATCACCGGCCGCCCGGTGAGCTGGGCGATCGACAGTGCCGCACCGCCCCTGGCGTCGCCGTCCAGCTTGGTCAGGACCACCCCGTCATAACCGACGCCGTCGAGGAACGCCTGGGCCGTGGTCACCGCGTCCTGGCCGATCATGGCGTCGACCACGAAGAGGATCTCATCCGGGTCCGTGGCGTCGGCGATGGCGGCCGCCTGGGCCATCATCTCCTCGTCGATGCCCAGCCGGCCCGCGGTGTCTATCACCACGACGTTGTGCAGGCGGTGCCTTGCCTCGTCGAGCGACTGCCTGGCCACCGCTACCGGGTCCCCGACGCCGTTGCCGGGCTCCGGCGCGTATACCGGCACGCCCGCCTGCTCGCCGAGCACCTGCAACTGCTGCACGGCGTTTGGCCGCTGCAGGTCGGCCGCCACCATCAGCGGGGTGTTGCCCTGCGCTTTCAGCCAGAGCGCCAGCTTTGCCGCGAGCGTGGTCTTGCCGGAGCCCTGCAGGCCGGCGAGCATGATCACGGTCGGCGGGTTCTTGGCAAAACGCAGCCTGCGGGCCTCGCCGCCCAGAATCGTGATGAGTTCGTCATGGACGATCTTGATGATCTGCTGGGCCGGGTTGAGCGCCGCGGAGACCTCTTCGGAGGAGGCCCGTTCCTTCACCCGGGCGATGAACTCCCTGGCCACTGGCAGGGCCACGTCCGCCTCAAGCAGGACAAGGCGGATCTCCCGGCAGGTCGCGTCGATGTCGGCTGCCGACAACCTGCCCTTGCCCCGCAGCGAGGAAAGGACCTGGCTCAGCCGGTCGGAGAGTGTCTCGAACACGTGCTCAAGGCTAGGGCATCTTGAGACACACCCTGGGCCGTGTCCTATCCGGTCAGCGCGGAGAGCACCTGGGCGGCGATCTGGCCCCGGGTGGGGGCGTCGGTGACCGGGCATCCGTCGGCGCCGGCCACGTAGAAGACGTCCACGGCCTCGGCGCCGAGCGTCTCCACCCGGGCCGCGCGCACGTCCAAGCCGCATTCGCCGAGGGCGCGGCCGATCCGCCACAGCAGGCCGGGGGCGTCGCGCGCGCGCACCTCCACCACGGTGGCGGTCCGCGAGGCGTCGTCGACCAGGGTGACCTTTGGCGGGGCGAGCCTGTGCCGACCCGGGGGGACGACCCCCCTGGAACCCCCCGATGGCCTAAGGCCCCGTTCCTTCGTCACGGGGCCTGGGCCCGGCCGGCCTGCGCCCTGGGCCGGCGGCCCGAGCATTCCCTGGCGCTTGAGCTGGTCGGCGACGTTCAGTTCGCCGGCCAGCACCCGCCGCAGCTCCGAGGTGACCAGCGCAGCGTCCGGCGGCTCGCCGTAGGTGCTGGCGACGGTGAACGAGGCCACCGCCATCGCGCCGTGGGACGTCGCGTTCGCCGACCGCACCGTTAGCCGGTGGGACGCGAGCACCCCGGCCGCCTGCCACAGCAGCCCGGGCCGATCGGGTGCCACGACCGTCACCTCCGAGCCCGTCACCATCGCCGCGGGCTGGCCGGCCTCGGCGAGCGCGATCTGGCCCGGGCGCAGCGGCAGCGGCGCGGGCGGAGGCTGGCCGCCCAGCACCCCCTCGACGCGGCGCACCAGGCCGGCGACCAGGCCGGCCTTCCAGTCGTTCCAGGCGGCCGGCCCGGTTGCCTGCCCGTCTGCGACCGCCAGGGCGTGCAGCAACTCCAGCAGGGGCCGGCTGCCGACGATGGCCGCGACCTGGGCCGCGGTCTGCGGGTCGTCGAGATCCCGGCGGGTCGCCACGTGCGGGAGCAGCAGGTGGTGCCGTACGGCGCTGGCGACCAGTTCGGCGTCTGCCTCGGCCAGGCCCATCCGGCGCGCGGTGTCCCTGGTCACCACCTCGCCGATCACTCGGTGGTCCCCGGGCCAGCCCTTGCCTATGTCGTGCAGCAGCGCGGCGGTCAGCAGGAGGTCGGGGCGGGCCACATCCCGGGTCAGCGCGGCGGCCCGGGCGGCCGTCTCGACCAGGTGCCGGTCCACGGTGAAGGTGTGCAGCGGGTTGCGCTGTGGCCGGTTCCGCACCCGCTCCCAGTCGGGGATCAGGCCGGGCAGCATCTCCTCCTGGTCGAGGGCTTCCCAGACGGCGATGGCGGCCTGCCCGGTGCCCAGCAGCATGGCAAGGGCGTCGCGGGCGCCGGCCGGCCACGGCACGGGCAGGGGCGGGCATTCCTTGAGCCGGGCCAGCGTGCGTGGTGCCAGGGGCAGGCCGGCCTGCGCGGCGGCGGCCGCGGCGCGCAGGACAAGCACCGGGTCCGCCGCGGGATCGGCGGGCCGCGCGAGCACGACCTCCCCGTCCTGCTCGACCAGGCCGTCGGCCAGCGGCCGCCGCTGCGCGCCGCCTCTGGCCCCGCCGCCGCGCAGGCGGCCGGCCCGGGCCACGCCGCCGAGCACGCCCGCGGCGCCCTGCCCGCCTATGCCCCGGCTGCGCTGGGCCTGGCGCAGCGACTGATCGAGCGAATAGGCGATGGTCCGGCCGGCCCCGGCCAGACGGCACAGCAGCGCGTCGGCGTCGGCCAGGCCCAGGACCCGCGCCACCTCGTCCTGTTCCTGGAGCACAAGCCGGTCGCTGGCCCGGCCCGTCACCTCATGCAGGGCGTGCCGGGAGTCCAGGATGGCCTCCTGCGCGGCCCGGGCCCGCGGCCCGGGCCCGGGAGCGACCCACGCCGCCGCCACCGCGTAGATGGCCTCCGCGTCGCGCAGGCCGCCCCTGGCTTCCTTGAGATCGGGTTCGAGCAGGAACGCGAGTTCGCCGCTGCGCGCGGTCCGCTCCTCGTGCAGCGCTTGCAGCTCGGCCAGCCGGGTGCGGGCGCCCGACCGCCAGTCCGCCAGGACGCCGGTGCGCAGGTCGCTGGTCAGCCCCGGATCCCCGGCGATGTGCCTGGCGTGCAGCAGGCCGAGCGCCACCCGCACGTCCTGGCGGGCCACCTCGCGTGCTTCGGCCGGCCGGCGCACGGCATGGTCGAGCCGGGTGCCCGAATCCCAGATGGGGTACCAGACCCGGTCGGCCAGGGCGGCGATTCCCGGCTGCCCGGAGTGGAGCAGCAGCACGTCGAGATCGCTGCCCGGCAGTAGCTCGCGCCGCCCGTACCCGCCGACCGCCACCAGCGCGACCCCGGGCTCGGCGCCCAGCAGTGAGGCCAGCCAGCGATCGGCGCTCGTACTGCGGCGGGCACGATCGGCCGCGAACGAGGCCAGCCGCCGGGCCCAGGCCGGCCGCGCGCCGGTCCCGCCGGCGGACCGTGCGCCAGTCCCGCCCGCAGGCCGCGCACCGCTCGCCGCAGCCGGCCCCGCACCAGTCCCGCCGGCTGGCCGCGCACCGGCGCCCCGGGCGGGTTCCGCGCACTGCCCGCCCATGTCCCGACCGCTCGCTTCCAGCGCCGGCCCTCAGAGGGCTCCCGGCCCGCGCTCTCCGGTGCGCACCCGCGCCACCGTGTCCACCGGGGTGCACCACACCTTGCCGTCGCCGATCCGCCCCGTCTGCGCGGCCTTGACCACGACGCCGATCAGGTCATCGGCGTCCTCGTCTTCGCAGAGCACCTCAAGCCGCACCTTCGGCACCAGGTCGACCTGGTACTCCGCGCCGCGGTACACCTCGGTGTGGCCGCGCTGCCTGCCATAACCGCTCGCTTCACTGACCGTCATGCCGTGCACGCCGAACGCCTGCAGAGCGGACTTCACCTCGTCCAGCTTGAAGGGCTTGATGACGGCGGTGATGAGCTTCATGCGACCACCTCTCGGGACCTGCGCTGCGCCTCAGCGTCCCTCGAGGGCGTTTCGCCGATGGTTACGGACTGTTTCCGCCGAGTGAAACGGCCGGGCGTGATGTTACGCAGAGGTTTCGCCGCCCGGTCTCGCCCCGCTCCCGGTCCGGCGGCCCCCCGTCCGGCACGTCGGATAGCAGCGCGGAAACCCGCCAGAAGCCGCAATAACGGCGGGGCGGACCATCTTGAAATGGATGCAATAAAATTGCCAGGAACGGCTTGTCACGCCCGTCTTCCACAGCTGCAAACCAGATATGAAGCAAGCGTGCCTCCATGACCGCATAGGCGGCACTCCGACGATGGATGGCACGGTCGGCTGTTCTACCGTAAAGTCCTCGCGGGGTCCGGCGCTCGCGCCTTATTTCGGAGGCGACGCTACGGACCGGCAGATCGCGAAACAGGCGGCTCCTTACCATGGCGCTGGGCGGCCCGAACAGCTACACCAGCGCCGATCTCCGCACCCGCACGGGGACGGCGTCGCCCCGCTGGCCGCGGCCGGCCCGGGAAGCCAAGTGCTTCCTGACGTATCGATAGGGATTCTGATGGCTTGCGCAAGGTAGCATAAAGACAATTACTAATGGCGCTCGTAATGAACTACAGCTCTTAAAAAAAACGTAATATTACCTGGGATCCCGGTGGCACGGAATAGGCCAGGTGCCCGTTCTAGACCGACTTCGTGGCCGTCGAGCACGGCCAGCGCGATCAACAGCGCGTCGTCGGTGTCCTGACGGCTCTGGAGCAGGTCGATGTACCCAGGGACGACGGCTGCCTTGCCCGTGGTTCGCATTCGGCCGCAATGCTCTGGCGCGGGGTCAGCCGCCAGATAGCGGGCATGAAACGGCTAACCCAGGATCGCGTCGACGAACGCAGCGGGCTCGAACGGGGCGAGGTCATCGAGCCCTTCGCCGAGGCCGACCAGCTTGACCGGCACCCCGAGTTCCCGCTGCACCGCCACTACGATGCCGCCTTTGGCGGTCCCGTCCAGCTTGGTCAGCACGATCCCGGTGACATCCACGGCCTCCGCGAACACCCTGGCCTGGCGCAGGCCGTTCTGCCCCGTGGTGGCGTCCAGTACCAGCAAGACCTCATCCACGGTCGCCTGCCGTTCGATGACGCGCTTGATCTTGCCAAGCTCATCCATCAGGCCGGTCTTGGTGTGCAGCCGCCCGGCGGTGTCCACGATGACGGTGTCCGCGCGGTCGTCGATGCCCTGCTTCACGGCATCGAACGCCACGCTCGCCGGGTCGGCGCCCTCCCGGTCCGAACGGATCACCTCAGCGCCTACCCGCCGTCCCCAGGTCTCCAGCTGGTCGGCAGCGGCAGCGCGGAACGTATCGGCGGCGCCGAGCAGGACCGTGCTGCCTTCCCCGATGAGGGCACGGGCCAGCTTGCCGCAGGTGGACGTCTTACCGGTGCCGTTGACCCCCACCATGAGCACCACGGCGGGCCGGTCGCCATGCCTGGCCACCCGCAGCGACCGGTCCAGGTCGGCGCCGACCTGCTCGATCAGGTCCTTCCTCAGCAACGAGCGCACCTCGGTGCTGCCCTGGGCACCGCCCACCCTGACCTGCGTACGCAGCTCGTTGACGATCTGTGCCGCCGGTCCGGCCCCGAGATCGGCCCCGACCAGGGTGTCCTCGATCTCCTCCCAGCCCTGATCGTCGAGCCCGTCACGGGAGAGCAGGCCGAGCAGCACCGCACCGAACCCGCTCTGCGAGCGCGCGAGCCGGCCGCGCAGGCGGGTCATCCGGCCGGCGAACGGTTGCGGCGCCTCCGCTACCTCGGCTGCGGGGGCCTCGGTCACCAGGGAGCCCGGTGCCGACGGCGCGGCCGCGGTGTCCACGTCCTGGCCGGGGCCTGACGGCGCGGAAGCAGCGCCGGGCGGCTGCGGCGGCGCAGCAGTTTCGCGCGGCCGCCGCCGACCGCGGACCAGCATGGCGCCGCCGGCGATCAGGGCCAGGACGACGAGAACGATGACAATGATCAAGTAGTCCATAACGGCCCCAGTCTGGCAGATGGGCGCGCCAGTGGCGGGATCACATCCATGGCGCGGGGCAGGCGGACCCCTGGCAGGCCATGCCTAAGCTCGTTCTCGCTCCCGCAGCCGCTGGCTCACCACGGCGGACACCCCGTCGCCCTGCATGGTGGTCCCGTAGAGGGCGTCCGCGACCTCCATGGTCCGCTTCTGGTGCGTGACGATGATCAGCTGGGAGATGCTACCCAGCTCCTCGAAAATACCGAGCAGCCGCTGCAGGTTGGTGTCGTCCAGCGCCGCCTCGACCTCGTCAAGCACGTAGAACGGCGACGGGCGGGCCTTGAAGATGGCCAGCAGGAAGGCGATCGCGGTCAGCGAGCGCTCGCCGCCGGACAGCAGCGAGAGCCGCTTGACCTTCTTGCCCGGCGGCCTGGCCTCGACGTCGATGCCGGTCGCCAGCATGTCATCGGGCTCGGTCAGGACCAGCCTGCCCTCGCCGCCGGGGAACAGGCGCGAGAAGATCTGCTCGAACTCGGCGGCGGTGTCCGCGAAAGCCGAAGTGAACACCTGCTGGACCCGGTCGTCGACCTCCTTGACGACGGTGAGCAGGTCGCGGCGGGTCTTCTTGAGGTCCTCAAGCTGGTTGGCGAGGAACTGATGCCGCTCCTCCAGCGCCGCGTACTCCTCCAGGGCGAGCGGGTTCACCTTGCCGAGCTGGTCGAGCTGGCGCTGTGCGGTGGCGGCCCGCTTCTCCTGCTCGGCCCGGATATACGGGATCGTCCGGACCGGCTCCGCGGGCCGGTCCGCCGCGGTGCCCGCGCCCTGGGCACCCAGCGCCGGGCTGTCCGCGGTGGCCCCGTCTTCTGCAGCGCCCTCCCCCCCGGTGCCCGAGTCGCTCCGGGCCGCCGGGATCCGCACCGCACCGCGTTCCGCCGGGTGCCGCTCGTCCGGGCCGGTCGCCGAGACGTCCGCACCGTTTCCGGACACCCCGTTCCCGGCCGCGAACGGCTCCCCGCTGGCCATCTCGGCCTGCAGCGGCGCCCGCTGGGCAGCTGGCGCGGAGCCTGGCCGGGTGCCGTCCCGCTGGGTGCCGTTCTGCCCGGAGCTGTCCCGCTCGATGTTGTTCTGCCCGGTGCCGTCCCGCTCGGAGCTGTGCTGGCGGGAGCCGTTCCGCCCGGCGCCATTCTGAGCCAGGCCGCCCGGGGTCAGGCTGCCCTGAGAGGGGCTTGTCTGGGCAGTGCTGGCCTGGGCCGGGCCGTTCTGCGCCGGGCTGCTCTGGGGCGGGCCGCTCTGGACTGCCGGCCCCGCTCGGCGGCGCCGGGGCGCGGCCGGCTCGGCCTCTTCGTAAACCGGCACAGGAACATCCGGCCCGTACTCGGCGAGCAGGGTTTCCGTGTCCACGCCGAACTCTTCCGCGGCCCGCGCCACGACCTGCTCCACCCGCATCCGCTGCTCGGCCCGGCTGACCTCCGCGCCGTGCGCGGTGTCCACCACCCGGTCCAGGTCCGTGGCGATGGCCCGGACCCGCGACCGGACCTCTTTGAGCGCCTCTGCCCTGCCCTTGCTCGTCTGCTCGGCCGCCTCCCGGTCCGCCTGGGCGGCGGCCAGCGACTCCCCAATCCTGGCCAGGGCTGCATCCGCGCCGATGGCGACCGCCCCGGCGACCTCCGCCTGCTGCGCCCGCACCCGGCGCCTGGCCACCGCGGCCTCGGCGGCGCGCCGTTCCCGCACCGCGGCCGCGGCCAGGGCGTCGGCCCGGCCAGCGATCGCCCGCAGCCGCTCCTCGGCCGTCCTGACCTCCAGCCGGGCGTCGGTCTCGGTCTCCCTGGCCGCGCTGGCCTGAGCGGCCAGTCCGTCCCGGTCCGGGGCCTCCGGCGCTCCTGGCGCCCGGCCAGCCGCACCCGTCTCGCTCGCGCCGTCCTCGCCCGCCTCGGCCTCCGCGAGCTTGGCGACGAGCCCGGCCAGCGCGGTGGTATCCCGCTCACGTTGCTCGGTGACCGAGGCGATCGCCGCCTCGAGCCGCGCGGCCTCCTCCAGGGCCGCCCGCGCCGCGCCGGCGAGCTGGCCAAGCCGGCCGGACGAGTCCGCCGCGGCCTTGTCGGCGGCCCGCACCCCCGCCAGCGCCCGGCCGGTGGCCTCACGGTCCCGCTCCTCGTCGGCCAGCGCGCTCGCCAGCGCGGCGGCTGCCTCCTCCGCGGCCCGCTCGGCCGCGGCAAGCGCGGCCGCTGCCTCCTCGGCCGCCGCGCGCATGGCCAGCATGCTCGGCGGCTTGGCCGAGCCGCCGTGCGCCCAGTGGGCCCCGAGCAGGTCACCGTCCCTGGTGACCACCCTCAGCTCGGGACGGGCCCGGACCACATCACGCGCCGCGACGAGGTCGTCGGCGACCACCACTCCGGACAGCAGCCCGGCCAGCGCCGCGGTGAGCTCCGCGGGCGCCTTCACCAGATCGACCGCGGGCACCACGCCCCGCGGCAGATCACCGGCCGCGCCGCGCGCCGGCGACGATTCCCCGGCTCGGCCACCCGGATTTGCGCCGGGGCCAGCGATGACCAGCCCGGCCGTTCCCGCGTCGGCGCCCTTGAGGCCGTGCAGGATCGCCACGGCGGCATCCAGGCCGGCCACGGCCACCGCGTCGGCGGCACCGCCGAGCGCGGCCGTGACGGCCTCCTGGGCGCCCTCAGCCACGGTCAGCAGCGCAGCGACGCCGCCGAGGACGTGCCCGGCCCACTCCGGGTCCGCCAGCAGGGCCGCCGAGGCGGCGGTGCCGTCCTGGACGGCCCGCAGGCCCTCTTCCAGCGCCTGGCGGCGGGCCACCAGGGCGGCGCGTTCGGCGCTGGCGACCCGCTCGGCAGCGCGGCACTCGGCGACGCGGGCGGAGCTGTCCGCGAGCGCTGTGGCCGACTCCTCGTGCGCGGCGGCCAGGCCGGCCCGGTCGCCGGTCCCGCCGACGGCCATTTCCTGTGCCTCTTCGTGCTCCCGCCGGGCGAACTGGGCCCTGGACCTGGCCTGCTCGATGGCGTCCGCCAGCCGGGCCGCCTCCTCATCGCTGGCCGTGACGCGGCTACGGGCGGCGCCCACCTGACCGCGCAGCCTGGCCAGCTGGTCGGCGCGGACCGTTGCGGCGCGCACCTGGTCGGCGAGCAGCCGTTCGGCCGCGGCCAAGGCTGCCTCGGCGCCGGTGCGGCCCTCGGTGGCCTTGCCCAGCGCGGCCCGGGCAGCCTCCAGGGCCTCACCGAGGACCGCCTCCTGCTCGCGCAGCGAGGCCGCCTCGGCGTCCAGCTCGTCGGGATCCCGGCCGGGCCGGGCCGGGGCCTGGTCAGCGGCCAGCAGGGAATGACGCTCGCGGGCGAGGTTGGCCACCCCGCGCAATCGTTCGGCCAAAGAAGAGAGCTCGAACCAGGTGTTGAGCGCGGCCTCCAGCCGGGGCGCGTGCAACTGCTCGTCGGCGTCAAGCGCCGACTCCTGGCGGCGTGCCTCGGCCAGCAGGTTTTCCAGCATGGCCCGGCGGGCCAGGGCGGCCGCCTCGTCCGCCTGGCCGCGCTCAAGCGCCGCCGCGGCGCCGGCGAAGTCGTCGGCCAGCAGCCGCAGCTTGGCGTCGCGCAGGTCCGCCTGGATCGTCGCGGCCCGGCGGGCGATCGCCGCCTGCCGTCCCAGCGGACCCAGGCGGCGGCGCAGTTCACCGGTGAGGTCCACCAGCCGGGTCAGGTTGACCTGCATGGCCTCGAGCTTGCGTAGGGCCTTCTCCTTGCGTCGCCGGTGCTTCAGGACGCCCGCGGCCTCCTCGATCAGCGCCCGGCGCGCCTCGGGCCCGGCGTGCAGCACCTCGTCGAGCTGGCCCTGGCCGACGATCACGTGCATCTCCCTGCCCAGGCCCGAGTCGGAGAGCAGTTCGGTGACATCGAGGAGCCGGCACTGGTTCCCGTTGATGGCGTACTCGCTCTGGCCGGACCGGAAGAGCAGGCGGCTGATGGTCACTTCTGTGTAGTCGATCGGGAGCGCGCCATCGGTGTTGTCGATGGTGAGAGTGACCTCGGCCCGGCCGAGCGGCGGCCGGGAGGCGGTGCCGGCGAAGACGACGTCGTCCATCTTGCCGCCGCGCAGGCTCTTGGCACCCTGCTCGCCCATCACCCAGGCGAACGCGTCCACGATGTTCGACTTGCCTGACCCGTTCGGCCCCACCACGCAGGTGATACCCGGCTCGAACCGGAGGGAGGTGGCCGAGGCGAAGGACTTGAACCCACGCAGGGTGAGGCTTTTCACATACACCCGCGGGCTCTCCTCCCCCTTCGCTCATGCCCCGTCCGGCCTGCCACGCGCACAAGCGCTGGCTCAGCCAGCTTTCCCGCACCTTACCGCGAGCAGGCGACGCTTCCGGCTATTCGCGCG
This sequence comes from uncultured Actinomycetes bacterium, assembly GCA_963806145.1. Classification (GTDB taxonomy): domain Bacteria; phylum Actinomycetota; class Actinomycetes; order Streptosporangiales; family Streptosporangiaceae; genus DASXKD01. The sequence continues at coordinate 81,545 of CAWDXD010000002.1, forward strand.
CTGTCGGGCGGCCGTGCCGCGCGGCGGACCGGGAGAAAGCCAGAGGCGAGGGGCCGACCGTGGGCAAACTAAAGAGGGACACCGCCTAGCGGCGTCCCTCGTACCGTCGAGCCAGATCGACAGCTCAGGTGAGCGCGGGCTCGCGCTCGCGGCTGACTACGAGTAGCTCGTGGCCGACCTCCGCGGCGAGCACGTCCTTCTCCTCCTGGAGCCTGGCTAGTTCAGCCTCCAGGTCCCGCACCCGCCGCTGGAGGCGGCGCATTTCCGAGACGATGCGGGGGTCAGGCCCGCCGACGTGGCCGAGTAGAGCCTTCGCCATTGTAGTGGGTCCTCCACACTGAGTGACCAGAGTGGGCGCACATACGAAGACCTGCATGAGTGCGCGCAAGGTAACCCCTCAAGGATCGCACCCTCACGGCTATCCGGTCAAGTTGAGCGACTTCGCAGGTCACGGGTACCTCTCCGGGCCCTCGGCCGCGGCTGGCAGACCGGGCAGGTGTAGGACGACCGGTTCATGAACGGATCGCGCCGTACCGGGGCGCCACATCGCGGGCAGGGCTCGCCCTCGCGCCCGTACACCGCCAGTGACCGGCTGAAGTACCCGCTCTCGCCGTTGACGTTCACGTACAGGCTGTCGAAGGAGGTGCCACCGGCCTGCAGAGCGTCGGCCAGGACCTCCCGCACCGCCGCCACAAGCCGGCTGGCGTCGGCCCGGCGCAGGCTGGAGGCCTCCCTGGCCCAATGCGTCCTGGCCCGCCACAGGGCCTCGTCCGCGTAGATGTTGCCGACGCCGCTCATCAGCGACTGGTCGAGCAGCGCACGCTTGACGTCGCCGTGCCTGGTGCGCAGCCTGGCGAGCACCACGTCCTCGTCGAACGCGGCCTCCATCGGGTCGGGCGCGATGTGCGCGATGGGCGCCGGCAGCGCCGCGCCGCCGCGGTCCAGCAGGATGTGACCGAACGTGCGCTGGTCGGTGAACCTCAGCTCGGGGCCGGAGTCGGTGAACGTGAACCGGATCCGGACATGTGGTGACACCGGCTCCCCCGGCTCGGCGAGCAGCAACTGGCCGCTCATCCCCAGGTGAGCCAGCAGCGCATCCTCGGCGACCGAGCCGGCCTGCTCCGGTGCCACGGGCAGCCACAGGTACTTGCCGCGCCGCAGTGCTGCGGTGACCGCCATCCCGCGGGCAGCCGCCTCGAAGTCGTCCCGGCCCGCCACATGCCGCCGGATGGCCCGCGGGTGCAGCACCTCGGCCGAGTCGATCGTCCGGCCCACGACATGCCGCTCCAGCCCTCTGCGGACGACCTCGACCTCAGGTAGCTCCGGCACGCCTCACTCCGTCGGGCCGCTGGTCCCGGAGTTCCCGCCCGGCCCGGCCTCGCGCGCGCCGTGCCCCGCGGCGGAGGGCCCCGGGTCTCCGGTGCCCGCCGGGGCGGTGCCGGGCGGGGCGGTGCCGGGCGGAGCGGAGCCCGCCGGGGCGGAGCCAGACGCGTCGCCGTGCTGGTTGCTGGCCAGCGGCGGCTCGCCGTCGCTGATGGCGTTCCAGGCGGCCTCGGCGGCCTGCTGCTCGGCTTCCTTCTTGGAGCGCCCCTCCCCGGTGCCGTACACGTGGCCGCCCACCCGGACCATGGCGCGGAAAGACTTCTGGTGGTCGGGCCCGCTCTCCTCGACGTGGTACTCCGGCACCCCGAGAACCCCTGAGGCGGTCAGTTCCTGCAGGGAGGTCTTCCAGTCCAGGCCAGCGCCGAGCCGCGCCGACTTCGCGATGACCGGGTCGAAGAGCCGGTGCACCAGCGCGGACGCCTCATCCAGGCCGCGCTCGATGTAGACCAGGCCGATCACCGCTTCCAGGGTGTCGGCGAGAATCGAGGACTTGTCGCGGCCGCCGGTGCCGTCCTCGCCGCGGCCGAGCCGCACATAGTCGCCGAGCCGCAGCCCACGCGCGACGCCCGCCAGCGCCCGCATGTTGACCACGGCCGCACGCAGTTTGGCCAGCTGTCCTTCTGGCAGGTCCGGGTAACCGCGGTACAGCGCATCGGTGACGACCAGGCCGAGAACCGAGTCGCCGAGGAACTCCAGGCGCTCGTTGGTGGGCAGGCCACCGTTTTCGTAGGCGTAGGAGCGGTGCGTGAGGGCACGCTCAAGCAGCCCGGGAGACAGGCCGGCGTCGAGGACCCGCAGCAGCTCAGTGGTGTCGGGCTGGCCGGCTCCTGGCTGGTGGTCTACGACCTTCATGGGTGTCCTCCTCCCCAGGGCCCCTGGGGCACCTGCATGGCAGCGCCTCGCAGGGGCGCCGCCTGGGCGGGCCAGCACCGCTCGGGTAATACCACGCCGCGTCTTCAGGAGGGCGTGATGACCTGACGGCGGTTGTAAGTGCCGCAGGTCGGGCACGCGGTGTGCGGCAGCTTGGGATCCCGGCACTGCGGGCAGCGCACCAGGGTCGGCGCCGTGGCCTTCCACTGTGCGCGCCGGGATCTCGTGTTGCTGCGTGACATCCTCCGCTTAGGGACGGCCACGTCCGTTCTCCTCACCTGTCTCCGGTACGGGCGAGCCGTCCGGGCTTGGCTGCATCGTGATCTGACGCAGAGCTGCCCACCGGGGGTCCAGGGCCGGGCCATGGTGGTGGCCGGGGCCCGCCTGGGCCAGCCGCGCACCGCATTCGGCACACAGCCCGGGGCAGTCTTCCTGGCACCGCGGCGCGAGCGGCAGCGCGAGAACCAGAGCATCTCGGAGGGCCGGCTCAAGATCGAGCAAGTCCCCGTCCAGAGAGTACCCGTCCGCACCGGTGTCCCCGCCGTTTTGCTCATAACCGAACAGTTCCTGGCAACGGACCTTGATGGTCTGGGACACCGGCTCCAGGCACCGCGCGCACTCCCCCGCCACCGGCGCGGTGGCCGTGGCGGTGGCGAGCACGCCCTCGGTGACGGACTCCAGCCGGACCTCAAGCTTCAGTTCGGCGCCCTGCGGGATCCAGGCCATGCCGGTGTGGAGATCCGCGGGAGCGGGCACGGCCCGGGTTTCGGAACGCGTCGTACCCGGGCGCCGGTCGAGCGTCCGGGTATCGAAGACCAACAGCCCACGGGGGTCGGTGCGGGCGCCGGCAGTCCTGCGGAATGAAGGCATGGCAAATTCAGGTAGCGAGCAGTTCTCGATTCATTTTACCGGCGCGGCGGACCGAAGCCGAATCGACCGCGGCCGCCGCACCGCCGGGTCAGCTCACGCTGGGCGGGCCGAGCTTGGCGCGCAGTCGCGCGTCCACCGCGGGCGGCACCAGGGCCGCCACGTTGCCGCCGTAAGCGGCGATCTCCCGCACCAGGCTGGACCGCAGGAAGGAGTAGAGCGGGTTCGCCGTCATGAACAGCGTCTCGATCTCGGCGAGACGGTAGTTCATCTGGGCCATCTCCATCTCGTACTCGAAGTCGCTGACCGCGCGCAGACCCTTGACGATCGCCGATACCCCGCGGGCCCGGCAGTACTCGACGAGCAGCCCGCGGAACGTGTCCACCACCACGTTGGGCAGGTCCTTGGTGACCTCTTCGAGCATTGCCACGCGCTCGTCCACGGTGAACATGCCGTGCTTGGCCCGGTTGGCCCCCACCACCACGAGAACCTCGTCGTGCAGAAGGGCGGCGCGGCGGATGATATCCAGGTGACCGTTGGTCACCGGGTCGAACGAGCCGGGGCAGACGACGCGGTGCACGCGCATTCCGTCCTTCCGTGCCGGCCACCTGGGTACGAGTCCCGATGGGCCTATGTGCCTGCGGCGAGACCGTACCAGAAGGTCGCTTCGCCGTAGCGGCGGGACCGGTCCAGCGCGTAACCGGCAGGCCAGGCGACCGGGCCGGAACGGCTGGCCCGTTCCACCGCCACCAGCGCGCCGCTGGCCAGCCATCCGCCCGCGTGCAGTGCCGTCAGCATCGCGGTAATCTCCTGTTCCGCGGCAGCGTACGGCGGATCGGCCAGCACCACGTCGAACGCGGCCCCGCCGAGCGGCCCCCGGCCGAGCACCGTGGCCACCCGGCCGGTGACGAGCCGGGCGCCGGGCAGGCCCACCGCGGTGATGTTGGCCCGGATCACCTTGGCCGCCGCGGTATCCGACTCGACGAGCACCACCCGGGCGGCCCCGCGCGACAGCGCCTCCAGGCCCACGGCGCCGGACCCGGCGTACAGGTCGAGCACCCCGGCCCCGGTGAGCGGGCCGTGCATGGCGGTGACCGTCGCGAACAGGCCCTCGCGGGCACGGTCGCTGGTCGGCCGGGTCCTGGTGCCGCCCGGCACGGCCAGCCGCCGCCCCCGGGCCGCCCCGGCGATGATCCGCGTCATCGCATCGTTTGTGGTGGTTGGCACGCTGACCACATTCTTTTGCGGTCAGCGTGCCAACCAGCACATTCCAAGCGGGCGGATGAGGCCGGGCGGTGAGGCTGGAGGGGCTGAAGGTGGTGGTGGTGGGACTGGGGTGGCTTGTGGCGCGCACTGTTCGGGACAGGTCGGACGGGGCTCACGTTTTCTCCAGGAAGCCGGCCTGTTCCTCATCAAGGAGGGCACTCATCTCCGCGGCCAGCGCCGGGTAGCCCGCCAGGTCCGGGTCGGCGTCCACGAGGCCGGTGGCCTCCTCGCGGGCCGCCACGATCAGATCCCGGTCGTGCAGCACGCTGAGCAGCTTCAGGCTCTTCTTCCGCCCCGCCTGGGCGGCGCCCAGCACATCACCCTCCCTGCGCTGCTCCAGGTCGATCTCGGCCAGCCGGAAGCCGTCCACGGTCGCGGCCACGTCGGCCAGCCGCTGCCGGGCCTTGCTCCCCTCGGGCGCCTCGGTGACGAGCAGGCACAGTCCCGGCGCGGTGCCCCGGCCGACCCGGCCGCGCAACTGGTGCAACTGGGACACCCCGAACCGGTCGGCGTCCATGACCACCATGACGGTGGCGTTCGGTACGTCCACGCCCACCTCGACGACGGTGGTCGACACGAGCACATCGGCCGACCCGTCGGCGAAGGCCCGCATCGCGCCGTCCTTGTCGTCGGCGGGCAGCCGCCCGTGCATGACCCGCAGCCGCAGCCCGGCCAGCGGGCCCTGCTCAAGCGCGGGCGCCACGTCCAGCACGGCGAGCGGCGGCCGGGCCGGGACCTCATCCTCGTCGTCGGGCCCGATGAACGCGTCGGGGTCGGCGAGATCCGCGGACACCGACGACGGCGCGCCGTCGTCCCCGCCGATGCGCGGGCAGACCACGTAGGCCTGGCGGCCCTTCTCCGCCTCTTCCCGCACCCGCTCCCAGGCCCGCTCCAGGAATCTGGGCTTCTCCGCCGCGGGCACCACGTGGGTGGCGATCGGCGACCGGCCGCCGGGCAGTTCCGCCAGGGTCGAGACGTCAAGGTCCCCGTAGACCGTCATGGCGACCGTGCGCGGGATCGGGGTGGCGGTCATGACCAGCACGTGCGGCCGGGCGCCCTGGGCCTTGCCGCGCAGCGCGTCGCGCTGCTCCACGCCGAACCTGTGCTGCTCGTCGACCACGACCAGGCCGAGGTCGCCGAACTGCACCCGCTCGGCGAGCAGCGCATGGGTGCCGATGACGATTCCCGCCGCGCCGGACGCCGCGTCAAGCAGCGCCTCCCGGCGCGTGGCGGCCGGCTGGGAGCCGGTGAGCAGTGCCACCCTGGTCGCCACCTCCGCGCCGCCGAGCCTGCCCGCCTGGCCCAGCGGGCCGAGCAGGTCCGACACCGACCGGTAGTGCTGCTGCGCGAGCACCTCGGTGGGGGCGAGCAGCGCGGCCTGCCCGCCCGCGTCGATGACCTGGAGCATGGCCCGCACCGCGATCACGGTCTTCCCCGAGCCGACCTCGCCTTGCAGCAGCCGGTGCATGGGGTGATCGCGGGCCAGGTCCGCGGAGATGCCGGCGCCAACCTCGCGCTGGCCCGCGGTGAGTGAGAACGGGAGCCTGGCGTCGAAGGCGGCGGCCAGCCCGCCCGCGGTCACGGGGCGGGCGGTGGCGGGCAGCGCGGCCGCGGCCCGGCGGCGCTGGGCCAGGACGGCCTGGAGCACCAGCGCCTCGTCCCACTTCAGCCGGATCGTGGCGCTGCGCGCCTGCGCGTCGTCGGCGGGCCGGTGGATGCCGCGCAGCGCATCGGCGAGCCCGGCCAGGCCGTACCGCTCGCGCAGCGGCGGTGGCAGCGGGTCGTCGAGCTCGCCCAGGGTGTCCAGCACGATCTGCATGCACTTCTCGATGTCCCAGGTGGACACGTCCTTGGTGGCCGGGTACACCGGGATCAGCTCGGCGGCGTACTCGGCGGCCTTGGCCGCGTCGTCGGCGGCGAGCAACTTGAACTCCGGGTGCGCGAGCTGCCGCTTGCCCTTGAAGGTGGACACCCGCCCGGCGAACATGGCGTGCCGGCCGGGGGTGAGCTGCCGCTCCCAGTACTGCACCTTGTTGAAAAACGTCAGTGCCAGCCGCGCCCGCCCGTCGGTGACCGTGACCTCGAGCAACTGGCCACGCCGGGCCCGCATGGGCCGGGTGCTGACCTTCTCCACCTGTGCGAAGACGGTGACCTGGTCGCCGTCCCGCAGCACTGCCAGGTCGGTGAGCTCGCCGCGGCGGGCGTACCTGCGCGGGTAATGCCGCAGCAGGTCCCCCGTGGTGGCCAGGCCGAACGCCGTGTCCAGTTTGGCCGCTGCCTTCCCGCCGAGGGTGGCTCGCAGCGATTCCTCCAGGCCTGCCATGGCCCCTCAGGATAGGGGGCGGGCACGACCACACCGGGCCGGCCACGCGGGCGATCCGTGGCTCCGGTTCGCGCACGGGGCACCTGGTCGGCTATTCTTCAACACTGGCCTGGGCAGTGCCCGGCCCGTGTCTTTCCTCGTCTTTTCCTCGATCTCAACAAGGGAGCGTCCGGCGTGGCTTCCGTCTGCGACATCTGCGGCAAGGGGCCGGGATTCGGTAACAGCGTCTCGCGCTCACACCGCCGTACCCCGCGCCGCTTCAACCCCAACATCCAGTCGGTGCACGCCAAGGTGGACGGCACGCCGCGCCGCCTGCAGGTGTGCACCTCGTGCATCAAGGCCGGCAAGGTCACCCGCTGACCTGACCCTGCGCGGCAGACCCCGACGGGTTGCCGCGCGCGGGCTGCCGCGCGGCGGAGGGCGCCGCTAGCCGATGTGGCAGGCCTTGCCGTTGAACGAGCACCTGGCCGGGTGAGTCGGTACCCCCTGGACGCCGACGCCGACCGCGAAGGTCCGCCCGTGCGTCCCCGAGCCGGTCGCGTAGTCGCTGGACCGCACCACCGCGGCATGCCCGTTCGGCGCGAGGTGGCTGTCGGGGTTCATGCCCAGGATGTGGCCGCCCGGATAGCCGAAACGCAGATGCCAGTTCGCGGGCACCGCCCCGGGGAACCTGATGGTGATCTGGCCCCAGAAGCCGCCCTGCCATTTGCTGGTGATCTTGTAGCTCAGGTGCGGCCGGGCGACGACTGTGGTGCCGCCGGTGCCGGTCTGCTGCCCGGCCGGGGCGGGCGGGCCGTTGTTGCCGGCAGGCTTGGCGGCCGCGGCCGGAGGCGGGCTGAGCACGCCACCGCCGACCCCGAACGGGGCAGGCTTCCCGGCAGGCGCGGACTGGTGGCTGCAGCCACCCTGGCCGCATTGCAGGCCGCCCCCGAGCGCTCCCGGGGCGACGTAGCTGAACACCGTCTGCACCGGGTAGGCGAGCACCGCCGCGACGACGACCCCCAGCCCGGCCGCGAAGGTAGGCGTCACCACCACGCGGCGCATGGCTGAGCCCAGGCGCCCGTCCGGCGCCTCGGGCACCGCCGGGCCGCCATCGGGCCCTGGTGCCTGGTGCCGGGAAACCGGCCTCTTACGGTGTCGTGCCATGAGGGGGTCGCTGCCAAGCATCGCCGCATCGTTGAGGAGCTTTAATCTAAACCATCACGCGGCGTGGGAGATAGGTATGGACATTTAGTCGCCGAAGTGTTTCCATCCGGCCCGGCCGGTCACCTTGTTCCCGTTCACCAATACCCCCTGACCCGCCCTAACCTGCCCGATTACGGTCCAGTAGGGCGGCAGTGCGCGGCCCGGCGGGAATGTTGCGGCGAGCGCGTGGTCCTCACCGCCAGTGAGCATCCAGCCCAGGACGCCGTCGCGGCCCAGTACGGCGGCCGCGGCGGCCAGGCCGGGATGGCCGGGCAGCCGGGCGGCGGCGATGTCGATCTGGACGCCGCTGGCCCGGGCCAGGTGCCCGGCATCGGCGAGCAGCCCGTCGCTCACGTCAATCATCGCCGTGGCCCCGAGAGCGGCGGCCCCGGGCCCGGCCGCGTAGGGCGGGGCAGGCCGGCGGTGCGCGGCGATCAGCTCCGCCGGCTCGGTCAGTCCGGCTTCGAGCAGGGCCAGTCCCGCCGCGGACTCGCCGAGCACGCCCGTGTAGGCGAGCACATCGCCCGGCCGGGCACCCGAGCGGGTCACCGGATCCCGGCCGCGCAGGTCACCGAGGGCGGTGATGGCGAGCACGATCGCATCGGCGCCGGACACGTCCCCGCCGACCACCGTGGCGCCGGCCCGGGCACACTCATCGGCGAGGCCCGCCACCAGGTCGCGCGCCCAGGCGACGGCCACGTCCCCCGGCGCGGCGAAGCCCACGAGCAGGGCCACGGGAACCGCGCCCATGGCGGCGACGTCGGCCAGGTTCTGCGCGGCGGCCTTGGCGCCGATGTCTGCCGGGCCGGACCAGTCGCGGCGGAAGTGCCGCCCCTCGATCAGCAGGTCGGTGGTGGCCACCACCCGGGCGTCCGGTGCCGCCAGCACCGCGGCGTCGTCCCCGATTCCGACAATCGTGCGGTCACCGCGCGGAAGTGCCGCCGCGAACGCTTCGATCAGCCCGAACTCGCCGAGGTCGGAGATGGTCATGAGAACCCCCCGGGGCGGGGTGCGGGCGCGCCCGGCCTGCCCGAACCCCCCGTGCGGACCTTTCTCCGCACCGGGGGAAAGAACCCGGGCTTGGCAACAGGCTCTTAGGTTGACGCGCTCCCCAGCCTGAAGGCCAAAGATTCAGCCCGTGCCACACATGCGGCACCTCTGCGGCTTCCTGCTTCGCGGCAGACCGCCAGGAGATACCCCCTGGTCTTATACCCGCTCCACAGGCTTTTCCCCCTTGCGGGGACGTTCCCGCCCGCCCGGCGGTACCTGACAGGAACATCATGGCACGCGCAGCCCGCCAGGCCAAAAGGTGACACGCCGCGGCGGCGCTCCACCACCGGTCTAAAGGCCGGCGCACTGCGCCGTATCTTGATAGCGTTGGCCATTCCGAACCCAGGCGCGAGCCCCGGGAGGACGGCATGGTGCAGGCGTACATTCTCGTTCAGACAGAAGTCGGCAAGGCCGCTGAGGTCGCTATTCGCATCGGCGAGCTCCAGGGTGTCACCCAGGCGGAGGACGTCACTGGGCCATACGACGTGATCGTCCGGGCCGAGGCGGAGAATGTCGATGATCTGGGCCGCCTCGTGGTGGCCAAAATTCAGTCCGTGCCCGGTATTACGAGAACACTGACCTGTCCCATCGTGCATATCTAGGGATCAGGCGGCTCCAGAAAACCAAGCGGACCGGTCCAGGGCGTGGCCCTGGACCGGTCCGCTGTGCCCGGCCTGGGTCAGGCGGGCCCGCCTGACCCAGCGTTGCTTACCCGGGGTCGTAGGCGTACGGTGCGGTATCCGGCTTCGGTGCCCGGATCTTCGAGTGGGTCACGGCCGCGCCCTTCGCGGAAACCGTGAGCCCGGAGAAGGTACCCGGCGTCACCGGGTCGCTCCACTCGTTGGTGCCGTCGGTGGCGTAGAAGGCGAAGTCGTGCTTGCCCGAGGACAGGCCGAGCGTCGCCTGGTACACCGCCCCGGTGGACGGGTTCCCGGATTTCAGCGTCATCGGGTGGGAGGTGCCGTCCACCACCACGTCCACCTCGGTCGCCGGGTCCGGACCGGTGTAGGTCGTGGAGAAGGTGAAGTTGGTGGACGTGGTCCCCGACGTCGGCGAGACCGAGGAATTCTGCAGGTAGATCGGCGTGATGTCGATACTGTATTCCTGCTGGGTACGCAGCCCGCTGCCGTCGTCGAACTGCAACTGGAAGTAGTGCGTCCCCTGGGTCAGGTGCGGCGTCGTGTACTGGTAATGGATGCCCTTTGTGGGCGTGCCCGTCGTTGCGTTCATCGCGTGGACGTTGTTGTCGATGTCAATCTGCGCGGTGACGGGCGTCTTTCCGGCGGGTGACTTGTAGATAACGCTGAAAGTGACCGGCTGGCCAAGCTGCTGGGCCCCGTTGCCCGGCGTCAGCTTCAGCCCGGTGAGCGAGAACGGCATCACCTGCGGACCGCTAAAGGGAGTGCTGGTCAGCGGGAGCTGCCATGAATTCGTGCCGTCGCCGAACTGGAACGAGTAGGTGTGCGAGCCGGCCGCCAGCGTGGAGGTCGCCTCCCACTCTTGCATCTTGCCGACCGTCTTCTTGAACGACATGGGGATCGTGGTGCTGCCGTCGATGACCAGGTTGTGGACCGTGGGGGTCGCGGAGTTCTGGTACATGACGTCGTAGGTGAAGACCGTGCTGGACCCGCCGGAGGCCGGGGTCACCGTCGAGGGATGCGCGCCGCCGACGGCCCCCTCGCCGACGTTGGGCACCGAGAGCACGTTGGAGTAGGGCAACTTGGCCTCGATCAGCTTCGGATCAGGTGTCTGCGCGAAGTTGAAGTAGTCCATCAGGTCTGACGTGCCGGCCAGGCTGTCCCGGGCGCCCAGGCTGGGCAGGCCGAAGACTTCCTCGATGAACTTGTCGAACGAGGCGAACTCGCCCTGCTGGGCGCTGATGAAACCGGGCTTGGCCCACGGCGAGATGACCAGCAACGGCACCCGCGGGCCCAGGCCGATGCCATCCACCTGCGGCGGCGGCACATGGTCATACCAGCCACCGAAGTCATCCCAGGTGACGAAGATCGCCGTGGAGTTCCACTCCGAACTGTGCATGATCGCATTCACGATCGAGGACACGAAGTTCTGCGCCGGCTCCGTCGGCTGCGGCGGGTGATCGGACTGCGAATCCTCGCCCGGCGTAACGAAGCTGACGTTGGGCAGGTTGTTGGCCTTCGCGTCGGTGATGATCTGGGTAGAGGACACGCCCGGGCTGTTCTTGATGCCCTGGATGTATTGCGGCGCGTCCCATACTGGCGCGGTGCCGTAGTACTTCCAGGTCAGGCCCGCCGCCGCCGCTTCCTGGGGAATGGAAGAAATGTTGTAGCACGGCTGGCCGAAGGACTCGGCGCCGGCGGTGTCGCGGTCCAGGACCACGTCGTTGGCGGGCGACAGGCAGCCGTGCACGTGGATCGTCTGGTCGTTGCCGCCGGTCTGCGCCGCGATCATCGCGATGTGGTTGGGCGTGCTGCTGGAGGCGGCGTCGGTGTAGAAGTTCTCGCCAAGGCCAAAGTGCTGCGCGTACGACCAGTAGACGGGGATGTCGCTCTTTTTGTACTGGAACCCGCCGAGTGGGTCGAAGCCGTCCATTTTGCCGCCGTCGATCGCGAACAGCGCCCGCTGGCCGCTGTGATCGATGTCGTGCGGGGCCGGATCCGAGGCCGCCGGCTCGGTCAGGGCGTATTGCGCCCCGACGCCGGGGAAATCGCCGAAGTAATTATCGAAGGTGTGATTCTCTTCCATAATAACCACGACATGCTGAATGGGGTCGGTAGCAGTCTGGCGAACCGCCGCGCCTGCCATGCCCGCAGCCAGTACGCTCACCACGGCACCGGCCGCTCCCACGGCCACTACCGCCGAATTAATCCGCCGCAATCTTGCGCCTCCAGTTCAGATCTTTTCGGGGTACGTATTAGCCGATTCGGGGATACCTTTAGCAGAAGTGTATACGATTGTCAAATTCGCACAGTTAAATGCGCAACAGCGTATATTAGCATCTTCTGAGCGGTATTTCCCCGGAACTGGGCGGCCCGGGGCGGGCTGCCCGGACGCGGCCGCCTGGGGGATGCTAGGGCGCATGACAGGGACCAGTGCTGCCACGACCCATGGCTGAACCGGCTCGGGCGGTGCCGGCGTTCGAGGCCCTGCTCACGCCCGAGGGGCAGGAATTGCTGCACCGGCTGCGCCACGAGGCCGACCCGGCGAGCCTGCGGCTCGGCACCCAACTGCGGGCCGCCTATCCGGTGGAACTCGTCACCGCCGCGCTGGCACAGCACGAACTCCGGCTGCGCGCCCGGGCGAAGTTCAGCCGCGCGCTTGACATGTACTTCACCCGCCCCGGCCTCGAGCAGGCGTCGGCCGAGGTGATCGCGGGGCATCGTAGCGCCAGGTATGCGTGCGCCAGCCTGGTCGCCGACCTGTGCTGCGGCATCGGCGGGGACCTGGTGACCCTGGCCGCCGGGCGCGCCGTGCTGGCCGTGGACCGCGATCCGCTGCACCTGCGCATGGCGCAGGCGAACGCGGACGTTTACGGCGTGGCCGCCGGGCTCACCGCCCTGGCCGCGGACGTGCGCGAGGCGAGCCTGCGCGGGGTGGACGCGGTGTTCATCGACCCGGCCCGGCGGGCCGGTGGCCGGCGGCTGCGGGCCGGGGACAGCGAGCCGCCGCTGGCGTGGTGCCTGGGCCTGACGCCGGCCGTCCCGCGGGTGGGGATCAAGGCCGCGCCCGGCCTGCCCAGGGACGCGGTGCCGCCGGGCTGGGAGCTTGAGTTCATCGCGGTCGGCCGGGACCTGAAGGAAGCGGTCGCCTGGTCCCCCGCGCTGGCCACCGCCGCCACCCGGGCCACCGTGCTGCCCGGCGGGCATACCCTCACGCCGGGCCCGGGCGGGCCGGTGCCCGTGCAGCCGCCCGGCGGCTTCCTGCTCGACCCGAACCCGGCGGTCACGAGGGCCGGGCTGGTGGAGGACCTGGCGCACGCGTCGGGCGCCTGGAAGATCGACGACAAGATCGCGTTCCTGTCCGCCGACGTCCCGGTGCGCACCCCGTTCGCCCGCACGCTGCGGGTCATCGACTCCGCCCCGTGGGACCAGCGCAGGCTGCCCGCGAAGCTCCGCGCGCTCGACATCGGCGCGGCCGACATCCGCCGCCGGGGGCTGGCCGGCGACGTCGCCGGCCTGCACCGCCAGCTCAGGCTTTCCGGGTCGCGGCGGGCCACGGTGGTGATGACCCGGGTACGCGACCGGCCCTGGGGGCTGGTCTGCGTGGACGTCAGCTAGACCAGCAGGGCCGCGATCGCGGCAGTACAGAGTGCGGGCCCACGCCGAGGTCGGATGCCACTCAGGCCAGCAGGGCCGCGATCGCGGCAGTACAGAGTGCGGGCCCACGCCGAGGTCGGATGCCACTCAGGCCAGCAGGGCCGCGATCGCGGCGGTGCGCGGGCCCACGCCGAGGTCGGATGCCGCGCTCAGGTCGGGTGGCTGGTCCACATCACGGCGCAGGCTGGCCAGCCCGGGCAGGCTGAGCTCGGCCGCCCCGGCGGCCCGGTGCCGCTCGGCGGACCGCGGTCCGAACCGCGGCCAGAACCGCGCGCCCGGACGGGCCGCGTACAGCGTGGTCCCGGTGCCGGACGCGTCGGGCACGAACGCGTGCTCCCAGCGCGCGGCCTCCCGCAGCCCCAGGTCCAGCTCGGCGGGGCGCAGCGCGGGCAGGTCGGCCGCCAGCGCCCCGATGGCCGAGCCCGGCCAGCGCGCGGCGGCCAGGGCCGCGCCGTGCCGCAGCGCCGGGTTGAGCCCCCGGGCCGGCTCGTCCCCGGTCACCAGGGCGCCCAGGCCGGCCAGCACCCGCGCCGCCGCCGTGTCGTCGGTCACCGCGATCACCCGGTCCACCACGGGGCAGGCCAGCGCGGCCGCGACGGTGTCCGCGGCCATCGCCAGCGCCAGCGCCTCCCGGTGCGGCCCGGCGAGGACGGCGAGGCGGGATTTGGCGCGGGCAAGTACCTTGACGGGAACCACCAGTGACCAGGTGAGTGGCGAGTCGGCCGGCTGCGCGGTCATACCGCGATCCTGCCTCGACACCACGGCGCGCGAACCGGGAGACTGGCCAGACGAGGACTCGGGAGGCGGCGCAGATGAGCGATCGCGGGAATCAGGACTACTCTCCGGCCGTTCGCCGCTTCACCATCGTGGCCCTCCCCGTGCCGATCAAGTCGATCATGAAACGTGACTGGCACGGTCATGAGCACATCCCCCGCTCCGGTGGCGTCATCGTGGCCGCCAACCACCTCTCCTATGCGGACTGGGCCGCGATGGCCCTGTTCGTCCACGAGGCGGGCCGCTACCCGGCCTTCCTCATCAAGTCCTCAGCGTTCAACGTCAAGGGGATCGGGTCATTCCTGCACGCGGCCGGCCAGTTCCCGGTGAACCGGGGCACCACGGACGCCGCGCTCGTCCTCAACGCCGCCGAGCGCGGCCTGGCCAAGGGCGAATGCCTGATCTTCTACCCGGAGGGCACCGCCACCCGGGACCCGGACCTGTGGCCGATGGTGCCCAAGACCGGCATCGCCCGGCTGGCGCTGGCCACCGGCGCTCCGGTGGTCCCGGTCGCCCAGTGGGGCACCCAGGACATCCTCCCGTACGGGACCAAGAAGCCCAGTGTGATTCCCAGGCACATGGTTAAAATGCTGGCCGGCCCGCCGGTGGACCTGTCCGCCTTCGAGGGCGAGCCGATGAGCCGCGATGTGCTGCGCGCTGCCTCGTCCAAGGTCATGGCCGACATCACCGTGCTGCTGGCCCGGCTGCGCGGGGAGGCGCCACCCGCGGTCCCCTACGACCCGGCGGCGGTGCGGCGGGCCGCCCGGCAGGCGGCCAGGGAAGCTATAGAGAACGATACGACCGGGCCGGACGGAGAGCCCGCCACGGACCGGGATCCGGGGCCGGACGCCCAGGGCGGGGACGAGCCCCAGAAGGCGACCCCGGCGTGAAAGCTGCGGTCATGGGGGCCGGCCTGTGGGGGACGACGTTCGCGCAGGTGCTGTGCGACGCCGGAACCCACACCGAACTGTGGGCCCGGCGCGCCGAACTGACCGAGGCGATCAACGCCAGCCACGAAAATCCCAGCCACCTGCCCGGCATCCAGCTCAGCCCGGGCCTGCACGCCACCGCGGACGCGGCGGAGGCGCTGACCGGCGCGGACCTGGTGGTCCTCGCCGTGCCCGCGCAGACGCTGCGGGAGAACCTCCTCGCCTGGCGCGCGCTGCTCCCCCCCGAGTCGGCACTGACCAGCCTGATGAAGGGCATCGAGCACGGTACCCACCGGCGGATGAGCGAGGTGATCGGGGAGGTCACGGGCGCGGGCGCGGACCGGATCGCGGTCATCTCGGGGCCGAACCTGGCCCGCGAGATCGCCCAGCGCCAGTACGCCGCGACCGTGGTGGCCAGCGCCGACGAGACCCTGGCCAAGGCACTGCAGCAGGCGTGCCACACCCCGTACTTCCGCCCGTACACCAACCCGGATGTGACCGGCTGCGAGCTGGGCGGGGCGGTCAAGAACGTGATCGCGATCGCGGTCGGCATCGCCATCGGCATGGGCCTGGGCGTCAACACCACCGCGATGCTGATTACCCGGGGGCTCGCCGAGATCTCCAGGCTCGGCACGGCGCTCGGCGCGGACCAGCACACCTTCGCGGGCCTCGCGGGCATGGGCGACCTGGTGGCCACCTGCAGCTCCCCGCTGTCCCGCAACCGCACCTACGGGGAGCACCTGGGCCGCGGCATGGGACTCGCCGGCGCCGCGGCCAGTACCTCGGGTGTGACCGAGGGCGTGAAGTCGGCCGGCCCGGTGCTGGAATTGGCGCGGGCCCACGCCGTGGAAATGCCGATCACCGAGGTGGTGGCCGGGGTGACCAGCGGTCACATCGACATCGGGCAGGCCGCCGTCCTGCTCGCCTCACGGTCGGCCAAACCAGAGCGCTACGGCGTGTGACGCCCTCAGGCGGCGCAGGAATGTGGTGGTTGGCACTCCACCCACAAAGAACGTGGTCGGCGTGCCAACCACCACAAACGCGGTGAAGCGTAGGGTCGCCGCATGCAGGGGACGGTGCGGCAGTTCGATCCGGCTAGCGGGTCTGGGAGCGTCTTCCTCGATGACGGCACCGTGTGCCCGTTCGGGCCGGAGGTCTTCGCCACCTCCGGGCTGCGCCTGCTGCGCCGCGGGCAGCGGGTCGCCCTTCGGCGCGGGCCGTCCGGGGCGATCACCGCGCTGGCGCTGGGCACGCTGCCGCTGGCGCCGGAGCCACTGGCGCCCGAGGAGGAATCCAGTTGACCCGAGATCGCGTCAATCAGGTCGTGCTTGTGGCGGTCCAGTAATTTGCGGCGCTATCCGGCTATCCGGCGACCGGCAGCCACTCCGGGCGGTCCTGTTCGTACCGGGCAATTTCCCCGGCATGGCGCAGGGTCAGCGAAATGTCGTCCAGCCCCTCCATGAGCCGCCACCGGGTGTAGTCGTCGATCTCGATCGGCGCGCTGAAAAGGACCGGGCCGCCGCCCGATGGCTCGGCGCGCACTTCGCGCCCGGCCAGGTCGACGGTCACCTGGGTCTGCGGGTCGGCCTCGACCAGGTCGGCCAGGGCGGTCACCGTCTGCCCGGGCAAAAGGACCGGAAGCAGGCCGGCCTGAACCGAATTGTTACGGAAGATATCCCCGAAGCGCGCCGAGATCACGGCGCGGAACCCATAGTCGAGAAGCGCCCATACGGCGTGCTCACGGGACGATCCGATACCGAAGTCAGGCCCGGCGACGAGAACGCTGGCCCCCGCCGCGTTCGGCTGGTTGAGTACGAATCCGGGGTCCGCGCGCCAGGCCGCGAAGAGGCCGTCGGCGAAACCGGTGCGGGTGACCCGCTTCAGGTATTCGGCGGGAATGATCTGATCCGTGTCCACGTTGCCGCGGCGCAATGACACCGCCCGGCCGGTATGCGTTTTGAATGGCTGCAAGGCTCTTTCTCCCTGAAGGTCACGCGGTCACAGGTCTGCCGGGGCGGTCAGCCGGCCGGTCACCGCGGTGGCGGCGGCGACCTGCGGCGACACCAGGTGGGTACGCGCGCCCTTGCCCTGGCGGCCCTCGAAGTTGCGGTTGGAAGTGGACGCGCTGCGCTGGCCGGGCGCCAGCTTGTCGGGGTTCATGCCCAGGCACATGGAGCACCCGGCGGAGCGCCATTCGGCTCCCGCGGCGGTGAACACCTCGGCCAGGCCCTCGCGCTCGGCCGCGGCCTTGACCTCCATGGAGCCGGGCACCACCAGCATCCGCACGCCGGAGGCGACCGTGCGGCCGCGGAGCACCTCGGCGGCGGCGCGCAGGTCCTCCAGCCGCCCGTTCGTGCATGACCCGAGGAAGACCGTGTCCACGCTGATCTGGGTGAGCCGGGTGCCCGGCTCCAGGTCCATGTAGGTGAGGGCGCGCTCCGCCGAGGCGCGCGCGGTCTCGTCGGGCAGCGAGGCAGGGTCGGGCACCGCCGAATTCAGCGGCGCCGCCTGGCCGGGATTGGTGCCCCAGGTCACGAACGGGGTGAGCGCCGAGCCGTCGATCGTCACCTCGCGGTCGAACGCCGCGCCCGGATCGGTCGGCAGCGTGCGCCAGTAGTCCAGGGCCTGATCCCAGGCCTCGCCGTGCGGCGCGCGGGGGCGGCCGCGCAGGTACCGATGGGTGGTCTCGTCGGGAGCCACGAGCCCGGCCCGGGCCCCGGCCTCGATGGACATGTTGCAGACCGTCATCCGCCCCTCCATGGACAGGCCCTCGATGGCCTCGCCCCGGTACTCGATCACGTGGCCGGCGCCGCCCCCGGTGCCGATCTGCGCGATCACGGCCAGGATCAGGTCCTTGGCGGTCACGCCGTAGGGCAGGCGCCCGGTCACGGTGACCGCCATGTTGGCCGGCCGCACCTGGGGCAGCGTCTGGGTGGCCAGCACGTGCTCGACCTCACTGGTGCCGATGCCGAACGCCAGCGCGCCGAACGCGCCGTGCGTGCTGGTGTGCGAGTCACCGCAGACGATCGTCATGCCAGGCAGGGTGAGGCCCTGCTGCGGGCCGATCACGTGGACGATCCCCTGGCCCGGGTCGCCCATCGGGTGCAGCGTGATGCCGAACTCGGCGCAGTTCTTGCGCAGCGCCTCGACCTGCACCTGGGACACCGGGTCGGTCACCGGGCTGCCGGGCCCGCGCAACGGCAGGTCAGGGCCGGTCACTCCGGTCGTGGGGACGTTGTGGTCCTCGGTCGCGACGGTGAGGTCCGGCCTGCGGACCGGCCGCCCGGCCAGGCGCAGCCCGTCGAACGCCTGCGGGCTGGTCACCTCGTGCACCAGGTGCAGGTCGATGTAGAGCAGGTCAGGTTCGCCGGCAGCGCTCCTGACCACGTGGGAATCCCAGATCTTCTGGGCGAGCGTGCGCCCCATCAGCGTTCCTCCCTGTGCCGCGGCCCCGCCGGCTTGCGTCTCGCAATCCGAGACGGCAGTATCGGAGCATGGACAACTCTAGCGGAGTCGGCGTCCTGGACAAGACTGTTGCCGTCCTCAACGCCCTCGAACCCGGCCCCGCCTCCCTCGCCCAGCTCGTCGCCGCCACCGGCCTGGCGCGGCCCACGGCGCACCGGATCGCGGTCGCCCTGGAGCGGCATCGCGTGCTGACCCGCGACGGCCAGGGCCGGTTCGTGCTTGGGCCGAGGATCACCGAGCTGGCCGCCGCAGCCGGGGAGGACCGCCTGCTCGCGGTGGCACAGCCCGTGCTGGCCCAGTTGCGCGACATGACCGGGGAAAGCGCGCAGCTCTACCGGCGGCAGGGTGACGCGCGGATCTGCGTGGCCGCGGCGGAGCGGGCCAGCGGGCTGCGGGACACCGTTCCGGTCGGGGCGGTGCTGCCGATGAGCGCGGGCTCGGCCGCGCAGATCCTGCTGGCCTGGGATGAGCCCGAGCGGCTGCACCGCGGGCTGCGCGGCGCCAAGTTCTCGGCCACGGCCCTGGCCCAGGTCCGGCGGCGCGGCTGGGCGGCCAGCGTGGCCGAGCGCGAGCCCGGGGTGGCCTCGGTGTCGGCCCCGGTGCGCGGGCAGGGCGGGAAGATAATCGCCGCGGCGTCGGTGTCCGGCCCGATCGAGCGGCTGACCCGTTCGCCGGGCCGGCTGCACGCCGCCTCCGTGGTCGCGGCCGGCGACAAGATCAGCGCCACCCTCCGCCGCGGCGCCTGATTCACTGCCCTACGCTGCCCGGGGCCAGGGGGATGGCAGCCGAGCGCGAGCCTGCTCGGCTGGCCCGATGACCTTGGCGCATGTGGGCCTTCGGCGGCCTTGGACCAGCCAGCACCACCGGGCGGCCATACTGGAGCTGTGCCATCATGTCCGGACGCCACCGCATGAGGGACGGCCCGTGGTGCCCTCCCGCCGTGGCCCGGCCTGTGTGGCATGCCCCATCAACCCTGACACCATGAGGTCACGCGCATGAAGGTAGGGGTACTCAAAGAGACCACGCCCGGCGAGCACCGGGTGGCGCTCGTCCCCGAGATGGTCGCGCGGCTGCGTGGGGCCGGGCTCGACGTCCTGGTCCAGTCCGGCGCGGGAGACGGCGCCTGGTTCGCTGACAGCGCCTACGCCGAGGCGGGCGCTTCGATCGTGTCCCGCGGGGAACTGCTGTCCGAAGCGGACATCGTGGTGGGCATCAGCCGGCCGGACGAGCCGGTCATCGCCGCGCTGCGGCCGGGCCAGGCCCTGGTCGGCATGCTGAACCCGCTGGTCGACCCGGCTTTCGCCGCCGCCCTGGCTGCCAAGGGCGTGACCGCGATCAGCCTGGACGGGCTCCCCCGCACGCTGCCCAGGGCCCAGGGGATGGACGCGCTGACCTCCCAGGCGAACGTGGCCGGCTACAAGGCGGCGCTGACCGGGGCGGCCGCGTTCGGCAGGTTCTTCCCGCTGCTGATCACCGCGGCCGGCACGGCACGGCCCGCCAAGGTCCTGGTGCTTGGCACCGGGGTGGCGGGCCTGCAGGCCATCGGGACGGCCAAGCGGCTGGGCGCCGTGGTCTCCGCCTATGACGTGCGCCCGCAGACCAAGACCGAGGTCGAGTCGCTGGGTGCCACCTTCATCGAGCTGACCTCGGTGGGGCCGGCGGCCGGCGAGGGCGGGTACGCCCGGGCGCTGACCGAGGACGAGCGGCAGGCACAGCAGGCCGAGCTGACCAGCCACATCGCCAGGCACGACGTGATCATCACCACCGCCCAGGTACCCGGCCGCCGCCCGCCGCTGCTGGTCACCGAGGACGCGATCAAGGCCATGGCGGCCGGCTCGGTGATCGTGGACATGGGGGCGGGCCCGCTCGGGGGCAACGCCGCGGGTTCTGTCCCCGACGCGCAGACCGTGACCGAGAACGGCGTGACGGTGATCGGCGCCGGCGCCCTGGCCGCCAGCGTGCCGACCGCGGCGTCGAACGCCTTCGCGCGCAACATGAGCGCGCTGCTGCTGCACCTGGTCGCCGACGGAGAGCTTGCCATCGACCTGTCCGACGAGATCCAGGCCGGAGTCGTCATCACGCACGACGGGACCGTGGTCCAGCCGGCCACCGCGGCCCTGCTCGCCGAGAATCCCACCGGAGGTACCGCGCAGTGAGTACCGCGCTGCTCACCGACATCACCATCTTCGTGCTCGCGCTGCTCGTCGGGTTCGAGGTGATCAGCAAGGTCCCCGCGACCCTGCACACCCCGCTGATGTCCGCGGCGAACTCGATCCACGGCATCGTGCTGGCGGGCGCCATGCTCATCGCGGTGACCGCGAACAACGCGCTTGGCTACATCCTGGCGTTCGTGGCGGCCGCGTTCGCCGCCATGAACGTCGTCGGCGGGTACGTCGTCACCGGCCGGATGCTCAAGATGTTCCGCCGTACCCGCGCCCCGGTTCCCGCGGCGGACAGGCCGGCCGCGGTCAACGGCCGCAGCAACGGCGGCCAGGCATGAGCAGCTTCGACTGGATCACCCAGCTCCTGTACGTCACCTCGGCGGTCTGCTTCGTGTTCGGCCTGCACCTGATGAACTCCCCCGCCTCGGCGCGGCGCGGCAACCAGATATCCACCGGTGGCATGGCCCTCGCGATCGCCACCACGTTCGCCCTCGTGGTGCACGCGGGCACGGTCACCGCCACCGGCTGGGCCGTGATGATCGCTGGTGCGCTTGTCGGCGCCGCAGCCGGGCTGTACTCGGCGCGCACCGTGCAGATGACCGCCATGCCCCAGCTGGTCAGCCTGTTCAACGCGGTGGGCGGCGGCGCGGCGGCGCTGGTGGCGATCAACGAGTACGTCAGGCTGGCCGGTGCCACCACCGGCGTGCCCGAGGCGACCACGGTCACCACGGTCCTGGACGTGCTCATCGGCGCGGTCACCTTCTCCGGGTCGATCATCGCCGCCGGGAAGCTGCAGGGCCTGATCAACGGGGCGCCGGTGACCTTCCCCGGCTCGCGCGCCATCAACATCGCCGCGGCCGTGATCGGGGTGGGCGGCGGCATCTACATGATCGCCACGCCGAGCGTGCCCGCCATGATCATCATCATCCTGGCGGCGCTGACGTTCGGCGTGACCATGGTGATGCCGATCGGCGGCGCCGACATGCCGGTGGTGATCTCGCTGCTCAACGCGTTCACCGGCACCGCGGTCGCGATGGCCGGGTTCGTCATCGGGAACTGGGCGCTGATCATCGCCGGCGCCCTGGTCGGCGCGTCCGGCAGCATCCTGACCAAGCTCATGGCCGACGCGATGAACCGCTCGCTGCGCAACATCATGATCGGCGGCTTCGGCACCGGCGACAGCGCCCCGGCGGTGGCCGGGCCCGGCGGCGACGTCCGGTCGGTGGCCGCCGACGACGCGGCCATCCAGCTCGCCTACGCGCAGAAGGTCATCATCGTGCCGGGGTACGGCCTGGCCGCCGCCCAGGCACAGCACCAGGTCGCCGAGCTGGCCGCGCTGCTCGAGGAGCGCGGCGCCGAGGTCAGCTACGCCATTCACCCGGTCGCGGGCCGGATGCCGGGGCACATGAACGTGCTGCTGGCCGAGGCCAACGTGCCCTACCCGCAGCTCAAGGAGATGGAAGAGATCAACCCCGAATTCCCCCGGGCCGACGTGGCCCTGGTGATCGGGGCGAACGACGTGACCAA
This sequence comes from uncultured Actinomycetes bacterium, assembly GCA_963806145.1. GTDB lineage: Bacteria > Actinomycetota > Actinomycetes > Streptosporangiales > Streptosporangiaceae > DASXKD01. The sequence continues at coordinate 103,641 of CAWDXD010000002.1, forward strand.
CCCGGCCGCGCGGCGGGCCGGCACCGCCATCTCGGGCATGCCCATCCTCGACGTGGACCAGGCCAAGAGCATCATCGTGATCAAGCGGTCGATGGGCCACGGCTACGCGGGCATCGACAACGAGCTGTACGTGAACCCGAAGACGAGCATGCTGTTCGCCGACGCCAAGTCGGCGCTGACAGACCTGATCGCCTCGGTCAAGACCCTGGTGGCCTGACCTCACCGGGCCCGGCGGCGAACTCGTCGAACGCGGCAAGGGCCCGCGGGCCCCAGACCGTGCCGGGACCGCCGTTCATCAGGATCACCACGCCCATGGCCTCGGCCACCTCGGCCGCGGTGACGCCCTGCCGGACGGCCGACCGGGCATGGGCGGCCACGCAGCCGTCACATTCCCTGGTGGCGGCGATGGCCAGCGCGATCAGTTCCTTCACCCGGGCCGGCAGCACGCCGTCACCCATGGCCGCCCCGTGCAGCGCGGCGTACCCCGCGTACACCTCGGGGATCGCGGCGCGCAGGCGGCGGCCGGGCACCTTCAGCTCGTCCTGGATCTCGCGGGCTGTGCCCACCCCGGGCCTCCTCGCTGGCAGTGGTGAACCCTCGCTGGGTTATGGTCGGTTCCGGAGATCATTGAACGCCACTACCCGCGCCGGCGGCCAACGAAAGCAGCAGCGGTGAGCACGGTCGAGTCAGACCTGGACGTTCCGGGCGCCGCCCTGCCCGCGGGGGACGCGGGGGTGCCGGGCACCGAGGTCACCGCGGCGCGCCTCGCCCGGGTCGGCGACCTTGACGTGCGCCGCCTCCTGCCGCTGCGGCAGCGGCGCAGCGTGGGCGCATGGTGCTTCGTGGACCACTACGGCCCGGCGTCGGTCGACGGGGTGGCCGGCATGCAGGTCCCGCCGCACCCGCATATCGGGCTGCAGACGGTGACCTGGCTCATCGCGGGCACCGTGCTGCACAGGGACAGCCTGGGCAGCGAGCAGCTCATCCGGCCCGGCCAGCTCAACCTGATGACCGCGGGGCGCGGCATCGCCCACTCCGAGGAATCGCCGGAGGACCACGACCCGTGGCTGCACGGAGTCCAGCTCTGGCTGGCCCTGCCCGATGCGCACCGCCAGGTGGCGCCGGACTTCGAGCACCACGCGGAACTACCGGCGGTACGGCTCGGCGGGCTTGACGTCACCGTGTTCGCCGGCTCGCTGGCCGGCGTCACGAGCCCGGCCCTGGTGTTCTCCGGCGTGGCAGGCGCGGAGATCAGCGCCCCGGCAGACGCCCGCGGCATCGTGCCACTGGCCCCGCACCACGAGCATGTGCTGTTCGCCGCGTTCGGCTCGGCTGCCGTGGACGGGACGGTCCTGCGGCCGGGCAGCCTGCTCTACCTGCCCACCGGGCGCGAATCCGCGGCAATCGCCGCGCGGGAGGGCGCGCGGCTGTTCCTGCTCGGCGGCGAGCCCCTGGGGGAGACCTTGCTGATGTGGTGGAACTTCGTGGGGCGGACCCCGGAGGACATCGCCGCAGCGGCGCGCGACTGGGCCACCGGGCAGCGGTTCGGGACGGTGACCGGGTACCACGGCGCGCCGCTGGCCGCCCCGCCGCTTGATCCGGTGCGGCTGGCCCGGAAGGCCAGGTAGGACATGGACGCAGCGGCGCTCGACGCATGGCGGGACCGGCCCGTGGCACAGCAGCCAGGTTGGCCGGACCCGGCGGCGGTCGCGGCGGTCACCCGCGAGATCGCCAGGATCCCGCCGCTGGTGTTCGCCGGCGAATGCGACAGCCTGAAGGAACGGCTGGCGGCGGTGGCCCGCGGCGAGGCCTTCGTGCTCCAGGGAGGCGACTGCGCGGAGACCTTCGCCGGGTCCACCGCCGACGCGATCCGCGGGAAGCTGCGGACCCTGCTCCAGATGGCGGTCATCCTCACCTATGCCGCCAGCGTGCCGGTGGTCAAGATCGGCCGGCTGGCGGGCCAGTTCGCCAAGCCACGCTCGTCGGACACCGAGACCCGTGATGGGACCGCATTGCCCGCCTACCGCGGTGACGCGGTCAACGGGCTGGAGTTCACCGCCGAGGCGCGGGCGCCGGACCCGCAGCGGATGCTGCGCGCCTGCCACTACTCGGCGGCCACGCTCAACCTGTGCCGGGCGTTCACCCAGGGCGGCTACGCCGACCTGCGCCAGGTGCACACGTGGAACACCGACTTCGTGGCGGCCAGCCCGGCGGGGCGGCGGTATGAGGCCCTGGCCGGCGAGATCGACCGTGCGCTGACCTTCATGCATGCCAGCGGCACCAACCCGGCCGAGTTCCGCACGGTCGAGTTCTACTCCAGCCACGAGGCCCTGCTGCTGGAGTACGAGCGGGCCATGACCCGGATCGACTCGCGCACCGGGCTGCCCTACGACACCTCCGCCCATTTCCCGTGGATCGGTGAGCGCACCAGGGCGCTGGACGGGGCGCACGTCGAGTTCTTCCGCCACGTCCGCAACCCGGTCGGCGTCAAGCTGGGACCGTCCACCACGCCGGAGGACGCACTGGCGCTCTGCGGCCGGCTCAACCCGGACAACGAGCCGGGGCGGCTCACCTTCATCACCCGGATGGGCGCGGCGGCGATCCGCTCCGGCCTGCCCCCGGTGGTGGAGAAGGTCACGGCCAGCGGCGCCCAGGTGGCCTGGGTCTGCGATCCCATGCACGGGAACACGATCGAGGCGCCGGGCGGGCGCAAGACGCGGCACGTGGAGGACATCCTCGCGGAGGTCACCGGCTTCTTCGAGGTCCACCACGCGCTCGGCACCCATCCCGGGGGGATTCACATCGAGTTCACCGGTGACGACGTCACCGAGTGCCTCGGCGGGAGCCACAGCCTCACCGAGGCCGACCTCACCGGCAGGTACGAGACCGCGTGCGATCCGCGGCTGAACCAGAGCCAGTCGCTCGACCTGGCCTTCCGCGTCGCCGAACTCTACCGCGGCTGATCCCGGCGCGGGCCGGCGAGACCGCGCTGCCGTAGCCGCCGGTCAGTGCTTCTTGTGGACCTTGGCGTGCGTCTTGGGCCGGTACGGCCCGGGCGCACGCCGGCTGAGCTTGGCCGGTGGCGGCACGGTACATCCCCAGCAGGCGGGCCTGCCGATGAAGTAGAGCGGGATCGACGGTGAGTCCGTCGGCGGGTTGGTGGGCAGCAGCAACGGCGGGCGCGGAACCTGGTTGAAGTTGAAGTCCTGCGCCACGTTGCCGAGTATCGGCAGGTTCTCGCGCACGTCGGGGCGCCGGTCGGGGCGACTGTCGGTCGCCGGGTTGAGCCGGGCGCCGCCGAGGAAGTCGTCCTCGATGAACTTGAGGTAGGCGTCGCTGCTGAGCGTCTGCGAGTCGATGTAGCCCTTCTTGGCGTAGGGGGAGATCACGATGCCGGGGACCCGCAGGCCGTAGCCGTTCTGGTCGACCGCCGGGGGGGTCACGCCGTCGTAGAAGCCGCCCCAGTCGTCCCAGCTGAGGAAGATCGCGGTGGAGTTCCAGTCCGGGCCCTTCATGGCGGCGTTGATCAGCGCCGTGACGTACGCCTGGCCCCGGTGCACGCTGGCCGGCGGGTGCTCGCTGTCCGGGCCGGACGGGACGATCCAGCTCACCGCAGGCAGGGTGCCCGCGGCGGCGGCGCGAAGGTAGGAGTCCAGCGGCTGGATGTTGTGCAACTGGTGGTCCTGGCGCACGTCGCCGAACAGCGGGAGCGGGTTCCAGATCCCCGGCGTCGAGGCGCTCTGCCGGACCGTCTCGCAGGTCTCGGCCGAGTCGTTGTCGCAGTCCGGCTGCGACCCGGACTGCACGTAATACGCCCAGCTCACATGCCTGGCGTAGAGCAGCCAGGTGATGTCGGTCCAGGCCAGGTCGATCGACGCCTGGCCGGTGGTCAGCTCCTGGTGCACCGCGCTGTCGAACGTGTTGACCCCGTAGGGGCCCACGATGTCGTTGACGCAGCTCATCGGCGAGCGGTTCTTGCATCTCGCCGACCAGGCGGAGACCATGAACAGGTGGTCGGGGAGCGACCACGATTTGACCGGTTCGAACATGCGGTCCTGTAGCACGAAGTTCTTGGCGTAGTCCCAGTAGTTCGGTATCTCCGCCGCGGTGTGGTAGCCCATCACGTCGGGGATGCCGGATCTGCCGGAGCAGGCCGGGTCGTCGGGCAGCTTGCAGGACGACTTCGCTGCGTCCCGCTGCCGGATGAATCCGTCCATCTTGCCGTGGTTCACGTCGGCGACCGCGTTGACCTCGCCGTGCGGCCCGCCGCCGTTGATGTCGGCGCGGTCGTGGTAGGGCTGGGCACACCCGCCGGCCGGGTTCGGCACGCAGACCGTGGGCACCCCCTGGCGCATCGGGATGCCGGCCGCCCCGGGGTAGGTGCCGAAGTAACTGTCGTACGACCGGTTCTCCTGCATGATCATGATCACGTGCTTGATCTTGTGGATGCCCGACGGCACCACGTAGCTGCCCAGTGCGCCGCCCGGCGCCGTCTCGGGCGGCGGCCCGGGATTGGTGCACGCGGCCAGTAGCGCCATCCCGAGCGCTCCGGCACACAACATGCAATACGCCCGGAGCCGGGCGCGCCTGGCCCCCGTCACGAACTGGTCCCCCGATCCCAGAAGCCAGGCGCCCGGCGCGGGCACCCTTCGTGGCACGCAAACTGACCTCCGGATGGAAGCTACCGGAACCGGTGACCTACCTGACCTCGCCCGCAACGCCGGCGGTGACCGGGACGGCCGAGCCGCCCCCGGTACCTCAACGAACAAACCGCCACTGATTGCGCCAACGGTGGCCACCTACAGTACGGCAGCCGCGAAGGCGGCGGCGCACGCAGGGGTGAGCGGGAGATAACGGGCAAAAGCCGGCCGCCGTGGGCCCATCGCCAAGCGGATCGAACTGCAGGCCGTCCGCCCCCCTACACGATGAGCCCCGGCAGCCGGAACACATCGGCAGCCGCCCCCCTGGGCTGCCGGGGCTTCCGCCGCTCTCCCCTGACGGCCGGTCGCCCGTTGATGTGAGGAGACTAGGCCCGGCGGCCCGCCTGCTGCATCGGCAGAAATATGTAGGTAGATATGTATCTGAACTGCGCCAGATGCCCGGCCAAGAGCGCTAAGTAACCCTGCGTACGGACCGGGCCGCGGTTATTCTGGTCTTACCGGCCGCATGTGTACACATAGCCCGCGGGCGCCGGAGTGGCCGGCCGCTTGGCAGGGGCAGGCGGGCGACACGGTAGTGAGGTAACCAAGATCCCGATCCAGGCACCCCAGGAACCGAACAACTTCGTGGGCCGCGAACACGAGCTCGCGGAGTTGTGTGAGCTGCTGGGCGTGACCAGGGCGCTCACGCTCTGCGGGCCTGGCGGCATCGGGAAGACCAGGCTGGCCCAGCGGGTCCTGCGCACCGAGGTGGCCGCGTTCCCCGATGGCGGCTGCTTCGTCGACCTGGGCGACCTCTGGCAGCCCGACCTGGTGGTCTCCCGGGTGGCATCGGCGCTGGGCGTCGGCGAGGAGCCCGGCCGGCCGTTGCTCGACACGCTCGCCGATGCGGTGGCCGCGCGCCGGATGCTGCTGGTTCTGGACAACTGCGAGCACCTGATCGACGCGTGCGCCGCGGCGTGCCAGCGCCTGCTCGACGCCTCGCCGGGGCTGATCATGATCGCCACGAGCCGTGAGCCGCTGCGCGTGTCCGCGGAGACGGTGTGGCAGGTACCGCCGCTGTCGGTCGCGCCGGCGGGCCCGCTGGAGTCGGCCGAGGACGCGAACCAGTACGAGGCGATCCGGCTGTTCGCCGACCGGGCGGCCGCGTCCCTGCCCGGTTTCACCATCGGCCCGGCCAACGTCGGCGCGGTCGCCGCGCTGTGCCGGGCGCTGGACGGGGTGCCGCTGGCGATCGAGCTGGCGGCCGCGCGGGTACGCGCGCTGTCGGTGGAGCAGATCGCCGAGCGGCTGGCCGACCGGTTCGGGCTGCTCACCACCGGCAACCGGACCGCCCCGCCGCGGCACAGGACGCTGCGCGCCACCATCGACTGGAGCCACGACCTGCTCACGCCGCATGAGCAGGTGCTGCTGCGGCGGCTTTCTGTGTTCGCCGGCTGGTCGCTGGAGATGGCCGAGCAGGTCTGCATCGATGAGGACATTCCGGCTGCCGCCATTCTCGACCTGATCGCCGCCCTGGTGGACAAGTCACTGGTGGTGGTCGAGTCCGAGGTGCTCGGCCAGGCCCGCTACCGGCTGCTCGACAGCATCAGGGAATACGCCGCGGCACGCTTGGAGGCGGCGGGCGAGACCAAGACTTTCCAGCTCCGGCTCCGCGACTACACGCTCGGGGTGGCCGAGCGGAACCTGGCGATCGGCCTGGCCTGGATCGAGGCTCCCTGGTCGGCGCGGGTGGACGTGTTCCGCCGGTATGACGCGGAGATCGGCAACGTGTGGCTGGTGCTGAGCGGCTGCCTGGGCGACGGTGACGCGGAGACCGGGCTGCGGATCTGCACCGCCGTCCGGCCGTGCTGGATCGTCCGCGGCACCTTCGCCGAAGGCAACGAATGGCTGGCCTCCTTCCTCGCCGTCGATGCGCCGGACGTGTCGCCTGAGGTCCGCGGTGCAGGGCTGATCGGACGTGCCCAGCTGACCTTGCCCAGCGACCCGGCCCTGGCCAGGTCCCTGGCGGAGGAGGGGCTGGCACTGTGCCGGGAGGCCGGGGACGAGTTCTGGACCGCGTCCGGGCTCAACCTGCTGGCCGAGGTCGCCCTGCACACCGGGCAGGCCGATGAGGCGGCGGCGCGGGCCGACGAGGCCCTGTCCATCGCCCAGGCGTCCGGCGACGGCTGGAACGAGGGGTACACGCTGGGCATCCGGGCCGCGATCGCCGGGGTCAACGGCAACCTGCGCGAGGCACAGCAACTGGCCAAGGCCTCGATCGCGGTGATGCGCCGCATCGACCAGGAATGGGGAACTGCGCGGGCGCTGCTTGGCCTGGGTGATCTGGCCAGGGTGCGCAAGGATCCCGGCGACGCGCGCCGCCAGTACCTGGAGGCCCTGGTCATCCTGCGGGAGATCGACGCCCGCCCGGAGATGGCCAGGTGCCTGGCTGGCCTCGGGCGGGTGGCGATGGACCTGGGCGCGCTGGCACTGGCGCGGCAGCACCTGGGCGAGAGCCTGCGGCTGAGCCGCGTCACCGGCTCACGTATCGGCGTGGCCCGCGGGCTTGAGGCCTTCGCGGGGCTGGCCGTTCGCGAGGACCGGCCGGAACTGGCGGTGCGGCTGACCGCCGCGGCCGCGGCGCTGCGCGAGGTGGCCGGGCTGCCCGCGCTGTCGGGCGCCCGGACCGAGCGGTACCTGGCCTCCGCCCGGCCCCTCGGCGAGAACACCATTACCCGGCTCTGGACGCAGGGGCTCGCCATGGGCAGCGACCAGGCGGTCGCGCTGGCGCTGGAGACCGGCCCGGGACCACACGGCTTCGGCAGCGGAGACACCGTGGCCCTGACCGCGCTGGGATCCGATCACGCGGCGACGGCACCGCCCGGCGCGCTGACCCCGAGGGAGCGCGAGGTGGTCGAGCTGGTGGCGAGCGGCCGCAGCAACAAGGCCATCGCCGAGGAGCTGTTCATCAGCCCGGCGACGGCCGCCCGGCATGTCGCCAACATCATGGCCAAGCTGGGATTCAATTCCCGCGCGCAGATCGCCGCATGGGCCGCCGACAAGCGCGACCCGGGCGACAGCCCGCCCTCGGTGCGCCAGGCCTGATGCCGCATCAGGGCCCCGAAGCCCGGGGACCTGGCACCGGGTTACCATCTGGGCATGATCACCGGCCTGCACGCGATCGTGTTCTCCCCCGAAGCGGACAAGGTCAGGGAATTCTTCGCGGGCACTCTCGGGCTGTCCTCGGTGGATGCGGGCGGCGGCTGGCTCATCTTCGCCATGCCACCGGCCGAGCTTGCCGTGCACCCCGCCGACGCGGGCCGTCATGAGCTGTACCTGATGTGCGACGACATCCACGAGACGCTCGCTGGGCTCCGGGCCAAGGGCGTGGCTGTGGCGCGGGAGGTCTCCGACCAGGGCTGGGGCCTGCTGGCCGCGATCCGGCTGCCGGACGGCACGGAGTTCCCCATCTACCAGCCGCGCCACCCGTCGCCGCCTTCACCCTGACCGGGCACCGGGCGGGCCGGGTGGCCTCACCCGACCGGGCTGGCCCGCGTCAGGGCGGTGACCTGGGCCTCCAGCGTCTCCGGGGGATCCGCGCGGTTGTCGATCGTGACGTGCGGTGCCGCGGGCTCCGCGCCGAGCCGCATGCTGGCGGTGAACGCCGCGAAGTCCGCCAGCTTCGCCGTGTCCCGGCCGGAACCGCGGGCGGTGAGCCGGCGGTGCAGGGTCGCCGCGTCCGTGCGCACCCAGGCCAGGTGGACCGTGCCGCCGCCGAGGTCCGCAACCCAGGACTGCCACCGGCCCAGGTCGTGGATCTGCTGGGTGAACGGCGCGCACAGCAGCACCGGGCAGCCGTGCGCGCGGATCTCCCGGGCGGTCGCGGTCATCCCGGCGTACTCATGCACCTTGATGTGCTCGTCGTACCACGGGCCCTCGCGCTCCCCCGGCGGGCGCCCGGCCGCGGCCAGGGTCGCGGCCACGAACGGGCCGTACATGGTGTCCTTGTCCAGCAGCGCGGGGACCGGCCGGAGGCGGACCAGCAGCAGCCGGGCGACGGTGCTCTTCCCGGCCCCCGGCGGGCCGGACACCACCCACGCCGTCGCGGCACCGGGCCCGGTCATGTCCGCCGGGGCACGCGCGGGCCGTGCGCGGCGGCCAGCCGGGGCGGGCTCTCCCGGTCCGCGGGGCTGATTACGAATCCGCCGTCACCAGACATCGCTTCTCCCTCCCGGTGCCATCGGCCACCGGGCCGCAGTGCCCGGCCTGCGCGTACGGTATCCCTGATGTCCGAATACTTCGACCTGGGTGGCTACGGCCGGCAGGTGACCGGTTCGGCCCGGGCACGGACCTGGTTCAACCGCGGGCTGGTGTGGGGCTACGCGTTCAACCACGAGGAAGCGGCGGCGTGCTTCGAGCGGGCCGCCGAGGCCGACCCCGGCTGCGCGATGGCGTACTGGGGCCTGGCCTACGCGGTTGGCCCGAACTACAACAAGCCGTGGGAGGCGTTCGGCCCGGGCGAGGCGCCCGTGGCGATCTCCCGGGCACTGTCCGCGCTGGGCGATGCCACGGGCCCGGCCCGGTCGGCAGCCCCGGTGGAGCGTGCGCTGCTGCGGGCGCTGGCCGCGCGCTACCCGGCGGCGGCGCCGGCCGGCGACGGCGCCTGGGATCCCGCGGCGGGCGGAGCGCACAACGCCGGATACGCCGCCGCCATGCGCGAGGTGTACCGGTCTCACCCCGGTGACCTGGACGTGGCGGCGCTGTTCGCCGACGCGCTGATGAACCTGACCCCCTGGGCACTGTGGGACATCGCCACCGGGGACCCGGCCGGGGGAGCGGCCACCCTGGAGGCCAAGGCCGTGCTGGAGCAGGCCCTGGCCAGCCGGGAAGGCCAGGCGCACCCCGGCATCCTGCATATGTACATACACCTGATGGAGATGTCCGCCCGGCCGCAGGACGCACTGCACGCCGGTGACCTGTTGCGTGACCTGGTCCCCGATGCGGGCCACCTGCGGCACATGCCGACCCATCTCGACGTGCTGTGCGGCGACTACCGGAGCGTGGTGGCCGGCAACTCGGCCGCGATCGCGGCCGACGAGAGGTTCCGCGCGCGACGGGGCGCGATGAACTTCTACACGCTGTACCGGGCGCACAACTACCACTTCAAGGTCTACGGCGCGATGTTCCTCGGCCAGCAGCGGACCGCCCTGGAGGCGGCGGATCAGCTTGCCGCGGCGATCCCCGCGGACCTGCTCCGGGTGCAGGACCCGCCCATGGCGGACTGGCTCGAAGGATTCGCCGCGATGCGGCTGCACGTGCTGATCCGGTTCGGGTGCTGGCCGGAGATCCTCGCCGTGCCGCTGCCGGCCGACCCGGACCTGTACCGGGTCACCACGGCCATGACCCACTATGCGAAGGGCGTCGCGCACGCGGCCACCGGGCAGGTCACCGAGGCCGCCGGGGAGCGGGCGCGGTTCGCCGCGGCGGTTGCCCGGGTACCGGACTCGCGGACCCTCTTCAACAACACCTGCCGGGACATCCTCGCCGTGGCCGGGGCCATGCTTGACGGCGAGCTTGAGTACCGGCGGGGCCACTACGACGAGGCATTCCGCCTGCTGCGCCGCGCCGTCGAACTCGACGACGGCCTCCCCTACGACGAGCCGTGGGGCTGGATGCAGCCGGCCCGGCACGCCTACGGCGCCCTGCTGCTCGAGCAGGGACTCCTCGCCGAGGCGGAGGCGGTCTACCGCGCCGATCTCGGCCTCGACGGCACGCTGGCCCGGGCCTGCCAGCACCCCGGCAACGTCTGGAGCTTGCACGGGTACCACGAATGCCTGACCCGGCTGGGCAAAGCTGAGCAAGCGGGCATCGTAAGGCAACAACTCGAGATCGCCGCTGCGAGGGCGGACGTGCCGATCAGGTCCTCGTGCTACTGCCGGCTGTCCGCCGCGGAGAGCTGACGGGCGTGCGCGCGCTGCTCGCAGCGGTCTGCTGCGCCAAGGGCGAGATCGAGCAGAACCTGGCGGCCCACCTGGAGTTGCTGGCCAGTGCCGCGGCGGCCGGCTGCGGCCTTGTCCTGTTCCCGGAGATGTCGCTGACCGGGTCGGTCGATCCCACGGCTCACCCGGAGCGGCTGGTCGGCCTGGATCACCCGGCCGTCGCCGCGCTTGCCGAGGCGACGGGTCCGGCTGGCGTGGGCGCCTGTTTCGGCGTGGCCGAGCGTTCACCGGACGGGCGCCCGCAGATCGCCCAGGTGTTCGCGGCGGCCGGGCGCGTGGCCGGCGTGCAGCGCAAGCGGCATCTGGGCGAGGGGGAGGAGGCGTTCACCCCGGCCACCGAGGCGGTGGTCTTCTCCTGCGCCGGGACCCGGTTCGGGGTGGCCATCTGCGCCGAGGCCGGGTTCGACGGCCCGTTCGATGCGGCCGCCGCGGCCGGTGCCCGCCTGGTGCTGTTCCCCGCGGCCCCCGGCCTGCACGGCAGGCGCACCGGCGAAGCCTCGTGGCAGCGAGGTTTTGACTGGTGGGAGGTTTCTGCCCTGGGCGACGCGCGCCGCCACGCGCGCCGCCTAGGCCTGTGGATCGCCCTGGCGGGCCAGGCCGGATCCACGGTCGATGAGGACTTCCCCGGCCTCGCGGCGCTGATCGGGCCGGACGGCGGCGTGATCGCGCGCCTCCCGGACTGGCGCGCCGGGGCCCTCCTGGTGGATATCCGGTAGAAGACGCCGGGAGCCGGCCACGCTGCCAAGGTGGCCGGCGATGATCGCGGTTCCGGCAGCCAGCGTCCTGAGGCCGGAATGATCGTCCGGCGGGCAGGGTTGGCGCGTCCATGACAACTGTGGGACTGATCGGAAGCGGCCGCATCGGCGGCACCGTGGCGAAGCTCGCCGTGACGGCCGGGCACCCGGTGATACTCAGCAACTCCCGTGGCCCGGAGACCCTGGCGGAGTTGGCCGGTGAACTCGGGCCGCTCGCCCGGGCCGGGACCGGGCAGGAGGCCGCCGAGGCCAGCGACCTCGCCGTGGTCTCGATCCCGTTCCGGGCCTTCCGGAATGTGCCCGCCGGGCCGCTCGCCGGGAAGGTGGTCATCGACACCTGCAACTACTATCCGCGGCGTGACGGGCAGATCCCCGAACTCGACAGCGGGGCGATGACCAGCAGCGAACTG
>CAWDXD010000003.1:0-53078 GCA_963806145.1 uncultured Actinomycetes bacterium
TGCGGTGCCGTCGTCGCGGGCGCGGCGGTCGGGTTCGCCGGCAGCCCGGCCAACGGCCGCTCCCGCGCGGGAGCGGGCTCCGGCGAGGGTGCCTGGCAGGCGCTGCTGCGCGCCTCCGGCCGCCTCCCGCGCTGACCATCCCCGGGCCGGCGTCCGCCGCCGCTGGCGCATCGCCTACAAAGGAGCCTGGGCGCCGGCGAACACGAGCCTCACCAGCCGGCTCGCGGAAGGAGCAGCGGATGGGCCTGGATGTCAGCGCGGTGCGGGCCGCCTACCCGGCACTGGCCGACGGTTACGCCTATCTCGACGGTGCGGCGGGCACCCAGCTTCCCGCGCCGGTGATCGAGGCGATCAGCGGCGCGCACCGGTCCGGGCTCGGCAACTCCGACGGCGCGTTCCCGGCCAGCAGGCGCTCCGACGCGATCACCGCCGAGTGCCGCCGGGCAATCGCCGACCTGGTCGGCGGTAACCCGGCGGGCGTGATTCTCGGGCCGAACATGACCACGCTGACCTACCGGCTCGCCGCCACGCTGGCCAAGGACTGGCGCCCGGGTGACGAGGTGATCGTGTCCCGGCTGGACCACGACGCGAACATCCGGCCGTGGGTGCAGGCGGCCGGGCGGGCCGGCGCGGTGGTCCGCTGGGCCGAGATAACCCTGCCCGCCGGGGAACTGCCCGCCGGGCAGTACGACGCGCTGCTGACCGAGCGGACCCGGCTGGTGGCGGTGACCGCGGCCAGCAACATCCTCGGCACCCGGCCCGATGTGGCCGCGATCACCGCGAAGGCCCGTGCCGCGGGCGCGCTCAGCTACGTGGACGGGGTGCACGCCACCCCGCACGGCCCTGCCGACGTCGCCGCGCTCGGCGCCGACTTCTACGCCACCAGCGCCTACAAGTGGTCCGGGCCGCATATCGGCGCGGTCATCGCCGACCCCGCGCTGCTGGAGCCGTTGCGCCAGGACAAGCTAGCCCCCGCGCCCGCCACCGTGCCCGACCGGTTCGAGTGGGGCACCCCGTCCTTCGCCGACTTCGCCGGAGTGGCCGCCGCGGTGGACCACCTTGCCGGGCTGGACGCCGCGGCGGCCGGGACCAGGCGGCAGCGGCTGCTCACCTCGATGACAGCCGCCCACGACCATGAGCAGCGGCTGCTGCGCGTGCTGCTGGCCGGGCTGGCCGCGATGGACAAGGTGACGCTGTACGGGAACGCCCGCAGCCGCACCGCCACCGTGTACTTCAACGTGGCCGGCCTGACCCCGCGGGCGGTCGCGGAGCACCTGGCAGAACGCAAGGTGAACGTCTGGGACGGGCACAACTACGCCTGGGAACTGGCCGGCGCGCTGGGCATCAGGGACACCGGCAGCGCGGTCCGCGCCGGGGTGGTGCACTACAACGACCGGTCCGATGTGGACCGGTTGCTCGCGGCCGTCGCGGAAATGGCCGGCGAATTGCCCCGCCATGTCACCTGAACGGTCCCGTCCGGCCGCTTAACCTGGCATTCTGGCCCGGTGGAGCATGCTGGCACGGGGATGATCCATCACATCGAGCTCTGGGTACCGAACCTGACCAGGGCTGAGGCCAGCTGGGGATGGCTACTGGTCGAACTGGGCTACCAGCCGTTCATCCAGTGGCCCGAGGGGCAGAGCTGGCGGGCGGGCGCCATTTACATCGTCCTGGAGCAGTCGCCCGACCGGGTGGCCGGCCGGCACGACCGGTGCCGCCCCGGAATGAACCATCTGGCCTTCCATGTCGCCTCCAGGGAAGAGGTGGACAAGCTCACCGAGGAGGCACCGCAGCACGGGTGGCGGCTGCTTTTCAGCGACCGCCACCCGCACGCGGGCGGCCTTGACCACTACGCGGCCTATCTGGAGGACCGGGACGGCTACGAGATCGAACTGGTCGCGCCGTCGTAGGGGTGCGCACGGCCGGGCATCACCCCGACCGCACGGTGACCGACAGCCGCAGGTCCCGTGAGGAGCGGCCGGCCTGCACGGTGAACTCGCCCGGCGGCCAGGCCCACCGCCCGGCCGCCTCGTCGAACACGGCGAAGATCCGGGCGGGCACCCGCAGGATCACCTCGGCCGCCTCGCCGGGCGCCGCCGCCGCGCCGCCGAAGGCCCCGAGCACCCGCACCGGCCGCCCGCCGGTCCCTGGCGCACCGGTGACATAGGCCTGGACCACCTCCCGGCCCGGCCGCGCCCCGGTGTTGCGGACGCGGACCCGCAACTGCGCGTCGGTGCCGGGTGCCAGGGTGCCCGCGGGGCCGCTGAGCGACTCGTAGTCCCAGGTGGTGTAGCCCAGGCCATGACCGAACGGGAACAGCGGGGCGATGCCCGCCGCGTCGTAGCCGCGGTACCCGATGAGCAGCCCCTCGGCGTAGTCGAGGCGGCCGTCCCTGGGCTGCGCGTGCAGCACCGGGCAGTCGGCCTCGGCGGCCGGCAGCGTGACCGGCAGCCTGCCGCCCGGCTCGGCGCGGCCGAGCAGCACGTCCGCGAGCGCCTCGCCGATGGCCTGGCCGGGCAGCCAGGCATAGATCACCGCGCCGACCTGGCCGGCCCACGGCATCAGCACCGGCATGCCGGCGTTGACGACCACGACCGTCCGCGGGCAGGCGGCGGCGACCCGGCGGACAAGCTCGTCCTGCCTGCCGGGCAGGGCCAGGGTGTCCCGGTCGTAGCCCTCGCTCTCCGAGGCCTCCGCCGAGCCGACCACCACGACCGCCACGTCCGCGGCCGCCGCGGCCGCCTCCGCCTCCGCCATCAGCGCCTGCTCGTCCGCCCAGGGCGTGACGCCCAGCCGCAGCGCGACCGGCCCCTGGCAGGCGGCCGCCGGGCGGAACTCCACGGTGACCGCGGCGGCCTGCCCGCCGGGCAGCGTGACCTGCCCGCGGATCTCGCCAGGGCGGGTCATGGTCTCGACCGGGTCGGCCGGGACCTGTGTCTCGCCCTGCGCGGCGACGGCCCCGTTCACGGTGATCGTGAGCTGCCCGACGCCCGCGGCACCGAACAGGTGCGGGCCGCCGGCCTCCGCGCGGAACGCGGTGCGGAGCGTGATCACCCCGCTCTCGCCCCAGCCCACGCCGGGCGGTAGCCCGTCCCACCAGGCCAGCGCGGTCGCGGTGCGATGCTCGGTGGCGAACACCTCGCCCTCTGCGCTGGCGAACTCCAGCCGCACGCCGGGCTCCCCGGTGACCGGATCGGTGACCGAGCCGCGGGGCGGCTCGGGGATGCCCTGCCAGGTCCGGCAGCCGGGCGCCGAGGTCACCGTGACCTCGGCGCCGAATGCCTCCCGCAGGGCCTGGACGGGTGCCGGGGCGGACGCCGGGATGACCCGGGCGCTGCCGCCGCCCTGGATCACCGGGCGCAGCGCGTTCGGGCCGATCACCGCGACCCGGTGGATGCCGCCCGGCGCGAGCGGCAGTACCGCGCCGTCGTTGTGCAGCAGCACCAGCGAGCCGGTCACGGCCCTGCGCAGCAGCGCGGCAGGGACCAGGCCCGGCGGTGCGGGCCGGCCGGCGCCGTTGCCCGCGGCTCCCGTGCTGGCCGCCTCGCTGATCGCGCCCACCCGGCGGGCCACGCCGAGCAGCCTGGTCAGCTTGTCGTCCACCATTACCTCGGGCACCTGCCCGGCCCGGACCGCGTCGGCCAGCGCCGGGCCCCAGTACCTGTTCGGCCCGGGCATGGCCAGGTCCAGCCCGCCCACGGCGGTCGGCACCGTGCTGCGGGTGGCGTCCCAGTCGGAGGTGACCAGGCCGGCGAAGCCCCATTCGCCCTTGAGCACCGCCCTCAGCAGCGTGGCGTGCTCGGTCATCCTGCTCCCGTTGACCAGGTTGTACGCGGCCATGACCAGGGCGGCGCCGCCCTCCCGCACGGCGGCCTCGAACGGGACCAGGTACAGCTCACGGAGCACCTGCTCGGCGATGCGCGCGTCGTAGGTCCACCGCTCGGTTTCTGAGTCGTTGCCGACGTAGTGCTTCACCGTGGCCGCAACGCCGGCCGACTGGACGCCGGTCACGTACGCGACGGCGATCCGCGCGGTCAGCTCCGGGTCCTCGGAGAAGCACTCGAAGCCCCGCCCGGCGAGCGGGGTGCGCATCAGGTTGATGGTCGGGGCCAGCAGGATGTCCACGCCCTTGCCGCGCGCCTCCGCGCCCAGCGCCGCGGCAACCTCGCGGACCAGATCCGGATCCCAGGTGGCGCCGAGTGCCGACGGGCAGGGCAGGCAGCTGGAGGGGTTGCTCTCGTCCAGGGTCGTGCCGCGCACCCCGGACGGCCCGTCCGAGGCGACCATCGGGCGCAGCCCGAGGGCGTCGCAACCTGGGATCCGCCAGCTGTCCGCGCCGGTCAGCAGCCGGACCTTGTCCTCCAGGGGGAGCGCAGCCAGCTGGCTGCGCTCCCCGTAGATCTGAGTTGTCATCTGGTTAGGACTTCGGCTTCAGGTGCAGGATCGTGTCTTCCAGGTACGGCGTGTTCGGCACCGGAGCCATGTAGGGGTTGCTCGCCGTCGGCCACCCCGTGTAGTTGCGGCTGGAGTACTCGGCCCAGGCGCCGCCGTACAGCAACGGGACGACCGGGACCTGCGCGGCCATGACGCCGGCCAGCTTGCTGATCGCCTGCACCTGGACGGTGCTGCTTGAGGAGCCCTCGTACTGAGCTATCGCCGACTGGGCGGCCGGGTCGTTGAACCGGCCGAAGTCGCCGGTGGCTGGCTTGCCTACCGGAGCGCTCAGCGTGCTGTCCATCCACCCGTCGTAGAAGACGAACGGGCTGGGTCCCTGGTTCGACCAGCGGATCGTGGTGTCGAAGGTGCCGTTGGCGACATCCCCGGCCCATACGGTGGGGTTGCCGATCCCGTCCACCGTGACGTTGAAGCCCAGCGCGTTGAGCTGGTGCGCGACCAGGCCGTCGTCGGTGTAGTAGTCGCTGTAGGGAACGGGGTCGGAGATCTTGAAAGCGATCGTCTTGCCGTTCTTCATCCACTTGCCGTTCACCTTGGTATAGCCGTCGGCCTGCAGAACCGACGCCACCTTGGCGGGATCGCCGGCCGCGGGCAGGTCGTTGGACTGCGACGGCGGGAGGTAGGAGTTGTCCACCGGCAGCATCAGGCCGCTTGCGGACGAGGTCGGCGGCTCGTAGCCGGTCTCACCCTGCTGGGAGAGCTGCTGGCGGTTGATGCCGTAGCTGATCGCCTGGCGCACGGCCGGGTCGTTCAGCGGGGCCTTGGTGGTGTTGACGTACAGCGACACCACGTTGTTGTCGTTGAAGTAGGGCGCACTGGACAGCCAGGTGTGGTTCTCCGGGCTCTTGGACAGGTAGTTGCCCTGGATGTCGGAGACGTAGTTGCCTGCCCAGTCGATCGAGCCGCTCTGAATCGGGGGGACCAGGTTGGCGTTGGTGTTGTACGACGGGAAGTCGATCTCGGGCACGTGGACCGAGGCCTTGTTGTAGTAGTACGGGTTCTGCTTGAGGATGTAGCCCTGCGGCGAGAACTTGCTGAGCATGAACGGGCCGGTGCCGACGGGGCTGGGGTCGGTGTAGCTGACCGGGTTGCTCACCGAGGCCCATACGTGCTGCGGCTCGATGTAGACCTGGCCGATCAGGAACAGGTTCGCGTACTGAGGCTGGGCGAAGTTCAGCGTCACCGAGGTGGCGCTCGGTGCCGTCGCGCTCGACACGATCGGGGCGCCCGTGGTGTACAGGGCCGGGTGCGCCTTGATCATGTTGAAGGTGAAGGCGACGTCGCTGGCGGTAAACGGTTTGCCGTCGTTCCACTTGACCCCGGAACGGACCGGGATCGTCAGCGTCTTGCCGGCGTTGGACCAGGTGGGCTGGCCGGAGGCGAGCATCGGGATGCCCGGCTTGGTCGGCTGCAGGTAATTCCAGATGTAGAGCGGCTCGTTGTACAGCGCCACCGAGTTGGTGATGAACCCGGTGGAGGTGGACGAGAGCGGGTTGAAGTTGTCAGTCATCGGGGCCAGCGGCGTGCTCTCGACGACCAGCGGCTGGCCGGTCGCGGTCTTCGACGCGGTGCTCGAGGAGCTTGAGCCGCCGCAGGCCGCGATGCCGAGAGTCAGGGCGCCGATAGCGGCCATGCTCTTCAGGATTGTTTGTCTCATTGCTTAAACTCCGATGTACCCGGCCGGCTCATCGCCGGCCTTGTTGTATACGACCGTGGTGGGTCCGTTTCAGGGGGCGGGTTGGTGGGCCGGCCGGGGTTTGGCCTGCCGTGGGCCGCCAGTCGCTCGAGAAGGTCTTGCCGCGGCGCCTGCGAGCGGCGCCCGCTAGCCCGTGTTCCGCTGCATCACGCCTCCTTTCCCTGGTCAGGCGTTATGCGAGAGGACACGAGGTGCCCCGCGCGCCCGGCCAGCGGGCGGGATTGCCCGCCGGTCAGGTCGGTCGCATGCAGCCAGCAAGCGCTGACGTGACCGGTGGCGACCTCGAAATCCGGCGGTACCCGCTCGGCGCACACCGCCATGGCATGCGGGCACCGCGGATGGAAACGGCAGCCGCCGGGCGGGTTCACCAGGCTCGGCGGGCTGCCGCGGTCGGCCAGGACGGGCGGCTCGGCCCGGTCCGGGTCCGGGGCCGCGTTGAGTAGCAGGCGGGTGTAGGGGTGGGCAGGCTCGTCGGTCACCGTGGCGGCGGGGCCCGACTCCACCCGCTGGCCCGCGTACATCACCATGATCGAGTCCGCCAGGTACCGTGCCGAGGCGATGTCGTGGGTGATGTAGAGGATCGCGAGGTGACCGGCCCGCCTCAGGTCCGCGAGGAGGTTGAGGATGCCGAGCCGGATGGAGACATCCAGCATCGAGACCGGCTCGTCGGCGAGCAGGACCCGGGGCCGGGCGGCGAGCGCCCGGGCGATGGCGACCCGCTGCCGCTGGCCGCCGGACAGCTCATGCGGGTACTTGCGCATGAACATCTCCGCCGGGGTCAGGGCCACCCGGGCCAGCAGGTCGGCGACGGCCTCGTCCAGGGCGCGGCCACGGCGTGCCGTGCCGTGCACGATCAGCGGGCGGGCCAGGTGGTAGTGCACGTCATGGACGGGATTGAGGGAGGAGAACGGGTCCTGCAGGACCATCTGCACGTTGCTGGTGTAGGCGCGCCGGCCCCGGCTGGAGGCGGGCACCGGCTGCCCGTCGAGCAGGATCTGTCCCGAGGTCGGGGTGGTCAGCCTGGCGAGCATCCGGGCGAGCGTGGACTTGCCTGAGCCGCTCTCGCCGACCACGGCGGTGATGGCGTTGGCTCGCAGTGACAGCGACACCTGCTCGACCGCGTACACCACGGGATGCCTGCCGGCCTGCCTGGCCAGCCCGGACCTGCCGCGCCGCCGCCGGGACCCGTGCAGCTGGAAGTGCTTGGTGAGCTCGCGGGCTTCGAGTGCCGCAGGAGCGACAGGCGCGGGCTGCGACGGCGCCGCGGCGGGTTCAGTCATCGAGTCCTCCCCGGGTGTTCGCCGCCGCGCTGGCGGCCGCGGGTGCGGTGGTGGCGGCGGCCGGTGCTGCGGCAGGCACCCGGGCGCTGGCCCATGCGGCGGCGGCCTGCTCGTCCTGGCTGAGTTCCGGCGGCGCGGCGGTGCCCGCGTCCTGCAGCCAGCAGGCGGTGAGCCTGCCGCCCTGGGCCGCCAGGGGCACCAGGGGCGGCGCCTGTGTGCGGCACCGGTCCATCGCATAGCCGCAGCGGGGATGGAAGACGCACCCCTGCGGCAGCGCCCGCAGGTCCGGCGGGGAGCCCGGGATGCCCGTCATCTTCCGGTGCGCTCCGTGCAGCGGCGGGAACGAGTTGAGCAACCCCAGGGTGTAGGGGTGGCGAGGGGCCCGGAACAGGGCACTCGCCCGCGCCCGCTCCACGATCCGGCCCGCGTACATGACGGCTATCGAGTCGGTCACCTCGACGAGCAGCGACAGGTCGTGGGTGATGAAAAGGACGGCGAAGCCGAGCCGCTCCCGCAGCGCGATCAGTTCCTCCAGGATCGCTCGCTGGGTCACCACGTCCAGGGCGGTGGTGGGCTCGTCCAGGATGACGATGCGCGGCTCCAGGGCCAGCGCCATGGCGATCATCACCCGCTGCCGCATGCCACCGGACAGCTCATGTGGGTAGCCAGCCAGGCGCTCGGAGGAGATGCCGACCATGTCAAGCAGTTCGGCCGCCCTGGCCCGCTCGGCGTCCCGGTCCATCCCCGGCCGGTGCGCCCGGAGCACGTCGGTGAGCTGCACCCCGATGGGCAGCACCGGGTTGAGCGCGGTCATCGCGCTCTGCAGTACCACCGCGATGTGCGCCCAGCGCAACCGGCGCAGCTGCTCCTCGCCGGCGGCGAGCAGGTCCACGGGCTGCCCCGGGGCCGGGTAGTAGCGGACCGAACCGCCGGTGATCAGGCCGGGGGGCCTCAGCAGCCGCATCGACGCGTACGCCAGCGTGGACTTGCCGCTGCCGCTTTCCCCGGCCAGGCCGAGCACCTCGCCGGAGTGAAGCACCAGGTCCGCCCCGGCCACGGCGTGCACGGCGGCCTCGCCCACCCCGTAATCCACCGTCAGGCCGGCGATCTCCAGCAGGGGCTCGCCCGCCATGGGCGGCCGGGCGTCCCCGGCCGGGCCCGCCACGGTGATGACCGGGCCGGCGCGGCGTGGCGGCGGATCATGGGCGCTCTCCTTCACGCAGCTCCACGACCGGCGTCAGCCCGATCGTGAACCGGCGCGGCACCGGGCCCGTGGCGTACTTCTTCACCCGCTTGCGGGTCAGCCCCCCCGCCCGCAGCCGTGGGTTGATGAACTCGTCCACACCGAAGTTGAGCAGGGCCAGGGCCGTGCCGAGGAAGGCAACGGCGAGGCCGGGTGGCAGGTACCACCACCAGTAGCCGCTGATCTCGGCGTTGGCGCTCTGCGCCCAGAACAGCATCGTGCCCCAGCTCCAGTGCTGCGGGTTGACCAGCCCGAGGAAGGCCATGGCGGTGTAGGTGCCGACCGCGTACAGGACGGTGAACAGGAACGAGGAAGCGACGATCGGCATCAGGTTGGGCAGGATCTCGTGCCCGATGATCCGCCAGTTGCGCTCGCCGGCCAGCCGCGCGGAGTCGACGTAGTCGCGGTTGCGCAGCGACAGGGTCTGCGCCCG
Source organism: uncultured Actinomycetes bacterium (assembly GCA_963806145.1). Classification (GTDB taxonomy): domain Bacteria; phylum Actinomycetota; class Actinomycetes; order Streptosporangiales; family Streptosporangiaceae; genus DASXKD01. The sequence goes on from CAWDXD010000003.1 coordinate 9,108, forward strand.
GAGCACCCGGGCGCCCCACGCCCAGCCGGTGATGGCGATGATCAGGCCGATCAGCAGGTCATTGCTGCTGCCCGAAGTCGGCAGGAACCCGAAGATGACGATGAGCAGCGGCAGCGCAGGCAGTACCAGGAAGAAGTTGGCCAGCATCGAGAGCAGGTCGTCGGTGAGGCCGCTGAGGTAGCCCGCCGTCACCCCGATGACCACGGAAAGCACCGTGGCGACCGCCCCGGCCAGGAACGCGACAAGCAACATGCTCCGCCCGCCGGCCAGCAACTGGGAGAACACGTCCTGCTGCAGCTGAGTGGTGCCGAGCCAGTGCGCGGCCGACGGTGGCTGCGGCACGCCGTTGGTGGTGGACACGCTCGCACCGGGGCTGTAGGGGGCGATCCACGGGCCGACGACGGCGAGGAGCAGGAAGAAGCCGAGCATGGCCAGGCCGATGATGATCTTCGGCGACCTCGGCAGCCGGATCCCGCGGGCCGGGCCGGGGACGATGACGGGCGCCGCGGCCTCCGGCGTGCCCGTCGGGCCGGGGATGCCGCCGGCGCTGCCGGTGCCAAGGTCGGTGGTCGCGGACATTGCTCATGCCTCCTGGCGGGTCCGGGGGTCGAGCAGCACGTACACGAAGTCCGCGGCCAGGTTGGCGGCCAGGACGGCGAACGTGATGATGAGAAAGATCCCCTGGAGCAGGGGGTAGTCGCGGTTGTTGACCGCCTGCAGCAGGATCCAGCCCACCCCCGGGTAACTGAAGACGATCTCGGTGAGCAGTGCCCCGGACACCACGAAGCCGATGGCCAGGGAGAACCCGGACACGCTCGGCAGGATCGCGTTCCTGGCCGCGTACCAGACCACCCGGCGCTTGCCCAGCCCCTTGGCCTGGGCGACCAGGACGTAGTCCTCGTCCATCGTGGTCACCATGACGTTGCGCATGCCCACGATCCAGCCCGCGGCGGAGCACACCACGATGGTCAGCGCCGGCAGCGCGGCGTGGCTGAGCACATCACCGGCGAAGGAGAGGTTGAACGCGGGGAAGTCAAGCTGGTTGTAGGCACGCCCCGAGGGGAACCAGCCGAGCCTGGCCGAGAACAGCTCCAGGGCCAGGAACGCGATGAAGAAGTACGGGGCCGCCTGGAAGAACGTCATGGCGGGCAGGACGTTGTCCAGCCAGCTGCCGCGCCGCCAGGCGACCAGCACGCCGACCAGGGTGCCGAGCACGAAACTGATCACGGTGGCGACGCCGACCAGCGCGAGCGTCCACGGCAGCGCGCCCTTGATCACGCTGTTCACCGTGGACGGGTAGTAGCTGGTGGAGATGCCGAGGTTGCCGTGCAGGATGTTGTTCAGGTAGTGCAGGTACTGGCCGAGGAGGCCTTCCCTGGTCTGCACTCCGAACTGGACTTCGAGCGACTTGATCGTGCCGGCGGTGATCTGCCCCTGCAGCCGGGCCAGGATGGCCTCGACCGGGTTCCCTGGCATCAGCCGCGGTATGAAGAAGTTCACGGTGATCGCTGCCAGGGCGGTGATCATGTAGAAGACGAGCCGCCGCCCGATAACGCGCATGCCAGGCCCTCTCTACGGTTGCCGCACGGTGAGCGGCGTCGGCATCGGCGGGCATCCGCAGCTTTCCCTGCGGACCAGCCGGGTGGGCAGGGTGACGTCGTCCCGGGGGCGGCTGGCGTCATTGATCATCGAGTACAAGGTCTCGAACGCGATCGCGCCCAGGTCGGTGATGGGCTGCCGGACGGTGGTGAGCTGCGGGTGCAGGTGCCGGGCCACGGGGATGTCGTCGAAGCCCGTGACGGCGACCCCGCCGGGGACGCCGACGCCGTGGCGTACCAGCGCGTAGACCACCCCGAGCGCGGTCTGGTCGTTCGCACAGGCGATCGCCTCGGGCAGGGAGTCCCCGCTGGCCAGCAGGTTTTCGATCACCCGGGCACCGCCGGCGGCCGTGTAGTTCCCCTGCCACAACGGGCCGCTCACGAACTGCGCGCCGTCGGCGGTGACCTGCCCGGCGAGGGCGGCGTGCCTGGCGAGGTTGTCCGGGCTGTCCGCGTGCCCGCCGAGATAGGCGATCGAGCGGTACCCGTGGTCGCGGACCAGGTGCCTGGCCAGTTCGGCCATGCCGGCCCGGTTGTCACTGCTCACGTTCACCGTGCCCGGGGTCGGCACGCCCGCCAGGTTCACCACCGGCACCTGATGGCCCAGCCGGCCGACCTGCTCCGGGTCGAGCACCCGGTCGTGCAGGATGAGCCCGTCGCTCTTCCCGGCTAGCGCGAAGATCCGGTGGGTGTCGGCGTGGCCCAGCCCGACCGAGCTGACCAGCAGGTTGAAGTCCCGCTTCTGGGCGGCCACCTCGATGCCCCTGTTGATCAGGTCGGGGAACTGCAGGCTGGTCTCCTCGTCTTCGAAGATGCCATCGGCCGACACGGTGACCTCCGGCCGGCGGATCACCACCCCGACGACCTCCTTGAGCCGGACGCTCAGCGCCCGGGCCGCCCCGTCCGGTATGAAGCCCAGCTCGGCCGCGGCCCGCTCGACTCGTTCCTTGGTGTCGGGCAGCGGGTTGCGGCGGCCGTTGAGCACACGGGACACCGACGCGATGGACACCCCCGCGGCGCGCGCCACGTCGTAGATGGTGGCCGGGCCGTGCTCGGCGGCCTCGGTGTCGCCGTGGGCCCGCAGCGTGCCGGGCACCGGTCCCGTGGCGCGCGAAGCGCCCGGCACGGGACCGTCGTGCCGGGCGTCTCCCCGCACGGGTCCAGGGACGATCTCGTCCACCGGCGCGCTCCTTCTTGTCGCGCCCGGCCGGGGCCGGGCGGTGATTGCCGAGGCAGGTGCCCGGCCGGCTGGTAAGCGCTTACCACAGTGGCCTAGAAAAGAGCGCTCCCTGAGAGCGCTGGCAGTTCCGGTGCCTCGGTAAGCGCTTACCAACCGAGTTGCGCTGAGCGTACGACGGACCCGGCGGCTGCCTCAAGACCTGAGCGTCACCGTTACATGAACGTGACATTGCCGCCCCTGCTTGGGCCCGGAGCCTCGCGGCGGGGTAGATCCGGCCAGCGATGGATGGCGGTTTAGGACTGCCCGAAACATCGGCGAAATCATCACGTGCGCGGACAGCTGGACCGTTCCTTCCGGCGTTACAGCCGGGAAATCCGTCCGAAACCCGGCCATGGGAAACAAGACGTGTTCCCCCACGAAGGAAGGAATCAGTGAATCCCTACGCAGCGTGGCTGAGCTCGGGTGACAACGCGTGGCAGATGACCGCCGCGACCCTGGTCGGCCTCATGAGCATCCCTGCCCTTGCCGTCCTCTACGGCGGCCTCGTGCAGCGCAAATGGGCGGTGAACACCATGCTGATGGTGTTCAGCACGTTCTGCCTGGTCCTCATCGTCTGGGTCCTGTGGGCCTTCCGGATGGGGTTCGGGTCGCCGTGGATCGGCACCTTCGTCGGTAAGCCGCAGACCGTGCTGAGCGCCTCGGCCGAGCAGGCACAGGCGAACATCCCGTCGCTGAACGGCTTGATGCCGAAATTCAGGTTCCCGCAAGGGTCGCTGGTCTACTTCCAGTTCGTGTTCGCCGCGATCACCCCGATCCTGTTCATCGGAAGCGTGGTCGGGCGGATCAGCTTCAAGGTCTGGCTGATCTTCGTCCCGTTGTGGATCACCTTCGCCTACGCGGTGAACGCGTTCCTGCTGTGGGGCGGCGGCTGGTGGGCGGCGCACGGCGCGCTGGACTTCAGCGGCGGCTACGTCATCCACCTGGCGGCCGGGGTTTCCGGCTTCGTGGCCGCGGCCGTCGTCGGGCCGAGGCTCAAGCGGGACCGCGAGCACGGCGTGCCCAACAACCTGCTGTTCGTCTCGGTGGGCGCCGGCATCCTGTGGCTCGGCTGGAACGGGTTCAACGGCGGTGACCCCTATTTCGCCGGCGCCGACGCGACCGCCGCCGTGGTCAACACCAACCTCGCCGCGGCGGTGGCCATGATGACCTGGCTCATCATGGACATGATCGGCGGCCCGGGGAAGAAGGCCACCTTCCTCGGCGGCATCAACGGCATGATCTGCGGGCTGGTCGGCATCACCCCGGCCGCCGGGTACGTCAACGGCGTCGGCGCGATCATCATCGGCGTGGTGTGCTCGGCCGTCGTCTGGTTCGCCTGGAACTACCTGTCCAAGATCCGGCCGTTCAGCAAGGTGGACGACGCGCTGGGCGTGGTGTACACGCACGGCATCGCCGGCCTGTTCGGCGGCCTGCTCGTCGGCTTGCTCGCCGATCCGAAGCTGATCGTCTACCTGGGTATCGGCAAGAGCCCGGACGTCACCACGTCGGGCCTGTTCTACGGGCACCCGCACCAGTTGCTGGTCCAGGCCGGGGCCGCGCTGACCATCATTGTCTGGGACGCGCTGGTCACCTTCCTCATCCTCAAGGGCATCGGGCTGTTCATGAAGCTGCGGATACCCGACGAGCAGCTGGAGATCGGCGACGTCGCGGTGCACGGCGAGGAGGCGTACCCGACGGAGGAGCTGGTGCGCGTCGGTGCCGCCGCCGGGACCGGGCCGGCGCCCGCGGCACGGTCCGGGCAGGGCGCCCTCGCCGCCGGGAAGGTCAGCCAGACCGAGTAGCCCGGGGGAGTGGCCCCCGGGGCCCCGATGGCCCTGTGGCCCGCGGCTGGCGGGCGGGCTCAGGGCCGCGAGGGGCGCGCGGCCGGCAGGCGGGCGGCGATGCCGTCGTGCCGCCGCCTGTTCGGGAACCCTGACCCGTCGGCCCTGGTGCGGGCCTGGCCGATGCAGCATCCCGAACTGGCGGTGCTCCTGCGGTCCGGCCTGCTGCTGGTGGTCTTCTTCCCGCTCGCGGTGCGCATGTACGCCAGCAAGCAGCGCTAGCGGCGCTGGCCCGGGGAGCCGATCCCCCGGCGCCCCCGCTGCCTGAGGCCCGCGCGGCGCGGTTGCGCGGGCCTCAGCCGTGGTGGCCGGGCCACCGGCCGGGCACTTCCTCTCGACGACGTGCTTTTCGTGCCAGCCGACGCCAGCACGCTTTACACTGTTGACTGCCGGTTGAGTAGCACGAAATAACGCTGGAGTGGATGTAATGGCGGATGTCGAGGAGCCAACGGCGTGTGAGGCGTGCGGACGACAGCTGCCTTCGCAGCACGGAAAGGGCAGGCGGAGGCGCTATTGCAATGCCACCTGCCGGAGCGCCGCGCGCCGCGCTCGCGAGGCGGGCAGCGCCGGCACGCCTACTGGTGTCAAGTTGAACTTGACATCATCTGATCGTCAGGAATATGTTGACGGCGTAGCCGAGACGAGCGGTGCAGCGGTGCCGGTGGCCGCCAGGGTCGGTGCGGCCGCGCGGCGGCTGGCGGCCGAACTTGCCGGCTCGGGCACCGGCTCCCGGCTGGGCGCGGTGGCGGCAGCCAGCGAACTGTCCGCCGCCACCAACGCGGCCCTGCAAGAAGCCGTCGACCGTGCCCGGGCGGCGGGCCGTAGCTGGAGGGAGATAGGCGATGTTCTCGATACGACCCGGCAGGCCGCGTTCCAGCGGTTCGGCCGGCCGGTCGATCCGCGGACCGGCAAGCCCATGCTGAGGGCCGTGCCGCCGGGAACGGCGGACCGGGCCATCGGCCTGTTCGCCAGCATCGTCGAGGGCCGCTGGGAGGCGGCGACCAAGGATTTCACCCCGCAGATGCTCGAGCATGTCGACGCCGGCCGCATCGCCGACGCGTACGCGCAGACGGTCAGCATGGTCGGCGGATTCGAGCGGATGGGGGAGCCGCTCGCCTACCCGGTGAGCATGGGCACCTGCGTGGACATCCCCCTCCACTTCGAAGCGGGCGAGTGGACGGGCCAGGTCACCTTCGACCGCGACGGCAAGGTCATCGGCCTGTTCATCCGCCCGCCCCAGCGATGAAAACCAAACTCTCACCCCGAACGGGCTCACATGAACAGCAACAGGTCAGCCAGGGCGCCCGGGCGCCTGCGCGCCGCGGCCGCCGCGGCCGCCGCCGTGGCCGCCGCCTGCACGATGGCCGTCGCCACCGGCTGCGATTCGTCCGTACCGAAGCCGCCGGCGGGCCCCGGCCCCTCGCATGCCACGGCGAGCTTCCCTGACACACCCACCGGCCAGCAGGCACACTGGCTGCTCAGCGTGGTGGCGCACCCGCCGATACCGGTCTCAGCGATCAAGGTCCACTTCGACGCCACGTTCCTCAGGCAGGTCCCGGCGCCCCGGCTGGACAGCATCTTCGCGCAGGTGCAGAGCCTGCGGCTGGACACGATCACCAAGAGCACGCCCGGCATCCTCGCGTTCGTGGTCACCGCGAACGGCACGTCCAGGCTGACCGTGAGCATGGCCACCGACGCCCGCGGCCTGATCAGCGGCCTGCTGCTGCGGCCAGCCGGCACGTCGACGACGTCGGTGCCGGCGAACTGGCCCGGCGTGGACAAAATGATCCGCTCGGTGGCACCACAGGTGCGGTTCCTGGTCGCCGCGGTGCACGGCAGCACCTGCCGGCCGGTCCATGCCATCGGCGCGACCACGCCCGCCCCGCTGGGCTCGGCCTTCAAGCTCTACGTGCTCGACGGCCTGGCTCATGCCATCGCGGCGGGCACGGTGCGCTGGGACCAGTCGCTCACCGTCACCAGCCAGGTCAAGAGCCTGCCCTCGGGGGTACTCCAGAACGATCCCGACGGCACCAGGGTCAGCGTGCTGCAGGTGGCCACCGACATGATCTCGATCAGCGACAACACCGCCGCGAACATGCTGATCGCCCTGCTCGGCCGTCACGCCGTCGAGGCCGCCGCCCGGGCATCGGGGATGGCCGACCCCGCTCTGGACGTGCCGTTCCTCACCACGAGAGAACTGTTCGTCCTCAAGCTCCATGACTGGCCGGAGCTGGCTGAGCGCTACCTGGCCCTCGGCGCCGCCGGACGTCAGGCGCTGTTGTCCGGCACCGTCGACCGGGTCCCGCTGAGCACACTGCCCACGGCCGGCTGGACCGGGCCCCGCGACATCGGCTCGCTCGAATGGTTCGCCTCGCCGGCCGACATATGCCATGTGTTCGCCTCGCTCGCCTCGCTGGCCCGGCAGCCCGGGCTGGCCCCGCTCGCGGGCATCCTCGAGCGCAACGCCGGTGGCATGAGCCTGGATCCCAGCCGGTGGCAGCCGGTCTGGTTCAAGGGCGGTTCGGAGCCCGGTGTGCTCACGCTCAGCTACCTGGCCAGGACCCGCGCCGGCCACGCCTACGTGGCCAGCGTGCTCGCCGAGAACCCCTCGGCCCCGCTCGCGCAGAACCCGGCCATTCTCACGCTGACCACCGCGGTCAAGGGCGCGCTCCAGCTCGCCGCTGGCCGGGCGTAGCTACAGGCCGGCGACCTGGGGGATGACCTCGCTGCCGATGATCTCCAGCGGCGTGACCTCCCAGACATTCGCCACCGCGCCGATGGCCGCATGGAAGCCCAGCTGGGCCAGATTGCCGAGCTGGTCCACCATCTCGGCGGTCTTCTCGCCCTTCCCCCCGGGGTCGAAGATGAAGTAGCAGGTCTTGGTGATCTCGTCGTAGTCGCGGCCCTCGGCGTCACAGTGAGCCCGCAGCACGTCCAGCTTGCGCGCCAGGTCCGGGCCGGGGAACAGGTTGCACGCCTGGGCGTACCTGGCCACGAACCGCAGCGTCTTCCGCTCGCCGCCGCCGCCGATCATGATCGGCGGGTGCGGCTTGGACAGCGCCTGCGGCGAGTTCAGCGGCCGTTCGAGCTGGTAGTGCCTGCCCTGGTAGGGAGCCTGGTCGCCACGCCACATCTGCAGGCAGATCTGCAGGGTCTCCTCCAGCCGCTCGAACCGCTCGGCCACCGGCGGGAACGGGATGCCAAGCCCCCGGGACTCCTCCTCGTTCCAGGCGGCGCCGATGCCGAGCCAGGCCCGCCCGCCGGACAGCACGTCCAGCGTGGTCACGGTCTTGGCGAGGATCCCCGGGTGCCGGTACACGGCGCCGGTCACCAGGGTCAGCAGCTTGGCCCGTGAGGTCAAGCCGGCCAGGTAAGCCAGCGTGCTGTAGGCCTCGAGCATCTCCCGCTCCGGCGGCCCGATCGCCCCGATCTGGAAGAAGTGGTCCATCACCGCGATGAAGTCGAACCCGGCCTCGTCGGCCGCACGGCCCACCGCGGCCAGGTCGGCGCCCAGCCGGGCCGGGCCGTCGGGGAAGGTGAAGTCGGGAATCTGCACGCCGATCTGCACGGTGATCGCCTCCGCTCTCGGGTCTGCGGGACCGCCCGCCGGGCCGGGGCCGGCCGGGATCGCCCGGTGAAGAATCTCACAGCCGCCGGCGACCGGTGATCCCGGGCCTGCCCGCATGCCAGCTCACGCACAATGGGGATATGACCCAACCCGTGCTCAAGACCAGGACGCTGGTGACCGAGGATGGCGTGCCGATCGAGGCCATGCACCTGCCCAGGGACACCGACCTGGCGATCGTGCTCGCCCACGGCTTCACCCTGTCCTGGCAGCACGGGGCGGTCTGGCGGGTTGCCAAGAGGCTGAACCGCACGGCCGGCGTGATCGTGTTCGACTTCCGCGGCCACGGCAGGTCGGGCGGGCTGTCCACGCTGGGCGACCGGGAGACCAAGGACCTGGCCGTGGCCATCGCCTATGCGCGGGAACTGGGCTACCAGCGGATCGTCCCTGTCGGGTTCTCCATGGGAGCCTCGATCGTGACCCGGTACGCGGGCCTGGTCGGCGGCGTCGACGCCGCGGTGTCGGTGAGCGGTCCCGGCCGCTGGTACTACCGGGGCACCTACCCGATGCGCCGGGTGCACTGGGCGGTCGAGCGCCGCCTCGGCCGGATCATCACCCGCAAGTGGCTGAACACCAGGGTCAGCTCCGTGCGGTGGAACCCGGTGCCGACGCCGCCTGCGGAGGCGGCCGCTCGCATCGCGCCCATCCCGTTCCTGGTGGTGCACGGCGACAGCGATCCGTACTTCCCGGTCGAGCATGCCCACCAGTTGTACGAGGCCGCCCGCGAGCCGAAGGAACTGTGGGTCGTCCCCGGGTTCGGGCACGCCGAGTCGGGGTCCAGCGACGCGCTGGTGGACCGCATCGCCGCCTGGGCCGACAAGACGACGGCGGGCCGGGCGCCCGGCGGCGATGCGCAAGAGGAACGGGCCGGCGCCGCCTAACGGACCTCGCGCTCTGCTGGCCCCGACCCCACCACCCCACCCAAGCTCTCCCGGTCTCCGGGTCGAGGAAGTGCAGTGCGGAAAGGTCCACGGGCATCTTGGCGGTCTGGCCCTCGGCCAGTGTGGTCCACGGATCCATCCGGGCCACGATCGCCGCCGACAGGGGCTGGGCCTCTTCCCCCGCCTCCGGTTCCCCGGCGGGCACGGGATGCAGTGGCTCCACTCCGACCCGGCAGTGCACATAAACTTCTGACCCAGGCTCCTCGCGCAGCTCTACCTGCACGTCGCCCTCGATGTCCCGCGGGGCTCAGAAAACCCACGTGGCAAGGTGATGCTAACGATCGGTTCGCCGGAAGCTCCACCAGAGGTGAGGTCATGACGATCACGAGCCGCAACCCGCACGACCCGGCCGACGTCATCGGCGAATGGCAGGCGGCCGGTGCGGCCGAGGTCGCGGCGGCGGTCGACCGCGCGGCCGCCGCGGCGCGCGGGTGGGCGGACACGCCCGCTGCGGCCCGCGCGGCGGCGCTGTCCGCCGTGGCCGACGCACTGGCGGAGCGGGCCGCCGCCGTGACCGGCCTCGTGATCAGGGAGGTCGGCAAGCCGCGCTCGGAGGCGGCGGGGGAGGTGGCCCGCGGCGTCGCCATCCTCCGCTACTTCGCCCAGGCCGCACTGCTGCCCGACGGGGACACCCTGCCCTCGGCCAGCCCCGGCACCCTGCTGATGGCCCGGCGCCGCCCGCTCGGCGTCACCGGGCTGGTCACGCCGTGGAACTTCCCGGTGGCGATCCCGCTGTGGAAGGCGGCCCCGAGCCTGGCGTTCGGCAACGCGACCGTGCTGAAGCCCTCGGAGGAGTCGTCCGCGGTGGCCCTGATGCTGGCGGAGATCCTCGCCCTGCACCTGCCGCCGGATGTTTTCCAGGTCGTCCTCGGTGCCGGGGAGACCGGCCGCGCGCTGACCGGTCACCCGGGCGTCGCGGCCGTGTCCTTCACCGGGTCCGTGCCCGCCGGGCATGACGTGGTGGCCCGGGTGGCCGGCCGGGGCGCCAGGGTCCAGGCCGAGATGGGCGGGCAGAACGCCTCGGTGGTGCTGGCCGACGCCGACTTCGACCGGGCCGCCACCGCGATCGCCTATGCGGCGATGGGCTACGCCGGGCAGAAGTGCACCGCGACCAGCCGGGTCATCGTGGAAGACGCGGCCTACGCCAAGTTCCGTGATCAGCTCACCGCCGCCGTCGCCGCGCTCGGCGTGCTCGACCCGGGCCAGGACGGCACGCTCGTGGGGCCGGTGATCACCGAGCGGGCCAGGGACTCGGCGCTGGCCGCGGTCGCCGGATCCGGCGGCACGGTGCTGACCGGTGGCACCGCGCTGGACGCGCCGGGGTTCTACCTGGCGCCGACGCTTGTCGAACTGGGCTCGCCGGAGGGGCCGCTGGCCACCGAGGAGGTCTTCGCCCCGGTGGCGGCGGTGCTGCGGGCGGACAGCGCCGAAGCGGCCGTGCGGATCGCCAACGACGTCAGGTACGGGCTGGTCACCGCCCTGTTCACCCAGGACCTGGGCCGGGCGCTGCGGCTGGCTGACCGGTTCGACGCCGGGATGGTCCGGGTCAACGCGCCCACGTCCGGGGTGGACTTCCACGCGCCGTTCGGCGGCGCGAAGCAATCCAGCTACGGGCCCAGGGAGCAGGGGACCGCGGCCCGGGACTTCTATACCGAGACCCGGACTGTCACGATCGTGCCCTGACGCCCGGTACTGTCCCTGTACCACCGCGAGGAGGCGCTGCCATGTGCACCGACCAGACGCCCGCCGCGCACCAGCACCCGGCCGGCCCGCAGATGCTGCACGACTTCGATCCCGGCGTGGTGTTCGACCTCGAACCGGTGGACGCGGTCACGGTGACGACGCTGATGGACAACGTCACCGACATCTTCATGCCGGACCAGGGACCGGCCAGGCGGCCGCCCGGGGGATCCCGGGCCCGCATGCCGGTGTCGATCATGGAGGACGGCGACGGCCCCGATCCGCTGCTGGCCGAGCATGGGTTCTCGGTGCTGGTGACCGTGGCCAGGAACGGTTCGGAACATCACCTGCTCTTCGACGCCGGCACCAGCCCGGACGGCGTCGTGGAGAACATGCGCCGCCTCGACATCGACCCGGGGTCGATCGAGGCGATCGTCTGCAGCCACGGCCACTTCGACCACACCACCGGGCTCGACGGCCTGATCCGGCGGCTCGGCGGCACGGTGAACCTGCCGGTGCTTATCCACCCGCACTTCTGGCGCCGCCGCCGGGTGGCCATTCCAGGCCGGGACCCCATGGAGATCCCCACCACCAGTCGCAGCGCGCTGGCCGGCGCCGGGTTCGACGTGATCGAGGAGGGCCATCCGAGCTTCCTGTTCCAGCGGTCGGTCCTGGTGACCGGTGAGGTACCGCGCATCACCGGCTACGAGCCCGGGTTCCCACCGCAACAGGCCTGGCTCGGCGGGCGCTGGGAACCGGACCCCATGGTGCTCGACGACCAGGCACTGATCGTCGACATCAGGGACAAGGGGCTCCTGGTGATCACCGGGTGTGGTCACGCGGGCGTGGTGAACATCTGCCGTTACGCCCGGCGGCTCACCCGGGAGCGCCCCGTGTACGCAGTACTCGGGGGGTTCCATCTGAACGGGCCGCTGTTTGAGCCGCTCATTCCCCAGGTTCTCGGCGACCTGGCCGACCTGGCGCCGAGCGTGGTCGTGCCCGCGCACTGCACCGGCTGGCGGGCCCAGCACGCGATGAGCGCGCGGTTCGGCGAGGCGTTCGTGCCCAATACCGTCGGCACCCGCTTCACGCTCTGACGCCGCGCCGACAAAGAAAACCCTGGGCGACCCGTCGGTAGTGGCAGAAAATGTCTCTGTCTTGTACTAGAATCGAACTAGATTTCGAGCATTAAGCGCTCAGGTGACGCATCCGTGCGGGTGTGGGCCTGAGCAACGCCGCCGGCCGCGGGTCAATGGCCGCGGAACGCCTCTTCCAGCCACCAGGAGCCGCTCGACGAGGCCACCTTCGCGTCGATGACCAGCGGCCGGTCACGCGGGCCGGCCAGCCAGTCGCGCACCGCGCCGAGGTCCTCCGGTCCGCGCACGGTGACCCCGGCGCAGCCGAACCCGCGGCCGATGGCGGCGATGTCGGCGGGCGGGAACCTGACCGTGTCCAGGGCGAAACCGTCCGGGCCGAAATGGTGCACCTCGGCGCCGTAGGCCGCGTCGTCGTAGACCACGACGACCATCGGCAAGCCAAGCCGCACCACCGTCTCCAGTTCGCTGATCCCCATCAGCGCACCGCCGTCGCCCAGGGCGGCGACCGGCAGCCGGTCCGGCTGGGCCAGCGCCGCGCCGATGGCCGACGCGAGCCCGAGCCCGACCGACTGGTAGGCCTGGGTGAAGCAGAAACCGTGCTCGTCCGGCACTGACAGGAACATGCTCGGGTAGCCCATGAAGTTGCCCGAGTCGATGGCCACCACCCGCTCGGCGGGCAGCAGGTCATCCAGCGCGATCGTCAGGGTGCGCGGGTCGATCACGCCGTCCGGGCCGGGGCGCCCCTGGTCCTCGTAGGGCACGTCGCGCCACCGGATCTCGCGGGCGATCCGGGCCCGCACCTCGTCGGACCGGTACCCGGGCAGGGCCTGCTCCCCGAGCGCGGCGAGTGCCATGCGGGCGGTCTGCGCCACGTCACCGTGTACGCCGATGTCCACCGGCCGGTGCGCGCCGATGGCGGAGCTGTCGTCATCGACCTGCGCGACTCGCGCCCCGGGGCCGATCAGTTTGCCGTGGCGCATCGTCCACATGTTCAGCGAACTGCCCCAGCCCACGACCAGGTCGGCGGCGCTGATCAGTTCGGCCGCGAGGGGCGACGCGAAACCACCGCTCACCCCCAGGTCCCACGGGCTGCCGTGGAACAGGCCCTTGGCCACCGCGGACGTGGCGAGCAGCGCCCCGCAGGCATTGGCCAGGTTCTCCAGTTCGGCCCGGGCCGCCCGGGCGCCGCGGCCCGCGACGAACACCGGCCGCGAAGCCCCACCGAGCGCCGTGGCGAGCCGGGCCGCCGCCGCCGGCGCGGGTGCCGGCGGGTCCAGCGGCGGCACCGGGAGGAGTGCTGGCGGGTCGCACGGCGCCGCCTGCACGTCCAGCGGCATCGCCAGCACCACGGTGCACCGCTCCCGCTCCGCCGTCCGGAAGGCGCGGGCCGCGTCGGCGGCGGCGGTGGCGGGGGAGTGCAGCCGCTCCGACGTCGCGCCGACCGAGGCGGCGAGCGCCGCGACGTCGATGCGGAAGTTGGACCGCACCGCGGCGCCCGCGACGTCCGCGGCCAGCACGAGCAGCGGTGTGCGGCTCTTGGCAGCCTCGGTGATGCCGGTCAGCGCGTTGGTCAGCCCCGGGCCCTGGTGCACGGACAGGATCCCGGGGCGCCCGGTGCCGCGGGCCCAGGCGTCGGCGGCACACGCCGCGCCGCACTCGTGCCGGGCGGCCACGAACCGCGCCCCGTTCGCGATCAGGGCGTTGGTCACGTGGAAGTTGCCGCTGCCCACCACCCCGAACACCGTGTCCGCGCCCAGCCTGGCCAGGGTGGCCCCGACCGCCTCGCTGACCTGCATCGGGTCAGTTCCCGGCCCGGTCCACCAGGGCCAGCGCGCGGCACGGGCTGCCGGACCCGCCGGTGATCGGCAGCGGGGTGACGATCAGCACCACGCCGGTCGAGGGCAGCTGCGCCAGGTTCTGCAGCTGGGTGAGGCCGTACTTGCCCGCCCCGAGCATCGCCGAGTGGCAAGGGAACGGCGGGTCGAACGAGTGCGCCCGCCCCGCGTCGGTGCCCACGGTCTCCACCCCGATGCCCACGACCGGCGACTCCTCGGCCAGCCACCGGGAGCACTCCACCGAGAGCCCGGGCGTGTGCGGCCCGGTCTCGTTGGCGTTCAGGAACCGGTCCTGGTCGCCGGAGCGCTCATCCCAGCCCGTCCGGAGAAGCAGCCAGCCGCCCTCCGGCAGCGGCCCGTGGGTGCCTTCCCACGCCCTGATGTGCTCGACCTCGAGCAGGAAGTCCGGGTCGGCGGCGGCCTGGGCGCTGAAGTCGAGCACGACCGCGGGCGCGATCAGCCTGCCCGTCGGCACCTGGGACACGTCTTCCCCGTCCCGGCCGGTCACCCAGTGACAGGGCGCGTCGAAGTGGGTGCCGGTGTGCTCGCCGGTGGTGATGTCGTTCCAGTACCAGGCGGGCCCGCGGTCGTCGTACCTGCTGATCTCGTGCAGCGCGAACGTCACGGTGTTGCTGAACGGCGGCGGCAGCTTGAGTATCGGGGTCGACGACGACAGCGGCGCGGTCAGGTCGATGACCTCCACCGTGGCGCTGGCCAGCGCATCGGTAAGGGCGCTGAGCACGGACATGGGCGGCTCCTGTCCTCGTGGTTTTGCCTGGGATTATCCATGTTTTGTCGTGGCATATGGCAACGGACTTCGCTAGATTCGGCTGGTCCGTGCGGCGGAGCGTACCAGGGGCCGGCGCGGTGGAGGCAGCCATGAGGAACCGGAAGTCAGCGTCCCAGGGCGAGCCCCGCAAGCGCCACCTCCTGCTCCGCATAGTGCTGATCTTGGTAGTCGTGGGGCTCTGCGTCTACATCCTGCCCACTCCCTGGGCCTTCCACATGGGCGGCAAGTTCAGCCCGCTCGGCGAGTGGGACGGCTACGGCCCGGTCCAGGCCAGCAACGGCGGGCGCTACCTGCTTTACACCCACCTGCGCGGCGGGATCGTGAACGACCGCGGCCATGCCGCCTGCAGCCTCACCGGATGCGACAGCCTGACCGGGACCGCGCAGCTGTGCACGCAGGGCGGCCAGCACTACACGTTCAAGCTGACCGGGGGCGTGGACGGCTGGTACACCACCAACGGCTCGCCGACCAACATCGACCTGACCGGCGGTGCCCCTCAGCGCCTCCCCGCCGGGTGGGTGGTCGCCTTCCACGGCACCTGGCACGGGGCCGAGCTGCCGGTCGCGGACACCGACAACTCCTTCACCAAGGTCTTCACCCCCGCGGGTGCGATCAGGACCACGACCTCTGCCAAGGACGCGGGCACCGCCCGCGGCACGCTCAGGGCCGGTTCGGCCAGCAGCTTCGCTCAGGCCTGCCGCGCCCTGGCCGGCAAGTCCGCCTGACCGGGGCCTTACCAGCTCATCGGCAGCGGCATGCCCTCGCTGTAGCCGGCCGCGCTCTGCAGCCCGACCACCGCCCGCTCGTGCAGCCCGGCCAGATCGCTGGCGCCCGCGTAGGCGCAGGCGCTGCGCAAGCCCGCGGTGATCTGGTCGATCAGGTCCTCCACGCCGGGCCGGTGCGGGTCCAGGTACATCCTGGCTGTGGAGATGCCCTCCTCGAACAGTTCCTTGCGGGCCCGGTCGAACGGTGAGTCGGTCGCCGAGCGCAGCCGTACCGCCCGCGCCGAGGCCATCCCGAAGCTCTCCTTGTACAGGCGGCCGTCGGCGTCGCGGAACGTATCCCCGGGCGACTCGTAGGTCCCGGCGAACCAGGAACCGATCATCACGTTGGCGGCGCCCGCGGCCAGCGCGAGGGCCACGTCTCGCGGATGCCGCACCCCGCCGTCCGCCCAGACGTGCGCGCCCAGCTCCCGGGCCCGCGCCGCGCACTCGAGTACCGCGCTGAACTGCGGCCTGCCCACCCCCGTCATCATCCGGGTGGTGCACATCGCCCCCGGCCCCACGCCGACCTTGACGATGTCGGCCCCGGCCCGCACCAGGTCGGTGACCCCTTCGGCGGTGACCACGTTGCCCGCCGCGATGGGCACCCCCAGGCCCGTCGCCCGGACCGCCCGGAGCGCGCTGAGCATCCGCTCCTGGTGGCCGTGCGCGGTGTCCACGACCAGAACGTCCACTCCGGCCCGCACCAGCGCCGCCGCCTTGGCCGCCACGTCGCCGTTGATGCCGATGGCGGCCCCGACGCGCAGCTTGCCCGCCGCGTCGACGGCCGGCCGGTACAGCGTGGCGCGCAGCGCCCCGGTGCGGGTCAGGATGCCGACCAGCGCGCCTTCGGCGTCCACCACCGGCGCCAGCCGGTGCCTGCCCTCGTGCAGCAGCCCGAACGCCTTCTCCGGGTCGATCCCGGCCGGGAGCGTGAGCGGGTCCGTGGACATGACCTGGCGGAGCTGGGTGAAGCGGTCCACCCCATGGCAGTCCGCCTCGGTTGCCACCCCGGCCGGGCGCCCGTTCTCCACGACCACCACCGCGCCGTGCGCGCGCTTGGGCAGCAGGCTGAGGGCCTGGCCGGTGGTGTCGGACGGGCCCAGCGTGATCGGGGTGTCGTGGACCAGGTGCCGGCCCTTCACCCAGGCGACCACCTCGGCTACCACGTCCGCGGGGATGTCCTGGGGGAGCACGGCCATGCCGCCGCGACGGGCCACGGTCTCCGCCATCCGGCGGCCGGACACCGCGGTCATGTTGGCTACCACCACGGGGATGGTGGTGCCGCTCCCATCGCTGGTGGCCAGGTCCACATCGAGGCGGGACGCCACGGACGAGGCGCACGGCACCAGGAACACGTCGCTGTAGGTGGCCTCATGCACGGGCGGCTGGCCGGACAGGTATCGCACTTAACGATTCTGCCCGATGCGGCCCTATGCTCACTGCCTGTGCAGAGGCGGATATTGCGGCTCGGGCAGCGGGAATGGCCACCGGGCTCCTTCGGCATCATGGCGGTGATCAACCGGACCCCCGACTCCTTCTACGACCGGGGCGCCACCTACGAGCTGGGCGCGGCGATCGCGGCCGCCGACCATGCCGTCCGGGCGGGGGCGCAGATCCTCGACGTCGGCGGGGTCAAGGCCGGGCCGGGGGACGAGGTCACCGTGGCCGAGGAGATCCGCCGGGTGGTCCCGGTGGTCGCCGCGCTGCGCGAGCGCCACCCGGGGGCCGTCCTCAGCGTCGACACTTGGCGGGCGCCGGTCGGGGCGGCGGTCGCCGCCGCCGGGGCCGACCTGCTCAACGACGCCTGGGGCGGGGCCGATCCCGACCTTGCCCACGTGGCCGCCGAGCACGGCCTCGGCCTGGTCTGCGCGCATGCCGGCGGGCTGGCACCTCGGCAGCGGCCACACCGCCCCGCCTACCCCGGCCTGACCGCAGCGGTGATCTCCTCGCTGGCGGCGGCGGCCGAGCGAGCCGTGGCCGCGGGGGTCAGCCCGGACCGGATCGTCATCGACCCGGCGCACGACTTTGGCAAGAACACCTGGCATTCGCTGGAGCTGACCCGGCGGACGGCCGACCTGGCCGCCACCGGGTGGCCGGTGCTCGTCGCGGTGTCGAACAAGGACTTCGTCGGGGAGGCCCTCGGCCTCGGCCTCACCGAGCGCGGCGAGGGCACGCTCGCGGTGCTCGCCGTGTGCGCCTGGGAGGGTGCCCGCCTGTTCCGGGTCCACGACGTGCAGGCCGCGAGGGACGCTCTAGCTGCGGTGATGGAGTTGCGCGAAGCTATCCCGGGTTGAACGCGGCGAACATGATCGCGGCGATCCGCTCTTCCATCTCCTCGCGGGGCAGCCTGACCTCCACGGTCAGCAGGTAGTTCACCCGTTCCAGCATCATCAGGCAGGCCACCGCGGTCAGTTCGGCATGCTCGGCCGCACCGGTCGCGGCGGTCATCCCCTGGGCCATCGCCTCGGCGAGCCGGAACAGCAGTTTCAGCCCGTCGCCCCAGACCTCCTCGCCGACGATCTCGGCCTGGCTGAGGGTCCTGATGACGGCCGCGTGCGCCGCGTAGACATCGCAGAACTCATGCACCCAGCGGTGCAGCGCGGCCCGGCCGGCCTCGTTGCGGGTCACCACGGGGAACTCGTCGGTGACCAGGCTCATGTCGTGCAGCGCGTCCCGGAGCAGGGCCTTGAACAGGTCTTCCTTGTTGGAGAAGTACAGGTAGAAGGTCCCGTGGGAGATCTGCGCACGGCGCACGATGTCATCGACCCTGACAGCCTGGAAACCGCGCTCGTCGAATTCGGCGAGGCCGGCCTCCAGCAGGTTGCGCAGCGTCTGACGGCCCTGTGCCCGCAGTTCCCGGTCCTGGGCAGGCCGGCCGCCGAGCGATGCGCGGCGGGGCCGGGTAGCAGCCTTGGCCACGGGAGGCGGTGGTGGCGGCTTGCCAGCGTGCTTGCTCGCCTCACTCGGCACAGCACCGGGGCCCGCTTCCCAACCCATGACTGATCAGCGTAACGTGCGCGCGCCCGGGCCGGAGGGATTGACCCGCCTGAGAGCCCCCTACTGTAATCTTATGTTTCCCCCTGATTTAGTTAGATAAGGCGTAAGCAGGCCTTTTACCGGAAAGTAGGGTGCGCCCCCTTCATACATGACCGAGCCCCGGTTATGGTGGACAGCGCAATGGGTCGCCTCTGGTGGCGTAGGACGCCACACCCGGCTGCCGTCCGCAGCCCCGCGTGGCGGGGCGCGACGGCCTACGGCGCCTTGGCAATCGCGATGGTCGGCGGACTGCTGCACTACATTCCGGGCCCGCCGCCCGCCGGCGCGAACGACGGCACGGTGCAGACCGCCGCGGCGTTCCACCGGATCATCCTGCCCGACCTCGCCGTGTTCGATGCTGGCGGGATCAGCGACGCCAGCCTCACCCGGATCGGCAGGATCCACGGGGTCACCCAGACGCTCGCGCTGGACGGGGCCAGGGTCACCAGCGGCGGCACCAACATCAACGTGATCGGCGTGAACGCCCAGCAGTTCCGGTCGTGGACCCCGCTGAAGACAGCGTCCAGCCAGCGGTTGTGGACGGCGCTTGACGCGGGCGGATTCGTTGCGTCGACCGACGCCAGCCACCGGCTCGGCCTGCACAAGGGCGACAGCTACTCGCTGACGGGCGCCGGCACGGCCAGCCTGAAGTTCGCTGGCGCGGCGCCGCTCGGCATCTCGGGCATCGATGTGGTGGTGAGCAATAAGGTCTCCGCCAGGCTCGGGCTGATCCACCACCTCGCCGCGCTGATCAGCGCGCCCGGCCTGAGCATGAAAAAGCTCAGGCACGACGTCAAGACCGCGCTGGCGGGCAACGGCGTGTCGCTGATCAGGCTGCGTCCGCACCATTCGCCGCCGCTGGTGGCGACCGGCCATGTCGCGTCCGGGCGGCCTGCCAGCTACATCCAGCTGTTCCAGGAGTCCGCGGCGCAGTACTGCCCGGGGCTACCGTGGACCGTCCTCGCGGCCATCGGCCAGATCGAGAGCGGCGACCGCGCCAACCCCGGAGTGTCCAGCGCGGGCGCCCTGGGCCCGATGCAGTTCCTGCCGTCCACCTGGGCCAAGTGGGGGATCACGGCGTTCGGCGAGCAAGGGCCGCCGAACATCATGGACCCGTTCGACGCGGTGCCCGCCGCCGCCGGGTACCTGTGCGCGGCCGGCGGCGCGACCGCGGCGGGCCTGCCCCGCGCCATCTTCGCCTACAACCACGCCGACTGGTACGTCACCGAGGTCCTCGCGCTCGCCAACGAATACCAGCAGGCCTACGGCTAGTGCTGGCCCGGGGGAGCGACCCCCCGGAACCCCCGGTGGCCTCAAGGCCCCGTTCCTTCGTCACGGCGCCTTGGCCGTGCTGGCCCGGGGGAGCGACCCCGGATCCCTGGTTGGATGGGAGCATGCCGGACTACGACGCGTTCCTGCTTGTCGGTTTTGGCGGCCCGGAGGGGCCGGCCGACGTGATGCCGTTCCTGGAGAACGTCACCAGGGGCCGGGGGGTGCCGCGGGACCGGCTTGCCGGGGTGGCCCGCCACTACGAGAAGTTCGGCGGGGTGAGCCCGATCAACCAGCAGTGCCGCGACCTGCTCACCGCGATCGGCAAGGACTTCGCGGCGGCCGGCGTCGACCTGCCGCTGTACTGGGGGAACCGCAACTGGCACCCCTATCTGACCGGCACCGTCGCGCAGATGGCCACCGACGGCGTACGGCACGCGATCGCGTTCGTCACCTCCGCTTACGGGTCCTACTCCGGCTGCCGGCAGTACCTCGACGACATCGAGGCCGCCCGCGCCCAGGCCGGCCCCGGCGCACCGCGCATCGACAAGATCCGTCATTTCTTCAACCACCCAGGCTTCATCGGTCCCGTGACCGAGGCTGCCCGCGCGGCAATCGGCCAGCTCCCGGCCGGCGTAGCGGATGATGCCTGGCTCGTCTTCACGGCGCACAGCGTGCCCGAGGCGATGGCGGCGGCCAGCGGGCCGGCCGGCGGCCTGTACCCGGCGCAACTGGCGGAAGCGGCGCGGCTGGTCGCCGGAGAGCTGGCGCGAGCCGAGGGCCGCGAGCGGCACTGGCGGCTGGCCTACCAGAGCCGCAGCGGGCCGCCGTCGGTGCCGTGGCTGCGCCCCGACATCGGCGACCAGCTCACCGAGCTGTCCGCGAGCGGAGTCCGGGCTGTGGTGGTGATCCCGGTCGGCTTCGTCTCCGACCATATGGAGATCGTGTTCGACCTGGACACCGAGGCGGCGGAACTGGCGCGCCGGCTCGGCCTGCCGATGGCCAGGGCCGCCACCCCCGGCACCCACCCCCGCTTCGTCTCCATGATCACCGAGCTGGTGAACGAGCGCCGCAGCCAGTTCGCGCAGGTGCCAGTGCTCGGCTCGCTGCCGGTTGCACCCGATTTTTGCCCAAACGATTGTTGCCGGTTGCCCGCCGCCCGCCACCCCGCGGGACCCGGGGCGGACCGGTGAGCAGGCCGGATTCGGGGGAACTGCTCGGCCTGGCGATGACCGCCGCCGGGCCGGCGGCCGCGATGCTGGCCGCCGGGCGGCCAGCCGGGCCGGGCGGGCGCCCGGAGGTGGCGGGCACCAAGTCGAGCCCCACCGACGTGGTCACCGAGATGGACCGGACGGCGGAGGAACTGATCAGGGCCGAGATCCTGGCCGCCCGCCCCGGGGACGCGATCCTCGGCGAGGAGGGCGGCGCCACCGGCGAGGCGGGTGCGGGCCAGGTGCGCTGGATCGTGGATCCGCTGGACGGCACCGTGAACTATCTCTACGGCCTGGCCGACTGGTCGGTCAGCATCGCGGCGGAACTGGACGGCACGGTGGTGGCCGGCGTGGTGGCCGCGCCCGCCCTCGGCGAGGTGTTCACCGCCACGCTCGGCGGGGGCGCATGGCTGCACGCGGGGGGCGGCCCGCCGGTCGCGCTGCGCTGCAACACCGGGGTGCCGCTGGACCAGGCGCTGGTGTCCACCGGGTTCGGGTACGCGGTGCCGCGGCGCGTCGTGCAGGGCCAGGTGGTCGGTGCCGTGCTGCCCCGGGTGCGGGACATCCGGCGCGGTGGCTCGTGCGCCGTGGACCTGTGCTCGCTGGCGGCTGGCCGGGTGGACGCCTACTACGAGCGCGGGGTGAACTACTGGGACTACGCGGCGGGCGGGCTCGTCGCCACCGAGGCGGGCGCGGTGCTGGGCGGGCTCGCGGGCCGCCCGGCCTCCCCGAGCATGACGATCGCGGCGGAGCCCGCGCTGTTCGGGCAGCTTCGCGACCTGCTCGCGAGCCTCGACGCGGAGCGGGACGCCTAGTGCTAGCCCGGGGGAGCACAGCATTACCCCGGGGACACCCCGGACCCCGATGGCCCGGAACCCCCGGAGCGCCGATGGCGCCTGGCCGACAAGCCGGCAGGCCCTGTCGCGCTAGGACTGGCGGGTCAGGTTGCCGGCCGGGTTGCTGCCGCCGCGGCGCAGGAACGTGAACGTCAGCGTGCTGGAGTTGCGGACGGCCAGCTTGACCACGCCGCCCACGCAGTTGTCCCGGCCCGAGGTGATGGCCAGGCGGAAGGTCAGCACCGAATGCCTGGCCGAGACGAGGCTGAGCCGGCCGGTGCAGCCGATCTGCGGGTAGGCGAGAGTGCCGCGCGTGCTGCCGCCGGGCAGGGTCAGCCGCACGGCGACGCTGAGCGAGGGGTTGGTCTGGCGAATGGTGCCGGACCAGGCCCCGTTCAACTGCCTGGGGATGGGCAGGTTCGCCTTGGCCAGCGGGCCGGCGGCGGCGGTGCCAGGCACCGGCGCCGGGGCACCGGTACCCGGATGCCGCCCGGTGATGAAGAACACCGCGGCCACGATCGCCGCGATGCAGGCCAGGCATGCAACGGCCCACAGGACCGCGCGGGAGCGGCCGCCGCGGGGCTGCTCGTCGCCGGGTACCGGGGAGACCGCCGCCGGGGCGCGGGCGGCCATCCGGCTGCGACGGGCGCCGGCCGCCAGCAACCCGCCGGACAGATCGGCGCCGCTCAGCAGTTCGGTCAGCAGGGCGCGGGCATGCGGGCGCGCCATGGGGTCGGGGCTCAGGCACTCGGCCAGCACCGGGCGCAGGTCGTCGGGGAGCGCCGCGAGGTCCTCCGCGGCGGCGGGCAGGTACCCGGCGGCGGCGAAGCCCGCCACCCGCGCCCAGGCCAGAATGTCGGCGGCCGGGGTCGCGGCGCCGTACGGCGGGGTGATGCTGAAGTCCACCACCCTGGGGCCGTCCGGGGCGACCACCACCATGTCCGGGCCGAACTGACCGTGCACGAGCCCGGCCTGGTGGATCGAGGCGATCCCGGTGGCGCAGCCGATCGCCAGGGCCCGGAGCTCCGCCACGGGCAGCGGGCCCTCACGGTGGACCACTTCCGCCAGCGACGGCCCGGACACGAACTCGGTGATCAGGTAGGGCTGGCTGCCCTCGACGCCGGCGTCGAGGATGCGGGCCACACAGAACGGGGGGATGTTGCGGGCGGCCCGGGCTTCCGCGACGAACCGGTCCCTGGCCGCCGCGTCGTCCCGCCGCCCCGTCCCGGGGAAGGCGGCCATCACCGCCTCGCCGTCCACCCGCTGGCCGAGGAAGACGTCCTGCCGGGCCATGTTCTCCCCGGCAAAGCCGTCTACGCGGCCGGTGAGCCGGTAGCGGCCGACGCGGCGGGGATCGCCGGGCCGCAGTGGGCTGACGTTGGGCATCCTGCGTCTTCCCGTATTGCGGGTGTTTGGGTGGTTAGCGGTTTGTACCCTACGCACTCGGCGGGCTTCAAGGCCTGCCATCAGGGGAAGTGGGGGATCGGGTGAACGGGCCGCACAGCGTTCCCCGGCCGTTGACCACTGGTTGCGAGGGCGTTCCCCAGCGGTTATACGGTCACGAACGCCGTCCCAGGCGCAACACGGTTCTCCGGAACCGCCGCCTACGTGTGCCCGGTCACGCGACGTGACAGAATTCCCCGCCTGAATCGGGCACAACCACGGGGCGCCAAGCGTTACACGCAAGGCGCATATTGATCGAGGGGGTGTAGGACCCACATGGCAACGGACTATGACAGCCCGCGCAAGACCGACGATGAGCTGACCGAGGACAGCCTGCAAGAGCTTCAGGCTCGCCGGCTTGACAAGTCGTCGTCCACGATCGACATCGATCCGGATGACGTTGCCGAGTCGCTGGAACTGCCAGGTGCTGACCTGTCCAACGAGGAGTTGTCCTTCCGGGTGATTCCTCGCCAGGCAGATGAGTTCACCTGCTCGCGCTGCTTCCTGGTGCACCACCGCAGCCAGCTTGCGGAGGACCGGGACGGCCAGGCGATCTGCCGGGAGTGTGCGGCCTGACGCTGGTACGCTGCCCCACTCATGTGGTCAGCGGCGCCGCGACTCTCCTGGCGCGTCAGTGATGGCCGCCGGGCGGTGAAGGCTGCCCGCAGCGCGGCCGCGCCGTGCGCGGAGATGAGGGAATGAGCACCGTGCGGACGACGACGCTGGGACGCGTCGGGCCGGTGGTGTCCCGGGCAGGCCTGGGCCTCATGGGGATGTCCTCCGTCTACGGAGCCGCCGATGACGCCGAGAGCATTGCCACCATCAGAGCGGCCGTGGACGCCGGGGTGACCCTCCTGGACACCGGCGATTTCTACGGCATGGGCCACAGCGAGATGCTCCTCGGCCGGGCCCTGCAGGGCGTGCCCAGGGACAGCGTGTTCATCTGCGTGAAGTTCGGCCCACAGCGCGATCCCGGCGGCCGGCCCGTGGGCCTGGATGCCAGCCCGGCGGCGGTGAAGACCTCACTGGCCTACTCGCTGCGGCGGCTGGGCACCGACTACGTGGACCTGTACCAGCCCGCGAGGCTGGACCCCGCCGTGCCGATCGAGGACACCATCGGCGCGATCGGGGAGATGATCGACGCGGGCTACGTGCGCTACGCCGGGCTGTCCGAGATGGGGCCCGGCACCATCCGGCGGGCGGCCGCGGCCCGCACGGTGACCGCCCTGCAGATCGAGTACTCCCTGGTGAGCCGGGGCATCGAGGCCGAGATCCTGCCCGCGGTGCGCGAGCTCGGCGTCGGCGTGACCGCCTACGGCGTGCTGTCCCGCGGCCTGCTCAACCCGGCCACCGCGCGGCCGGGCGGCGCGGCGGACGGGCGCAGCAGGTATCCCCGGTTCCAGGGCGGGAACCTGGAGCGCAACCTGGCACTGGTGGCCGCGCTGGAGACGCTGGCCGCCGAGCGCGGGGTGACCACCGCCCAGCTCGCCATCGCCTGGGTGTGCGCACAGGGCAGCGACATCGTCCCGCTGATCGGCACCAAGCGGCGGGACCGGCTGGCCGAGGCACTCGCCGCGCTGGAGCTTGAACTCGGGCCTGGCGACCTGGCCGCCGTCGAGGCGGCCGTACCTGCCGGTGCCGTGGCGGGGGACCGCTACGACGAGCGGCAGATGGCCGCCCTGGACAGTGAGCGGTCCTGACCCGAAGTCCTGTCGCCCGGTCATGACCCCCGGTAGGAATCCGCGATCGCGGTGAGCCTGGCGTGGGCCCCGTTCATCGCGCCGGCCGCCGGCAGGTAGTCCTTGGCGATCTTGGCCACGCTTGTGTAGTTCGGGTCGCAGACGTTGGCCAGCGGCGACTCGACGGCCTGGGTGACGAGCTGGTAGGCGTCCAGCGGGTCGAGCCCGTAGTCGGACCCCAGCCACTGCACCAGGTCGACCTGTGCGATGCGGAACGCGTCCTCCAGCGGCCGTGCCGAACCGGCCGACATGATGTGCGAGGCCGACTCCAGCCGCGGCCACGCGCACGGCCTGCCCTTGACCAGATCCACCGCGAGGACGGTGTTCATCGCGGTCTCCACCGCCACCCCGCAGGTCTCGCCCTCGCCCTGCCGGGCGTGACCGTCGCCAAGAGAGAACAGCGCGCCCGCCACGTTGACGCCGAGGTAGCAGGTCACCCCGGCGCGCATCTCCGGGGTGTCCATGTTGCCGCCGAACGCGTCGGGGACCAGGGCGCTGCGCACCTCCAGGTTGGCCGGCGCGACCCCCACGGTGCCGTGCATCGGGTTCAGCGGCAGGTCCACCGCGAAGTCGCCATGCCGGGCGGTGAACCGGCAGGTGCCCGCGTCACGGTCGAAGTGCCACATCCAGATCAGCTCGGGCAGCGGGTCGTGCAGCAGGGCGGTGACGTGGGTGCCGGTGAGTGCGCCGAAGAACGGGACCGTGGTGGAGGCCCCCCAGTCTCGCGCGAGCTCGATCGAGATGAAGTGCACGGCGAGCGTGTCGCCCGGCTCGGCGCCCTCGATATAGAACGGCCCGGTCTGCGGGTTCAGGTAGGGGAACTCGCAGACCTCGGAGACCAGGTCGGTCTCGCTGCGTACCTTGCCCGCGAAGCAGTCCTCGGTGAACACCTCCAGGATCACCGGCGGCTTGACCCGGGCCACCGGCGCCGCGCCGCCGAACGTCCACGCGTACTGGCTGGGGTCCGGCCGGAACTTGATGACCTCCACGTCGCTCATGCCTGGTACTCCTCCAGCGGGTCCAGGTGTACGGTGCCGACCTGCACAATCCGCTCCGGGTCGTGCTGGTACAGGTAGATCAGGTAGATCACGCCGAGGATCATGAACCCGGCGACGCCGGGGCCCATGTAGGAGTAGGGCGGGGACAGCGGCGCCACGAACGAGAACACCTTGAGGCCCGCCGAGGTGAGCCAGGCCGGGATGAAGGTGAGGATGCCCAGGACCGGGAGGACCCCGTGCAGCAGCGGGTTGAAGCCGCTGCCGCGCCGGGCGAAGAAGCCGATGCACGCGGCGTTCATCAGGATGTAGATCGCGACGAGCACGATGACCAGGGCCGTGGCGACCATGATGAACGCGGTCACCGGGTCGTAGCCCAGGCCCAGCCCCAGGGTCACCGCGACGGTGATCACGAAGGCGGTGAGGATGGCCGCGGCGGGGGACCGGTGCTTGGGGTTGACCTGGGCCAGGAAGCGCGGGAAGGCGCCGATCCGGCCCATCGCGTAGGCCGTCCGCGACGAGACCGTCACCCCGGCGTTCGCGTTGGCGATGGTGGAGTTGACGATGGCCAGGAACACGAAGAACCAGAACAGCCCGTAGAGCGAGCGGGCCATGCCCTCCCAGGACGCGGCCCCGGTGCCGGTGGTGAACGTCGCGAACTTGGCGGGCCCGTAGGCCACGTCCACCGCGTAGGTGGTGAACACGTACAGCAGGCCGATCAGCAGGGTGGCCAGCATGATCGCGCGGGGGATCGTGCGCCTGGGGTTCTTGGCCTCCTCGGCCAGCGGCGCCGCGCCCTCGAATCCGCCGAAGGCGAGGATCGTGTACACCGAGCCGCCGATCACCCCGGCGATGCCGCGGAACGCGGGCGGGGTGTACTTGGTCGTGAACACGCTCAGGGTGTTGTTGCTCCCGGCGTGGAACAACAGGAAGATCGCGAGCACGACGAACACGCCGATCTCGAACACGCCGAGGACGGTGCCCAGCCGCGCCGAGGTCCGGATCCCGTAGAACCCGGCCGCGAGCACGATCACCGCGCCGAGCAGTGCCCACGGCCACCACAGGCTGGCCGGGTAGCCCGAGATCTCGGCGTTCAATGTCGCCGCGGTGGTGAAGCCGAGCTGGAGTAGCACCAGCGGCGGGATCAGGAAGCCGACCAGCACATAGCCCCAGGCCACCAGGAACCCGACCGCCGGGTGCAGGCCGCGGGCCGCGTACGTGGCCAGGGATCCCGCCGACGGCAACTCCTTGGCGAGCTGCCCGATGCTCGACGCGCAGAACAGGCACGCGACCAGCGCGAACACCACGGAGAGCGGCAGCGACCCGCCCGCGAACGCGACCCCCGCAGGGATGGAGGCGGCGATGGCCGCGCCCGGTGCCATGTCGGTGATGCTCTGGAACAGGACCTCACGCAGGCCGATCGCGTCCCGCCGCAATCCCACGCCGGTGTCTGTTCGCGCTGCTGTCGCCACTGCCGCCTCCTTGGACGGTCCCAAACGATCACTGCCGGGATGTTCTCACGGCAGGCAGGGACCGGGCCAGACCCCGGACGCTACGAAATGCGGCGATTTGTGCGCTGCTCGCCCAGCGCGGCCCCTGCACCCCCGAAGGGCTCAGCCGGAGCTGTGGTGGCCGTTCGTGCTGAAACCCTGCCGTCCGGGCAGGGAGACCTCGGCGGTGACATCGGCGGCCAGCCGTACCCGGTCGCCGTTTCCGATGCGCACGTTGGTGCCCGGCAGCACCCGGTCCTCGTTGACGTAGGTGCCGTTGGTGGAGTACTCGTCCCGGATCGTCGCCTGACCGGTGTCACTGACCGTAATCGTGGCATGCCGCCGCGACACGTTCTCGTAGCTGGCGAAGGCCGCCGCCACCAGGGACTCGCCCGGGTCACGCCCGAGCACCAGCGACGTGCCGGCCGGTACGTCCACGTTGCCGGCCGGGAAGGAAAGCCGCAGGACCACCGGTGAGATGGGCCCGGTGGCCGGTGCCGGCCCGCCGGGTGCCGCGCCGCCCGAGCGCAGGTACTCCTGCATCACCGTGGGCGGCGTGGTCTCCTCCTCCGCCGCCGGGCCGCGCCGGGGCAGGTTCGTGCCGCAGGTGAAGCAGATCAGGTCGTCGTGGCTGACGGTGGCGGCGCAGCCAGGACAGGTCAGTGTCGCCATGGCGTCCTCCGGAACCGCGGGAGCAGGTTGTCTGGACCAGGTGTCCACATGAGCGTAACGCGGCGGGCGGCGTGGCAGTGCCCGACCGCCTGCCCGGCGGGCGGCCAAGTAGCATCGCAGGCACACCGGCCAGGTGACGGGGCTTACTACCAGAGGTCTCCGCGACGGGGCTGGTGGGCTCGCAGCGACCCTGCAAGGAGACCAGCCATGATCGGTTACCAGCTCACCGACGAGCATGAGGAACTGCGCGCGACCGTCGCCGAGTTCGCCCGCGAGGTCGTGGCCCCCGTGATCGCCGACTACTACGAGCGCTGCGAGTTCCCCTACGACATCGTGGCCAGGATGGGCAAGCTCGGGCTGTTCGGGCTGCCGTTCCCTGAGGAGTACGGCGGGATGGGCGGTGACCTGTTCGCCCTCTGCCTCGCCCTGGAGGAACTCGCCAGGGTCGATTCCTCCGTGGCGATCACGCTCGAAGCGGCCGTGGCGCTCGGCGCCATGCCGCTGTACCGGTTCGGCAGCGAGGAACAGCGCCGCCGGTGGCTCCCGGATCTGTGCGCGGGGGAGCGGCTGGCCGCGTTCGGGCTGACCGAGCCGGGTGGCGGTTCTGACATTCCCGGCGGGATGCGCAGCACCGCGCGGCTGGAGGCCGGGGAGTGGGTCATCGATGGCACCAAGTCATTCATCACCAACGCGGGCACCTCGATCACCTCGCTGGTGACCGTGCTCGCCCGCACCGGTGGTGAGCCAGGAGCCGGGCGGGGGAACCGCGAGATCTCGGCGATCATCGTCCCGGCGGGCACCGGGGGCTTCACCGTGGGCGGCAAGTACTCCAAGGTCGGCTGGTCGGCATCGGACACCAGGGAACTGGCCTTCGGCTCCTGCCGGGTTCCCGCCGAGAACCTGCTGGGCGAGCGCGGCCGCGGCTACGCCCAGTTCCTGCAGATCCTGGACGAGGGGCGGGTGGCCATCGCGGCGCTGGCCACCGGCCTGGCCGCCGGGTGCGTGGCGGAATGCCTGCGCCATGTGGCCGACCGCGAGGCGTTCGGCCACCACCTCGGGCACTTCCAGGCGATCCAGTTCAAGCTGGCGGACATGGAGTTGCGGGCTCACTCGGCGCGGCTCGCCTGGTACGACGCCGCGGCGCGGCTTTCGGCCGGTGAGCCGGCCAAGAAGCAGGCGGCGATCGCCAAGCTGGTTTCCTCGAACGCGGCCATGGACAACGCGCGGGACGCCACCCAGATCTTTGGCGGCTACGGATACATGAACGAGTACCCGGTGGCCCGGTTCTACCGCGATGCCAAGGTGCTGGAGATCGGCGAAGGCACCTCAGAGGTGCAGCGGATGATCATCGCGCGCGAACTGGGCCTCAACGCGATCCACTGACCGGCCCACGGCAGGCCGGGGGCCGGTCAGGCCGCGGTCAGGACCCGTCCGGCTTCGCCACCATGGACGGCACGTTGAGCTGCTTCGGCAGCGCGCCATAGTTGTACATCAGGTCGACGACCCGTTGCAGGTTCGCGGCCGACAGCGCGGTGGGGTAGGTGCCGAGGGTGATCATGGCTGCAGCCTGTGCCTTCAGCCCCGTGCTCTTGGTCAGGGCGGTCTGCAGCGGCGCCGCCATGGCCGCCTGAGCCTGCGCCTTTTCCAGCGCGCCCCGGAAGGCGGCCACGGCCTGGGCGTTCCGGCCGGCGTAGGAGCTGGTGGTGAAGTAACCGTCCAGTGGCAGGTTCGCAGTCGCCCCCGTGCAGGAGTCGAGCACCGGAACGGCGCCCAGCTGGCTCTCGGCCTCGTAGATAGTCGGCTCGGTCGCCAGGATCGCGGCCACCCGGCCATTCTGCAGCGCGCTGACCAGATCGCTGGCCGGCATCGGGTCCCAGCGGACCTTGGCGCCGCCCACGTTGTCGCTGGAGAGCACCGACCAGGTGGCCACGGTATCCGTACTGTAAGGAATGGGTTGGTGCTTCACATTCCTGAGCGGCATTCCCTGCCGCTGGGCCGTGCCCACCGCCCTGCCCACCAGGTCCGACGGCTTCACGATGCCCGAATTGGGCAGCGTCAGGACCTCCATCACGTTCGGCCCGGCGTCATAGCCGTCCGCGACCGCGAGCAGGTGCGGTGCGGAGCGCTGCTCTTGGGCGAAGAACATGTCCGCGTAGTCGCCAAAGGCGATATCGGCACTGCGGTTGCGGAGCGCGGCCACCTCTTGCGGTACGGAGGAGGCGTGAACGACGTGCACGGTGAGGCCGGCCTGGCTGAACAGCCCGTCCTTTAGGCCAATGTAAAGGGGCGCGTCGGCCACCCCGGGGACTGCGGCGACCGTGACCGTGCCGGAGGCGGTGGGGCCGGCCGCCGTTGATGACGAGAACCCGGGGACGTGGCACCCGGTCAGTAGAATCAGGCCGGCCGCGGCGGCGGCCGCGCCCGCTGCGCGGCGCCCTGAGCGCCCCTCCCGGCCGCCCCATCGGGCCTGGTCAGGGGCTGAGACAAGCCTCATGACTCTCCTTGGCGGGAAGATAGGACTTCTGCGGGCGCTTCGGAACCCGGACCGTAGCGCCAGAGAGTACCCTACTGGCAGTGCGTGCTCGGCAAACGTCCGTTACATCAAGGTCATCGTGTGATGTGGGAATTGCTGTCCGGCGGCCGTTTTGACGGTTAGGGTTAGCCCCTAGTCGCCCTAGTGAGCTGAGCCCGCCCTAAAACGTCGCCGCGGAAGGGGTCTGCTATGCCGGTTCTGCCGTTGGCCCCGCCGCCAGCGGGCTCGCCATGGCATCCAGTTGAGAGGTCATGACGCGTGCGGTCCCGTACCAGTAACATCTCCCCCGCTGCCCCCGTGGCCGTAGGCGACCAGGCGGGGAACGGCTCGGCGTTCGGCCGGGACGGGGCGGAGGCGCCTGGCGGCGGCCTCGGCAAGCCCGACGGGCAAGCCGACGGCAACGGTGCCGGGCATGCAGAGGTACCCCAGGCCCGCCCCGCATCCAGGCGGGCACTGAAGAACTGGCGAGTGCGCTCGCGGTTGCTGCTGCTGATCACCATTCCCACCCTGACCGCTGTGGCACTGGGCGGTATCCGCATCGCCTCGTCGGTGCAGAGCGCCCTGGCCTACCAGCGGGTACTGCAGCTGACCACGCTCAGCTCGGACATCACCGTCCTGGCTCAGCGGCTGGAGGACGAGCGGGACCAGACCGTCTACTACATCGCGCTCGGCAGCGCGAACGGCCGGTCCGCGGTGGCGAGCCCTGCGAAGACGGTGTCGCTCGGCGTGGTCAACGGCTACCAGCACCAGACCGACCAGGCGGTGGCGCAGGTAAAGGCCCAGCTCGAAGAGGTCGGCGGCTCGTTCCCGGCGCAGACGCAGCAGGAAGCCACGACCGCGCTGTCCGAGGTTGAGGCGCTCAGCGAGCTGCGCGATGCGGCCACATCCACCGCCTTGCCCGCCCTGGACGTGAGCCGCAAGTACACCGGCCTCATCAACAACCTGCTGGTCCTGGAGGACGCGACCGGCCAGGGCGCCAGTGACGCCACCCTGGCGCAGAGCGTGCGAGTGCTCGGGCTGGTGTCACATATGAAGGAGGACGCCTCCGAGCAGCGCGCGATCCTCGCCGCGGCACTGATCCAGCACAACCTCTCCAACGAGGCGCTCAACGACCTGACCAACGCTCAGTCGGATCAGGCCGCGAACCTGAGCGAGTTCAACCTGACCGCCACCGCCGCCCAGCGCCAGCTCTGGAACAGAACCGGCACCGGGCCCAACGCCTACCTGGCGCCGAACGAGGAGTCGCAGGCGATCAACCTGTCGCAGGCGATCAACCTGCAGCCCAGCAGCGGCAACCTGGCCAGCGACCAGACCCACGCCGACGACTGGTACGGCGCGGAATCGCACATCATCAACTACCAGATGGGCGCGGTCGAGCACAGCCTGGTCAACCAGATCACCGCGCGCGCGTCGTCGCTGCGCAACCAGGCGGTCACCACCGCCATCATCACCGGCGTGGTGATCCTCTTCGTCCTGGCCCTGGCCCTGTTCTTCACCGTCGTGGTGGCCCGGTCGATGGTGCGGCCGTTGCGGCGGTTGCGTGCCGGTGCGCTGGAAGTGGCCGGGATGCGGTTGCCGGAGACGGTGCGGCGGATGAGCGAGGGCGAGGGCGCGGGGGCGCCGTTGGAGGTGGCGCCGATCGAGGTGGATTCCACCGATGAGATTGGTGAGGTGGCGCGGGCGTTTGACCAGGTGCACCGGGAGGCGGTGCGGCTGGCGTCGAATGAGGCGGCGCTGCGCGGCAATGTGAACGCGATGTTCGTGAACCTGTCGCGCCGGTCGCAGTCGCTGGTGGAGCGGCAGATCCGGCTGATCGATGATCTGGAGCAGGGCGAGCAGGACAGCGAGCGGCTGGCGAACTTGTTCCAGATGGACCACCTGGCGACCCGGATGCGGCGCAACAGCGAGAACCTGCTGGTGCTGGCGGGGCATGAGGTGTCCCGGCGATGGACCCAGTCGGTGGGGCTGGTGGATGTGCTGCGGGCGGCGGTGTCGGAGATTGAGCAGTATGAGCGGGTGACGCTGAACGTGCAGCCGGGGATCGCGGTGCGCGGCCAGGCGGTCAACGACGTGGTGCACTTGCTGGCGGAGCTGGTGGAGAACGCGACGTCGTTTTCGGCGGCGGAGACGCCGGTGGCGGTGTCGGGGCATTTGCTGAACAGTGGCGGGGTGTTGCTGGATATCACCGATCAGGGCGTGGGCATGGGGGCGGAGGAGATGGCCCATGCGAACTGGCGGCTGGATAATCCGCCGGTGGTGGATGTGGCGGTGTCGCGGCGGATGGGGTTGTTCGTGGTGGCGCGGCTGGCGGCGCGGCATGGTATCCGGGTGCGGTTGCGGCCGGCGTCGATGGGCGGGCTGACCGCGCTGGTCTGGCTGCCCGACGAGGCCATCGCCCACGAAACCGCTGCCACCCCGCCGGGCTTGCGCCGGTTCGACCCGACACCAAGCGGCACCGCGGCCGCCTCGACCAGCCCGTCCAGTCTGGCCGAATGGCCGGAGCCCGACCAGCCCGAGGACCGTACGGCCGCGATGCAGGCGGTCAACGCCGCCCGGACTCCCAGGTTCGCACCGCTGCGGCCCGACCCTGGCGACACCGCGTCGTTCTCGGCGCCGGATGCGGACACCGGCGCCCTCCCGGTGCCGGACGCGGCGGCCAACGCAGCCAGCTATGACCCAGCGGCCAGCGCGGCCAGCTATGACCCAGCGGCCAGCGCGGCCAGCTATGATGCCAGCGCCGCGGCAGATACGTCGGGCAGCCTTCAGTCCGGGCCGTTTGCCTCCTCCTTCGGCACGCCGATGGGAGGCGACGGCGCCCAAGAAGGCCCATTGAGCGGCCTTGGGGGGTCTTCGTTCCGAAGCGAAGTCAGCCAGACGGCACAGCACGGCGTGATAGTGCCGCCGCCGGCGAGCCTGGGAGAGGAGCACAGGCTGCCTATATTCGAGTCCGTGGAGTCTGACTGGTTCCGCCGTGGCCGGCACGGTACGGACCCTCCCGCCAGGACTGGGAGCGGGGCGGTCAGCACCACCACAACCACCAGCAGCAGCGCTAGCGACTGGACTTCACCGGCGGACGCGGGCTGGGAAGCAGCGGAAGTGGCGCACGCGCCGGTCTCAGGCGGCACGACCGCCGTGGGCCTGCCCAAGCGCGTGCCCAAGGCGAACCTGGTCCCCGGCGGCGTGGGCGGCGGAACGGCTGCCGCCGCGTCGGCGCCATCCCGGTCGGCGTCGCAGACAAGGGAGCGTCTGGCTAAATTCCAGCGAGGTGTCCGTGAGGCAAGGGCCGCCGCGCAAGACGACGAAGACTCGAACGATGGTGGTGGCAGCGATGCGTTATGGAACGCGTTATATGACGCGTTATGCGATGCCATCTTGGTATGACGACCCCGCGTTGTTGAGGAGGTGGTCACGCTGAGGCCACGCAGAGAGGAGTGGGTGTGAGCCCGCTAGCTCGTCCGGTCCAGGACCTGAACTGGCTGATCACGAACTTCGTGGAGCGGGTTCCGTCCGTTGCCCATGCGATCGTGGTGTCGGCCGATGGCCTGCCGCTGGCGTTTTCGAATGGGTTCCCGGCAGACCGGGTTGACCAGTTGGCAGCCGTGACATCGGGGCTGACCAGCCTGACGCAAGGTGCTGCGCGAGTGTTCGAGGGTGGCCCAGTCACCCAGACGGTCGTGGAGATGCAGCGCGGACTGCTACTGGTGATGGCGATCAGCGACGGGTCGAGCCTGGCTGTGCTCGCCTCGGCTGATTGTGACATGGGCTTGGTGGCCTATGAGATGACGCTGCTCGTGGAACGGGTTGGGCGCGCGCTCACCCCGGACATGCGTGGCGCGTTTCGGTCGGAGGATGGCAGGCAGTGACGACTGGAGAGGTTGATGTCCGGGCCCGGCCGGGATGACTGGCCGCAGGCTGGCGGACGGCACGGGTTCCTGAACGGGAAACGCTCGGGCGGGACGGACGCCCCGGGCAGTTCCCTGGTCCGGCCCTATGCGGTGACCGGAGGACGAACCAAGCCGCGGTACCAGCTTCAAATCGAAGCGATGGTGGCTGCATCACATTATGAGGCCCGCGACCTTTCGGTCCTCAGCCCGGAGTGCCAGGCGATCCTGGGCTTTTGCCGGGACTGGCGCTCCGTAGCCGAAATATCTGCCGTGCTCAGGATGCCGTTGGGCGTGGCCAGGGTGCTCATCGCCGACATGGCGGTGGAAGGACTGGTCAGGGTCCATCAGCTGGATCACGCGCAGGGTCGCCCGGACCTGAACCTGCTCGAAAGGGTGCTCAGTGGACTTCGCAAGCTCTAGACCCCCTCTCCGAGGCGACGCAGGGGAGGTGGCGATGACTTCTGTGAAGATTGTCGTCGCCGGCGGCTTCGGCGTGGGCAAGACCACTTTCGTCGGGTCGGTCTCGGAAATCACCCCGCTCACCACCGAGGCGGTGATGACCGCCGCGAGCGCCGGGGTGGATGACCTCTCGCATGTGCCGGACAAAACCACGACGACGGTGGCGATGGACTTCGGCCGGGTCACCCTGGATGCGGGCCTGATTCTGTACCTGTTCGGCACCCCTGGTCAGCACCGGTTCTGGTTCATGTGGGATGACCTCATCCAGGGCGCCATCGGCGCTGTGGTCCTTGTGGACACGCGGCGGCTGGCTGACTCCTTCCCGGCGGTCGACTACTTCGAGACCGCGGGCCTGCCGTTCATCGTTGGCATCAACGGCTTCCACGGAAAGTTCCCGCACACCCTGACCGACGTCCAGGAGGCCTTGTCGGTCAGCCCAAGCGTGCCCATCGTGGAGTGCGACGCGCGCAGCAGGGCGTCCACCAAGTCGACCCTCATCTCGCTGGTCGAGCACGCGATGGCAGTCCAGATGAGCGTGCACTGAGGGACCGGGCGGGCTGTAGGGCCTGAGGTAAGGTGCACGGGCGGGGCGGTAGCTCAGCCGGTTAGAGCAGCGGACTCATAATACTTCGGGCCTGAACGCTGTGCTGACCTGCGATGATGCAGGTCAATCCGGAGCGCTGTGCGAGAAATCCGACGCTCTAAATTTCTCCGTTCGAAGGTCGCCTGAACGTCGATTGCTATCGGGGGCGGGCCGCTAGTATGCCATGCCCGAGGATGGGGTCGACGTCGTGCGCTCGCGGACCCAGAAGCACGCCCGCACGTCCATCTGCGGGCGCAACGCGCACCCATTTGCGGTCGCGTCGCACGCGATCGGCTGCGCCGGCCCGGAAGTCCGCTCACCTGGATTCGGCGCCTGTGAGGACGACTGGGGAAAGCAGGGCGTGTCGGCGAGGGCCGGGCTCTCGGGGGTAAGCCAGCCCTATCTGGACTGGCCAGGACCCGCAATCTAAGCTGGCGGGGCTACCGCCGTTGGCGGGGGTGAATGGCCGGGCCCAGCGACAGGAGGCGGGTGGGTTATGGACAGCCGCGCGCGGGCGATCGCCATAGTCGCCGCTTTGGGGACGGCGTCACTGGCCAGCGGCAGCGCGTCGGCCAGCACGGGTGCTCCGGCGGCTTCGCTGAGCGGGCACGCCTGGGGCAAGGCTATCGAGGTGCCCGGCATCACGGCTCTCGGTGGGCCGGGTGCGATCATCTCGGTGTCGTGCGCGTCGGCGGGGAACTGCGGCGCGGGCGGGGACTACCTAAACAGCTTCCGCCAAACCCAGGCGTTCGTGGTCAGCCAGGTCAACGGCACCTGGGGCAAGGCGATCGAGGTGCCCGGCACCGCGGCCCTCAACCAGGGCGGGTTCGCCGTCATCGACTCGGTGTCGTGCGCGTCGGCGGGCAACTGCAGCGCGGGCGGGGACTACGCAGACAGCTCCGGCCGGCAGGCGTTCGTGGTCAGCCAGGTCAACGGCACCTGGGGCAAGGCGATCGAGGTGCCCGGCACCGCGGCCCTCAACCAGGGCGGGTTCGCCGTCATCGACTCGGTGTCGTGCGCGTCGGCGGGCAACTGCAGCGCGGGCGGGACCTACGCAAACAGCTCCGCCAGCATCCAGGCGTTCGTGGTCAGGGAGGTCAATGGCGCCTGGGGTAGGGCCATCGAGGCGCCCGGCACCGCGGCCCTCAACCAGGGCGGGGATGCGCGAATCGACTCGGTGTCGTGCGTCTCGGCGGGCAACTGCGGCGCGGGCGGGTTCTACACGGATAGCTCCGGCCACGAACAGGTGTTCGTGGCCAGCGAGGTCAACGGCAGCTGGGGCAAGGCGATCGAGGTGCCCGGCACTGCGGCCCTCAACCACGGGAACGCCAACATCGACTCGGTGTCGTGCGGCTCGGCGGGGAACTGCGGCGCGGGCGGGATCTACAGGGACCATTCCTTCCGCTCGCAGGTGTTCGTGGCCAGCGAGGTCAACGGCAGCTGGGGCAAGGCGATCGAGGTGCCCGGCACCGCGGCCCTCAACCAGGGCGGGAACGCCACCATCAACCCGCTGTCGTGCGCGTCGGCGGGCAACTGCAGCGCGGGCGGGTCCTACCGAGACAGCTCCGGCCACTTCCAGGCGTTCGTGGTCGGTGAGGTCAACGGCACCTGGCACACGGCCATTGAGGTGCCCGGCATCGCGGCCCTCAACCAGGGCGACTTCGCGGAAATCGCCTCGGTGTCGTGCGCGTCGGCGGGCAACTGCAGCGCGGGCGGGACCTACGCAGACAGCTCCCGCCAAACCCAGGCGTTCGTGGTCAGCCAGGTCAACGGCACCTGGCACACGGCCATCGAGGCGCCCGGCACCGCGGCCCTCAACCAGGGCGGGGATGCGCGAATCGACTCGGTGTCGTGCGCCTCGGCAGGCGAGTGCAGCGCGGGCGGGACCACCGCGGGCGGCGACGGAGCGTTCGTGGTCAGCGAAACGTAGCCCTGGACAAGCCCGGGCGGGCCTGGTACAGGTCTTGCCCACCCCCAGGCATCGTGCGGCTGCTCGGGTGAGTTCTGGTCCTGGTTCTGACCATTCTTGGTGATCCGTGCTGGCCTGCGGTCGGCCCTCGGCGGCCCGGCCAGTGGAAGTGGACGCGGAGGTTGCGGTAGTGATTCGCAGCCGCCGCTGGCGAGTTGCCCTCCCGCCCTGTCGGCCAGGAAGCTGCGGATGCCTTCGGGTTCCAGTGGAAGCCCCTTGGTGGTCAGGTAGGCTTCGAGTCGCTTCGCGGAGTACTGGCAGGAGCTGATCGTCTTGGGTGACTTGCCGGCGGCGTCAAGCGCCAGCTTCCAGGACGGCATCAGGGCGGATAACAGCATTACGCGCTTCGGAAATCCAAAGGGTCTATGAGCGCTGAGCATGGGTCCACTCAGGGCAGGAGGTCAACGAAATCGCAGGTCAGTAGTAGCTTCTTACGGGGCGGTAGCTCAGCCGGTCAGAGCAGCGGACTCATAATCC
The DNA here is from genome assembly GCA_963806145.1 of uncultured Actinomycetes bacterium. Lineage (GTDB taxonomy): Bacteria > Actinomycetota > Actinomycetes > Streptosporangiales > Streptosporangiaceae > DASXKD01. The sequence goes on from CAWDXD010000003.1 coordinate 47,094, forward strand.
GCCGGTCCTGGGTTCGAGTCCCAGCCGCCCCACTCCCAAAAACCGCAGATAAGGGCCTGTGACCTGCGGTGATGTGCAGCCTTCGTGATCTTGCCTCTCAGATGCGTGTGCGGCTGTGTGTGGCCGTGCGCGGGGAAATGCAGGTCGCTGTGCCAAATACGTGCCAAAATCTCGCTCACCGAGGTGGGCGGTACCCATGATCAGTCCTGGCACAGTGCTTCGCTGATCCGGCGCTTGGCTAGCTCGTCCTGGCCAACGACGCACTTGGCGTAGATCCGCAGTAGCACGTCCACGCCGTGCCCGGCCCACTCGGCTACCTGAGTCGGATAGACGCCACCGTTGAGCCACGTGGACAGGCAGGCGTGCCGGAGGTCGTACGGGCGCCGGGCGAGCGGGGAAGCTTGCTCTGCAGCGCTCAGAGCCGTCTGGCGCGCTTTGATCCAGGCGCGCCGGTAGGTGATGGTCGGCAGTTCGCCGCCCCTGACACCGCCGAACAAACGGCCGTCAGAAGCTGTAGCGAAGTTGGCAAGGTGATCCCGGAGGAGCATGGTCAGTTCGGGATGGGTGGGCACGACGCGGCTGTCTCCCTCGGCCCGGTGCTTGAGCTGTCGCACCTCGCGCACGCTCCCGTCGTCGGTCCACTCGCCACCCGCGTCGGGCGTCGCGCTGCGAATGTGCAGTTCGCCCCAGCCGTCGCCGCCTCGATCATGAGGCGGCATGATCACATTGTCCCTACTGAGGCTGATCGCTTCCTCGGGACGAAGCCCGGCGTAGTACATCACCGCGAAGAAGGCGACCAGCCGCGGTCCGCTCGGCCGCTGGGCGCGCACCGCCTCCAGCAGCGCCCGGGCCTGGCGCGGGTTCACGACGCTGCGCCGGTCCACCTGGCTGGACACCTTGGGCATTGTCCACTTGATCCGCCGGATCGGGTTCATCTCCAGCAGGCCCAGCTCGATCGCGTAGTCCATCGCATTGGCCAGGATGGTGCGGTTCCGCCGGGCCGTGCTGGCTGCCGCGTTCTTCCCGTCCAGTCGGCCGGTCGCCTGGTCGAGCATTCTGCGGGCCATCGCCGCGTCGGCCAGCGCTGCCACCGGAGCGCTATTCCTTGCCACCCAGGCGAGGACCTCGGCAACCTCGTCGGGTGGTTCGGAGCGCTGCTTGGTGTTGAAGCCCCATCGGACGAGCGCCCGGCGGATACTGGCATCGTCGTGCCTGCCGCGGGCCTCCGCCAGCATGACAGGCGTCGCGGCGGTCAGCGCCCGGGCGATGTCCTTGCGGTACTTGGCGGAAGCCTGCTTCCACTTCATGTCCACATACGAGCAGGCGAACTCATACCAAGTGGTGGCGGCCTTCGTCCGCTCCCAGGCTGCTGGCCTGCCGGTGACGAGGCTGAAGACCTCGCCTTTCCGGGCAGCGGTCAGCAACGCGCTGCGGAAGCTGTCGGCCTGAGCGGCGGTGCGGAAGCCCTCCCTCCAGAGCTTGCCGCCCACCTTCCACCGGACGTGGTAAGTCGTTATCTTCTTGCCCTTGTAGACCTCGGTCCGGTAGACGCGGGCGTCGTAGGTCGTCCCGTCGCTCATCAGGCGGCCTCCTCCCGCGACGCCAGCCAGCGGTGGTATTCCGACCGGCGGATACGCAGGCTGCCATTCGGCAGCGTGATGCACCTGGGCGCCCTGCCCTTCGCCCGCCATTCGTAGAACGTCCGCCTGCTGATGCCGAGATCGGCGCACACCTCCGCGATGGTGAGCTTGTCCCGCTCTCGGCGGCCGCGGACCTCGTCAGCGCCGGGCATGACGATGCCTCTCAGCCCGGGTGCCACGCCAGTGGTCCGGCTCAGACCGCCGAGCTAACCGGCACAGCCGATTGTCCATAGTGACTCTCCTTCCGGGTGGTGGGAACCAGACAGGACTGGATTCGCCCCAGGAATCCGTCCTGTTCGTGCGGTGGCATTAGCCGCAGTGGCGGGCGCAGAGCAGGTGGCCCCTGCTTGCCGCGGTCAGACGGCAACAGGTTGCGGGCCTGAGCCCATGCGATTGGCGCGAGATGGCGGGTAACAGACCCGCAGGTGATGCGCCGGTTCCTCATCCACGCCGGTAAGGCGTTCTTGATCTTGCCGGTGCCCTGGGCATTCAGCCCGGCACCTTCGGCAACGTTTTGTCGACTCCTGCATCCAGAGTGTAGCCACTGTCAGCGAGCCGCAAACACCGCCCGCATGCCGGGGCAGGGGCGGCAGTGTCCGCAGACGTCCGTATCTGTCCGTCAGCGTTCGTCAGCGACCGCACTGGCCGAAACAATGTGACGCGGCTCACACGAGGGGTGAGCCTAGTCGCCGACCGGGTCAGCGTTCAGGCGAGTGCTGGCCGGAGTTGTCATACCCGGGCCGCATGCTGGATTCCATGGGCAAGTCGAAGCGCCGGTCGGGTCCCAGAGCCAAGCACGTGCAGCCGCGGTGGCGGCAGCAGACGCCAGCCAAACCGGCAGGCTCGGCGGAACGGGTCACCCGCCTGCCTGCACCCCAGGTGCTTGAGCACATCGAGCACGCCCGGCACGTGCGGGACGAGGCAGAAGCGGAACTCGCGACGCTGATCGACTATGCCGTCGATCAGGGCATCGGGTGGCCAGAGATCGCCGCCCGGCTCGGGGTCACCAGGCAGGCGGCGCGGCAGCACTACCAGCGCCGCCACCGCGAGGACTCCAGCCATCAGGACCGCGTAGCCTGACTCATCGTCGGCAAGGACGCTGGTGTAAAGCATCAGCTGGCACTTGGGAACGCGTGTTGTCGGCCCTTAGTGATCACCAACGCCTGGGAAAGCCGTCCGACAAGCGGAAATCTCCCGCATTGACCACTGACAACGGGTGTTGTCCGTGCCTAGGTTCAGCTGATGGTTGACGGATTGGCTTCAGGTGATGCTTGACGGTTTCTAGGCCTGATCCCCTGGTCTAGGCGAGGTCTAGGCGGCGGCTCAGGTGCTGGTTCCCCGATAGCTGCCAGTGAACGCCGAAGCCGTCGCGGGGTCAACCTGGAGCGCCCGGAGTGCGCCCGCCGGAGGGCAAACGATGTTGATGCGGGAAGAGCCTACGCACGCTGGGCAAGGACAAGACGACCGCCGACCCACAAGCGACGAACGCTACCGCACTCGCCAGCCACTGGAAGGTGCCCTGGAACCCCGTGCCATGGTGCGGAGCCAGAGCCAAGCCTAGGCCGAGCAGGAACTCAATGATGCCAAGGTGGTACAAGTAGCGCGTCCACTTAAGCCAAGGCTCAGCCGCCTGACTCTTGTCTCTGGCGTACTTCGAGCTCTCGACAGCTGCAATGAGCGTGACTGCCGCCATGGTCAAGGCGAGTAGCGTTAGACCCGGCCACCGACGATGTCCAGTGTCGCCGCTTATTACGATGACGGCCGTAAAGCTGAATCCCGCCAGCAGGGGCGCCGCCACATCGCCGACAGGCTTTATCCAGTGTTCGTCAGTACCTTCGTTTTCGTGACCCTGGCCGTTCACTGATTCACCCACTCCGTCCTCCTTTGTCCAACGTTTACACGGCTTAGTATCTCTGCTCGGGCCACTCTCAGCTTCCAATGCATCAGAGGGGAGTGTTAAGCATTCAAGCGAGACAGGACACCCACCGGACCGGTGCCTAGGGTTGCTGCGGCACCGGAGCCGGTTCGCCGTGCTGGCTGGTCCCCGGATAGGTGCCAGTCAACGCCGGTGCCGCGGCGGGGGTCAGCGTGGAGCGCCCGCAGCGCGCAGCGCGAGGACGAACGACGTTGAGGCCCGCAAGGCCCGGCGTATCCTCGGCTGGCCGGGGACCTGGGCGGGTTCATGGCGGCGGGAGGCCGAGCAGGGGCTCGCCGTCGCTGCCGCCGAGCAGGAAGACAAAGCGCTCCAGGTCCTGGCGCAGCTGCGCGATGCCGTAGGCGGGGTGGCCGGTGAACTCCTCCAGGGAGGCGGCGAGGCGGCTGGGGTCGCGAGCCAGCCAGCCGGTGAGGAATTGCAGCATTTCGGTGAGTTCGGCGGCGTCGGCGGCGTCGAGCCTTACTTCGGGCATGGGTTCACCGCCTTCCGGGGGTGGGTGGCGTGGGCCTTGTAACGGTCGATTTCGTGACCGGTGGTGCGGGGCACGACGCCGACGGTCTCCCCGTCGATGACCAGCCGGAAGGTGTTGTTCTCGGGGATAACGGTGACGATCTTGCCCGCGTGGGTCATCCCCGCCTGGACGCGCTGATGGGCAACCTGGATGCCGCCGCGGGAGGAGACTCGCCGCTGGACGGAGAGGGCGGCTTCGGGCAGCGGGGCGGGCCCGGCGAGGCGGACGCCCTGCAGGCGGTGCCGCTGGCCAGGTGGGATGGGGCAGGGCAGGGTGCGCCAGAGCACCCCGCCTTGGGTGATGACGTGCATCACCTGGCCGTCCAGGCGCAGGCGGGCCCGCTGCCCGGCCAGCGGGGAGCCGACCAGGATCAGCTGGTTGAGCAAAGTAATACCGCCGATGCCGTTGACCAGCCGGTCGACTTCCACGCACCTGCTGGCGGCGAGCGCGCCGGGCGATGGTCCCGCCGGTGGTGGCCCGGCGGGGCGGGCATCGGCGCGGCGCAGCCGGGCCAGGTCCACCTCGGTCAGCCGGGAGGGCACGGTCTTGATCCGCCACCCGCCGATGCTCAGGTGCACCGTGGTGGTGTCGATCCACAGGGTGACCTGCTGCCCGGCGCGGGTGGTGCCCAGCCAGAACTGCTGCGGGCCGACGGTCATGTTCCCCGACGCCGGGACTACCCGGTCGACCTCGACCGCGTCAGGCCAGCTGGCGGCCCCGGGCATTGCTGATGGCGTGTCACCGGGCGCTGGTGGCGGGCTGGTGATGGGTTCCAGGTCGGCGGGTGCCCACAAGGGCAGCGCATCGGTGGGATCGAGCGAGGGCCGGAACCTCGACGCCGGGGTGGCCATGTCCAGCGACTGGTGCGGCCGGTCATGGTTGTACTCGGCCCGCCAGGCATCGACCGCGGCCTGAGCGGCCTCGATGGTGGCGAACGGCCCGGCGTCGTTGAGGAAGTCGACCTGCAGGGTCTGATGCCACCGTTCGACTTTGCCGGTGGTGGTCGGCGAGTACGGCTTGGTCAGCAGCTGGCGGATGCCGTTCTTGCGGCAGATCCGCTCGAACAGCACCTCGGCCGGGCGGGGCTTGCCGAACCGCCCGGTGAACTGCTTGCCGTTATCGGTCAGCACCTCCTCGGGAAGGCCATAGGCGGCCACCGCGGCCACAAACGCCCGGCAGACCGCCCGGGCGGTGGCCCGCCGCACCACCGTGGCGATCACGCAGAACCGGGAATGGTCATCGATGCCGGAGATCAGCTTCAGCTCCCTGCCATCGGCCAGGAACACCGACCCGGTCACGTCCACCTGCCACAACTGCATCGGCTCGTCGCGCTGCCAGCGTTTGTAGTCCTGGCGGCGGCGCTTGCGCTTGCGGGCGGCCACCAGGTGATGGCGCACCAGCACCCGGTAGATGGTCGACCGCGACGGCAACGGGCTCACCTTCGCCTTACCCAGCTCGAACAGCAACCGCCGCGGACCCCACCGCGGATGAGCCCCGCGCAACTGGCAGACCAGCGCCTCAACCTCAGCATCCAGCTGGCGGGGCTGATGCGCAGGACGGTGGGAATGGTCAGCCAAACCGGCTATCCCATCACGCTCATACCGGCCCAGCCAGCCATGCACCGCCTGGCGGGACACCCCATACCGGCGGGCCACCTCACTCACCGGCGCACCGGAGATGACCTCCATGACGGCGTGATAGCGCTGCTCCATGACACTCAACTCCACGAGCATGGCCCGGCCACCCCCTACCGCGAACGACGTCACGACAAGGCGTGCCCGGACGGGCGGTGTCAAGCATCAGGTGAAGCCAACGTGTCAACGATCAGTCGGAGCCGGACAAACGGGTGTTGTCCGATCTGTGACAACTTTCTCTACGATTTCAAGGGCGCGCGGAGC
>CAWDXD010000004.1:0-267648 GCA_963806145.1 uncultured Actinomycetes bacterium
GTCCCACGCCCTACAGGGCGCTACAGCCGGTCCTGACCGAGGGGGGGCCCACAAAGCGGCCGTTCCCTCAGGACCCAACAGCGTGCTCGGCCAGCGGACTCCTCGCTACCGCGTTCCATCCCGCCGAGGCGGGCGTACTAACGGACGCGAGCTAACCCGCGGACCGAATAACCAGTGCTCCACTAATGAGCTAGCCACTCCCGGGACAGACGCCCGGGCAGCAGCTCTGGACGAGACCCAGAAGGGGCTCGCCAAGTGCTCCTTAGAAAGGAGGTGATCCAGCCGCACCTTCCGGTACGGCTACCTTGTTACGACTTCGTCCCAATCGCCAGCCCCACCTTCGACGGCTCCCTCCCAAAAGGGTTAGGCCACCGGCTTCGGGTGTTGCCGACTTTCGTGACGTGACGGGCGGTGTGTACAAGGCCCGGGAACGTATTCACCGCGACGTTGCTGATTCGCGATTACTAGCGACTCCGACTTCATGGGGTCGAGTTGCAGACCCCAATCCGAACTGAGACCGGCTTTTTGAGATTCGCTCGACCTTACGGTTTCGCAGCCCTCTGTACCGGCCATTGTAGCATGTTTGCAGCCCAAGACATAAGGGGCATGATGACTTGACCTCATCCCCACCTTCCTCCGAGTTGACCCCGGCAGTCTCCCATGAGTCCCCGGCATAATCCGCTGGCAACATAGGATAAGGGTTGCGCTCGTTGCGGGACTTAACCCAACATCTCACGACACGAGCTGACGACAGCCATGCACCACCTGTGCAGGACCCTTACGGACACCGTGTCTCTACGGCTTTTCCCTGCATGTCAAGCCTTGGTAAGGTTCTTCGCGTTGCGTCGAATTAAGCAACATGCTCCGCCGCTTGTGCGGGCCCCCGTCAATTCCTTTGAGTTTTAGCCTTGCGGCCGTACTCCCCAGGCGGGGCGCTTAATGCGTTAGCTGCGGCACGGAATCCGTGGAAGGACCCCACACCTAGCGCCCAACGTTTACGGCGTGGACTACCAGGGTATCTAATCCTGTTCGCTCCCCACGCTTTCGCTCCTCAGCGTCAGGTAAGGCCCAGAGAACCGCCTTCGCCACCGGTGTTCCTCCCGATATCTGCGCATTTCACCGCTACACCGGGAATTCCATTCTCCCCTACCTACCTCTAGTCTGCCCGTATCCACTGCAAGCCCAGGGTTAAGCCCTGGGATTTCACAGCGGACGTAACAAACCGCCTACGAGCTCTTTACGCCCAATAATTCCGGACAACGCTTGCGCCCTACGTATTACCGCGGCTGCTGGCACGTAGTTAGCCGGCGCTTCTTCTGCAGGTACCGTCACTTGCGCTTCGTCCCTGCTGAAAGGGGTTTACAACCCGAAGGCCTTCATCCCCCACGCGGCGTCGCTGCGTCAGGCTTTCGCCCATTGCGCAATATTCCCCACTGCTGCCTCCCGTAGGAGTCTGGGCCGTGTCTCAGTCCCAGTGTGGCCGGTCGCCCTCTCAGGCCGGCTACCCGTCGTCGCCTTGGTGAGCCGTTACCTCACCAACTAGCTGATAGGCCGCGAGCCCATCCTCAGCCGGAAATCCTTTCCACCGCGGCCGATGTCGGCCGAGGTCGTATCCGGTATTAATTCCGGTTTCCCGGAGCTATCCCGGAGCTGAGGGCAGGTTGCTCACGTGTTACTCACCCGTTCGCCGCTCGAGTACCCCGAAGGGCCTTTCCGCTCGACTTGCATGTGTTAAGCACGCCGCCAGCGTTCGTCCTGAGCCAGGATCAAACTCTCCGTTGATGTCTATGTGCAACTGCCAGATCGCAGGGCCATTCACAGGCCATTGATCACCGGCAGAGTGCAGACACAAAAGAGTGCCTCAACCAGCTGGAAAACCAGCCGTTGAGACGATCTTGGCAATCCGTTCGTGAGCCCTGGGCCGTTACCGGTCCAGCACCCACTGACGGGGTTGTTGTGCATATGCACTGGCTTTTAGCACGCTGTTGAGTTCTCAAGGAGCGGACGCGCACCGTCACAAGGCTTTCGCCTGGATCGGGGGCAACCTGCTTATCATACCGGCGAGCTCAAGGGCCGTCAAGCGACTTGACTTGACGTTGACGACCTCTCAACCTCATCTACCACCAGCCTACCCTGCCGCGGACCGTCCTGATGCACGGACAGCGCACCCGCAAGCAGTTTTCCTGGCTGGCCCCTGGCACTGGACGCCTGGCCGGCGTTTCCTTCGTGCTTGGGGCAGAGGAAACATTAGGCACACAAGCCACCCACGTCAAATCGAGCGCACGCGAGTCGCGAACATACAGGTCAGCGGCTTCTGGTTAGCCGGTGACAACTTCCGCCCCGCCGACCGTGCGCCGGCCGCGCCGGAGCACGAGGAACCGCCCGTGTAGCAGGTCGGCGACATCCGGCACGGCGTCCTCGGTGGTAACCCTGCGGTTGTTCAGGTAGGCACCGCCCGCGGCGATCATTCGCCTGGCGGCCGACTTGCTCTCCGCTATCCCGGTGGCGGCGAGCAGGTCCACAACGGTGGGCAGGCTGTCCCTGGAGGCGTGCACGGTCACCAGGCCCACCTCGTCCAGCGCGTCGGCGAGCGTCCGTTCGGGTAGCGCCTCAAGGTCACCCTGGCCGAACATGGCCCGGCTGGCGGCGATCACGCTGGCGCACTCCGCCGCGCCGTGGACCAGGGTGGTCACGTCCTCGGCGAGCAGGCGCTGGGCGGCCCTGGCCGCGGGCGAGTCACGGGTCTGGCGCTCCAATTCCCCGATCTCCCCGGCGGACCGGAAGGTGAAGACCCGCAGCAGGCCGGGCACTTCCGCATCGGACCGGTTGATCCAGAACTGGTAGAACCGGTACGGGGACATCAGGTCCGCGCTGAGCCAGACCGCATCGCTCTCGGTCTTGCCGTACTTGGTCCCGTCGGGCTTGGTGATCAGTGGCGTCGCCAGCGCGTGCGCCGTGGCCCCCTCGACCCGCTTGATCAGGTCCACCCCGGCCACCAGGTTGCCCCACTGGTCACTGCCGCCGATCTGCAGTGCGCACCCGTGCCTGCGGTGCAGCTCCAGGAAGTCGTTGGCCTGCAGGATCTGGTAGCTGAATTCGGTGTAGCTGATTCCGCCGGCCTCCAGCCGCGCCTTGACGGACTCGCGCGCTAGCATCCGGTTGACGGGGAAGTGCTTGCCGATGTCGCGGAGGAAGTCCAGCGCGGACAGGTCCGCGGTCCAGTCCAGGTTGCTGACAACCAGCGCCCCGGTGGGCCCCGGGGTGAAGTCAAGGAACCGCCCCACCTCGCCCCGGATGCGTTCCACCCAGGCCGCGACGTTCTCGCGCGGGTTGAGCACACGCTCCGCGGACTTGCCGCTCGGGTCGCCGATCAGGCCGGTGGCACCGCCGACCAGGCCGATCGGCCGATGCCCGGCGTCCTGCACCCGGCGCATGGTGAGCAGCAGCACCAGGTTGCCGATGTGCAGCCCGGGTGCGGTCGGATCGAATCCCCCGTAGAAGGTGAGCGGGCCCGTGGCAAATGCCCTGCGCAGCTCGTCGAGGTCGGTGTGGTGCGCGAGCAGGCCACGCCAGGCCAGCTCGCCGAGGATGTCGGTCACAGCGATATCGTCCCATCGCTTCTGGCGTGCGCGGAAACTGGTTTCTGCCTGGCCCGCCGCGGCGCGTACGGGCGGTACACCGACACGGTCGGGTCGCCGGTGATCCAGAACCGCCACGGGCGGTCGCCCGCGGCGCTGACCCCGACCCTGGGCCCGGAGCTGATCGCCGCACCGGCCAGCTGCGCCGGCCCGGGCCCGGCAGTTACCGTGCCATCACCGGTTCCGGTCCCGCTGGCAGGTGCCCCCGCCAGCCCGGCCGTCGCCGGGTCTGGCCACCGTACCCGCAGCGGCGAATCCGGGGCGCAGACGTCGGCGCCGTTCTGCTCGCGCGCGATGCCCAGCGCCTGGCAGAGCCGGGCGGGGCCGCGGGCCAGGTCGCGTCCGTGCGGGCCGGGAGCGGTCCGGCGCGCAGTGGCCAGTTCCGCGCCCGCGACCACGCGGCCTGCCCGGAGCAGCACCGCCGAGGCTGTCCCTTCCGGCAGGCACACCAGGTTCACGCAGAAGTGCATGCCGTAGGTGAAATACACGTAGGCGTACCCGGGCGGGCCGAACATCACCGCGGTGCGCCGGGTCTCGCCGCGATAGGCATGGGATGCCGGGTCGGCCTGCCCCTCGTAGGCCTCCACCTCGGTCAGCGTCACGGCCACGAGGCCCTCGGCGGTCTCGTGCTCGATCACGCAGCCCAGCAGGGCCGGCGCCACCTCGACCGAGCCGCGAGCGAAGGTCTCCCGCGACAGCAGCACGCGCAACTCCCTGATGATCGGCACCGGCTCGCACTCTAGCCTCGGCCCCGCCGCCCCGCCCATAGGACACGAAGCGGTCTGGGCTTCGCAACGAAACCACGCACACTCGGCCACCCACCGTTGACCCGGGCCGGACGCCGGTCTAACGTCCCGGGTGGCCTTTGCTCCTTCTGGGGCAGAGAGGGGCTGAACCATGTCCATTGTCCGGCTGGCGGCCTGCAGCCAGCCGGGACTGAAGACCACTGGGAGGCACCGTGCACCATCCACTCCGCGTCCTCATGGCCTCCGGCGCGACCTTAGCGCTGGCAGGCCTCGGCATCGCCGCACCCGCGCTCGCGGCCCCGTCCGGGCCGCCAGCCGTCTTGCATGTGGGCCAGATCGGCCGGCAGACCGTGGCGCCCCACGGCAACTGTGAACCGGACACACTGGTCGAGCCGGACATCGCCGTCTCTCCGTTCAACACCAAGATCGAGGTGGCGGTCGCGCACGACTGCCGGTTCGCCAGCGGCGGAGCGGTGGACATCTTCTACGCCTGGACGCACGACGGCGGCGCGCACTGGCAGCAGTCCCGCCTCCCCGGGCTGACCAAGGCGGTCGGCGGCACCTACGACCGTGCCTCGGACCCGGTGGTGGCGTTCGGCGCCGACGGCAGTGTGTACGTCTCGTCGCTCGTCATCGACATCAACAACTGCGACAGCGGCGTGGCCGTGTCCCGGTCCGCGGACGGCGGCGCCACCTTCGCCGACCCGGTATACGCACAGCAGAGCACCAGTTGCGGCGTCTCGGACGACAAGAACTGGCTGGTCACCGACACCCAGCCGAACAGCCCGTTCTTCGGCCGCATCTACCAGTTCTGGACCGAGTTCCTGTCCAACGGCGCATCGCCGCAGGTGGTCCGCTGGTCCGATGACCACGGGCAGCACTGGAGCAGCACGCACTTCCTCGGGTCCCGGAAGGTGTTCTCCCAGAACTCGCAGGCGTTCGTGCAGCCGGACGGCGCGATCACCGACACCTACCTGTTCGCCGGCCACGCGCTGGGCGACAGCGTCATGCAGGGCATCCTGAGCAACGGCCCCAACGCCGGCAGCGGGGTCTCGATAGTGGCGCAAACCTCGTTCGACGGGGGTGCGCACTGGACCAAGCCGGTGGTGGTGGCCAAGAACGTCGGCGGCGGCCCGGCCGGTATCCGCTGCTGCCTGCCGCTCATGGAGGGTGACCACGCGACCGGGCGGATGTTCCAGGTGTGGAACGCCAACGGGCCAGGCGTGCTCGACGCGGTCGAGATATCCAGCTCTTCCGACGGCGGCCAGCACTGGTCCAGCCCGGTCCAGGTAACCCCGCGGCACAGCCCGGGCATCCAGTACATCAACGCGGCGGTCGCGACGGCCGCTGGGCGGGTCTTCGTCAGCTACGGCCGGCGCGATCTGGCCAACCCGAACATCATCCAGCAGGAGCTGACCTGGTCAGACAATGGCGGTGCCACGTTCGCCCCGCCAATAGTCCTCGGGCCGCCATCGAACCTGAGGTACGCGGCGGTCGCCGGGGGCAAATTCCCCGGTGACTACTCCGGCCTGTCGGCCACCCCGGCCAGGGTCGCGGATGCCTGGACGCTCGCGTCCAAGCCACCGAACCCCACGGCCGCGTTCCACCAGGTCCTCTTCGCAGCCACCCTCCGCACCTGACCAGCGTCTGCCACTGGCCCGCGGCGCCTCGCGGCGCCTCGGGCCAGTGGCGCGTGTGGCGCCGGAAAAGGACGCGCGCTGGTGCACGGCGCGGACCTGGAGAATCCCCTTGCCCCACACTGACTCCGGTACGTGGCGGTGCCGTGGTCAGTTCACGCCCGGGCTTGAGAAGGGCTGGGACGCCCACGCGAGCCTCAGGCACCGGAAAGCGTCGTGCCTGTGGGGCTTGGCACGGACGGCCTCACAAGTCGGCCACAGGGTCGCCCGGACGCGGTTATGTCCCGCGTCCGGGCAAGCCTGCGGTCGACACTGCCTGCGCAGTGTTCAGGACCCCGCCCAAGCAGCATGCTCGTCCACCACGGCCCGCAGGGCGGCGATCTGCTCGGCGACCCGCTCCGGTGCGGTCCCGCCGTACGCCTTCCGTGCCGCCAGCGCGCCGGTCACCGACAGCACCTCCCGGACGTCCGGCGTCAGGTGCGGCGAGATCTTCGCCAGATTCTCATCGCTGACGTCCTGCAGGTCGCAGTCGTTCACCTGGCACCACACCACCAGGTGCCCGACCACCTCGTGCGCTTCCCGGAACGGCACCCCGCGGCGCACGAGCAGCTCTGCCAGGTCGGTGGCCAGCGCGAAGCCGGTACTTGCTTCCCCCGCCAGTCGTTCGGCATGAAATCTCACCGTGCTGACCAGGCCGGCCATCGCCGGCAACACCAGCAGCAGCGTGTCGACCGCGTCGAAAACAGGCTCCTTGTCCTCCTGCAGGTCACGGTTGTAGGTCAGCGGCAGGCCCTTGAGCGTCGCCAGCAGGCCGGTCAGCCCGCCGATCAGGCGCCCCGCCTTGCCACGCGCCAGTTCGGCCACGTCCGGGTTCTTCTTCTGCGGCATGATCGAGGACCCGGTCGCGTACGCGTCGTCGATCTCGGCCCAGCCGAACTCCTGCGAGGACCACAGCACGATCTCCTCGCCCAGCCGGGACAGGTGCACCCCGAGCAGGGCGGCCACGAAGCAGAACTCCGCGGCGAAGTCCCGGTCGCTCACCGCGTCCATGGAGTTCTCCGCCGCGCGGGCAAAACCCAGTTCCTCGGCAACCGCCTGCGGGTCGAGCGGAAGCGAGGACCCGGCCAGGGCGCCCGAGCCGAGCGGGCTCACCGCCGCGCGGGCGTCCCAGTCGCGCAGCCGGGACACGTCACGGGCCAGCGCCTGGGCGTGCGCCAGCAACTGGTGGCCGAACACCACCGGCTGGGCGTGCTGCAGGTGGGTCATGCCGGGCGCGGGCGTGGCCTGGTGCTGCTCCGCCTGCGCGAGCAGCGCCGTCTCCAGTTCGACCACCCGCAGCACGACGAGCCTGACGTGGTCCCGCAGGTACATGCGCAGGTCGGTGGCGACCTGATCGTTGCGGCTGCGGCCGGCCCGCAGCTTGCCACCGAGCGCACCGACCCGCTCGAGCAGCCCGCGTTCCAGCGCGGTGTGCACATCCTCATCCGCGGCTGACGGCCGGAAGCTGCCGTTACGGCACGCGGTGGTGAGCCCGTCGAGCGCGGCGAGCAGGCGGGTCAGTTCGTCATCGGACAGCAGCCCGGCGCGGTACAGCACGCGCGCGTGTGCCCGCGAAGCGAGCAGGTCGTAGGGCGCCAGCCGCCAGTCGAACTGGACACTGACCGACAGCCGCGCCAGCGCTTCGGCGGGCCCGGACTCGAACCGCCCGCCCCATAGCCGCGTCGTCATGCGCTCGGAATCTGACACCTGTTCCCCTCCACGCCTGTTCCTGCAATGCGGCCCCGCACCGGGCCGCCGACCGGCAGGGGACGTTCCATGATGCTCCACGCTCGCGCCTGCCCACACCCCGGTCCCGGGGGCGGCTACCGGACATTTGCCCGGCAGGCCATGGTGAGCCTGCCTCAGTTCCCGGTGACCGTGACCGTTCCGGGGCCGGTGGAGGCGTGGATCTCGTGCCCGGACGTGGCCGCCTGCGGCACCGTCACCCGGACGGAGCCGACCTGCGTGTCCGCGGTGACCCGGTACGCCACCGTGACCGGCACACGGATGGTCACCGCCCCGACTCCGGTGCTGGCGACGAGCAACCGAGGCGGCGCGGTGCACCCGACACTGATCATGCCGGTGCCGGCGTACAGCCGGATCAACGGCCCGGACACGGCGCTCGCCTGGATCTGCCCGATGCCCGTATGGACGTAGACCGGGCCGGTCAGACCGTCCAGCCGGATGTCGCCGATGCCCCACCGCACCGTGGCGGCGAGGGCACGTGGCACGGTGAGGTCGAAGGAGACCCCGCAGTCGCGGGAGCCGGAGGGACAGCGGTAGCCCAGGTTCAGCAGGCCGTGGGTCACCCCGCGGGTGATCACCGGGGCGCTGCCGCGGTAGGCCAGGTGTGCGGTGATCGCGGCCGTGCTCCTGTCCGCGCCGGTGATGCTGACCGCGCCCACGCTGCCTCGCAGCACGAGCCCGCTGCTGGCCGAGCTGGCCACGAAACTCTCGGTGCGCCGGGTCAGCGTGGCGTGCCCCGCACCGCTGGCGCCAGGCGGCCCCGGGACCGGTCCGGTGCCGGGCTGCTCGCCGGGCCGCGATCCGCCGAGCAGCCCGGGCAGCACGAATACGCCCGCCACGATGACGAGCACCGCGATGGCCGCGCCGAGCGGAGCGAGCCATGGCGCCACCGGCCTGCGGCGCTCACCGGTGTGCTCCGAGCGGGCGATCGCGAGCAGGTCACCGCGATGCCGGTCATGATGCGGCAGGTCACGACCGGGCGGCGCGGGCGGCAGCAGGCCATTCAGGGGATCGGCAGGCTTCACGGCTCCTCCCGCTTCATGGTTCCTCCCGCCGCGCCAGGGGCGGGGCCCGGTCCCCCGCTTGGTGACCACAGTGCGGCATCACCGGGCCCACGGTCCACGGCAGCCATCTTCACGCTAACTACGTGTCCGGGTACACCACCCAGGTTCCCGCAGCCCGCAGACCGCCCGTAAGCTGGCCCGCCGGCAGGGCACAAGGCCACGCGACGGAGTCGCGTGGCCTTGAGGCCGGCGGGGGTCCGGGGGTCGCTCCCCCGGGCTAGCAGCGCCCCGCCCGTCCGCGGCTCAGCCGGCCGCGCGCTGCTCCCGAAGCGCGGCGGTCTTGCTGGGCAGGCCCCACAGTTCCACGAATCCCTTGGCCAGACCCTGGTCGAAGGTGTCACCGGTGTCGTAGGTGGCCAGCCCGAAGTCATACAGCGAGACCGGGCTGCGCCGGCCGGTGACCACGGCCTGGCCGCCGTGCAACCGCAGCCGGATGTCGCCGGTCACGTGCCTGGCCGCCTGATTCAGGAACGCGTCAAGCGCGGACTTGAGCGGGGAATACCAAAGACCGTCGTAGACAAGCTCGGTCCACCGCTGCTCCGCCGCCCGCTTGAACCTGGACAGGTCCAGCTCCATGCACACGCTCTCCAGCTCGGAGTGCGCGGCGATAAGCGCGATGGCCCCCGGCGCCTCGTAGATCTCCCGGCTCTTGATCCCGACCAGCCGGTCCTCGACCATGTCCACCCGGCCCACACCCTGCGCGCCAGCCCTGGTGTTCAGCTCGGTGATCAGCTCGAGCGGCGACAGTGCCCGCCCGTCGATCGCGACCGGGATGCCGTCGGCGAAACTGAGCACCAGCTCGTCGGGCTCCCGCGTGGTGGCCGGGTCCTGGGTGTAGCTCCAGACGTCGTCGTGCGGGGCCTCCCAGATGTCCTCCAGGTGGCCGGTCTCGCAGCTGCGGCCCCACAGGTTCTGGTCGATGGAGTAGGGCGACCGGTGCGTCACGTCGATCGGGAGCCCCTTCTCCTCGGCGAACGCGATCGCCTTGTCCCTGGTCATGCCGGAGTCCCTGACCGGCGCGAGCACCTTCACCTCGGGAGCCAGGCTGGCCAGGCCCACCTCGAACCTGACCTGGTCGTTGCCCTTTCCGGTGCAGCCATGGGCGACCGTGTCGGCACCCCGCTCCCGTGCCACCCGGGCCAGGTGCTTCACGATCAGCGGCCGGGACAGAGCGGAGACCAGCGGGTAGCGGTTCATGTAGAGGGCGTTCGCCTTGATCGCGGGCAGGCAGTAGCCGGTGGCGAACTCCTCCCGCGCGTCCACCACCTCGGCGTCGGCCGCGCCGCAGGCCAGGGCCCGCTGGCGGATGGTGTTCAGGTCCTCGCCGCCCTGGCCCACGTCCATCGCGACCGCGATGACCTCGGCCCCGGTTTCCTCGGCGATCCAGCCGATGGCGACCGAGGTGTCCAGGCCGCCCGAGTATGCAAGTACCACACGCTTGGTCATGTCACATTCCTTGTCGGTGTCGTATCAGCGTCTGTGTTAGCCCCGGGGGCGCCCCGGGCCCTGGCCGGCCGATAGGCCGGCGTCCCCTCGGTCGGCCGGGCCCCCGCCCGGCCTAGGCTCGTCGCTCTTCGGCGGCCTTCCGCTCCGCCTGCCGCAGCAGGGCTGCGGCCACGCCGGCCCCGCCAGCGGGATCCCGGGTGATCACCAGGACGGTGTCGTCCCCCGCGACCGTGCCGAGGATGGCGGGCCACCCGGCGTGGTCGAGAGCCGAGGCGAGCAGTTGCGCGCCGCCGGCCGGAGTGCGCAGCACGACCAGGTTCGCGCTGGCCTCGGCGCTGACCAGTAGTTCGGCGGCGACCCGCGGCAGGGTCCCGGTGAAGGCGCCCTCTGCCTCCGCGGCGCCGACCCCGCCGGGACGCGCGCCGGGGCTGCCGGGACCGGCCGGCAGCGCGTAGAACAGCGCACCACTCGGTCCCCGCAGCCGGACCACGCCCATCTCCTCCAGGTCGCGCGACAGCGTGGCCTGCGCGACCCGGACGCCGCGCTCGGCGAGCAGCGCGGCCAGTTCCTCCTGCGAACGGACCTGCAGGTGCTCCAGGATCCCGGCGATCTGCTCGTGGCGCGCGGCCTTGGTCGCCGGGCTCACCGCCGTCACAGGACCCGCTCCCCCGCCGGGGCCTGGTGGCCAGCCGGGACCTGGTCCACGGCCGCCGCCCGCTCCAGGATGCCCGGGAGCGCACCGAGGAACGCGGCCGCCTCGCCGTCGCTGAGGATGAGCGGCGGCGCCAGCCGGATGGCGTCCGGCTGTACGGCGTTGGCCAGGAAGCCCGCCTCCCGGCAGGCCGCCTCTACCGCACCGGCGGCGGGCCGGGTCAGCACCGCGGCGAGCCACAGGCCTTCGCCCCGTACCCCGCCGAGCAGCGGATGATCGATCCCGGCGATGCCGTCCGCCAGCATCCGCCCGACCGCCGCCACGCGGGCAAGCAGGCCCTCGCTCTCGATGGTGTCAAGCACGGCGAGCGCCGCCGCGCACGCGACCGGGTTCCCGCCGAACGTGCTGCCGTGGTCTCCCCTGTGCAGGGCCGTGCCCGCAGCGCCGAGCCCGATGCACGCCCCGATCGGCAGCCCGCCGCCGAGCCCCTTCGCGAGCGTGAGCACGTCCGGCACGACGTCCGCGGCCTGGCAGGCGAACCAGGCACCGGTGCGCCCGATCCCGCTCTGGATCTCGTCGATCACCAGCAGCGCGCCAGCCGCGTCGCACGCCTCCCGTGCGCCGCGCAGGTAGCCGGCCGGCGGCGGCACCACTCCGGCCTCACCCTGGCAGGGCTCGAGGATGACGGCGGCACACTCTCGGGTGACGGCGGGGGTGAGCGCCGCCAGGTCACCGTAGGGCACGAACCTCACGTCAAAGCCGAAGGGACCAAACGGCTGCCGCAGCCCGGCCTTGCCCGTGACCGCAAGGGAGCCCATGGTCCGGCCATGGAAGCTGTTCTCGGCGGCGACGATCACCGGGCGGGAGGGGCCCTGGTGGCGGCGGACCAGTTTGAGCGCTGCCTCGTTGGCCTCCGTGCCGGAGTTGGCGAAGAACACCCGGCCATCGCTGCCGAGCAGCCGCAGCAGCCGTTCGGCCAGGACGACCTCGGTCTCGTGCAGGAACAGGTTGGAGGTGTGCGCGATCGCGCGCACCTGGCGGGTCACGGCCTCGGTGAGCGCGGGATGGGCGTGGCCGAGCGCGCTGACCGCAATGCCGGCGATGAGGTCGGTGTACTGATTGCCGTCGGCGTCCCAGACCTGACAGCCCTCGCCGCGCACCAGCGCGACCGGCGGGACACCGTAGTTGGGCATGAACGCGGCCTCGAACCGCCGCTGAAGCTCTGCCGTACGAGTCATGAGCCTTCTCCGTCCGGTATGACCATGGTGCCGATGCCGGAGTCGGTGAAGATCTCCAGCAGCACCGCGTGCGGCAGCCGGCCGTCCAGGACGTGCGCCTGCGGCACGCCGCCGCGCACGGCGCGCAGGCACGCCTCCATCTTGGGGATCATGCCGCTGCTCAGGCCGGGCAGCAGCCGTTCCAGGCCGGTCGCGGTCAACTGGCTGATCACGTCCGGCTGGCCCGCCAAGTCCCCGTCCGCCGGCCAGTTCGCAAGCAGGCCGGCCACGTCGGTCAGGACCACGAGCTTGGCCGCGCCCAGCGCCACGGCGAGCGCGGCGGCGGCGGTGTCGGCGTTGACGTTGTACACCTCGCCGCCGGTACCCCGGGCGACGCTGGACACCACGGGGACCCGGCCGCCGGAGATCAGGGCGTGTACCGCGGCGGGATCGACGGACTCGATCTCGCCGACCAGGCCGATGTCCACGGGGGTGCCGTCCACCACCGCGTGCCGCTTGCGCGCGGTGAACATGTTCGCGTCCTCGCCCGACATGCCCACGGCGAACGGCCCGTGCCGGTTGATCAGGCCCACCACGTCCCTGTTGACCTGGCCGGTGAGCACCATGCGGACCACGTCCATGGTTTCCGGCGTGGTGACCCGCAGCCCCGCGGTGAAGGTGCTCGGCACGCCGAGCCTGGCCAGGTGCGCGGAGATCTGCGGCCCGCCGCCGTGCACCACGACCGGGCGCAGGCCCGCGTACCGCAGGAACACCACGTCCTGGGCGAACCCTGCCCGCAGGGCGTCGTCGGCCATCGCATGGCCGCCGTACTTGATGACGACGGTCTTGCCGTGGAACCGGTGCAGCCACGGCAGCGCCTCGATCAGCGTCGCGGCCTTACTGGCAGCCTCAGTGCTAGCCCAGGGGGGCGACCCCCTGGAACCCCCGCTGGCCTGCGGCCCCGCTCCTTCGTCACGGGGCCTTGGCCCTGTCGGCCCGGGAGCCGGGGAGGGTTGCGGGTTCGCCGTCGTTGTCATGTCGAGTAGGCCGAGTTCTCGTGGACGTACTCGGTAGTCAGGTCGGTGGTGCGGATGGTGGCGGCGGCCGGGCCGGCGGACAGGTCCACGGTGATCGTCACGTCCCGCGGGCTCAGGTCCGCCTTGGACCTGTCGTCGGCGGCGCAGCCGTTGCGGCACACCCAGACGCCGTTGATCGCCACGTTGACCCGGTCCGGGTCGAACACGGCGTCCGTGGTGCCCACCGCGGAAAGCACCCGGCCCCAGTTCGGATCCTCGCCGGCGATGGCGCACTTGAGCAGGGCCGAGCGGGCCACGGCACGGCCGGCGCTGACCGCGTCGTCCTCACCGGCGGCGCCGACCACCTCGATCGAGATCAGCTTGCCCGCCCCTTCGGCGTCGGCCTGCAACTGCCGGGCCAGGTCGGAGCAGACGCCGGTGAGCGCCCGGGTGAACCCTGCCACGTCCGGGCGCTCGCCGGAGGCACCGCTGGCCAGCAGCAGGGCCGTGTCGTTGGTGGACATGCAGCCGTCGGTGTCCAGCCGGTCGAAGGTGACCCTGGTCGCCGCCCGGAGCGCGGCGTCCAGCTCACCCGAATCAAGCCCGGCGTCCGTGGTGAGCACGCACAGCATGGTGGCCAGGGCCGGCGCCAGCATGCCCGCGCCCTTGGCCATACCGCCGATCGTGTACCCACCGGAACGATGGAAGGCGATCTTCGCCACGGTGTCGGTGGTCCTGATCGCGTCCGCGGCCGCGAGGCCACCCGCCCGCGACGCCTCGGCGAGTGCCCCGTCCGCGCCGCCGAGCAATGGGTCCATGGGCAGCCGCTCGCCGATCAGGCCGGTCGAGCACACCGCGATTTCGCCCGCGGAATCGCCCAGCCCCGCGGCGAGGCGTTCTGCGGACAGGTGCGTGTCGGCGAAGCCGAGCGGGCCGGTGCAGGCGTTCGCGCCGCCGGAGTTGAGCAGCACCGCACGCACCCGGCCGCCACGCAGCACCTGCTGCGTCCACAGCACCGGGGCCGCCTTCACCCGGTTGGCGGTGAACACCCCGGCGGCGGCGCGGGAGGGCCCGTCGTTGATGACCACGGCGACGTCACGGGCACCGGAGGACTTCAGCCCGGCCGCCACCCCGGCGGCCCGGAACCCCAGCGGGGCGGTGACGCTCACGGTGCGACCTCTCTCATGGCCCCCCTCGCGGGCGGTCGGCCCTGGGGGGCCTCCCTGGCTTCGGGAGGCGGGGTCCTGGCGCCGGGACACCGCAACGGCGCCTGGGGCTGCTCAGCGCCGTCTGGCATGCCTCCGGCATGACGCACGGAGGCGCGCAGGCCAGCACCATGCGGCGTTCGGCCCGGCGCCTGCGGCGCGGCAGCGCTGTCGCGTGTCACGGTGCGACTCCCTGGAAGGACAGGCCTGTGGTTTCGGGCAGGCCGAGCATGAGGTTGGCGGCCTGGACCGCCTGGCCCGCCGCGCCCTTGCCGAGGTTGTCCAGAGCGGCGACGACCACGGCCCGCCCGGCGTGCGTGTCGGCGGCGGCTTGCAGGTGCGCCATGTTGGAGCCGTTGGTCGCCGCGGTCGACGGCCAGCGGCCCTCCGGGAGGAGGCGGACGAACGGCGCGCCGTCGTAGGCGGCCGCGAGCGCCTCCCGCAGCGCCGCGGTGGTGGTGCCCGGGTCACGCAGCCGTGCGGTGCAGGTGGCCAGGATGCCCCGGGGCATCGGGGCCAGCATCGGGGTGAACGAGACGGCCGGCTCGCTGCCTGGCCACGGCGCCTTACCGGAGTCGTCGGGCCCTGGGCCATCGGAGGGTTTCGGGGGGGCGCTCCCCCGGGCCAGCACCGCCAAGCGCAGCGCCTGCTCGATCTCTGGCGTGTGCCGGTGCGTGCCGCCGGCCTGGTAGGCCGACATCGAGCCGATGACCTCGGTCGCCAGCAGCGCCGCCGACGGGGAGCGGCCGGCCCCGGAGGTACCGGAGGCGGCCACGATCACGATGTCGCGTGGGTCGGCCAGCCCCTCCGCGACCAGGGGTGCGAGAGCCAGGATGGCCGCCGTGGCGTAACAGCCGGGCGCCGCCACCCGCCGCGCGGCGGCGATGCGCTCCCGCGCGCCGGGCAGTTCGGGCAGTCCGTAGCACCACTGACCGGCGTGCGGCGTCCGGTAGTACACCGACCATGCCTGCGGATCGGCCAGACGGAAGCTGGCCGACAGGTCCACCACGGGGATCCCGGCGGGCAGCGCGGCGCTGACCGCGGCCGACTCCTCGTGCGGGAGCGCGAGGAAAACCAGGTCGGCGGTGGACAGCCGGGCCGGGTCCAGCGGCTCGAAGGTGCGTTCGTCAAGGTGGGCCAGGTGCGGATGGGCCGCCGTGACCGGCGTCCCGGCGCTCGTCGCGGCGGCGAGGGGCCCAGGTTCCAGATCGGGGTGGCCGCCGATGAGGCGCAGGAGTTCCCCGCCCGCGTAGCCGCTGGCGCCCGCCACCGCCACCCGGACGCCCATGAGTTCTCCCACATCTGATCGCTATCCGGGCACGGCCCCGACTACTCTGAGAAATTATGCATTGAAGACACTAAATATGCAACGCGGGTCACCGGCGGGTGCAGCCGGCCCGGCAAGGCCGGGGCGTCGTGATGCCAGGGCCCTCTGGTACAGGGCATGATGATTGCGCGGGAAGGAGGCCCCCATGCGCGGTCGCTCGCGCGCCGTCGCCGCCGGTGCCCTGGCGCTGCTCGCGGCCGGTGCGGTGGCGGGCTGCGGAGCGACGCCGGGGAAGCAGACCACCACCGCGGCCGGAGGCGGAACCGGGCCCACCGCGAGCAGTGTGCCCGCCACCCGGTGCGGGACGGTCCGCACCGCCGCGGGGGTGCCGGTCGACGTCGATGTCGTCGGCCAGGCCTCGTGCCAGGACGCCATGACGGTGGAGCGCGACTACACGCGCGCGCTCGCGTCGGGCAAGGTCCGCCGGCAATGGCGGCGGCGCGCCGGTCAAGATCCACGGCTGGGTCTGCCAGGGTTACGACACGCCCGAGGTGCTGGCGACGGGCCGCGCCTCCGCCTGCCGGAAGCAAGGGATGCAGATACTCGCGGTGCTTGTCCTGCCGTCGCCCAGCTCCTCGCCGTCCGCCTGAGAGCTGACCGGCGCGGTGATCGGCATCCGGTCGCAGACCAGGCGAGCCACGGCCGGAAACCGGCGAGTCCCCGGTGAACCGGGCACGCGGGGACCGGTGCGCTACGAGGCCTGGATGACCTCGGTGACCGGGCCGGCCGCCTCGGGCGTACCGGGTGTCCCGCCGGCTCCGTTCTCCGCCGCGTCGCGGCCACTCGCACCGAACGTCGCGTTCTCGGTGACCACGCAGACCTGATTACGCCCGTTGCGTTTGGCCTGGTACAAAGCTCCGTCCGCGGCAGCGAGAAGCTCGGTAAGCTGAGCACCGCTGCTGCTGTCCCACCGGGCACCGAGCGCGGCGACGCCGATCGAGATGCTGAGCCTTACCGGTTCGGCGTCGCATCGTCGCTGACAGTAATGGGCATACTCCCGATGTGGGTTCGGATGCGTTCCGCGATGCGGTAGGCGTCCAGTGCCTTGGCCTGGGGCAGCAGCAGGGCGAACTCCTCGCCGCCGAACCGCCCGACCAGGTCGTACTCCCGGAGGGGGATCGACAGGGCGCGCGCGACGGTGCGGAGCGCACGGTCCCCGGCCAAATGCCCGAAAGAGTCGTTGACCACCTTGAAGTGATCGATGTCGATAAGAGCGACCGCCAGGGAGGTGTGAGTACGAACCGCACGAGCTACCTCCGTGGCCGCTTCACGCTCCCAGGTACCCGCGTTGAGCAGGCCGGTCTTGGTATCGACACGGGAGGCGTTGACGAGTTGGACGTGCCGGAACGAGCGCTGGAGCAGCGTCACGAACGGGAAGGCGAGCAGGATCGTCAGCGGCGTGACCGCGATGCCCAGGGTGACCAGCACGGCACACACAGCTCGGCGACGTCGTTCTGGACGCTCTCGCGTGCCAGGTAGAACTCGCGCAGGGTCACCGTCGGATCGGAGCCCTTGATGGCCGGGAACAGCAGACTGGTGTTGACGATCCACAGTGTCACCGCGGCCACGGCAACGGCCAGAACCCACAGCGTGGCCGGGGATCCGACGGACGGGGCAATCCCGATCCGCTGGCCGGTGATCGCATGGAACACCAGGGAGGCGCTGGCGTTCGACAGGCCGACGACCGCCGCGCTGAACACCCGCCGGTGCAGTGGGATGCGCCGGATTCGCGACTGGGTGAGGGTGAAGCGGAAGATCGGCGCCACCAGCGCGTAGACGGGAGGCAGGAGGATCGCGAGCGGCAGTTCCCAGACCGTGTAGACGTCCTTGATCAGGCCGGCGTTCTCCCCGGTCCGCTTGGTGAGCTCCACGGTCAGGGCAGTGCAGAGCAGCAGTGCGCCGCACAGCCAGAGGTTGTGCCAGGACACCCACCCCGGTTCCGCGGCCACTGCCACGGCGATCGCGGCCACGTAGACCGCGGTGACCAGTCCGATAAAGGCCACCAGCCAGGGCCGAAGCTGCCAGAGGGGCCACCCGGACACCGCGCGCGCGTGCACCTCGCACACGCTTGCGGCGCTCGGAGCCCATCAGTTCCTCCTTGGCCGACGTCCGGGCACGGGTCAAGCTTCTCCCACGGCTCGCGGGATAGCGATGCCCCGTATTGTCACAGAGCGCATGTGCCCGATGTCAAGCCCCCATTACTCACTGATACCGAGAACTAGGGATGCTTACGAAATCCCGACACCAAGGTTACCGAACGCAACCAATCTTCGGCACCCCCATCCCCGCCCCGTCAGCGACTAAGTCGGTATAAGCCGGGCATCACAGTGACCTTGTGACATATGCCGTGTATACACATACCCGACTAGGGAGATCATGTCACCGAGAGGGAAGGAGCGCCCGCCATGCGCGGCAGCAGCTGGGGCTGACCCCGGCACCGGCTACCGAACGACCACCTGCCAGCGGAAGGAGCACCGGCGATGCGCGGAAGCAACTGGGGCTGACCAGCACCCGACACCGGCCACCACGACCACGGAAGGAGCACCCGCGATGCGCGGAAGCAGCTGGGGCTGACCCTCACACCCACCGACCATCCGCCGGCCACAACCAAGGAGCACCCGCCATGCGCAGCAGCAGCTGGGGCTGACCCCCGCACCGGCCACCGACCATCCACCGGCGCACAACGAAGGAGCACCCGCCATGCGCAGCAGCAGCTGGGGCTGACCCCGGTCGCACCGGCTCGCGCCGCTGACCGATCAGCGCGCCCGGGGCCGGCTGAAGGCGATAGCGATAGCAGCGACCGCACCGACCGCGCCGCTGGCCGCTATCACGAAGTCCGGGGCGAAGCGCTCGGCCGCCGCCCCCGCCACGATCATGGCCACACCTTGGCCGAGACTCATGCCACCTTGGGCGATGCCAAACGCCTGGCTGCGCTGCCGCGCCGGAGTCGCGGCGACAAACGAAGCGTTCGCGGCAAGCTGGAAGCAGTCGAAGAGGCCCGACACCACCAGCACCATCAGCGCGATGGGCAACGGGGGCCGGAAGACGAACAGGATGAGGACGCCGCATGCCGCTGCGGCCAGCGGGCTCATCCACCGCACCCGCGTCGCCGGGGCGACGAACCGGCTGAAGGTGATCGCTCCCACCGTCGCACCGAAGGCCGGCGCCGCCAGGATGAGTCCGACGGCCACCGCCCCGCCGCCCAGGGCCGCCGCGAGCGGCGCGGAGACCCCTTCGGGGATGTTGTAGAAGGCAGCCAGCCAGCCAAGCAGCATCGGGATCCGCAGTGCCGGGCTGGTGAACACCAGCCGGAGGCCCGCGAGCAGCCCGCCGCCGGCTTCGGTCGGCTCGGCTTCGGCTTCACGGTCCGCCAGCCGCTTGAACCGCGGGCCAGGACCGGACCCAGACAAAGGTGATCAGGGCCGAGAGGGCAAACGTGGCGGCATCGATGAGCAGCGACACCCGGACGCCGAAGAACCCGACGACCGCGCCCCCGACGGCGAACCCAAGCACCTGGGCGAACTGCAGCGTGGTGAGCGTGACCGCGGTCCCGAGCACGTACAGGTCGCCGGCGAGCAGGTCCGGGTAGAGAGCGGCGCGGGCCGACAGGAACGGCGCACCGATCAGGGTCACCAGGAACAGCAGCACCACGAGCACCGCGATCGGTATCCCCGAGACCGCCATGACCGCGACCAGCACGACCCGGGTCAGGTCGCAAGCGATCATGACCCGCCGGCGGGGAAACCGGTCGGCCAGGCCGGAAAGGGTGATCCCGCCGATGAAGGCCGGTACCACGCTGGCCGCGAAGGTTATCGCGGCCAGCAGGGACGAGTGGGTGCGGTCGTACACCAGCAGCGTCAGCGCGACCCGGGCAAGCTGGTCACCCGCGACGGAAAGCACCTGCGCCAGCCACAGCGCGCGGAACTCGCCTACCGCGAAGACCGCACCGAACGTCGCCCTGGGTGGTGCCGTGTCCGATCCTGCCGCGCCCAGCGTGGACTGCCCCTGCGCGCTGACTTCCGGGCTGATGGCGATTCCTCCGTGTGCGGGACTGGTGCCGAACCAGGGGTGAGGGAACGGGCCGACGTGCCGGATGAAGTTGCGTAAAGCGCTATCGCCATCGCAGCCCGTCGCCCGGTTGCTGTCAAGCACGAGACCAGTGACCGTACGCCGGCCAGCCATGTCCGTCGCCATCCGGTCCCCACAAGCGGGAACGGGCATCACCACCTCGCCGAGGTAAGCCGGACCAGACCGTCAGACTACGGTCGTGTTACCTGATTTTTACCGCCAAATCGGCCAGGCATGGTGGCTGCGGCGGGCCGCAGCCACCATGCCCGGCGATCGGCGCCCCGGATGGCGCCACCGGCCGGCTTCCGTCGCGCGGCGCCGGTCAGCTTCCGTCGCGCAGCACGGCGCCGACACGGCGAGCCGCCTCGGCCACCGCGGCGTCCCTGGCGGCGCTGGTCTCCTCGTCGGTGAGCGTGCGGTCGGGCGCGCGGAAGCGCAGCCGGTAGGCAAGGGACTTGTTGCCCTCCCCCACCTGCTCGCCGGTGTAGATGTCGAAGAGCCGCACGTCCTCCAGCAGGTCTGCGCCGTCCCCGGCGGCCGACGACGCCCCGGCGGCCAGCGCGGCCTCCACCTGCGCGGCGGGCACCGCATCCCGCACCACCAGCGCGACGTCCTGCGTCGCCACCGGGTAGGCGGAGATCGTCGGCGCCTGGGCCGGCGGCAGCGCCACGGCCGCGGCACCGATGACCGACAGGTCCAGTTCCACCGCGCAGGTGCGGTCCGGCAGCCGGAACGCCTGTATCACCCGCGGGTGCAGTTCCCCGGCGTGCCCGGCGAGCTGCTCCTCGCCGTCCGCGCCGGTGATGTAGACCGCGGCGCAGCGGCCGGGGTGCCACGGCGGGTACTGGTCCTGCTCGATGCGGTAGCCGACCCGGCTCACCCGCAGCACCTCGCGGGCGGCCTCGACGGCGTCCTGCCACCCGGCCGGGCGGCCCGCGCCCCACCAGCCGGAGTTCTCCCGGTTCCCGGCCAGCACCACGCCGACCCGGAGCGGCTGGGCGGGCAGGGCGGATTCCATCTCGGTGACCTCGGCCACGGTCGGCCCACGGTCCACCCGCGGGATCGGGGCGACCCCCTGGCCGCCGGTGCCGAGCCGGAACACCAGTCCCATCTCGTACAGGGCCAGATCACCGAACCCGCGCCCGATGTTGCGCGCCAGCACCCGCAGCAGGCCAGGCAGCAGGGTGGTGCGCAGGAACGGCTCGTCCTCGCTGAGCGGGTTGGCGATCCGCACCGCCCGGCGGCGCACATCCTCGCCGGGCAGTTGCATCCGCTCGTAGTCGGCGGCCGAGCTGAACGGCTGGCTGAGCACCTCGACATAGCCTGCCCCGGCGAGCGTGCGGCCCACCGCGCGGCGCAGCCGCTGGGCACCGGTCAGCCCTTTCCCGGCGGCGGCCCGCGGCATCCGGACCGGAATGTTGTCGTAACCCTCCAGCCGGATCACCTCCTCCGCCAGGTCGCTGGGGTACCGCAGGTCCTGGCGCCAGGACGGCGGGACCACGGTGAGGATCTCCGGGCCGCTCTCGTGCTTGCCGTACTCCCGCCGCAGGTGCCGGTTCAGGCTGGCACTCCTGGCCCCGGCGCTCTGGGCTGGCACGGCATCCCCGGCTGCCGGCGGCCGCCGCGGTACCGGCGTCCTCACCCGGCTCGGTCACCACGCAGCCGACGTCCCGCAGCCGCTGGATCACGGTCGCCTGCGGATACGGCAGCCCGGCCACCTTTCCCGGATAGTCCACCGGGCAGGCTGATCGTCACCGGGGGCACCTCGACCTGTGCGTGGGTGCAGCCGGGAATCACGGTCGCGCCGCCCAGCTCGGCCAGCAGCACCGCCGCCCTCGCCGAGGCACGCACCGGAAGCTCCCGGTCCACGTCGCGCTCGAAGCGGTAGGACGCCTCGCTGAACAGCCGGTGCCGCCGGCGCATCCTGGCCGTGCCCCGCGCGGAGAAGTGCGCGGCCTCGATCACCAGGTTCGCCGAGGACTCGGAGATCTCGGTCGCCAGGCCGCCCATGGTGCCGGCCATCGAGATCGGCCCGGAGTCGTCGGTGATCAGGATGTCGTCGGGGTCAAGCTCGCGGACGACATGGTCCAGCGTCTCCAGCCGCTCACCCGGCTGCGCCCGCCGCACCACGATCGGGCCGGTCAGCCGGTCGCGGTCGAAGGCGTGCAGCGGCTGCCCCAGCTCGACCATCAGGTAGTTGGTGACGTCGACCGCCAGCGACACCGTGCGCATGCCGGCCCGGGCCAGCCGCACCCGCATCCACAGCGGAGTCGGCGCGGCCGGGTCGAGGCCGTGCACCTCCCGCAGCACGAACCGGTCGCAGGCGGTCGGGTCGGCGATGCTCGCCTGGTACACCTCGGGCGACACCGCCTCGACATCGGCGGGCAGGCCCTGGCCGGCCGGGTCGGTGTACGGCACCTCGAACGCCGTGGCCAGCTCGCGGGCGACCCCGCGCACCGACAGCGCATACCCCAGGTTCGGGGTCACCGTGATGTCGAGCACCTGGTCGGCCAGCGCGGCGTAGCGCGCGAAGTCCTCGCCGAGCGGCGCATCGGGCGCGAGTACCAGGATGCCGGAGTGGTCGTCCCCGATGGCCAGTTCGGCGGCGGAGCAGATCATGCCCTCCGACATCCGGCCGTAGGCCTTTTTCGCGCCGATCTCGAAGCCGCCGGGCAGCACCGCACCAGGAGCCGCGAACGGCACCCGGTCCCCGACCACGAAGTTGGCCGCGCCGCAGATCACGTCGCGCTCGGTGGTGCCGGTGGTCACGTGGCAGTACCTGATCGGCTTGCGGAATCCGGTCAGCTCCTCGATGGCGGTGACCTCCGCCACCACGACACCGCTGACGTCGTGCCCGACGGCCTCGACGGATTCCACCTCCAGGCCCGCGGCGGTCAGCCGCCTGGCCACCTCCGCGGCCGGAACCGACTCGTCGACCGGGGCGTACTCGCGCAGCCAGGACAGTGGGACGCGCATCAGACCTCCACCCCCAGTGCGCGGCTGAACCGCACGTCGCCCTCCAGGGTGTCCCTGATGTCGGTCAGCCCGTGCCGGACCATGAGCGTGCGCTCGATGCCGAGCCCGAACGCGAAGCCGCTGTAGCGGTCCGGGTCGATCCCGCAGGCGATGAGCACCTTGGGGTTGACCATCCCGGCGCCGGCCAGCTCGATCCAGCCCTGCGACCGGCACACCCGGCACGGATCGCCGCCCCGGGTGGAGGCGCCGCGGCAGATGTGGCACTCCATGGACACGTCGACGCCGGGCTCGACGAACGGGAAGAAGTCCGGCCGGATCCTGGTCCGCAGCCCTTCGCCGAACATGGCTTCCACGAACGACTGGATCGCGCCGCGCAGGTCGGCCATGGTGAGGCCCTCGTCCACGGCCAGGAGCTCGATCTGGTGGAACACCGGGCTGTGGGTGGCGTCCAGCGGGTCGGTGCGGAAGCACTTGCCCGGGCTGACCACGTACACCGGCAGCGGGCGGGTCAGCAGGGCGCGGATCTGCACCGGCGAGGTGTGCGTGCGCAGCACCGTGCCGGAGTGGCCGCCGTCCGGACCGGCCACGAAGATCGTGTCCTGCATCTCCCGTGCCGGGTGATCGGGCGCGAAGTTCAGCGCGTCGAAGTTGAACCACTCCGCCTCGACCTCGGGCCCCTCGGCGATCTCATACCCCATGCCCACGAACACGTCGGCGAGCCGCTCGCTCACCGTGGTCACCGGGTGCCTCGCCCCGGCCGGCTGCCGGTCCCAGGGCAAGGTCACATCGACGGTCTCCTCGACGAGCACGCGCTGGTCGCGCTCGGCCTCGAGTTCGCCCTGCCGTGCGTCGAGCATCCGCCGGACCTCACGGCGGGCGGCGCCGACCCGCTGGCCGGCCTCCGCCCTGGCCTGCGGCGGCAGCGCCCCGATCTCGGCATTGGCGAGCGCGAGCGGCGACCGGTCCCCGGCGTGCGCCAGCCGGGCGGCCTTGAGCTCGTCGAGCGTGCGCGCCTCCGCGATGGCGGTGAGCGCTTCCTTGAGCGCGGCGGCGATTTCCTCGGGCGACAACGCCGTCACCTCCACCGGGTCATATTGCTTGTTGGGTGCGGACATAGGTTTCGCCATCCTCGGTTCACGGAGGTGTCCAGGTTTTGCGGAGGTGTCCAGATTTTTATGCCATACGATCGGCCCAAGCTGCCTGGTCCCCAGCCATCCAGGTTCCGGGGTCAGCCAGATGACCAACCGCCACCACCATGGGATCCGGAGGTGGCTCGCCGACCGTAAGGCTACAGACCGCGCCGGCCACCGTCGTGGGGCTCCGGGGGCTCGGCCCCCGGGCTAGCACCCGGGGTTACGGCCTCGGCGCGGGCTGGCCGCAGGCCAGCCAAGCAGAGTTAGCCCGCCGGAACCCCGGCGGGCATGGTAAATCGGAACTCCGCACCGCCCTCCGGCGCCCGCTGTACCGTGATCGTCCCGCCGTGCGCCTCGACCAGGCCCTTGACGATGTAGAGGCCGAGCCCCGCGCCACCGCGGCGCTTGCTCCGCCAGAACTGCCGGAAGATCCGCGACTCGAGTTCCGGCGCGACACCGTCGCCCTCGTCCCGGACGGAGACCGCGATGCCTTCGGCCCCGGGCCTGACGGCACGGGCGCCAGCGGGTTCCAACGGCTCCACCACGACAGTTACGGTACCAGCGCCGTGCCGTACGGCGTTCTCAATGAGGTTGCCGAGGATCTGGTCGACCTTGTCCGCGTCGAGCCACGTCTCGGGCAGCCCGTCGGCGATCACCATCCGGTACCGGTCGGCCGGGTCGCCGGCCGCCACCCGCCCGGCGACGATCTTCTCCACCCGTTCCGGGACGCTGACGAGCTGCCGGTGGATCTCCATCCGCCCTGACTCGATCCGGGACACGTCGAGCAGTTCGGTGATGAGCCTGGTGACCCGGTCCGCGTCGGCGTTGACGGTCTCCAGCATCACTTTCTTCTGGTCGTCGGTGAACCGGCCCCATTTGGCCAGCAGCGTGGCGGTGAAGCCTTTCACGCTGGTGAGCGGGGACCTCAGTTCGTGCGCCACGGTGGACACCAGGTCGGCGCGGCTGCGCTCCAGGCGGGCCCGCTGCTGCGCACCGCGCAGCACGAACACCAAGCGCTGGACGTCACCAGTGCGAGCCGGATGGCGTTGTTGCGATGGGGCCCAGCGCGGTGCCCGCACGTAGGACATGGTGACCAGCAGTTCGGTTCCGTCGGGGAGGAAAAGCGGCGTCTCGGGGTGGCGGGTGCGGATGGACAGCCCGTGGTAGGGGTTGGCCGACACCCACCAGCAGCGCCCGTCGGCGTCACGCAGCGCGAGGATCTGCCGCACGTCCGCGCCGATCGCGGCCCGGACGGGTATCCCGGTCAGCCGCGAGGCGGCGCGGTTGAACACCATGACCCGGCCGGCGTGGTCGGCGATAACCAGGCCGTCAGGAAGCTCGTCGGCACAGGCCATCGAGCTGACCAGCACCGGGCCCGGCGCTGCCGGACCAGTCATATCCGCCGCCCGGCCCGGGCTCATGGCAGCAGGCAACTCTGCTGGCCCCGACCCCACCGCCCCGCCCAAGGCTGGCCCCGACCCCACCGCCCCGCCCAAGGCTGGCCCCGACCCCACCGCCCCGCCCAAGGCTGGCCCCGACCCCGCCGCCCCGCCCAAGGCCGGGCCCTGGTCAAGCGGCCTCTCGCCGGGCGCCGCATGCCCGTCCACGCGCGTCCCTGCCTCCGTCCGGCACCTGTGCCACCTGTCGTGGCCCGGTCCCCAACCCGGCCGCTGGCTTCACGTGGCCCACCCCGCCGGCCACCTGGCTCGGAGCACCCGGCCGGAAAACCGCCGCATCCGCGGACCCCGACCAGAAGCTCCTCATGACGCAATGTGATCAGACTCTAGCGCGTTGCTGGGACTGCACGGCAGCCCCCTCCCGCGTCAGAGCGCTGTGCCCGGGCCGAGGCGTACAGGCAGACCGCGGCCGCGGCGGCCAGGTTAAGGCTCTCCGCCTGCCCATATATCGGCACCGCTACCGGCTCGTCGGCCAGCACAAGCAGGTCGTCCGGCAGTCCCCACGCCTCGTTGCCGAACAGCCAGGCCGTTGGCCCGGCGAGCACTCCCCGTGGTTCCGCCTGGTCCAGCGGCTGGCCCGTGCGGCCGTCCGCGGCAAGCACCCGCAGGCCCGCCGCGCGGAGCTGACTCACCGTATCCGCCACCGGGCCGCCGAGCACCACGCCGGTGTGGAAGATGCTGCCCGCGGACGCGCGGACACACTTGCTGTTGTACGGGTCCACCGAGGCATCGGAGAAGACCACCCCGTCCGCGCCCGCCGCGTCCGCGGTGCGCAGTACCGTCCCCGCGTTGCCCGGGTCCCTGACGTTGGCGAGGATGACCACCAGCCGCGGCCCGGCGCCGGTCAGCGCGGCCAGCGGCACGTCCACGAACCGGCAGACGGCGAGGATTCCCTGCGGGGTGACGGTCTGCGCGAGCTCGGCCATGACTTCGCCGCTCACCACGTGCACCGCGGCACCCTGGCGGCTGGCCCGCGCGGCCATCCCGCCGTGACGGGACCGCGCCGCGGCGGTGAGGAACAACTCGGTCACCACACCGTCGCGGGCGAGCGCCTCACCGGCCGCCTGGGGGCCCTCGGCAAGGAACAGCCTGGCCCGTTCCCGCATCGCCCGCTTGGCGAGCTGGCGGGCAGCCTTCACCCTGGGCGAGCGGATGCTGGTCAGCTCCGGACCGGAGAACTCAGTCATCCAGATCACCCACGGCGACGCAGCCCGCGGCCGTGATCCTGAAAGACAGTGCGGCGTATAGCAGTACAGAGTTTCAGGATCATGAAACCTCGGTCAGGCGGCTTCGATGATCGGTTCCGGCAGCGCGTCCTTCGCCACCTTGACCAGCCCGGAGAACGCGCTCGGGTCGGACACGGCAAGCTCGGCGAGCATGCGCCTGTCCACGTCGACCCCGGCGGCCTTCAGGCCCTGGATGAACCGGTTGTAGGTGATGCCGTCCGCGCGCGCGGCAGCGTTGATGCGCTGGATCCACAGCCGGCGGAACGCGCCCTTGCGGTCCTTGCGGCCCGCGTAGGCGTATGTCATCGAGTGGAGCATCTGCTCCTTGGCCTTGCGGTACATCCGAGACCGCTGGCCGCGGTACCCGCTTGCCCGCTCAAGCACCACCTTGCGCTTCTTGTGGGCGTTGATCGCCCGCTTCACGCGTGCCACTTCTTACTCCCTGGAGGCGGGCTGGGCTACTTAGCCAGCAACTTCTTGATCTTCTTTGCGTCTGCGGGGGCAAGCTCAACTTCGCCAGCCAGCCGCCGGGTCACTCTGCTCGACTTGTGCTCGAACAGGTGCTTGCGGTTCGCGCGACGGCGCAGCACCTTCCCGGTACCGGTCAGCCGGAAGCGCTTGTTCGCTCCGCTGTGCGTCTTCATCTTTGGCATGCTCGCCGTCGTCTCTCGTCTCCTGCGCGCCCTGTGGCACGGCTTTGTTCTGCGTCCGCACCCGGCGGGTTCCCGCCGTTCGCGGACGTTACCTTCCCATCGTTCGCCCGCGTTGCCGCGGACATGTTGTCCTCGTCACGCCCAGCCGGGCTGCCGGCAGTGACCTACCTGGCAGTGGCCTGGTTACGGCGCACTGCCTGGTTGGCCAGGCCTTGCTCAGTTCCGGGCGCTGGCCTTCGACGCGGCCGCCACCCTGGCCGGGCCCGACCGGGGCGCCGGGGCTGGCTTCGGCCGTGGCTTCGGCTCCTCGGCCTCCGGGACCTCCGGGGCACTCGCGGCCGCGGTGTCCGTGCCCTGCACCGGCTCGTCGACCTCGGCGTGCTGCGCCGCGGCGACCTGCGCCTCGGCGTGCTGCGCCTCGGCGGCTTGCGCTTCAGCGTGCTGCGCCTCGGCGACCTGCGCCTCGGCGACCTGCGCTTCGGCGTGCTGCGCCGCGGCGACCTGCGCTTCAGCGTGCTGCGCCTCAGCGACCGCCTCAGCGTCATCCCGCACGGCCGCGCGTGACCGCGAAAGCGGACGCTCACCGTGCTGCGCGTCGCGGGTCGCCCGCTCGGCGCGGGCCTCGCTGCGGGCGTCGCTCTTTCTCCGGTGCGGCCCGATCACCATGATCATGTTGCGGCCGTCCTGCCGGGGCTGTGATTCCACGAATCCCAGCTCCTCGACGTCACCGGCGAGGCGCTGCAGGAGCCGGAAGCCCAGCTCCGGCCGGGACTGCTCCCGCCCACGGAACATGATCGTCACCTTGACCTTGTCGCCCTGCCGCAGGAACCGCTCGACGTGACTCTTCTTAGTCCCGTAGTCGTGCGGATCGATCTTCGGCCGGAGCTTGATCTCCTTGATGATCGTTTGTGCCTGGTTCTTGCGAGATTCCCTGGCCTTGAGCGCGGACTCGTACTTGAACTTGCCGTAGTCCATGAGCTTGCAGACCGGCGGCCTGGCTGTGGGTGCCACCTCGACCAGGTCGAGGTCGGATTCCTGGGCCAGCCGGAGCGCATCGTTGATGCTTACGATTCCCACCTGCTCGCCGGCCGGGCCGACAAGCCTGACTTCGGGAACCCGGATGCGCTCGTTAATGCGTGGTTCGACGCTGATGTGACCTCCTTGGCTTGTCCTGTTAGCCCGCCCCTGCGCTGACAGGGACGGTGGACCGGCTGGTGGTTGCCCTCTGCGCGGGCTCGCCGCCATACGCAAAAGGCCCCGCATGCCGCGCACGCGGAGCCCACCCTTTCCCCGTGTCTGCGGCCGGCCCCGGAGGGCTGGCACGCGCACACGAACCCGCAACGCCACAGACCCGTCTCCGTGCTGCCGCACGACACCGGCTCCGCCGCGCCCGGCCTGCCCGTCATAGCCTTCGACGGGCGTACCCGCCGACCTATGGCCGGCCAGGTGGGAGGTGGTCCTCCGCTTACGCGCCAGCGCAGGTTTTACCCAGCTGGTCGTCAGGCAAGGTTAACAGCAATTTGGCGTAGCTAGGTATTCCGCTACCGCCATGCCTCCTTCTCCGGTCGGCAATGCCGGGTAGCGGCCTTGAGCGTCGGCCCTAAGCGGACGCGAGCCACCTCCGTGCTGACAGGCGGCGGTGCCCTCGCCAACCAGAAGCCATGCCCAGCCAGGTCCCCGGCCAGGGGGCCTGGTGCGGAGCGGAGAGGTTAGCGGCAGGGCGGATTCGACTGCTGGCGCATGGCTGGCAGGGGGGCTGGTTTGCCGGTCATCAGGGTTACCTGGTCGGCGGCCTGGTGCAGGAGCAGGTCGAGGCCGCCTGCCAGGGGGATGTCTGCCTCGCGGGCGGCGGCTGCCAGGGGGGTCGGCCAGGGGTGGTAGACCACGTCCAAGAGGTGGCCTGGGGACCAGGGTCGCGATGGGCTATCCGTTTGGCATAAATATCCGCGGCACCGGCGGGGACGGTCGATATGAGGACGTCGGGGGCGTCGTCCTGCGGAGTCGTCGAAGCCGGTCAGGGTGACCGCGACGGCCAGCCGTGCGGCGGCGGCCAGCAGGTCCTGGGCGCGAGCGGGATCGCGGACCGCCACGGTCACCTGTGCCGCGCCGAGGCCGCGCGCGGCGGCCAGCGCGGAGCAGGCGGTCGCGCCGCCGCCGAGGATCAGCACCGTTGGCGGGCGGGGGGCCCCGCCCGGCGCGGCGGCTGACGCCGGCCTCGGCGAGGGCGGCGATCATGCCGGGCACGTCGGTGTTGTGCCCGTGCCGCCGGCCGCCGGAGAACACCACCGTGTTCGCGGCACCCACCTCGCGGGCCAGCGGCTCGATCTCGTCGAGCAGCGGCAGCACGGCGCGCTTGAGCGGCATGGTCAGCGACAGCCCGGCCCAGTCCGGCCCGCACCCGCCGAGCACGGCCGGCAGCCGCGCCTCGTCGCACTCGATCGCCTCGTAGGACCACCCGGTCAGGCCGAGCGCCTGGTAGGCCGCCCGGTGCAGCACAGGCGACAGCGAGTGCGCGATGGGCGCGCCAAGAACCGCGGCTCTCACCCGGAGGAGCCTATGCCCTGCGCATGTCCTAGTGGTGGGTCGCCATGTAGTTCGCCAGCTCGGCCTGGTACTGCTGGAACACCGTGAAGTTGTTGGTGAACTTGGTCAGCCCGGTCTTCGGGTTCACGGTGAGGAAGTAGGTCCAGTCGTCGGTTATCGGCGACGGGTGCAGCGCGGCCTTGATGGCGGCATCGCCGGGGCTGTCGATCGGCCCAGGAGGCAGCCCCGCGTGCAGGTAGGTGTTGTACGGCGACTTGGTGTTCTGGGTCTGCGCGACCGTGACGTCCGCGGCCCGGGAGTGCCGGGCGTACAGCACGGTGGTGTCCAAGCTGGAGCTTCATCTTCTGGTTCAGCCGGTTGTAGATCACCCGGGCGATCTTCGGCAGGTCCTGGGGGCGCTTGCCCTCCGCCTGGATCAGGCTGGCGACGATGATGGCGTCACCCTCGCTGATCTGGTCCTTGGCCGCCACCGCGGGCAGGTTGACGCTCTGCGCCTCCTGGTTGAAGCGCAGCACCATGGCCCGGAGCACCTGGACCGGCTGGGTGCCGGGCTGGATGGTGTAGGTGGCGGGGAACAGGTAGCCCTCGGGGTTGCCCTTGGCGTAGGAAGGCAGGCCGAGGGCCGAGACGTTCTTGATCGCCTGCTGGTAGCCCTTCAGGTTCCCGGTGGCGCTTGCCGAGGGTCGCGATGATCTCGGACAGCCGCTCGCCCCTCGGTGATCACCACGGTGAGCTGGATCCTGGAGGAGGGCTTCAGCAGCAGCGCGAACGCCAGCGCGGCGGCCATGTGCTCGTGCATCCGGTAGAAGCCCGGCTCGAGCGAACTGCCTTTGCCGCTCGCCTTCGCCGCGTTGGCGAAGGCGCGCACGCTCGCGACCACGCCCTCGGGCCTGCAGTTGCTCGCCCACCTGGGTGGCGGTCTCGCCGGGCTTGATCTGGACCCTGACGATGCCCGTGCCCGGGCCGGAGTAGTCCGGCGGGTGCAGGTAGTTGTGCCAGAAGTAGAAGAAGCCTCCGCC
This sequence comes from uncultured Actinomycetes bacterium, assembly GCA_963806145.1. GTDB lineage: Bacteria > Actinomycetota > Actinomycetes > Streptosporangiales > Streptosporangiaceae > DASXKD01. The sequence continues at coordinate 30,810 of CAWDXD010000004.1, forward strand.
GGCCACGCCGAGCACGAGCACGAGGACGGTGAGGGCGATCCACGGCGCCGCGCGGCGCATGGCGCTCTTGCGCTTGGGCTTGGGCCCGCGCGGGCGGCTGGGCGGTCCGCTGCGTTCGGCGCGGACCGGGCGGGCCGGGGCGGCACCACGCCCCCCGGCGCGGTGGTAGTCACCCTCGTCGCTGAACCCGGGCAGGAGACCGGAGTCGTCCGTCCTCCCCCAGGCCTGGTCCTCGTCCACGTCGCCGTACCAGCCCCCGCGGTCACCATGCCCATGATCATCTGGGTCATCCCGCAGCGGCCGGTCGTACGGGTCGGGATGCGGCTGGCCAGGGCCGGGCAGGTAGTCATCCGCGGGCTGGTAACCGGTGTCGTCCGGGTAGCCGTCGCCGTGCCCCGCCGGGTAACCGTCCTGGCCGGGGTAGCCGGGCTCGTCGGCGTAGCCGTCGTGACCGGCGTAGCCATCCGCGGGGGCATAGTCCTGCTCGCCGTAGCCGGCCTGGCCGGGGTAGTCCGCGCCCGGGTAGCCACCCCCCTCGGGGTAACCGTGCTGCCCCGGGTAGTCCGGCTCGCCGGCATAACCGGGCTCGTCGTGGTACCCGGGCTCGTCGTAGTACCGGCGCCGCCGTAATCCCCGCCGTCATCGCCGTAGTCGTGCGGGTGGCCGCCGCGCCCATCACCGTGCCCGGGGAAACTGTCGCCATACCCGGGCTCGCCGTAGCCCGTATCCTCGCCGGGATAGCCCGTGCCGCCGCCTTGCGCCGGGTACTCGCCGCTGCCGAAACCGTCGTCACCGTAACCGGAACCGGTGCGCAGATAGCTGGTGTCATCCTGGCCGCCGAATCCGCCGTCCCTGTGGCGGGCGGCCGGATACCTGCTCTGGTCGGCAGGCCACGGCTGCCGCGGCACCGTGGGCAGCGGCCCCGAGGCCGCGGGCGGCCAGGTTTCCGACGGCAGCCGCGGCATCGGGCCGGAGTTCACCTGCGGCAGCGGGCCGGACGGATGTGCGCTGTCATCGCGCGGCTGGCGCTGCGCCGGTACCGCCTCATTCCAGCCGGGGAGTTCCCACGGCGGCCCGGTGGCCTCGCCGGGCAGGTCGTCCCGGCCGCCGGAGGTGCCCAGTGCGCCCCGCGCGGGGCGCGGCGCGCCCGCCGCGGACCCGCCCCAGGGCGCCGCGTAGTAGTCAGCGCGCGCATCCGGCGGCGCGGCCTGCTGATCGTAGTCCGGGGCACGCCAGGGCGCGTCCCCGCCGATGTCTTCTGGGTCGTCCCTGCGGTGGCGGGTCATCCCCCGGCTCCGGGGGCTGACGCCACCAGTTCGCCCGCGGGCTCGCCGGTGGAGCGCTCCGCATCCAGTGCCCCCTGCAGGATGAGCGCGGCAGCGGCCTTGTCGACCTGCGTGCGGCGCTGCCGCGATCCGCGCCCCCCTGGCGCAGCGCGTCATGAGCGATCACGGTGGTGAACCGCTCGTCCACCAGCCGCACGGGCAACGGTGCCAGCCGGGTGGCGAGGGCCTTGGCGAACGCCCTGGCCTCAGCCGCAGCCGTACCGGCGCGGCCGGACAGGCTGGTCGGCAACCCGACAATGACCTCCACGGCACCCTGCTCGCGTGCCAGGGCGGCGAGGGCCTCCAGGTCGCCGCGGCCACGTGCGACAGTAGCGAGCGGGCTGGCCAGCAGGCCATCCGGGTCGCACCGGGCCACTCCAACGCGTGCCGACCCAAGATCTATGGCGAGCCGTACGCCGCTTCTCACGCACCTGGCCTGTGTGTCGAGAATTGCGCCAGCTCTGCGGGGGGGCTGTAGCACAGTCTCAAGCTACGCCACCATGTCCTGCTATGTCTGTCACAACCGCCCGCACCACGCTAAATGCCTCGTCAACAGCGGTGGATCCGCGATCACCGAGTGGCGCGCCGCCGCCCTGAGCCACGTCGTCGCGGCCACCACCGCCACCGCCCAGCGCCGCGGCTGCCTTCTTGACCAGCGCGCCGGCCGCCAGCCCCTTCTCGCGGGCCCGGTCATTGACCGCGACCACGACGGACGGGCGGTCGGCGGGAACACCGGCCACCACGACGACCGCTGGCCGGTCGTTGAGCCGTCCGCGCACGTCAAGGGCGAGCGTGCGGATCCCGTCGGCGCCGGTCCCGTCGGGCACCCGGTGCGCGACGAAGGCCACCCCTGCGAGGTCCTCAGCACCGGCGGCCAGGTCGCCGCTGCCGCCGAGCAACTGAGCCGAGCGCAGCCGCTCCAGTTCCCGCTCGGCATCGCGGACCCTGGTCACCAAGGCGGAGACCCGCTCGGGGAGTTCCTCGCGGCGCGCCTTGAGCTGCTCGGACAACTGGCTCACCAGCAGGCTCTCGGTCGCCAGGTAACGGAACGCGTCGGTGCCGACCAGCGCCTCGACCCGGCGGACCCCGGACCCGATGGAGGACTCCCCGAGGATCTTCACCAGCCCTAGCTGGCCCGAGCGCACCACGTGGGTGCCGCCGCACAGTTCACGGGAGTAGTCGCCGACCTCGACCACCCGGACCTCGTCGCCGTACTTCTCGCCGAACAGCGCCAGCGCGCCCATCGCCCGCGCCTCCTCGAGCGGCGCGGTGAACGCACGGACCGCAAGGTCGTCGATGAGCACGGTGTTCACTTCTTCCTCGACGTCCCGCAGCACCGAGGGCGGCACCGCGCCGGAGGCGGTGAAGTCCAGCCGCAGCCGCCCCGGCGAGTTCTCCGAGCCCGCCTGCGCGGCCGAGTCACCGAGCGCACCGCGGAAGGCGCGGTGGATGAGGTGGGTCGCGGTGTGCGAGCGGGACACGGCACGGCGCCGCTCGACGTCGATCTCCGCGTAGGCGGGCGCACCGACCGCCGCCTCTCCCTCGGTCACCACCCCGCGGTGGACGATCAGGCCGGGCACCGGCGCCTGCACGTCGTGCACCTTGACCAGGCTGCCCGCCCCGCCGGTCGGCCCGGCGGTCTTGATGACCCCGGTGTCCGCGAGCTGGCCACCGCCCTCGGCGTAGAAGGGGGTGCGGTCGAGCACCACCTCCACCTCGGTCCCGGCGCCCGCCACCGGCACCGTGGCGCCGTTCACCAGCAGCCCGGTCACCGTCGCCTCGCCGGAGGACTCCTCGTACCCGGTGAAGGTCACCCTGCCCGACTTTTCGAGCAGCGCGGTGAGCACCGAGATGTCGAGGTTGCCGGTCTTCTTCGCCCGCGAGTCGTCCTTGGCCCGGCGGCGCTGCTCGGCCATGAGCCGCCTGAACCCGTCCTCGTCCACGGCCAGACCCTGCTCACCGGCCATCTCCAGGGTCAGGTCGATCGGGAAGCCGTAGGTGTCGTGCAGCTGGAAGGCCTGGTCGCCGGACAGCTCTAGCCTCGACCCCACCACCCCGCCCAAAGCCGCGCCGCCGCGCCGCTTGACCTCGCCGACCGCGGCGTCGAAGATCGCCGTTCCGGTCCGCAGCGTCGCCGCGAACGCCGCCTCCTCGGCGTCGATCACCGCGTGGATCTTCGCCGCGTCCGCGGGCAGCTCGGGGAACTGCGGCGCCATCGCGCCGATCGCGGCGGCGGTCAGCTCGTGCAGGTAGCGCTCGTTCTCTCCGTCCCGGCGGGATGGCATGCCGCCCCCGCCGCCGCGCTGCCCGCCGGACAGCGTCCGCAGGTTGCGGATGCTGCGGCGCAGGATCCGCCGCAGCACGTAACCGCGCGCCTCGTTGCTGGGCAGCACCCCGTCGTCGACCAGCATGACCGCGCTGCGGACGTGGTCGGCGACCACCCGCAGGGCCACGTCGGTGCGGTGGTCCGCGCCGTACTTCTGCTCGGTCAGCTCAGCGGCCCGGTCGAGGATCTTCCAGGTGGTGTCGATCTCGTAGAGGTTGTCCACGCCCTGCAGGATGGAGGCCATCCGCTCCAGGCCCATGCCGGTGTCCACGTTCTTGAACGGCAGCGGGCCCTCGACGTCGAAGTCGTCCTTGGCCCGCACCGCGCTGAGCACGTCCTCCATGAAGACGCAGTTCCAGATCTCCAGGAAGCGGTCCTCGTCCGCTTCCGGGCCACCGTCACGGCCGTACTCAGGCCCGCGGTCGTAGTAGATCTCCGAGCAGGGGCCGCCAGGGCCCGGCACGCCCATGTGCCAGTAGTTGTCCTTCAGGCCGCGGAACTGGATGCGGCTCTCCGGCAGGCCGACCACGTGCCGCCAGACCGCGAAGGATTCGGTGTCGTCGGGCAGCACGGTCGCCCACAGCCGGTCCTCGGGGAACCCGAACCCGCCGTCGGACTCCGACCGGGTGAGCAGTTCCCAGGCCCAGGGGATCATCTGGTCCTTGAAGTAGTCCCCGAACGACCAGTTGCCGAGCATCTGGAAGAACGTCGCGTGCCTGGTGGTCTTGCCGACCTCTTCGATGTCCAGGGTGCGCAGGCACTTCTGCACGTCGGCCACCCGCTTCCACGGGGGGGTCTGCTGGCCGAGGAGATAGGGCTTGAACGGCTGCATCCCGGCGACGACGAACAGCAGCGTGGGGTCGTCGGCGACCAGGCTGGCCGAGGGCACGATCGCGTGATCCTGCTGTTCGAAATAGGTCAGGAAACGGCGCACGATCTCTGCCGACTCCATCAGCGGCCATCCTTCAGTTCGTCGTGGTGGTGGGTGACCGGGTGCGGCTGGCTGGCCGCGGGGCTGCCCGCGGGCAGCCCCCGGCGCCGGTGACCTTCGAGGGTAGACGCTGGCGACCGGGCCTGTCGTTCCCGATAGACCGCCATGCCCTCGCGGACGTCGGCGGCGAACCCGGCGAGCGCGCTCGCCCGCGGCGCCGGCCGCAGCGACCGCGCGATCGCCGTCGCCTTGCGGTAGCCGGTCACGCCGAGCACCGCGCCGAGCACCAGCCAGAACACCCTGCGCATCATCGCGGCGTCCCGTTGCTCCGGCTGGCCAGCGCGGCCACCCGGCGGGTGGCCAGTGCGACCGCCCTGCGGCTGGCCGGGGCGGCTGCCTTGCGGGCGGCGGGGGCGGCCGCGGCGCGGCTGGCCGGGGTGGCCATCTGGCGGCCGGCTGGGCGGTCTGGCTGCGCGGCCCGGCCGCGCGGCCGGTCCGCGCGGCCCGGCCGGCGTCCCTGTGGCCCGGCGTGGCCCTGCCCCGCGTGGCCATACCCGGCGTGGCCCTGCCCGGCCGGCCAAGGTGCGTCCCGGCCGGGGCGGCGCGCGCCGAGCGCCCAGCGCACCCCGTACGCCAGAGCCGCGGCCCAGGTCAGCGGCCCACTGGTGCCCTCGCCCGGGGCGGGGAGCGCGGGTGCTGTGGCGGTGAGGTGGCCGGTCATCTGAGCCATGGCGGCGGTGACGCCTTCCATGCTCGCGGTCACGGTCTCGGTCCTGGCGATCTGCTCGCCCGCCTGGTCGATGGCGGCGTTGGCCCGCTCGATCAGCAGGTCGCCGCGCTCACGCAGGCCAGCGACCGCCGCGGAGGTCTCCGACATCAGCCGGGCGGCCTTCAGCATGACGTACACCGCCACGGCGACCCCGACCACGAAGGCCGCCGCCGCGGCCACGACCGCCGCCCAGACCGCGGTCAGCATGCCCGAATCTCCACCCGCCCGACCCTACCGCCTGTGCGCCGGAGGATGGTCAGCGTTCGGTGACCTCCCCTGACCTGCCCAGGATCGCCCGTATCCGCTCCGAGCGGTCCGCGTAGCGCGCCTCGGCCCCATGCCGGGACGGCTCGTAGTACTGGCGCCCGGCGACGGCGTCGGGCGCGTACTGCTGTGCCACGACCCCGTCCGGGTCGTCATGCGGGTACTGATAACCCTGGCCGTGGCCGAGGCGGGCGGCGCCACGGTAACTGGCGTCACGCAGGTGGGTGGGCACCGGGCCGGTCAGCCCGGCCCGGACGTCGGCGGCCGCCGCGTTGATCGCCTTGATCACCGCGTTCGACTTCGGCGCCAGCGCGAGGTGGATCGTCGCCTGGGCCAGGTTGATCCTGGCCTCGGGCAGCCCGACGAACTCCACCGCGTGCGCGGCCGCGACCGCCACGCCGAGCGCCGACGGGTCGGCCATCCCCACGTCCTCGCTCGCGTGCACGATCAGCCGCCGGGCGATGAAGCGCGGATCCTCCCCCGCCTCGATCATCCTGGCCAGGTAGTGGAGCGCGGCGTCGGCATCGCTGCCGCGGATGCTCTTGATAAAGGCACTGATGACGTCGTAGTGCTGGTCGCCGTCGCGGTCGTAACGGACCGCGGCACGATCCACCGCCCGTTCCAGCGCTTCGAGGCCGATCTCCGCGCCCTCGGGCAGGCCAAGCGCGGCCGATTCCAGGTAGGTGAGCGCCCGCCGGGCATCACCACCGGCCAGTTGCACCAGGTGCTCGGCGGCATCCCCGGCCAGGGTCACCGCCCCGCCCAGCCCGCGCTCGTCGGCCAGCGCGCGCTCGATCACCGCACGCACGTCGTCATCGCTGAGCGGCTCCAGGGTGAGCAGCAGCGACCGGGACAGCAGCGGCCCCACCACGGAGAAGAAGGGGTTCTCCGTGGTCGCGCCGATGAACGAGACCCAGCGGTTCTCCACCGCGGGCAGCAGCGCATCCTGCTGGGCCTTGTTGAATCGGTGCACCTCGTCGATGAACAAGACCGTCTGGGTGCTGGTGAGCCCCAGGTCGCGGCGGGCCACCTCGATGGCCGCCCGGACGTCCTTCACGCCGGCGGTGACCGCCGACAGTTCGGTGAAGCGCCGGCTGGTCACCTCGCTCACCACATGGGCAAGGGTGGTCTTCCCGGTTCCCGGCGGCCCCCACAGCACCACCGACATCGCGGCGTCATGATCAATGAGTTTGCGGAACGGCGCCCCGGGGCCGGTCAGATGCCGCTGCCCGACGACCTCATCCAGGGTGCGCGGCCGCATCCGCACGGCGAGCGGCGCGGCGGCCTGCTCGGCTTCCTTGGCCGCCGCGTCAAACAGGCTCTCCGCCTGCCCGTCACCTCTCGTCACGTCCTGAGGTTATCCGGCCCCGGCGACAAGGGTTTCCGGTATCCCAGCGCCCGGGCAAGCCGCGGATCAGGCGGGCTTCTCCGGCTGGGGCACGGCGTCGATGCCCGCTTCCTTGCGCTGCGCCGCAGTGATCGGAGTTGGCGCACCGGTCAGCGGATCGAGCCCGGACGCCGCCTTCGGGAACGCGATCACGTCACGGATCGTGTCCCGCCCGGCCAGCAGCATCAGCGTCCGGTCCCAGCCGAAGGCGATCCCCCCGTGCGGCGGCGCACCGTAGCGGAACGCCTCAAGCAAGAAGCCGAACTGCGACTTCGCCTGCTCGGGCGTCAGCCCGATGACGTCGAAGACCTGTTCCTGCATGTCCTGGCGGTGGATACGCAGGCTGCCACCGCCGATCTCCACGCCGTTGAGTACCAGGTCGTAGGCGTCGGCGAGCGCCTTGTCCGGCTCGACAGCGAACTTGTCCGCCCATTCGGGCAGCGGCGCGGTGAACGGATGGTGCACCGCGGTCCAGCCGTCCTCGCCGTCCGCCTCGAACATGGGCGGGTCCACGATCCACAGGAACGACCAGGCGGCGGGGTCGATGAGACCGAGCCGGTGGCCGATCTCCAGGCGGGCCGCGCCGAGAAGCGCGCGCGCCTGGGCGGGCGGGCCGGCCGCGAAGAACACACAGTCGCCCGCTGCCGCACCGGCCGCCTCGGCCAGCCCGGCGCGCTCGGCGTCCGACAGGTGCCGCGCGACCGGGCCGCTGTCCGACACGGCCCCGTCCGGCCCGATCAGCACGTACGCCAGGCCGCGGGCACCACGGGAGCGGGCCCACTCCTGCCAGCCGTCGAGTTCCCTGCGGGACTGGCCGGCCCCGCCGGGCATCACGACCGCCCCGACGTGCGGCGCCTGGAACACCCGGAACGAGGTCTGGCCGAAGTAGCCGGTCAGGTCGGCCAGCTCGCAGCCGAACCGCAGGTCCGGCTTGTCGGACCCGAACCTGCGCATGCCCTCGGCGTAGGTCATCCGGGGAATGGGCCTGGCGATCTGGTAACCGGCCAGGTCCGCCCACAGCCGCGCCACCAGGTCCTCGGCCACCGCGATGACGTCTTCCCTGGTGACGAAGCTCATCTCGATGTCGATCTGGGTGAACTCCGGCTGCCGGTCGGCGCGGAAGTCCTCGTCACGGAAGCAGCGGGCGAGCTGGTAGTAGCGCTCCAGCCCGCCGACCATCAGCAGCTGCTTGAACAACTGCGGGGACTGCGGCAGTGCGTACCAGGAACCGGGCCGCAGCCGGACCGGGACCACGAAGTCCCGCGCGCCCTCCGGGGTAGACCGGGTCAGGTAGGGGGTCTCCACCTGGACGAAGCCGTGCTCCCGCATGACGTCGCCGGCCAGGTACGACGCCTCGGAGCGCAGCCGCAGGGCGGCGGCCGTCTCGGCCCGCCGGATGTCCAGGTAGCGGTACCGCAGCCGGATGTCCTCGCTCAGCTCCCCCGCTCCCTCCACGGGGAAGGGCAGCGGATCGGCCTCGCCCAGCACCTCCAGCTCGCTCGCGACCACCTCGATCTCCCCGGTAGGGAGTTCCGGGTTCTCGTTCCCGGCCGGGCGCTCACGCACCTCGCCGGTCACCTTGATGCAGAACTCGGCGCGCAGCGCGTGCTCGGGCCGGTCCTCGCCCTCACCGCGGAACACCACCTGCACCACCCCGCTGGCGTCGCGCAGGTCGATGAAGACCACGCCGCCGTGGTCCCTGCGCCGCGCCACCCAGCCGGCCAGGGTCACCTGCTCCCCCGCCTGGTCCCGGCGGAGGGTCCCCGCCCCGTGGGATCGAATCATCGCGTGATCAGCCTCTTTCATCACAGGCCCGGCCCCTCCGGCCCGGCGGCCGGCGCCGGGGGCCCGCTCCCGGAGCGCGGGGACGGCCCCGGCCCGGGAGTAAGCCCGGCCAGGAACGGGTTCGTGGCGCGCTCGGCGCCGATGGTCGTCTGCGGGCCGTGCCCGGGCAGCACCCGCGTGTCGTCGGGGAGCACCAGGCACACCCGGGACAGGCTGTCCAGGATGGTCGGATAGTCGCCACCAGGCAAGTCGGTGCGGCCGATCGAGCCGGCGAACAGCAGGTCTCCCGAGAACAGCACGCTCTGCGTGCTGGCCCGGGGGAACACTCCACTGTCTGGGGACACCCCAGACCCCGATGGCCCGGAATCCCCCGCTGCCCCAAGACCCCGTTCCTTCGTCACGGGGCCTTGGGCCCCGCCGTCCCGACGAGACGGCTCCCGAGGTTCCCCCTTATTGCCGGTCCGGAACGTCACCGAGCCGGGTGTGTGACCGGGGGCATGGTCCACCACCAACTCGACACCGGCAAGCCGCAGCGTCATCCCGTCGGCAAGCTCGATCACATCGTCGGGCTCGGTGAAGGTCAGCCCGCGGAACAACTGCTGGCCCACCTGCAGCGGGAAGCCCTTGGCGGGGTCGGAGAGCAGGTCGCGGTCGGCCGGGTGGATGTAGGCCGGGATGCCCTGGGCACCGCACACCGGCGCTACCGACCAGATGTGGTCGACGTGGCCATGGGTCGCCAGCACCGCCACCGGCCGCAGACGGTACTCGGCGAGCAGTTCCGTGACACCCGGCTCGGCGTCCTGCCCGGGGTCGATGATGATGCACTCCTCCCCCGGGCCAGGGGCCACCACATAGCAGTTGGTGGCGAATGAGCCAGCCGGGAACCCGGCGATGAGCACGGGTAATCCTCCCCTGGAGAAAGCGGTTCGGGCGGGTTGACGGAGCGCCTCTAGGCTACCGATCCGCCCGCCCGCGCGACGAACCGATAACAGCGGCGCCGTTTCTAGGCTTCGCCGGGTACGATTCGCGAAGTTTCGCAGATCAGCTACACCGTTCATACTTCAAGGAAGGAGGGCGGCAGCGTGGCGGGGAAAAAGGAGCGCCAGCGCAAGCTCGCCCGGGAGCGTTACGAGCGGCAGCAGGCGAGGCGGGCCGAGCGCACCCACCGATGGCGGGTGGTCAGTATCATCGCCGCCGCTTGCTGCGCGGTGGTCTTGCTTGGTGGCGCCGCCTATCTCACGTTGGGGAACGGCGGCGGCAATCCCACCTCGGCCGCCACAACCAGCCCCACGGCCACGCCCACCGCGCTGCCCACGCCCACGCCGACCCCCACGCCGTCGCTCGCCGCCGAGCCCGCGACGCACTGCACATACAGCACGAGCGGGACGCCCGCACGCAAGGTGGGCATCCCGCCTGCCAAGCCGGCCTTCAAGGCGGCCAAGTACCAGGCCACGATCAAGACCAACCGGGGCACGATCGTCATGGACCTGCTCAACCACAAGGCGACCTGCACCGTCAACTCGTTCATCTACCTGGCGGCGAAGAAGTACTTCAACAGCACCCCGTGCCACCGGCTTACCACGGCAGGCATCTACGTGCTGCAGTGCGGCGACCCCACCGGGACGGGCAGCGGCGGGCCCGGGTACAAGTTCGCCGACGAGAACCTGACCGGGGCCAAGTACAGCCAGGGCACGGTGGCCATGGCCAACTCCGGCCCCGGCACCAACGGGAGCCAGTTCTTCCTCGTTTATCGCAATTCGCTAACGCTGCCGGCGAGCTACACGCCGTTCGGCGAAATCGTCAGTGGACTGGGAATCATCCAGAATGTGGCCAAGGCGGGCACAGACAACAGCAACGGCAACGGTGATGGCCATCCGAAGGAGAAGGTCACCATCGAAAGTGTCACTATTACCAAGGCCTGACACACCCTTTACCTGGGTTCGGGTCTGAGCAGGAGGTTCGCGGTGACCAGCGCCAACGATCCGTGGGGCCGGGTGGATGCCGACGGCACGGTTTACGTGCGCACCGCCGACGGGGAGCGGGTGATCGGGTCCTGGCAGGCTGGCAGCCCCGAGGAGGCGCTGACCTTCTACCAGCGCAAGTTCGCCGCGCTGGACACCGAGGTCAGCCTGCTCGAGCAGCGGATCACCACCACCGATCTGTCGCCAGCTCAGGCCCGCGCGGGGATCGATCGGCTGCAGGCGTCGGTGACCGACGCCCATGCGATCGGCGACCTCGGCCAGCTCCAGGCCCGGCTGGAGGCGCTGACCGGCAAGGTGGATGAGCGCCAGGTGGAGGTCCGCGCGCAGCGTGACCAGGTGCGCACCGAGGCCAGGAGCATCAAGGAGGCCATCGTCATCGAGGCCGAGACCATCGCGGCCGAGGCGACCCACTGGAAGAACAGCAGTGAGCGGCTGCGGCAGCTGCTGGAGGAATGGAAGGCCGCGCCGCGGGCCGACCGTGCGGTGGAGACCGCGCTGTGGAAACGGCTATCCGCGGCCCGCAACGCTTTCAACAAGCGCCGCAAGGCCTACTTCGCCGAATTGACCGAGGAGCGCGACGAGGCCAAGGTGCGCAAGGAACAGCTCTGCGAGGAGGCGGAGGCTCTCGCCGACTCCACCGACTGGTCGGCCACCGCCGCCTCCTTCCGTGACCTGATGCGGTCCTGGAAGGCGGCGGGCCGGGCGTCCCGGACGGACGAAGACGAGCTGTGGAACCGGTTCAAGACCGCGCAGGACACCTTCTTCCGTGCCAGGGGCGAGGTGTACTCGGCCAAGGACGCCGCGCTGCGTGAACATGCCGCCATCAAGACCGAACTGCTGGAGGAGGCAGGCAAACTCGTCCCGGTGACCGACGTCCGCGCCGCGCGTGCCGCGCTGCGGGGCATCCAGGAGCGCTGGGAGCAGGCGGGCCCGGTGCCGCGGGAGGCACACGAGCGGCTGGAGTCCGGGCTGCGCCGGATCGAGGACGCGGTGCGCAAGGCGGAGGACGCCCAGTGGCGCCGGTCCAATCCCGAGGCGCTGGCGCGGGCCAGGGGCACCGTGGACCAGATCCGCAGCGCGATCGCCGGGCTGGAGGACCAGCTGGCCAAGGCTCAGGAGGCGGACAACCCGCGGGCCGTTCAGGACGCCCAGGAAGCCCTGGACGCCCGCCGCTCCTGGCTCGAGGAAGCCGAGCGCACCCTAGCCGAACTCACCGGGTAATCCTGAAGCGCGAGCCGACAGGGCCAAGGCCTCGTGACGAAGGAACGGGGCCGCAGGCCATCGGGGGTTCCGGGGTCGCTCTTCAATTGGTGACGCGGTAGACGTCGTAGACGCCGTCGATGGCGCGTACCGCGCGCAGCACGTGCCCGAGATGCTTGGGGTCGCCCATCTCGAAGGTGAACTTGCTCACCGCCACCCGGTCCCTGGTGGTGGTCACCGACGCGGACAAGATGTTGACGTGCTGGTCTGAGATGGAGCGGGTGACGTCGGACAGCAGCCCCGTGCGGTCGAGGGCCTCCACCTGGATCGCGACGAGGAACAGCGAGTCCTCGGTGGGTGACCACCGGACCGCCACCAGGCGCTCCGGCTCGGAGTCGAGCAGGTGCCGCAGGTTGGTGCAGTCGGCACGGTGCACGGAGACACCGTGGCCCCGGGTGACGAACCCGGTGATCTCGTCCCCCGGAACGGGAGTGCAGCAGCGGGACAGCCTGGCCCAGACATCGGCCGCCCCCTCGACCACGACGCCCGAGTCGTTGCCCGGGCTGGGGCGTGGCGGCCGGGTGGGCAGCGCGGTCTCGGCGAGGTCGTCCTGCGCGCCCGCCACCCCGCCCACGGACTGGACCAGCTTGCTGACCACGGACTGGGCGCTGACATGACCCTCACCGACGGCCGCATACAGCGCGGACAGGTCGTTGAAGTGCATTTCGGTGGCGATGGCAAGCAGCGCGTCGCCGGTCGCCATCCGCTGCAGCGGCAGGCCCTGCTTGCGCATGGCGCGGGCGATCGCGCCCTTGCCGGTCTCCGCCGCGGCCTCCCGCCGCTCCTTGGAGAACCAGTGCCTGATCTTGTTCCGGGCCCGGGCGCTCTTGACGAACGCCGAGCCAGTCCCTGCTCGGCCCGGCGTCCGGCGCCTTGGAGGTGAAGATCTCCACGGTGTCGCCGTTGTCGAGGGCGCTCTCCAGCGCGACCAGCCGCCCGTTGACCCTGGCGCCGATGCACCGGTGGCCGACCTCGGTGTGGATCGCGTAGGCGAAGTCCACCGGGGTGGCGCCCTGCGGCAGCGCGATCACCTGGCCCTTGGGGGTGAAGACGTAGACCTCGGCCGCGCCGAGGTCGAACCGCAGCGACTCGAGGAACTCGGCCGGGTCCGCCGTCTCCCGCTGCCAGTCCACCAGTTGCCGCAGCCAGACCATGTCGCCGGTGGCCGGCGCCCCGCTCCGGCCGCCGGGGACGAGTGACTCTTCCTTGTACTTCCAGTGCGCGGCGACGCCGTACTCCGCCCGCCGGTGCATGCCCCAGGTCCTGATCTGCAGTTCGACCGGCTTGCCCTCCGGGCCGATGACCGTCGTGTGCAGCGACTGGTACATGTTGAACTTCGGCATCGCGATGTAGTCCTTGAACCGCCCCGGGATGGGATTCCACCGGGCGTGGATGGTGCCGAGCGTCGCGTAGCAGTCCCGCACGGTGTCGACAAGGACGCGGATGCCCACCAGGTCGTAGATCTCGTCGAAGCCGACGTTCCGGGCGATCATCTTCTGGTAGACGGAGTAGTAGTGCTTGGGCCGCCCGGTGACCCACGTCTTGATCTTGGCCTCGCGCAGGTCGGCCTTGACCTCTTCGACCACGTCCTGCAGGAACAACTCCCGCTCGGGGGCCCTTTCGGAGACCATCCGGGCGATCTCGTCGTACCGCTTGGGGTACAGGGTCGCGAAGGCGAGGTCTTCCAGTTCCCACTTGATCGTGTTCATGCCCAGCCGGTGCGCCAGCGGGGCGAAGATCTCCAGCACCTCCCGGGACTTGCGCTCCTGCTTCTCCCGTGGCAGGTAGCGCAGCGTGCGCATGTTGTGCAGCCGGTCGGCGAGCTTGATCACCAGCACCCGGATGTCGCGGGCCATCGCGACGACCATCTTGCGGACGGTCTCGGCCTCGGCGGCCTCCCCGTACTTGACCCGGTCCAGCTTGGTGACCCCGTCGACCAGCGCGGCCACCTCGTCGCCGAAGTCCTTGCGCAGTTCGGCGAGGGTGTAGGCGGTGTCCTCCACGGTGTCGTGCAGCAAGGCGGCGCAGAGGGTGTCGGTGTTCATGCCGAGTTCGGCCAGGATCGTGGTCACCGCGAGCGGATGGGTGATGAATGGGTCACCGCTCTTGCGCATCTGGCCGGCGTGCCAGTGCGCGGCTACCTCGTAGGCGCGGTCGATGAGCCTGATGTCCGCCTTGGGATGCGTTGCCCGGACCGTTTTGATCAGCGGTTCCAGCACCGGGTTGATCCCGCCGCCGCGGGGCGCGCCGAGGCGGGCCAGCCGCCGGCGGACCCCGGCTCCCCCGGTGCTGCCGGGCGAGTCGGCTGCGGCCTGGCCCGGCGCGGCAACGGGGACGGCCGCTGGCGCGGATGCGGGCGATGCTGTGGCCGGGTCAGGCGCTGGCGGGCCGGCCGCCGGAGCGGGGCGCGAGCGGGCACGGCGCGGCGGCGCCGCCTCGCGCGCCACCTCTGCGTCCTGCCCGGGAACGGGGGATTCCCCCCGCTCCGGGGCGGACTGGGTGACGTCAGCGGCGGCCGTGCCGGTCGTTGCTACGTCACCTGCCACATGCGCTCCTGTCGTCCGCCCAGATCTCTAGTCTATCGGCGCCTGTCAGAACGGTCTGTCGGTTGGCCCTGACGGCGCCTACGGCGACAAGTAATAACGCGTGTTGCCGGGTAATTGTGCCCGCGCCCCGGCGGTCACACCTTCAACAGGGCCCGCAAGGGCTCCCCGGTGAGTTTGGCCCGGCCGCCGAGGAAGGTGAGCTCCAAGATGACGGCCAGCCCGACGATCTCCGCCCCGGCCCGGCGGACCAGGCTGGCCGTTGCCTCCGCCGTCCCGCCGGTGGCCAGCACGTCATCGATGATCAGGACCCGCTCTCCCGGGTCGAACGCGTCCTGGTGCACCTCGATGGTGGCGGTCCCGTACTCAAGCTGGTAGCTCTGCGCGTAGGTGGGCCCGGGCAGCCGGCCCTGCTTGCGGACCGGCACGAACCCCGCGCCCAGCTCACAGGCTGCCGCAGCGGCCAGGATGAACCCGCGCGCCTCGATCCCGACCACCTTGTCGACCGGCCCGTGCCCGGTGGCCAGGGCGCTCACCACCGCGTGGAGCGCGGCGCCGTCGGCAAGCAGCGGCGTGATGTCCTTGAACACGATCCCGGGCTTCGGGTAGTCAGGGATGTCGCGGACCCGGGCAGCGATCAGATCGGCCAGCCCGGTGCCCGTGGCTGCTCCGTCGTCTGCCAAGGCCGCTACCGCCGCCGCTTCTTGCCGCTGGGCCGGCGCTTGGCCGCGCTGGTGCGGCGGGGCTGCTGGCGCGGGCCGGGCCGCGGGCCGCTGCGCGCGGAGGGCTGGCTCGCGGCCGCGGCAACGGGCTCCCCCGATGTCTCGGCGTCGGTGTCCGCGGCGTCGTCGGCCGTCTGATCTATCACGTCCGGCCCGGTGTCCCGCGGACCGGCCGCGGCCAGGTCCGCGTCCGCCGCGTCACCGGCCGGCTTGCCGCCACCGCGGCGGGAGGCCGGCTTGGTGGTGGCCGCCGCCTTGGCCGCGGCGCGCTGGGCCGCGCGGCCGCCGGAGGCGCGCAACTGCACCCGCCTGGCGAGCGCCTTGTACTGCGGCTCGCGCTCCTTCAGGTCGGCCAGCACCGGGGTGGCGATGCAGATCGAGGAGTACGTGCCGGACAGCATGCCCACGAAGAGCACCAGCGCCAGGTCCTTCAGCTCGCCCGCGCCGAGGAACCCGGCACCCACGAACAGGATCGAGGCCACCGGCAGCAGGGCGATGATCGAGGTGTTGATCGACCGGACCAGCGTCTGGTTCAGCGCCTGGTTCGCCGCCTGGCTGTAGGTGGAGCGGCTGGAGGCGAGCAGCCCGGCCGTGTTCTCCCTGACCTTGTCGAACACCACCACCGTGTCGTACAGGGAGTAACCAAGGATCGTCAGCAGGCCGATGACCGACGCGGGGCTCACCTGGAAATGGGCGAGCGCGTACACGCCAACGGTGATGACGATGTCGTGCGCGAGGGCGACCAGCGCGGCGACGGCCATCTTCCATTCGAATGCGATCGACAGGTAGATGACGATCACGATCAGGAACGCGATGAGGGCCTCGGCGGCCTTCTGCGAGATCTGGCTGCCCCAGCTCGCCCCGATCGCGGTGATGGCGATCTCGTTGTCAGGGACGCCGAACTTACTGCTGATCGCGTTCTGCACGCTGTTCTGCTGCTTGACGGTGAGCGGGTGCGTCTGCACCTCCCACTTCGCGGCCCCGCCACCCAGTGGCGTGATCTTCTGCACGATGGCGTCGCCGCCGCCGCCGGCCCCGCTCACCGTCTGGCGCACCTGCGAAATCGACGAGGAACCGGCCGCGAACTGGTAGACCGAGCCGCCCTTGAAATCCACGCTGAAGTTCAGCCCGAACACGATCAGCGCCACCGCGCTGACCACCAGGATCGCGCCGGAGATCGTGTACCAGAGCCGCTGCCGGGCGACGAACTCGACCGAGACCTCGCCGCGGTAGAGCTTGCCACCGATGCTGCCGAGGGACGCCATCACGCCTCCTTCGCCGTGGCCGGCCTGGCTGACCTGGGCCGCACGGGGGTCCGGGGGGTGCCGCGCCAGGGCGCCCGCGCCCCCAGGCGGACCGGATCGAGGCCGGACAAGGGATGGCCGCCGCCGAAGAACTTGGTCCGGGCCAGCAGCGTCATCACCGGCTTGGTGAAGGTGAAGACCACCACCAGGTCGATGATCGTGGTGAGGCCGAGGGTGAACGCGAAGCCCTTCACGTCGCCGATGGAGAAGTAGTACAGCAGGGCCGCCGCGAGGAACGACACGGTGTCGGAGACCAGGATGGTCCGCCGGGCCCGGCTCCAGCCATGCTCCACCGCGGCGCGCAGCGACTTGCCGCCCTCGCGCACCTCGTCACGTAGCCGTTCGAAGAACACCACGAACGAGTCCGCGGTGATACCGACTGCCACGATGAGGCCCGCGATGCCGGCCAGCGACAGCGCGAAGCCCTGGTACTTGCCGAGCACGATCACTGCCAGGTAGGTCAGCACCGCCGCGATGGCGAGGCTGGATACCGCGACGATGGCCAGGCCCCGGTAGTAGAACAGCAGGTAGATGATGACCAGGATGAGCCCGATGGCCCCGGCCAGCAGCCCGGCGTTGAGCTGGTCGTGGCCGAGCTGCGGAGTGACCGTCTCCACGGCCTCCTGGTGGAAGGTCAGCGGCAGCGAACCGTAGGACAGCACGGTGGCGAGCTGGGTGGCCTGCGCCTGGTCGAAGCTGCCGAAGATCTGCGCGGACCCGCCGAGGATCGCCCCCTGGTTGATCGACGGGAACGAGACCACCTGGCCGTCGAGCACCACCGCGAGGTCGTCGAGCGGCGAGCTGGTCTTGCCGTACTGGGAGTACATCTGGCTGGTCAGCGTGCCGAACGCCTTGCCGCCCGCGCCGTTGAAGTTCAGGTTGACCTGCCAGAACGTGCTGGACGTCTGGGGGGTCGCGCTGGCCGACTTGACCTGGCTGCCGAGCACCTGGGCCGGGGCGAGCACGAATTTGTACCACACGCCGCTGGTCCCGTTGGACAGCCCGCAGGCCACGATCTGGGTCTTCGGGTTGTCCCAGACGGACGGGCCATAGCCGATCTTCTCGGCCCAGTCCTTCTTGGCACAGTCGACCTTGTCGAACAGGTCCTTCACGTGCGCGCTGACCAGCGTCGCGTCGCCGCTGGCCTGCTGCCAGGTGGACGTGCCGTTGATCGGCTTGACCGTCGGGACCGGCGACGGCGTCGCCGCCGGGGTACCGGACGTCGAGGGGGTCGCAGACGGCGTGGGCGTGGGACTGGCCTTCGCGTGCGCGGCGGCGCCGAGCCTGCTGGCGCTGCTGGTCAGTTCCGCGGTCCGGTTGGTGCCGGCCTTGCCGCGCGTCACGATCGCGCTCGTGGAGGCCTTCGGCGACGCCTTGGCCTTGGCCGTGGCCGAGGAGGTGGGTTGCGGCGATGCACTCGGCGACGGCGACGCCGTCCCGGATGTGGTCGGCGAAGGGGTGGGGACCGGGGTGACCGCGCTGGCGGCGTTCGGCGCGATCAGCTGCACCTGGCGGAACAGCAGTTCGGCGGTCTGGCTCACCAGCTGGACGACCTTCTGCGAGTTCTGCCCGGGCACCGACACCGTCATGATGTTGGTGCCCTGCGGCACCACCTGTGCCTCGGTGAAGCCAGCGCTGTTCACGCGGTTGAACATGATCTGCTGGGCCGTGGTCATCTCCTGCTGCGTCACCTTGGACCCGTGCACCGGCACCGCCTTCAGCGAGACGGTCGTGCCGCTGGTGAGGTCCAGGCCCAGGTGCACCTTGAACGACTGGTGCCACTTGGCCGGGCTGGCGATGTCCGCGCCCACGATAGCCAGGAGCAACAGCACGATGATCGCCCCCAGCACTGCCAGGTGACGGCCGGGGTGGGAGGCATTGCTGCTAGGGGGAGCCACTTCTCGTCTGTCCTTCGATCCGCTCGGTCCGCTTGTCGCCGGGGCCGCCGTTGACGCGGATAGCCGCGCCGTCAGCCGCCCTTGGCGGCGTCGTCCTCGGTTTCGTCGAAAGTCTCGGAATGCTCAGGCGCCGGGTCCTCGGCCTCCATGCCCATGGGGTCGGGCACCACGTCCATGATGGCCCGCCGCAGGAAGCGGACCTCGACGCCGGGGGCGACCTCAAGGACGACGTCCTGGTCCTCCACGCTCGTCACGGTCGCGTACATGCCGGCCGTGGTGCGGACCCGGCTCCCCGGGACGACTTCACGCTGCGTCGCCTGCGCCGCGCGCTGCCGGTTGCGCTGTGGCCGGATGGTGACGAAATAGAGAAGACCGAAGAGCACCACGATCGCGACCAGGAACAGGTAGTTGCCGCCCCCGGACTTGCTTGAACTCGCAGCCGCGAGAATCACATTCCCCATTGCGGGGCATCCTTCCGTTGACATGCCGCGCCTGGCCACACCGCCGGGCGGTAGCCAGCTTGGCCGCTCATCCGCACGGGACGAGCTGGCGCCGGCCAACTGCCGAAGTGTAGCGGCGCCCAAGCGGCCACCAACAGGCTATGGCCTCCACCGGGGAGATCGTGACATCGTCGCGACAAACCGTGCCTGCATGGCCGTATGGCCTGCTGTTGAGAACAACGCTCTCTCACTGTGCAGAACAACGCTCTCAATTGCCTGAGAGTTGCCTGACGATGCGCTCAGAGGCCAGATTCTTCGTCGAAAAGGGTGCCCGGACCCGTCAGGCCCGCCGCTGCGGCAGGGTCCGGCGGGGTGAGGCCGAGGTGCTCCCAGGCGAGCGGGGTGGCCACCCGGCCCCGTGGCGTGCGCGCGATCAGGCCCTCCCGGACCAGGAACGGCTCGGCCACCACCTCGACCGTCTCGGCTTCCTCGCCGACCGCGACGGCGAGGCTGGACAGCCCGGCCGGCCCGCCGCCGAACCGGGTGACCAGGGCCCGCAGCACCGCCCGGTCGAGCCGGTCCAGCCCGTGGGTGTCCACTTCGTACAGTTCCAGCGCCGCCCGGGCGATCTCCAGGGTGATCACCCCGTCGGCGCGGACCTCGGCGTAGTCGCGTACCCGGCGCAGCAGCCGGTTGGCGATCCGCGGCGTCCCTCGCGACCGGCGGGCGATCTCCTTCCCGCCGTCGTCGCTCAGGGTCACGCCAAGCAGCGACGCCGACCGCCGGATGATGATCTCAAGCTCGTCGGCCTCGTAGAACTCCAGGTGCGCGGTGAAGCCGAACCTGTCCCGCAGCGGCGCGGGCAGCAGCCCCGCCCGCGTGGTCGCGCCGACCAGGGTGAACGGCGCGATCTCCAGCGGGATGGCAGTGGCGCCAGGGCCCTTGCCGACCACCACGTCGACCCGGAAGTCCTCCATCGCGAGGTAGAGCATCTCCTCGGCGGGGCGGGCCAGCCGGTGGATCTCGTCGATGAACACGACCTCGCCGTCGCCCAGGGTGGAGAGTACGGCGGCGAGGTCGCCGGCCCGCTCGATGGCGGGCCCGCTGGTTATCCGCAGCGGCGTGCCCAGCTCCGCGGAGATGATCATGGCGATGGTGGTCTTGCCCAGCCCGGGCGGGCCGGACAGCAGCACGTGGTCGGGGGCCTTGCCACGCCGCAGCGCCCCGGCGAGCACCAGCGAGAGCTGTTCCCTGACCCGGGCCTGCCCGATGAACTCGCTGAGCCGCTTGGGCCGCAGCGTGCTCTCGATCACCCGGTCGTCGGCATCGGCCAGCGGCGAGACCAGGCGGTCCCCCGTCTCCGCAGGGAACCCTTCGGGGCCGGTGCCGCCCGTCATGCCCGGCTCAGTTTCCGCAGCGCGGCACGCAGCATCGCCGCCGCATCCGGGCTCTGGGCAGCCGCGGTATCGGCCCCACCGTCCGCGTCGGCCCCATCCGTGGCAGACAGAGCGGCCAGGTCGGCCTCCACCGCGGCGATGGCATGGTCGGCGTCGCGGACCTGCCAGCCCAGGTTGACCAGCCCGGTCCTGACCTGGTCCCGCCACGATGCAGCGCCGCCGGGCCGGGCCGCTGCCACGGCGCCCCCATCCCCTGGGCTCCCCGAGCCAGGTGCACCGAGACGGCCGGCGAGTTCGAGGACAATTCGTTGTGCACCTTTTCTGCCTATGCCGGGGACCCGGGTAAGCGCCGCGACATCCTCGCTGAGCACAGCGCGGCGTAGCGCGTCGGGGGTGAACACGGCGAGCATGGCGAGCGCGAGCCGGGGCCCGACGCCGCTGGCGGTCTGCAGCAGGACAAAGACGTCACGCTCGTCGTCGGTGACGAAGCCGAACAGGGTGAGCGCATCCTCCCGCACCACAAGCGAGGTGGCCACCCGGGCAGGTTCGCCCGGCCGCAGCGTGGCAAGCGTGCCCGGCGTGCACTGGACCAGCAGCCCTACGCCACCTACCTCGATGACCGCGCCCTCCGGCGCGATCGCGGTCACCGTGCCCGCCAGATGGGAGATCATCGTGCACCCCGCTGCTTCTGGTCCCGCTCCTGGCGCGCGGCCGCGAGCTGGTCAGGTACTTCCCCGCGCGCCGCCGCCAGCCGCCGCTCCATCAGGCTTCCCGCGGCCGCGATCCGCTCCTGGGTGCCGCCCCGCCACAGGTGGCAGATGGCCAGCGCCAGCGCGTCGGCGGTGTCGGCGGGCCGGGGCGGGTCCGCCAGCCGGAGCAGCCGCATCACCATCGTCGTGACCTGCGCTTTGTCCGCCCGGCCGCTGCCGGTGACCGCCGCCTTCACCTCGCTGGGGGTATGCAGCGCGACCGGCAGGCCACGCCGGGCCGCACACACGATCGCCACCGCCCCCGCCTGCGCCGTGCCCATCACGGTGCGGACGTTGTGCTGGCTGAACACGCGCTCCACCGCGACCGCGTCCGGCCGGTACTCGGCCAGCCAGGTGTCGATCTCCTCTTCGAGCGCGAGCAGCCGCGCCGCGATGTCGGCGCCCGCGGGCGTGCGGATCACCGCCGCGTGGACCAGGCTGGGCGGCCTGCCGGGCCTGCCGTCCACGGCACCGATGCCGCAGCGGGTCAAGCCTGGATCGACGCCGAGCACCCGCATGCATCACCGCCCGGGCTCCGGAATGGCTTCACGAACACGTGTTCGGTACCGACCATACCGCCCGGCCGCCTCCAGCAACCGTCAGCGCACCGGCGTGTCTTACCCCAGCTTCTCGATGACCTCGTCGGAGACCAAGTAGTTGGCGTACACGTCCTGCACGTCGTCGGAGTCCTCAAGCGCCTCGATCAGCCGGAACACCCGCTTGGCCTGATCCTCGTCCAGCGGGACCTCGACCGCGGGCAGGAACGCCACCTCGGCGGAGTCGTATTCGAGCCCGGCGTCGGTCACCGCGGTGCGCACCGCCAGCAGGTCGCCTGGCTCGCTGGTCACCTCGAAGGAGTCGCCGATGTCCTCGACGTTCTCGGCGCCGGCATCCAGCACCGCGGCCAGCACGTCGTCCTCGGTCACCGTGCCCGACTTGGCCACGATGACCACGCCCTTGCGGTGGAACAGGTAGGACACCGAGCCGGGGTCGGCCATGGTTCCGCCGTTGCGGGTGAGCGCGGTCCGCACGTCGGCCGCGGCCCGGTTGCGGTTGTCGGTCAGGCACTCCACCAGCACCGCGACGCCGCCGGGGGCGTAACCCTCGTACGTGATCGCCTCGTAGGCCGCACCGCCGCCTTCCGCCCCCGAGCCGCGGCGGATGGCGCGGTCGATGTTGTCGTTCGGCACCGAGCTCTTCTTGGCCTTCTGCACCGCGTCATACAGGGTGGGATTGCCCGCCGGGTCGCCGCCGCCGGTCCGCGCCGCCACCTCGACGTTCTTGATCAGCTTGGCGAACAGCTTGCCGCGGCGCGCATCCACGGCCGCCTTCTTGTGCTTTGTCGTCGCCCACTTGGAGTGGCCACTCATGTCCGTTCCCTCACCATGTCAACGAAGTACCCGTGGATGCGCAGGTCGCCAGTCAACTCGGGATGGAAGGAGGTGGCAAGCAGCGGACCCTGCCGGACCGCGACGATCCTACCGGTGACTCGCTCGGTGCCGAGGACGGTCACCTGCCCGCTGACCGCCTCCACCCAGGGCGCCCGGATGAATACGGCACGAAACGGAGGATCCGGGGGGCTCGCGATCCCGTCCAGGCAGATGTCGCTCTCGAACGAGTCGACCTGGCGGCCGAACGCGTTGCGCCGCACCGTCATCGCGATCCCGCCGAGGGTTTCCTGGCCGTCGATCCCGTCGAGCAGCCGGTCGGCCAGCATGATCATCCCAGCGCAGGAGCCGAACGCGGGCATCCCGCCCAACAGCCGCTTGCGCAGCGGTTCGGCGACCTCGAAGGCCGTGGTGAGCTTCCACATCGTGGTGGATTCACCGCCGGGGATCACCAGCCCGTCGACGCCGGCCAGTTCGTCGGGCCGGCGCACGCCGACCGGCGTGGCACCCGTCCGCTCCAGTGCCCGCAGATGCTCCGCGACATCCCCCTGCAACGCGAGAACCCCGACGACCGGTGCCGACCCCACTGAAACCTCCGTAACTCACCCCACCCTGACATCGAGGGTAGTAGCGACCGCCAACCCGGCCGGAACGCCGCGACCGGGGCCGCGTATTCCCGGCCGCGGCGCCGGCTTCCCCCATACGGACCTCAGCGCCGGGCTCGCGGGCAGCGCCACCGGCGGGTCGGCCGGCTATACCTCCGCAGCAGGAGGCTCCGCCCGGCCGTGGGGCTCCGCGCCGCCGGCCGGTGGCTTGCGGTGGCCGGTGCGCGGTTTCCTGGCTCCGCCGGACGCTGGTTTCCGCGACCGGGCCGCCGGCCCCCGCATCTCGGCCAGCAGGTTCTCGATCGCGCTGAGCCGCTCGGCGATCTCGTCGAGGCGGCTCACGATCGAGCGCATGGCGACCGGGCGCTCGACCGGCGTCTGCCGTCCTGCCGACACGCGCCGGAGTTCCTCCCCCGGCGCCGCCCGCTTGGTCATCTGCACCTGGGCAAGCACGCGGTCCGTGCTCGCGCCCAGCCGGTCCATGACCTGGACGCCGACGCCCTCGCCTTCGCGGGCCATGCCGAGCAGGATGTGCTCGGTGCCGATGTAGCTGTCACCGAGCCGCTGCGCCTCGCGGAGCGAGAGTTCGAGCACCTTCTTGGTACGCGGGGTGAACGGGATATGGCCGGACGGCTGGCCGGCGCCCTCCCCGATGATCTCCGCGACCTGCTCCCTGGCCGCATCCAGGCTGATCTCGAGGGAGGCAAGGGCCTGCGCCGCCAGCCCGTCACCCTCGGCGAGCAGGCCGAGCAGGATGTGCTCGGTGCCGATGTGGCCGTGGCCGAGCAATCGGGCTTCCTCCTGGGCCATGACCACGACCCGGCGGGCCTGGTCGGTGAACCGTTCGAACATCTCCGCACTCCCAGTGATTGCTTGGGGGCGGTCCAGGAGGCCTGACAGCCAGCGGGAAGCCGCCGTGCTTTACCAGCCGCGCCCCGCATAGCGCTCGGCCGGCGCGAGGGTATCGGTGCTGATGCCGACCATGGCCTCGCCGAGGCCGCGGGACACCTTGGCGACCACATCGGGGTCGTCGTGGAACGTTGTTGCCTTGACAATGGCGGCGGCGCGGCGGGCCGGGTCGCCGGACTTGAAGATGCCCGAGCCCACGAACACACCCTCGGCACCGAGCTGCATCATCAGCGCGGCGTCGGCCGGGGTGGCGATGCCGCCGGCGGTGAACAGCACGACGGGCAGCCTGCCCGCGGCGGCTACCTCGGCGACCAGCTCGTAGGGTGCCTGGAGTTCCTTCGCGGCCGCGAAAAGCTCCTCGTCACGCAGGACTCCAAGGCGCCGGATATCGCCGGCGATCTGCCGCATGTGGCGGGTGGCCTCCACCACGTTGCCGGTGCCGGCCTCGCCCTTGGACCTGATCATCGCGGCACCTTCGGCGATCCGCCGCAGCGCCTCCCCCAGGTTGGTGGCGCCGCACACGAACGGCACGGTGAACGCCCACTTGTCCACGTGGTGCGCCTCGTCGGCGGGGGTGAGCACCTCGGACTCGTCGATGTAGTCCACCCCGATGGCCTGCAGCACCTGCGCCTCGGCGAAGTGGCCGATCCGGCACTTGGCCATCACCGGGATCGAGACCGCGCCGATGATCTGGTCGATCATGTCCGGGTCGCTCATCCGGGCGACGCCGCCCTGGGCCCTGATGTCGGCGGGCACCCGCTCCAGCGCCATGACCGCGACGGCGCCCGCGTCCTCGGCGATCTTCGCCTGCTCCGGCGTGACCACGTCCATGATCACGCCGCCCTTGAGCATGTCGGCCATGCCGCGCTTGACGCGTGCCGTCCCGGTCTGCGGTGTGGTCCCCGGTGCCGCGCTGGTCCCGAACATCACACTCTGGCTCACCGGGGCGTTCCCCGTGGCGTCCCCCGGGTGGCCTGCGCCTGGCCGGCTGGCCTGGTTTCCGGGACTGGCTGCGGAACTGGTGGCTGGCACGATGAACCTCACTCGCTTGCTCGCACGGTCCCTCCATGGTAGGCGCTCCCGCCGAACTGGCACCGCGCCCCTCACACCGGCCCAGTCAGCCGCCTGGCCCTCACTAGCCCCGGCCGGGCCACGGCCCCTCACCGGTCCCGCAGTTCCCCGGGATTCTCAGCCGGCCTGAGCCGACGGCGGGTCGCCCGCCGTGAGGTGCGGCATGTCCGCGCCCCGCCCGGCGGCATCCCCCTCCACCAGGGATTCGTCGATCTCGAAGAACTCGGGCAACGGGGCACCACCGGCCAGCCGGAGCAGCCGGACCAGCCATCGGCGGCGCGCGGCGCGGGTCGCGGCGACCGCGTCGTTGTAGAACTTGCGGGCCAGGAACACCTGGTGGGTGGCGGCCTCGAGTTCGGCGAGTGCCTCGTCGCCGCCGCTGCGCGCGGCCAGGTCGGCACGGAATCCCGGCTGGGCGAGCGCCGCCCGCAGGGCGCGGGTGAGGTCGCTTTCCGCCCGCTCGTTGGGCTCGCCCGCGGCCCGCGCGTCGTGCGCGGCCCCGGCGATCAGCAGGCTCGTCGCCGGGTCGAGCAGGCCGCTGGCGGCCAGCTCGACCGCGATGGAGCTGCGCCGGACCAGCGCCGCGTCGAGCGCGGCCCGCGCGGCCTCGACCCGGGCGTGCAGCCGGTCCAGCCGCCCGGCGCGCCAGGACACGTACACGCCGGCCAGGATCGCGGCGATGATGATCAGGATCACGCTGGTCAGCACGGCCAGGGCTCCCTGACGAAGGAACGGGGCCCTGGGTCACCGGGGGGTTTCAGGGGGGTCGCTCCCCCAGGCCAGCCCGGCCAAGGCTCCATGACCGTCACAGGTTCACCGTGACCTTGCCGACCACCGAAGGCACCACGGCCTCGTAGACCTTGACCACGTCACGGGCCACCATCGGCCAGTCGTAGGCCCGTACCGCGTCGGACGCCGCTGCGGACAGCCGCGCCCGCAGCGACGGGTCGTCAAGCAGCCGGCTCGCCGCCGCCGCCAGCGCGGCCGGGTCGCCGGCCGGGAACAGTTCCCCGGCCCGGCCGTCCCGCAGCACCAGCTGGAACGCGTCCAGGTCGCTGGCGACGATGGGGGCACCGGCGGCCATCGCCTCGATCAGCACGACGCCGAAGCTCTCGCCGCCGGTGTTGGGCGCGCAGAACACGTCGACCGAGTGGTAGAAGCGGGCCTTGTCCTCCTGGGTCACCTGGCCGAGCAGGATCAGCCGGTCCCGGATCGCCTCGGGCACCTTGGCACGCACCTCGTCCAGGTCCCCCGGCCCGGCCACCAGCAGCCGCAGCCCCGGCCGCTGCGCGGCCAGCAGTTCGAACGCCCGCAGCAGCACGTCCAGGCCCTTGCGCGGCTCTTCCATCCGGCCAAGGAAGCCGAGCACCCCGCCCGCACCGGGCCAGCCGGGCAGCGGGGACGCCTTCTCGTACCGGCTGACCGTCACCCCGTTCGGGATGAGGACCGCGTCGCCGCCCATGTGCTCCACCAGCGTGGTGCGGGCCGCCTCGGACACCGCGATCCAGCCGCTGATCTTCTCCAGGGCGGTCTGCAGCGCCAGGAACGCGGCGTGCATCACCCGCGAGCGGGGGTTGGCGGTGTGCACGGTCGCGACGATCGGGCCGTCCGCCACCCAGCAGGCGAGCAGGGACAGGCTTGGCGCGGCGGGCTCGTGCACGTGGAGCACGTCGAACCCGCCCTCCTTGACCCAGCGGCGGACCCGCGCCGCGGACAGCGGGCCGAACGCGAGCCGCGCCACAGAGCCGTTGTACGGAACAGGCACCGCGCGCCCGGCGGGCACCACGTAACCAGGCAGCGGGGTGTCATCGTCGGCCGGGGAAATGACCGAGACCTCGTGCCCAAGGCCGATGAGGGCTTCTGCCAGGTCCTTGATGTGCTCCTGTACCCCGCCGGGCACGTCCCAGGTGTACGGGCAGACCATGCCGATTCTCACGGCCCGCTCCCGCCTTCGCTCGTACCGGCGCCGTCGGCCAGGCCGTCCGCCCCGGTACCCCCCACCTGGCCGTTGAGCGCCGCCCGGTCCGCCCCGCCCCGCCCATCGGCTGCGCCGGCCGCGTCGCTCTCGGCATCCTCCGCGGCCCGCGCCGTGGCTTGCGCGGCGGCGAGGCGGTCCAGGTCCAGGTCGGCGGAAAACACCCGCTGGAGCATGTGCCAGTCCTCCGGGTGCTCGGCAATCCCGGCTTCAAAGACCCGCGCCACCTGCTGGGTCATCGCGGCTACCTTCTCCCGCCGGGTGCCTTCCCCCGGCACCGGGATCTCCTCGTGGATGTGCGCGCACCACAGCGGGCCGTCGAACCACAGGGTCACCGGCATCAGGGCGGCGCCGGTCTGCACCGCAAGCGCCGCGGCCCCGCCCATCATGTGCGCCTTCTCGCCGAAGAAGTCCACTTCGATGCCGCCGCCGGTGATGTCCCGGTCGGCGGGCAGGCAGACCAGCCCGCCCGCGCGCAACCGCTGGGCGAGAATTCCGAACCGCTGCACGCCGCCGGTCGCGGGGAGTACCTCGAACCCGAGCCCTTCCCTGAAGGCGAAGAAGCGCCGGGCCAGCGATTCGGGCTTGAGCCGCTCGGCCACGGTGGTGAGCTTGGGCACGCCGCACGCGATGATCCACGCTCCGGCCTGGTCCCAGTTGCCCATATGCGGCAGCGGGAGCACCGCCCCACGACCGGAGGCGAGCGTGGCGAACAGCCGGTCCTTCCCCTCAGCGCGCATATCGGTGATCAGCCGCTCGGCGCTGATCACCGGCAGCCGGAACACCTCGAACCAGTACCTGGCGTACGAGTGCATGCCCGCGCGGGACAGTGCCCGGAGTTCCTTACCGGACGGCTCCGGCCCGACGACCCGGCGCAGGTTCGCCTCCAGCAACTGGACCCCGGTCCCCTGCCGCCGCCAGGCGATCTCTCCCGCCTGCTGGAACACCCACCGCCCCCACGACTCGGGCACACGGCAGACCAGCCACCAGGCGGCGGCATACGACGCGGCGGTCACGCGGCCCTCCAGCGCGGACAGCACCTTGCTCATCACAGCGCTCCGGTATTCACGATGGTGCTCCGGTATTCATGATGGCGCTCCGGCCCGGGAGTCATCCGGAGGTTCACCACCATCCTCCCGCCACGAATCCCCGGCCGGAACCGGGGATGCCGGCAGGCCGGCCGCCGCGCGCCGGACCGCGTCCACCCGCTGACCGAAGGTGACCAGCGACAGGACCGCGAGCACCCAGAACCCGATGGCGAGCACATACGGCACGCCGAGCCCGGTCAGACCGGCCGCGACCAGGGTGATCAGGAGCCGCTCGGTGCGTTCGGCGATGCCCACGTTGCAGGGGATGCCCAGCCCCTCGGCCCGCGCCTTCGCGTACGACACCATCATGCCCATCACCAGGCAGAACAGCGCGACCCAGGCCAGCGCGTCCTGCCCGGTCCTGACCAGCCAGATGGTGAGCCCCGCGAAGACGGCCGCGTCGCTGATCCGGTCCAGGGTGGAGTCGAGGAACGCGCCCCACGCACCGCTGGTCCCCTTGACCCGGGCCAGCAGCCCGTCGAGCATGTCGCCCAGGACGAACCCAGTGCACACCATGGTCCCGGCGAACAGGTGACCAGTGGGAAACAGCCACAGCGCGCCCGCGGTCATCCCCACGGTGCCGGTGATCGTCAGCGCGTTGGGCGTCACCGGGGTGCGCGCCAGGGCGTCGGCGACCGGGGTCAGCAGGCGGGACAGGGCAGGCCGCAGCACGTTCAGCATGGCCGTCCCACCCTACTGGCCTGGACAGGCCGGGCGATTCTGGCCGGGGGCTTGTGGTGCGGTAGCCAAGAGGTAAAGGCTGATCGTAGTGCAATCGAACGGGGGCACCAGCCGAACAGGCGTTAGCGGGCGACAGGCCACAGCAGCCGAATAGACCAGCAGGAGGCAATGATGACAGACAGGAGAGGATCGACAGCCACAGGCGGTGCAGCACCGGCCGACCAGCCCGGCGGTGTGCGCAACGTCGCGCTGGTCGGCCATTCCGGTTCGGGCAAGACAACTCTGGTCGAAGCGCTGCTGAGCGCGACCGGCACCATCCAGCGGATGGGCCGGGTGGAGGACGGCACGACCGTCAGCGACTTCGACGAGGTCGAGATCAGGCAGCAGCGCTCGGTCAACCTCACCGTCGCCCCGCTCACCCACTCCGGGGTCAAGGTGAACCTGCTGGATACACCCGGTTACGCCGACTTCACCGGCGACCTGAGGGCCGGGCTCCGTGCGGCGGACGCGGCCCTCTTCGCTGTCTCCGCCACCGAGGGCGTGGACGGCCTGACCAGGATGCTGTGGGACGAGTGTGCCGCGGTGGGGATGCCCCGCGCCGTGGTCATCACGAAGATCGACCACCAGCGGGGCGACTTCGAGCAGGCCCTGAGCGCGTGCCGGGACGCCTTCGGCGACGCGGTGGCACCGTTGTACCTGCCCGTAGGCGGCGCGGGCACGGATCTGCAAGGCCTGATCGGGCTGCTGTCGGGCCGCATGTTCGACTATTCGAGCGGGACCAGGACCGAGCGCGACCCCGACCCGGCCCTCGCCGACAGGGTCCAGGAACTGCGCGGCACGCTGATCGAGGGGATCATCCAGGAGAGCGAAGACGAGAGCCTCATGGACTCCTACCTCTCCGGCGAGGAAATCGACCCGAAGAGCCTCATCGACGACCTGGAGACGGCGGTCGCGCGGGGCACCTTCTACCCGGTGCTCGCCGCCTCGGCGCCGCACGGGGTCGGGATGGAAGAGCTTCTCGAAGTCATCACCCAGGCGTTCCCCTCGCCCGATGAGCACCCGCTGCCCGCGGTCACCACCGTGGACGGCAAGCTGGTCACCGGCCTGAAGAGCGACCCGAACGGGCCACTGCTCGCCGAGGTGGTCAAGACCACCTCCGACCCCTACGTCGGCCGGGTCAGCCTGGTCCGGGTGTTTTCCGGCACGCTGCGGCCGGACACCGTGGTGCACGTATCCGGGCATGGGATGGCCGAGCGCGGTCACGCCGACCATGACAGCGACGAGCGCGTCGGCGCGCTGACCTCGCCCCTGGGCAAGCAGCAGCGCCCGGTGCCGGCCTGCCCCGCCGGCGATATCTGTGCGGTCGCCAAGCTGACCAGCGCGGAGAGCGGCGACACGCTGTCCAGCAAGGAGCGCCCGCTGCTGATGGAGCCGTGGAACATGCCCGAACCACTGCTTCCGGTGGCGATCACGGCGAAGTCCAAGGCGGACGAGGACAAGCTGTCCCAGGCGCTTAACCGCCTGGTGGCCGAGGATCCGACGCTGCGCATGGAGAACAACCCCGAGACCCACCAGCTAGTGCTCTGGTCCATGGGTGAGGCTCACGCGGACGTGATGCTCGACCGGCTGTCCTCGCGCCACGGGGTCGCGGTGGAGACCGTCGACCTCCGGGTCCCGCTGCGGGAGACGGTGGCGGGCAAGGCCCAGGGGCTGGGCCGCAACGTCAAGCAGACCGGTGGGCACGGCGAGTTCGGCATCGCGCACATAGAGGTGGAGCCGCTGCCGTCGGGTTCCGGTTTGGAGTTCGTGGACAAGATCGTCGGGGGTGTGGTCCCGCGGCAGTTCATCCCGTCCGTCGAGAAGGGCGTGCGCGCCCAGATGGAGCAGGGGGTGCTGGCCGGGTACCCGATGGTGGACATCAGGGTGACCCTCTTCGACGGCAAGGCGCACTCGGTGGACTCCTCCGACATGGCGTTCCAGAAGGCGGGCCGGGCTGCGCTGCGGGATGCGGCGGACAGGGCCAAGGTCTCGCTGCTGGAACCGGTGGACGAGGTGTCGGTGCTGGTGCCCGACGACTACGTCGGCGCGGTCATGTCGGACCTGTCGTCCCGGCGCGGCCGGGTGCTCGGGACCGAGCCGGTGCAGGGCGGGCGCACCCTGGTGAAGGCGGAGATCCCAGAACTGGAGATCATCCGCTATGCCATCGACCTGCGGTCGATGTCCCAGGGCACGGGCTCGTTCAGCCGCAGCTACCTGCGCTACGAGCCGCTCCCGTCGCACCTGGCCGACAAGGTAGTGAGCGCGGCCAAGGACTGAGCGGCCAAGGACTGACCAGTGCCAGCCCGGGGTCAGCGCGCCTGGCCCCGGGCGGCGCCCCGCGTGGTCGGCCAGGCGGCCGCGAGCAACTGCCTGGTCTCGCCCAGGAGCTGTGGCAGCACCTTGACGCCGGCCACGACCGGCATGAAGTTCGTGTCGCCGCCCCACCGGGGAACCACGTGCTGGTGCAGGTGCGCGGCGATACCCGCGCCCGCCACCCCGCCCATGTTCATGCCGATGTTGAAGCCCTGCGCGGCGGACGCGGCGCGCAGCGCGGCCATGGCCAGCTTGGTGTGCTCGGCCAGTTCCGTGGTTTCCGCCTCATCCAGTTCGGTGTAGTCGGCCACATGCCGGTACGGGCAGACCATGAGGTGGCCGGAGTTGTACGGGTAGAGGTTCAGCACCGTGAACACCGACGTGCCGCGCGCCACGATCAGCCCGTCGGCGTCGGACAGCTTGGGTGCCCGGCAGAACGGGCACTCTTCGGGGCCGTCGCCGGTGGCCCGGTTCTCGCCCTTGATGTAGGCCATGCGGTGCGGCATCCACAGCCGCCGGAACCCGTCGGGCTCACCGGCCCCGTCCTGCTCGAGCGGCTCATCCAACATGGTTGCAGCTTAGGGCCCGCGGGCGGCGGCGGGTGCCCCGGCCGACAGGGCCAAGGCCCCGTGACGAAGGACCGGCGGGGGTTCCGGGGGTCGCCCCCCGGGCCAGCGCCGGCCTTGAGCCATCGGCGGGTTCCAAGGGGGTCGCTCCCCCAGGCCAGCACTAGACTTGGGCGCGGTCGGCGACGGCCTTGGCGATCTCGGCCACCGCCTCGTCCACGGGTACGCCGTTCTTCTGCTCCCCGCTGCGGTAGCGGAACGACACCGCCCCGGCGCTGACGTCCTCGTCCCCGGCCAGCAGCATGTACGGCACCTTCTGGCGCTGGGCATTGCGAATCTTCTTCTGCATCCGGTCGGCGCTGTCGTCGACCTCCACCCGGATGCCGTGCTCGCGCAGCCGGGCCGCCACCTTCTCCAGGTAGGGAACGTGTGCGTCGGCGATCGGGATGCCGGTCACCTGCACGGGCGCCAGCCAGGGCGGGAACGCGCCGGCGTAGTGCTCGACCAGGATCCCGAAGAACCGCTCGATGGACCCGAACAGCGCCCGGTGGATCATGATGGGCTCCTGGCGGGTGCCGTCCGCTGCCTGGTACTCCAGGCCGAACCGCTTGGGCTCGTTGTAGTCGAGCTGGATGGTGGACAGCTGCCAGGTGCGGCCGATCGCGTCCTTGGCCTGCACCGAGATCTTCGGGCCGTAGAACGCCGCGCCGCCGGGGTCGGCAACCAGCTCCAGGCCGGATTCCCCGGCGGCCTCGGCGAGCATCTCCGTCGCGTGCGCCCAGTCCTCGTCGCTGCCGACGAACTTCTCCTTCGCCTCGTCCCTGGTGGACAGCTCCAGGTAGAAGTCGGACAGGCCGTAGTCGCGCAGCAGGTCGAGGACGAATTTCAGCAGGCGCTTGAGTTCCGCGCCCACCTGCTCACGGGTGCAGAAGATGTGCGAGTCATCCATGGTGAGCCCGCGGACCCGGGTCAGGCCGTGCACCACGCCGGACTTCTCGTACCGGTACACGGTGCCGAACTCGAAAAACCGCAGCGGCAGTTCCCGGTAGGACCGCCCGCGCGAGGAGAAGACCAGGATGTGGAACGGGCAGTTCATCGGCTTGAGGTAGTACTCCGCGCCCTCCATCTGCATGGGCGGGAACATGTTCTCCTTGAACCAGCCGAGGTGGCCCGAGGTCTCGAACAGCTCTGACTTGGTGATGTGCGGGCTGTTCACGAACTCGTAGCCGGCCTCGATGTGCCGCTGGCGCGAGTACTCCTCCATGACCCGCCGGACGGTGCCGCCCTTGGGGTGGAACACCGCCAGGCCACTGCCGATCTCCGGCGGGAACGAGAACAGGTCAAGCTCGGCGCCGAGCCTGCGGTGGTCGCGCCGCTCCGCCTCGGCCAGCAGGTGCAGGTAGTCCTCCTGCGCCTGCCGGGACTCCCAGGCGGTGCCGTAGATCCGCTGAAGCTGCGGGTTCTGCTCGCTCCCCCGCCAGTACGCGCCGCCGCTGCGCATGAGCTTGAACGCCGGGATGTGCCGGGTGGTGGGCAGGTGCGGCCCCCGGCACAGGTCGTACCAGACCACAGATCCGGTCTTGGGATCGAGGTTGTCGTACATGGTCAGCTCGCTGCCGCCGACCTCCACGGACTCCTCGACGCTGACCTCGCTAGGCGGCGCTCCGTCATGCCGCGCAGCACCCTTGAGCCCGACAAGCTCCAGCTTGTACGGCTCCTTGGCCAGCTCGTCGCGGGCCTCGCCCTCGCTGACGACGCGGCGGGAGAACCGCTGGCCCTGCTTGACGATCGCGCGCATGCGCGCCTCGATGCTCTTCAGGTCGTCCGGGCCGAACGGCTGCGGCACGTCGAAGTCGTAGTAGAAGCCGTTCTCCACCGGCGGCCCGATGCCCAGCTTGGCCTCGGGGAAAAGCTCCTGCACGGCCTGCGCCATCACGTGCGCGGTGGAGTGCCGCAGGATAGCCCGGCCGTCCTCGCTGGCGATGTCCACCGGCTCGACCTCGTCACCCTCGGCCAGCGGCGCCGCCAGATCCCGCAGGGCGCCACTGACCCGGGCGGCGATCACGGTGCCCGCGGCGGGTCCCGCGCCGTCCACTCCCAGGGCGTCGCCCGCCGTCGTGCCAGCATCCACCACGGACTCGCGGCCGGCGAGGGTGATGTGCAGTTGCTGGCGTGACACAGTGATCTCCCTGGGACAGATGAGCGGAACGGGGGCAGCTCCCCCTTGGCTCATCCGATGCTATCGATCGCCCCAGGGCATATCGCACCGATTACTTGCTGGGCTGCGGAAAGTGACAGTCGACCTTCGGGTTCGCGCCGAAGTAGTTGAGCGGCCCGGCGGCGATCGTGGCGGCTATCGTGCCGGCCCCGGCGCAGTTCTCGTTCGAAGTGCTGTAGTAGTGCCGCTGGCTGCCCGCAAAGGCCCCAACGACCAGCCAGGCAACGAGCAGAAAGGTTCCCAAACGCATGCGCGCCTCCCACTGGACGAAGCCAGTATGCGGCGGGCGCATAACCACTCCGGCCGCCCCCGGCCAAATGGCACCCTCTTTCCAGATTTCTGGAAATTCCAGGTCGTCAGGGGCCCGGTCGCCGCCCACGGTTGCGCCAGGTCAGGAATCCAGCCGCTGGATGCGCGCGGCCGCGGCCGCGTGCCGGGCCAGGATCTGGTCCACGCCGGGCACGGTGAGAGCGCCATCGCGGACGATCACCCGCCCGGCGACCACGGTGTGCCGCGCGGCGGTCGGCCCGCACCGCAGCCAGGCCTCCACCGGGTCGGTGAGCGCCCCGGCGAACGAGATGCCCTCCTGCGGCCAGCACACCAGGTCCCCGGCGGCGCCGGCGCCGAGCTGGCCGATCTCCCCGTCCCTGCCCAGGCACCCGGCGCTGCCGCGGGTACCGATGTCGAGAACCTCGCGCGCGGTCATGCCCGCGGGCCCGAGCCGCTGCCGGCCGAGCGTGTACGCCGCCCGGGCCTCCACCCACAACGAGGACGTGTCGGACGAGGAGGACCCGTCGCAGCCAAGCCCGACCGGGCTGCCGGCCGCCCGCAGCTCCCGCACCGGCGCGAAACCGCCGCCCGCCAGCAGCATGTTCGAACTGGGGCAGTGCGCCACCCCGACACCCGCCGCGCCGAGCCTGGCCGCCTCCGCCTCGTTCGGGTAGACGCAGTGCGCCACCCAGGACCGTGAGGTCAGCCAGCCGACCTCCTCATACTGTTCGACCGGCCTGCGGCCGAAGTGCTCCAGGCAGTAGCTGTCCTCGTCCGGGTCCTCGGCCAGGTGGGTGTGCAGCCGCACGTCGAGGCGCTCGGCCAGTTCCGCGGTGCGCCGCATGAGGCCGGGGCTGACGCTGAACGGGGAGCACGGGGCCAGCGCGACCCGCACCATCGCCCCCCACGCGGGGTCGTGGTGCGCGGCGACCAGGCGCTCGCAGTCGGCGAGTACCTCGTCGTCGTCCTGCACCACCGAGTCCGGGGGCAGCCCGCCGTCCTTGGCCGAGATCGTCATGGAGCCGCGGGTCGGGTGGAACCGCAGGCCCACCTCGCGCGCGGCGGCGATCTCCGCCGACCAGAGGTCGCCGCCCCCGGCCGGTGCCACGTACAGGTGGTCGGTGCTGGTGGTGCAGCCGCCCAGCGCCAGTTCGGCAAGAGCCACCCAGGCGGACAGGTACGCCGCCTCCTCGTCCAGGCCCGCCCACAGCGGGTACAGGCCGGACAGCCACTGGAACAGCGTGCCGTTCACCGTCGGCGCGTAGGACCTGGTCAGGTTCTGGTACATGTGGTGATGGGTGTTGACCAGGCCCGGCGTGACCAGGCAGCCGGAGGCGTCCAGCGTCTCCCGCGCGGCCGGGCGGGGGTCGCCCGCGCCGCCCACCGCGCTGACCAGCCCGCCGGTGACCGCGACCCAGCCGCCGGCCAGTTCCCGCCGCTCCGCATCGCAGGTAGCAACCAGCTTGGCACCCGTGACCACCAGGTCGGCGCCGGGCTCGGGGGTCACCATTGGTGCTCCGGGTCGCCCGCGGGCGCATCCGCCCGGGACAGCGTGCCCTCGATCAGCCCGTAGGGCCGGTCCGCCGCGTAGAACACCGCGCCGGGGTTGTCCAGGCCGAACGGGGCCAGGTCCACCAGGAAGTGATGCTTGTTCGGCAGGGACAGGCGGACCTCGCACACCTCCGGCCTGGCGGTGAGCACGGCCTGGCCCATGGCGTAAAGGGTCTGCTGCAGCGACAGGCTGTGGGTGACGGCGAACGCCTCAACCAGTGCGGTCCGCGCGCCGCGGAAGCTTTCCGCCCAGTCGGCCCCCGCCGCTGCCATACGCCATCCCGCGGCTACCGCCGTCGCAAGGATGCGGTCGTCGGTGGGAGCCAGGGTGGTGTAGCGGTCTTCCAGGAACCCGTGGAACTCCGAGCCGGTGGATTTCAGCAGGATGAGGTCGCCCACTCCGGCCACGACCTCGGCGCGCCCGTCGCCGTGCACGAAGGCGCTGGCGATCCTGGTGCCCGCCATCCGCTCGAACGAATGTGGATGCGGGGTGCCCCCGGCGTCGATGCGCTGCCAGCCGTACTCCTCGATCCGCACCTGTGCCCGGTCCACCGTGCCGATCTGCGTGAAGTGCCTGGCCAGCCGCAGGGCGAACTCCTCCACCGGCCGGACCCCATCCCTGGCGAGCGCGTAGACCGTGTTCTTCTGTGCGTCGGTGGTGAGCACGCCGGAGTTGTCCCCGGTCAGGTACGTGGCTGCCATGTCACCGGCCAGGGTGACGGTCACGTTGAGGTCGGTGACCTCGTGCCGCGGCCCGCGCCGGTCCACGTGCAGCAGCCGGACCTCGGCCTTGCCGTACCGGTCACGGCCGAGGACCACCGGGGGGGTTTCCTGGGGCATGGGCTAGCTCCCTCGGTAGGTGGAGTACCCGAACGGTGACAGCAGCAGCGGTACGTGGTAGTGCTCGCCGGGCGCGGCGGTGAAGGCGATGGTGACCTCGGGGAAGAACGCGCTGCCGTGGCTGGCCACCAGGTAGTCCCGGACGGCGAAGACGAGCCGGGCGGTGGCCGGTTCGTCCGGGTCCAGCCGGGGCAGGTCGGTGATGCGGCCGTCCGGGCCGGTCACCGAGCCGCCGGCCGGGACCCAGGTGCCGCCGGACCAGATGTCGAGGCTGACCGGCACCCCTTCGGCCGGGCGGCCGGCGGTGAGGTCGAGGATGTGCGTCGAGACCGTGATCATGTGGTGACCAGCTTCCGCAGCCTGATGTCGTTGATCTTGCCGATCTCCGCAGCCGCGACCTCCCGCTCGGTGGCGGGGTCGTTCACCATCCGGCGGTTCAGTTCGGCCAGGATCTCCGCCTGGCCGCGGCCGGTGGCGCAGATCAGGAACACGTGCCCGAACCGCTGCTCGTAGGCGGCGTTCCCGTCGGCCAGCGCCGCGGCCGTCGCGGCGTCAGTGCCGACCCCGGACTGCTCCTGCGCGGAGAAGCCGGACAGCCGCCGCTCGCCGATCCGGGGGTGCCCGGCCATCGCCGCGTCCAGGTCACCCGGATCGCGCGCCGCCCAGGCGGCGCCCGCCACGCCGAGCAAGTCCGCCAGCGAAGCATACGGCCGCCCTTGAGTGACCCGCCGGGCCCAGCCGGGGGCCGCGCAGCAGCCGAGCATCAACTCTTCGAAGTCCTCCGCTGGCAGCGCGTTCAGATCGGCAAGGCCCGGCATGTCACAACTTTCCCCCGCACGCGCCGCCACCACACCCGCCACCGTAGCCCGCTCCTCATGCCGTACCTCCAGAGCCCACGCCGGTGACTGACGGGACTGTTGCGCTTGGCGAGGCAATTGTGGTTGCCAGGCCCGGACACTGCAGCGGAGCGTTTGTCGCCGTTGCCACAACGGGGACATTCTTTTGTCGCCGTTGCCACAACGGCGACATTGATTCCGGGGTGGGGCGCCGGGTTGGCGCGGGCGGCGAGGGGCAGGGAACGGGGATGGCTGAGTACGAACTGGTGATCCGGGCGGAGCGGGCGGTCACGCCGGAGGGGGTGCACCCGGCGACGGTCGCCATCCGCGACGGGCAGATCGCCGCCATCGCGGGGCCCGGAGAGAGCCCGGATGCGGCCGAGACCGTGGAACTGCCCGGTTCCGAGGTGCTGCTGCCCGGGCTGGTGGACACCCACGTCCACGTCAACGAGCCGGGCCGCACCGAGTGGGAGGGCTTCGCGACCGCGACAAGAGCTGCCGCCGCGGGCGGGGTGACCACGCTGATCGACATGCCGCTGAACAGCCTGCCGCCGACGACCACGACCGCCGCGCTGGCGGACAAGCGGGCCGCCGCCCGGCCGTCCGCGCACGTGGACGTGGGGTTCTGGGGCGGCGCGGTGCCCGGCAACGCTGGCCGACCTGGACGGGCTGCACCAGGCCGGGGTGTTCGGCTTCAAGGCGTTCCTCGCCGACTCCGGGGTGCCCGAGTTCGGCCTGCTGGACAAGGCCGGCCTGGACGCGGCCCTCGCCGAGACCGCGCGGCTTGGCGCGCTGCTCATCGTGCACGCCGAGGATCCCGGCGTCCTCGCGGCGGCCCCGGCCGCGGCGGGCCGGGCGTATACCGGCTTCCTGGCGTCGCGTCCGGCGGCGGCCGAGGACACCGCGATCGCGGGCCTGCTGTGCCGCCGCCGGGTGGCACGGCGCCCGGGTGCACATCCTGCATCTGGCGTCGGCCAGCGCGCTGCCGCTGATCGCGGCGGCCCGCGCGGACGGCGCCAAGGTCACGGCCGAGACCTGCCCGCACTACCTGAGTTTCTGCGCCGAGGACGTGCCCGACGGCGCGACCGAGTTCAAGTGCTGCCCGCCGATCCGGGACGCGGCGAACCGGGAGGGCCTGTGGGCCGGGCTGGCCGAGGGCCTGATCGGCACCGTCGTGTCCGACCACTCCCCCTGCCCGCCGGGCCTGAAGCAACGGGAGACCGGGGACTTCGGGGCGGCCTGGGGCGGGATCTCATCGCTCCAGCTCGGCCTGCCCGTGGTGTGGACCCAGGCGCGCCGCCGCGGGCACAGCCTCGCCGACGTGGTGCGCTGGATGGCCGAAGGGACCGCCGCGCTCGCCGGGCTGCCGGGCAAGGGCGCGATCGCCCTGGGCCGCGACGCCGACCTGGTGGCGTTCGACGACACCGCGCGGTTCACCGTGGATCCCGCCCGGCTTGAGCACCGCCATCCGGTGACGCCGTACGCTGGCCAGACGCTCACCGGGGTGGTGCGCAGGACCTGGCTGCGCGGCCGGGCGGCCGGCGCGGCCCCGGCCGGAAGGCTGCTGACAAGGCAATGACGGACGCGCATGTGAACCTGGCCGCCCGGCGCCTGGGCGCCGGGGTGATCGCCGCGAGCGATGAGTTCTTCGGCGAGAAGGAGAACCTGCTCCGCGCCGAGCGGCCCGCGTTCCGCCCGCACACGTTCGGGCACAAGGGCCAGATCGTGGACGGGTGGGAGAGCCGGCGCCGCCGGGTTCCCGGCCACGACTGGGCCCTGATCCGGCTCGGCGCCCCGGGCGTCATCCACGCCGTGGTAGTGGACACCGCCCATTTCACCGGGAACTTC
Source organism: uncultured Actinomycetes bacterium (assembly GCA_963806145.1). Lineage (GTDB taxonomy): Bacteria > Actinomycetota > Actinomycetes > Streptosporangiales > Streptosporangiaceae > DASXKD01. The sequence continues at coordinate 70,090 of CAWDXD010000004.1, forward strand.
CCGGCGGAGTGCTCGGTGGAGGCGTGCGCTGCCGAGGGCTACCCGTCCGCCGGCGAACTGCAGGCCCCGGGGCAGGCGTGGGTGCAGATCGTGCCGCGCAGCCCGCTGGCCGGGGACAGCGAGAACCGCTTCGCGGTGGCCGACCGGCGGCGGTTCACCCACCTGCGGCTGACCATCTACCCCGACGGCGGCGTGGCCAGGCTCCGCGCCGAGGGCGAGGTGATCCCGGATCCGCGGCTGCTTGACGGGCCGCTTGACCTCGCGGCGCTGGAGAACGGCGGCACGGTCGCCGACGCCAGCGACCGGTTCTACTCACCCCCGGAGAACATGATCAGCCCGGGCCTGGCGGCGGTGATGGGCGACGGGTGGGAGACCAGGCGGCGCCGGGACTCCGGCCACGACTGGGTGCTGCTGCGCCTGGCCGGCGCCGGTCATATCAGCCAGGCGGTGCTGGACACGTCGTGTTTCCTGGGCAACGCGCCGGGCGCGGCGGCCCTGCTCGGCTGCGCCGCCGGGGCGGAAGGCCCGGACGCGGCCGAGTGGGTCGAGTTGCTGCCGCTCACCCCGCTGCAGCCCGATACCCGGCACCGGCTGCGGCTCGGCCCGGCCGCCGCCCGCCTGGTCAGCCATGTCCGGCTGGAGATCCACCCGGACGGCGGGATGGCCAGGCTGCGCCTGTTCGGTGAGCTGACCGCGGAGGGGCGGGCCCGCCTGGGCCTGGCCTGGTTCGACCGGCTGCCCGCCGGCCACGCCGCGGCGGTGCTGGCCGGCGAGTGCGGGCTGACCGGGCAGGCCGCCACGGATCTCACCGGGCAGCGGCCGTTCAACGAGCCGGCCCGGCTGCACGCGCTGCTATCCGGCGGGGAACTGGCCGGCCTTGACGCCGCCACCGCCGCCCGGGTCCGCACCATGATCCTCGGCTAAGCCCCGCCCGGTAATGGAAGAACCGGCCGCAGGCCACCGGGGGGGGTTCCGGGCCCAGGGGTCCAGGGGCTTGCCTCCGCGAGGCGGAGCGCTCCCCGGGCTAGCTGTCCGGGCAGAACAGCTAGCCCGGCCCCGGCCCGGTGACGGAGGAACCGGGCCGTAGGCCACCGGGGGGTTCCGGGCCGTGGAGTCCGGGGGCTTGCCCCCGGGGAGGTGGAGTGCTCCCCCGGGCCAGCACCGCCGGATCGCCCACCCCGAGGGCGAGCAGCAGGGCGGCCTGGTCGGCCAGCGAGCCCAGGTCCCGGCCGGTCAGTTCCTCGACCCGGCGCATCCGGTACCTGAGCGAGTTGACATGCACGAACATCGCCTCGGCGGCCTTGGTCCAGGAGCCCGAACAGCCCAGGAATACCCGCAGCGTGCGGGCCAGTTCGGTGCCGTGGGCAGCGTCGTAGTCGAGCAGCGGGGACAGCAGGCTGGCCCGGAAGGCCTGCCTTGCCTCGGCCGGCGCGGTGGCGAGCAGCAACTCCACAGACCCGAGCCCGGCCGCGTCCAGCACGCGGACACCGCCACCGAGCAGTGCGGCGACCCGCCTGGCCTGCCGTGCCTGGGCCAGCGCCCGGCCGATCCCGGCAGCCGTCCAGCCGGCCGCGACGCCGCCTGCGCCGTGGCCCGCCTCGCCGCCCGCGGCCGGCGTGCCCTCCTCCCCCGCCGGGCCGGCGAGGACGCTGACCCCGAAGGCAAGGCCGAGCGCGTCCTGCGCCGCGGGGAAGGCGCCCGCCATGGCGGGCACGGGCCCGTACGCGCGGCCGGCACGGGCCCGTACGCGCCAGCCAGGGCCCGGGTTGCCGCCTCGATCCGGTCCAGTACGCCGCCGCCGGTGACCAGGGCCACGGCCTCGCAGCCGGACACCCCGGCGACCGGGGCGGGCAGCATCTCCTCCAGCAGTACGCGGGCCACCTGCGGCCAGGCCGGCTCGCCCGCCCCGGCGCCCGGCGAGCGTTCGGCCGGCGCGGCGTGCGGCTGCGCCGGCGCCACGGTCAGCGCGACCGCGACCAGGGGCTGGCCCGGGGCCAGGCCACAGCGCCGTAGCGCGGCGGCGATCTCCGGGTCCCCCGGGCCGCCGCCGGCCGGGCGGCCGAGCACCCGCGCGAGCGCGTCATCGGCGGCAGCGCGCACGGCCCGCCGGGCCTCCTCGTGCCTGGCCCGGTACCCCGCCGCCGCGGCGGCAAGCTCGGCGGCGATTGCGCGCCTGCCGGCGTCCCAGCCGGCCTGATCCCCGGCCACCGCGACGCACCAGCCGGCCAGGCGGTGCGCGGGCTCGCCGGTCACGCCGAACAGCGAGTAGGGCACGCCGTCGGCCAGCACGGTCACGGGCGGCGTGGCCGCGCCCAGCCAGGCCGCGGCCAGCGCGGTGCGCGCCGGGCGCCCGGGTGCCGCGGGCGCACCGGCGACCAGCCGCCCGGTGGCGGAAACCACCCACCCCGCGACGCCGAACTCGCTGGCCGCCACGTCAAGCACGGCGGCCAGGCCGACCGCGGCGCCTGCCCCGCCCGGTACCCGGCCCCCGGCCAGCGCCCGGAGCCGGGCCACGGCGGGGCCCGGGCCAGCGGACAGGCTCAGCCGGGCGGCGAGCACCTGCTCGGTGATGGCCGCGAACGACACGTCGACGGGCACCTCGAACAGCGGCAGCCCATGCCGCCGGCACGCGACGACCAGGTCGTCGGGGACCGAGCCGAGGGCGGCGTCCCCGGCGGCGAGCGCCACCGCGCCGGCCGCGGTCACCGCGGCCACGAAGGACTCGGAATCGGCCGGGGCGCGGCGCCACATGAGGCCGGTCAGGACGATCTCGCCGCCGGTGAGGTACCGGCGCGGGTCGAGCAGGTCGGTGGTGAACACCCCGTCCACCTTCCGGTCCAGGGCATCCTCGCCGACCAGCACGCGCAGCCGCAGGTCCGCCGCCTCGGCCAGGCCCCGCAACAACACAGTGGTCCTCCTCGTCCGCGGCCACCAGCCAATCCCCGGCCCTCTCCCCGGACGGGAAGTGGTGATCGTGACGGTCATCGCTTTCTTTGCTGATGAGCGTCGCATTCATCACTAATGCCGCGCCGGGCGGAGGCCGGGCCGCCGCTGGAGTAGAGCGTAGGCCGCCGGCGTTTGGAGGAAAACACAAACGGACTCCCGCGTGACCAGAGGGTTTTGGTGTTTCTGTGCCTGGCTCCTGGCCATGGCGGGGGTTTCTACTGTCCGACATGGAGTTCTTCCGGCCTGCAACCTGGGCGGACGCGCTCGCCATCAAGGCGGAGCGGCCCGGCGCCCGGGCGATCGCCGGCGGCACCGACGTGATGGTCGAGATCAACTTCGACCGGTCACGCCCGGAGGCGCTCCTCGACCTCACCGGGGTTGCCGACCTGGCCGAATGGTCGGCCGACGGCCCGCTCATCCGGCTCGGCTCGGGTGTGCCGTACACCCGGCTGATCGGCGAACTGGGTGACCGGCTGCCCGGGCTCGCGATGGCGTCCCGCACGGTCGGCTCGCCGCAGATCCGCAACCGGGGCACGGTCGGCGGCAACCTCGGCTCGGCCTCCCCGGCCGGCGACGCCCATCCCCCGCTGCTGGCCGACGACACCGTGGTGGAGGCCGCCTCGGTCCGGGGCACCAGGGACATCCCGATCAGGGACTTCTTCACGGGGGTGAAGCGCTCGGCGCTGGCCCCGGACGAACTGATCGCGGCGGTGCGCGTCCCCGCAGCCGACGGCCCACAGCAGTTCTCGAAGGTCGGCGTGCGGAACGCGATGGTCATCGCGGTGAGTTCGTTCGCGATCGCGCTGCACCCCGAGCGCGGGCAGGTCGGCACCGGCTTCGGCTCGGCCGCCCCGACACCGCGCCCGGCGGCCGCCGCCGAGGAGTTCCTCGCCGCGGAACTGGCCGACCACGGGCTGTGGGAGTCCCGCGGGCCGCTGGCCGACTCCGCCGTGCGGCGGTTCGGCGAACTGGTGGCGGAGGCCGCGGCACCCATCGACGACGTCCGCGGCACCGCCGCCTACCGGCGGCATTCGCTGGCCGTGATGGCCAGGCGCACCCTGGCCTGGGCCTGGCGGTCCTACCGGGAGGAGCGGCAGCGATGCGCGTGACGTGCACGGTCAACGGCTCCACCGCGGTCGCCGACGACGTCTGGGAAGGCGAGTCGCTGCTGTTCGTGCTGCGCGAACGACTCGGCCTGCCGGGCTCCAAGAACGCCTGCGAGCAGGGCGAATGCGGGTCCTGCTCGGTCTACATTGACGGCGTGGTGGTGTGCGCGTGCCTGGTCGCCGCCGGGCAGGCGCAGGGGCGGGATATCCGCACGGTGGAGGGGGTCGGCGACGGCGGCGCGCTGGGCACGGTCCAGCAGGCGTTCCTCGACGCGGGCGCGGTGCAGTGCGGGTTCTGCACGCCCGGGCTGATCGTGGCCGCCGATGACCTGCTGCGCCGGGTTCCCCGGCCCGCGGACGCGGAGATCCGCGAGGCACTGGCGGGCAACCTGTGCCGCTGTACCGGCTACGAAAAGATCCTCGACGCCGTCCGGCTGGCGGCGGCGCGAAGGCCCGGCGGGGTGACCGATGGGGGTGCCGGGTGACGACAGTCCCCGGCACCCCCGCACCCGCTGTACCGGCCGACCCGGTCACCGCTCGCGCGGACGCGGGCGTGGGCGCCAGCGTGCAGCGCCCCGACGGCACCCTCAAGGTGACCGGCGAGTTCGCCTTCTCCTCCGATCTGTGGACGGCGGACATGCTGTGGGGCACGACGCTGCGCAGCACGCACCCCCGGGCCCGGGTCCGGGCCATGGACATCACCGGCGCGCTGAAGGTGCCCGGAGTCGCCGCCGTGCTGAGCGCCGACGACGTGCCGGGCCGCAAGACGTTCGGCCTCGAAGCCGCCGACCAGCCGGTGCTGGCCGACGGCCAGGTCCGCTACCAGGGTGAAGCGCTGCTGATCATCGCGGCCGATCACCCGGAGACCGCCCGCCGCGCGGCCGCCGCGGTCACGGTCGATTATGAGGTGCTGACCCCGGTCACCGATGCCGAGGCCGCGCTGCAGCCCGGCGCGGACCCGGTGCACACCGGCGGCAACCTGGTCCGGCACGTGCGGATCCGGAGGGGAGACCCGCAAGCGCAGGCCGACATCGTGGTGTCCGGCCGGTATCAGGTCGGCATGCAGGACCAGGCGTTCCTCGGCCCCGAGTCCGGCCTCGCGGTGCCCGCCGAGGACGGCGGCATCGAGTTGTACGTGGCCACCCAGTGGCTGCACGTGGACCAGGCCCAGATCGCGGCCAGCCTGGGCATGCCGGACGACAAGGTGCGGCTGGTACTGGCCGGCGTCGGCGGCGCGTTCGGCGCGCGCGAGGACCTGTCCATGCAGATCCACGCGTGCCTGCTGGCGCTGCACACCGGCCGGCCGGTGAAGATGGTCTACTCGCGGGAGGAATCGTTCTTCGGCCACGTGCACCGGCACCCCGCCACGCTCTACTACGAGCACGGCATGACGACGGACGGGCGACTGGTCTCCCTGTCGGCCCGGGTCTATCTCGATGGCGGGGCGTACATGTCGAGTTCCCCCGCGGTGGTGGCGAACGCGGCGACGCTCGGGGCCGGGCCCTACGAGGTGCCGAACGTGGCGATCGACGTGTACGCCGCGTACACCAACAACCCGCCGTGCGGGGCCATGCGCGGGTTCGGTGCGGTCCAGGCGGCGTTCGCCTACGAGTCCCAGATGGACGAGTGCGCCCGCCGGGCCCGCCTGGACCCGGTGGAGTTCCGGATCCGCAACGCGATGTCGGAGGGCTCGGTCATGCCGACCGGGCAGGTCGTGGACTCCGCCGCCCCGGTCGCCGAACTGCTCCGCCGGGTCAGGGATGCACCGATGCCACCCCCGCCCGCCTGGTCCGCCGCCTCCCCGGGCCAGCACGGCCCCGGCCCGGTGACGGAGGAACCGGGCCGGAGGCCATCGGGGGGTTCCAGGGGGGTCGCCCCCCCGGGCCAGCACGGCCCCGGCCCGGTGACGGAGGAACCGGGCCGGAGGCCATCGGGGGGTTCCAGGGGGGTCGCCCCCCCGGGCCAGCACGGCCCGGACCTGCGCGAACTGCCCGGCGGGGTGTCCAACACCACGCACGGCGAGGGCGTGGTCCGCGGCGTCGGGTACGGCGTCGGCATCAAGAACGTGGGGTTCTCCGAGGGGTTCGACGACTATTCGACAGCCAGGGTCCGGCTTGAGGCGGTGGTGGGCGAGCCGGTGGTCACGGTGCACACCGCGGCGGCCGAGGTGGGCCAGGGACTGGTCACCGTCGAGGCCCAGATCGCGCGCACCGAACTGGGCGTGGACCGGGTCGTCATCCACCCCGCCGACACCACGGTCGGCAGCGCGGGCTCGACCTCGGCGTCCCGGCAGACCTACGTGACCGGCGGCGCGGTCCAGGCCGCCTGCGCCGCGGTGCGCGCCGTGGTGTTCGGGCTCGCGGCCCGCCGCTTCGGGGTGCCCCCTGGTGACCTGAGCCTGGCGGGCGGCAAGGTCGTCTCCCAGGCCGCCGGGGTGCTCTGCGAACTGGGCGCGCTGCTGGGCGGCGAGGTGATCGAGCAGACCGTCACCTGGCGGCACCGGCCGACCCATCCGCTGGACCCGGAGACCGGCCAGGGCAACGCGCACGTGCAGTACGCGTTCGCCGCGCACCGCGCCGTGGTGGACGTGGACACCGAGCTCGGCCTGGTCAAGGTCGTCGAGCTGACCTCGGCGCAGGACGTGGGCAAGGCGATGAACCCGCTCGCGGTGGCCGGCCAGATCCACGGCGGCACGGCGCAGGGCCTGGGCCTGGCGCTGATGGAGGAGATCCAGGTGGTGGACGGGGCGGTGCGCAACCCCTCGTTCACCGACTACCTGATCCCGACGATCCTCGATGTGCCGCCGATGAAGCTGGACATCCTGGAACTCGCCGACCCGCACGCCCCGTACGGGCTGCGCGGCGTCGGCGAGCCGCCGACGATCTCCTCGACCCCGGCGATCGTCGCCGCGATCCGCGCCGCGACCGGCAGGCCGCTGACCCGGATCCCGGTCCGCCCGGGCGACATTATCGCGGTGCTAGCCCGGGGGGACGACCCCCCGGAACCCCCCGCTGGCCCGCGGTCCCCGTGACTCCGTCACGGCGACCTTGGCCCTGCCCGGCTCCCGTTGGCGCCGCTGGCCGAGACGGAAGGAGACGGCCGTGGTCCTGATGTTCCTGACCGGTGACGGGATGCGGGGCGGGCGGCTGCACCGGCACATCGAGGGCGCCGCGGAGTTCCTCGGCGCGCGGCGCACGCTGCCCCGGTACCGGTTCTACTCGGTCAGGGACGAGTTTCCGGCGCTGCATCCGGTCGGCGAGGGCGGCTGCGCCATCCTCGGGGAGCTGTACCAGGTGCCGATGCCGGCGCTGCACGGCCTGCTCGCCGGGGAGCCCCCCGAACTGGAGCTGTCCGTCGTGGAGCTGCGGGCCGGGGATCCGGCCGGCTCCTCGCCCGCCCCGGACGGCGGCGCGCCCGGGGAACCGGGGGCTGTGGAACTGTCGTTCGGCATGATCTTGCGGCGCGGGGAGGACACGCGTGGCCGCCACGCGGACATCAGCGACAGCGGCGGGTGGCGTGCCTACCGCGGGCTGCCGTAGGGCATATCCCGCAGATCATTCAGCCTGCTACGCGTCCACCGGACGGGCGCCTCGCTGCGTTGTCGTCGCCCATAGAACCACTATGGACTCCTCCTCCGCCTTGCGATCCCCCACCCGCCTCCCCTTCCCCCTTCACGCGGCCGCTCGCGACGGCATAGATCTACGGGACACGCCCTAGCCGCCGACGGTGTAGGCCTGCAGGCCGAGCGGGCCCTGGCTGGCGGTGAACAGGTAGCCGTCCGCGAACACCGGCTGGGCGAACGTGCTCGAGGAGCCGTAGGAGATCGTGTTGAGTATCTGCCCGTTGGCGGCGTTGATCAGCCAGAGCGCGTTCTGGCCGCCGCGGGAGCCGTACGACGTTGCGGCGATCACGCCGGCCCCGTCGATGGTGGGCGTTCCGATGATCTTCCCGGTCAGGCCGGTCTGCCAGAGGATCCCCCCGGTGGCCGGGTTGACCTTGCGGACCGAGCCCTCGTACCTGACCCCCTTGATCGAGGTGCGGGTGGCGGCCAGGAACAGGTGCGTGCCGTCGGACACCGGCGCCGCGACGTTCGCGCCGCCCTTGGCGATCGCCCGCTGCCACGCCGGCCCGGCCGACAGCGCCGAGGTCCTGAAGGCGTAGAAGATCCCGTTCTTGTTGGTCGCGCCCACCATCGGGGTCTGGACGCCACCGATCAACGCCGTCCAGAGCCCCGGCGAGCCACCGAAGTCGCTGTCCTCCACGAGCTGGTTATTCGGCACCGTCCAGATGTCCTCCTGGGCCAGCGAAGGACTGAGCTTGATGACCGAGAAGCCCAGGCTGTCCGGATCACCGTTGCCGGTGGTGACGTAGATCGACTGGCCGTCGGTGGCCGCGCTGGACCAGATGCTCGCGCCGACCGAACCCTGCGGCGTGGTGAAGAGCGTGTTCTCCAGCGCCCCGCTGGCCTGGCTGAACTCGTCCAGGCCGCCGCGTACCAGCGGCACGTCGCACTGCGAGCTGATCCCGACGTAGATGTTGCCGGCGGTGACCAGCGGCGAGCTCCACGCGTAGTAGTCGTTCACCGTGGTGGACGGGACGGCGACCGCGGCCGGGGGCCACACGTCGGTGCCGTCCGCGGTGTTCATCGCGTACATGTACCCGGTGGCGCCGTAGACGTAGATCGTCGGGTTGCCCGTGGTTGGGTCCGGGGCCACCGTGGCCGAAGAGGTGAAGCCCTGCCTCCCGCAGGTCAGCTTCGGCACAAAGCCGATGAACCGCTTCCAGATGACCGCGCCGGTGGTTTCGTTGAGCGCGTAGAAGTAGCCGTTCTTCGCGCCGATGTAGATGACGCCGTTGTATACGACCGGGCTGGACAGGAAGCCGGTCGTAGCCGGGCTGAACTGCCAGGCCCGGGTCAGGCTCGCGGCGTTCACCGGGGTGATGGCCGTGGCCGCCGCGTTGCCGGACGAGTGGCCGGGCGAGTAGAGGTACTGCGGCCAGTTCACGAACGTGGCGCCGCCCGCGGTGCCCGCGCCCTCCGCGCCGAGAAGCCCCATGGCCAGCAGCCCGGCCACCCCTGCCGACACAAAAAGACGCCAGCGTCTCATCTGTCCCCCTAGCCCCGCTAAGCCCGGTTCGCGGAGCTAATCCCAGCCTAAACCGATGGCAAAGTCCAGTCGGACTGTGGAGAAGGTCAGCCGGTCTGGATCACCGAGAGGACGTTGCCTGCCGGGTCCTTGAACCAGGCGATGAGCGGGCCGCCCTGCCGGTTGATGCCCTTGGGGTCGACGAAGTCGTAGTGCTCGAACTCCACGCCACGGGCGGTCAGTTCGTCCACCGCCGCCTCGATGTCGGGCACCGGGAAGTTGAGGATCGTGAACGTCGCCGGGACGTGGCCGGTCTTGGGGTAGACGATCGTGTCCCGGTCGCCGGCGAGGTGCAGCGTGAGGATGCCGTGCTCCTCGGACACCGGGATGCCCAGCGTCTCGCCGTAGAACTTCTTCGCCGCCGGGATGTCGTCCGCGGAGAACCCGCTGAACGCCTTCGTGTGCTCGAACATCGTGAGTCCCTTCCGACCTTGGGGTGAGGCGGGCATCAGGTGAGACGCTACGCGCCGCGCGATCTCATCGGGCTGGCCGGGACCGGCTGGCCGCCGCAGGCGCCCACCTGCGCCTTCGTCATGACGCGGGCCCCTTAGGGGAAACCGGGGGCCCAGGATCCGCACTTCCGATTGACACCCCCGTTCCAGGACCGGTACTCATGCGGGTCATGCAACCTATGCGGCGCCTGGCGGCGATGCGGCGCGCTTCGGTGGCCGTGATCCTGGGCCTGCTGGTCACCGTGGCCGCGTGCGCGACCGCGGCACCGCAGGGCCATTCCCCGGCGGCCGCGTCCCGCGGTCACCACCGCGCCGCGGCCCCCACGGGCGGCCCGCGCGAGGCGGCCCTGACGGCGGCCGCGCAGGCGGCCGAGGCGGGAGCGGGCGGCACCGTGATGCCCGGCACCGCGGCATCCCGGGGCACCGGGGCTTCCGGCCGTGGGCCGGCCTACTTCCATACGCTGCCGCCGGGCGCGGCGCTGCCGTCGGGTGCCCAGTGCGCCCGGTGGGTGCGGGCCCGCCCGATCGCGGAGAACAAGGGCGTCAACCGCCGCTACAACCAGACCAAGGGCGAGCCGGTCGGGCCGGGGTTCCTGTCCGGTGACGAGCCGCGGGCGGACCAGGTCATCGCCCCGCGGATCAACGGGGACTTCACCGGGACGACCGCGGAGATCCTGCGCTGGGCCGCCTGCAAGTGGGGCATCGACCAGGACATCGTGTTCGCCCAGGCCGCGGTGGAGAGCTGGTGGCGGCAGACCACCCTGGGCGACTGGGAGAGCAACGGCTGCCCGCCCGGGCACGGCCCCGGGGTGGACGGCAAGCCGGGCCTGTGCCCGCAGAGCTGGGGGATCCTGCAGAACAGGTATCCCTACGAGCAGTCGAGCTGGCCGGGGATCGCGGCCTCCACCGCGATGAACGCGGACACCGCCTACGCGATCTGGCGATCCTGCTACGACGGTTACGAGACGTGGCTGAACACGGTGGAGCACGCCGGCACGTACCAGGCTGGCGACGAGTGGGGCTGCGTCGGCCGCTGGTTCGCCGGGCGCTGGCACACCGCACCGGCCCAGCAGTACATCCAGAGCGTCAAGAAGTACCTGCGCGAGCGGATCTGGACGCAGCCCGACTTCCAGGAGCCGTAGGGAGTCTCACCTGTCGCCGGCACCCCGGTCGCGCAGCAGCATCAGCGCGGCCGCGGTGACCGCCGAGCGGATCTTGCCGCCGGCGATGAGCCCGGGCACCTGATCCAGCGGGATCCAGTCGATGCGCTCGGCTTCGAAGGCGGCGGGCGGGTCGCCCCGGTGGAGGGCCCGGCGGCTCCAGAAGACGTGGTTCACCGAGTCGGTCAGCCCGCTGGCCGCCTCCAGCCGGATCAGCGGCCGCAGCCCCTGCGGTTCCCACCCGGACTCCTTGAAGGCTTCGCGCGCGGCGGCGGCCGCGAGGTCCTCGGCGGGATCCGCGATGCCGGACGGGATCTCCCAGCCCAAGGTGTCCGGGATGAACCTGTGCCGCCAGAGCAACAGCACGCGGTCCTGCGCGTCCAGGACCGCGGCCAGCACGACCGGAGGCAGCCGGAGCACATAGTGGTCCAGGCGCCGCCCGCCGGGCAGTTCCACCTCGGCCATGTTCAGCCTGAACCAGGGCGTGTCGACGACCGGCTTCTCCCCCAGGCTCTTCCAGCCCATGCCCGCTTCCCCTTCCACCGGCCGGATGCCGGGCACCAGCATGACGTATCAGTGCGGGTGCGGGCGCGACTGGCGCGGAGCCCTGCTTGATCGGGGCAGCCATGGCGGGCGGCTAGCACGGCATGAGTGGCGCGGTCCAGTAACGGGAGTTACGCTGATTTCTAGCGAAACTCGGAGGCCATGATGGAGCGAGCAGAGCTTGACCGCCTGCAGGAGCAGTTCGGGCAACTGGTGCGGGAGCGTTTCCCCGGAGCGGCGATCGACCGGGTCGCGGTGCTCGGCTACGGCGACGATCCCGAGATCGAGCCCGGGCAACTGCTGGCCCGCGTGTACCTGGTGGCCGGCGACGAGCAGGACGCCCGTGAACAGGCCATCAAGGAGTTCCACCAGGTCCACGCCGAGGCCGTGCACGAGCTGCGGCGGGATCTGGACCGGCTGCCCGGGGTCGGGCTGCTTGAGGTCGTGGCCGCCGGCGGGGACGAGGCCGGCTGCGAGGGCCCGCGACTGCGGCTGATGACCAAGGCCGGCCCGGCACCCGGTGGCGAGGGCCAGCTTGTCCCGGTCATGGCCCGGCTCGGGCCCGCCGACCTCGAGACTGTGGACGTGCTGATCACGGCGGGGATAGCGGCGAACCGCGCGGAGGCCGTGCGCTGGGCCCTGGCCCGGATCCGGGAGCGCCCGGCGTACGCGCAGCTCCAGCAGCGCGCGCGGGAGATCGAGGAGCTCAAGACCCAGTTCTGAGATCTGGGGGCTGCGGCCAGGCCGCCCCGCCTCCACGTGCCCGGCCGGTTCGGTGAGGCCGCACGACCCACCCCGCTCAGTACCTGGTGCCCTGCGGCGCGGGCAGCGCGTCAAGGTCGGCCAGGTCGGCCGCGCTCAGCGCCACGTCCGCGGCACCGGCGTTGTCGGCCAGGTACTCCGGGGTCTTGGTGCCGGGGATCGGCACCACGTGCCGGCCCTGCGCCAGTACCCACGCCAGCGCCACCTGTGCCGGGGTGGCCCCGGCCCGGCCGGCGACCTGGCGCACCCGGGCGATGATCGCCAGGTTGGCGTGCAGCGCGTCGCGCTGGAAGCGCGGCAGCCCGCGCCGGAAGTCGTCGTGGGGCAGGTCGTCGGCCGAGGCGAACCGGCCGGTGAGGAAACCCCGCCCCAGCGGCGCGAACGGCAGGAAGGCGACGCCCTGTTCCTGGCAGTACGGCAGCACCTCGGCGAGGGCATCCCGGGTCCACAGCGACAGTTCCGACTGCACCGACGTCACCGGGTGCACCGCCTGCGCCCGCCTGATCTCCGCGACCGTCACCTCGGACAGGCCGATGTGCCGTGCCTTGCCCGCCGCCACCGTCTCGGCCATCGCGCCCCAGGTCTCCTCCAGCGGCACCCGCGGGTCCACCCGGTGAAGCTGGTAGAGGTCCACGTGGTCGGTGCCGAGCCGGCGCAGGCTGGCGTCGATCGACGCGCGCACGTGTTCCGGGCGGCCGTCCCGGCCGGCCCCGGGCGAGCTGCCGCCGGGGTTGGCCACCTCGACAGAGTCGGTGAGCAGGCCGACCTTGGTGGCCAGCACCGCGCGCTGACGGTAGCCGCCGGCCAGCGCCCGGCCGACCAGATCCTCGTTGGTGTAGGGCCCGTACGCGTCGGCGGTGTCGATCAGCGTCATGCCGAGGTCGAGCGCCCGGTGGATGACGGAGATGGAGGTGGCATCGTCTCGCGGGGTCTCCATGTCGTAGGAGAAGGTCATCCCCATGCAGCCCAGGCCGATGACGCCGACCTGCGGCCCCTCGCTGCCGAGTGTGGTCGTCCGCATGCTGTCCTCCGTGTTTGGCCCGGCCCGGGCCGGGCTTGGCCTTGGCCTTGGCTTGAACCCTGGTCAGTGGGCGACGAGCCGCAGGGTCGCCGCGGCCGCGTCCGGGCTCACTATCGGGTCGACGATGTTGCTGGCATACCGGCCGGCGTACTTGGCCCGGTACGCCTGGTCGATCGCGTCGCGGCCGGCGTCACCGGATTCGGCAAAGGCCACGTCGCGCTCGACTCCCCCGGACCGGATGTGGCCTGCCGGCTGCCGCAGTACCGAGCGGAACCAGGCACCGCCGCGGCCGCGGTAGGACCGTACGTACAGGTCGCCGCCGACGCGGACGACCCAGATCGTGACGTAGGGCCGCAGCATCCCATCAGCCCGGCGCGCGGCGATCTCCAGTTCGTCGGCCGCACCGATCTTGTCGAGTTCCTCGGCGGTCCAGTCGGCCATGGCGTTCGCGTCTCCTTCGGTCGGGGCTCCGTAGCCTTGGACGGTGAGCAACAGGTACACCATCGGGCAGGCACCTGTGAAAATAAACCCCCAGCAGCCGACGCGCAGGGGCCGCGAACTTGGTGAGCCCGATGGTGAACCTCACCCATTCAGCGGGTGAGGATCAACCGTGCGCATCGGCAGCACGTGAACCACGGCCGTCGTTCAGCGGCCTAGTCACCGCAAGGAGGAGACATGGGCAGCGGGGCAGCAGACGCCGGCCTGCGGGAACGCATTGCGAGCCTGATGGGGCAGGTGCGTGCCGAACTGGCGGAACTGGTGGCCATCCCCTCGGTGGCCGACCCTCGCCAGTTCCCGCCGGAAGAATGCGCCCGCGCGGCACGGTGGGTGCGGGACGCCTTCGCCGGCGTCGGGTTCGCCGATGCCTGGCTCGCGGAGATGTCGGACGGAAGCCAGGCCGTGCTCGGGTCCCGGCCGTGCGCGGACCCGGACGCGCCGACCGTGCTGCTCTACTCCCACTACGACGTCCAGCCGCCGCTGGACGAGGCCGCGTGGCGGACCCCGCCGTTCGAGCTGACCGAGGTGGACGGGCGCTGGTATGGCCGCGGCACCGCCGACTGCAAGGGCAACATTTTCATGCACCTGGCGGCGCTGCGTGCCCTCGGTGACCGGGTGCCGGTCAACCTGAAGCTGGTCATAGAAGGGTCGGAGGAAACCACCTGCGCCCTGGCGGAGTTCGTGCCGGGGCATGCCGACCTGCTGCGCGCCGATGTCTTCCTGATCGGTGACGGGGGGAACGCGGCCGTGGGCCAGCCGGCCGTCACGGTGACCCTGCGCGGCGTGGTGGACGTCATCGTGCAGGTGGACGCGCTCGCGTCGGAACAGCACTCGGGGGTGTTCGGCGGGGCGGCTCCCGATGCCCTGGCTGCGCTGGTCGCGATGCTGGCCACACTCCGGGATGCGCGCGGCAACACCACGGTCCGCGGGCTGGACAACACCCAGGTGTGGCAGGGTGCGCCCTACCCTGCCGGGACGTTCCGTGCGGACGCAGGCGTGCTGGACGGGGTCTCGCTGCTCGGGGACGGCGCGGTGGCGGACATGGTCTGGGCGCGGCCCGCGGTCACCATCCTCGGCATCGACTGCCCGCCGGTGGTCGGGTCGACGGCCGCGATCACGCCGCGCGCGAGCGCCAAGCTGAACCTGCGTGTCCCGCCCGGGATGCCTACCGGCGAGGCGGCCGAGGCGCTGACCCGCCACCTGCACGCCGTGGCTCCCTGGGGAGTCCGCGTGACCGCCGAGATCGACTCCCCCGGGCAGCCGTTTGCGGCCAGGACCGGCGGGGCCGCGTACCAGGCCGTCGCGGCGGCCATGCAGGAGGCCTACGGCCGGCCGATGCTGACGCTGGGAGATGGTGGCTCGATCCCGCTGTGCAGCGCGCTCGCCGAGGCCTGCCCCGACGCCGAGGTCATCCTGCTGGGCGTCGTGGAGCCGCTGTCGCTGATCCACGCGCCCAACGAGAGCGTCGACCCTGCCGAGATAGCGGCGATGGCCCTGACCGAGGCGCTGTTCCTGCAGCGCTACGCGGCCATCCGCGGGTAAGGCGGAATCACCGCGAGGGGGTGACGATACCCGGCACCACCCGGCCCGTGATGCGCGAAACGGGAACCGCGGATATCAGTCCGTGGCGTGGTTCTTCTCCCTGGCCGGCGCTGACCCGCCGAGGAAATGCTCGATCGGGAGCGTGGCGGCGCCGAGCCCGACTGCGTCGGGGCCCAGGTGGCCCAGTTCAATCGACGTCCTGGCGAATGGATGGCTCAGCGAATGCTGGCGCGCCGACTCGCGGATGGCGGGCAGCAGCCGCTCCCCGAGCAAGAGCCCGGCCCAGCCACCGAGGATGATCCGTTCGGGGCCGATCAGGTTGATCAGGTCGGCGATGCCAACGCCGATGTACAAGGCCGTCTCGGCAAGGACCTCTTCCGCCGCTGGCGATGTCCCGGCCATCTCGATGAGCGCGGCGAGTGCCGATTCCTCGTCCTCGCCGGGCAGTGGGCGGCCGAACCGGTCCAGGATCGCCTCGGCACCCACATATGCCTCCAGGCACCCGCGCGAGCCGCAGCGGCAGGTGCGTCCGCCTACCGCGACGGTGGTATGACCCCACTCGGCCGCGCTCGAGGTGGCGCCGCGCTGGGTGTCACCGCTGGTGATAATGCTGGCGCCGACCCCGGAGCCGATCAGGCACACGACCGCGTGCCTGGCGCCCCTGCCCGCGCCGAACCACAGTTCCGCCTGGCCCATCGTCTTGGCACCGTTGTCGATGTACAGCGGCAGGTGCGTGCCCGACCGGAGCAGCCGCTTCAGCGGGACCGACTCCCAGCCGAAGGGCTGCCCGTGCACGAGCAACTCCGGCCCGTTCTCGACGATGCCGGGGACCCCGACACCAACGCCGAGGACCGCCGAAGGTGTGACGCCCGCGCCGGTCATCACCGCGTCCAGCCCGGACAGTATCGCCGCGACGATCACCTCAGGGCCGTGCTGCCGGGGGTCAAGCGGGTAGTCGGCCTTGGCCCGCTCGGTCATCATCAGGTCGAACAACTCGACCAGGACCCGGGTCTCACCGACGTCCACCCCGATGACGTACCCGTAGTCCGGGTTGATCTGAAGCAGCACGCGCGGGCGCCCGCCGTCGGAGTCCACCGAGCCGGCCTCGGCCGCGATGTCTTCATCGATCAGCTCGCGAATAACGTTGCTCACCGATGCGGCGCTGAGCCCGGTGGCCTCGCTCAGGTCGAGCCGGCTGCACGGCTGATCGAAGTACAGCGCCGACAGCAGTACTGACCGGTTGTCCCGGCGCAGATCGCGGACGGTCGATCGGCGTCGCGCCACCATCCTCTGCCCCTCCGCTTCAGGCCTTTTATCAAGAATCTTACGAAGTGGCGCCGTCCCGTCCCGGCACCGGAGCCTGGGACGGCATCCCGTCAAAGTCCCGGGCGGCAACCCCTTGACCGTTGCGCGCGGCGAAGTTAAATCTTGTTATGAACTAAGGCCTGAAATAAGTGGGCCCCACTCGGGCCATTCCGCGCCAGGTTTCACACAAGGGATAGGTTCGCCATGGCTTCCGTTGTCACGCATGCGTTCGGGCCGTTCCGGCAGCGGCGGATCTGGGTTTTCACCGCGGTGACGGCGCTTGCCGCAGCCGTGGCCTTAGTGGCGGGCCCGGCCAGCCGGGCCAGTGCCGCGGCGACGTTACTGTCGCAGGGCCAGCCGACGACGGCGTCCTCCGTGCAGAGCGGCTCGTTCCCGGCCTCGGCGGCCACCGACGGGAACACCGGCACCCGCTGGTCCAGTGCGTTCTCCGATCCGCAATGGCTGCAGGTCGACCTCGGCTCCACCGCCTCGATCACCCAGGTGGTCCTGCAATGGGAGGCCGCGTACGCGACCGCATTCCAGATCCAGACCTCTCCCGACGGCTCTACCTGGACCACCATCTACTCCACCACCGCCGGCACCGGCGGCACCCAGACCCTCACCGTGACCGGCTCCGGCCGGTACATCCGCATGTACGGCACCGCCCGCGCGACCCAGTACGGCTATTCGCTGTGGGAATTCCAGGTCTACGGCTCGCTGTCGGGCAGCACCTGCGGTACCGCGAACGCCGCACTCAACCAGCCTGCCACCGCGTCATCGACCGAAAACGCCACCTTCCCCGCCTCGGCCGCCGTTGACGGAAACACCGGCACCCGCTGGTCGAGTGCCTTCTCCGACCCGCAGTGGCTGCAGGTCGACCTCGGCGCCAGCAAGAACATCTGCCAGGTCACCCTGGACTGGGAGGCCGCCTATGCCACGGCGTTCCAGATCCAGACCTCTGCCGACGGCTCCACCTGGACCACCATCTACTCCACCACCACCGGCACCGGCGGCATGCAGACGCTGAACGTGACCGGCTCCGGCCGGTACATCCGCATGTATGGCACCGCCCGCGCCACCCAGTACGGCTACTCCCTCTGGGAGTTCGGGGTGCACACCACGTCCGGAGGCGGCGGGGGTAACACCGTCACCGTCACCAATCCCGGCAGCCAGACCTCCACCGTCGGCACGCCGGCCAGCCTGCAAATTCACGCCACGGACTCCGCGCCGGGCCAGACGCTGACCTACAGCGCCACCGGCCTGCCCGCGGGCCTGTCGATCAACTCGTCGTCCGGGCTGATCTCCGGGACGCCCACCGCCGCGGGATCGTCCAGCGTGGCGGTGACCGCCAAGGACACCACGGGTGCCTCCGGGTCGGCCTCATTCGGCTGGACGGTGAACACGACCGCCACATGCCCGGCGCAGTCGAACACCCCCAACTTCGGGCCGAACGTGGACATCTTCGACCCGGGCATGTCCAGTTCGTCCATCCAGTCCACGCTCGACTCGGTCTTCAACACCCAGAAACTCAACCAGTTCGGCACCCAGCGCTACGCCTTGCTGTTCAAGCCGGGGACCTACAGTGTCGAGGCCAACATCGGGTACTACACCTCCATTGCGGGGCTGGGCCAGAACCCGGACGACGTCACCATCAACGGCGACGTCACCGTCGACTCCTTCGACGGCACGGGCAACGCCACGCAGAACTTCTGGCGGTCCGCCGAGAACATGGCGATCAACCCGTCCGCCGGGTCGGACCGCTGGGCGGTGGCGCAGGCGGGGCCGTTCCGCCGCATGGACGTGCACGGCGGGCTGGAACTGTACCCGGCGAGTTTCGGCTACGCCAGCGGCGGCTACATCGCCGACAGCAAGGTCTCCGGCCAGGTCTCCTCGGTGTCCCAGCAGCAGTGGTACTCGCGGGACAGCAACTTCGGGAGCTGGAGCGGCTCGGTCTGGAACATGGTGTTCTCGGGAGTCAACGGCGCCCCCGCGCAGAGCTTCCCGAGCCCGCCGATGACGACACTGGCCACTACCCCGGTATCACGGGACGTGCCCTACCTCTACGTCGACTCCAGCGGCAACTACCACGTCTTCGAGCCATCGCTGCGGACCAACGCGTCCGGCCCCAGCTGGGCGAACGGCCCTACGCCGGGCACCTCGGTGCCGATGAACCAGTTCTTCGTCGCCGACCCGTCGATGAGCGCGGCAACCATCAACACCGCGCTGTCGCAAGGGTGCAACCTGCTGTTCACCCCGGGTGTCTACAACATCAACCAGACACTCAACGTCACCCACGCCGATACCACGATTCTGGGTATCGGGTTCCCGACCCTGATCCCCCAGAACGGCATCAACACCATGCAGGTGGCGGACGTCAACGGGGTCCGGATCAAGGGCCTGCTGTTCGACGCCGGCACGACGAACTCGGCTGCCCTGCTGACCGTCGGCACCGCCGGCTCCACTGCCAGCCACGCGAGCGACCCGGTCTCGGTCCAGGACGTGTTCTTCCGGATCGGCGGCGACATCGCCGGCAAGGCCACGGCCAGCCTGGTCGTGAACGCAAACGACACCATCGTGGATGACGTCTGGGCCTGGCGCGCCGACCATGGCAACTCCGGGACGGTGGGCTGGACCACCAACACCGCCGACAGCGGCATGATCGTGAACGGCAACAACGTCGAGGCGACCGGCCTGTTCGTCGAGCACTACCAGAAGACCGAGGTCGCCTGGAACGGCCAGAACGGCAAGATCATTTTCTTCCAGAACGAGATGCCGTACGACCCGCCGAACCAGGCGGCCTGGATGAACGGCTCGTCCAACGGGTATCCGGCGATCGCCGTGGCCAGCAACGTCACCTCGTTCGGCGGCTGGGGCCTGGGCAGCTATTGCTACTTCAACGTCAACCCGGCGGTCAGTTCGGCCAATGCGTTCTCCTCACCCAGCACCGCCGGAGTGGCGTGGCACGACCTGCTCACCGTGTCGCTGGGTGGCGTGGGCACCATCACCCACGTCATCAACACCACCGGAGCGGCGACGCCGTCCAATACAACACCCAGCAACGTCGTCACCTATCCGTAGTCAGCTCCGCCGGCGGCGCCCACGGGGGTCATCATGGCCGGCTGGTCCTTGGGCCCGGCCCATCACCGGTGCACTACGCCGGCCCACCCGAAGGAGGGGTGGGCCGACGTAGTTGTGCCGACTAAGTGAGCGTCTGATAAATCGTGCTGGCCGGCCTGGGCTGGTGGTCTGGTGGTGTGTCGTTCGGCTGAGATGCCAGGCGCGGGCCCCATGATCCCGATTTGTGACGATCAAGGTGATGGGGCCCGCGCGTGCTCACAGTACGCGCCCGCCGGGCCGGGTAGCCAGGCGCTATCCCAGTGACCTGACCGATGCGCAATGGCAGGTGATCGCCGCGCACCTGCCCCGGTATGTGCCCGGCGGCCGGGGGCGGCCGCGTGTCTGGCCTGCCCGCAGGATCGTGGAGGCGATCTTGTACCTGGACCGCACCGGATGCGCCTGGCGGTATCTTCCGTCCGACTTCCCGCCCTGGCAGACCGTCTACGGGTACTTCGCCGCCTGGCGCGACGACGGTACCTTAGCCCGGCTGCACAGCGAGCTGCGTGCCCAGATCCGGGCCGCTGCCGGCCGCGTCGCCCAGCCCACCGCCGCCGTCATCGACTCGCAGTCGGTGCGGGCCGCCGATACCGTGCCCACGGCCACCCGGGGCTGGGATGCCGCCAAGAAGGTCAATGGCCGCAAGCGGCACATTGCGGTGGATACCACCGGGCTGCTGCTCGATGTGGTCATCACCCCTGCCAGCGTGCAAGACCGCGACGCCGCCCGCCCGCTGCTATGGAATCTGCACCGCGCCTGCCCGCGCGTCCAGCTGGCCTGGGCCGACTCCGGTTACCAGGCGCACCGGCTCACCGCCTGGGCAACCGCCCTGCACATCACGCTGCAGATCGTCCGCAGGCCCGATGGCCTGCACACCTTCACCGTCCTGCCCCGCCGCTGGGTGGTCGAGCGGACCTTCGCCTGGATCAGCAAGCACCGCCGCACCGTCCGCGACTACGAGCACCTGCCCGCCAGCCACGAAGCCATGATCCTGTGGGCCATGATCGCCCTGATGACCCGCCGCCTGGCCCCGCCGACTGATTAATCAGACACTCACTAAGAGACAAACACTCTCAGCGAATCGTCACCGGCACCGGCTGCGAGGCGATTCCGTTCGCGACCACGACGAGCGTGCTTGGCCCGGCCGGCGTCGTACTCGGGATAGTGAGACGCCACGGTCGCCCCAAGGGGCGCTGGTGGCGCTGGCCAGTCCGGCTAGCGGGCCGGGCTCAGCTCGAACCCGTGGAGGTCGCCGCTGCTGTCGATGTAGAAGCCGACGATCACGCCGAGGTTGCTGATTCCCGCAAGATCCGTGCCTTCCGCGCCGGCCGGGTCCTCGACCGGGGTGAACACCCCGCGCAGCTCGGTGAATCCGTGGGGCACGCCGCTGGCGTCGAAGTATTCCCCGGCGACCACCCCGGCGTCGTTGATCGCCGCGGTGAGCGTGCTGAACGGCGGCGCGAGCGGATCGCTGACCGTGGTGAACCTGCTGGGGAGCCCGGCAAAGGCGACCGTGTTGTTGTTGCTCTCGGTGTAGCTCCCGGTGACCTGCCCGAGATCGTTGATGAACCCCACGTTTGTGCCTTGCCCGGATGCGGTGCCCGCATCCGGGTTATTGATCGTGGTGAAATGGCCGTCCCGGTCGATGAAGCCGTGCTGCACGCCGCTGGAGTCGACGGTGAACCCGGCGATCACGCCGAGGTTGTTCATATTCGCAACGAACGTGCCCTGCCCGGATGCCGGGCCGGCGCCCGGCGCGTTGATCGTGGTGAATCTGCCGTCCCGGTCGACGAACCCGTGGGCGCCGCCGCTGCTGCTGTCGATGTAGTAGCCGACCGCTACCCCCAGGTCGTTGACTACGGTGAGCAGCGTATCGGCAGCGCCGGGCACGTTGACCGTGGTGAACGCGCCGTTCCGGTCGATGAACCCGTGATCGTTGCCGCTGCTGTCGATGTAGAACCCGGACACCACTCCCGCGTCGTTGACACCGACTCCGACGGTGCCCGCCGCGCCGGGCACGTCGATCGTCGTGTACCGCCCGGGTGCAGCCGCACCAGACGCGGCGGCGGGCAACAATGCGAGCGCCGACGCGGCACCTGCGATCAGCAACAGTCGGTGCGGTGTTCTGAACGACATCAGGCATCCTCGCGTTCCGGTCCGGCGTGGCCAGCGAAGCCGGAGGCCGGATTTGCCGGGGCCGCCAGCCGCCATGCCACGTTTGCCATGCCACGTTTGCGTGCTCTGGGCGGTCAGCCTTCCGTGTGGTAGTAGCAATCTGGTAGCGAACATGTAGCAGTATCTCGGGCACCAAAAGCCGGGCGGAGGTCGCATGACGCCGAAGCTGGAGTTCTGCCTGCTCGGACCGTTAGTGGTGCGCTGCGGCGGGGTGGTCTTGCCGGTGCCGAGGGGCAAGCAGCGGGCGGTGCTCGCGGTGCTGCTGCTGAATGGCGGCCGGGTGGTGTCGGTCGGCGAGATCGCCGAGACGCTGTGGGGACCCGCGCCGCTGCCGTCAGCCTCGGCGACCGTACGGAACTACGTGAAGAGGCTGCGCCGTGTGCTGGGGAGTGCGGACCAGGCCCGGATCGTCACCCGGTCCCCCGGGTACGCGATCCGGGTTGATCCCGGGGAACTGGATGTGGCCCGGTTCGAAGCGCTGCTCGAAGGCGCGCGCGCCGCTGCGCGAGGCGGCTTCTGGGAAGCCGTAGCTGATCAGGCGCGGGAGGCACTGGCGCTGTGGCGGGGCGAGCCGCTCGCCGACGTGGACTCGGAAGCACTGGCATTGCGCGAGGTGCCGCGGCTGGCGGAGCTGCGGCTGCAGGCGACGGAGTTGCGAATCGACGCCGAGCTGCGCCTGGGCCGTCACGGCATGGTCATTGCCGAGCTCGAACGCCTGGCCGCGGCCAACCCCCTGCGCGAACACCTGCATGCCCTGCTGATGCTTGCCTTGTACCACGACGGCCGCCAAGCCGAAGCACTGGCCGCCTATCAGCGCGCGCGGCGAGTGCTCGTTGATGAGGTGGGCGCCGAACCAGGAGCCGAACTGCGCGAGCTGCACCGGCAAATCCTCACCACCGGCCAGATCCTGGCTGGTCCCGAGCCCGGGCGGCTGCCGCCGGGTGGCCAGGCCCGCGGGCGCCAGGCCGGGACCGGTGGCGCCGCGGGAGCTGCCCGGCCCGGTGCCGCAGTTCGTAGGCCGGCGGCGAGCTGGCGGACCTGACCGGGATGCTGGAAAGGGCCGGCGCGCAGCGGCCGCGGACCCTGGTGATCTCGGCGATCGCCGGGATGGCCGGGGTAGGTAAGACGGCGCTGGCGGTGCAGTGGGCCCATCAGGTGGCGGACCGGTTTCCGGACGGGCAGCTATATGTGGACCTGCGTGGCTATGACCCTGGCCATCCCGTGCCGGCCGCCGGCGCCCTGGCCGGGTTCCTGCGCAGCCTGGGCATGGCCGAGCAGGATATCCCGGCCGAGACCGCAGAGCGTGCGGCGCGGTACCGGAGCCTGCTGGCGCGCCGGCGGATGTTGATCGTGATCGACAACGCCAGGGATGTGGAGCAGGTCCGGCCGCTGCTGCCCGGCAGCCCCTCGTGTATGGCCGTGGTGACCAGCCGCGATGCGCTGGCCGGGCTGGTGGCCAGGGACGGTGCCCGGCGGCTGGACCTGGGGCTGCTGCCGCCGGCCGAGGCAGTGGGGCTGCTGCGGGCGCTCATCGGCGAGCGGGTGGATGCCGAGCCCGAAGCGACCGCGGCGCTGGCCGGATACTGTGCCCGGCTGCCGCTGGCGCTGCGGGTGGCCGCCGAGCGCGCCGCCGCCTCACCCGGCCTCTCGCTGGCGGATGTTGCCGCAGAACTGGCTGATCAGCAGGAGCGGCTGGACCTGCTAGACGCTGCCGGGGACCGGCTGACGGCGGTCCGGGTGGTTTTCTCGTGGTCGCTCCGGCATCTGGATCACAAGGCCGCGCGCGCCTTCCGGCTGCTCGGGCTGCACCCGGGCGCCGACTTCGACGTTTACGCCGCCGCCGCGCTCACCGGCACCACGCTCCGGCAGGCTCGCTGGCTGCTGAGCGCGCTGGCCCGCGCCCACCTGATCCAGCCCGCCGGGACGGGCCGTTACGGCATGCACGACCTGCTGCGGGCCTACGCCGCTGATCAGGCGACCGAAGAGGACAGCGAACAGGAACGGGGAGCGGCACTGACCCGCCTGTTCGACCATTACCTCGCCACCGCCGCCGTCGCGGCCGTCACACTGTTCCGCGCAGACCCTGACCAGCCAGCGCCCTACCGGCCCCCCGGGCCTGTGCCCCCGGTCACCAGCCCGGCCACGGCGCTGGCGTGGCTCGACGCGCACCGGTCCACCCTTGTCGCGGTCGCCGCGCATGCCGCCGACCACGGATGGCCCGGTCACGCCATCGGCTTGGCCGCCACCATCTTCCGTTACCTGGATGTCGGCCACTTCACCGATGCCGCCGCCATACACGGTCACGCCCGCCGCGCCGCCGCGCGGGCCGGCGACCGAGCCGCCGAAGCGGCGGCGCTGACGATGCTCGGTGCAGCCGACGCCGCACAGGGCCATCTCCACCGGGCCACCAGGCACCTCGAGCAGGCCCTGACGCTATACCGTGCGGACGGTGACCGGACCGGCGAGGCCCGCGCGCTCGGCCACCTCGGCATGGCCGACTATTGCCGGGGCCATTACCAGCAATCGGCGGGGCGCCACCGCGCGGCGCTGGCCATCTACCTGGAGATCGGCGACCAGGCCGGTGAGGCCCGCGCGCTGCACGGTCTTGGAGTCATTGACCTGCGGCAGGGCCGTTACGAGCAGGCCGCCGGACTCTTGCTGCGGTCTCTGGCGCTCTTCCATGATGTCGGCCTTCGGTCGGGTGAGGCCCTGGTGCTGGGCAACCTCGGCGAGCTCGAACTGCGGCAAGGCCATTACGTACAGGCCACCGGCCATCTCCGGCGTTCGCTGGGGCTGGGCCGCGAGATCGGTAGCCGGTTGTGCCAAGC
Organism: uncultured Actinomycetes bacterium; assembly: GCA_963806145.1. Taxonomy (GTDB): domain Bacteria; phylum Actinomycetota; class Actinomycetes; order Streptosporangiales; family Streptosporangiaceae; genus DASXKD01. The sequence continues at coordinate 94,689 of CAWDXD010000004.1, forward strand.
CCGGGCGCTGGCTTGCCTGGGCGTTGCCGAGCTGCGACAGGGCCGCCAGCGGCAGGCCATCGGCCATCTCCAGCGGTCGCTGGCCCTCCACAGCCAGGCCGGCAACTGCTCTGGCCAGGCGGAGGCGCTCAACGGTCTTGGTGAAGCGTTCCTCGCCGCGAGCCAGGCCGGCCTGGCCAGTGCCCGGCACTCCGCCGCGCTGGCCCTGGCGATCCAGTGCGATGACAGGTACGAACAGGCACGGGCCCGCAGTGGCCTGGCCAGCGCCTGCCAGGCCATTGGCGTCCCTGAACTGGGCTTATTCCCGGTGGACCGCTCGGCGATTGGGTAAAGGCCCGGGTCGGAGGCCCGGCTCGACGGTCAATGCGTTCGCTATCTCTTGTGTGGTCTGTTCCCAGCCGCGCAGGGTTGACCGCCGCTGTCGTGCGGCGGCCCGTAGCCGGCGCCGGTGGCGCTCGTCACCCAGCCAGTCTCCGAGCGCGGCGGCGAGGGCAGCCGGATCGCCGGGAGGGACCAGTTGGCCGGGGCGGGTGCCATCGGCGGTGAAGCCGAGCGCCTCGGGCAGCCCACCGACGGCGGCGGCGATGACGGGCAGGCCGTGGGCGAGCGCTTCGGTGACGGTCATGCCGTAGGTCTCCGAGCGGGACGGCGCGACGAGCAGGTCGGCGGTGGTGTACGCGTGGCTGAGCGCCGGGCCAGTCAGGACGCCGGCGAGCCGGACGCGGTGGCCGTAGCCGAGGCGCGTGATACGGGTCTGCAATTGGCCGACGAAATCAGGGTCGCGGTCGAGCGGTCCGGCCAGCATGCAGTGCCAGTCCCGCTCGGCGAGGCCGGCGAGCGCCTCGACGAGGAGGTCCTGCCCCTTATGGCGGCCGAGGACCCCGACGCAGAGCAGGTGACCGCGGACGGGCCGCGCCTGGGCCGCGACCCGCTCGACGCCGGGCCGGGCGACGTGCACCCGGTGGGCCGGGATCGCGTATCGGGTCAGTACCTGCTGGCGGGTCCATTCGCTGGTAACGACGACGCCGGTGGCCGCGCGGAGCACCACCCGTTCGGAGCGCTCCGCGCTGGCATCGTGGTGCGTGTCGAGGGCGGTGGCCAGTGGCATGTGCAGCAGCACCGTCATTCGCATCCGGCTGATGTGTGGCAACAGCTGCGCGGCGGCCGGCGAGGCGACGAGCCCGTCGATCAGGACGGTCTCACCGTCGGGGATGGCGGAAACGATGCGGGCCAGGTCGGCCAGGGCGCCCGGACCGGGTACCGGCCACGCTGCGGCCACGGTCGTGACCAGCACATCCCATCCGGCCTCGGCCAGTCCGGCGCAGACGCGCCGGTCATAGATGTTGCCGCCGGTAGGCTGGCCGGGATCGTCGAACCCCTCGGGGACTACTACGCGGACCCGCACGATGTTCCGGCCCTCCAGAGCGCCTGCCACACCAAACCAGCCTCTACCCTGCGGCCGGGCTGAACCACACCCGCCGCCGATCCGTCATATCCGGCACAGGGTGGCACGCAGAGGCGGTGGACGCGGTTCGACCCGATACGACCGGCGTCCGCTCGACACGTGCGCGGCGCGGCACAGCAGGTAGCTCTGCGGGGCCGGGTGGCACCGGCTCCGCCATGCCAGGCACCATACGGGGTCTGGCGTGAGACAGGATCAACGCGCACGATTCTTGACGGCGCTGGAGCGGGCCCGGGCGACCGCTTACCCCGCCGGTGAGTATGTGGGCCAGGAGAGCTTCATGCGGGCGGGCGAGGTCCGGACGTTGGCTCACCAGGCCCGGGTCGGCCCCGGCGTCTCAGTGCTCGATCTCTGCTGCGGGGTGGCCGGCCCCGGCCGGATGATCACGGCGGAGTCGGGATGCCACTACCTGGGTGTCGATTACTCCGCCAGCGCACTGGCCACCGCCCAAGAGCTGGCCGGGAATCTCCCCTGCCGCTTCGAGCAAGCTCACCTCCCGCCTCTGCCCGGGGGCCGCTTCGAGGTGGTACTCCTGCTGGAGACGATGCTGGCCTTCCCCGACAAGGAGGCCTTGGTGGGTGAGGTGGAGCGCGTGCTGGAGCCGGGCGGGCGTTTCGCTTTCACGGTCGAGGAAGGCCGGCCGCTCACCCGGCAGGAGCGGGCGCGGATGCCCGGCGCCGATACGGTCTGGCTCATCGAGTTGGCGGAATTGACGGGTGCGCTGCGCGAGGCGGGGCTGACGGTGATCTGGCGGCAGGAGTACAGCCCCGCCCATCACGCGACAGCGACGGCGCTGCTTCGCTGTTATCGGGCTGATTCACCTCAGATCGCCGCCCAGATCGGGAGGCAGGCCACCGCCGAGCTGATCACAGCCCACCAGCTGTGGAGCGACTGGCTCGGCAGCGGGCGGGTGCGCAAGTTCGCGATGGTAGCCGAGAAGCAATGACTTGCTTCGATGAAGACCCAATGACCCCCGACTATGCCCGCTACCTGGCCGCGAAGACGACCGTGGATGACCGGGCGCTTAACCGGCATGTGCTGGCCGAGCTGTGCCGCCTGATGCCCGCGGGTGCGCCGCAGGTGCTGGAGGTCGGCGCCGGGCTGGGAACGATGGTGGCCCGTCTGATGGACTGGGGCGTGGTCGGCGCCGGCGAGTACATCCTGCTGGATGCGGACCGGCGGCTGCTGGATCGTTCTCGCCGATGGCTGTGCGATTGGGCGGCCGCGCGGGGCCTGCGCGGCGACCTGCTGCCGGATGGGCTGTGGGTGGGTGATCTCCGGGTGCGCCTGGTGCACGCCGAGCTCGGCAGTTACCTGGAGGCCGCTCACGGGGCGCCGCCCGACGTGGTAATTGCCAATGCTGTCCTGGATCTGGTGGACGTGCCTACGGTCCTGCCCGGATTGTTGCGGATGCTGGTCCCCGGCGGCGTCTACTGGTTCACGATCAACTACGACGGCGAGAGCATCTTCGAGCCTGGTCACCGCCACGACGACCGGGTCATGCAGGCCTACCACCGCGACATGGATGAGCGCTTTCGCTACGGCCAGCCGGCCGGTGAAAGCCGAACGGGCCGCCACCTTTTTCACCACCTGCGGGCCGCGGGGGCGCCCGCGCTGGCCGCGGGGTCGTCGGACTGGGTCGTCAGCGCCGGCCCGGATGGGAGCTACCCCGGCGATGAGGCTTACTTCCTGCGCAGCATCCTTGACACGATCCAGAACGCGTTGCGGAATCGCCGGGACCGGGTAGAACCGGCGGACCTGGCCGACTGGCTGGCCGAGCGCGGCCGGCAACTGGCCGCGGGCGAGCTGGTCTACATCGCCCACCAGCTTGACTTCGTGGGCCGCTCGCCCGGCTAGCGCCCCGCCAGCGCCCGGCGGATCGCTGCTACCTGGACCGTCCCGGTCACGGGACGAGCCGTTCGGCCTCGCGCCAGGTCAAGCGCCTCGTCAGCGGCGTGCCGGGCCCGGTCGCCGGGTATGGCCGGTCAGTCATGAACGGCCTCCAACGCCCGCGGCGCCGGATCGGGTCGTCCCGGCTCGCCCGAGTGTTCCAGGTCGCGACGGCGGCGAACGGCGTCCCCCAGCAGCAGCCCCGCGCCTGGGGCAACCGCGGCCAGCATGAGTACCGCATAGAGGGTGGCGACCGTGACCCCGGTGGCCGCGCCGAGCCCGGCTGCGCCGAAGGCCCAGGCGGCGGCTCCTTCCCTCAGCCCCCACCCGCCGATACTCAGGGGAACCACCATTGCGGTCTGGACCACCATCAGCAGCGCGACCAGTTCGCCCAGGGGTGCGGTGCTGCCGACGACCCGGGCCGCGATGACGAAGGTGGCCGTGTGCCCGGCGACGACCAGGACCGAGGCCAGCGTGAGCCGGGGCCACACACCTGGGGCCAGCAGGCCGTGACGGACGTCAGCGGAAACGGCCCGGGCGGCGCGTGTCAGCCGCGACCGGCCGCGGCGGGCGGCGCCACGTACGACGAGCGCAGCACACGCGGCTATGACCGCGACGCCCGCCAGAACATACGGCAGCGCAGGCCGGACCGGCGAGGGCAGCGTCAGCAACACGACGGCGGTCACCACGGCCTGGATGACCTGACCGTACAGCCGTTCCCACCCCACGGTGCGCAGTCCGCGCACCACGTCTCCAGCGCGCCGGCCGTGCGTGACCGCCCGGTGCACGTCGCCGAGACCCCCGCCGAAGAGCACGGAGTTGAGGAACAGGGAACGGTAGTAGGCGCCGACCGCGCGTGGCAGGCCAATGCCGACGCCGAGTGCCCGGGCGACGACGCGCCACCGCCAGGCCGAACACACCGTGGTCAGGACGGTGAGCGTGACCGCGGCCACGATCGCCGGCCAGGTGACCGCGCGCAGCCCGTCCTTGAATGGCGCCGCGCCCACCTGCCGCCAGAGAAACCACAGCACGGTGACGCCGCCGCCCAGGCGCAGCAACGATGGGCCGAAACGGCGGACGGCCGGACCGATCCCGGCCGGAACTGAGTACAAGCCAGCCACACCGGTTATACGGGCCGGCCCGGCACATAGTTCAACCGTCCGGCTGGCAGCATAGGGGGCCAGCGGCCGGTCGCGGTGAACCAGCGTGACCACGGACCCGTTATCCCCATCGGGGATGGGGCCAGTTGGGCTACGGAGGAAGCTTGGTGCGTACGATTCAGCCTGCGGACGAAGGCGCGCCGCCTACGATTCGGCCCGCGGGCAAAGGTGCGCTGCCCACGATTCGGCTCGCGGCGATCCTGGGGTTGCTCGCCACAGCCGCCCTGCTCGGCGTCTTGTCCGCCACGGCTGGTCTCGGTGTCGCCGGCTGGATCGCCGGGCTGGCCACCGGATCGGCGGCGACCGCACTGCTGGTCACCGCCCGCATGCGCAGCGACCAGCCCGCGATACACCCGGCGGACTGGATCACCCTGACCCGGGCGGTGCTGATCGCCGGGGTCGCGGGCCTGGTTGCCGACTCGTTCGGCCGGCCGGTGTCGGTCACGGCGCTGGTCACCCTGTCCGCCGTCGCGCTGGCCCTCGACGCTGTGGACGGGCAGGTGGCGCGGCGAACCGGCACCGCCACCCCGCTGGGCGCCCGCATCGATGGCGAGGTCGACGCGTTCCTCATCCTGCTGCTCAGCATCTACGTGTCCCAGGACTACGGCGCCTGGGTGCTGGCCATCGGCGCCGCCCGCTACGCGCTGCTGCTGGCGGGCTGGCTGATCCCGTGGCTGGCCGCGCCGTTGCCACCCCGGTACTGGGGCAAGGTCGTGGCCGCGGTCCAGGGCATCGTGCTCACCGTCGCCGCATCCGGAGTGCTTGACCGCCGCGCCGGGATGATCGCGGTCGCCGCCGCATTGCTGCTGCTGGCCGAGTCGTTCGGCCGCAACGTGATCTGGCTGTACCGGACCGGCGCCGGCCCGGGCACCCGGCGGGCTCTGCGGCTGGCCATCACCGTGCTTTCGGTCGTGCTCGTGTGGGGTGTCCTCGTCGCGCCCGCCCGTCTCCTCCAGCTCACCCCCGCCGCCTTTGCCCGCATCCCCGTGGAGGGGCTGGTCCTGGTTGCCATCGCGCTGGTGCTGCCGGCCTGGCCGCGACGGATCGTGGCCGGGGTCGCCGGAATCCTGTTCGGCCTGCTCACTCTCGTCAAGATCCTCAACATGGCGTTCTACCTGGAGATCGGGCGGGCGTTCAACCCGGTGTTCGGCTGGGTCGACATCCCCCCGGCTATTGGCGTGGTACGCGACACGATCGGCCCCACGCGCACAAACATCGCGCTCGCCGCGGCCTGGCTCGGCCTCATCCTGGTCATCGGCGCAATCACCGCAGCAACGATTCACATCACCACCGTGGCCGCCCGGCATCGCCGCGACGCGGTCCGCGCACTCGCCGCACTCACAGCGGTCTGGGCGCTGTGCGCGGGCCTGTCACTGCAACTCGTCCCGGGATCCCCGGTCGCCTCGACCAGCGCCGCCGGGCTGGCCGTCGCGCAGGTGCGCAGCACCCAGGCAGCACTCCGCGACCAGCGCCTTTTCGGGCAGGCCCTGCGCCGCTCCGACCCTGAAGCCAGCGTCCCCGCTTCGGACCTGCTCACCGGATTGCGCGGCAAAGACGTCATCATCGACTTCGTCGAAAGCTACGGGCAGGTCGCCGTTCAGGGCACAAGTTTCTCCCGCGGCGTCGACGCCGTCCTGCGCCGGAGCGCCGCCTCACTGGCCCGTGCCGGCTGGTCCACGCGGAGCGCCTGGATCACCTCCCCGGGCTTCGGCGGGATCAGCCAGCTCTCCCACTCCACCCTGCAGTCGGGGCTGTGGGTCAACACCGAACTGCGGTATGCCGAGCTGGTCGCCAGCCACCGGTTCACCCTCAGCGCCGCCTTCAACAAGGCAGGCTGGCGCACCGTGAGCGACAGCCCCGAGGACGACCCCGTCTGGCCGCCCGGCACGCGCTTCTACCACTTCGACAAGCTCTACAACCGGTACAACGTCGGCTACCGTGGCCCGGCCTTCAGCTACGCCTCGATGCCCGACCAGTACACCTACGCCGCGTTGCAGCGGAACGAACTCGGCCCAGGCCACAAGCCCGTGATGGCCGAGATCGACACGGTCTCCTCGCACACGCCCTGGGCCCCGTTGCCGACCATGGTGCCCTGGAGCAAGGTCGGCAACGGCTCGATATTCGACTCCATGCCCGCGCGGAGCGAATCCGCGATCACGGTCTGGCGCAACGCCAGCACCGTGCGCCAGTTCTTCGGCCGGTCGCTCCAATACTCGCTGGAGACCCTCATCTCATGGGTCACCGAGCTCAAGGACCCGAACCTCGTGCTCATCCTGCTCGGCGACGAAGCAGCCCGGTAGCCCTATCACCGGCCCCGGGGCCAGCCACGACGTGCCGATCTCGATCGTCGCCCACGACCCTTCGGTGTTCCGGCAGATTGCTTCCTGGCACTGGCAGGACGGGCTGCTGCCCGGGCCGTCCGCTCCGCACGAGCTAATGAACGCCTTCCGCAACCAGTTCCTCGACGCCTTCAGCACGGCCTCGTCCCAAGCGGCGTCGGCCCGTAGCACCGCAGCACCCGAACCACCACGGTGAGCGGGGCCTGCGGGCGCTGACATCTTCTCCCGTGGCGCCGGCGCACCTTCCCGGCACGGCTCGGCCGCTTGACCGTCCGCAGTACGATCGGTTTCTGTTGCGAGCCAGGTCATGCGACCCGGGACGGAGCAGATGGCAGTGAACCAATCGCAGCCGCCCGCGTGTCGCGCGACAGGAGTGGCGGCGAGGTGGAACGGAGCCGAGATCGTAACCGGCCGCTCCCGACAGCCCTCGGCGACGCCAGCGAGCAGGTCGTGAACCGCCATCTGGTGGTCGCCGCACTCGGCGGGCTGACGCAGGAGCATCGGGATGTGCTGCGGGAGTGCTGCTTTCTCGGCAGCTCGGTGCCACAGGCCGCGCATGCCCTGGGGATCGCACCCGGCACGGTGAAGTCCCGCACCTACTATGCGCTGCGTGCGCTGCGGCTGGCCATCGAAGAACTACGAGATGTCGAATGACGGCCGACCCGTACGCGCGCCTCGACGCCGCCTACCTGCTCGGAGCGCTCGATGCCGGCGAGCGCCTCGCCTACGAAGCGCACCTGGCCATCTGCCAGCGGTGCCGGGCGGGCCTGGCCGAGATCTCCGCGATCCCGTCGCTGCTGGCCGGACTGGACGAGTCCGTCTTCGCCGCACCGGCCGAGGTCGGGGTGCCCCGCCTTTCCCGGACTGCGGATCGCTAGCCGGGCCAGCGGGCCCGCAGCCTGGCCCCGGCGTCTGCGGACCCGCGTTCGCGGCGGGACGAGACGGGTCCGGTGAGTCAGGGAAGGTGGCTGGTGTCGTTGACGCGATGGACGGCGGCAAATCCGCGGCCGTGCCATTGGATCTCGTTAATGCAGGCGGAGCCGAGATACAGCCGGTAAAGGGTGCCAAGCGGGACGCCGAGAGCCCGGCACAGCAGGATCTTTATCGGGGTGATGTGACTTACCACCAGGACGGTCTGGGCGCCGTGGTCCCGCAGCAGCCGGTCACAGGCCCGGTTTACCCGGCGTGCGGTGTCGGCGAAGCTCTCCCCGCCCGGCGGTGCCTGTTCGGGGTCGCGCCGCCAGGCTGCCGCGGCTGTGGGCCATCGCTGCTGGATTTCTGCCAGGGTGGAGCCATCCCAGTCACCGAAGTCGGTCTCACGGAGATCATCATCGATGACTGCGGTCAGGCCCAGTTCGCGGGCCGCAATGGCGGCGGTGGCGACAGCGCGCTGCAACGGCGAGCTGACCATGGCATCGATCGGGGCACCGGTGGCTAGGCGGCGGGCGGCGGCCTGGGCCTGCCGGGTTCCGTTGGCGCTAAGCGGGAGGTCGCGCAGCCCGCTGAAGCGGTGTTCGGGTGACAGTCGGGTATCGCCGTGCCGCAGCAGGATGGTGGTGGTGGGATCTGCTGTGGGGTTATCCCAGCCCAGTGTCATATGGCTGTCCCGCGAGGATGACGAAAACGTTGTGTCGACTGTTCCCATGACTGCAATACGAACATGTCAGCAGAACGGTTCAGCCGCCAGCCTTGGCCTCGTCACAGTACCCATGCCGCACGACACCCATGCCGCACGACCTGGCCAGGCTGGTACCGGTACCCGCCATCAGGATAGCCACGCCACCCGGGGTAACCAGGCCGAGCGTCAGCATGGTGCGTGGTATCCGCCGAACGCGATGGGAGTTTCCCACACCCGCACTGCCAGTGTCTCGCCGCCCGCGGCGGTGACGGCGGGCGAGAGGCTGTCATGCACCCAGCGGGCGAACACCTCGACTGTGACCGCCTCGGCCCCGGCTGGGCGTATCTCCTCCAGGTTGCGGCCTTCGACCTGGCTGGTCAGCTCGGTCAGCGCCGCTTCCAGTACATCCAGATCGCAGACCATGCCCCGGCCGTCGAGCTGCTCGCGGTCCACCACGATCTCAATCCGGTAGTCATGATCATGTAGTTGCCCCTCTGGCCCGGGCAGCCCCGGCATGATGTGGAATGCGCGGACGCTTCGGCTCAACCCGACTTCACAGGTCACCGGCAGCACTCCTGTCGTAGTCAAGAACGGCATGCATCAACCCGGGTATCCCCTGGTCCACGGCCCGGAACGCCTCGGCTGCCTGGCCGAAGGCGAAGACGTGAGTGCACAGCTGTGCCAACGGTAGTCCGGCCAGCAGCTCAACGGCCTCCCGGCGGCGCCGAGACCGGGTCCAGGTCCCGGACAGCCGGGCCGGCACCGTGGAAACTTGTGTGCTGCGGATGATCAGACGCCGCCGGTGGAAGGCGCCGCCGAGCGGCAGCACCACTGGTTTGGTGCCGAACCACGACGCGATCAACAGGGTTCCCTCGTGGGCCAGTATGTTCAGCGCCATCGCTGGCGCATCGGGGTTACCGCTGGCGTCAATGACCAGCGGAACCTCCTCTTTCACCAGTTCCTCAGGTGCTACGGCGGTGACGCCGAGGCTGCCGGCCATGGCGCGGCGCCACGCCTGCGGCTCGGCAACCAGCGGCCGCCACCCGGAGCGCTGCAACAGCAAGCCGGTCAGCAGCCCGAGCACGCCGGCGCCGAGCACGATGACCCGGTCGCGATATCCGGGCCCGGCATCGAGCGTCACCTGCAACGCCGTCTCGACCAGCGGGAACAAGGTTGCGGACGCGGGATCGACGGCAGGCAGCGGAATCAGTTCACCAGCCTGCGCCGTGAATACGTCCTGGTGCGGGTGGAACGCGAAAACCGCCTGGCCGGACTGCGCTACTTCGCCGACGCACGCATATCCATAGGCGAAGGGATAGGAGAAGTCACCGCCAAGCGCATCGATCGTGTCGTCCAGCGCCATGCCGGCAGGAACCTCGCCGCGGTACACCAGCCGTTCGGTGCCACCGCTGATGCCAGAGCACAAGGTGCGGACAAGGACCTCACTGGCCGCAGGCCGCGGTGTGGGCACTTCCCTGATCTCCACGCAGCGCGGAGCGGTATGAAATAGCACGCGGGCGGGCACTCAGCCAAGTTACCCGCGATCGACCGTGACAGTAGTCCTCAGCCCCAGCCGCGGGCCTCAGGTGGGAGGACGCTTGCTCAGCCCACGGTCACTGATGATCGCTCCCCCGCGGTCGTACACCGGAGGTTCCAGGGCCGCGGGACCCGGCAGCGAGGAATGCGGTTCCGAAGAACAACTCGGTCCAGGAGGGATCGGTCAGTTCTTCCTGCATGGCTGCGCGAATCGCCTCCCACGGACGGCGCATGATCCACTCATCTATGGAAGCGAAAGGCCGCACAATCGCGGTTCCGAGCTGCGTTAGCCACCCAGGCGTGTTGCCGGGAACCTTGAGATCCAGCACGACCCAGCGTCCGCCTCCGGAGAGGGCCGCGGCGCCGTGGGCGATGACCTCTGCGCACTCGGGCACCTGCGACAGGGCGTATGTGGACAGGATCGCGTCGACCTCGGGTGGGAAGTCGAATTCGGCCGCGTCGGCTTGCACGAGGCTGATATTGCTCCAGCCGTTCGTCTCGATCCGATCCTGGGCACGGGCGAGCATCGCGTCGGTCAGATCGACACCGACGATCCGGCCGTCGGGACCGATCACCTTCTCAATCAGCGAGAAGTTCAGACCTGTGCCGCATGCGATGTCGATCACGCTGTCACCCGCGCGAAGGCCGAGCGCTTGTACGGCCCGGAGGCGTTGTGCCTGCTGGGGGTAGCCGGGCACGGGGTAGAGCCGGGAGGTGATGTCGTAGTGCTTCGCCTTCTTGCGGTATGTCTCGATCAGGCGATCTCGCCTGCGGTCGGTCTGGCTCACGGTGTGCTCCTCGATCCCGGTAGCGTCGCGGTAGAACCGCGCGCCCACCCCATCTAGGACTCCGCGCCTCCCCGCGTATCGGACTCGACCGCAGCCTTGATCGCCGCCATCTCGCGATCGCTTACGCGCTGAAGACTGCCCTTGAGAAGGCCGGGGACCGCGCGCATGATGCCCGCGAGGTCGACCTCAATCCACATGTTGGCGTCGGTATGGCTATCGTCCACCGGCTCGAGTTCCATTCCCCAGCGCGCCGCGGACGTACCCATTCGCCCGGCGAACGCCACGTAGCGGGGCGCCTCGACGGCGGTCACTTCTTGGATCCGGCCGTGAGTCCGCCCCAGGTCCTTCGCCCGCTGCTCCACCCGCGAGCCGGGCTGAATCGGCCCTCCACCGCGAACCCGGCATTCGAGAACCGTTGGCGCCCACTCCGGCCAGCGTCCGACGTCACAGACATACGCCCACACCTCACGGACGCTGCTGGCGATTTTTATGCGGCTCTCGGTTCTGATTGTCATGGGCGGACTTTGTGTCGATCACTTTCCGGTCGCGTGAGGTCTGTCGCGTGAGGTCTCCCGCGACGCTACATGCTGACCGAGACGCCTGCAAGTGCGCTCCGATGGCGGGAGGATCAGGCAAATCTCGCCGCCCAAGCACTGCAGGTAGGAGTCAACGTGAGCCACATCTGCGCCATGATCGAACGCTTCCTGACGATCACCGACCTGCCAGAGGGCCCATAGTTCAGGCCGTCGCATGCTCGGCAAGTGAGTCAGACGAGGAGGCGGCCGCCGATCCAGAGCGCGAGAACGGAGCCTGCTAGCCAGAGGGTGGCCCATGCGACTCGTGGGACGGGAGTGATTCTGCGCAGGGTATCCGCGTCCCCCGCCCAAACGCTGGGCATAAGAATGAAACGGACACCGGACAAAAGCAGGAACCAGCTCAGCGCATAGGCGGCGATGGTCTCGATCTCAAGGTTTCCGTACTTCAGGATGAGGACGATCAGCCCACCGTTCAACAGCACGGAGAGGCAGCCAAAGGAATTGCGGATTACTATGAGCATGAAGAACAGGGCGACCGCTGCCACGATCAGCACCGCCTGTACCTGATGGTTTGCCAGAAGGACTGCCGCGCCAAGGCCGAACATGCTCGGGCCCAGGTAGCCAGCGAATGAGGTAACCATCCTGCCCGGGCCTGCCTTAGGTCCCTGGCTGAAAGTCTCGCCGCTGGCGTTACCGTGCAATTTGACCTTGATGCTCTTGCGGCCCACGGCCCAACCGGTGAGTGCATGTGCACCCTCGTGCGCGATCACGCCCATGTGCTGCGCGAGCCGCCAGATGCCTTCTATCGCGAACCCGAGCAGAACGAGTATCCCTATGGGCTCACCGATCGGTATCGACGACAGCGCGGGGATCTGCTCCGTTAATTCCAGTGACAGCACCAGCATTTCGCCCCCGGCCCCCTGACGGGCTACGGAGGCTGACGGCGCGCACTTCCCTTGCTGCCCGCGCCATCAATAGTCGCTCCGCAGAGCCCTGCTTATAAGCAGAACACCGGCGCGAGGTCCTGACAAGACCCCGGTTGACGTACCGGCCGGGGAGCGCGGCGCGAGGCCACGCTTGGTGTCCCGGGCCGAGGAGGTAAGGGTCGAGGAGGCGCACGCGAGTCGAGAAAAGGGGAGCCGCCATCGCCGCCGCGGACTAGCTCGGTGTGCGCTCGCGTCCTGGCAGGTCAGAGGCAACCGCTGACGGGTGGGAATGGACCGGGCACCGGATCGGTTGTGGCAGCTGGTCGTAGTTGTCTTGTGTGTTGGTGTCACCTGCACGCTCGCGGAGAACGATGTTGCGGGCGCGCCGCTTCGGGATCTGGGAAGTCGCGTCGAGAACCGGCCCGGGTGCCGCACCGTGCGGACCCGTATCCAGCCTCTCTGGGGAGCGGCATGTCACAGGGAACCTCAAGTGGTTCAACGCGGAGAAGGGCTATGGTGTCTCCCGCGCTGATGGCCAGGACGTCTTCGTGCACTACTCCGTGATCGACGGCTACGGCTTCCGCAGCCTCGAGGAGAACCAGCACGTGGAGTTCGAGGTGACCCAAGGCCCGAAGGGCCTGCAGGCCACCCATGTCCGCGCCGCCTGAGCCAACGTGGCGGCTGTCGTAACGTGGCCGAGGCCGGAAACCGTACGGGGGCAGTCAAAGGTGCCTTTGGACCGAGGTGGTCGTTCATGATCGAGAATATCGGCGGGGGTGCGAGCGGCTTCGCCGACTTGGCGCTGGCCCCGGAACTGCGCCACGCGCTCTCCGGCCTCGGTTATGAGGAGCCGACACCGATACAGCGGGCCGCCATCCCGCCACTGCTGGAGGGCCGTGATCTGGTCGGGCAGGCCGCGACCGGGACGGGGAAGACGGCCGCCTTCGCGCTTCCCGTGCTCCAGCGGCTCCTCCGGGAAGGCGGGCGGGTAGAGCCGCTCGCCCTGGTGCTCGTGCCGACGCGCGAGCTCGCAGTGCAAGTCTCGGAGGCGATGCATCGCTACGGGCGTGACATTGGCGCGCGTGTTCTGCCGATCTACGGCGGCCAGCCGATCGGCCGGCAACTGCGGGCGCTTGATCGTGGCGCCGACGTGGTGGTGGCGACCCCCGGGCGCGCGCTCGACCACATCAGCCGGGGAACGCTGAGCTTGGGTGGCCTTAAGATCGTCGTCCTCGACGAAGCGGACGAGATGCTCGACATGGGTTTCGCCGAGGACATCGAGGCGATCCTCGGCAACACCCCGCAGGATCGGCAGACCGCGCTGTTCTCGGCGACAATGCCGCCGCGCATCAACGGCATGGTGCGCCGCCACCTGCGCGACCCGGTGCGGGTCGAGCTAGGCCAGGCGTCCGCGCCGGCCGATGGCTGGCTGGTGCAGCAGAGTGCCTATGTCGTGCCGCGCGGGCACAAGCCCGCCGCTCTCGGACGTGTGCTCGACCTGGAGGCACCGACGGCAGCGGTCGTTTTCTGCCGTACCAGGGACGAGGTAGACCGGCTTACCGAAACCCTGAACGGCCGCGGCTATCGCGCCGAGGCGCTGCACGGCGGAATGGACCAGCAGCAGCGCGACCGGGTCATGAGCCGGCTGCGCGGCGGGAGCATCGAGCTTCTCGTGGCCACCGACGTGGCCGCACGCGGCCTCGACATCGAGCAGCTCACGCACGTGGTGAACTACGACGTGCCCAGCGCGCCGGAGTTGTACGTGCATCGCATCGGGCGCGTTGGCCGGGCCGGCCGCGAAGGCACCGCCATCACCCTGGTCGAGCCGCGCGAGCACAGGATGCTCAAGACCATCGAACGGGCGGCGGGACAGCCGATCGTGGTCAAGAAGCTGCCGACTGTCGCGGACCTGCGCACCAGGCGCCTGGAGCTGACGCGCGCTGCTCTTCGGGAGAGCCTCCTGGAGGATGACCTTGAGACCTTCCGGGCCGTTGTGGAGCCGCTCGGTGAGGAGTTCGACCTCTTCGAAGTGGCGCTCGCCGCGGTCAAACTGGCGCATGAGACGAGCGGAACCGTCGGCGAGGAAGACGAGCTCCCGGAGGTCGAATTGCGCTCGCCGGACGACCGCCGCGGCCGTCGCAAGGCGACCGGAAGCAACCAGCGGCGTGGTCGTCCTGCAACTGCGGACACGACGCGCCTGTTCGTGGGGACCGGACGTGCCTCCGGAGTCCGGCCACAGGATCTTGTCGGCGCTATCACCGGCGAGTCGTATCTCTCCGGCGGGGACATCGGGGCGATCGAGATCGCCGATCGGTTCTCGCTCGTCGAGGTCCCCGAGTCAGCCGCCGACGACGTGGTCGCGGCGCTCCGGCAGAGCAGTATCAAGGGCCGGAGGGCAACCGTCCGCCGCGAACGCTACCCGGCGCGGTCGTCCCGCTGACGACTCGCACTGGCCGCCTGCCACACATGCGGAACGGCTGTGCGGGATCTGTGCGACGCGCGGGTCTGCCGGGACGTTCCGACACCGTGAGCTGCGCTGGACGCGCAGAATGCCGCGATGATGTGCGTCCGGTCCAGCGGGTGGGCACCGGCGCGCAGGGCTGGTGGGTGGCGGTGCCCCGCTGGCCGGTCTGGTCAGGAGGCTGATGTGCCGGCCGGGCGGCCGTGGGCGGCGAACTGCCTGTTGTCGGCGTAGTCGCAGGTGCCCTCGTCCTGGAACTGGCGGGCGGCGCGCACGACCTCGGTGCCCAGCGCGCGCAGCTGCCCGGCGACGGCCTCGTCTACCAAGCGCCCGTCCGAGTCAAACGACTGCCCGGACCGCGGCACCGGCAGTACCAGCGGAACGCTCCAGCCGCGCAGCGCGCGGGCGATGAAGTCCATCGAGTTGACCGCCTGCAGCCCCTGCACCCCGCCAGCCGTAGCGACCAGCCCGATCGGCTTGTTCGACAAGTACGGCGGGGTGCGCTCGGCCAGCAGGATCAGCCAGTCCAGGGCGTTCTTGAACGCGCCGCTGATCGAACCGTGGTAGGTCGGGCTGGACCAGATCATCGCGTCAGCCCGGTACACGCTGTCGGCGAACTCATGCGCGCCGGCCGGGATCGCGTGCTCGGCGGTGTACAGCGGCAGGCCCAGGTCACGGACCCAGATCAGGTCCACGTCAGCCCCGCTGGCGGCCGCCCCTTCCAGGGCAGCCTGCAATGCGGTGCGGCTGGTGGAGGCAACCCGGAGCGAGCCGCCCAGCCCCGCCACCCGCATCGGCCTCGCCACGTTATCTCCCTCACCTCGCGCCCAGGTGGATCAGCCTACGCCGCGACGGGCCGGGCAATCCTCGATAACCAGCCGACACCAGGTCAGAAAGCCGACGCCGCCGTCTGCGCTGGTTCATTCGTGGCGGCAAGGAGTTCTGCGGCGCGCGCATATGCCGCCGACCGTGCGGTTCTACCGGCGCCCGGGAGCGGTCAAGTTCGTGAACGAGGGGGCCGGCGGCGGGCTGGCGCTGGATGGCGGGAGCGTGCTGGCTCAGGCCAGGCCGTCCTGGATGAAGGCGCGGGTGAGGTTCTCCAGGTGATGGCGAGTGGCGTCGGGGACGTCGCGCAGGGGTCCTTGCCCGGTGAGCACTGCTAGCCCGTGCACCGTGGACCAGATGGGGTATTCGATGCCGTCGCGGCGCCGCCGGTCGAGGACGCCGGCGTCGACCAGTTCGTCGAGCGCGGCGCGGAGCTGATCCAGCGGCATCCGCTCCTGCCCGGTCCCGCCGTCCGGAGCGCCGTAGGCATGCTGCTGCGGCAGGGCGAACGCGGTGGCGAACAGGCCCGGTTCCTCGTGGGCGAACTCCAGGTAGGCCGTGCCGATCGCGCGCAGCCGGCGGCGGGCCGCGGCGGCATCGCCATACTTGCCGCGCACGCGGGCGACGCCAGCCGCCATGCGGGCGGCGAGTTCGCGCATGGCCGCGGTGCAGACCACAGCGAGCAGTTCGTCACGGTCAGCGAAGTGCCGGTAGGCGGCATTGGGCACCACGCCCACCATCTGTGTCGCTTCACGGAGCACGACGGCGTCCGGGCCGCCAGTGCGTGCCAGCTCGAGCCCTGCGGCGACCAGGCCGTCCCGGACGGCGCCTCGCGGACGGCGCCGCCTCGGCTCGGTTATCTCACCTGCTGATCGGTCGGCCGTCATGACGACATATTAGTGGACACTGTCCACTGCCTCAAGTACGGTGGACGCTGTCCACTAAAAAGTGGACAGCGTCCACTACTGCTGAGAGGCTCCCCGGCCATGACGAAGATGACCCCCCTGCTCGGGCGCAACGAGCAGTTCGCCCGCACCTACACCCCCACGGCACTCGGCCTGCCCACAGCACACGTGGTCGTCGTCGCCTGCCTCGACCACCGCGCCGACCCCGCGATCGTCCTGGGACTCCAGCTCGGCGACGCTCCCGTCATCCGCAACGCGGGAGGACGCGTCACCCAGGCCGTCATCGACGACATCGCCTTCCTCGCCTTCCTCGTCGGGCAGCTGTCCGGCGGCCAAGGCGCCGCTGACACACTCTTCGAAGTCGCGGTCGTCCACCACACCCAATGCGGCACCGGCCTTCTCGCCGACCCCAGCTTCCGGCAGCAAGCCGCCACGGCGACCGGGCTCCCCGAGGCAGCGCTGGAAGCCTCCGCCGTCACCGACCCGCACACCACCGTCAAGGCCGACGTCGAGCGACTGCTCACCGCACCCTCGCTCTCCCCGAGGGTCAGCGTCTCCGGCCACGTGTACGACATCGCCACCGGGCGCGTCACCACCACCATTGACGCCCGGTACCCCAGCTCGCCCGTTAACGACTAGCCCCCGGAGGTCGTAACCCATGCGATCCAAGCCCATGATCCTGGTCGCGCTGCTGCTGGCGGCGTTCCTTGTCAACCTGGACACGACCCTGGTGAACGTGGCGCTTCCGGCGATGGTGCGCCAGCTGCATGCCACCACCACTCAGCTGCAGTGGGTCGTCGACTCCTACAACCTTGTCTTCGCCGCGCTGCTGCTGACCTTCGGCAGCCTGTCCGACCGGTTCGGCCGCAAGGGCATGCTGCTGACCGGGCTGGCCGTGGTGGGGACCGCCAGCCTCGTGGGGGGCTTCACCACCAGCCCGGCGCAGCTCATCGGGGCCAGGTCGGTGATGGGGCTGGGCGCGGCCATGACGTTCCCGGCGACGCTCTCACTGATCTCCAACGTCTTCACCGGGCGAAAGGAACGCGCCCGGGCCATCGGCTTGTGGGGCGCGGTCGCGGGTGTGGCCATCGCGATGGGGCCGATCGTGGGCGGCTGGCTGCTGGAGCATTACAGCTGGGCGTCCATCTTCATCGCCATGGTGCCGGTAGCAGCCGTCGCCGCGGTCTTGGTGGCGCTGGTCGTGCCCACCTCGAAGGACCCGGACGCGCCGGCTCTGGACGTCCCGGGCCTGGCCTTGTCTTCGGCGGCCATGGCGCTGCTGGTGTTCACCATCATCGAAGCGCCCACCTACGGGTGGGCAGCCGCGCGCAGCGTGGCCGGGTTCGCCGCCTCGGCGGTCCTGCTGGCCGCGTTCATCGCGGCAGAGCGGCGTGCCGCGCACCCGATGCTCGACGTGCGGCTGTTCCGCAACATGCGGTTCAGCGCGGCCAGCGGCGCGGTCACGGTATCGTTCTTCACCTTGTTCGGCTTCATCTTCCTGATCACCCAGTACTTCCAGTTCGTCCGCGGCTACGGCCCGCTGTCCACCGGTGTTCGCCTGCTCCCGGTGGCGGCCTCGGTCGGCGCCGGATCGGTCGCCGGGACCCAGCTCGCCGTCCGGGCCGGCACCAAGCTCATCGTCACCACCGGGCTGGTCGCGACGGCCGCGTTCTACGGCTGGGTAGCCGCGACCACCAGCGCCACGCTCAGCTACAGCATCATCGCGGCCCAGATGGTCCTCTACGGGCTGGGCATGGGCCTGACCTCCGCGCCCGCCACCGAATCCATCATGGGCGCCATCTCACGGGCCAAGGCCGGCGTCGGCTCGGCCGTGAACGACTCCACCCGGCTCGTCGGCGGCACGCTCGGCGTGGCGGTGCTCGGCAGCGTCTACGCATCGGTCTACGCGTCACACCTCACCGCCACCATCCCAGCGGCCCTGCCCGGCCGCATCGCGGCCATCGCACACCAGTCCGTTGGCGCCGCGTACGCGGCCGCCGGCAAGATCGCGGCCCTCGGCCACCCGGCCCTGGGGCAGGCGCTGCAGCACGCGTCCGCCAACGCGTTCCTGCGCGGCCTCACCATCGGCGCCCTCGTCGCCGGAGGCGTCGCCGCGGCGGGAGCCGTCCTGGCCGTCCTGTTCCTGCCCGCCCAGCCCGCGCAGCCAGCGACCCCGGCCGCCGATGAAGCCGAGACAGCCGAAGGCGCCGCCGAAACCCAGACCCCAACGCACCCCGCCCCAGCGGCCCGGTAACCCCGCCCGAAGCAAACTGCCACCGCGCCACACCTGACTGACACCGAAGGGATCACCGTCATGACCGGGCCGATCACCCCCGCCGCGACATCGAATCACTCAAGACTGCCAAGCCAGCCATGCAGAACTGGTGGATCTGCGCGGTGAGACGAACGATGCGCAGGTATTCAAGCCGCGCCTGTCGCGTGCGTCATCAACGCTGACGCAAGGGCCCGTGAAATACCCGCCTGATGCTCGCGTGCGGCGGTTTGCGCCAAGCGTCACCGGGCAGCGCATGGCTGGCTGTTATGGGGCTGGTCTTCTCCGGGGCTGGTAATACTCCTCAATCGGAACGCGCGCCTCCTCAAGCAGCGCTGGCCCCTCCTGCGCCACCGTGGGCCAGTCCGACGCCGGGTTGAGCCTGACGAACTGCTCGGTGGACAGGGCGTACACGACCCGGCCGAGCCCGGAGCGCGCGATGCCGCCGGCGCACATCTGACAGGGCTGGCAGCTGGTGTACATCGTGGTGCGTGCGGCCGCGTCGGGGTCGAGTTCGCGGGCTGCCCAGCGGGCGAGCTTCAGCTCCGGGTGGGCGCTGATGTCGTTGTCGCGCCGGACCGTGTTGTGGGCCTCGGTGAGGATCGCGCCGTCGGCGTCGGCCAGCAGCGAGCCGTAGGGGGCGTCGCCCAGGGTGATGGCGTGCGTGGCGATGGCGATCGCCCGCCGCAGCAGGGTCTGGTCGGCGGGTGTGATCACGATGCTGTCCTCCAGTTGGCGGCCACGGTGGTGAGCGCCCGCCAGGCCACCTCGGGCCGACGGGTCTCCTCCGGATCGCCGTGGTAAGGGTCAAGCACGACGGTATCGGCGCCGAGCCGCCGGAACTCGCCGAGATCGCCGAGGATCTGGTCCAGGGTGCCGGTGCCGGCGCGCCGCCCGGCGTCGCCGACTGGTGAGCCGGTCAGCCGCAGGGCGATGCGGGGCGCGAGCGCGGGCAGGGTGTGGCTGGTCACCGCATCATGCAGGAAGGGCAGGGTGACGCGCAGCGGGCGCCAGGCAGCCTCGAACTTGATGGCTCGCCGGATCGCCCGTCAGAGGGGGACATGGCAGCCGGACCGCGATCTAGCCGGCCATGACGATGGCCCCGGCTGGCCGCGCCCACCGGCGTCAAGCTCTTCCAGCGTGCGCGGGCTGCCGCCCAGCTCGCACCGCAGCTCGGCGTGACCGAACGCGCCGCGCGCCGCTACATCGCGATCCTGCGCGAGGCCGGCATCCCCGTGGAGTCCACCCGGGGACCCTACGGCGGTTACCGGCTCGGCCGGGGCATCCGGCTGCCGCCGCTGGTGTTCAGCGCCGCCGAGGCGCTTGGCCTGGTCATGGCCGTGCTCGACGGCAGCCACGCAGCCGCGGACGCCGGCGATCCGGTCGGCGCCGCCCTGGGCAAGATCATCCGGGCGCTGCCGGAGAATGTCAGCCGTCCGGCCGCCACCATCCGCCGGCATGCCTCCGCCGCGCCCGACCGCGGGGCCGTGCGCCCGGGCACCGAGACCACGAGCGCTCTCGTTGCCGCCGTCGCGGCCCAGCACCGGGTGAGCATCGGCTACCGCAGCGAGTCAGGCAGGCAGTGGGAGGAGGACGTTGACCCGTGGGCAGTTGTCGTGCGGCATGGCCGCTGGTATCTGCTATGCCACTCGCATCGCGCCCGTGCGGTCCGCGCCTACCGCATTGACCGGATTCAGTCGGTCGCCGGAGGCGGCGAACAGTTCCGTGCACCCGGGGACGTGGACTACGTGGACCTGCTTGAGCGGCACCTGGGGGCCGGCTGGGAGTTCGAGACCAAGGTCTCCTTCGATGCCCCCTACGATGAGGTCGCCCGGCATGTCAGGCCGCCGATGGGCCGCCTCAAGCGCACCGACGACGGTACCCGATGCGTCCTGACCGGCACCACCAGCAATCCGGCGATGTATGCCGGGGAATGGCTGGCCGCGATCCCGGTCCGGTTCCACGTCGAAGGCGGGCCTGAGCTCCGCGCTGCCGTCGCGGCTGTCGCGGGGCGGCTGACGGCCGCCCTGGGCACAGCGCCGGACAACGAGCGTTCGCCGCAAGTAAGACCCCACGACCCGGCTAGCCTGCTCGCCTGGTATTCCGCATCACACAATGTGGTCGCGGTGTCTCCGCCGCAGACACCGCGCAAATCCCTCTGTCGCTGCCATTTTTAGAACTAAGCGGCTACTACGTGAACGCTGTTCAGCTACATGTCAACGCCGCAGACGCCCCAGTCAGGTGCGGCATCCCGGCGCGGGTTTCAGATGGCCACCGCCATGCGCGAGCTAGCGGCCCCTCGGCGATCACAAATTGGTGTGCAGATCGGGGTCGCAGCTTCTTTTGGAGCACCCGGCATTCCGGACGCAGAACGTCCTTAATGGGGTCTACGGTGCCGACATGACTAACACCGACTACCCGTGGGAACCGCCCATGGCTGGTACCGAGGCCGCGCACCTGACCGGGGCCCTCGACCGGCTGCGCACGACGTTCCGGTTCAAGGCCGACGATCTCGACGCGGCCGGATTGCAGGTCAGGATCGGCGCTTCCTCGTTGACCCTTGGCGGGCTGCTCAAGCATCTCGCCGTGTGCGAGGACAACATGTTCACCGTCAGGCTCAGCGGAGCACCGATCGGCGCGCCGTGGGAGGGCACCGACTGGGACGGCGACAACGACTGGGAGCTCACCTCCGCCGCCGACGACACCCCGGAGCAGCTATACGACCTGTGGGACGGCGCCGTCGAACGGTCGCGCGCGAGGCTCAACGCGGCCCTGGTGAACGGCGGACTTGACCAGTCCGTGCACTTCACCCACCCCGACGGCCGCCACGCCAGCCTGCGCCGGCTGGTCTGCGATCTGATCGAGGAGTATGGGAGGCACACCGGCCACGCCGACCTGATACGCGAGGCGGTCGACGGGCGAGTCGGTGAGGACCCGCCCGCCGGATGGCGCCCGAAGGCCGGCCACTATCGCGTCGATGGCTGACGCTCGGGCCTCAGTGGCCCACCGCGAGCCCCGCAGATCTGGGTGAGCGGGCTGGCGAACAGGTAGCCGTGGTGGGCCAGGACGCCGTTGTGCAGGAACAGGCAGCACAACCGTGCGAAGTGCAAGCTCACGCCCGCACAGCTGCGGGACCTGGAGGCGGGGCTGGATCCGGGCCCGGCCGCGTCGGGGTGGGATGAGGATCAGCGCTGGATGCTGGCGCGGATCGCGGATGTCATCTGGCGGTGGTTCAGCTGTGGACCGTGATGACGTAGCCGTCGCGCTCCGCGCCTGCATTGAGGCACTATCACAGAGCCGTCAGCCTGCACTATGAGACCACCGCACGGCACAGACACCGCCCATCGCCAGACGCTCCTCACATGAGGCAGCCTGCGCGCACCATCCCGGAGCACCCAACAACGGCGCGTGCGCATCAGAGAAGCCTGAGCCAAGCCGCTGGACGGGCGCGCCCGCCCGGGTTTCACGGGCCTCCGCTTCGAGCCTGGACCGGTGAGGCGGCGCGCCCTACGCCGGGCGGGCGGACTGTTCCACCGCTGTCAGGAACGCCACCATCGCATCGGCGACGGCACCTGGGGCGCGCCTGGGCAGGTGATGACCCGCCCCCTGGACGAGTTGCAGGCGAGCGTCCGGCAGGGCCTTCGCCAGCTGGCGCCCGGTAGCGACGGGCACCTGGGAGTCCTGTGGGTCGGCGAGCAGCAGCACCGGCGCCTGGACAGCAGGGACGGTGGACTCCAGCTCGTCCAGTTCGCGCAGCAGGGCGCGCTGCTCGGCCAGGAAGGTGCGCCATAGCGGGCCGTGCTCGCGGCTCGCATGTCCCCAGATGTACCAGTTGACGTGCTCGCCGGGGCGCAGCGGGCGGCCTCGCCGCCGGGCGATCCGGGCGATCCTGGCACGGGCGATCGATGGCGTCAGCCGCCACGCCACCACTGCGCACAACGGCCCCGCGCCGGGCGCGGCGAGTAGCCGGTCCCAGCCATTCACGCACTCCGGGCCGACGCTGGCGAGCAGCACTACCGCCTCCACCCGGTGCGGTGCCAGGCTCGCCGCCGACAGCGCTACCCCGCCGCCGTAGGAGTGTCCCACCAGTACCGCGCGGTGGATGCCGCGTGCGTCCAGGTCATCCAGGACGGTGCGGGCGTTCACGGCGAAACCGGCCGCCGGAAGCTCGCTGGAGCCGTATCCGGGCCGGTCGGCCGCGACGACGTGGAGCTGGGGCGGCAGCTGTTCGGCTACCTGCACCCAGTCGGCAGCCGAGCCGGGCTGCCCGTGCAGCAGCACCAGTTCGTGAGCACCCAGCGTGGCTGACAGGCCGGCGCTTTCGAGGTCACCGGCCATCACGTGGCCTGCCCGGCAAGCCGCGTGCCGGTGCTGCGCCTGGCGCGGCGCAGCCAGAGGAGGACCAGCCATCCGGCGAATGCGGCCAGCCAGAAACTGGCGAGCCGGTAGAGCAGCACCGCAGCCAGGGCCTGGCCGGCGCGGAGACCGGTGGCTACCAGGGCCACGCCGAGGGTCCCTTCGGCGACCCCGAGGCCGCCGGGTGTGAGGTTCAGGCTTTGCGCGGCGATTCCCGAGCCGTAGACCAGCAGGAGAAGGTGCCAGGGCACGGCGGCGCCGGCGGCGTAGATGCTCGCGGCGAGGACGGCCGCGTCGGTGAGCCAGTTGGTCAGCGCCAGGCCGGTCACGGTCATCCAGCCGGACGGGGGAAGGCGGAGTGAAACGAGCCGTTCGGCCCAGACCCGGATCGTCCGGCGGGGATCCGCGGCGGGCCGGCGGAGCAGTCGGGACCCGTGGCGTAGCGTCCAGGCGGCGGGCCGTTCCAGTGTGCCGAGCAGCCGCGGCCTGCGGGCGGCCGCGGCCACCAGGACCAGGGCCGCAACGGCGAGCACGCCGCTGGGCACTGCGACCGCGGTAACCAGGATCTTCCCGGACGCCAGCCCACCACCGACTAGCACGACGGCCGCGGCAGCCGAGGAGACCACTCCGCCGGCCAGCAGCGACCAGCCGGCCAGCGGGGCATCGGCGCCCTGCCTGGTGAAGCGGCGGAAGGTAAACGCTGTGGCCAGCTCGGGCCCAGCCACGGGCACCGAGACCGACAGTGCGTTGGCCGCCAGGGCCGTGGCCAGCATGGGCCGCACGCCGACCTTAGCGCCGCCCGCCGCGAGCAGCCGGCGCAGCATGATCGCGAAGGCTGCCAGGGATGCCGCTTCCAGGACGACGGCGACCGGGATCCAGATCCAGTGCAGATGACCCAGGACCGTCAGCGACGCTGCTAGCGCGGCTCGCTCCGTGATGCCGGCGGCCGCCAGCACTGCCACGGCGAGGGCGGCTGCCCCGGCGCGGGCGGCGCGCCTGCCGCCCCGGCGCGGAGACGCTCGGCCGCCGCCCGGGCGAGCGGGCCGAGACGCCGGCCCGCTGGCCGGGGCAATGGCGGCCTCGCGGGCCGGCAATGGCGACACGAGCCGGGCCCGGCGCTTGCCCGTCGATGAGAGCCTGCTGGTTGTCATGCTTGCCTCTCTGACGCCGACGGCCCCGGTGACGCCCGGACGCATTTCGCGCTGTCCGTGCCCTCTTGGCTCAGGCGGGCAGCGTCGCGGCGGACGGCAGACCGGGACGGCGGTCTCAGTAGCCGTAGCCGCCGGCCGGTGCGGCCGGGGCCGGTCCGGCCGGGGCCGCGGTTGCGGCGATCGGGACAAGGCCGGGGGTGGCCACGAAGAAGTTCTGGACGCCCTGGCCGGTCACCTGGCCGGGGTGGTCGCTGATGAAGGTGTAGAGCAGGTGGCCGTTATAGGCGACTTGCTGACCGTTGGCGTCGTTGACCACGGTGACCTTGCCGCGTGCACCGGCCGCGGTGGGTGCGGCTGAGGTCAGCGGGGGCCAGAGCCTGGCCAGCCCTCCGGTGACGAACGACTTCGCCGCGGTGTCGGGCCGGTAGAAGTACAGGGGCAGGCCGTGGGCGTTGACCAGGATGGTCTCGGTCTTGCCTGCGACGGTTGCTGGCGCCGTGCGCACGGTCGTCGCTATGGCGCCATGGCCGACGGCGGGCGCGCTGGTGGCGGGTGAGCCGCCTGCCGAGGCGGCGGTGACGCCGCCGACGGCCGCCACGACGGCCAGGCCGATAGCGCCGACGATGATTCGTGGGTGTCGCATGATGAGCTCCTTATAGTGATGAGTTTTGACTATCTACTAATTTCTTTAGTAGAAGCGTGGGTTCTCCTGACGGGCTGGCCAGCGACCGCGATTGCGCCGGCAGCGGCAGGGAGGCGGGGCTGGGTGGCATAGAGCAGGGCACGGACCTGGTCGCCGGTGACGGTTTCCTGCTCAAGCAGCGCGCTGGTGAGCAGGTTGAGGGCCTCGATGTGCTGGGTGAGCAGCTCACGGGCGCGGGTCTCCGCGGTGGTCAGCAGGCCGGCAATCTCCTGGTCCAGCAGCCATTGGGTCTGTTCGGAGTAGCCGCGCGGGGCAAGCGCGGGATGACCGCCCGGCTCGTCGCCGTAGCTGACCGGCCCGATCGCCTCACTCAGGCCGAACTCGCGGACCATCTGGGTGGCCAGGCCGGTCGCCGAGGCCAGGTCGTCGGCGGCACCGGTGGATGCCTCCCCGCGGATCAGCCGCTCGGCGGCGCGGCCGCCCAGCTTCACGGCCAGCGTGTCCGCCAGGTAGCTCTCCCCGTACAGCCGCCGGTCGTCGGTGGGGAGCAGTTCGGTCAGGCCGAGGGCGTGGCCGGCACCGAGGACGGTGACCCGGCTGACCGGGTCGGCATGCGGCGACAGGGCGGCAACCAGGGCATGCCCGGCCTCATGGACAGCGACCGTGGCCAGTTCGTCGAGGGTCAGCGTGACGGTGCGGTCCCTGGTGCCCAGAAGCACCCGGTCGCGGGCCTCGGTGAAGTCGCGGGCGGTGAGGGTGGTGCGGCCGGATCGGACCGCGCCGAGGGCGGCCTCGTTGACCAGGTTGGCCAGGTCCGCGCCGGAAAATCCGGGGGTGGCCGCGGCGATCTGGTCGAAGTCCACGTCCGGACCGGCCGCCTTACCGCGGGAGTGGGAGGCCAGGATGGCGCGCCGCTCGGCCCGGTTGGGCAGCGGGACGAGCACCTCACGGTCGAACCTGCCCGGGCGGCGCAGCGCCGCATCGAGGGCATCCGGCCGGTTGGTGGCGGCCAGCACGACCACGCTGCCGGACTGGTCGAATCCGTCCATCTCGGCGAGCAGTTGGTTGAGGGTCTGCTCCCGCTCGTCGTTCCCGGCGAAGCCGCCGTGACCGCGGCGGGCGCCGAGGGCATCGATCTCGTCGATGAACACGATCGCCGGTGCGCGGGTACGGGCCTGCTCGAACAGGTCCCGGACCCGGGCCGCGCCGACGCCGACGAACATCTCGACGAAGCTTGAGCCCGAGATGGACAGGAACGGGACATGAGCCTCACCGGCGACCGCGCGGGCCAGCAGAGTCTTCCCGGTACCGGGCGGGCCGGCCATGAGCACGCCACGCGGGCCGCGTGCCCCGGCCGCGTGGTAGCGGGCAGGGTCGCGCAGGTAGTCGACAACTTCGCCGATCTCGGTCTTCACGGCGGGATAGCCGGCCACGTCGGTGAACCGGGTGACGGGTCGCTCGGCGTCGATCACCTGCGTCTTCGCCCTGGTCACCCCGCTCAGCCCGCCCATCCCGCCGAGGGCACCCGCCTGCCGGCGCGCGGCGCGGACCGCGAAAAAGATGAAGCCGCCGAGCAGCAGCAGCGGCAGCAGCCCGATCAGCACCGCCGACAGCGAGGACGGCACCGCGGTGGTGCCGGTGATCTGGACATGGTGGGCGGCCAGGTCGCCGGCGAGGCCGTTGCCGCCGAGCGCCACCGGGATGGTGGTGGTGAACGGCTGCCCGCCGGCCAGGGTGCCCGTCACCTGGCCGGCCGGCCCGATGGTCACAGCACGGACCGTCCCGGCACCAACATCGGCCAGGAACCGGGTGTAGCTCAGCGGCATATCGGCGGCCGCGCCGCGCGGCAGGATGAGCAGCGTCACGAAGCTGGCCATGACCGCCGCCGGAAGCAGCCATCGCCGCCACGGGGCTGGGTGTGCGTGGCCGGTCGGGCCAGGCTGGAACATGCGCACTCTAGTGCTCCTTCCGGGTGCCCCGCGGCTCGCCGGGCAAGGGCCTGGCTGGGTCCCGGCGGGTATGGCAGCAGTGTGTGATCACCGGGACTGGCTGTACTCGGGCGCGCGCCGCACGGCGGGCCGGGGCCTGGCGGCCACCGTCGCCGCATGGACCCGCGCCTGCCAGGCGGTGAGCACGGTGAGCAGGATGATCAGCGTCTCCACGCTGAGAGCGGCGATGCCCAGCGGGCACCGCCAGTTGCTGACGTCGACGTGATCGCCGAGGAAGCCGCCCGGCAGGGCACGGGTCAGCACGTAGCCACCCATCGCCGAGACGGCCAGACCGCCGGCAGCGGCCCACACCAGCCAATGCGACCGGGCGATCATGACCCCGCCGACCAGGACGGCCGCGATGATGATCCCCAGATACCCAGCGCCGATCAGCGGGGTTGGGCCCAGCGTAGGCGGCAGGTCGACCACGTGGATCACTGCCAGCGCGGCAAGCGCGAGCGCGCCCACAGCTCGCGCGACCACATCCGTGCCCTGCGCCGACTGTGCTTGGCTACGATCAGGCATCGTTCTCCTCCAATCCTCAGGACTCCGCGGCCCTGCGGCCACGGCAAGTCCGGCAGTAGTTCCGCTCTCAACTACTAACACGAATAGAAGACGAGGCGGGTTCAGCACGATGGGGCCTGCCTGGTGCGACGTGCGTCACACGGTCCTGAGCGCCCGGCGTCCCGCGGGCCGGGGTTACCGGGTGAGCCCGGGCCGGCCGCGCCGTTCACCGGGCAGCCGCCCGGGGTGGATCCGGGCTTACGGACTGCGATGTGCCAATGCATCTGGCTTGCGTCATGCGGCTACGGTCGCGAGCGATGAGCCAGCCCTCGCGAGGCTGACGACCGCAATGCAGCGACGGCTGTGGCCTGGACCCCTCACATCGCCGGTACGAGCGAAACCGAGCACGTGATCACGACGTGGCGGCTGAGTGCCGGGATCCAGTGACTGGTTATCCAGCCTGAGTCGATCACCCAGTTGCTGGCGATGACGACGTGCCGCGTGCCGTCCGGCCGCGTGTCGCCAGGGTGCAGGTCGAACTGGCAGGCCAGTTCATGCTCAGCGTTCTTGACCCGCAGGCGGCCGACGGCCCGCCATCCAGTGGGGACCCAGGCCAGCAACTCGGACCGGAAGCCGATCTCCGGGAAGGCCGCGGCGTCCAGGAAGCGCGGCCCAGCCAGCAGCCCGTCCAGCGCCCGTGACCCGGTGCTGACCGCACTCGTGCTGGCGGCAAGGCACGCTGTCGAATCCTCGATCGGCTGCGCGATGATCACGCTGCCGGCCAGCGGCAGGTGTCCCCGCACGAACTGGCCGCCCACCCGTGCGGCAAACGACGCATGTGACTGTGCCGGGTCGACGCGCCACCTGCCAGCGGCCAGGCGCGGCCACCGGCTGGGGCTGGGGCTGGGCTGAATGTCGTGTCCAGTCTTGATCACGAGCGTCTCCTCTGGCGTGTCGGCCCAGCCAGCCGGCGGCTCCAGGGCCAGGCGTCCTGCGCATGCGCTGGCGGCGCCGCGCGAGGCCAATCTCTTACTAACACGGATAGGAGACTTTGCCTGTTCACCCGACGAGCGGGCCGGGCCCGCTGTGCCCAGCGCGGCTACCCGGCCGGTGATCCGCCTGGCCGGGTCTCGGCGAGGATCGCCAGGCGTTGGAGTATGGCCGCTGGCGGCTGTCCGGTAGCCTCGCGCAGCTCATGAAGCAGCAACTCGGAGACAACGTGCAGGCCCGCGAGCAAGTCACCGAGGGCCGCAGGGTCTTGTGGCACCAGGGCCCCCGCGGCCCATGCCAGCAGTTCGGGTGAGTCGAGGCTCGCGGTGAGCAGCCCGACCGCCAGCTGGACGGTGCCTCCTGCCGACTGGCTGGCATCAGTGGCCGCCGCCGGCGCGCGGGCGGCGGCCCCGCAGTGCCTGCCGTGGCGCGGGCACCAGCGGCGGCGTTCGCCGGGGGCCTTCCTCATGTTGTCCTCCCGACCCGGCGGGCGAGCCTGCCGCCTCGATGCTACGTGCGCGTATATCTAGCAACACGCGGGTAGATGGTGGGCCGTTCATTGCCGGCCAGGCGCGGTAGCCGCCTGAGCGGTTATTGCGGCAGAACGGCCTTCGGGGTGCTGGCGCGCATCCGGCCGTAGCCCGGCGCCCGTGGCCGGCTCCGAGTGCCGGTTTGCTAGGCGGCGTGCACCCGGCCGAGTGCAAGCGCGACCACGGCCGGAGTCAGGGCCAGCAGGACTGGGGTCAGCGCGAGCGCAGCGGCCGTGGCGCGCAGCAAGTGGCGGCGCACCGGGCGCAGCGGTTCGGCCGGGCTGAGCAGCCGTTGTATCCGCTGCACGGCGTCGGTGGCGGCCGCGGCCAGGGCCGGTGCGGGACTGGCCGCGGTGGCCAGGACCACCAGGGCGGTGGCCAGCGACCGGGGATCGCTGGCCCGCGTTGCCGTATCGTCGGCGTGCAGTTCGGCCAGCCGTGCCACTCGCAGGTCCGCGTCCCGCATCAGCGGCACGAACGGAAGCACATGGCGGCCGATCCGGGCCATGGCCAGCAGCCGGTGGTGCCGCCCGGCCAGGTGCGCTCGTTCATGTGCCAGGACCGCGCCGAGCTGGGCTGAATCCAGTGCCGCCATGGCGCCGGTGGTCAAGATCACCGTCGGGTGCCGCCCGGCGACGCAGTAGGCGGCCGGCTCCGGGTGTTCCAGCAGCACCGCTCCCAGAGCTGGCTCGGGCCGCCCGGCCAGCCGGGCGGTCTGCGCGTGCCGCAGTGCCTGCTGCCCCGCGGCGCGGAAATGGGTGACGGCAGTGAGCGTGGTGCGGGCTACCACGGCGCCCGCCAGGATCAGGCCCAGCCCGGCGACGGTGGCTCCCCCGGGGGTAGCGTAGGTGGCGCGAAGCCGCAGCACGCACGCCCCGATCAGGTGACTGAGCCCCCCGCCGAGGGGGGTCGCGTGAACCGCCAGCGTCAGCCCGGCGAGCCCGAGCGCGGCCAGGACCGACCAGCCCGCGGCCAGGTAGGTGACGATGCCAAGCAGCGGCGCCCGGCCCATCCACCTGGCCCGGCCAAGCATCCGTGCCCCCAGCGTGCCCGCACCGGCCGCATAACCCAGCAGCACCGCGGCGACGGTCACCGGTTCCCGCCAGCCTCAGGCTCCGGGCGCGCCTGCTCCAGCGCCTCGCGCAGCAGGGCCGCGTCGTGCGGGCTCATCTGAAGTACGAAATGCGCTAGCGCCCTGCGCCGGTCCGCGCTGGTACCCAGCGCATCGCTCATCAGCGCTGCGGTGTACGCCGACCGGGAACTGGTTGGCTCATAGCGCCACGCCCGGCCATCCCGCTCCCGCCGCAGCCACCCCTTGCGATGCAGGTTCTCCATCACCGTCATCACGGTGGTGTAGGCCAGCGGCCGGTCGCTGTGAAGATCGTCGACGACCTCACGGACCAGCGTCGGCCGCCCCCACTCCCACAACAGGTCCATGATCACAGCTTCCAGCTCACCGAACCGCCGCATCCTCGCTCCCAGATAGCCGGCACACTCACTTTATCTACTATCACGCATAGAGTGGGCCGCCGGTTCAATCGCGACGCCGGGCTCTTCTGCAGGGCAACCCTGGCCCGCCGGGTCGATGGCGCAGTGAACGAAACGCCTCTACTATCCGTGATAGTAAGCATGTCTACTATCACGACAGCTTCCCGCGGGGAGCTGCCCGCCGACGCCGATGCCGCGATACGCGAGCTGTACTCCTGTCACGCCAAGGCCCTGCACGGTTATGTCCAACGGTTCTGCCCCGACCGGGCGAGCGCCGATGACATCGTGCAGGAGACCCTGATCCGGGCCTGGCGGCACCTGCCGCAGCTCACCGCCGGCAACCGGCCGGTCCGGCCCTGGCTATTCCGCGTCGCCCGCAACCTGCTGACGGACGCCGACCGGGCCGCACGGGCACGGCCGGTCACCGCACCGGCGGAGCCGCCCGACGTCGCCGGGGACGACGCGGGGCTGGATCAGATCCTTGACCGGCAACTCGTCGCCGACGCACTCCAGCACCTGTCGCCCGCGCACCGGACCATGCTGGTGGAAACCTTCTACCACGACCGCCCCCTGGCGACCGTCGCCCGCCAGCTCGGCATACCGGACGGCACCGCCCGATCACGGCTGCACTACGCGCTGCACGCCCTGCGCAAGCAGATCCAACAGCGCGAAGCGGTCGCGTGCGGATGAACAGCCGTCCGCCCCCGCATCTCCCCGGCGCGAAGGCCGGCGAGGCGGCTACACCCTCGGCTGCCACCCGGCCAGGCCAGCGCCTGATCACCATGATGCTGCTCGCTGCGGCCGCCCTGGACCTGACCCGGTGCGGCCTCGTCCTGGCCACAGCCCGGCACCCGGCCCCGGCCGCTGGGCTGATCACAGCCGGGCTTGCCGCCGCCGCGGTGAGCATCTGGACCGCTCGCGGATGCCGGGGCGGCCGCTGCTGGGCAACCTGGGGCGCCTTGCTGATCGGTGCCGCGTCCGCCCCGCAGGCTGCCGCGAACGGCTTCCACTCCCCTTACGCGATTCCCGATACCGCCACCGCCGCGCTCGGGGTGCTGCTCACCGTCGCTGTCCTAGCCACCGCCGGCCAGCCAGGGGACGACACCGAAACTCCGTGCGGGCATGTCCGATCGGACGGTGGCGACGACGCGATCCTCCCGCCGCGAAATCTGAGGAGCTGGTTAGTTTGGAGGGCAAGGCATTCAGCGCTGTCATCGGCCATCGGCGTGCCGGCCGGCCCAGGCGGCTGCGGCTGCGTCGCGGCATGGCGGTGCTGCGGCTCTTCGTCCGCGGTGGGGTCCGGTACGCGGGCAGTGCGCCGCGGTTGTTCGCAGCCGCAGGCGAGAAGCGCCAAGTGCTGCGGGGCGACCTGGCCTTGCAGACCGCCGAGGACGTCGCCGCCACCCTGGGGGCGATGAAGGGCGTCCTGATGAAGGTCGGCCAGATGGCCAGCTACGTCGACGACGGCCTGTCCCCAGCCGTCCGCCGCACCCTGGCCCGCCTGCAAGACAGCGTCCCGCCGATGAGCCCGGAGCTGGCCGCGGCCGTGGTGGAGGAAGAACTCGGCGCGCCGCCGGAACGGGCCTTCGCCCGCTGGGATCCACAGCCCATCGCCGCCGCATCGATCGGGCAGGTGCACCGCGCCATCACCCTCGACGGCCGGGCGGTCGCGGTCAAGGTCCAGTACCCGGGCATCGCCGAGACCATCGCGGCTGACCTGCGCAACGTCGCCCTGCTGCGCCGGATGCTGCGGATCACCGCGCCGGCGCAGGACGTCGACGCGCTGATCGCCGAACTGCGGGAACGTGTCGCGGAGGAGCTTGACTACCGCCGCGAGGCCGCCAGCCAGCGGCGCTTCGCTGCCTACTACGACGGGCATCCGACGATCCACGTGCCACGGATCGTCGGCGACCTGTCCACCCGGCGGGTGGTCACCAGTGAACTGTCGGATGGTGCCCGGTTCGCCGAGCTGTCCGGCTGGTCCCAGCAGGAACGTGACCTGGCCGCGGAGACGATCTACCGCTTTGTGTTCCGGAGCCTGTACGAGGTCCGCGCGTTTAACGGCGACCCGCACCCCGGCAACTACTTGTTCCACGGCGGCGGCAAGGTCACCTTCCTGGATTTCGGGCTGGTCAAATACTTCACCCTGGCCGAGTTGCAGCCGCTCATGGAAATGAACCGCCGGCTGTGCATAGAGCACGATCCCGGGGCATTCCGCCGCAGCCTGGAGAACGCCGGCTTCCTGCGCCCGAACGCACCGCTGAGCACCGAGGCGATCGTCGAGCACCTGGCCGTCTTCTACGACACCATCCGTGAACCAGGCCCGCTGACCATCACCGGGGACTACGCCTCCTCGGTCGTGCGCCGCTTCTTCGATGTGCGCAGCCCAGTGATGGGCTTCATCAGCGTCCCAAGGTCATACGTCATCCTCCAGCGCATCAACCTCGGCCTGTTCGCCATCCTCGGCGAACTGTCCGCGACAGCCAACTGGCGGGCCATCACCGAGGAGATCTGGCCCTTCGTTCAGGGCCCGGCCGCCACCCCGATGGGAGAGGCCGAGGCCGCATGGCGGGCACGGCGCCAGGCGATCGCGGCATAGCTGGCCTGAGCCCGTACCTGGCGGATCGCTGGGACACGCCGCCGGGCGGTCGGCGCCCGGGCCCGCAGCTGGCCGGGCGGCGGCCCTCACCCGCCGTCAGATCCCGCCTCGGAGTGAACGGTGACACTTCTACTATCCGTGCTAGTAGATAGTCAGCACTATGCGGGGCCCCTCCACCGGGGCAACACGTCACGCAGAAAGAGGATGATCGAGATGACCGACGGACGTCCGCGCCCGCAGGGCCCATGGGGGGTGGCGGGGAGCCAGGAGCGGCCCGTCCTGCCGACTGGCGCGCTCCGGCGTGGCAGCCGGCTGGCCGTGCTGCCGCTGCGGCACGCGGCGCGCACCGCCGCAGCCGCTACCCGGCTGTCCCGGGCCGCTACGGATCAGGTCGCTGCCCACACCGCCGAGCAGGTGTTCGTCACACTTGGTGAGCTCAAGGGCGGGGCAGCGAAGCTGGGGCAAGCGATGTCGGTGTTCGAGGCGGCGATGCCGGAGGAGGTCGCGGCACCATACCGGTCAGCGCTGCGGCGGCTCGCCGACGCACAGCCGGCCATGCCAGCCGGGACCGCCCGCAGGGTAGTCGATGCCGACCTCACCGTTGCCCATGGGCCGCACTGGCGCGAGCGGCTCGTGGCGTTCGACGACCAGCCCGTGGCGGCGGCCTCGATCGGCCAGGTGCACCGCGGACGGTGGCGGGCCGATAGCGGCCGCCTCGTGGACGTCGCGGTGAAAGTCCAGTACCCGGGTGTGGGCAAGGCACTGCGCTCGGACCTGCGCCAGGCCCGGCTGCTCGCACGGGTGATCGCCCGGCTCACCCGGCTGAACGTATCCGGACTGGCGGACGAGCTCGCCAGCCGGATCGTCGAGGAACTGGATTATGTGCGCGAGGGGCGCGTCCAGGCGGAGGTCGCCGCCGCCTTCACGCACCGCGCCCCGGCGGCAATTGCCCTAGCCCGCGCCGCGGGAGTGCACGAGCCCGAGGGCCGGACCAGCGTCCAGGTTCCACCGGTGTACGCCGCGACACCACGGGTGCTCATCACCGGCTGGCTCGACGGGGAAAGCCTGTCGACGCTGCTCGATGGGCGCATGGACCTGCTTCCGGCGGGCTGGCGAGAACTCGGCCGCGGCGACGCCGCCGACCTGGCTGCGCGGCTGCTCGGGCACGCCATCTACGCGCCCGCCGCGTGCGTCGGCTGGATGCACGCCGACCTGCACCCGGGCAACTTCCTGCTGCTCCCGGGCGGCCGGCTCGGCATGCTGGACTTCGGTGCGGTCGCCGCCACCCCCGGCGGCATCCCAACGCAGTTCGGGCAGCTCGCCGCCGCGGTGCTCGCCGGCGACGGCCCGACTGCGATAGGACTGGCGCGGCAGGTCGGGGCGCTTGCCCCGGACGCCCAGCTCGATCCGGAGCTGATCGTCGACCTGCTCCATCCGATCGCGGCGACTGCGGCCACCGACAGCTTCACCTACTCCCGCCCCTGGTTGCGCGGGCTCATGGCCCACCTCACCGACCCGCGCTTCGCCACGGCGTTGCGCAACCTGACGCCGCCTTCCGAATACGCCCTCGTCTGGCGGGCAACGCTCTCGGCCGCCGGGCTCTTCGCGCAGCTAGGCGCGACCGTGCCCACCCGCGGGCTCCACCTTGTCTACTCTCCGGGGTTCCGCGGCAACCTCCCCCGGCCGGCCACGACTGACGCGCTCGCCGCCCCGCCACACCAGCTGCACGGCGCCCGGTAAGCCTGCCGCGCCACGGAAGACGCCAAGCCGCACCCAGTCTGCCACCGCGAACGGCCTGGGTAGCAGGCGCACTCCAGCGCCGTATCGGCGCACAGGCGGCGGCCGCGGGGTCAGCGGCGCGGGGCGAAGACGATGTGGCCCTCGACGTGGGCCGCCGCCGGCCCATCGGCGATGTGCCGGACGGTACAGGTCGTTGCGGAGCAGTCGATGGCGATCGTCTGGGCGCCGCCCTCGCTGGCGGCGACAAGCTCGCCCGCGTGTATCCCCGCCCTGGCCAGCTCCGCCCCCGGCAGCCGCAGGATGCTGTTCGTGCCGGGATGGCGGTTGCCCGGTGAGCGGCGATCGGCCACGTACGCCGCCCAGTCCCGGCTGAAGCCGGCCGGGACGAACCCGGCGCTTTCCACTCCGATGTCGCCGCCCGCCGGCAACGGTGACCGGGCGATGAGCCTGGTCTTCCCGTCGGGACCGATCGCCCAGACCCGCCCGGTGGTCTCGTCCGGGGCAACGAGGTCACCGCCGAAGGAGCCAAACGACAATGGCGCGACCGCGATCCCTCCCTCGACCCTCGGCGCGTGTGAGGCAATCGTGGTGACCCGGCCGGTGCAGTCCACGCCGAAAACGGTCGTGCCATCCCGCGACGCCGCGGTGACCAGGAGGCGGTAACCGAACCGGCCGGCATCGTCGAACGCGATCCCGTCCGGCCGGACCCCGGGGAAGCTGGCGAAACGCCGTGCCTGCCCCCGCTGGCCGATGCTGATCACACCGGCAGAGCCGTCCGGCTCGAGGGCGTAAATGACATCCCTGCCGAACGAGCAGCCCAGCCCGGTGACCGGCCTGCCCGCCGGCATTGCGATGTACGGCTCGGGCCCAACAGCAGTGGTGTAGCCACCGCTCCCGCGGGCGAACGGCACCGGCTGGCCGGACGTGCCGAGCAGGAACAGCCGCCGGCGGCCGCGACCGTGAGCTGCCCATCGCCTCGCGGGCCGGTGAGGTCGACGACACCCGGAACGTGGCGGAAGCGCACCCAGCGGGCAGGGAGGCTGGCCCGGGCCCTGGTCGCGGCGGGCTGGCCGCCGCCGCAACCCGCCAGCCAGAGAGCCAGCCCGATGAGGAGAAAAAGGAGAATGAAGGAGGCCCCGGCTCTGCGCCCGCCGCGGGATGCCCAGCGGCCGGGCCCGCCAATCCTGGCAGCTCTGCAAACCATGGCGTCACCCTCCCAGGTTCGGATTCTGGCGGGCCGCCACGACACGAACCAGCCCCCAGCTGGTCGGCAGGCGGTCATGGTGCTACCTCGATTTGTCTTGATGGGCCGGGCGGCGCGGTACCGGTTCGGTGTGGTTGGCTGGGGCGATCATCGCCGGGTAGTCGTTCATTGCGAAGCTCCCTCGTTATGCTTCCGGCTTCCTGACGTTGTTAGTGGGCGAGAGTGCCCGGGAGCTTACGTCCCCGACTCGCCTCAGCCGCGCAACAGCCGACGTAGGCGCCCGCTGTCCATGCAGGGCGTGGATCAGGCCGTGCCCCGGCGCTGCGGGCGGCAGCCCACGACGTCATCATGTGTGGGCCGGCAGGACGTAAGACCCTGGCCGCCGCGGACGCCAATAAGGGCGAGTGAAACAACGCGGCGACGCTTCCCCGCCTGGCCCGGCCCGGGACTGGGTGCCGTGTCCACCCTGCGGGCGGATACCCGCCGAAACTGAGGAGATAGCGATGGTAACTGTGGGACTGCTGGTCACGCTGGAGGCTAAGCCAGGCAAGGAAGACGAGCTCGCCTCGTTTCTTGCCGACGCTCTGCCGCTTGCGCAGGCCGAGCCTGAGACGACCGCCTGGTTCGCCATCAAGATCGATGCCTCGACTTTGGGGATTGTTGACGTTTTCCCCGATACGGGGGGGCGCCAGGCGCATCTGGACGGCCCGATCGCCGCTGCGCTGATGCAGCGGGCGGATGAGCTGCTTGCGTCGCCCCCCGACATTAAGCCCATCGACGTGCTCGCGGCCAAATTGCCGGTGTGACACAACGTCACGGAAGGAGAGGCCATGGGCGGCAGGACGTTCGAGGTGATCGTGATTGGGGCCGGGCCGCGCTGTCAGTGAGGAGTACGCGCGTGGCCTAGCGGATTTGGCTCAGGTGCCTGCGGCGGCGCAATGCCGCGCGTTCGGCGGCGACCAGGCCGCCCCAGACGCCATGCTGGCCGATATCCCAGCGCCGCAGCGACAACTCCAGGCATTGGGCGCGTACCTGGCAGGCGGTGCAGACGGCGATCGCCGTGGCCGCCTCCCGGCGGGCCTTGTCTGTCTCAACACTGACCGGAAACCACTGGTCGGGGTCAAGGCTGCTGTCAGCGCACCGGGCATGCCTGATGACCGGGCCCAGGGGGACTGATCGGTGAACGGGACGGGCACCGGCGGATACGGCGGCCGGGTAGCGGCCGCGTCTAGAACGTGTGAGGCCGGCCCGGAATCCGTCGGCGCAGGGAGGCGCGAAACGGCCATCCGTTCGCTCCTTTCCCGGAGATCCGGTACAGCGGGACACCTGGACGCCAGCGAAGCTCCCGCACCTCGTTAGCGCCTCGTCAGGCACCGCTCTTACCCTCGCGACCGGGGTAAGCGTCCTGGGGTGGTGTCATGGCGCGGCCGATCCGTGCCTTCTGCGCCGCGCCCGCGCTGCCCAGCGCCGCTACCCGCCCGGCGGGCAGACGCGAACCGGTCAGGTTCGCTAGAGGGTGTCACCAGAGAACGGGCGCGGGCGCCTGTCCAGCGGTGAGCTGGAGGACTGATTGCGGCGAGGCGAGGCGGGGCGGCCAGCAGCGGGTGGCGGTCAGTGCGCCTCGTCGCGCAGGGCGGCCAGCAGCCCTTCGAAGTCCTCACCGCACGGGCCACACGCGCGCAGATGCGCCGCGATGCCCGGGTACCGCTGCTCGGCCGGGGCGTCGGCGGCGACCAGCTCGGCATAGACGTGCAGCATCTGCATCGCCTCCGCGCAGCCCACGTCGCGCGGATCAGTCCGCAAGAAGCGGTCCAGTTCTGACCAGCCGTTCATGAGCGCCTCGAAGATTCATCGTGTAGATACCCGTTAGCGGCAAGAGCGGCCCGGAGCTTACGCCGGGCGTCGAACAACATTTTGTAGATCGCGTTGCGGCTGGAAGCCAGCGAAAGGACCAGGGCATCCAGCGGGACCTCGTTGAGCACGATCGCGACGAAGACCTCACGCTGCCGCGGCGTGAGTTCGGTGTCCACCGCCCGGCGCAGCGCGGCGAACAGCTCCCGCCACTCGGCCTGGTACGCGGGGTCGAAACCGAAGTGGCCCGGGAGCCGATCCCAGTCTTCGGCGTCCAGTGGCACGCTGGGGTGTCGCCAGAAGTGCCGCCCGATCTTGGCCGACACCTCGAAGATCACGAACTTGTACGCCCAGGTCGTGAACCGGCTCTCCGCCCGGAACTGGCCGAGCTTGCCGGTAATGGCCAGCAGCGCATCCGCCGCCGCCTGGCAGGCCAGGTCATCGAGTTCGGGGCCGGAGATCCGCAGTCGCGGCCCACGCCGGGCGACCTCCCCCCGGCGATGCGCACCAGCAGCTCATGCAGCCGCGCCAGCGCCGCCTCCCGCTGCGGGCCGGTCTCGCCAAGCACCCGCAGCCACTCGGCTGACTCACGATCAAGCCGGGCAGCGGCAGGGATCCCGCCTACCCCGGGATCCGCTGGAACCATGCCCACCATGCTACCGAGATGCTCCACCCGGCGCCGTCGGCACAGGCCCTGGCGGAAGCCTTCGCCTGCATACCCTTGCACATCGCCCAACCCCCAGCAGCACTGTCGGCGTCGCACCGGTAAGACCCGCAGACCGCGGCGGCACGAACCACGCACGACCCAGACGGTACGGCTGAACCCCAGGCGACCATATCCCCGCGGTCACTTCGCGCATCGCGGCACTGTTCACCTGCGGACGCTGGCCGGCCGACGCGCAAGTGGCCAGCAGGCTCCTTGGTGGGCACATGCTCTTTGCGCGAACTCCGGCCCACCACGCCCCGATCTGTCATTTGTGCGCCGCGAAGACGTAAAACCCCGGCTGCCGTGGACGCCAACAAAGGTAAGCAAAGCGGCGCTGTGGTGGTTCGCCGCGGACCAGGTCCGGCCTCGCCGGAGGAGAAGAGGCAGCAGATGAAGATCGCGTCACGCTGGTGGCCGGTGACGGCCAAACGCGCCACAACGGCACAAGGAGAAGGAATGGGCTTTCTGACACCTCGGAGGCCGGGCCCGGTAGTACTCGGCGTCGTGGCGGCGGCCACGGCCCTGGCGGCGGCCGTGCCCGCGGCCGCCTCCGCCTCGACCGATGCGTCGCCGGTGGTCGGGCACCTCTATGTTGATGACAACACCGCCGGGACGAACACGATCGGGGCGCTCGACCGTCACGCGGACGGAACGCTGACCCCCCAGGCCGGATCACCGTTCACCGCCGACGGCGCCGGAACCGGGGCCGGACTCGCTTCGCAGGGCGCGCTGCAGATCTCGCCGGGCCACCGGTTCCTGATCGCCGCCGACGCCGGCAGCAACCAGATCTCGGTACTGCGGATCAACGGCGACGGTTCCCTGAGCCTCGTGCACGACGGCGTCGTCTCCTCCGGCGGCGTCCTGCCGGTCAGCGTCGCGGTCCACCAGGACCTTGTCTACGTGGCCAACTCCGGTGCCGGCGGCAGCAACTACACCGGCTTCCAGCTCGGCCCTAATGGCCGCCTGGCGCCGATCCCCGGCTCGACCGTCGCGCTGCCCGATGGCGCGCAGCCCGGCGACGTGCTGTTCAACGGCACCGGCACCAAGCTCGTCGGGACCCGCGTCGGGACCTCGCAGATCGACAGCTTCACCGTCGGCGGCGACGGGCGCCTGGCCGCCGCCCCGGGATCACCCTTCACCGCGCAGGGCCTTGGCCCGTTCGGCAGTGAGTTCCGCCCGACCAACCCCGATCAGCTGTTCGTGTCCAACGCCCACAACGCCGGCGCCGGCACCGGCACGATCTCGGCGCTCAGCGACTCCGCCAACGGGACACTATCGTCGATCGGAGCCTCCCCGTTCGCAGATCTCCAGACGGCTCCTTGCTGGGTGGAGATCACCCACGACGGCCAGTTCCTGTTCACCGTGAACACCGGATCAGGCGAAATCTCCCGCTACTCGATCGCCCCGGGGGGCGCGCTGACGCTGCTCGGCAGCACGCCGGTCGGCGCCACCGGCGGCGTCGGCGCGGTCGACGCCCGCCTGGGCCCCGACGGGCACATCCTCTGGGTGGACGAGAGCAGGATCGGCGCCGTCGGCGCGTTCGCCGTCAACGGCGGCGACCTGACCGAGCTGCCCAGCTCCCCGACCTCGCTGCCCGCCGGCGCCGCGCCCGCAGGCATCGTCGTCACCTGATAAGCCCGCGCACCAGCCATCCGGGGCCCGGCGGGGTGACGCCCCTGGCCCCGGGTGGCGCAGCATTGTGGCCGCCATCGGCTCTACGAGAGCGGATTGCCGCGGCAGGCCGGCACTCACCAACCTGCATAGGGTGGCTCCCGCTGGTCGAGCTGATTCCAGTAGTCACGATGGTCGACGACCAGGCCGTCCGGTGCGAACCGCAAGATGGTCACGCCGGCGAGAGTCAGCGCCTACCCGTCCTCCACCCAGCTCGCCCACCACTGCACCGCCGCCCGGTCCCCAGAGATGAGCGGTTCCCCGAAGCGGCTTGCGGGGGGCCTTGCGCCCCGGCTGTGGGGTGCGGGTGCTCACCGCTGGAAGTCCTGGATGATGGCGCGGCTGACTCAGGACGAGACCCTGTCGGTGCGGTGCGGCAGCTTCCAGCCGGGGCGGACGTAGTGGCACGTGTACCCGTTGGGGTAATGCTCCAGGTAGTCCTGGTGCTCAGGCTCGGCTTCCCAGAACGGCCCGGCGGGCGTCACCTCGGTGACCACCTTGCCCGGCCACAGGCCGGAGGCCTCGACATCGGCGATGGTGTCCTCGGTGGTCTGCCTCTGCTCATCGCTGAGGTAGAAGATGGCG
Source organism: uncultured Actinomycetes bacterium (assembly GCA_963806145.1). Lineage (GTDB taxonomy): Bacteria > Actinomycetota > Actinomycetes > Streptosporangiales > Streptosporangiaceae > DASXKD01. The sequence goes on from CAWDXD010000004.1 coordinate 135,413, forward strand.
GACCGGTAGCTGGTCCCGATGTCGTTGCCCTGCCGGTTCAGCGTGGTCGGGTCGTGGATCTGGAAGAAGAACTCCAGCAGGTCCCGGTAGGAGATCTGGTCCGGGTCGAAGGTGATCTCGATCGCCTCGGCGTGGCCGTGGTGGTTCCGGTAGGTCGCGTTCGGCACGTCACCGCCGGTATAACCAACCCTGGTCGAGATCACGCCGGGGAGCTTGCGGATCAGATCCTGCATCCCCCAGAAACACCCGCCAGCGAGGATGGCCTTCTCGGTCGTCATCATGTACTCCCGGTGTTGTGTGGCCGCTGAGTGCGTGCGCACTGCGCAGGGTGTGTAACCACGTGCGAGCAGACGCTATTTCAGGCCCTACGATCCTCGGGGCCGGCTTTGTTTCGGCGGCTGTCGGCGAGTCGTGTGCTATCGATCTGCTGCGGCAGGCGGGGAGACCGTCGCTTCCCGCCTGCCACAGCAGAAGGCCTGGGACTGGTGACTTCAGTTGGTGCCGATGCCAGCGGAGCCCGCCACGGCCGGGACGGTGGTCACCTGAGTGAGCGAGCCGTCCGTGGCGAGGTGAGGCGCATGAGCTGGGTTGAATCCGGGCGGGGTCTGGGGTGAGCGGGCGGCCGATTGGGCATACCTGGTCGAGCCGTACGCCCGGCGCGCCAATTTGACGCCGGATCTCACGGTCAAATCACGGTCAAACGATCAACGGCCCGGCATCCTCACGGATGGCCGAGCCGTCTACCTGGAACTTTGAGTCCGGGTGGCCGGATTTGAACCGGCGGCCTCTTCGTCCCGAACTGAGAGCACAGGCCAACAAAACTGCCGCTTGATGACGTTCCAGCACGTCAGAGGTACTCGGAACAGCCGTAATCACGGTGCCTGACCGCGTCTGACCGCAGCTAACGGCGAATCGCCACTCCCAATCCACTCCCAGAATCGGACACAGTTCGCCGGGCAGACCACAGCCCCGAGACGAACCTGTTGGTGATCATCCGCTTGCCACTCGTGGCCATAACGGGCCGCTCAGGGAGAAGCAGGCTTGTTACAGAACGTGACAGAGCGCTGAGCTCTGACCGCGCCTGATCCGCCTGGCGGCAAGCCAACCTGCGGCAAGACTTCCTTCACGGCGACCGAACAGGGCCATCTGTGCGCGGCCGTACGTGGCCTGCATCGCCGGCCGGCGCCCGATTCTGCCGGATAGCGCACTTTGGATGAGCGCATGTTCATGCGGCCATTCGCATGGCTATTCGCTTTGAGGGGTGCCGACCGGCGACTGTGACGATCTGCAATTCAGCGTCGTTGTGCGCTGTCAGAGCGCAGAAACGCCGACTTGGGGCGCGGGGTCGAGGCGTCATTCATTGCCGTGAGCGTATGTAGATTGTCCGGTTCTGCGTGCGCGGCGCTGAGCGGTCCCTGACGTTCCTGCGGCGTCGGTAGGACGGGCGGTGTAGGTGTTCAGCGGTGTAGGTGCTCAGCCCGTCCCTCAGGAGGAACGGGTCCTCGGCGAGGACGTCGTGCATGGTATCTCCATGACGATCATGGTCGGCCCGCCGGGCGGGCTGCTTACGGCCAGGATGCCGTCGAATGTACCCAGCCTCCGCTCGATCCCGGCCAGGCCGCCGCCCCGGGCCGGGTCGGCGCCGCCGCAGCCGTCGTCGGTAACCTCGACCCGTAGCATGCCGCGGGCATGCCGGATCCGGACCTGGGCGCGGCGGGCGCCGGAGTGCTTGACCGCGTTGGTGAGCGCCTCGGCGACGGCGAAGTAGCACGCGGACTCGACCGGCGCGTCGAGCCGTCCGGGCAGGACGATGTCGGTCTCGGTGCGCAGCGGTGTGTCGAGGGCCAGTGCCCGGACCGCCTCGCCCAGGCCGCGGTCGGCCAGCACTGGGGGGTAGATGCCGCGGACCAGGTTGCGCAGCTCGGTGAGAGCCTTGGATGAGGCTTGCCTGGCCTCGGCCACCAGCGCGACTGCGGCCTGCGGGCTGGCCGGGATCAGGTGCTCGGCGGCCCGCAGGCTCATGCCCAGGGCGACCAGCCGGGCCTGCGCCCCGTCGTGCAGGTCCCGCTCTACCCGCCGGAGCTCGGCCGCGGCACTGTCCACCGCGTCGGCCCTGGTCTGGGTCAGCTGCTCCACCCGACCGGCCAGGTCGGCGCCGGGTTCGGGCCGCAGCAGGACGCGTGCGTGTGGGATGACCGTGCGGGGCACCAGCCAGAGCCCGAAGGCCAGCATCAGGGCTCCCTCGAGGCCGGCCCCGGCGGCCCAGGTCGTGCTGTCGACCAGCACGGCGCCGAATCTCAGCGTGCCGTAATTCGTGACGAACGGCGCAGAGGGCCAGGAGAGCGCGAGCGCGATCCCGTAGAGCCCCAGGGCTACCAGGCCAGCCCCCGCCAGATCCGCCGCGCCAGCCGGGAACCACCACACGATGAGGAGCACCGCCGCCACCGCGGCCAGGTTCCACAGGATGTTCCACCAGCTCGGGCTGAACCCGTAGTTCGGGCCCAGCAGCTCGATGGCCACCGCGGCCACCGGCAGGAGCAGCAGGCGCCACCGTGGCTCGCGCCAGAGCAGCAGCTTGACCAGGCGGGAGCGCCCGCCCACCGTCCGCCAGAGCAGCCACAGCCCGAGGATCAGGAACACGTAGATCTGCGGCAGAAGGAACTCGGTCCGGTACGAGCCGGCACCGGCCAGCACCAGGCCGTACAGCTTCTGGAAGGGGTAGCCGCGCTGGTAGGCCCGGACCAGCAGGAAGCCGTACAGCCCGAGCGCGATCAGCGCGACCGCCACCAGCCACGCGGCCTGCCGTGGCAGCAGGACCAGCACCAGCCCGGCGATCAGCATCGCGATCAGGGCAGGCCAGTGATTCACTCCGTTCAGCCCGAACAGGCTGATCGCCAGGGCTAGCAGGGCGAAGCCCCAGCGCATCTCCCGAAGACGCCCCCGCGGGGTCTTGGGCCCGGCGCCGGAGGCCTCCATCCGGTGCATGCTGAGCCAGATACATCCCGCGGTGTATGCCGCTATGAGGATCGTCCACTTCACCATGCCGGGGCTCCTGCCGTGCCGCGGTCGGCTGGCCGCTGATTGCCCTCCATGATGGCGGAGACCGTACAGGCCACGCCATGGGCCGGCACCCACCCTGCGGTAGGTCAACCCCTACCGCAGCGAGGTGTGTGACTCGGGAGACCCGTGGTCGGGGTGAACCGCCCCGGAGTTTCCCGGGGACTCTCAACTCGCCGGGGTTCCTCTGTGTTTGTCAGGTAGGCCGGGAGCGGGGTCGTAGAGTTGCAGTGGCGGCCCCGGGAAGTGACTTATCCGAAGAGCTGATCGTTGACGGAGGCGGCCATTAGTTCGGGCTTGGCTGCACGGTCCAGGCCGTGCCGTTCCATCGCTCGACCAGGGTCTTGTACTTGCCCTGATATCCCACAGCCCAGGCATATGAGCTGGACAGCACCCTGCCAGCGGCCTGCCCGGCGAGCCCATTCATCGGTCATCGTGCAGGCCGACACGCTGTATATCTATGCGTTCGCCGACTACACCGAGACGCGCACATCTGCCGCATACAGCGCGCTCGGCTGTCTGGCATGAAGTGGCGGGCTGCGGCGCCTCGGCCTACGACCTCCGGCAGACTGGTGGCGCTGGGCCAAGCCAGGCGCCGTCCCTGGGCTGCTTTGCTCAATCGCATCACCCTGAGTAACGAGGGAAGGTCAGAAGAACGCGCGCAGTGCCGCCGTTCTGCGGGCGCCTTCCTGGGTCCGTCGGTGAGGCGGTAGGCGGCCGAGAGTGTCTGATCTGCGTGGCCATGACGCTGCTGTGACGTCATCGGCGTGGTGTTCTTTAACCAGCTGGCCAGCGCTGGCAGCTACGGGCACGCGTTTCATGCCGCCGCGATCGTGCACGTTATCCTGCTTGCCGGACGCGCGGCGCTCACCGTGGCCCGGCCACGGCGCGTCGCGCCCGGCGCCTGCCAGCCGACCGCCTGACCCAGGAGTCCAGCGATGCCACCGGCCGATGAGTCAGCTGCACCAGCGCCGAATCCACCGGTGGCCTCGGGCGAGGACCGGCGCACGACTCAGCCGACGTTGCACACCGCGCGACTGACCCTCGTGCCCCTGACCGGCGAACACCTCGAGCTCGAGGTCGAGCTGGACTCCGACGCCGAAGTCATGCGCTACCTCACCGGGCGCGCCCTGTCTCGTGCCGAGGTCGAACGGGCCCATCAGCGCCGGAACGCCGCCGCGCGCCAAGTGCCCGGGCTCGGCTTTTGGGCCGGATTCGACCGCCGCGACTTCATCGGCTGGTGGATCTTGCAACCGCCACACGGGCCAGATCAGCCGGAAGTCGCCGGCGAGGCCGACCTTGGCTTCCGGCTGCTGCGCCGGCACTGGCGCCGCGGCTACGCCGCCGAGGGCGCGCGAGAGCTTATCCGGTACGGCTTCGGCGGCGTCGGCCTCAACCGGATCTTCGCCCAGACCATGGCGGTCAACACGCCGTCGCGGGCGACGTTGGCCGCCGTGGGTCTCACCTTCGCCCGCGCCTTCGTTTCCGGAGACCCGTACGACGATCTCGTGCCGGGCGCCGAACAGGGCGAGGTCGAGTACGAAATTATCCGTAGCACCTGGCAGCAGCGCCATCGCGGAGCCGGATCGTGACAGCTTGGCGAGTCGGCGGCACCCGATATCCGCTATGTGCGCCAGTGCTGATCTGCTGAGACTTCGCCAGCGCTACGCCGAACTGGGCGATTTGTGTGCAGCAATCCGTTCGCGTGGCGGCGCGTTTGATGACCTGGATATCTAGCTCGTTCGGCCTCGGCCGCGGTGACACGCCGGGTGATCGTGGCCGGGTCTGCCCCGGCGTCCAGGGCGCCCCCGTATTGGGTATGCATGCGGCCGTACTCGGCGATCTTCGTGATGATGTCGTCCTCGCTGGGTGGTTCCGGGTGCGGTTATTCGTCGTTGTCGCCGTGTTGGGAGGACCGTCTGCGCTCGAGTCGCCAGTGGACCTCGTGGGTGTCGGGGTGCCGCCATTCGCGCATCCGGTATTCGAAGCCGGGGAGCAGGACGATCGGGATCGGGTCGGGGGAGGCTGGGGCGACCGCGCCGACGACGATTTTCGCGTCGGTGGGGATGAACGGGGACTGCGCGGGGACCGGCGCGGTGATGATCTCCACAGGATCTGCATAGGGACGCGGCATGCCACCCACTGTACCACGTATACCGGTGAGTGTGATCTATCATACAGTCACTTTACAGATCTTATAGAGATACTATAGAGTACACATAGAGGGACGAACGACGACTGATCGGGGCTCCCGCCCACCGTCAGCACCGCTGGCCACAACCGCGAAAGGTCCCATCAGATGAGCAAGCGCAAGATCCTCCTCGGCGGCCTCGTCGCCACGGCAGCCATCGGCGCCGCGATCGCGTTCGCTTCCTCGGCCAATGCCGCGACCAGCAACCCGGCCGGCTCGGTCCGCCGCGCCGGCCGGTCTTAACCCAAGGAGTTTCACCGTGCACATCGTGAAGAAACTGATCCCGCTCGGCGCCGTGGCGGCGACCCTGTTGGGCATCGTCTGGGCCGCCGCAGCCCCCGCCTCGGCGGCAACGGCCTACGGCAAGAACGGCACCTACCAGTTCGCCAGCTATACGCCGGCGACGTCGGGGGATTTCATCGTCTCCAACACGCCGCTGTCCTACTCCGACGCCTCCCAGTCCCTCGGCGCGAACGGGGCGAACCTGAACGCCAGCGGCAGCGGCGACTCCGGCGTGATCGTCCCTCTCGGCCACCTGTCCAGCCTGTTCAACGACAACAACTACGTTCCCCCGGCCATCGCCGGGAGCAATCTGGAGGGGTACAACCTGTACTTCGACACCAGTGGCGACGGTAGTTATTTCGGCTGGGCGCAGAACGGGTCCATAGACCCGTACATCCTGACCGGCTTCAACGGTGACACCGCCGCCTCCATGGGCCCGGTCAACAACACCAGCGACCAGGCCGACTTCACCACCTTCAGCGGCTACCAGGGCGCAAGCGACCTGAACGGGACGCTGACCGGGCAAATGACCATGGAAAAGGCCCGCGCCGCCTACGCGGACGCGGGCAGGGACCCGCTGGTGTGGGCGTGGATCGGCCTCGGCGACGGAGCCACCACCGGGCCAGGCTACGTGACCTCAGTGAACGGGAAATACCTCGTGTCGTACGCGGCGCCGGTGACGGGCCTGAAGGCCACCCCCGGGTACACCAGCGTGACGGCCACCTGGAAAGCCAGCAAGGGCGCCCAGAGTTACCAGGTCACGGTGACCCGGCACAATGGCACCGTTGTCAGGGGCTCGGCCACGGTGACCGGGACGTCCTGCCGCATCGGCAACCTCAAGCCGACAAGCGCCTACGACGTGAAGGTCTTGGCCCAGCCCGCGGCACCGGGCCAAAAGCCCGCAACCGCCACCATCACCACCAAGTAGCAGAATCCAAAGTACCGGCATCACCGCCCCCGGGGCGGTGATGCCGCCAGCTTGCTCAGCCACCCCCGCACGGCGGCCCGGCAGCGCGGTTAGCGCCGGGCCGAGGCGATCTGCCCGCCGCAGGCCCCTGCCCGCACCGGGCCGATGGCTACCCCGCCACAGCCCCCAAAGCGCGGGCCACGGGCGCAAATACCCGCCATAGGGCGCGAAAATGCAGGCCACGGCTACCACCGGAGCTGGGCGACCCTGTCGTAATCAGCTGAGGAATACCCAGCCAAGCCCTCCGACAGGGCGAAAATCCACTCCGCCACACTCAACGACAGCGCCAGGCGGCTGCACCGGGCGCAGAAGTGAGGCACCGCCAACCGGACGAATCGTCCGCCTCAAGCCGCACATAGATCAGCGTCGATCCCTGTAGCATCCGCCAGCCATCACCCTCACGTGCCAGCGTGATGGCCCGCTGTTCGGCATGCGTCCGGCACTGGTCATGGTGACCGAACTCCCCGAACTTGCAATAGCAGTGGTCTTCCCCGGTCCCTGGTGAGGTTGAGGCGTAGGCCGCAAGGTGCTTTGCGTTGCTCGCGGCGCAGCGGTGGCCGGCTGGAGCCGGGCACGACGCCGGTGGGTGCGAGCCGTCGGTCTGCGCCTGTTCAGAGGCGGCCATCGATGAGTGCGGTGAGGCCGTCGAGCAGGCGCTGCAGCCCGAACTCGAACAGGTTCTCCAGATTGAAATCGTAATCGGTGGCGGTCAGGCGTTCGAAGACGGGGAAGCGGCCCGCCTCGACGATTGACCGCAAGGCCGGTCCCTGAGTATCCAGCCACTCTTCGCTGTTCAAGCCGCTGGCCGCCTCGGCGTCCGCCTCGAGTTCGAGGTTCACGGCGGTGCCGCGCACGTAGTTGACCAGCGTGATGTGGATGGTGAGCATCGTGGCCGGGTCCAGACCGCGCCCGTCGAGAGCGCTGAGCACCCACTCCGCGCAGGCGAGCCCGCGGGCGATCGGCTGCGGCCGGGTTACCGACAATGCCGGAGCGAGCCAGGGGTGGCGCTGGAACATCGCCCAGAGGGTCCGCGCGGCGAGTTCGAGCTGGTCCCTCCAGCCCTCGGGGGGGTGGGCCGGGAAGCGGCACTCGCCGAACGCCGCATCCATCATCTTCAGCAGCAGGTCGTCCTTGTCGGCGACGTGCCGGTAGAGCGACATCGTCGCTACCCCGATCTCGGTCGCGACGCGGCGCATCGACAGCCCAGCCAGGCCTTCTGCGTCCGCGACGGCCATGGCTGCGGCGACGATCCGGCCGGGCGCCAGCCTCGGATCAGATGTGCCGCGCCGGCGGGCCGCGGCCGGGCCCGGGGGGGTGACGGGCGGTGCCAGGGGACGGCCGTGCACCGGCTGGCGGCCGCCGACGACGGTGCCCACGCCGGGAATCGGGCGGACGATGCCTTCCTGGCGGAGCGCGGCGAGCGCCTTGGTGGCGGTGGCCATGGCCACGCCCCACCGCTGAGTGATCTCGCGCGTGGAAGGCACCCGGTCACCAGGAGCCAGCGTGCCTTTCTCGATCTGATCCCGCAGCTCGGCGGCGATTTGGGCATACGGCGGCAGGTTCACGTCGCTCATATTACCTCCTCCGTACTAGTGCACTACGGGCCTGCGCAGAAGCGGCTGACCAGCCGGGCAAATCGCTGCGAACCCGGCGGCTGCTCTCGGTTGTGTACCAGTGCACTAGCGCACACGTTACATAACGAGCTAAAACAGCCTGCTGAGCGGCTTGACGAGTTCAATGCGTACGCCATACGCTCCGCTCTATGCAGAACAGGGACGTGCTCATATCCGGCGCGGGCATCGCTGGGCCCGCTTTGGCGTACTGGCTAAGCGAGCACGGCTTCACCACGACCGTGGTGGAACGTGCGCCGGCCCCTCGCCCTGGGGGCCAGACAGTCGACCTGCGCGGGGCAGGACGTACGGTCATCGAACGGATGGGATTGATGGACCGGGTGCGGGGGGTGAGCGTCGACCAGCGTGGCATCGCCTTCGTCGGTGCCGACGGCCAGATCGCGGCGCGGATGCCGGCGGAGCTATTCGGCGGCGAGGGGATCGTCTCCGAAGTCGAGGTGCTGCGTGGCGATCTTGGCCAGGTTCTCTACGAGGCGACCGTCCCGGCCACCGAGTACCTGTTTGACGACACGGCCCGCAAGCTTGACCAGGACGATGAAGGCGTCACGGTTACCTTCGAGAAAACACGCCCACGGCGGTTTGGCCTGGTAATCGGCGCTGACGGGCTGAACTCGGCGGTACGCAGCCTGGCGTTCGGCCCGGGGTCGCAGTACATCCGCCCGCTCGGCTGCTACACGGCGTGGTTCACCGCGCCCGCCGAGTTCGATCCCGGCGGCTGGTTCCTCATGCACAACGCCCCCGGCGGGCTCGTGGCCTCGATACGGCCGGGACGGGTCCCCGGCGAGGTCAAGGCCGGGCTCAGCTTCCGCTCGGCGCCTATCGACTACGACCCCCGCGACACCGCTTCGCAGATGGACATCCTGGCCTCCCGCTTTTCCGGCGCTGGATGGCAGGTCCCACGGCTGCTCAAAGCCATGCGCACCGCGCCCGACTTCTTCTTTGACCCGATCGGCCAGGTGCGCCTCGACCGCTGGTCCAGCCGCCGGGCCACGCTGGTCGGCGATGCCGGTTACTGCCCGACGCCGCTTACCGGCCTGGGCACCAGCCTGGCCCTGGTCGGTGCCTATGTTCTCGCGGGTGAGCTTGCCGCGGCCGATGGCGATCACGACGTCGCCTTCGCCCGCTACGAGCAGATCACGCGGCCCTATGTCACCCGGGCCCAGCAGTTGCCCCCGGGCGGAATCAGGGGCTTCGCGCCGGACAGCGCCATCGCCATCGGCCTGCGGACCGCATCGATGCGCTGGATGAGCCGCTGGCCAATACGGAACCTGCTGGCCGGCCAGTTCGCCAAAGCTGCCGGCATCGAGCTCCCCGACTACACCCCCCGAGCCAGACGGTAGACCGGTTACCACGTTCGCACATATCAAGGACAATCAGCACTCGAAGCGGCAACGGCGCACGCCACGCGGAGAGTCGCAAATATTCGGCAGGGCCGTGTGGCCGCTGAGGCTCAACGTCACTTTCTGTGATCAGTTCAGCTCTGGCTCACGCGCGCGAGCCGTTCTTGGGGTCCGCGCCGATCCTGCCTCAAGATCGGCTCCCAAAATCGGACACCGCGCTCCCAGAATCGGACAATACGGACCCACGCAAGCCAACATGATCACAAGTCAGAGCGCTGACCTGCGATTATTTGGTCGGGGTGGCCGGATTTGAACCGGCGGCCTCTTCGTCCCGAACTGAGCGCGAGTGCTAACAAAACCCCTGCTCTGGGGCATTTCCGCACGTCAGGCGTGTTGACATGGCGTCCACTCGCCGCGTCTGACCGCGTCTGACCGCATCTGGCGCACGATCGCCGCTCCCAATCCGCTCCCAGAATCGGACACGCTCGGCCGGCGTGCGGCTCGGCCAGTTTGTGGTGGCCGGTTGAGGCGGTGGCGGCCGGGATGTTGCGTGCCGCCCGGGTGCGGCCGGGCGGCACTGCTGCGGCAGCGGTGGGCGTGGCCGCCCGGTGCGACTAGCTACCCTTGGGGGTGTCGATGGCGTCACGTGGCGCGGTGACTTTAAACGGGACGTTGTACTCGCTGTACACCATCCAGCCCGGGTTGTACCCCTTGAAATCCGCGCGGAGCGGGTAGGCGGGGCCGGTGTTGGCGATCTGGAGCTTCGAGCCGTCCGGCCAGCTGACGACCATCACCTTCGTGCCGTTCACCGTTGCCTGCTGGGCCTTTGCGTCACAGTAGCGGCGATCATCGGTCAGCCCGTCGTACCGGCGGTCGGCGAGGGTGAATCCCGGGAATGCCCCCGCGGGGGACCTGAGCCACTGGCCGGCGTGAGGGCCATAGTCGGTCTTTTTGTAGCCATAGCGGCCGACGATCCTAATCCAGACATGCTCGGTCGGCGTGTTCGTGTACGTGGCGATGGCCGAGCTGCGTCCTAGGCGGTAGTCGGAGGGTCTCTGCCCCGGGTTCGATCTCACGAGGTGGACGCTCTGAGCGGCCCAAAAAGCTGCGTCGGCCGCCCGCAGCACCCGCACCGCAGACTTGTTCTCCAGGCCGTTGGTGGCCGCCGTTGTGCCGTTGGCCGGCGGGCCGGTCGGCGTTGCGGCGCCGGGACACGCGCTGGTTGTGCCGTTGGCCGGTGGGCCGGTCGCCGTTGCGGGGCCGTCACACGCGCTGGCGGCGACGGTGACGATCGCGGCCATCGCGGTCGCAGCGGTCAGCGCGAAAGCCCGGCGGATGTGGTTCATGGTGTTCGTCCCTTCTTCCTGGCCTGCGCTCGCGGGCGCGGCTGATGGTGCGGATCGGTGGCCCAGGTCTGCAGGAGGTGGTACAGGAGCGCTCGGCCCATCGTGGCCTCCTTGATGGTGTGGCCCGGTTCGGCCAGGTTGCCTGCCGGTGCTAGCGGCTGATCGGCTCAGCGGCGCCGGCATTCCGGCTGGTTCCACCATCACCAGCGCCCCGCGGGTTCACCACACGCGACCGCCCACACGAGGGCCACATGACGGCCCACACGATCGGCGGCTGACCTGAGCGGCAAAAGATGGTGCAGGCGGCCGGGCGTGGTTAACCTGGGTGCAGGTCCGGCCGGCGTTGTGCCAGGTTGTGGCACGGCGGGGTGAGGGCCTGCGGAGGGGATGCCAGGCCATGGCGGAGCAGCTTGCGCTGGGGTTCGGGGGGCTGCTGCGGCAGTTGCGGGCCGAGGCGGGGCTGACCCAGGAGGAGCTGGCGGAGGCGGCGGGCGTGTCCCCGCGGTCGGTCAGTGATCTGGAGCGGGGCATCCACCCCACCGCCCGCAAGGACACCGCGGAGTTGCTGGCCGGGGCGCTGGGCGTGGCCGGGCCGGCGCGCCCGTTGTTCGTGGCGGCGGCCCGCGGCCGCGCCCCGGCTGAACAGGTGCTGGCGGCCCTGGACGGGGAGGCCGTGCCGGCGGGGGTGTGCCCGTTCAAGGGGCTGGCGTTTTTCGACCGCGCCGACGCGGAGTTTTTCTGCGGCCGGGAGCGCTTGGTCGCCGACCTGCTCGCGCGGCTGGTGGAGTCGCCGCTGGCCGGGATCGTCGGCTCCTCGGGGGTCGGCAAGTCCTCGCTGTTGCGCGCCGGGGTACTGCCCGCGCTGAGCGCGGGGTCGCTGCCGGGCAGCGAGCGGTGGCGGCAGGTGCTGCTACGGCCGGGCACCTGCCCGGGCGCCGAGCTGAGCCGCGCCTTGGGCGGCGAGGCGCCTGGCCGCGCGCTGGGGCGGCTGGAGCCCGGTGAGCGGATCGTGATCGCGGTCGACCAGCTGGAAGAGCTGTTCACCCTGTGCGAGCAGGAGGAGGAGCGTGCCGCGTTCGCCGGTCAGCTAGCAGCTGCGGCGCGCGATGCGGAGCGGCGGGCGCTGGTGGTCGTGTGCCTGCGCGCCGATTTCTACGGCCGGCTCGCCTCCTACCCGCCGCTGGCCGCGCGGCTCAGCGCCAGCCATCTGCTGGTCGGGCCGATGGACCGCAGCGAGCTGGCGCGGGCGATCGAGGAGCCGGCCGCCCGCGCCGGGCTGCAGGCCGAGCGCCCGCTGGTCGAGGCGCTGGTGGCCGACGTGGCCGGGGAGCCGGGCGGGCTGCCGCTGCTGTCCACCACGCTGCTGCAGCTGTGGCGGGCCCGCGACGGGGCCGTGCTGCGCTACGGCAGCTACCGGGCCAGCGGCGGCGTGCGCGGCGCCGTCGCCCGGCTCGCCGAAGACGCCTACCACCGGCTCGGCGACACCCAGCAGCCGGTAGCGCGGGGCCTGCTGCTGCGGCTGGCCAGCGGCGAGGACGGGGCGCTGGCCCGCCGCCGGGTGCCGCTGGGTGAGCTGGAGCGCATCCCCGGCGCGGGCACGGTGCTAGCGGAGCTGACCGATGCCCGGCTGCTGACCGTCAGCGACGGTGAAGTCGAGCTCTCCCACGAGGCGCTGCTGCGCGAGTGGCCGCGTTACCGCGCCTGGTTCGAGGAGGACCGGATCGGCCGCCGCGTGCACGCCCACCTGACCGCGGCCGCCAGCGACTGGGACGAGCGCAACCGCGACCGGGGGGAGCTGTACCGCGGGGCCCGGCTGGCCAGCGCGCTGGACTGGGCGGCCGGGCACACCGGGGAGCTGAACCCGGCCGAACAGGAGTTCCTGGAGGCCAGCCGCGCCGCCGCGGACCGTGAACTGCGCGAACAGCGAGAGCGCGCCGACCGGGAAGCCCAGGCGCGCCGGCGGGAGGCCCGGGCGCACCGGCGCCTGCGTGCGGTCCTGGCCTGCGTGGTCGCGCTGCTGCTGCTCTCCGCGGTGGCCGGCGCGGTCGCGCTGCAGCAGCGCGGCCAGGCACGGGCGGCCCAGCGCAGCGCCGAGGCCGCCCAGCACCGCGCGGAGGCCCGGCGGCTGGGCGCGCTCGCGCTCAGCGAGCCCGACCTGGACCGGTCGCTGCTGCTCGCCGCCGCAGCCGTGCGCACCGACCCGTCGCTGGAAACCCACGGCGACCTGCTGTCGGCGCTGCTGCGCAGCCCGCACGCGCTGGCCCAGGTCCGCGGCGACAGCCACCTGTGGGACCTGGCGCTGAGCCCCGACGGCCGGGTCCTCGCCGCCGGCGACAACGACGGCAGGGTCATACTGTGGGATGCGCGCACGATGCGCCGGATCGGCGCACCGCTCCACGCGGGCGACTGGACCACGCGGGAGGCCTTCTCGCCCGACGGCCGCCGGCTGGCTGTGGTGGGCGGCGCCGGCTCCGGCGCCCAGGTTGTGGTGTTCGACCTCGCCACCCGGGGGGTCCTGCTGACCCTGCCCGTTCCCGCCGGCGACATAGGGCCCGGAAAGGTGACGTGGACGCGTGATGGTCGGATTGTGGCGGTGGGGTCCGGCACCGGGCGGCTGATTCTCTACGATGCGGCGACCGGGCGCGAGAAGGGCCGGGTCGGCGTGCCCGGCGCCGGCACCTCGCGTGTCGTCGACGCTTACCCGGCCGGGGACAAGGTGCTGGCCATCGCCGAGGGCACCCGGGACGCGGTGCTGGTGGACCCCAGGACCGCGCGCGTTATCCGCCGGATGCTGCTGCCGGTCCCGGCTTCGGGCGCGGGCGTCAGCCGGGACGGCCGGAGCGTCGCGGTCGGGGACGCCGAGGGCGATGTCGTCATCGACGATGTCAAGACGGGCAGGGTTCTGCGGCGCGACGGCGCGCACGCGAGCACGGTCACCAACGTGGTCTTCTCCCCCGACGGGCGGGCGGCCGCCTCGCTGTCGGACGACCAGAAGGTCCTGGTGTGGGACGTCAAGTCGGGCAAACTGCTGCTCACCCTGGCAGGACACACCGGGGAGATTCTCGGCGGGGCGTTCGCGCCCGATGGCCAGACGCTCTACACCGACGGGCTCGACAGTTCGGTCATCAAATGGGACGTCTCCGGCGGGCGATCCTTCGGCGTCACCACCCCAGCCTTCCAGCGGATCCCGCTCAGGCCCGTCCCGGGCAGCTGGGGGGACGTCGGGTGGTCGGCTGACCGGCGCCGGGCCGTGCTGGGCTACGTATGGGGCCTGATCGCGACCGTCGACACCGCGACCGGGCGGCTGGTCGCGCGTGACAAGCCCATCAAGGATGTCTCCGACCTCGCCCTGTCGCCCGATGGCCGGTTCGCCTACGTCGTGTCCACGGACGGGACCCTGCGCCGATGGGACGTGGCCGCGCGCCGGTTCGACAAGGTGACCACGCTCGGCACATCCCAGCCCGAGGGCAGGTTCCGGGAGGGCATGGTCAGCGTTTCTCCCGGCGGGCGGACGCTCGCCGTGTCCACCCACTTCGACAACGGCGTCTACGTCGTCGACGCCAGCACGTTCCGGCGCATCGCTGGCCCGGTCGGCGCCGGGTTCGGCGGCGTCAGCGCGTTCAGCCCGAACGGCCAGATGCTCGCCCTCGCGCCGCTCAACAACGGGCCCGGGCTCGCCCTTGTGGACATGCCCAGCGGCCGGGTGCGGTGGGAAAACCGCTCCTTGACCGACGCCCTCTCGCTCGCCTTCTCACCTGACGGGCGCCGGATCGTGGCCGGCTCATCGGAGGGGACGATCGCCACGTTCGACACGCAGTCCGGCCGCCGCCTGGCCGGTCCCCGGTTGGCGCACCCGCGCTTCGTCGACGCGGTCGCCTTCGCACCGGACGGCCGCATCATCCTCAGCGGCGGCCACGAAGGCACGGTCCGCCTCTGGGACGCAGCGGATCTGCGCCCTCTGGGTGGGCCGCTGCGCGTCTCCGACAACGCCGGCGCTTTCGCCACCTTCAGCGCGGACGGCGCGAGCATCCTCGCACTGGACGCGACCAGCCGCATCACCACCTGGGACGCCACCATCGGCGAATGGCTCGCCCGCGCCTGCTCCATCGCCGGCCGAAGGGACTTCACCCCAGAGGAACGCACCGTGTTCTCGATCACCCCAGAAATCCCACGCCCCTGCCCCTGAAGTCAGCGATCGATGATTATGGCTGATCGTGGCACGCTGGGGGTAGCGGGCGGGGCCGGAAACGCGCGTTGCTGTTGAAACCCGTGATGCGTGACCTGGATGCGCTGCCGGGCGGCGCGGAGGGTTTTCCCGACAGGTCAACTGCCACGGCGGGGTCGCCGGCTACGCGGTCACGGGGCACAGTCCCCGTCGACGCGGTGATGTTGCCTGGCGGGCGGATCATCAATTCTGGGCATGGCGGTGGGACCGGGGCCGGTCCGGCTGTGTCCAAGGCCGTTGCCGGCAACGGCGTGAGCCCGGATGGCGGGTGATCGTGGCTGCTGTCGGGTGGCCATGGTTGGCGGCGCCTTGTCGTCCGCTGGGGCATGAATTGCAGCCCGCGCTCTGGGGCGCCGCTGGAAGCGGGCCGGGCGCTGGCCCGGCGCCGGGGGCAAGGGGGGTCAGGCGGCGCTGCGTTGTATGTGGGTGAGGAGGGACAGCCCGGTGGGGTCGCGGTGGATGCGTATGGCGCGGATCAGCGCGTATGCGCCGTTCAGGAGCCGGCGGATGCCCGGTTCGTCTCGTTCGGTCAGGACCCAGTCGCTGAGGTATTCGGCCCAGTACCGGTAGGGGTTGCCCGTGCCGATGTTGGCGAAGTAGAACAGGCCGCCGGGTTTGCAGAGCCTAGTGATTGCCTGGCCGGCGACGAACCGCGCGACCCGGTCGGGCAGGTAGTCGAACAGCCCGCCGGCCAGGATCAGGTCATAGGGGCCTTGGGCGGCCAGGGCGGGGAGTGCCTGGGGCATGTTGCCCGGGATGAGTGTGCAGCGCCTGGCCACCGGTCCCAGCAGGTCCTGGGCGAGGTCGAGCGCGGCCTGGTCGTGGTCGTGGAGCACGAACCGGCAGCCGTGGCCGGCGATCTGAGCGGGGACTAGCCGCAGGTCGGGAGCTGCCCCGGCGGCGAGGAGCAGCACGCGCGGTCCAGGGCCGGGCTGCAGGACCGCGCTGGTGATCAGCGCGGCCTGGTGGGCGACCTTGTTGCGGTGCTGCTGGGCGAGGGGTGAGCCGAGGCAGTAGGACTCGATCAGCCATGCGACCGTTCCCTGGGGTGCCCGGTTGGCCTGGGACACCAGCTGTTCGATGGTTTCGAAGTCCGCCGGGTAGCCCCCGGGCCGGGCCTGCGCCCGCCGGACGAACGGGGAGCGGGCGAAGATCTCGCGAACCGGCGCCACGATCTCCCGGATTTCCTGCCGGGACAGCCCCGCGTGTTCCGCGCGGGCGATGTCGGCGCCCAGGCCGTAAAACATTGCCCCAAAGCTGAGGTGGGCGCCGGGGTCGGTCACTCTCAGCCGGGACGCCGACGACACGAATGCCTCGACGGCCGCGCAGAGCATCCTTGCCGCGCACGGGTCGCCGTCAGCCTGCACCGCGCGCACGGCGATCGCCCCCTCTTCCACTGGGTGCATGTCCGGCACGGTCGCGTGCCCAGGCGGCGGTTCGCCGGTCATGGGCGGCCGCCGCCGAGCACGGCGCGCAGGCGGCGCGCGACAGCGGCCGGGAGCTCGCGGGCGGGCGGGGAGGGCCGGGCATGGCGGGCCCGGCGCGGGGCCCCGGCGGGTGCGTCACGGTGGGCCTGCCGGTACCGGTCCGCGGTCCAGGCCTGCGCCAGGTAGTACAGGAGTGCTCGTGGCATCACGTTCTCCTTGGTGCGTGGATGATGGCGGGGGATCTGGGCGCCCTGGCCGGCCAGGGCGGCGGCGAACCGCAGAGTGGCCGGCCAGGGGACCGCCCGGGCGCTTTACCGGCGTTCCGGGCACCCGGCTGCGGCTTTGTGTCAGTTTTGGCCGGGGCGGATCAGGTGGAACGTCCGGTCGTCCCCGGCGGCGCGGGCCCAGCCGGTGACCCCGGCATAGGCGCCGGTGCCGCCGGTGACCGCGAGGGTCTCTCCGGTCGCGGTGTCCGGGACCACCGCCACCTGGATGTCGATCTGGCCGCCTTTGAGCACATAGGCGGCGTGGCACAGGTTCACCGATGCGGTGGCTTGGATGCAGGAGAGGTAGGCCTTGCCCGCCTCGGCCCCGGCCGGGGTCTGCAGGCCGTAGACGACCGTGAACACGTCGCCGGGGCCGCCGTGACCGGCGGGGTTGTCCGCGTGGGAGAGGTCTGTGGTGTGCAGCCGCAGCACCTGCACACTGTTGTGTGTGGCGGGGGCTGCGTGGGAGGTGAAGGCGGCGCCGGCGGCGCCGAGCGCGGCCAGCCCGATGATGACGGCGGCCCCGACAGCGGCCGCCCGGCGTGAGATGTGCATGATGACTCTCCTGGAGTTTGCTTGCGGCCGGCCACAACCGGTTCGTGGCCGTGCCGACTGCGTGGTTGCTGTTGGCTGAGCCCGTTCTTAGTGCCACCGTGCTGGGCGGCCCGGCCGGCCACCACACACGCGGGCCCACACATTGGCCACATGACGGCCCACGCAATCGGCTTGGGGTGGGTGGTAACAGATGGTGCAGGCGGCCGGGCCTCGTTAACCTGGGTGCAGATCCTGTCGACACGGCACCGGGTTGTGGTGCGGCGGGAGGAGGACCTAGGGGTGACCGGCCATGGCGGAGCAGTGCGCTGAGGGTCGGCGGGCTGCTGCGGCAGTTGCGGGCCGAGGCTGGACTGACCCAGGAGGAGCTGGCCGAGGCGGCGGGCCTTTCCCCGCGGTCGGTCAGTGACCTGGAGCGGGGCATCCACCCCACCGCCCGCAAGGACACCGCCGAGCTGCTGGCCAGCGCGCTAGGCCTGGCCGGGCCGGCGCGCCCGTTGTTCGTGGCGGCCGCCCGCGGCCGCGCCGCGCTGGCCAGCCAGCACCAAATCAACACCAGCTCCCGCGCCGGCGGCATCCGGGTATCCCTGCACGCCTACAACAGCAGCGACGACATCCGCGCCCTCACCCAGGCGCTCGCCTCCGTCGGCCCCCGCTAAACCGCCGGCGAGCTGCCCGCCTAGCCCTCGCCTAGCCCCCTGCGTGACCGCATATCCGGGGCGGCCGGATGTCCGCACCCAGAAGCCGAATCTGCCTTTCTGATGCCGCCGCTCCCACTCGCCTCGCGAAAAGAGGGGCATTACCGCTGGTCAGCGAGGCGGGCTGGACAAGGTCGGCTCCGGTTCGCTCCCAAAACCGGCAGGCGGCCAGGATAGGCAGCCAAAATTAGTCACGAAATAGCGCTGCTACCTGCAGCTTCGTGGTCGGGGTGGCCGGATTTGAACCGGCGGCCTCTTCGTCCCGAAGCAAGCACCAAGCCTCGCTGACTAGCCCTCTTTGTGCCTCTGACCTGCCCAGACAGTCTGTCGGTGTTCCCTGGCGTACGCCGGTATTTCCTGCGGTTGTCACTCACTTAGTCACTCAGGCGGGCCCGGCTCATCGTCCTCATCTTCGGGGAAGATCACGTCCATGGCCGTCGCGCCGTCCTGGATGACAGGCCGGATCTGGAACCGGTAGACAGTCTCGGTGGTCGTGGTGTCGGCGTGGCCGACTAGGCGGGAGATCTTCTCAATCGGCACGTTGGCGTCATCGAGGAGCGAGACGAAGCTGTGCCGCAGCTCGCGCGGCGTCCACTGTGCCGCGTCCAGGCTCGTGCCAGCCAGCACCTTGCGGAAAGCGCGGCGCACGGTGTCCTTGTCGAGTTCCATCCCAGCCGCGGTGCAGAAAACCAGGCCGCTCCGGGCCGACCGCCGTCATCGGCTCCTTCGGTGCCGATCAGGCCGGCGGGAAGGCCTACATCTACCAGGCCTGAGGCGCAGCGCTATCACGGCGCGATGCGCTGGCAGAGCCAGGCCAGCGACATCGGATACCGGTAGTCGATGGCCATCAAGCTCGAGCGCGGCGCCCGGGGCCCGGGCCCTGGCTGAACAGGGCGGGCTCCGGTGGCGCCCGCAGCAGGCCATGAACTCTGCGATCATCCCGGCCGGCCCGCAAGACCACGGCAAGCCCGACGCGTAAGTCAGGCCTCCCGGGGAGTCGGCGCGGTGAGGAGCTTATGGGCCACGCCGGCACAGGCCATCTGGTGCCGCGGGCGGTCACGATGTTTGGATTCCGTGATCTGGTGTTCGGGGGTGTCGGTGCTGGCCAGCCTGCTGCTGGGCGCCCTGCTCGCCGACACCGCCGGCATTCGTGCCGTCTGCTACCTGGGCGGCACCCCGCTCGCCGCGGCCGCTCTCGCAGGACTCGCCCGGCCACCGCCGGTCCCGCCGGAAAGCTTGTTCAGGACCGAGCTGATCTCAGCGGTGGTGAGGATCGGCGGCTCGCCGCGCTGCGTGGCGCGGCCCGCAGTTCCGGTGGCGCTTGGGGGCTGGTTGGCGGCGGTGAGCGGGACGAGGAGCCGGTTGTAGACCTTGGTGTGGAAGAGGGCTATTAGGGATCGGCGCCTGTCGAGGGACACGGGGATACCGCAGGACTTGGCCGGAAGGAAGTCCGCGCCGTGTTAAGGAAGCCCTGATCAGACTCCCATAAGGCTGGGACGGCCCTGAACGTCAGGACGGCGGTACATGCGTGCTAGGACCGGGACCAGCGTGCTAGGTCCGGGACCAGCGTGCTAGGTCCGGGACCAGGTGGTGCCGTTCCAGTGCAGGATGATGACGTTGCCTGTGGCGGAGTGTCCTCCCACAGCCCAGCCGTCGGTGGCGGACACCATGCTGATGCCCCGGAGGAAGCTGTCGCTGGTTCCGCCTTGGTTCGGCACACGCGCCCACCTGGTGCCGTTCCAGTGCAGGGTCAAAGCCGCCTGCCCGCCGGTGGCTGTGGTGTAGTCGCCGATAGACCAGACGCTCGACTTGGAGATGATGGCCACCCCCGTCAGCTCGTTTGCTTCGAGGCAGGTCGAGCATGTCTGGCCGGGGCTGGGGCTGAAAACCTGCCGCCAGGTGGTGCCGTTCCAGTGCGTGGTGATTGTCTTGGTTCCCCCGTTGACGGCCCATGCGTTGCGCGGGGATGCGTCGCTCACCCCGGGAAGTGCGGCACCGGCTGGGACAGGGGCGGGCACCTGGGACCAGCTGGCGCCGTTCCAGTGCAGCATGAGCGTGGCCCGCGCGTTCTTTGTGAAGCCGATCGCCCACGCGTCCGACGCGGACGCGGCGCTGACCGCAAAGAGCCTGGTGTCCCCACCGGAACCCGAGACGGGCACCTGGGACCAGCTGGTGCCGTTCCAGTGCAGCATCAGCGGTAGATGTACCTCGTTGCCGTTGACGGCCGTGCCCACGGCCCAGCCATCGGTAGCCGACACCATGCTCACCCCGAACAGCTGGTTTTCGGGGCTGGGGTTGGGGCTGGGCACCCGGGACCAGCTGATGCCGTTCCAGTGCTCGATCAGCGTCGCCTCCCCGGTACTGGGGAAGCAGTTCCCCACCGCCCAGCCATCGGCGGCAGAGTCCATGCTCACCCCGTTCAGATGGCACAAGGGGGCGTTCGGGCCTGTCACCCCGGACCAGCTGGTCCCGTTCCAGTGCAGGATCAGCGGCCCGCTGGTGCCGCTGCCCACCGCCCACGCGTCCGACGGCGACACGGCGCTGACCCCGTTGAGGAAGCCCGGGGTGCTCGTGACCGACTGGTGCGCTGGCGGCTGCGCCGCGGCGGCCAGTGCCGCGGTCAGCACCAGGCTGCCCCCCGCGGGCAGGGCCAGCCGCCATCCCCGGCGGCAGATCGAGCGGACGGTACGCGGCGTGATCATCGCAACCTCACAGTCGGCCGGAACGGCGAACAGAGCTACAAATGCGACGCGCAGCACACGGTCATGGATGACAGGAGCCGATGGATGACAGGAGCCGAGCGTGCCCGCTGCATGCCCGATGGGGTAGTGAACCGGGGCGGACAGCGGTCACTCCCGGACAAGCTCGGCCGCGACCGATCTGGAAAGAAGCAGGCAGGGAGGGGGGCGAGACGACCTTCTGAGCAATCGGTCGTACTGCCGCGCCGCTTCCGGTTCTCGGTCGTTAGCGCCTCCCTGCGGTCCGGCTCGGCATCGGCATCCACCAACTGAGGCACTCCCACGCCACCGAGCTCATCGACTCAGGGGTCTCCATCGAGGCCGTCCGCCGTCGGCTCGGTCACGCATCGACCGAAACGACCCAGGTGTACGCCCTGCTCGCCGACAAGGTCGCCGACGCCGAGATCCGCGCCGCCCGCCGACGGCGCGACCGGCCGTCCCGCTTACAGGAGGAGAAGACCATGTCGCAGGGTCGCGCGCCGCGATCGGCCAGCGAGCGCCTCGGGGCCATGCTCGACCGGACGCTCCGCACCTTCAACGCCGGCTCCGCCGTCATCGGCGCGCTCGGCCAGCCCTGGGGCGGCACCCCGGTGAGCCGCATACCGCCTGCAGGCGAGGACTTGGAGTTCATCGAGAACACCGGCATCGGCGAACGGGATCCTCGCCAGGTCCTCGGCGCGTGCCCGCAAGGTTGACTGCTCCGGCTACGCGACGTCGGACCCCTACCGCATCGGCGGCCAGCCGCTGGTTACGTGCACCCGCCACCGTAATACCGCGCCGAGCGTGGCCGCCGGTCATCACGACTGGACGGAGTACAGCCCGTCGCAGGAGATCTATGAAGCGTGGCTAGCGCTGCCGCTGATCGTCCTCGCAGGACTCCGCTAATCGCCCGGCGGGCCAACTTCCCCGGTCTGACCGCACCGTCACGCATCGGGCGGCCGCGGCTGTGGGCCGGCAAACTCGTCACACTTGAATACGACGGGTTACCAGTTCGCCTCCCCTCGCGGCCGCGACGCACGCTGACGGCAAGATCCCGCTCTGGGCTCATCAATGGCGGCTGCCGCGATGATCGCGGCCATGACCTGATTATCAGCAGGCGCAGCCCCATCGCCGGTTATCTGTTCGGTGGGCTAGCCGGGCGCGTAGCTGCTCGCGCGGTGGCATTGCTGGCATAGGCCATAGCAACAGACCAGCGCGGGCGGGTGGCCGAGGCGCGAGGCAACGCTGGGGTCAGCGCGGGTGGTATTCGTGCCGACCTGCATGTCCTCGCCCGGCTGTGTCACGCGCCCGCATCCATCACAGCGGCGGTCGTCATCGCCGCTGGCGGCGGGCAGCATGGCCGCACATCGCTCGCATGACAGCAAGTCCGGGTGCCAGGGCACCCAGACCAGGGCGTCGACGGGCGGCCAGGGCGGCGGCCCTGGAGACATTGCTGCTTCGCCGTGCGGGCATACCGTCAGCTCGCCCGCGTCCGCCCGGGCGGTGACGCGGGCTACCAACTCGCCGAGCGGCCCGCCCGGGATCCCGCGGACGTCGGTGATGGGCTTCACCGGCCGGCCGGTGCGGCCGGCTTCCTGCGCGGCGCCGCGCCTGAGGCCAGAAGACAGCCAGGCGGCGACGCCGGCAGCCTGAGCGTCCGCCTGATCAGCGGCAGCAGTCCACGCTGGGCCGCGCTCTTGTCCTGGATCTTCGTGGTGGCTCTTGTCGTTGCTCACGGCTGGTTCATCCCTGATACCCCAGGCTGCCAGTGGCCACCGCGGCGGCCCAGCTTGCGGCAGCTGCGCCCCGACGGCGGCCCGCAGGCGGCCGACCTCGACCATTGCCCGATCAGTGTCTCACTTGGCCCGGCGGCGGTCCTAGGCTGCAGCTTGCCCAGGGGGATGCCTGGGACCTCGCGGCTTGCGATGATCGTTACGTGGTATACGGGGCGCGCGGGCGCCGGGCGGCGATCCTGGAACTGGCCGAGCTACGCCGAGGCCGGTCGCGGCCGGGGATCCGTTCGCCGATGCCCTGGCTGCGAGGAACCATGCCGAGGCCGCGTTCGATGCCGCCAGCGAACGTTTCGCCACGGCCGAGAGCGCCCTCGACGCGCCCCGACGCCGCGCCCACGGGCCAGTGGTGCTGGGCCGCCCAGGCCGCCGAGGCGCTCACCGCGATGCAGGACCTGGTGCGCGAGGCGATCCGCCAGGGCCGTAACGCCGTGGACCCGGCCGCGCTGGCCGCCCAGGTCCGCCTGTATCGCTCCGCGGTCCTGGCCGGGGCCAGCCAGACTGCCGCCCGCTCCGGGCCGCTGATGAAAAAGCACCACGCGCTGGCCCGCCGCCTGCTCAGCCGCCAACACGACTACCTGCGCTTCACCACCGACTTCCGGGCGCCGCCCGATAACAACGGATCTGAACGCGACATACGGATGGCCAAGCTGCGGCAAAAGGTATCCGGCTGCCTGCGCACCCTCACCGGCGCCCGCCAGTTCTGCGCGATACGCAGCTACCTATCCTCCGCCGCCAAACACGGCATCGGCTTCTTCGACGCCCTCGTCATGCTCACCAAAGGCGAACCCTGGATGCCTGCTAGCACCTGATCAAACCACAACGATTTCAGCCATCTGACCAGTTACGTTTACAGAATGTGTGAGTATGCGCCCAGGATCTGCAGCTGATCCGCGCCGACCGGATCATCTCGTTACTGGTTCCGGTCGCCACTGGGTACGCCGCGGCATCTGCGGAGGATCACGCCCTGCACCGGGCAGTAGCCGCGGAGATCGAAGGCGGCACCGGTGATGAGAGCCCGCTCCGGGTGAAGTTGGCTGACTGCGGTAAGTCGCCCGCTGCCGAACTGCTGGCCGCCCTGGCCGTCGCGCTGAGCGAGGCGGCCGCGGCCGACCCTGCCGAGGGGTGCGTGTACGTGTTCGCCGAGCACGATCGGGCGGGTTCACCCGGTGGGTCATCGCGGGCCAACTGCCCGCCGCCTGGCCGCAAAGCGCATCCACCGGCGGCGCTATTGTGGCGCTCACCAGATCGCCCATAACCCCTCCGATGGAAGCCCCGTAGGGCGGAACGTACCGCCCACGAGGTCATGTCCGATTCTGGGAGCGGTATGGGAGCAGCGATCCGCCGTCAGGTGCGGTCAGAAGCGGTCAGACGACGTGGACACTGCCGTGTCAACACGTCTGACGTGCAGGAATGTCCCTGACCAGGCGTGTTGTTCACCTGTACTCTCAGTTCGGGATGAAGAGGCCGACGGTTCAATTCTCGCCTCAGCCACCAGCCCGAGACGACCAAGATCATTACGAATGCGATCGTCCAGAGCGCTCCGGGCACCTTGGTGATCATGATGAGGGAGAACCGACCAAGATCGCTAAGACCAAGATCAGGAAGGGCGGATCGTTGAGGTCTCGACGTATGGGAGATGTCCTGTCCAGGGGAGGAATGGTTGTCCGGGTGAAGCTTGCGTGCGAGCCTGCGTTGTTCGGCTGAACGCTGCGGGCCACTCGGCGGCCGTAGTGGGCTGCGGCCCGGCCGGGCGCCGCCGCAACCCGACTGCGCCTGCTGGTCAGCGGCCTCGCGCTGGTCCCAGAAGGCGGTCCTGGGGGGATCCGGTTCCTCGCCCTGGTGTCCGCGCCGTCCTCGCTCGCGGGCTGCCTGGCCGCGGAAGCTGGCACACCTGGCCGGCCTCCTGCGTGGCCTCGGGTGAACGTCTTCACCGGCGCGCACCCGGTGCTGGCGTAGCAGGTCCGACACGGCTGCTGCTGCGTCTTCGGGCCGTAGCTAGATGGTGCTCTTGCTTGTCCTCAGGCCAGGGTGGCCCGGTGAAGCCCGCGTCCCGGTCCTGCGGGCACCCGTAGACCCGGCCAATCCACCGCGCAGAAGGGCAAAGCTGACCCGCACACGCCTTCAGCTCGAAGGTGGTTCGTCCCGGTAGTCGAGTGTGGCCTTCAAGGCGGCCTGCACCACGGGTTCGCTCGCGGCCATCATCTGACAGACGAAGTAGCACTCATGATCGGTCAGCGCCTGTACGCGTCCCCGCAATTCGTCCCGGGCTTGATCCCGTCCGATCCCGGGCGGCCATACTGCCGGGTCCGGGATCCTGCCCTTGGTCAGCTTGCGGTGTTCCCCGGGCAGGCCGGACGTGACGATGTTGCGGATCAGACCGGACCTCTCGTCGGGGTGCCAGTGGCCGATTATGATCATGCCGCGAGGCTTGTCCGGCGGGGATTCGCCCGCCGAATCGGCCGTCACCCACGAATCGACCTCGACGTCATCAATGAACTGCTGCTGGAATTGGTTGCAGATCGCCAGTTCGATTGTTGATTCCATGCCCTCGGGCAGATTGGCCGCCTTCTCGGTCAGCGTCTCGATGAACTCGCGGACGGTTGCCTTGCGTCCTGGCTTGCTCATAAGGCGGACTCTGCGCGCAGGCTGCCGGGATGTCAAGAAGCCTTGTGCCTGCGGGTCCGCCGGGCGAGCGCGGAATCGGCAGGGCCGCCTCCGAGATGGCTCAAGCGCTTGGCCGGATGGCTCCCGGCACTGTACCAGTGTGAGTCAGGAGCCTTGGGCGGCGGCTTCGTACTGCTCCACGACACCGGCGGGGATGCGTCCGCGGTCGCTGACCGCGATGCCCTGGCCTTTCGCCCACGCCCGGATATCGCCGCTGCGCTCGCGGCCTGCTGCGGTACGCCCGGGCCGGCGGTGCTGCCCTCGCCCGGCCTTGCGGGCGTGCTCAATGAACGGCGCGAGCTGCTTACGGAATGCCCTGGCGTTCTTTTTGCTCAGATCGATCTCGTACTCGGCGCCGCCCAGCCCGAAGCGCACCGTCTGATCCGCCGGGCTCCGATCAAGATCGTCCTCTAGTGCGACGGTGATCTTCTGTGCCATCCCGGCCTCCCTGGGCGCGATCGGTCATCGGGTACCGTGCAAGATCAACTGCCATGCCACTGCAACCGCAACACCGCAGTTGTTAGCCACGGTACTCGGATGCACTCCGCCAGCGGCATAGTGCCCGCGTAGCGCGGCAGAGTGCGAGGCCAGATCAGGTTCTGGGAGTTCCGCTTTGACCGTCTTGGTATGAGGTACATCGTCGGCCGATGATCGCTCCGAGCCGACCCGGGTGGCGCGACCTGGGCACTCTCGAAGCGAAGCGATCATCTGTCGCGATGGAGGTCTTGTCAGCGCGTCCCGCCTTTGCTCTTGTGGAACTGGGAGGCGGTGATGGCTCGAAGAAGTCACTATGGTCGGAGCTGCAACGTGAGCGGGAGCGGCGTCAGCGCGCCGCCCAGGCTCAGGAGCGCATGAACCAGCAGACGGTAAAGCAGCTAATGCGCGATCACGACTGCGCAGAACGGCAGGCCGCCCGGGCGGCGGCAGCGGAGCGGAGACGCCAGGAACAGTTCGCGCACGAAGCCGGCGCGTCCGCGGCGAAGGCCATGAAGGCACAGCTTGATGCTCGGGTGGCCGAACTCCAGGACGCTGCTGACCTCCGTACTGGGCACACCGCCCCAGGCGTCCTTCGCCATGCTGAAGCAGACCGTGGCTGTTGTGCCGTTCGAACCAGGCGACCTCGGCAAGCCGTACCAGTGCCGGTGTGGGAGGACTTCGCTCCGCCCCCGCCCGGTGTCCTGTCTGGGCTGATGGGCGCAAAGCCCGGCATGCGCGGGCGCAGGAGGCAGCCCGGGGCGCCTTCGAGCAGGCGCGGCGCCGATCACCGGCTAGCCGAGAACGGCCGCACCCGCCAGTTGCAAGAAGCGCGTGCGGCGTATGACTTGCATGTCAAGGCCCTCGAAGCGAAGCCGGTGAGCACAACGCGGCAGTCGATGAGGTTGAGCGCAACTTCCGGGCGGCCGTGCCGGATGCGGTGGAGGAATTCTTCGGTCAGGTGCTCGCACTATCGGAGTACCCCAGCGACTTCCCGCATGAGTACCAGATCGCCTACCGGCAGGAGCCTCGTGAGCTGGTCATCGAATACCGGCTGCCTCCGGTGGAAGTGATCCCTACCGCGCGGGACTTCAGGTACGTCAAGACGCGCAGAGAGATCGATGAACTGGCCCGGCCCGTCAAGGAGACGAAGGAGCTTTACGCCTCGGTAATCCACCAGGTCGCGCTGCGGACCATGCGGGAGTGTTTCGCCGTCACCGTGGCCGAAGACGTCGTGGATACTGTCGTGTTCAACGGAATCGTGCCAGCGATCAACCGCGCAACCGGGCAAGCCGAAGAACTCCACCTGATCAGCGCACCCGCCAGCAGAACGACTTCTCCACGCTAGTGCTTGATCAGCTTGATCCGGCCGCATGCCTGAAGCACCTCAAAGCGATCCTCTCGCCGCACCCCTTCGACCTGGAGCCCGTCGAGCCGGTCATCGAGTTCCAGAAAGCAAAGTACCGTTTCGCCGACCCGGTCGACGCGCTGGCTGGCATCGACTCGCGCCCCGACCTGTTGAAGATGGACTGGTACAAGTTCGAGAACCTCATCCGCCAGCTCTTCGAGGCCATGGGACTGGACGTCAGGTCACCCAGTCCTCCCGCGACGAGGGAATCGACGCCGTCGCCTACAACAAGACCGACATCGTGCACCGCTCCGAGATCCTGATCCAGGCCAAGCGCTACAGCAACTGCGTGCCCGCCAACGACGTACGCGCACTGGCCGGCGCGGTGGAAGAAAAACGGGCAACAGCCGGAGTGCTCGTCACCACCGCATGGGTCAGCCCGGAGACCAAAGCCTTCGCGGCCCGCAACAACAGGCTGAGCATCATCGAAGGCGGCGAACTCAAACACCTGCTCGCCGAGCACCTGAACCTCGACGTCCGCATCGACCTGGCCCGCCGCCCCAGGCGCGCGACCCAGCCATACCCCGAGCAGCTGAAGGGCACAGATCCAGCTCCGTGCTAAAACAGCTCCCCAGCTCGCCGAACTCACGATCACCCCTGACCGCGCCGCGTACTCCACATTCAAGATCACCTGAGTCGCACAGGCAGACGCCGCGACCTCGGCGATCATGCGGGCGCGCCGCAAGCGAATGATCATGCGACTGGAAGTCCTCGAGAGGGGACATGCGGGCGCGACGCCGGTAAGCGGCTCTACGTCAAGTGGAGCGCTGGCGCTCGGCGCTGATCGGAGGACATGAACAAATCATCATTCCTGGCGCAGGAGCCTCCGCTTTCTGGCACCAGGTCAGCGTGGCTGACGCACGGCGTGACGGACGGACAAATAGGCGGGAGCTAGTCATCGAGGGTCGTCGGCGTCCACGTTGGCACGCCTCAGCAGGCCGAGCGAGGGTCTCGCATGAATCCCCTCCGGCGCGGGAGATTCCTCAGACCATCGCGCGTCGATGAAGTTCGCGTGGGCGAGGTTCGCGCCGTAAAGGCGCGGCGGCGTACGGTCGAAGTCGTGAGGTACGGAATGGCCGTTGCGGTCATCGCCGCCGCGGCGATTACGGCATGTTCTGCCGCTAGTGATTCCGCGGCGCCACCGCCAAAGGCCGCGCCCTGCCGCCCGCCAGCGCCGGGCCGGTCACCGCCGCCGACTGCCTGGCCAGGCGTATCAACGGGCCGCTGCCGGTATGGGCCGGGGCGGATTTCATCCGCCCGGCATGTCGATCGGGCACGTGATGGGCGTGCGCGGCGATATCGTCGCCATCCTCTGGGGCGGCCCGAAGACCTCGCTGTACGCTCCGCCGCACAAGGACCAGAACAACAAGATTCTCTGGGTAGCCCGGCTACCGCTGCCCGTCATGTCGCTAGCACCGATGACCATTCGGGCAACGCTGAATGGCACGCACCTGGTCGCTAGCCGGGAACTGCCCAATGGCCCGGGCCCGTCGTCCGTTAATCTTCCGGCTCCGGGGTGCTGGACACTGAACCTCAGCTGGGCCGGGCATCAAGATCAAGTCGACCTGTGGTACACGGCTAGCTGACCCTGTGCGCTCTTCCGCCACCAGGAGTTGATCGGGACGATCCCAGCACTAGCAGGGTCGGTGATGCTGCGTTCAGCGACGAGCTTTGTCCCGGCTCAGTCCTCCTCGAGCACGGCCTGGTACGGGCACGAGGCCAGGTGCTGGATATCGCTGCTGATAGTGAAGCCGGCGCACTCGGAGCACTGGGATCACTCTGCTCGTCGTCAGATGAGACAAGCCGCGGCTATTTCGACGCACCAGCGCGACCTTCGGCCCTCTGGGTCGAACTGGCGAGGTTGTTGCGGATGGTCAGGGTGCTCCGGGTGCTCGGGGCCCAGCACCCGCTCCTCGACGGGCAGCAGCTCGGCGAACTGGTCGCGGGCCCGGCCGGATCCCCCGCTTGCGCCGGTCCAGCGGGCGAGGTTGTCGCGGGCGGTCAGGGCTTCCGGGTGCTCGGCGCCCGACACCGCCGCGGATCGGCAGCAGCGCGGCGTACTGGTCGCGGGCCCAGCCGCATCCCCCGCTGCCCAGTCCAGGTGGCGAGGTTGGCGCGCGCGGTCAGGGTGCGCGGGTGCTCGCGCGCCGAGCACTGGATCGTAGACCGGCAGCAGCGCGGCGAACAGGTCCGGGCCCCGGCCGGATCGCCGCTCCCCGGTCGAGCGGGCGAGGCTGGCGCGCACGTCAAGGGTCCGCGGGTGCTCCGCGCCGAGCACCCGTCGTGGAACGGCAGCAGCGCGGAGATCTGGTCCCGGGCGGCGGCTGCATCGCCCTCCTCCCGGTCCAGAGGCAAGGTTGGCGCGGGAGCCGAGGGCGTCCGGGTGCTCGGGGCCGAGGACTCGCTCGCGGACGGGCAGCAGGGCGGCGAACTGGTCCTGGCGGCGGCCGGATCGGCCGCCTGCCCGGTCAAAGAGGCGAGGTTATGACGGTCGATCAGGGTTTCCGGGCGCTCGGGGCCTGACACCGCTCGCGGACGGGCAGCAGTGCGGCGAACTGGTCCCGGGCGGCGGCCGGATCGCCCGCCTTCCCGGTCGAGTAGGCAAGGTTGGCGCGGGCGCTCGAGGTTTTCTGGCGCTCGGAGCCGGACACCCGCTCACGAGCGTCGGCCATTCTATGGCAGAGGTCGCGGGCGGCGGAAGAACTGCCGCTGTCGCCGAGGTAGTTCGCGATCTGCCTCATGCCGTCGCTGGCATCCGCGAGGGCTGCCTGGGCATGAGGCAGCAACGCTGCGCAAACGGGCCAGGTCTCCGGCGGGTCGGTGTCATCGGGGATCGCGACCTCGATCACGGCGGCGGCAGCCTGCCGCCACTGTGTTGCCAAGACCGCTTCCATATGATCGACAGTGACGGCCTGCACCAGCCGGTGGACCAGCACCAGCCCGTCCCCGGCCAGGGTCACGAGCGAATACCTACGCAGCGCCGCGACCGCATCCCCAGCGGCCAGCCGGTCGTCCAGCAGCGGCATCAGCACCGGCGCCACATCCGGGCCGAGCCTGTCTGCCGACCCGGGGCGGGGTTTCAGCAGCAGCGGCAACGGGACCGGCTCGGGGGCGCAGCACGCCAGCAGCCTCAGCAGCCCGACCGCGCCCGGCGCCGACTGCTCCAGCCTTCCGAACGCCAGCGCCCAGGTGGTCGCGACTGTCTTGACGTACCCGGCGGGCTCACCACGGGCCAGCAAGTCCACGCGCCGCTGCCGGAACGAGTCGAGGTACTCGGCCAGGCTGCCGCCTGCAGCCTGCATGTACGCAGCGGCCTGCTCCAGCGCCAGCGGCAGCCCGCCCAGCTCCCCGGCCAGCGCGGCAGCAGCCTGGTCGTCCGGATCGCCAGTTCGGTTGGCCAGGAATTCTGCGGCGACCTTCGTGTCGAGGACCGGCACATCCAAGGCCTGGCCGGGCGGCCAGTTCGGGTTCTGGCTGGTGATCAGGACCCGCCCGCGCCCACCCGGGGGCAGGAACGCCTCCACCGATGCCCGGTCTGGTGCGTTGTCGAACATTAGCAGCCACTCCCGGGGATAGGCGGCAAGCACCCCGTGCACCGACGCCACCGGGTCCCGCACATCGAGCAGGTCCCGGGCTCCGAGCTGGGCCGCCAGCTCACCGAACCCGGACGCCACCAGCGCCGGGCCCTCCGCCGGAAACTGCCAGGCCACCCCGACCTCAGCCAGGTGACGGTGCGCGTACTCCACCGCCACGCTGGTTTTGCCTGCACCTCCCAGCCCGTACAAGGCCACGATCCGCGGGCCCCGATCATCACCGGCTGACAGCCGTTCGTCCAGTTCCGCGAGCAACTCTTCCCGCCCCGCCAGCGCGGGCGGGCGGGGCGCGAGCCGTACCGGCTGTCCCGCGAGTTCCGCCCGCTGATACTCCACCCGGCCGATCGCCACCCCGCCCTGTGCGGCGGCGATCGCGCCCGACTCGGCTACCCCGATGCCGGGCCCGGCTAGCCGTTCGCCGGGCCCGTCTGGTAGGGTTTGGCGGCGCCACGTTCCCGTGGATCACCCCGGCGGCGACCCCCCCGCTGGTTGCGCCGATGTTCACATCCCGCCCGGCCGCGACCGAATGATCAGCCGCGGACACCACCCCCGTCGGCAACTGCGCCCGGATCTCCTCCACCAAGGACCGCAGCGCCGCCTCCACGCCCGGGTCCTCCTCCAGCAGATCGGTCAGGCGTGTCGTCCACTGCGCCTCCTGCGCGGCGCGGGCCCGCTCCAGATCCGCGCCCGCTGCTGTGGTGAGCTGTTTGTGGGTCTCCGCCAGCCGCTGCTCGGCTAGCTCCGCCTTCTTCGCATCGCCGCGGCCCAGCAACCGCGCGAACCCACGCCGGCAAGCCTCCCACGCATCCGTGGTAGCGGCCGCGACCACCGTGTTACCCGCCAGCGCTATCAGCGCCTCCAGCATCCCCTGACCCCCCTTCTCTCACCCGCCGTGCCCCAACCATCGCACAGCACCCCCCGCCCTGCTAGCCGGACGAGACGAGTGAATATGGGGAGGCTTGTTTACTCGGTTCACCCGCACGATGGACGGCCCCGGGGCTGGGGCCTTATCCGGCCACTATGGGAGCAGAATGGGAGCGGCGATACGCCGCCAGGTGCGGTTAGACGCTGTGATCGCGGGCTTATCCAACTTGCTGACCTGCAGCAACGTCATCCAGCAACAGCTTTGTAGCCCTGCGCGCTAAGTTGTGGTCCTGCGGCTTTGGCTACCCGCTCGGCCCGGGTGGCGCCCCGCAAACCGTTTCCCCAGTCAGGGTCGCTAACCGGGCCACGGCTGACACGGGCGCGTTCGGGTGCGATGAGTTCCCGGGCTGCTGCTGGTCTTACCGGGCATGACGATGACGACCAGAGTCCACAGCGTGTCGATCCCGGTGGCTGATCAGGATCGGGCACTGGCGTTCTACACCGAGGTGCTCGGCTGCGAGCTGCGCACCGACATCGAGGTGTGGCCCGGGGCCAGGCTGGTGGAAGTGGTGCCCCCCGGGTCGAGCGTCGGCCTGGTGCTGCTGCCCCCAGACAGCGAGATACCGATGGCCGTGCGGTTGGGCACGACCAGCGCCGACGCCGCCCACGCGCGGCTTCGCCAGGCGGGCGCGAGGATGCACAACGATGAGGTTGTCCACCTCGACGGCTCCCCGCCGATGTTCTTCTTCGCCGACCCGGACGGCAACGGGCTCGTTTATCTGGAAGAAGAGCCCCGCGGCACCGGCGGCAACTGAGGCCGGCATCCCGAGCTGGGCGCGTCCCGCCACCGGGGTAAGGCTGCTTTCCGCAACGGTTGCGGCCTCGGCCCGGCCTTCCCACCGGCCAGACCTGACAGGCGCGATGCTCACGAAACTGCCGTCACCCCCCAGGGCATTACGATCCCGGCCATGTACACCGTGAGCGACCCCGCGTGCTCATGGCGCGGACGGGTAACACTCAGCCCCAGGTCAGGTAGCAAACTGCTGCCGTACTAGTCCGGCCCACTTCACTTGGTGTCGGGGCTTGGGTCGGCCATCGGTCTCTACCAGTGGCGGCCATCCGCGGGGAGGTCATCCTCTGCGATGGTGCGACTGATCCAGGTTTCCGCGGATTGGGAGAGCGCGCGGTAGAACTGTTCTTCCAGGCTTCCCGGCACCGCTTGTGCGGCGAGCTTGGCGGCAGTGTCGCGCTGTTCAACGTCTTCTGGGAAGGGCTGCCCGAATGCAGCTGAGCGTCCGCCGGTGAAGAGGGCGGTGTGGAGCGAGCTTTGCACGGCGGCGAGGCTCTTGGCGCCGCATGAGTCGGCGGCACGCAGGCAACGGCGTACGAAATCGGGATCCCACACCAGTGCGCGGGGAGCGCCGCGCAGCATCGTGCTCACGGTCTTGATCTTGGCTGGGTCCGGTTCGATTAGGTATTCCTCGATGACTTGGAGCGTCTGGGCGTCGAAGGGACCTGCCACTGCGGTGAACAGCTCAGATCCAAGGTAGTTCCGCCAGAAGGAGTCAGGGGCTGCGGCCAGCCACTCGCGCACCCGGCGGAGCAAGTCCGGGAAGTCCTCGCGGTCGCGGAATCGCAATGGGACCGGCCAGGAGTGCGGGAGTGCACGGGTAGCGTCGGCGCACGGCTTCGACGGCTTCCACTCGGGCGGTCAGCAGATCGATGACGCTGTGGGGTTCCTCCCGGCTGAGCATGGCCAGGAACTCAGTGATCTCGTAGCGTCGTTCGAGCGAGGGCACGGCGCGCAACGCCTTGAGAAAAGCGTCTTTGTGACGCTGCGCTAGGCCTGTCCAATCCAGGGCCCCATGCGGACCGAAAGCCAGTGCGAACTCCCCCCAGGCGATGTCTCTCCGGCCCTCGGGTATCCAGGTCAGTAGTTCGATGGCGAGATCGCGGTGCTCGGCCGCGAGGTAGCGCACCGCGCCGAGGGCGGCGGCGGGCACGATGCCGTCCGAGTCGGGGTGCTCTACCAGGCTGCGCAGCAGTGCGGGCTCTCCGTTCAGGATGCTGGTTCTGGAACGTTGGAGGCCGAACGCGTGCGCGATCTCGCGTGCCAAGCTTGTGTCCTCGGTCGTGAGCAGCTGTTGGGCCAGGCCGACGGCGCGCTGGTTCCCTGCTTGGGCCAGCGCGGACAGGACGGGAGAGACCAGGGATGCCAGGACACTGGCTGGCCTGCTTTGCACCCGGGCGCACAGAGCTTCGCCGAGGCTGGGCCGGGCGGTGACCAGCGCCCAGAGGAACGGCCGGGCACGCCCTGGGTCGTCGCGCAAGGCGTGCCGCAGATCCTCCAGCAGTTGTTCCATCAAGCCGATTACTTCGTGATCCGGCCAGTCGGTGACAATGGCCGCACAGTCTGATAGGAACCGCTCGCTCGCCCGGTGCCAATCCAGGTAATCGGCAGGGGTCGCAGGATCCCCGGGGGGGTCACCCGGGCCACCGTGTAGTGCACGGGCCAGCTCATGCTCCGGTCGGCGTGGAAGCGCGGCTAGCACTTCCCGGGACGCTTGGTGGATCTCGCTGGTCACGTGCTCGGCATGCCACTGCAGTTGTTCCCGCAGTGCCACAGACACCACCGGGCCGGGCGAGTGCTCAGCGATTATTCCGCGCAATCGTGTAAGCGTGTGCCTGAAGTGCTTTATCCACGGCTCGCGCTGCTCGTCGCTGACCTGCAGCCCGAACCCGCCGTGTGGCCCCGTCAGAGCCATGCCGATCGTCTCCACGGCAACTGCGGCGCGGCGCACGTTCGGCGACGTTAGCTGGTCGAACGCTAGGTCCAGGACCTGTTGGCGCAGCTCGGCCACGGGCTCGGCGTCTGGGTTGATCAGGAAAGGCCGCAAGGTCAGCGCCTGGAGGCTCCAGATCTCGTCGTGATCTTCGGCGGCAAGCAGCGGATGCAGCACGGCCAAGGGATCGTGAATGTCGTCAGCCCGCAGTGGCCGGTGCAGCCATCGCTCGATAATGCCCGGCAGTGACTTCTGGTAGATAGTGATGCCGCGACGGTCGAATTTGGCCAATTCGCCAAGCATCCGCATGGCATGGTTCGGATGCTGGTGAGGAGGGCGTGGATCGCTGCGGCCCAGTTCCCACAACAGATCCGCAGCCTCGCGCACGGCGCCGCGGTCGTAGGCAGCGGTCCGCAGCACGGGTGCGGCAGCTTCGCGGACGTCCTGGTCAGTAAACGTGCAGGTAAATCCGAACTCAGCCTGCACTTCCTCTGGTGCGGCGGGATGTTCTAGCGCCCAGCGCACGATCGCCAGGGTTGGCCCGGGCTGATAGAAGGCAACCTTTGCCAGGACCTCCAGCACTGCGGTCCGCGCTGCTGCGCTGCCTGCCTGGAATTCTCGCTCCAGCGCTGCCCACAGGGATCTGACCAGTCGGCCGCGGCGGGCCGCGGGTTCTTGCCAATCGATCCGGCTGGCGTTAACTATCAAGTTGGCCAGCGCGCCGCCCTGGGCAGCTCGGCGAACCCTGTCGAGATAATCGGTGGGCATGCCCGTTT
Source organism: uncultured Actinomycetes bacterium (assembly GCA_963806145.1). GTDB lineage: Bacteria > Actinomycetota > Actinomycetes > Streptosporangiales > Streptosporangiaceae > DASXKD01. Next base: position 170,467 of record CAWDXD010000004.1, read on the forward strand.
CCCGGGTACTGGCAAAACGCGCCAGCAGTGCATCACCCAGCAGGTCAGGGACGACCCGGTAAGTCTCATGGCGGCGCAACAAGATCCCGGCGTCTTCCCACGCGGCCAGGTGCGGCGCGAGCTGGTCGAAGGCGCGCCCGGTCAACACCTCCAGCGTGGCACGGAAATCTGCGTCAGCAGTGCGGAGCGGCTGCAACGCTGCCACAGCTCGCAATACCTCCTGGCGAACCTCGGGCTGGTCTGCCGCCCGCGAAGATACGGCGTCGGCCAGGGATTCAATGAGCTCGCGGCGCAACCGGTCGTTGCCCTCCAAACGCTGCAAGTCAACCAGGTCATCACGAACCAGCAGCGCGCCAGTGACCAGGAGGAACGGGCAGTCGCGAGCCGCGGCCGCGAGCCTGGGCGCTGCATATGAGTGCTCCAGCCCAAGTACCTCGCGGGCCAGCGCTTCGGCCGCCGGAAGCTGGAGATCGTCCAGCTCCCAGCGCGTGACCTCTTGCGGGTCCAGACCGGCCTCGCGCAGTTGGCGGCGCGAGCGGGCCTGGCCCTCGGGCCGCAGCGCCAGCAGCACCTTGGCGTCAGGATTGGCTGCGAGCACGCCTGTAACGACCTTGCCGATGGGTGCCTCTTCGTCGTGCGCATCGTCGATGACCACGAGCAGCCGCCCGACAGGAAGCTGCTCGAACGCGCGATGATCGATGACCGGATCACGTTCCAGGAACCTAACGCTCATCCCGCTGGCAGCCAACCGTTCGCACAACGCGTGCAGTAGCTTGGTTTTCCCGATCCCGCCGCGGCCAACCAGCATGCCCGCATGGCCCGATGAGCTAGCTGCAAAGTCGGTCAGCTCGTCAAGAATGCTGTCTCGCCCAACCAGCACCCACCGGTGGCCGGCACGTTCACTGCGGCCAGTGCGGTTGAAATACTGCCCGGGTTCGAGCCACGGCCCAGGCAGTGGCACACCTAGAAATCGCTCCCGCAACAGGGGAAAGTATCTGTCGACCAACGGCACAGAGCGGTCAAGGGACAGCCCGTGTACGACGTGGGACAGCTTGTTTTTATCCCACAGCCGCCAGCCGCGGTGGGCGCGCATCGCAGCACGCGCATCCGGGCTGGCCGTGCGTGACAAGAAGATGTAGGCGTCGTCTACGGGCATTTTCGCGGCGCCGACCGCCTTATGGATCTCCTCCGGGCCGAACTTCTGGACTCTCTTGCACTGGATGCCCGCGACCACCTCGCCGCCACGTTCGATCACGACGTCGAACCCGTATTGGGTATGACCCGACTTGCCCATCCGGTAAGAGTCACCTGCGGGGTACAGGTTGCCAGCCAGCGTGACGGCAAAGTCCTCGAACTCATCAGGCGCCAGCTCGTCGAAGGGCAATTCGGCGAGTAGCGCACCGCCGGAAGGCATCCGCACTGCCGCGGGCTGCGGAACGAGGCCAGGCGGCAAGTGCAGCATCTCGCCAACAGTGCGTTTCGCGGCATCACCCGGCTCGGCGCCCCCACGCTCCCAGCTGCTTACCGTTCGCTGACTCACACCAGCCCGCAACGCCAAATCTCGTTGCATCCACCCGCGTGCCCGCCGGGCCTCGCGCACGGCGTCACCGAACTCGCTCATGACTGTACCGTAGCAGAAGCTCTTCTATATAGAGGCGGCAATGCTACGGATGATCTCTCGTCTGTTAGTCGCTCCAGATGGCATGGAGACGCAACCCGTCGCCTGCTAACGCTGGCAAGGCCGGCCGCTGTCGAGCCTCATTGTGATGCGAGTCGGCGCAGGCGAAGGTCGATCGCCTCCCGGCGCGTCTTGGTCTGCTGAAGGTGTGTCTTAGCGTCGTGGCCGTAGTAGTCGGCGCAGCGGGCGAGGATCAGGCCGCAGGCGGAGATGGCTGACTCCGCGGCGGCACCTACCTCCGCCAGTGGCGGGGTCAGGGCCAGGGGCTCACCAGGAGCAGAGCCGATCGCGTCCCGCAGCCCCCAGTACCGGCTATGTGTGACGCTCGACGCTGGAACGTACCAGCCTGGCGAGTGGGGCAGGAGGCTGGTCATGAGCTGGGTGACATCGAGCTTGACCGGCACGGAGACTTCGGGTGAGTCCAGTTCGAGCCGGGCAACCTTCTTGCCGTCCTTGGACCAGGCCAGCCGCACCCCCGCCCGCTCGATCAACGCCCGGGCCGAATCGCGCTCGTCGGTGCAATTCTTGATCAGCGCAAGACGGAGGTCAGGGTTGAACTGCCGTGCCGGAATGCCCTTGGCGCCGTGGAGGCGTTCGTCCGCGCTGACCAGCAGCGCAGCAGCGCCGCGCATGATCCTCTCCTCACAGCCCACGCCTGAGTCGAGGATCCAGGCGAACCGGACCGCCGCCTCGCACACCACCCGGGACAGGCTGGCATGGGCGAACAGCGTTGTTGCGCCGTCGCCGCCGAGCGCCCTGCCCAGGGTCAGCATGTGGTCGTAGGCGTTGATGTAGATCAGCACCGCTTGATGCACCGCCAAGCCGAAGAGCCAGCCGCGCGCTTCCGCCTGCCGGCCCGCCGCATCAGACCACGCGCTACGGTCCAGTTCAAAGGGGCAGCCGGGCTGTGGGGACTTGGAGAAGGCTTCCAGCACCGCGCGCAGCACCTCAGCCTCCTCCAGTACTACCTGGTGGGCGACCCACACCAGCTCCGGCAGCCGCTGCCCGGGCTGGGGACGGACGGTCATGTCACTTCACCTTGGGGCGATCCTCGATGTGGCCGCGAGGGATGGTGAAGACAAGCGAAGAGCGATAGTCACTCAGTTAGTCACTCACTCGCGGTCAAGCGACCGTTAAAGTGTTCGAAATAACCTTACTACCTGGTCGGGGTGGCCGGATTTGAACCGGCGGCCTCTTCGTCCCGAACGAAGCGCGCTGCCAAGCTGCGCCACACCCCGCCGCCTGAACGGCATGGACTCCCGGGCGCCCTTGCCCGGGAACCTCCGGAAGTCTAGCCGATACGGGGAATCAGCGTGAGCAGGGTTGCCTCCGGCCGGCAGGCGAACCGGAACGGCGCCCAGGGCGAGGTCCCGAGCCCGGCGGACACGTGCAGCCACGGCCGGTCAGGACCGCCATCGGCGGGGTGCCGGTGCAGCCCGCTGGCCCGCTCGGGCTCGATGCCACAGTTGGTGACCAGGGTTCCGTAGCCCGGCACGCAGACCTGTCCGCCGTGGGTGTGCCCGGCCAGCAGCAGGTCGTAGCCGTCCGCCGCGAACAGGTCCATGATCCCGGGCTCCGGCGAGTGCAAGACGCCCAGCCGCAAGTCGGCCGTGGGGTCGGCAGGCCCGGCGATGTCCTCGTAGTGGTCGCGGCGGATGTGTGAGTCATGCACCCCGCCGACCTCTATGTCGAGGCCGCCGGCCTTGACCCGGCCGCGGGCGTTGTTCGCGTCCATCCAGCCCGCCGCGGCCATGCCCGCGCCAAGCTCGGCCCAGGGCAGGTCGGGAACATGCCGGCTGTGCTTCTTCGCCGAGGTGTCCCACAGGTAGCGGAGCGGGTTCGCGGGAATGGGCGAGTACAGGTCGTTCGAGCCGAATACGAATACGCCAGGCCGGTCCAGCAACGGGCCAAGCGCTTCAAGTAGCGGCTGAACGGATTGCTCGTGCGCTATCGAGTCCCCGGTGTTCACGACGAGATCCGGGGCCAGAGCGTCCAGGGACCTCAGCCACGACAGCAGCCGGTGCCGTCCGGGGGTCAGGTGGATGTCGGATATGTGGAGCACGCGGACCGGTTCCGTGCCTGCGGGCAGCACCGGTACTTCGAACCGGCGCAGGGCGAACCAGTTCCGTTCCAGGATGCTGCCGTAACCGAGCGCCGCGCCGCCGGCCACGGCGGCGAAGGTGAGGGCGCGCAAGGGTGCTCGCATCCACCTATGGTGCCATGTGCTCGGACACGCCGAGGCCAGAGTGCGCAGGCCAGGGGCTAATAGGCCAGGCGGGCCGGGCTGCCCCGGCCCGGCCGGTAATCCACAGGTGCGGACTGGCAGGCGGGCGCCTTCGGGCAAGATGAGGCCCATGGCTGCAATGAAGGACCGGCTCCGCAGTGACCTGACCGCCGCGATGAAGGCACGGGACGAGGTCACCGTCCGCACCCTGCGGATGGCGCTCACCTCGGTGACGAAGGAAGAGGTCGCGGGAAGCTCCGCGCGGGAACTCAGCGACGACGAGGTCCTCGCCGTCCTCACCAAGGAAGCGAAACGGCGCCGGGAGGCAGCCGACGCGTTCGCCGCGGCAGGCCGGGAGCAGCAGGCCGCCGCCGAGCGCGCGGAGGGGGCCGTGCTGGACGCGTACCTGCCCGACCAGCTCACCGACGCCGAACTCGGCGAACTGGTGACGGCCGCGATCGAGGAGACCGGAGCGAGCGGCCCGCGGGCCATGGGCCAGGTCATGAAGGCCCTCACCCCGCGGGTGGCTGGCCGGGCGGAGGGCGCCAGGGTCGCCGCCGAGGTCCGCCGCAGGCTCGGCGGTTAGCTACTCGCCGGGCCTGGAGCAGGCAAACAGTCTCGCCTAGTTGCCGTTGTGGCCGCCGCCGCCACCACCGTGGCCGCCGCCACCACCGCCACCGCCGCCACCACCACCGTGGCCGCCGCCACCGGTGTGGGGGGGCTTCGGGGGCTTCGGGGGCTTCGCCGACACCTGGCCGTTACCCATTGAGAAGAACGGGCTTCCTTGCGGGACGGAGGCGAAGTTCCGCGCGGGCATCCCCTGCAGTGCCCGGATGAACGTCATCTGCCAGGTGTGGCCGGGCGCCATGGAGCCGTACATGGCACCACAGTCGATCGATCCGGCGTACCGCCAGCAACCCGAGGGATACCCGGCCATGGGGATCAGGCCCCTGGGGTTCCCGACCCAGGCCGTCCCCAGCAACTGCGGCGTGTAGCCCACGAAGAACGCGGACACGTACTGGTCCGCGGTCCCGGTCTTGGACGCCGCCGGGCGGCCGATGGTGTCCGAGATCGCAGTGCCGCTGGTCAGGTCACCCTGCAGGATGTAGTTGGCCGCGTCGGCGACCGCCTGGGACATCACGCGTTGGCAGCCGGCCGACTCCACCGGCAGCTTCGTGCCGCTGGACGTGACGATCTTGGTGATCGCGACGGGCTTGCAGAAGATGCCCCTGGCCGGCAGGGTCGCGTCCGCCGCGGCGACCCCCATCGGGGAGACGTTGTCCGCGCCGAGCGTGAACGACGGGTCGTTATCCGCGCTGTACCGGTGATTCTCCCGCCTGTCGGGCTTCAGCAGCGACTTCCCGTCCGGCCAGGTCAGGCCCATCTTGGAGGCGGCCGTTACCACGTTGCACAGCCCGACGTGCTGCTCCAGATAGGCGAAGAACACGTTGATCGACTGCGTTGTCCCCGTGTACAGCGAGTAGTGGCCGCCCGGCTCACTCTCGTCGTTGTGCACCTGCCAGCCGACCTGCCCGTTGGGCATGGGCGTGCCAACCGTCTGGCCCTTGCAGTTTGTGTAACCGCTGATCTGGGCGGAGAACGGCACGGTCTTGGCCCACCCGAACGGGATGCCCTGCTCCAGGGCGGCAACCATGACGTAGACCTTGCCTGCCGACCCGAGCTGCACCCCCTCGCTTCCGTCGTACTGGGGACCGACCGCGTAGTTGATGGTGTTCTGGTGCTTGCCGGTGCCGTAGGGGCGGTCGATGGCGATGGCCCGCACCTCGCCGGTGCCCGGCTGGATGAGCACCTCGGTGTCGGCGTTCTTCCCCGTGTTGACCCCGGACGGCGGGTGCGGCAGCACGTAGTTGACCGCGTTGTTGGCGGCGCGCTGGTCCTTGGGGTCGAGCGTGGTGGTGATCGTCAGCCCGCCGATGCCGTTGAGCCTGTTCCAGACCTGCTTGTAGGCCGTGTCGTGGCGGATGACCGCGACCACGTAGTCGCACATGTACGCGGCGTACTTCGCGGACCTGCTGGTGCAGCCGGACTGGGGCAGCGACGGGTTCAGGTTGAGCTTCGCCTTTTCCGCGGCTGCTGCGGTGCTCGCCGGGATCTGGCGCAGCTGGGCCATCCGCGCGAGCACGGTGTTCCGCCTGGTCAAGGTCTGCTGGACTTGCGCCGCGGTGCCCAGCGGGTTGTACAGGCTGGGGTTCTCCACGATGCCCGCGAGCATGGCCGCCTGCGGCAGCGTGAGCTTCGCGGCCGAGGTGTTGAAGTAGCGCTGTGCGGCGACCTGAATGCCATAGGACTGGTTGCCGAAGAACGCGGCGTTCAGGTACCCGGCGAGGATCTGGTCCCTGGACATCATGTGCTCGGCCTGCACGGCCATCCGCAGCTCGCGGATCTTGCGGCCGACGTTCTGCGCCGTCGCGCTGGCGTACGCCTTCTCCGGGTCGGGTGAGGAGAGGATCTCCACGTTCTTCACGTACTGCTGTGCCAGCGTGGACCCGCCCTGAACCGACTTGTGCTGAAGGTTGTTGACCAGCGCGCGGACGGTGCCGCGGAAGTCGATCGCGCCGTGCTGGTAGAACCGGTCGTCCTCGATCGCGACGATGGCCTGCCGCATGACCGGGGCGATCCGGGAGTAGGTCACCGGAACCCGGTCGATGCCGCGCGGGTAGTAGTAGGCGAGCACCTTGCCGTGCCGGTCGAGAATCGCGGAGCGAACCGGAAGCTGATGCAGCTCCGGGGTGCTCAGGGTGTTGAACTTGGTCGCCCCGTTGCGGACGATCGTGCCGAGGGCGCCCACCGCGGGCAGGGAAAGACCGGCCACCAAGGCGCCGGTGACGACAGCGGCCACGAGGAGCCGGACGACCACGCTGGCCTTGACGAGGACCCTGTTCTGAGTCAGGAAGCTTGGTATCCGCACTGACTCAGGTTACGCCCGGCTGCCAATTCGGGTGGCTGCTGTCGCCGGCTGCCTCTAACGCGGGTCCTCCGCGGGCCGGCTATCCTGCGGAAACTACTCGTCGTCCAGCGAAGGACTACTGACTGTGCACGACATGGCCCATGTGGGCTATCTAGGAAATGGACCGTTCGGGGTCTAGCGCCTGACCCCGAAACTTGCGTAAGTTACGTTTTCGCAACGAGCAATAAGGAGCCGGCTCCCCCGCGGCCGGTCCGGATGCTAGTGAGACGCCACCCGGCGTGACGACCCCCCGAGGGCGTGACGATCAGGAGGAGTTGGACCACATGTGGATCGCTGACTGGACCGCGCGCGCCGCGTGCAAGGAAACAGATCCTGACGAGCTCTTCGTCCAGGGGGCGGCGCAGAACCGGGCCAAGCTGGTCTGCCGTGGCTGTGTCGTCCGCACCGAATGCCTCGCGGACGCCCTGGACAACCGCATCGAGTTCGGGGTGTGGGGCGGCATGACCGAGCGCGAGCGCCGCGCCCTGCTCCGCCGCCGCCCGGACGTCACCTCCTGGCGGGAGCTGCTCGAGAACGCCAGGAACGCCTACGAGCGCACCGCCGACGACACCCAGCTCGTCGCCAGTTGAAGAGCTGAGCAGGGCGGCTAGACCGTGGCGGGGCGCCTGCTTGCTGGCCTCCGGCCAACTGCGCCTTAGCCCGCAGTGCTAGCCCGGGGGCCGAGCCCCCGGAACCCCCACGAATGCGGGTTCGGCCCGGCGCCGATCGCTTGGCTCAGCGCTGCTTTCCCGCGTTAGTTGTCGCTGAGGCTCTGGCCTATCACTCTCAGGGCGGCCAGGTCGTGCACGTCTTCTGGCAGGGCGGCCACCCTCGCCACCGGCACGGCCGGATGCGCCGCGGTGAACCGCTGCGCCAATCGGCGTTCCACGGCGATGAGCTGCATCCGCTCGGCGTGCAGCCGGAGCGCGGCCACGGCGAGCGGGTACCGCGCCGCGCCGGCAGGCGGTGCGCCGCCGTTCGCGCCGGCCGAGTGCGCGTTGTCCGCCGGCCCGCCCACGGGCAGCAGGGCCTCGGCGGCGGCCGCACTCCGGGCCGCTGACAGCCGTGCAGCCGGGGAACGGTGCACGCGGTTGAGGATCAGCCCCGCCAGCGGCATCCGGTCCTCCGACAGCCGCTCCACGAAATATGACGCCTCCCTGAGCGCGTCCGGCTCGGGAGTCGCCACCACGAGAAACGCCGTGCCCGGCGTCTGCAGCAGCCGGTAGGTGTTCTCGGCCCGTTCCCGGAACCCGCCGAACATCGTGTCGAAGGCCGCGACGAAGGTCTGTACGTCCCGCAGTACCTGGGCGCCGAGGACCTTCGTGACGATGCCGGTGAACACGCTGAAGCTGACGTTGACCACCTTCAGGTAGGCACGCCCCCCGGCCCTGGTGGGAGCCATGAGCAGTTTGATCAGCCGGCCGTCCAGGAAGCGGGACAGGCGCTGCGGGGCGTCCAGGAAGTCCAGCGCCGACCGGCTGGGCGGGGTGTCCACCACGATCAGGTCCCACTGCTCGGTCCGCCGCAACTGGCCAAGCTTCTCCATCGCCATGTACTCCTGCGTGCCGGCGAAGCTCGAGGACAGCGACTGGTAGAACGGGTTGGCCAGGATCTGCTCGGCCCGGTCGGGGTCGGCGTGCGCCTCGACGATCTCGTCGAACGTGCGCTTCATGTCCAGCATCATGGCGTGCAGGGTGCCGCCCGGCGCGGCGTCAGGCAGCGGGACCGGCCGCGGCGTGTTGTCCAGGCTGGACAGGCCCATGGACTGGGCGAGCCGGCGTGCCGGGTCGACGGTGAGCACCACCACGTGCCGTCCCCGTTCGGCGGCCCGCAGGCCGAGCGCGGCCGCGGTTGTGGTCTTCCCCACCCCGCCCGAGCCGCAGCACACGATGATCCGGGTACGCGGGTCGTCCAGCAGGCGGTCGGTGTCCAGCCGCGGCGGCACCCGGGTCTCCTCGCTCACGCGGCCCCCTGTTCCTGCAGGGCCGCCGCCAGCCGGTACAGCCCGGCCAGATCCATGCCCTCGGTCACCAGCGGAAGGTCGTAGCAGGGCTGGCCCGCGCCGGTCAGCACGCGCCGGTGCTCCCGCTGGTTCAGCACCTGGGTGGCGTGCTCGCCGAGTTCGGCGGCGAGCCCGTCGGCCACGTCGGTGCTGCCGCTGGGCCCCAGGCTGCCCTCGATGCCGGCGGATTTCAGCCCCAGCACCAGCTCATGCCGGTCGAGGCCGCCCCGGGCTGCCGCCGTGAGCTGGTCGTCGGTGAGCCCGCTGGTGCGCACCATGTTGATCATGACCGCGCCGAGCTGGAGCCCGCCCTCGGACAGGCCGCGCAGTTCCGCGATCCCGTCCAGCGTTTCCTGCACCGGCATCTCCTCGAGCACCGTGACGAAGTGCACCGCGGTCTGCGGCGAGCGGATCACCCGCTGCACGGTGTCGGCGTGGGACCGGATCGGCCCGACCTTGGCCAGCCCGGACACCTCGGCCGCGACATTGAGGAAACGGCTGATCCGCCCGGTTGGCGGGGCGTCCATCACCACCGCGTCGTAGAGGCGGGCCCCGCGTGCCCGCCGCCGGGTGGCCTCGGCGGCCTTGCCGGTCAGCAGCACGTCCCGCAGCCCCGGCGCGATCGTGGTCGCGAAGTCGACGAGGCCGAGCCTGGTCAGGGTCCGGCCGGCGTGCCGGAGGTTGTAGAACATCTCCAGGTACTCGATGAGCGCCGATTCGGGGTCGGCGGCGAGCGCGTAGACGTCGCCGCCGGGCACCGTCGTTGTCCCTGGCGCCACCGCCACCTTGCGCTCTCCGTAGGGCAGCGGCGGGCAGTCGAACAACTGGGCGATGCCCTGCCGGCCCTCCACCTCCATGAGCAGGACCCGGCCGCCCGCCGATGCGAGAGCAAGCGCCAGCGCCCCGGCCACCGTCGTCTTGCCGGTGCCGCCCTTGCCGGTGACGACGTGCAGCCGCACGCCTTCCCAGTCGGTATCGCGAGCCCTCACCGGCATCAGGTTATCCGCGCTCACCCCGAGGTCCGCACCGGCGGTGCAACGGCAGAAGGGGCCCCGGCCTGCGGCAGGACGCGGCCTGACCGGATTGTCACTAGGCTGAATCCAAGAGGCGGCCGCCTTGGCCGCGCACAGCGGCAGAGAAGGGGTGTTCCATGCTCGCAGCGCTCCTTGTGGTTCTCATCATCCTCGTCGTCGGCGGGCTGACCGTCGTCGGCCGCAGCATGCGGGTAGTGCAGCAGTACGAGCGCGGGCTGATCTTCCGGTTCGGCAAGGTCCTGCCGGAGACCCGCGGTCCGGGGCTGACCATCATCCGGCCCATCGGCGACAAGCTGCAGAAGGTCAACATGCAGATCATCGCCATGGCGGTTCCCGCCCAGGAGGGCATCACCAGGGACAACGTCAGCGTCCGGGTGGACGCCGTGGTGTACTTCCGCGTGGTGGACCCGATCAAGGCCGTCATCAACGTGCAGAACTACATGTTCGCCGTGTCCCAGCAGGCACAGACCTCGCTGCGGTCGATCATCGGCCAGTCCGAGATGGACCAGTTGCTCGCCGAGCGCGAGACCGTCAACCGTGAGCTGCGGCGGATCATCGACGAGCCGACCGAGGGGCCGTGGGGCATCCGCGTCGAGCGGGTGGAGATCAAGGACGTGAACCTGCCCGAGGGCATGAAGCGCTCCATGTCCCGGCAGGCCGAGGCGGAGCGCGAGCGGCGGGCCAGGATCATCACCGCCGACGGCGAGTACCAGGCGTCCAAGCGCCTGGCCGCCGCCGCCAACGTCATGGCCCGTGACCCGGCCGCGCTCCAGCTCAGGCTGCTGCAGACGGTGGTCGAGGTTGCCTCGGAGCGCAACAGCACACTGGTCATGCCCGTCCCCGTTGAGTTGCTCCGGTTCTTCGAGAAGATGACGCCGGCGGAGCGGGTGAATGTCGGCCCCTCGCTCGCCGACACCGGCGACGCCGAGGTCGCCGAGGCGGAAAGGGAGATCAGCGGCATCGAGGCGCCGCCGCCGGAGATCGAGCCGCCGCCCGCAGTCGAGCCGTCGCCCGAGGCGGAGCTGGCGAGCCCCGAGATCCCGCCCGACCCCGAGATCCCGCCGCTGCCGGAGGAGGACCGCCCCGGCGAGCCTCCGCCCAGCAATCCTCCCTCTGGCACCAACGAAGCGGCGTAGCCGCGGCAGGACCCGGCCCGGCCCGCGCGGAGACTCTCCCCGCGGGCCGGTGCCCCGGGACGATCAGACCGGCGGCATCCTGCCGCCCGGACATCCTGCGGCCGTAGGCTGTCGGCTAGCCAGCTCACCTGTGAACCGAGAGGGGGTTGGGGAACCGGCCTGCGGGCTGCTGCGCCCCTGACTGCCAATGACCAAGTGGGAGTACGTGACGGTGCCCCTGTTGGTGCACGCCACCAAGCAGATCCTGGACAACTGGGGAGACGACGGCTGGGAACTGGTGGCCGTGATCCCGGGGCCCAACCCCGAGCAACTCGTCGCGTACATGAAACGGCCGAGGGAATGAGCGAGTCGCCGGAGGCGAAGCTGGCGGCGCTTGGGCTGGAACTGCCCGCGGTGCCGGCTCCGCTGGCGGCCTACGTGCCCGCGGTGCGCACCGGCCGGCATGTGTACACAGCCGGCCAGCTGCCCATGGTGGCGGGCAAGCTGCTGCGCACCGGGAAGGTCGGCGCGCAGGTCAGCCCCGCCGACGCGGCGGCGCTGGCCCGGACCGCCGCGCTGAACGCCCTGGCCGCGGTCGCGTCGGTCACCGGCGGGCTGTCCGCGGTGACCCAGGTTGTCAAGATGACCGGTTTCGTGGCCAGCGATCCGGATTTCACCGGCCAGCCGCAGGTCGTGAACGGTGCCAGTGAGTTGCTGCTCGAGGTGTTCGGCGAGGCGGGCAGGCACGCCCGCAGCGCGGTCGGCACGGCGGTGCTGCCGTTCGACGCACCGGTCGAAATCGAGCTGATCGTAGAGGTTAGTGACTGAACGCCCGGCCCGGCCCGCGATCAGGCTGCCGCCGCAGTTCGCGGAACGGGCCCGCGACGTGCTTGACGGCACCGTGCCCCCGGTGACACCGCGTGACGCGGCCACGGTCATGCTGCTGCGCCCGGCCACGGGCGGCCAGCCGGAAGGCGGCGCCGGCGAGCCCGGCGTGTGCGTCTACATGCTCCGGCGGCGGTCCTCCATGGCGTTCGCGGCCGGCGCCTACGTGTTCCCCGGCGGTTCCGCGGACCCCGCCGACGCCGACGAAAGCATCCCGTGGGCGGGCCCGGACGCCGCCGAGTGGGGCAGGCGGCTCGACGCGCCCGCCGAACTGGCCCGCACCCTGGTCTGCGCGGCCGTGCGGGAGACGTTCGAGGAATCCGGCGTGCTCCTGGCCGGGCCGGACGCCCGGACCGTGCTGACCACGACCGGGGATGCGGAATGGGAGGCCGACCGCGGGGAACTGCTGGCCGGCACGCTCTCCCTCGCCGAGTTGCTGCGGCGCCGGGGGCTGGTGCTGCGCAGTGACCTGCTCCGGCCCTGGGCGCGGTGGATCACCCCGGTGACCGAGGCGCGACGCTACGACACGAGGTTCTTCGCCGCCGCCCTGCCGGAAGGCCAGCGCGCCAGGGACGTCAGCGGGGAGGCGGACGAGACCGCGTGGCTGGAGCCGGCCGCGGCGCTGGACGCCGCGTCCCGCCGGGAGATCTCGCTGTTTCCCCCCACCGCGGTCACGCTCGGGGAGTTGCGGGCGTGCGGCACGGTCACCGCGGCGCTGGCCGCGCGGCGGCGGATGACCGCGCTGATCCCCCAGGTGATGCTGGCCGAGGGTGCCGCGTGGCTGACCGTCCCCGACGGCGTGGAGTACCCGCTGTGACCGACGGCACTGTCATCGACGGCATGGGGACCCCGCGAGCACGCTGCGTGCTGGCCCCCAACCCCTCGCCGATGACCCTGGACGGCACCAACACCTGGATCCTCGCCGAGCCAGGCTCACCCCGGGCGGTGGTCGTCGACCCGGGCCCGGCCCACGCGGGCCACCTGCACCGCGTCCGTGACCAGGTCGCCGCCGCTGGCCAGCGGGTTGCCCAGATCCTGCTCACTCACTCCCATTCCGACCACTCCGCGGGCGCCGCCGCGTTCGCCGCCCTGACCGGCGCCCCCGTCCGGGCCGCCGACCCCGCCTACCGCCTCGGCGACGAGGGCCTGGCCCCCGGTGACACGCTCACCGCCGCGGGCGGCGAGATCCACGTCATCGCCACCCCCGGGCATTCCGCCGACTCGGTCTGCCTCCACCTCCCGGCGGACCACGCCCTGCTCACCGGCGACACCATCCTGGGCCGCGGCACCACGATCATCGCCGACGACGGCAACCTCACCGACTACCTGGGATCACTCGACCGCCTGAGAAACCTCACCGACCAGGCCGAGCTAGCGACTCTTCTCCCCGGCCATGGCCCCATGCTCAGCAACCCCGCAGCCACCCTCGACTACTACATCTCCCACCGCCACGAACGCCTGGCCGAGGTCACAGCGGCGCTTGAGGCCGGCGACCGCACCACGGACCAGATCGTCGCCCGCATCTACCACGACGTGGACCCGGCCCTCTGGCCGTTCGCCGCTTTTTCCGTCCGTGCCGCACTCCAGTACCTAGCGGACCAAGGTGCGCTCCCACCAGGCGTTATGCCGTAAGGAGCAGTAAGCGTCGCCAAGGGAGAGCTGCCGCATGACGCCCGCCGCGGGCTGCCTTCCGGGCTAACCGCGGATCCCATGCAGGGTCGGCAGAAGTGTTATCCGGGCGCGGAGTTCTGTCCGCGACCGGGTGACACTTCTGGCGGGCCCTCTTACCGCCCTCTCAGCGCGCCCGGCGAGCGAGACGGTCTCTATCCAGGATCAGCACAGACTTGGCGTGCAGCTGCAGCCAGCCACGGGCGGAGAAATCGGCCAGGGCTTTGTTCACCGTCTCCCTGGACGCCCCGACGAGCTGGGCCAGTTCCTCCTGGGTCAGGTCGTGGTGCACCTCGAGCCCGCCGTCCTGTTCCTCGCCGAACCGGTCCGCCAGGTCCAGCAGCGCCTTTGCCACGCGCCCGGGAACGTCGGTGAACACCAGGTCGGCCATGACGTCGTTGGCGCGGCGCAGCCGCTGGGCCAGCGCGCGGAGCAGGTGCATGCCCACGTCCGGCCGCCCGGTGAGCCACTTGCGCAGGTAGTCATGGCCCAGCGCGGCCAGGTGGGCATCGGTCACCGCGACGGCGCTGGCGGTCCGCGGCCGCGGGTCGAACAGCGAGAGTTCGCCGAACATCTCGCCAGGGCCCAGCACCGACAGCAGGTTCTCCCGGCCGTCCGGTGCGGTCCTCGTCAGCTTGATCTTGCCCTCGAGGATCACGTACAGCCGGTCGCCCGCGTCGCCTTCGTCGAAGAGCCGGTCGCCCCGGGCCAGCGTGGCGTCATGAATCCCAGCCCGCAGTGCCTTCGTGCCCTCCTCGTCGAGCGCCTCGAACAGCGGCGCCCGGCCGAGCACATCGTCTGTTTCAGCCACGGGACCCTCCTTGGCACGTCCCCGTGTCCAGTGTCGCGCACATGCCAGAGCGCGCGCGAGCACCGATCATGTTCCGCGCGCCTGGCCCGCGCGGCGCCGGCAGGCCTCGATCTCCGCCTCGGCTGCCTCCCGCCCGACCCAGTTGAAGCCTTCCACGTTCTTGCCGGGCTCCAGTTCCTTGTAGACCTCGAAGAAGTGCTGGATCTCCAGCCGCTCGAAGGCGGGCACGTCCTCGATGTCCTGCAGGCGCTCCATCCGCGGATCGGTCGCCGCGACGCAGAGCACCTTGTCGTCGGCGCCCTTCTCGTCCCGCATCCGGAACATGCCGATCGCCCGGCAGTGGATGAGGCATCCGGGGAACGTCGGCTCCTCCAGGAGCACGAGGGCATCCAGCGGGTCGCCGTCGTCGGCGAGCGTGTCCTCGACGAACCCGTAGTCTGAGGGGTACCGGGTGGCGGTGAACAGCATCCTGTCGAGCCGGATCCGGCCGGTCTCATGGTCCATCTCGTACTTGTTGCGCTGCCCCTTCGGGATCTCGATGATTACCTCGAACTCCACTCCGGCCTCCCTCGGCGCGACAATGATGTGACTCCGTCGCCGGATGCCCGCCGCGCCACGGCGTCGCGGGCTCCCGTCCGCCAGCCGGGCGCTGGCTGCGCCCGTAAGCCAAGCATCTCGTGAGAGGACAGGTGGTGACGAACCGCGCCGGTGTCACCGCGCTTGTCACGCTCGCGATGCTTAACGTCTTTACCCTGGGCGCGGGCGTGGCAGTCGCGGGCCTGCTGCCCGCCCGG
Source organism: uncultured Actinomycetes bacterium (assembly GCA_963806145.1). Classification (GTDB taxonomy): domain Bacteria; phylum Actinomycetota; class Actinomycetes; order Streptosporangiales; family Streptosporangiaceae; genus DASXKD01. The sequence goes on from CAWDXD010000004.1 coordinate 185,646, forward strand.
CTGGACCTGTGGCAGGTGCCGCGGGTGGCCAGGGCCGGGCTCGAAGCCCCCGGCCCGGTGCTGGCCCCGGCCAGCGCGCGGGGCCCGGTGCCGGACCGGGGACGGCTGAGCGCCCTGCTTGCGCCGCTGCTCGCGGCACACCCGCTGGGGCGGCACGTGGGGGCGGTCGTCACCGACCTGGACACCGGCACGGTGCTGTTCTCGCAGAACGCCGGGTCGGCGTTCGTCCCCGCGTCCAACGCCAAACTGCTCACCGCCGTGGCGGCGCTGAGCTCGCTCGGTCCCTCGGCGCGGTTCACCACCCGGGTCGTCGCCGGTGCCCGCCCGGGCGCGCTCACCCTGGTCGGCGGGGGCGACCCGACGCTCGCCGCGGGCCCGCCGCCGCCCAGCGACTACCCGCAGCCCGCCACGCTCGCAACGCTGGCCGCCGCGACCGCCCACCGGCTGGCCGCCAGCGGTATCCGGGCGGTGCGGCTGACCTACGACACCTCGCTGTTCACCGGGCCATCCACCGCGCCGGGCTGGACGCCCAGCTACATCAGCACGGGCAACGTCACGCCGATCACCTCGTTCGGGGTGGACCAGGGGCGGCTGACACCCTCGGGCGCGCCGCAGGACGCCGACGACCCCGGCAACTTCCGGCCCCGCTCCGGCGCGCCAGCGGCGGAGGCTGCGGGCGCCTTCGCGCGGCTGCTCCGCAGCGATGGCATCCACGTGACGGGCCAGCCCACTGCCGGGCGCCCGCCACGGCACGCGACCCAGGTCGCGGCCGTCCGCTCACCCCCGCTGGCATCGATCGTCGGCTGGATGCTCCGGGAGAGCAACAACGTGATCGCCGAGGACCTGGCCAGGCAGATCGCGCTGCGCACCGGGAAACCGGCCTCGTTCAGCGGCGGTGCCGCCGCCGTGACCGCGATTCTGGGCAAGCTCGGCGTGCACCGCGGCATCCACCTGGTGGACGGCAGCGGCCTCTCCCCGCTGGACCAGGTCACCCCGGGCGCGCTGGCCGCCGTGGTCCGGCTGGCGGCGGTCAGCGGGCCGGGCGCGCTGCGCGCCGCCGTCACGGGCATGCCGGTGGCCGGGTTCTCCGGCACGCTGGCCCCCGGGCAGAGCGTGTTCGGCAGCTTCGGACCGCAGGCCCTGGGCATGGTCCGGGCGAAAACCGGCAATCTGGCCAAGGTGGCGAGCCTGGCGGGGATCGCCGCCGACACCAGCGGCCAGGTGCTCGCGTTCGCCTTCATGGCGGACCAGATCCCCAAGGGGAGCCAGTTGCCGGCCGCCGCCGCCGCGATCGACGCCATGGCGACGGCGCTGGCGGGCTGCGGCTGCCGCTGAGACCCGGGCATTTACCGGCCCCGGCACCCCGTGGTGTCCCCGGGAGTCGGCCCATGGTCGTACCGTGGGGTGGTGAGCAACGGACAGATGATCGACTGGGACCTGGCCATCTCCACGGGCGTGCGTTGGGTGCGGCCGGGACCACAGGTCAGCCTGGGCGAGGCCAGGGGCGTGGTCTCGGAGTTGCACGAACTGGCCGCCACGGTCATCGAGCCGGTACGGCAGGTCACCGGGATGTCCAGCGCCGAGGACAACGGGCAGGTGGCCGTCGTGGACCGGCCCGGCTGGATCCGGGCCAACATCGACGGCTTCCGCGTGGTGCTCGACCCGCTGGTGGAGCACCTGCGTGAGCAGGGCCGTGTCCCCGCGCCCGGCTCCGTGGTGGCGTCGCTGGGATCCCGGGTCACCGGCATGCAGGCGGGGCTCATCCTCGCCTATCTCGCGGGCCGGGTCCTCGGGCAGTACGAGCTGTTCCTGCCGCCGGATCCGGCAACGCCGGAGAACAGCGCACCAGCCGGGCGGCTGACACTGGTCGCGCCGAACATCCTCATGGTCGAGCGTGAGCTGGACGTGGACCCGCACGACTTCCGCCGCTGGGTGTGCCTGCACGAGGAGACCCACCGCACCCAGTTCACCTCGGTGAGCTGGCTCCGCGGCTATGTCCAGGAGCAGATGACGGACTTCCTGCTGGCCTCCGACCTCGACCCGGCCACCATCGTGGGCCGGCTCAGGTCCGCGGCGGACGCGGTCGCGGGCGCCGTGCGCGGCAACGGCCACGGCGACAGCCTTATCGAGGCGATCCAGACCCCGCGGCAGCGGGAGGTCCTGGAGCGGCTGACCTGCGTGATGACCCTGGTCGAGGGGCACGGCGACTACGTGATGGACGCCGTGGGCCCGCAGGTGGTGCCCTCGGTCGCCAAGATCAGGGCCCGGTTCAACGCCCGCCGCTCGTCGGCCGGCCGGGTGGAGCAGGCGCTCCGCCGGATGCTGGGCATCGACCTCAAGATGAAGCAGTACGCCCAGGGGTCACGGTTCGTCCAGACGGTCGTGCGCGAGGCCGGAATGCCCGTCTTCAACCGGGTGTGGACCTCGCCGGAGACCCTCCCCGTCCGCGCGGAGCTGACCGACCCGCAGCTGTGGCTGGACCGGGTCGGGGGCGCGGACGACGCCCTGGCCGCCGGCAACGGCTGACCCGCCGATGGGCCCTCCTCCGGAGGTCGCGGAGGTCCGCCGGGCGGTCCGCCGGTGCCTGGAGGAGTTCGCCGGGGGTGACCTCGTACTGGCCGCCTGCTCCGGCGGGGCTGACTCGCTCGCCCTGGCCGCCGCCCTGGCACACGAGGCACCGCGCCGCGGGCTGCGCGCGGGCGGCGTCACCGTGGATCACGGGCTGCAGGACGGATCCGCGGAGGTCGCCAGCGAGGTGACCAGGGTGCTCGCCGGGCTCGGCCTGGAGCCGGTGGTCTGCCTGCGGGCCGGCGTGTCCCGGGAGCCCGGCCACGGCGGGCCGGAAGCGGCGGCACGGACCGCCAGGTACGCGGCGCTCGCCGACGCCGCGCACCGCACGGGGGCCGCCGCGGTCCTGCTCGCGCACAGCCGGGACGACCAGGCGGAAAGCGTCCTGCTCGGCCTGGCCCGCGGATCCGGGCCCAGGTCGCTGGCGGGCATGCCGGAGTGCCGCGGCCCCTACCGGCGGCCGCTGCTCGGGGTCGGCCGGGCCACGCTGAGGGCCGCCTGCACGGCACTTGGCCTCCAGCCCTGGGACGACCCGCAGAACGCCGATCCCGCCTATGCCAGGGCCCGGGTACGCCACCAGGCACTGCCCGCCCTCGAGGCCGCGCTCGGCCCCGGGGTGGCCGAGGCCCTGGCCCGCGGCGCCCGCCAGTTCCGCGCCGACGCCGAACTGCTTGACGACCTCGCCGCCGCCCAGGCCGGGCAGGCGCGCGGCGACGACGGCTCCTGGGAGGCGGACCGGCTGGCCGCCCTGCCGGACGCGATCAGGACCCGGGTGCTCCGGCAGGCCGCCATCGCCGCAGGCTGCCCGCCCGGCGCGCTGACCGCCGGCCACGTCGAGGCCCTGGCAGCCCTGGTCACCTCATGGCGCGGGCAGCGCTGGACGGACCTGCCCGGAGGTGTCCGCGGCATGCGGCAGCATGGCAAACTGCTTTTCACCGCCGGTGACCCCAGCGAGCCGGCCGGACAAGGCATCCCGGAGGGCCCGGTTGGACGCGACTGATGTAGGGGCCGACCTCCAGAAGGTCCTCATCCCGGCCGACCGCCTGCAGGCCAGGGTGGCGGAACTCGCCGCCGAGATCGACGCGGACTACGCCGGCTGCGATCTCCTGCTCGTCGGGGTGCTCAAAGGCGCGGTCATGATCATGGCCGATCTCGCCCGGTGCATGCGGCTGCCGGTGGAGATGGACTGGATGGCCGTGTCCTCCTATGGTTCCGGCACCAGGTCGTCCGGTGTGGTCCGGATCCTCAAGGACCTCGATACCGACATTTCCGGCAGGCACGTCCTGATCGTGGAGGACATCGTCGACTCGGGCCTCACGCTCTCCTGGCTGGTGGGCAACCTGCGCTCGCGGCAGCCCGCCTCGCTGCGCCTGTGCGTCCTGCTCCGCAAGCCGGGGGCGGCGCGGATGGACGTCGAGGTGGCCTATACCGGATTCGAGATCGCGAACGAGTTCGTGGTCGGGTACGGGCTGGATTACGCCGAGCGGTACCGGAACCTGCCGTTCGTCGGCACCCTGGCACCGCACGTGTACGCCGGAACCGGGGAGGCCGAGGCGCCCGAACCGGCCCCGGAGCCGGTCGAGGAGGGGCGAGAACCGGGCCGGGAGGCCTGAGCCGGGACACAGCGGGTAAGACCGGGGAACACGGTCAGCAATGGGGAGCGTTGTTGCGAGGAGAAGACCGTCGGGGAACCTAGGGTGGCGTGGCCACCCGAGGAGTCCCGGGCGCGGTGTAACGTCAACTAACCCGCACCTCCGAACGGGAATGACAAGGAAGCCGCCATGGTCACTGGGGCGCAGGACAGTCCCGCCGGAGGTCGGCGGGTAACAACGCAGGCCGGTCAGGAGGGACCCGCCCTGAACAGGCGGGGTTGTTGATCAATGGATCTCAAGCGTTACTTCCGCGGGCCGTTCGTCGCGGTCCTCGTGATGCTGCTGCTTTTCTTCATCGTGTTCGCCTACGCGAACCGCGGCGTCACCTATACCCCGACGTCCACGTCCAGGGTTGTCTCTGACATCTACGGGGGGCACGTCAAGTCGGCCACCCTGATCGACAAGAGCCAGACGATCGAGATAGTCACCGACGGCAACCCCAGCCAGCGGCTGCAGGCGAGCTGGGTCGGCAACCAGGGGCAGCAGCTTGCCGCGGAACTTCAGAAGAAGCCCCCGAAGAACGGCTACAACGTCCAGGTGCCCAGCGGCAACACCGTCATCGGCGTGATCTTCAGCTTCCTGCCTTACATCCTGATCATCCTGATCTTCTTCTTCCTGCTGAACCAGATGCAGGGCGGCGGCTCCCGGGTGATGAACTTCGGGAAGTCCAAGGCCAAGCTGATCACCAAGGACACCCCGAAGACGACCTTCGCGGACGTGGCCGGCGCGGACGAGGCCATCGAGGAACTGCAGGAGATCAAGGAGTTCCTGCAGACCCCGGGCAAGTTCCAGGCGATCGGCGCCAAGATCCCCAAGGGCGTGCTGCTCTACGGGCCGCCGGGCACCGGCAAGACCCTCCTCGCCAGGGCCGTGGCCGGCGAGGCCGGGGTGCCGTTCTACTCGATCTCCGGGTCCGACTTCGTGGAGATGTTCGTCGGCGTCGGCGCCTCCCGGGTCCGTGACCTGTTCGAGCAGGCCAAGGCGAACGCGCCCGCGATCGTGTTCGTGGACGAGATCGACGCGGTCGGCCGGCACCGCGGCGCCGGTTTCGGCGGCGGCCACGACGAGCGCGAGCAGACCCTCAACCAGCTCCTCGTCGAGCTGGACGGCTTCGACGTCAAGGGCGGCGTCATCGTCATCGCGGCCACCAACCGGCCCGACATCCTCGACCCGGCGCTGCTGCGCCCCGGCCGGTTCGACCGGCAGATCGTCGTCGCCCAGCCCGACCTCAACGGCCGCAAGGGCATCCTGCGGGTGCACGCGCGCGGCAAGCCGTTCGCCGAGGGCGTGGAACTCGACCTGATCGCGCGCCGGACGGCCGGTTTCACCGGTGCGGACCTCGCCAACGTGATCAACGAGGCGGCCCTGCTGACCGCGCGCGCCAACGGCACCAAGATCACCATGGCCGCCCTGGAGGAGTCGATCGACCGGGTGATGGCGGGCCCCGAGCGCAAGAGCGTGCTCCTCTCGGAGAGGGAGCGCAAGCTCATCGCCTACCACGAGGGCGGGCACGCGCTGGTCGGCCACGCCCTGCCGAACGCCGACCCGGTGCACAAGATCACGATCATCCCCCGCGGCCGGGCCCTCGGCTACACGGCCTCGGCGCCCCAGGAGGACAAGTTCCTGATCACCAGGTCGGAGATGATGGACCAGCTGGCCATGCTCCTCGGCGGGCGCACCGCCGAGGAACTCGTCTTCCACGAGCCCACCACGGGTGCCGCCAACGACATCGAGAAGGCAAGCTCGATCGCCCGCGGCATGGTGACCGAGTACGGCATGAGCGAGCGGCTGGGCGCCCGCAAGTTCGGCACCGGAGACGGCGAGCCGTTCCTCGGCCGGGACATGTCGCACACCAGGGACTACTCCGAAGAGATCGCGTCCACGATCGACGAGGAGGTGCGGCGGCTGATCGAGTCGGCGCACGACGAGGCCTGGGAGATCCTGGTCGCCTACCGTGAGGTGCTCGACGACCTGGTCCTCCAGCTCATGGACAAGGAGACCCTGAGCAGGAATGAAGTGCTCCGGATCTTCGCGCCGATCAAGACGCGCCCGTCCCGTGGCTCTTACACCGGCTACGGCAAGCGGCTGCCCTCGGACCGCCCGCCGGTGCTGACGCCCAAGGAGCTGGCCCTCACCGCCGCCTCCGACGGCAAGGACCTGCCCTCGTCCGGCAACGGCCAGGCCTCCAGCTCGGCGAACTCGCTCGGCGGCGGCGCGCCGCCCGCGCTGCCCCCGTTCGGCTCCGATGACGCTGCGCCCGGCGAACCGCTTTGACCGACCCGATCGACCTGCCGCGGATCGAGCGGGCGGTACGGGAGATCCTGACCGCCATCGGTGAGGATCCGGACCGGGACGGGCTGGCAGACACCCCGGCCCGGGTCGCCCGGGCCTACGCCGAACAGTTCTCCGGGCTGTTCCAGCGCCCCGAGGACGTGCTGGGCACGGTGTTCGACGCCGACCACGACGAGCTGATCCTGGTCCGCGACATCGAGCTCTACAGCACCTGCGAGCACCACCTGGTGCCGTTCTTCGGCAAGGCCCACGTGGCCTACATACCGAACGAGAAAGGCCAGATCACCGGCCTGTCCAAGCTGGCCAGGCTGGTGGACATCTACGCCCGGCGGCCGCAGGTCCAGGAGCGGATGACCAGCCAGATCGCCGACGCGCTGATGCGGGTGCTCGAGCCGCGCGGGGCCCTGGTCGTGATCGAGGCGGAGCACCTGTGCATGTCCATGCGCGGGGTGCGCAAGCCGGGCGCGAAAACCGTCACCTCGGCGGTGCGCGGCACCATCAGGGACAGTGCCCGCACCCGCGCGGAGGCCATGAGCCTGCTGCTGCACCGGGGCTGAGCCGTACCCGGACGCCGCGCTCGCCAAGCGCCGGACCGGGCCGCACGCATAGAAATTAGTACGCGGGAAGCTAGCCTTGTAACAAAGGCCTGGGAGAGAACCTCCAGCCACGGCCGGAAGTGGCACTCATGGGTACTTTGCAGATAACGGGAGATTACCCATGAAAAGCCCGGGCGGGACTACGCTGTCTCCCCGTGACACAGGGCCTTATGGACATGTCTGAAGCGAGCGAGCCGAGCGCCCTGCCTGACGCAGCCGACGCCGGTGAGACCGGGGAACACACCCCGCTCCCGCCGGGCCGGGGACCGGACCGCAGGCAGCGGCACCGCTGGGTGCCTATCACCGCGGGCTGGCTCAGCCTGCTGATCGGGCTCGCCGACGTGGTGAGCGCGGTCATTCCCCGGCTCCAGCTGGAGCACCGGCTGCACCGGATCACGCCGTTCGTCCCGGGCGTACTGACCAATGTCACCTTTACCGCGGACGTGATCATCGGCCTGCTCCTGTTGATGCTCTCCCACGGGCTGCGCCGCAGAAAACGCCGCGCTTGGCAGGCAACTTGCCTGTTGCTTACCTTCAGCGTGCTCATTCATGTGGTGCACGCGCCCTATCTTGCGCCCGGCGTGATCTCCGCGATCCTGCTGGGCGGCCTGCTCTTCTACCGGGACGAGTTCTACGCGGTGGGCGAGGCACGCACCCGGTGGCGTGCCGCGAGGGTCTTCGTCTGCCTGCTGATCGCGGACGTGGCCATCGGCCTGACCTACATGCTGCTGGTGCGCGGCCTGGCCGAGAACTACTCGGTGTGGCAGCGGATCGTGCATACCGGCTACGGCCTGGTCGGCGTGACCGGCCCGGTCCGGTTCGTGCCCGAGGGCCGGGGCGACTTCTTCAACATCCTGACCACTTCGCTCGGCGTGTTCACGCTGCTCGTCACCGGGTACCTGTTCCTGCGCCCGGCCAAGCTGAAGGGCAGGCTCAGCGGGCAGGACGAGCAGGAGATCCGGGGGCTGCTGGAACGGCACGGGCACCGGGACTCGCTCGGCTATTTCACGCTCCGCCACGACAAGAGCGTGATCTGGTCACCCACCGGCAAGTCATGCGTCGGGTACCGGGTGGTCTCCGGGGTCATGCTGGCCAGCGGTGACCCCATCGGAGATCCCGAGGCCTGGCCAGGCGCGATCCACGCATTCCTCGACGAGGCGGCCAGGCACGCCTGGGCGCCCGCGGTGATGGGCTGCAGCGAGCTTGGCGCGGAGGTCTGGTGCCGGGAGGGCGGGCTGACCGCCCTGGAACTCGGTGACGAGGCAGTGGTGGAGGTCGCCGACTTCAGCCTCCAGGGCAGGCAGATGCGCAACGTCCGGCAGATGGCCGGGCGGGTGTGCCGGCAGGGGTACGTGGCGCAGGTGCGGCGGCTTTCCGAGGTGCCGCCGGACGAGGTGGAGCGGCTGATCCGCCGGGCGGACTCCTGGCGTGGCAGTCCCACAGAACGCGGGTTCTCGATGGCCCTTGGCCGCGTCGGCGGCCGGGACGACGGGGACTGCGTCATCGCCACGGCCACCGAAGACGGGGTGCTGCGCGGCCTGCTGCACTTCGTGCCGTGGGGATCTGACGGCCTCTCCCTGGACCTCATGCGCCGGGAGCGGTCCGCGCAGCCCGGGGTGAACGACTTCCTCATCGTGGAGACGATCAAGGCGGCCCAGGAACTCGGCATCAAGAGGGTGTCGCTGAACTTCGCGGTGTTCCGCTCGGCCCTGGCCCGCGGCGAGCGGATCGGCGCCGGGCCGGTGCTGCGCGCCTGGCGGGGCATCCTGCTGTTCGCCTCCCGGTGGTTCCAGATCGAGTCCCTGTACAAGTTCAACGCCAAGTTCTGCCCGCTGTGGGTACCGCGTTTCTTCGTGTTCTCCGGGACCAGGGATGCGCCGCGGGTCGCGCTTGCCGCCCTGGAAGCCGAGGCGTTCCTGGTCTGGCCCACCGTGGAGGTGCGCCGGATCGCCCGCCGGATGGGGCTCACCCGGCTGGCGCGGCCACTGCGCCAGCACCGCTGAGCCTGGCCGCCGGAATCGGTCCGGCCGGCTGCTCAGCCGGCCTGTGTCGATGTCGCCCTCCGCGCATAGGGTGACCTGTGTGACAAGCGGCACGCCCGCCGGGGGCCGGCCCGGGGCTGCCCGGCTGGCTGGCATGCGCCGCGGCCCGGGCCCGCCCGGGCTTCCGGATCCAGGCCGGTGCCTGGTCATGGGGGTAGTGAACGTCACACCGGATTCGTTCTCCGACGGCGGCGAGTGGTTCGGGGCCGAGGCGGCGATCGGCCGGGGCCGGCAGCTCGCCGCCCAGGGCGCCGACATCGTGGACGTGGGCGGGGAATCCACCAGGCCCGGTGCCCAGCGGATACCCGCCGACGAGGAGCTGCGCCGGGTCATCCCGGTGATCACCGGGCTGGCCAGCGAGAACGTGCCGGTCAGCGTCGACACCATGCGGGCCGAGGTGGCCGCCGCCGCACTGGATGCCGGTGCCAGCCTGGTCAACGACGTGAGCGGCGGCCTGGCCGACCCGGACATGCCGCGCCTGGTGGCCCAGGCCGGGGTGCCCTATGTGGTCATGCACTGGCGCGGCCACAGCCACCAGATGCAGGACCGGGCCGTCTACGCCGACGTCGTCGCAGAGGTATGCGAGGAACTGCGCCACCGGATCGACACGGTGATCGCGCAGGGCGTGGACGCGTCGATGATCGTGGTGGATCCGGGCCTCGGCTTCGCCAAGCAGGCCGAGCACAACTGGGCGCTCCTGGTGAACCTGGACCGCCTGTCCTGCCTGGACGGCACCGGGCATGCCTTCCCCGTGCTCGTGGGGGCATCGCGCAAGCGCTTCCTTGGCCGGCTGCTGGCCGGCCCCGACGGAACCCCCCGGTCCTTCGCGGGCTCCGATGACGCCACGGTCGCGGTGACCGCCCTCGCCGCCGCCGCGGGCGCCTGGTGCGCCCGGGTACACGAGGTGCCCGCCAATTCCGACGCGGTCCGCGTCGCCGAGGCCTGGCGGGCGGCCGCGGCCGCGGGGGAGGCGTAGATGACGGAGCTGGACCGGATCGAGCTGCGGGGGCTGCGGGTTTTCGCCCGGCACGGCGTGCTCGACTCCGAGCGGCAGTCCGGCCAGGAGTTCGTGATCGACGCGGTGCTGTGGCTGGACACCAGGCCCGCCGCCGGGAGCGATGACCTGTCCAAGACCGTTGACTATGGTGCGCTTGCCAGCCGGCTGGTGCGCCTGGCCGAGGAGCCGCCCGTCCGGCTGATCGAGACGCTGGCCGAGCGGCTCGCCGCCGACTGCCTGTCCGAACCCCTGGTCGCGGAGGTTGAGATCACCATCCACAAGCCGCAAGCGCCCATCGCTCATCCGTTCAGCGACGTCAGCGTCGTCATCCGCCGGGCGCGGCCCTCGTGAACCGGCGCACGGTCATCGCCATGGGCAGCAATCTCGGCGACCGCATGGATTACCTGCAAGGCGGGCTGGACGGGCTGTTCGACACCCCCCGCATCACGTTCGTGGCCGTGTCACCGGTCTACGAGACCACCCCGGTCGGCGGGCCGGAGCAGCCCGACTACCTGAATGCCGTGGTGATCGCGGAGACGTTCATGCCCGCGCGGGCCGTGCTCGAACGGTGCCTCAGCCTTGAGGATGCGTTCGGCCGCGTTCGTGACGAGCGGTGGGGTCCGCGAACGCTCGACCTGGATCTCATCGTCTACGGTGACGAGATGAGCAACAGCCCAGGACTGACGCTGCCGCATCCCCGCGCCCACGAGCGCGCGTTCGTCCTCGCTCCCTGGCACGACGCCGACCCGCAGGCGCAGCTCCCGGGCCGCGGGCCGGTGGCGGACCTGCTGGCCGCCGTGGGCACCGCAGGGGTCGCCCGGGTGGAGGGCGCCGTGCTGCACCCGCCCGCATGACCGCCACCAGGGCCAGCGCGGCGGTGCGGCCCCGATGACACCGACCAAGGCGCGCACCCTGGTGCTGACCGGCCTGATCTGCGCCGTCGGGATGTGGCTCCTGCTGCGGCAGGTGTACGCGTCGCTGCCACCGCTGCCCTGGAGCGGGGTGCCCGCGCTGGCGCTGCTCGCCATCGCCGAGGCGATCACCGGCCGGAACGTGCGGGCCAGGCTGGCCGGCCACGGTACCCCGATCCCCCCGATCGCGGTGGCCAGGATAGCCGCGCTGGCGAAGGCCAGTTCGCTGGCGGGGGCCCTCATCGGCGGGCTGGCCGCCGGTTTCCTGATCTACGTCTCGGCGTCACTGGACAAGTCGGCGTACCGGTCCGACGCGGTGGTGTCCGGGGCGACACTGGCCGCCGCGCTACTGCTCATCGCCGCCGCGCTGTACCTGGAGAACGGTTGCCGCGTCCGGAACGGCGGCGACAGGGACGAGGACGCCGAACCCGGCCAGCCGCCGCATTCCGGCACCGCGCACTGACCGCGGCACCGGGACCGCCTACCTGTCCATGTCACCCACGACGAAGAACAGGGAGCCCAGGATGGCCGCCAGGTCGGCGATCCGGTGCCCGGGCAGCAGGTCAGGGAGCACCGCCATGTTGCTGAACGAGGCCGACCTCAGCTTGAGCCGCCACGGCGTCTTGCCGCCCCGGGACACCAGGTAGTAGCCGCACAGCCCGAGGGGGCCCTCCGTCCACACGTAGGCATGTCCCTCAGGCACCTTGAACACCTTCGGCAACCTCGCGCTCAGCGGGCCCTGGGGGAGGCTGGCGAGCCGTCCTGCGCACTCCTGGGCCAGGTCCAGGGAGACCGCTAGCTGATCGCGCAGGCACTCGAACCGGGCCAGGCAGTCCCCCTCGGCGCGGACCGGGACCCGGAGCACCCCCGCGAGTTCGGCGTAGGCGAGGTAAGGCTCGTCGCGGCGCAGGTCGAAGTCCACCCCGCAGGCGCGGGCCGCGGGACCGCTGACTCCGTATTGCCGCACCTGCGGCGGTGTCAGCACCCCGATGCCCCTGGTGCGGTCGCGGAAGCCGTCCTGGCCCAGCGCGGCCCCGATGACGGGCAGCGCCGCGCGCACCTCGTCGATGACCCGGCGGGCCCGGGCCAGCCAGCCGGCCGGGATCTCTTCCTTCAGGCCGCCTACCCGGTTGAACATGTAGTGCATCCGGCCGCCCGAGATCTCCTCCATGATCGACTGGATGGACTCGCGTGCTCCGAACGCGGCCCGTGCCGCCGCTGCCCCGCCCGGTTCGCCGGCCGCGGCCGCGATCTCCGGCGGGTAGGAGCTGAGGAAGGCGAGATGGCTCAGCGCCCGGTTCAGCTCGGCCAGCATGGTGCGGCCCCAGACCGCCCTGGGCGGCACCTCGATCCCCGCCAGCCGTTCCGCGGCGAGCACCACGCCCAGTTCGCTGGCGAAGGCACCAAGCCAGTCGTGCCGGTTGGCGAGCACGATGATCTGGCGGTAGTCCCGCACCTCGAACAGCTTTTCCGCGCCCCGGTGCATGAACCCGATCTCCGGCTCGGCCGCCAAGATCCGGTCGCCGTCCAGGGTGAGCCGCAGGCGCAGCATCCCGTGCGCCGACGGGTGCGCCGTCCCCAGATTGATGAGGAACTCCGGCCCGCCGCCGGCCCCGGCCGTGGCGTCCCTCGCCGCGGCGTCCCCGGCCGCGGCGGCTCCGGTCGTAGCGGCCCCGGGCAGCCAGGTGCCGGTGACCGCCTCCGCCTGGCGGCCGGGACCTGGCTCCCCGGGTGCCTGGCGCTCGCGCATCCGCCCATGCTGCCATGGGCTAGGACGCCGGGCCGGCCAGCTTCGCCAACGGCGCCGGCAGGCTCAGGCCGGCCGCCTGGGCCAGCCAGCCGAACCCGCCGAGCCCCGCGCCGTCCACCAGTTCGGCGTCTCGCGACGCGCGGGACAGGGCCAGGGCATAACCTTCCGGGTCGCTGGCCGCGAGCGCCAGCGGGGGGCGCCGCGCGTCCAGGCCCAGTTCCCGCAGCGCCGCCCGTTGCGTAGTGAGCACGGTCTCGCCCGCGCCCGCTGCCTGGCCGGCCGCCGCGCAGGCGTCCAGTGCCACGTGCGCGGTGATGTCCCTGGACCCGTCGGGGACCGCGGGCACCGCCCGCCCCTCCAGGTAACCGGTCAGCGTCCCGCCGCCCGGCCGGGCCGCCCTGAGGTGCCCGTAGTCGGCGGCCACCGCGACGCCGCGGTCGATCCTGCGGATCACCCCGGCCCACGCGGCGCACCGGGTGCGGCCGACCTCGGCGCGCTCGCCGCGGGCGCGCAGCGGCCACCAGTCGCGGATCCAGGCCAGGTCGGCCGGACCGGGCCGGCCGTGGGCGCGTTCGGCGCCGGTGGCCGGGTCCACCAGGATCACGGCCGGGCCGGCGGCGGTCAGTTCCACCACGTCCAGCGGGATGTTGTCCAGCCATTCGCTGGCGATCACGAGCCCGGTGATGGCGGCCGGCGGCACGCGCTCCCAGCGGATCCGCGGATCGAGCCCGGCGGGCCGCGGGGCCACCTCCACCGCGCATGGGGCGATCCGCCCGGCCAGCCCCCGCTCAGGCCCGGCCGCGGCGAGGACCTGCGCCAGCAGTTCGGCCCGGCCAGCGCCGACGTCCACCAGGTCGATCCGCTCCGGCCGGCCAAGCCCCGCGTCCACCTCGCGCAGCAGTTCCAGCACCGCCGCGGCGTAGCCCGGCGAGGCGTGGACCGAGGTGCGGAAGTGCCGGGCGGGGGGCTCACCCCTGGCGTAGAACCCGCCCGGGCCGTAGAGCGCGGCCTGCATGGCCTGGCGCCAGGTCATCCACACACCGCCGACTCTAGGCGGCTGGCAGGCCCCCGGCGGCGGATCTTCCGGACCGCGATCCCGCGGCGCGCGCCGCGGTGCCGGGCAAGACGCCGCGGCTATGCTGATCGTTGCCGTCCGGCGTCCACTGACCTGTCGCAGGGCCCGTTCACCGGCCACGCGTGAGGACTGGACCGAGAGGGATAAGAATCCATGCCGAGCCCGGTGGACCCGAGTCAGCCGCATCCTGCCCGGCTCCGGGTGGGCGTGATCGGAGCCGGAAAGGTCGGCGTCGTCCTGGGCGCCGCGCTGGCCAGGGCCGGGCACAAGGTCGTGGCCGTCTCCGCGGTGTCGGACGCCTCGGTCCAGCGGGCGGCCGCGATGCTGCCGGGCGTGCCGGTACGGCGCCCGGCCGCCGTTCTCGCTGGCGCGGACCTCGTCCTGCTGACCGTGCCCGACGACGCCCTGCCGGGGCTGATCAACGGGCTGGCCGCCACCGAGGCCCCGGTGGCGGGCCGCCTGCTCGCGCACGCCAGCGGCCGCTACGGCGTCGGCGTGCTCGACGCGACCACCCGCCTGGGCGGGCTGCCGCTGGCGCTGCACCCGGTGATGACCTTCGCGGGGCGCCCGGACGACCTGAACCGCCTGGCCGGGATCTGTTTCGGGGTCACCGCCCCGGCCGCGCTGCGCCCGGTTGCGGAGGGGCTGGTCATCGAGATGGGCGGCGAGCCGGTCTTCATCGATGAGGATCACCGCGGGCTCTACCACGCGGCCCTGGCCAGCGGGGCCAACCACCTGGTCACGCTGGTGGTCCAGGCGGCCGAGCTGCTTGGCATGGCCGGCGTGCCGGACCCGGCGCGGATGCTGCGGCCACTGCTGAGCGCCGCGCTGGACAACGCGCTGGTGCTCGGCGACGCGGGCCTGACCGGGCCCGTCGCACGCGCCGACGCGGATACCGTGGCCAGCCACGTGGCGGCGCTGCAGCGGGCCTCACCCGAGGCGCTGCGGGCCTACGTCGCGCTGGCGCGGCTCACCGCCGACCGGGCGCTGGCCGCGGGCATGCTGGCCGCCCCGGACGCCCAGCGGCTGCTTGAGGTGCTCGCCGGGGCGCCGCGGTGACGCCCCCGGTCGTGGCCCGCACCAGGCTCGGCATGACCGTCGCGCGCAAGCTGCTGGGCGCGCCCATCGTCCTGGTGCCGACGATGGGCGCGCTCCACGAAGGTCACATCGCATTGCTCCGCAGCGCGGCGGCTCTTTCGCGGCCATACGGAAGTGTCGTGGTCTCCGTGTTCGTCAACCCGCTCCAGTTCGGGGCCGGTGAGGATCTCGACCGCTACCCGCGCGATCTGGACGCGGACCTGGCGATCTGCGAGCGGGAAGGGGTGGCGCTGGTGTTCGCGCCCGGCGACGCCCAGATGTATCCCAGGGAACAGCTGATCACCGTGGACCCGGGCCCGATGGGGCAGGTGCTTGAGGGCGCGTCCCGGCCGGGCTTCTTCACCGGGGTGCTCACGGTCGTGCTCAAGCTGTTCCAGCTCGTCGGCCCGCAGGTCGCGGTGTTCGGGGAGAAGGACGCGCAGCAGCTTGCCCTGATCAGGCGGATGACCGAAGACCTGTGCCTCGGCGTCGAGATCGCCGGCGTGCCCACTGTCCGGGATCCGGACGGGCTGGCGGTGTCCAGCCGCAACGCCTACCTGACCGCGCCGCAGCGGGCTGCCGCCCTGGCGCTGTCCCGTGCCCTGCGGGCCGGCCGGCGGTCCGGTGAATCCGGCCCGGACGCGGTGGCCGCGGCCGCGCAGCAGGTCCTGGACGAGGCGGCCAAGGCCGACCCGCCGCTGGTCACCGACTACCTGGCCCTGGTCGAGCCGGATACGTTCACCCCGGTGAAGCCGGGTTTCGCCGGCGACGCCCTGCTGCTGGTGGCCGGCCGGGCCGGGGCCACCCGCCTGATCGACAACACCCCGCTGACCCTGGGCCTGCCGGCCCCATGACCCCGCCCGCCGCGCTCGCCCCGCCCCTGCCCGCCGCCGCGTCCTCGCGAGCTGCGGGGCAGGGGAGGCGGCCGGTGTTCCTGGGGCCGCTGGGCTGGGCTTCGGGGCGGTGAGGGAGTGCCATGCTGCTGACGATTGACGTGGGCAACACCAACACGGTGCTGGGGGTGTTCGAGGGCGAGGAGGTCGTCGAGCACTGGCGCATCGCCACCGATCCGGCCCGCACCGCCGACGAGATCGCCGTGGTGCTGCAGGGGCTGATCGGGCAGAGCGCCGTCCTGAAGGACCCGGACATCAGCGGGATCGCGCTGTGCTCCACCGTGCCCTCGGTGCTGCACGAGATGCGCGAGATGTGCCAGCGCTACTACGGCGACACCCCCGCGCTGATCGTGGAGCCGGGGGTGCGCACCGGCGTCTCGGTGCGGATGGACAACCCGAAGGAGGTGGGCAGCGACCGGATCATGAACACGGTCGCCGCGGTGCACCTCTACGGCGGCCCGGCCCTGGTCGTGGACTTCGGCACCTCCACCAACTTCGACGCGGTCAGCGGCCGCGGGGAGTTCGTCGGCGGCGCCCTGGCCCCCGGCATCGAGATCTCCGTGGATGCCCTCTCCCGCCGCGCCGCGCAGTTGCTCAAGGTCGAGCTGGCCCGGCCGCAGCACGTGATCGGCAAGAACACCGTCGAGGCGCTGCAGTCCGGGATCATCTTCGGTTTCGCGGGCCAGGTCGAGGGGATCGCCCGGCGGATCGTCGCGGAACTGGCGCCGGACGATCCGGACTCGGTGACCGTCATCGCCACGGGCGGGCTGGCACCGCTGGTACTCGGCGAGATCAGCGTTATCGACGCGCATGAGCCCTGGCTGACCCTGATCGGGCTGCGCCTGGTGTTCGAGCGCAACATGGCCGGCGGCTGACCCGCGCAAAAACCGGTCCGGCCGGCGCCGCGGCGCCGGTAGCCTCGTCGGCGTGGAGGACGACGATTACCCGGCCGAGTTGCCCGAGCAGACGCGGGTCCGGCTGGCCAAGCGGGAACGGCTGATCGCCGAGGGCACCGACCCTTACCCGGTGGGCTTTCCCCGGACCGCCACGATCGCCGAGGTGCGCGGCCGGCACCCGGATCTGGCGCCGGACACCGCCACCGGCGAGCACGTGGGTGTCACCGGCCGGGTGATGCTGTCGCGCATCGCCGGGAAGCTGTGCTTCGCGACCATCCGCGACGGCACCGGGGACATCCAGGTGATGCTGTCGGCCGGCCGGGTCGGCGAGGACATGCTCGCGGCCTGGAAGCGGGACGTGGACCTCGGGGATCACGTCGGCGTGGAAGGCGAGGTCATCTCGTCCCGCCGCGGTGAGCTGTCCGTCCTGGCCGACAGGTTCGCCATCACGGCCAAGGCCCTTCGGCCGCTTCCCGACAAGCACCATGGGCTGACGGACCCAGAGTCGCGGGTCCGGCAGCGTTATGTCGACCTGATCGTCAACCCGAAGGCGCGCCAGATGGCCGAGCTCCGGGCAGCGGTGACGCGGGCGGTGCGTGAAGAGCTCCACGACCGCGGGTTCATCGAGGCCGAGACGCCCATCCTGCAGCGGGTGCACGGCGGGGCGAACGCGCGGCCGTTCGCCACCCACATCAACGCCTACGACATGGACCTTTACCTGCGGATCGCGCTGGAGCTTTACCTCAAGCGGCTGGTGGTCGGCGGCATCGAGAAGGTCTACGAGATCGGGCGCAACTTCCGGAACGAGGGCGTGGACGCCACGCACAACCCGGAGTTCACCATGCTGGAGGCCTATGAGGCCTACGGCGACTACATGACCGTGGCCACGCTCACCCGGGAGCTGATCCAGCGGGCCGCCAAGGACGCGCTCGGCGGCACCCAGCTGCACCGGGCGGACGGGATCGAGGCCGACATCGGCGGCGACTGGCCGGTCAAGAGCGTGTATGGCGCGGTGTCCGAGGCGCTCGGCGAGGAGGTCACCCCGGACACCGGCGAGCAGCGGCTGCGGGCGCTGTGCGCGCGCGCAGGCGTGCCGGCCGAGCCGAAGTGGAACCGCGGCCAGGTCGTGCTCGAGATGTACGAGCGGCTGGTCGAGCGGCACACGGTCATGCCCACCTTCTACCGGGACTTCCCGGTCGAGGTGTCCCCGCTCACCCGGGCCCACCGCGAGGATCCCCGGCTGGCGGAGCGCTGGGACCTGGTGGCATTCGGCACCGAGCTGGGCACCGGCTACTCCGAGCTGGTCGACCCGGTGGAGGAGCGGGCCCGGCTCACCGCGCAGTCGCTGCTCGCCGCCGGGGGTGACCCCGAGGCGATGGTGGTCGACGAGGAGTTCCTGCAGGCACTGGAGTACGGGATGCCCCCGACCGGGGGAATGGGCATGGGCATCGACCGGATGCTGATCATGTTCACCGGCGAGACCATCCGGGAGACGATCCTGTTCCCGATGGTCCGCCCGGAGTAGAAGTGCTGCGCAGCGGGCCCGCTACGGCCAGCGGGCCCGCTGCGGGTCTCAGCCCACGATCCGGACGGCGCCCACGTAGACGTTCCACATGACCGGCTGGACCTGCACGTCCTCGCCGAAGTCCGGGGCGTCCACCATCAGGCCGTTGCCGATGTACAGGCCCACGTGGCCGATGTCCGGGTAGAAGAACACCAGATCCCCGGGCTGGAGCTGGTTTTTGCCCACGTGCACGCCCATGTTCCATTGGTCGCCGGTGAAGTGCGGCAGGCTGATGCCGACCTTGGCGTAGGCCCACAGGACCAGGCCGGAGCAGTCGAAGGAGCTCGGGCCCGCCGCGCCCCAGACATAGGGGTCACCGCGCTTGGAGAGCGCCCAGCGCAGCGCCTGCGCACCGATCGTGTTGGCGGTCGGGATGCTGAAGTTCGGGTAGTTGCCGGTCTGGTTGAACACGGCCATGGCCTTCTTGAACACCGAGCTGTTCAGCAGGTTGATCTTGCCCTGGGCCTGCCGCCGCTTGATGGCCATCTGCGCGGTGAGCTGCTTGGCCCGCTGGGTCTGCTGCTCGGCGCTCGCGCGGGCGCGCTGCGCGGCGGCGACGCCCTCGGCGATCTGGCTCACCTGGTCGCCGTTCTCCTTCTGCAGCTCCTGCACGAACGCCGCCCGGCCGATCAGGGTCGACGCCGTGCTCGTGGTCAGCAGCTCCAGCGGGGTGGTCAATCCGCCGTTCATGTAGCTCTGGGCCGCGAGCTGGCCCACGGCGAGACTCCCGGCCCTGAGCTCGGTGAGGTCCCGCACGTAGGTGCTCTCGGCGACCCTCGCCTCGGTCTGCGCCTGGGTGAGCTGGATCCGCAGCCCGTTGTACTGCTCGTTCAGGCTGTTGATCTCGTTGGAGAGCGTCCTGGCCTGTGCCACCAGATCCTTCAGGCTGGGCATGGGCTGGCTGGGCGCGGCACCTCCGACGCCGAAGGGCAGGACGAGGCAGAACAGCGCGGTCGCGCCGATCACGGTAGCCACCCGTCCGCAGGCCCGGCCGGGCCTGCGGTGTGCATTTCGTGGACCACTTGGCATGTACTTGCGGGGACGCAAGTGCTCCACCCGATCTCCTCTCATCAGCGAACCGCCGCGCCGGGTTCGCCGGGCCAGACTGCTCTGGCCGTGCTGCCGGGGGGCGCGATCAGCGTGGTTGCGGCGCCGCAAGGTAATGCGGCCTGCGGGGGCCAGCAACTCCGAACGAGTGAATCTTTGCATAGCGCCAGGCTCGTGAGTGGCCAGCTCGCGATAAGCGGGCCCCCCCTTGGGGGGTCCCTGCAACCCGGGGCGGATTAGTGAGCAGTATTCTCGCAGTTCACGAGCTTGTGATGGGGCTGAGAGCGGGTGTGATCTGCCCGTGATATGCCGTATTGAGATCGGCGTTCCCGGCGGCGCTGAGTTCAAGCATTGGTAAGGCGCACCTTTGGCCACCTGACCTGCGCAGACGTACCGCTGGCTGCGGTGCCGCCCGGGCCCGGCTAGGGTTTGCGCGCGATGGACTACATGATCAGGCGGGCCCGGACCCCGGACGTGCGAGCGATCGCCGGCCTGGTGAACATCAACGTCGAGTCCCGGCGCCTGCTCGGCAAGGCGACCGTGACGCTGTATGAGGACGTACCGGAGTTCTGGGTTGCCGAACGCGCCGCCGACGGCGCTGTCGTGGGTTGCGGGGCCCTGCACGTGATGTGGGAGGACCTGGCCGAGATCCGGACGGTAGCGGTGCGCCCGGGCCTGCAGGGGCACGGGATCGGGCACCGGCTGGTGGCCGCCCTGCTCGGCAGCGCCAGGGAGGTGGGCGTGCGCCGGGTGTTCGTGCTCACCTTCGCGACCGGGTTCTTCGCGCGGCACGGCTTCGCGGAGATCGACGGGGCGCCCGTCTCGCCCGAGGTATACGACGAACTGCTCCGGTCCTATGACGAGGGCGTCGCCGAGTTCCTGGACCTCGACCGGGTCAAGCCGAACACCCTCGGTAACCACCGGATGCTGCTGCATCTGTGATATCAGGGCATGGTCAGCCACCGTGCCGGGCCGGCCAGCGGAAGGGAACTGCCATGAACTCTCCGGACATGGTCGTGGTCAGTGGTGCGGGTACCGGCATCGGCCGGGCAGTGTCCCACCGGCTGGTCGCGGACGGCTTTCATGTGCTCGCGGCGGGGCGGCGGCCCGGGCCGCTCGAACGGCTCGCCGTGGAGCTGGCCCCGCGCCTGGATGCGGTCAGTGCCGACCTGGCGACCGTGGCGGGGGCCACGGCGGTCGCGGAGCGCGTCCGTGCCGCGGAACGCCGCTGCGCGGGCGTCGTGGCCGCGGCGGGCGGCCTGTCGCCGGGCGGGGAGGGCGCGGCCGGGCTGGACGGTGTCCGCCGGGACTGGCTGGCTTCGTTCGAATCCAACGTGCTCACCGCGGTCCTGCTGGTAGAAGCGTTGCGCGAGGCGCTTGAGCGGGGCGGCGGCCGGGTGGTGCTGCTCTCCTCGGTGGCGGCGCTGCGCGGCAGCGGCGGCGGGTCCTACGGGGCGGTCAAGGCCGCGCTGCACGGTCATGTCTACGACCTCGCACGGGAACTTGGCCCGCACGGTGGCACCGCCAACGTGGTCGCGCCCGGGTTCGTGCCCGACACCGAGTTCTGGGCAGGCCGGCTCACCGGCGATTCCCGGCGCGAGCGCGCGGCGCAGACCCTGGTCGGCCGGGAAGGGACGCCGGAGGAGGTGGCCTCGCTGATCTCCTGGCTGCTCGGGCCGGACGGCGGCTGGGTCACCGGCCAGGTGCTTTCCCCGAACGGCGGCGTGGTCCTCGGCCGGTAGGCATGGTGCCCCGCCGGGCTCATAGCAGGCGCGGCTGGCTCATCCCAGGATGGCGCGGGCGCGGCACCGCGGGCCGGTCGAGCAGCCGGGAATCGATCGAGGCGAGGAACGGTGACGGGCCGGTCTCCGTCACGGCCGAGTGCCTGCGCCGCCGCGCGGCACAGGTGAGGAACAGATGCGTCCGGGCGCGGGTCATCGCGACAAACAGCAGCCGCCGCTCCTCCGCAAGGTCGGCGCGTCCCGGCCAGAGGGGCAGCAGGTCCCGCTCGCATCCGGCCACGAAGACCACGCTGAACTCCAGCCCCTTGGCGGCATGGATGGTCAGCAGCGTGACCGCGTCCGCCCGCGGATCCAGCGCGTCGGCCTCGGCGCCCAGCGCGATCTCGGTCAGGAACCGCTCGAAGTCGTCACCGCACCGGCGCGCGAGCGGGGCGAGCACCTCCCCGGCGGCCAGCACGTCCACGGGTGACATCCCTCCGCCGGAGGTGCGCCGGCCACCGGCCCGCACGTCCGGCGATCGCGACGCGAGCCCGTGCACCGCGGCACGCAGCCGCTCCGCCACCCCCGCGCCGCCCGCGCTCAGGCCGGCCTCGCCGGTCATCTCCCGCAGGATTTCCGGTACGGCCGCCCGGCGCCCCAGCAGGTCGTGTGAGCGCTTCTGGAACGGCAGCCCGGCCCGCGTCAGGGCCCGGCCGAGCGCCACGGCCTGAGCGTCGGTGCGGTAAAGCACGGCCATGTCGGCAAGCGCGAGCTTGCCGCCCGCATGCCCGTCCGCACGGCCGGTGTCCAGCGAATGGAACGAGGCGCCGCCCAGCAGCTTGTCGATGGCCTGGGCGATCCACGCGCCCTCGGCCCGGTCAGAGGCCGCCTCGTGCACGGTGATCCGCTCGGCGGCGCCTGGCGCCGGACCGGCCGCGGCGCTCATCCGCCTGCCCGGGACAAGCGTGGCGGGCGCCACGGCCTGCATCGCGCCCGCGACGATCACCGGAGCAGAACGGTAGTTGCGGGCCAGCGTCACGGTCCTGGCCCCGGGGTAGTCGCGCCCGAAGCTGAGGAAGAAACCCACATCGGCGCCGCGGAACCCGTAGATCGCCTGATCCGGGTCGCCGATCACGGCCAGGCCGCTGCCGTCGCCCGCCAGCAGGCGCAGCAGGGCGTACTGCGCGGCATCGGTGTCTTGGTACTCATCCACGCTGATGGACCGCCAGCGTGCCGCCAGCGACGCCGCGAGGGCCGGGTCCGCGCGAAGCATCGCCAGCGGGAGGGTGATCAGGCCGTCGAAATCCACCAGGCCGCGCGAGGCGAGCAGCCCGGCGAACTCGCCCGCCGCGCCGGGGTCCCGCGCCACCTCGGTGAGCAGGCGCCGCGCCGCCGTGACCGACCCGGCCTCCTCCGCCGCCACCGCGAGCCTGGCCTTCTCGTCGGCCACCGCGAAGCCGGGGTCCAGCCCGGCCCGGCCGGGGTTCTCGCGCAGGATCGTCAGGCCCAGCCCGTGAAAGGTGGTGATCATCAGCCGCCCGGCCTGGGCGGGCAGCAGCACGGCGAGCCGTTCGCGCATCTCCGCGGCCGCCCGGCGGGTGAAGGTAAGCGCCAGGCACGCCTCGGGTGGCACGCCGCGCCCGGCGACCATGACGGCGATCCGGCGGGTGAGCGTGCGCGTCTTGCCGGTCCCTGGCCCGGCGAGGACCAGCAGTGGCCCCGGGGCCTGTGCGGCCTCTCGCTGGCCGGGATCGAGGCCCGCGAGCATAGACCCGCCGGCGGCCCCGTTTTCATGCCAGACGCCCGGCCCGCCAGGCTCTTGCCCGGCTCGCTGGCCGCCGTCCGCCGCGGCAGCGCCCGCCTGCGTCCCGCCTGCCCGTCCACCGCCCGGCCCGGCGCCACCCGTCTCCTCGCCGGCGTCCCCAGCCGCCCGGAGCCCTGCGTGCGGTCCCGGGCCTGCGGGCGGCGCGACTGCCGGCGCGGAGACGCCGGACAGCCCGCCGGCGCCGGTCGCCGGGATATCGAACAGGGCCGCCGTGCCGGCCAGTTCCTCCGGCCGGAACAGGCGGATCACCCCGTACTCCCCGTCGTAACCCGCTTCCTTGATCACCTCGCCCCTGCGGAGCCGGGTGATGGCCTCGGCAACCATGCTGCCCGCGGTGCGGCCGATATCGGCGGTGCCGGCCTCGCGGAGAATGTGCAATTCCGGTCCGAGTGCGGCGACCAGCCGGTCCACCTCCATGGTGACCTTCTTGCTCTGCCGCCCGGTGCCGCGGATCTCACCGATGATCTCGGGCAGGGAAACCAGGTTGGCCGAGGCCGCCGCTCCCGCTGGCCGGTACCCTTCCGGGCGGTCCGCGAGTTCCGCTACCCGGTTCATCACGCCAATGGTCAGCGGTTTCCCGCATTTCGGGCACATACCCGCATGGCGCCCACTCTCCGTGGGCAGCAGCCGGACTCCGCACTTGCGATGCCCATCGGCGTGGTAACGGCCGCCTTCTGGAAAGAAGTTCAGCGTCCCGGCAAGTCCCTGGCCTGTACGCAACGCACGCAACATCGCAAAGTAGTCCACTGCCGTGCTGAACGTGGTTGCCTCCCGGCCGAGCATCGGCGGCGAATGCGCATCGGAGTTGCTCACAAGCCGGTAGTGGTCAAGTCCGGAGCAAATCCAGTTCATCGGCGGGTCTGAGGAGAGTCCCGTCTCCACCGCGAAGACATGTTCGGCTAGGTCAAGGTAACAGTCGGGCACGGCGTCGAACCCGGACTTCGAACCAAGAACGGCGAACCACGGCGTCCAGATGTGAGCAGGAATGAGGAAGCACCCCGGCCCTGCGTTCAGCGTAATTTCCAACAGGTGACGGGAGTCCAGACCGAGGATTGGCCGGCCATCGGAAGCCAGGTTGCCCACCTTGGCCAGTGCCGTGGTGATCACGCTCGCCGCCTCGAACGTGGGGGCGTAGAGGAGATGATGCACCTTCCTGGTGGCGCCGTCGCGCTTGTAAATTGTGGAGATCTCCGTCGACAGCAGGAAACGGATTTCGGCCTGGCAGCTTGGCGGCAGGGTGCGCCGTAGCCTGGCCGCCGGTTCGGGCTTGAGCGCCAGCAGCCCCGGCTCCGCGGGCACCAGCAACTCGGCGAGCTCCGCCGCCCACGCGGGATGGGTGAAATCGCCTGTGCCGATGACCGATAGCCCCTTTCGGGCCGCCCACCAGGCAAGATTTCCGATCTCGGCGTCTTTGCTGCACGCGCGGGAGAACCGCGAGTGGACGTGCAGGTCCGCGTGGAACACGCCGCCTGATCCTGCCACGCGGTGCCGACAGGGCGCAGGCGTCCCGGTGTGGCGGGGCAGCTACATATCCGGGCGGCCCGGCGCGGGCGCCCCGCGCCTCCTACTCTCAGCGCCCGGATCCGCGCAGCCTGAGTACCGGTGTCCGCTGCACAGGCCGGCATGAGTAACAATGCCAAGTACAGGCACGGGCGAGCGAAAGAGGAGGCGCCGGGATGCTTGCCGATCTAGAGGCGCTGACACCGCCGCTGATCATGGCTGCCGCGTTCTTGATCGGGCTTACGTTGTTCCTGCGCCGCCAGATGAGCCCTCGCGGCCAGGCTGCGGATGACGGTGATGAGGCCGAAATTACCGGCAGCGCTTCGAATGCCGATCCTGGTGATGACGCACACGGCCCATCCACGGACCAGCATAAGGTATAGGTCACATCACCCCTAAGATCGTTTGCATCGCATCCCGACAGAAGGCTCTGTCCGTTTGGCGACCCTTCGGGATCTGATTACAGAGAGTTACATCAATCGCGCACGCTGCTTCACATGGCTCCCGGCATGAGGAACTGCACTGGCCGAATGCCCGCGACCTGAATTGCTAAACGCAACAGTCTTGGTATATTGTTCGTCAACCTATTAAACGTCCCCATCAGAAGGGCTGTCCTCATGGCACAGAAGACGATCGTGACCGTCGTGTGCGACCTTCCACACGACGGTGAGATCGAGGGAACCGAGACGGTTTCGTTCGCCTTTGACGGCACCGCCTATGAGATCGATGTGTGCTCGATGCATGCCAAGGATCTGCGTGAGAAGTTCGGCAAGTACGTTGAGCACTCCCGCCGTGTGTCAGGCAGTGGCGGCGGTGGCCGCCGCCGCCGCTCGCGCAGCGGGCCGGGCCGCGAGCGCAGTTCGGAAATTAGGGCATGGGCGAAGCAGCGTGGTCACAAGGTCAGTGAGCGTGGCCGTATTCCGGCTGCGATCATCGCTGAGTACGAGTCCGCGCACTAGTTGGTTCTTCGGGGCGGCCCGCAGGTGATCTGCGGGCGGGTGCCCAAACTGCTACCCCGCCGCTAGTACCGCATGCGGGCCACAGCCCCGTTGTCGTTGCCCCGCCACATCCTGCTGCTGACATCGCGCGAACGGCCAGAAACCGGCCCGTTGCCCGCCAGATCCTGGTGTCAAACCCATCTCTGCCAGGCGTTCGCTTGCGGCGTAGCAGGGAACAGTCTCCCTCTTGACCGGGTTGGATGGGATGAACGCCTTCCGGCCTGGGAACGTTTCATGTACGACAATCGTGCGCAGCCGACTTCCAGGTACGCGGGCTACCATGCGGAAGGACAGGGGCCGGACATCGGGCCTCCCCCCGGCCGCTTGTGTGAGGGAGCAACGAAGATGTTCGAGAGGTTTACCGACCGGGCGCGGCGGGTTGTCGTTCTGGCGCAAGAAGAAGCCAGGATGCTCAATCACAACTACATCGGCACCGAGCACATCCTGCTCGGCCTCATCCACGAGGGTGAGGGCGTCGCGGCGAAGGCACTGGAGTCGCTGGGGATCAGCCTGGAAGCGGTGCGGCAGCAGGTCGAGGAAATCATCGGCCAGGGCCAGCAGGCGCCGTCGGGGCACATCCCGTTCACCCCGCGCGCCAAGAAGGTGCTCGAACTCTCCCTGCGCGAAGCGTTGCAGCTCGGTCACAACTACATCGGCACCGAGCACATCCTGCTCGGCCTCATCCGTGAGGGCGAGGGCGTGGCCGCCCAGGTGCTGGTGAAGCTTGGCGCGGACCTGAACCGGGTGCGCCAGCAGGTGATCCAGTTGCTGCACGGCTATCAGGGGAAAGAGCCGGCCGCCTCAGGGGCGCCCTCTGAGTCCGCTCCTTCCACCTCCCTGGTGCTTGACCAGTTCGGGCGGAACCTCACTCAGGCGGCCCGCGAAGGCAAGCTCGATCCGGTGATCGGCCGGGAGAAAGAAATCGAGCGGGTCATGCAGGTGCTCTCCCGGCGCACCAAGAACAACCCGGTGCTGGTCGGGGAGCCCGGCGTGGGCAAGACCGCCGTGGTGGAGGGCCTGGCCCAGAAGATCGTCAAGGGCGAGGTCCCGGAGACCCTCAAGGACAAGCAGCTCTACACCCTCGACCTCGGCGCGCTGGTCGCCGGTTCCCGCTACCGCGGTGACTTCGAGGAGCGGCTGAAGAAGGTCCTCAAGGAAATCAGGACCCGCGGCGACATCATCCTGTTCATCGACGAGCTGCACACGCTGGTCGGTGCTGGTGCCGCGGAGGGCGCGATCGACGCGGCCTCGATACTCAAGCCGATGCTGGCCCGGGGCGAGCTGCAGACGATCGGCGCCACCACGCTGGACGAATATCGCAAGCACCTGGAGAAGGACGCCGCGCTGGAGCGCAGGTTCCAGCCCATCCAGGTGGCCGAGCCCACGATCTCGCACACGATCGAGATCCTGAAGGGCCTGCGGGACCGCTACGAGGCCCACCACCGGGTGTCCATCACCGATGGCGCCCTGGTCGCCGCCGCCCAGCTCGCTGACCGCTACATCAGTGACAGGTTCCTGCCGGACAAGGCCATCGACCTGATCGACGAGGCCGGGTCCCGGATGCGGATCCGCCGCATGACCGCGCCCCCGGATCTGCGTGAGTTCGACGAGAAGATCGCCCAGGTCCGGCGGGACAAAGAGTCGGCCATCGACTCGCAGGACTTCGAGAAGGCCGCGGCCCTGCGGGACAAGGAAAAGCAGCTCATCGCCGCCAAGGACGCGCGGGAGAAGGAGTGGAAGGACGGCGACATGGACGTCGTCGCCGAGGTGAACGAGGATCTCATCGCCGAGGTTCTCGCCACGGCCACCGGGATCCCCGTGTTCAAGCTCACCGAGGAGGAGTCGCAGCGGCTCCTGCGGATGGAAGACGAGCTGCACAAGCGGGTCATCGGGCAGAACGACGCCATCAAGGCGCTTTCCCAGGCCATCCGGCGGACCCGGGCCGGCCTGAAGGATCCCAAGCGCCCGGGCGGGTCGTTCATCTTCGCCGGGCCGTCGGGTGTCGGCAAGACCGAGCTGTCCAAGACCCTCGCGGAGTTCCTGTTCGGCGATGAGGACTCGCTGATCCAGCTCGACATGAGCGAGTACATGGAGAAGCACACCGTGTCCCGGCTGTTCGGCTCCCCGCCCGGCTACGTCGGGTACGAGGAGGGCGGCCAGCTCACCGAGAAGGTCCGGCGGAAGCCGTTCTCCGTCGTCCTGTTCGACGAGATCGAGAAGGCCCACCCGGACATCTTCAACTCGCTGCTCCAGATCCTGGAGGACGGGCGGCTCACCGATGCCCAGGGCCGGACGGTGGATTTCAAGAACACCGTCATCATCATGACGACGAACCTGGGCACCAGGGACATCTCGAAGGGCCTCCGGATGGGCTTCACCCGGGAGGGTGACGGTAGCGGCACCTATGACCGGATGAAGGCCAAGGTGCAGGAGGAACTCAAGCAGCACTTCCGTCCCGAGTTCCTCAACCGGGTGGACGACGTGGTCGTCTTCCACCAGCTCACCGAGGACGAGATCGTCGAGATCGTGGACCTGATGATCGCCAAGGTGGACGAGCGGCTCAAGGACCGTGACATGGGCCTGGAACTGCGGCCGACCGCCAAGGCCCTGCTCGCGGTGCGCGGCTACGACCCGGTGCTCGGGGCCAGGCCGCTGCGCCGCACGATCCAGCGGGCGATCGAGGACATGTTGTCCGAGAAGATCCTGTTCGGCGAGCTGAGGGCGGGCCAGATCGTCATCGTCGACGTCGAAGGCGAGGGCGAGGAGGCGCAGTTCTCGTTCAAGGGGGTGCCGAAGCCGGACCCGGTGCTGGATGCCCCCCTGGCCGAGGTGGAGAGCGGCCCCGCCACGCAGCAGCAGGCGGGCGGGCCCACCGCGAGCTAGCGGTCCGCACGTCGTAGCCACTGGCCCGGGCCGGGAAACCGGCCCGGGCCAGTGGCTTTCCGGGGTCAGCGGGGCAGGGCATAGCTGCCACCGGGCAGCGGTTCGGCGAGGCCGTCCGCGACCAGGCTGGCCAGCGAGCGCGCGCGCTGACTCCCATCTGCCCAGGCCGCGTCCAGCAAGGCGGCCGGCACCGGCCCGTCGGATTCCCGGAGCACCGCAAGCAGGCGGCCCCGGCACTGCCGGTCCGTGCCCTCGTAGCCCTGGCTGCGCCGACGGGACTGATGCGGGTCGCCGGTGGGCTGCCCCGCCCGGTGCCAGGCGCATTCGCTGACAACCGGGCAGTCGGGGCACTGCGGGCGGTCCGCGGTGCAGATCAGCGCGCCGAGTTCCATGACCGCCACCGACCAGCGCGGTGCCAGGCCGGGCTCTGCCGGGAGCAGCGACTCGGCCACCCTGACCTCCATCGCGGTCGGGCTCGGCGGCGGCCGCAGGTCGCCGCGCACGAGGCGGGCCAGCACCCGGCGGACGTTGGTGTCGAGGACGGCGTGGCGCTGCCCGAAGGCGAAACTCGCGACCGCCGCCGCGGTGTAGGCGCCCACGCCGGGCAGGGCCAGCAGTTCGTCCAGCGTGTCAGGGACCATGCCGCCGTGCCGCTGCGTGATCGCCCGGGCCGAGGCGTGCAGCCGCAGCGCGCGGCGCGGGTAGCCCAGCCGCCCCCATTGCCGCACCGCGTCCGCCGGAGCGGCCGCCGCGAGCGCCGACGGCTCCGGCCAGCGCTCCAGCCACGCCTGATAGGCGGGAAGGACCCGGGACACGGGTGTCTGCTGCAGCATGATCTCGCTGACCAGGACGGCCCACGGGCCAGCGTCCGGCCGCCGCCAGGGCAGGTCACGCGCATGGGACCCATACCAGTGCAGGATCGCTGCCGCCCGCCCGTCCACCATGACAAGGCCGATTGTCCCACGGACCGCCTGCACCGCCGTCGCCTTCGATGTCAGGGGGGTCACCCGCCCAGTGCGGCGGCGATCGCCTCCTTGACAGAGGTGACTTCCCGCACGTCGGTCAGCGTCTTGGCGGGCAGGCCACGTGCTTCGGAGTCCGCCCCGCCGCGCTCTGACGCCCATCCGGCCGGAACGATGGCGCGCCGGAAACCCAGCCGCTGCGCCTCGGCGATCCGCCGGGCAACCCCCGGGACCCGGCGCACCTCACCCGCCAGGCCCACCTCGCCGACCGCGACCACCGGGCCGGCCACGCTCAGGTCCGCCGCCGCGCTGGCCAGCGCCAGGGCGATCGCCAGGTCCACCGCGGGCTCCGCCAGCCGGACCCCGCCGATCGTGGCCGCGAACACGTCCTGCCTGCCCAGCTTCACATCCGCGCGGCGTTGCAGCACGGCGATCACCATCGCCACCCTGGCCGAGTCCAGGCCCGCGGTGACCCGGCGCGGGGGCATATCCGCCGTGGCGGAGGGCGCGACCAGCGTCTGCACCTCGGCGATGAGCGGCCTGCGGCCCTCCAGCGTGACCGTCAGGCAGGTACCGGGCACATGGCCGGCGTGCTGGGAGATGAACAGGCCGCTCGGGTCGGCGAGCCCGGCAAGCCCGGTCTCGCCCAGCTCGAAACAGCCGACCTCGTCGGTGGGCCCGAACCGGTTCTTCAGGGCCCGGACCATCCGCAACTGCGCGTGCCGGTCGCCCTCGAAGTGCAGCACCACGTCCACCAGGTGCTCCAGGGCGCGCGGCCCGGCGATGGCGCCCTCCTTCGTGACGTGTCCCACCAGCACCGTGCTCAGCGCCCGCTGCTTGGCCACGGCCATGAGGGCGGCGGTGACCTCCCGGATCTGGGTCACCCCGCCGGGGGTGCCCTCGACGCCCGGCGCGACGATCGTCTGCACCGAGTCGACGATGAGCAGCACCGGCTGCACCGCTTCCACCTGGGACAGCACGGCGGACAGGTCCGTCTCGGCGGCGATGTAGAGGTTGTCCCCCAGGGCACCGATCCGGTCCGCGCGCAGCCGTACCTGGGCTGCCGACTCCTCACCGGTGACGTAGAGCACCGGGCCGGACTGTGACACCAGCGCGCCGGCCTCCAGCAGCAGCGTGGACTTGCCCACGCCGGGCTCCCCGGCGAGCAGCACCACCGCGCCGGGGACCAGGCCGCCGCCCAGCACCCGGTCGAGTTCGCCGAGCCCGGTGGGCCGGGCGCTCGCGGCGCTGGCATCCACCTTCGTGATCGGCACCGCCCGGTCCGGGGCGAGCCGGTCCGTGGCACGCCCGGACAGGCGGGTGCGCGCGACGGCGGGAACCGCCGCCTGCTCCACCGTTCCCCAGGCCTGGCAGCCGCCGCAGCGCCCGGACCATTTGCTGGCCCGCCATCCGCAGTCCGCGCACTGATAAAGCGACGCGGCGGAGGAATTACCCATGCCCCGCACGGTAGTGGGAGGGTCGGACACCAGTGTCCCCGTGCCGGGCCAGATGAGCGCCCGTGGCCGGCCGGGGCGCATAAGCTGGCCACGCGAAGGTGCCCCAGGCAGGCCGCTGGGGGGAAGGAGCAATGTTGAGCCCGCGCACCACTTCCGGTGTGCCGCTTGTCGCGCTGTCCACCGCCTCGGTCTTCCCCGACCGGGTGGCCGACGCGTTCGAGATCGCGGCCCGCCTCGGCTATGACGGTCTCGAGGTCATGGTGTCGGCCGACGCCGTGAGCCAAGACATCGAAGCCCTGCGGCGGCTGGCCGACTATCACGGCATGCCCGTGCTGGCCATCCACGCGCCCTGCCTGCTGATCACCCAGCGGGTGTGGGGCTATGAGCCCTGGGGGAAGCTGGTCCGGGCCAAGGAGGCGGCGCAGGAGCTGGGCGCCAGGGTCGTCGTGGTGCACCCGCCGTTCCGCTGGCAGCGGGAATACGCCAGGGACTTCACCCAGGGACTGGAGCGGATGGGCGAGGAGTCCGACATCGTCTTCGCGGTGGAGAACATGTACCCGCTGCGCGCCGGGGGCGCCGAGCTGGCTGCCTACGCGCCGCACTGGAACCCGCTGCTCATGGACGGCACGCAGGTGACCCTCGACCTCTCCCACACGGCCGCGTCGGGTTCTGATGCCTACGCCATGGCCGAGGAACTGGGCGACCGGCTGGCCCACGTGCACATGGCCGACGGGTCCGGGGTGCCGAACCGGGACGAGCACCTGGTGCCCGGCCGCGGCACCCAGCCGTGCGGGCCGGTACTGGAGAAGCTCGGCGCGGACGGTTACTCAGGCATCGTGGTGCTCGAGGTCAACACCCGCCGGGCCACCACGCGCGAGGCCCGGCTCGCCGACCTGTCCGAGTCCCTCGACTTCACCAGGCGCCATCTGGCCGCCGCGCCCGGCGGGGACCGTCAAGAACGCCCCGTCCGGGCCTGCGGCGTGAGGCCAGCCGCACCCAGCGCACGCGGCGAAACCGGACGGACAGCCACCCCGGATGGACGCGGGCCGGGCACAGTGGGCATGCTCTGATCATGAGCAACAACTCGCCCGCTGCGGCCACCCTGATCACCGTCGCGCCCACCGGCGCGGAGTCAGAGAAGTCGGCCGTGCCCGCGCTCCCGGTCACCCTGGACGAGCTGGTGACCACCGCGAAGGAATGCCAGGCCGCCGGGGCTGCCGTCGTCCACGTACACATCAGGGACGACCAGGCGCGGCCCACCCTGGACCTGTCCAGGCTCAAGGACACCGTGGCCGCGCTGCGCGAGGGCACCGGCCTCATCGTGCAGCTCTCCACCGGGGGCGCGGTCACCGACAGCTTCGACAACCGGCTCGCGGTCCTGGACGCCGCCCCGGACGCGTGCTCGCTCACCTGCGGCACGGTCAACTTCGGCGAGGACGTGTTCCACAACCCCTACCCGTTCATCCGCGACCTGTACGCCAGGACCCAGGAGCTGGGCGTGGTACCGGAGTTCGAGCTGTTCGACTTCGGCCACATCGCCACGCTGCACCGGCTGCTGGCCGGTCACGGTGCCCCGCACGGCGGCCACGTCCACTGCGATCTGGTCATGGGCGTGCCCGGCGGGATGCCGGGGGACGCGGCCACGCTGACCCAGGCGGTCTCCGCGCTGCCCGAGGGGGCAACCTGGTCCGCGACCGGGATCGGCCGGACCACGCTGCCCGTCATGTTCGCCGCGCTCGCCGCGGGTGGTCACCTGCGGGTCGGCATGGAGGACACGGTGTCGTTCGCGAAGGGCCGCCCGGTGACCGGGAACGCCGAACTCGTCGAGCGCGCGGCCACGCTGGCCGGGCTGGCCCAGCGCCCCCCGATGCGGCCCGAGCAGGCCCGCGCCATGCTTGGGGTGAGCGGCCGTAGCTGACATCCCGGTGATCGCCGAGGTCATCCGCTCCGGGTTCGAGGAGTCCCGGCACCGTGGCTCGGCCGTGCTGCTCGGCGCCGACGGGCGCGAGGTGCTCTACAGCGCAGGCGAGATCGCCGTGCCGATGCTGCCCCGGTCCTCCAATAAGCCGATGCAGGCCGCCGCGATGCGGGCCTGCGGGCTGGCCCTGGACGGCGAACTGCTGGCCCTGGCAAGCGCGAGCCACTCCGGTGAGGACTTCCACGTCACCGGGGTCAGGAAGATCCTCGCCAGCGCTGGCCTCACCGAGGACGCGCTGCAGTGCCCGCCCGCGCTGCCGCTGGACGAGGCAGCCCTGTGGCGGTTTCTCCGGGCGGGCGGCAAGCCGGACCGGGTGCACATGAACTGCTCAGGCAAGCATGCGGCCATGCTCGCCACCTGCGTAACGGCCGGCTGGCCGAGCCAGACCTACCGCGACCCAGGCCACCCGCTGCAGCGCGAGATCAAGGCGGCGCTTGGCCGCCTGGCCGGGGAGGCCGTCGCCGCGACCGGGGTCGACGGCTGCGGCGCGCCACTGTTCGCCCTGTCCCTGACCGGCCTGGCGCGGGCTTTCCGCGCGCTCGTGCTTGCCGCTCCCGATTCAGCCGAACGATCCGTCGCCGATGCCGTCCGTGCCAATCCCGCATGGACATCGGGGACGAACCGCTCGGAACGCGCGCTCCACCAGGCGGTTCCCGGGCTGCTGCTCAAGTCCGGGGCCGAGGGCGTGCAAGCGTTCGCCCTGGCCGACGGCCGGGCCGGTGCGGTGAAGATGGAGGACGGCTCGCCCCGGGCGATCCCGGCCATCACGGTGGCGCTGCTGCGCATTCTCGGCGTGGATCAGGACGAAGGGGTGGACCGCGACGCCCTGGACCAGGTCGCCGACCTCCCCGTGCTCGGCGGCGGCCAGCCGGTCGGCGAGATCCGGGCAACCCTCCCCTGATCCCTGGCCAGACCGGCCCGTCCCGCCAGCCCCGTAAGAGGATGGGCGCGTCGGCCTCTCCGGGGTGCTAGCAGGCCGCTTGCAATTGCAAGCACAAGCTGGTTCACTGTAGCTGTGAATCCCGTGAACGTAGGCTCTATCGGCGAGTACATCCGCCAGCAGCGCGAGCAGGCCAAGATCTCGATGCGCCAGCTTGCCTCGGCGGCGGGGGTTTCCAACCCTTACCTCAGCCAGATCGAGCGCGGGCTGCGCAGGCCCAGCGCGGAGATCTTGCAGCAGATAGCCAAGGGGCTGCGGATCTCCGCCGAGGCGCTCTACGTGCAGGCGGGGATCCTGGAGGACCGGCGCCCGGACTCGGGCGTGCGGGCAGCGGTGCTCGCCGACCCGGAACTCACCGAGCGCCAGAAGCAGGTGCTGCTGGAGATCTACGAGTCGTTCCGCCGGGAACTGGCACCGGACCTGGCTGTCGACGCAGGCGCTGACAGCCCGGAGCGCGATGGCACGGAACCCGCCAACCTTCTGGACCAGTTCACCGGCTACGCCGGTGAACTCGCCGGGCCTGAGGCCGCCACTGCGGCCGGCCAGGATGCCACCGCGACCGGCCGCGGGAGCGGCCGGAACCGCACAGGCTGATCCCATGCAGGCTGATCCCGTACAGGCCGGTCCCGCGCAAGCTGGTTCCGTGCGGGCCGATCCCGTGCAGGCCGATCCCGTGCAGGCCGATCCCGCAGAGGCCGATCCGCTGCAGAACGGGGCCCGGGGCTAACGCCGCTGGGCTGATGCCGCGGCCCGCGGGGACGGTGGGGGCCCGATCCGGCACTGGGGCCGGAGGCACACGGGAGCACGACAAGACGCCGGCGCTTGTTCGCCGGCACATGAAAGAAGACGGCCGCAAGGCGGCCGGGAGAGGAAACAGATGCCAAGCAACATCGACGTGATGATGGCCGAGATGCGCAAGTTCGCCGACCGCAAGCCTGTGCATGCGGTGGCCGGCGCCGGCGTGCTCGCGTCGCGGACGCTCAAGGAGCTGCCCTGGCGGCTGGTCCAGTGGACCAGGGACAACCCGCCGAACTCGCTGCCGGGCCGCGCGACCGGCGCCGTGCAGACCGCGCAGTCCCGCGCGACCGGGGCCGTTCAGACGCGCGCAGTCCCGCGCGACCGGGGCCGTGCAGACCGCGCGGGCCAAGGCCTCCGGCGGCTACGACACGCTGGCCGCCCACGGCAAGAAGGCCCTGGACGCGCAGTCGGGCGCCAGCGAGGGCAAGAGCACCACGGACGCGCCGAGCAAGCCCGAGTTGAACGGCAAGGTCAGGGCCAAGGCGCCGACCCGTTCTACGACCGGCCGCTGACGCTGGTCCCACTGACCGGGGCGGGCCCGGGCGGGCTGGGCCGAAAGGCCCGCCCGCCCGCCGCCCCGGCCCGAGTGTCCCGTCGGCCCGGTCCCTCAGGGCCCGCCGCCCCCGGGCCGCGCCGCCGTCGGCCTGAGTGTCCCGTCGGCCTGGTCCCTCAAGAGCCCGCCGCCCCTGGGCGCGCCGCCCGGCTCCGAATGTCCCGCTCGGGCCCGGCCATCGGCCGAAGAAGGATAATCTGAAACCGTGTTCATGACTTCGGGAGCGCTCACCCCGCTCTACTGGTTTTTCGAGGTGCTTTCCATCGCGGCGCTCTGCGTCGAGGTGTGGGCCTTCGTGGACGCAGTGCGCCGCCCGGCCCCGGCCTTCGTGGCCGCGAGCAAGCAGACCAAGCCGATCTGGCTGGTGATCCTCGGCGTGGCCTCGGTGATCGGCCTGTGGTCCAGCACGCTGGGCGGGCCGAACCTGGTCAGCCTCTTCCCGATCGTCGCCTTCGTCGCCGCGGCGATCTACCTCACCGACGTCCGGCCGAAGGTCAGGGAGTTCAAGGGCGGGAGCAGTTCCTCCGGCCCGTACGGCCCCTGGTAACCGCCGCCGCGCCCGGGGTCCGCCCCCGCAGTAGGCTGCCTGGGTGAGTGAGACTCAGTGGCGCACGCACCGGCTGGAACTCGACGACCAGACCCTGCGCGAATGGGACGCGGTCGTGCTGGCCAGCGATCCAGAGGGCATCGTCCTTGACACCTCGGCGTTCTACCCAGGCGGCGGAGGGCAGCCCCCCGACGAGGGAGTCCTGCTCTGGGGCGGGGTGCAGACCCGCATCGCCGGTGCCCGGAAGGGCGACGACCTCTACCTGATCCCGGCCGAGGGTGACCCGCTGCCGCCCCCCGGCACGGCGGTGCGCGGCGCGCTCGACGACGCCAGGCGGACCGCCCTGATGCGCACCCATTCCGGCCTGCACGTGCTCTGCGGCGTGGTGTTCCGCGACCACGGTGCCCTGGTCACCGGCGGGAACATGGAACCGCTATCGGCGCGGATGGACTTCAACCTGCCCGAGGTACCGCCCGGCTTCCGCGAGGGCGTCGAGGCCGCCTGTAATACCGAGGTGGCCGCCGGACGGCGCATCGACGTCCGTGTCCTGCCCAGGGATGAGGCATTCGCCATCCCCGACATCATCCGCACCGCCACCAACCTCGTACCGCCCGAGGTCAAGGACGTCCGGATCATCGACATCGTGGGCCTGGACCAGCAGGCCGACGGGGGCACGCACGTAGCGACGACCCGTCAGATCGGCCGGATCGAGGTCGTCAAGATCGAGAACAAGGGCAAGGGCTTCCGCCGCCTCCGGATCCGCGTCTCCGACTGATCCCGGACCCCGCACACTCGCGGGCGGGGGAGACCACGGGGCAGCGTTCAGAAGGAATGCAGCAGCAGCGTCACGGGCACCGCGACGAGCACCGCCGCGGTGCAGCAGACCAGCGCCTGGACGTGCAGCGGCAGCCGTGTCTGCGGGGTGAGCAGGCGGGCGACCCGCGCGGCCACCTCGGCATCCGCGGTGCCGGCGGCGGCCAGCGCACCGGAGGGCGCGAGACCGGCGCCGGACGCGCCGACCCGCAGTAGCGCCGTCGCGAGTTCCCTGGCCGGCCGCTGCCGCAGTGCCCGGTCGTCGGCGAGCATCTCGACCAGCAGCGCGACGGTCGCGTGCGCCTGCCCTACCAGCCGTGACCGGGGGAAGGCGCTGCCCAGCGCGCTGAACGGCAGGAGCACTAGGTCGTGCCGGGCGCGCAGGTGCGCCCGCTCGTGGGCGAGCACCGCGGCTAGCTCGGCCGCGTCCAGCAGGTCGAGCGTGCCCGCGCTGATCACGATCCTGGACCGAAGGCCGGGGACGCAGTAGGCTGCCGCGGCCGGGTGGTCCACCACCAGGGCGCCCGGGACCTTGGGGTCGCCGTGGGCGAGCAGGCTGAGCAGGTCCCGGTGCCGGCGCCGGGCCATGAGCACCGCCGCGGACGCGGCGACCAGCACCCAGCACAGCAGTGCGAACAGGGCGGCGCTGGCGGCCAGCACGGCCAGCCGGGCCAGGGCGATCAAGGCCGGGGCACCGAAACCGAATGCCGCCGAGTGCAGCGCACCGACGGCGCCGGACAGCGCCCCGCCCGCCACCCCGTACCGGCCGGGTACCGCACCGAGCGCGGCCAGCGCCCCGACCGCGGCCAGGCCCCAGCTCAGGCCGAGCGCCTGCCAGAGCACGATGGCCGCACCGGGCGAGCGGTACGGCCAGCGCGCGGACGCCAGAATGGCCGCACCTAGAGCCGTGCCCCCGGCGACGGCGGCGAGAACGAGAAGGGGGGGAAACACGTGCGGTCAGTCCCGGGGGAGCTCTCCAAGCGATTCGAGTGCCCGGCGCAGCACTTCCGCTTCTGAATCAGAAACCCGGCGGGCGAAGCTCGCGAGCGCGGCGGACCTGTCGCCGGTCTGGTCCAGTGCGTGCAGCATCAGCTCGGTGACGTAGGCTTCCCGGTTCGCGGCGGCCTGGTACCGCCACGCCCGCCCGTCACGCTGGCGGCGGGCGAAGCCCTTCTTCGCGAGCCGGTCGAGAACCGTCATCACCGTCGTGTGTGCCAAGTCACGGTTGATCAGGCGCAGACCGACCTGCCGGACGGTCAGCGGCTCTGTGCTGTCCCAGAGCACGTCCATGATGGCACGCTCAAGCTCGCCCAGCCTGTTCACGGCGTTACTCTATCCCGCGCGGGAAAAACGGAGAAGACCGGGCCGGTCCGGGCAAAAGGGCAGGCCAGAGCCGGGTTCCCCGAGTCGCGTCGTATCAAAGTGATTAGAACCAATATTTGATTTCTTTAGTTGAAGCCGCGTAACCGCGAACGCGGCCGACGGCCCAGCGCAGGATCTCGGCGCGGCTGCCTGCGATGCCCGTGGCGTGGGATGACCCGTCTGCTCTCAGCACTGCGCCCGCGCGGGACTTCACAATACGTAACCGACCCTCGGCCCGAAGCCGCGCGCGCACCCGCCGTTCGGAGCGGCGACTGGTGCCTGGCGGTGCGGCTTGTGGTGGCGACAGAACGGGCTGATCGGCGCAGGGCTGGGGTAAGCAAGGCTCAGCTTGGTCGGGTGGCTGGGTGCGCCGGCCGGGGGGTATAACTGCCTGGTGGAGAGGTGCGCGCGGTGTGGCGCGTCGTTGGGGGCGGGCCACCGCTTCTGCGCTGATTGCGGCGCCCCCGTGGGCGGATGCCCATCGTGCGGGGAGCCGGCCATTCCCGGCAAGCCGTTCTGCCCGGCGTGCGGTCACGCGCTGGTTGAATCCGTGTCAGCTTCATCAGCGGCGGCCTCAGCGCCAGGCGTGGTAAGCGCTGCTGGCCCGGTGGCGGAGCGGCGGGTGTGCTCGGTGCTGTTCTGCGATGTGGTGGGGTTCACCCCATTGTCGGAGTCGCGGGATCCGGAGGCAGTGCGGGAGCTGCTGTCGGAGTATTTCGCGGTGGCGCGGACGGTGGTTGGCCGGTATGGGGGGGTGGTGGAGAAGTTCATCGGGGATGCGGTGATGGCGGTGTGGGGCACCCCGGTGGCGATCGAGGGGGATGCGGAGCGGGCGGTGCGCGCCGGGCTGGACCTGGTGGCGGCGGTGGCGGACCTGGGTGCCGATCACGGGGTGGCGGGCCTGGCGGCGCGGGCCGGGGTGGTCACCGGGGAGGTCGCGGTCACCCTGGGCGCCACCAACGAAGGCATGGTGGCGGGGGATGCGGTGAACACCGCGGCCCGGGTGCAGGCGACCGCGGCCCAGGGGCAGGTGTGGGCGGATGCGGCGACGCGGCGGCTGGCGGAAAGCGCGATCGGGTTCGCCGACGCCGGCGAGCACGCGCTAAAGGGCAAGGCCGAGCCACAGCACCTATGGCGGGCGACGCGGGTGCTGGCGGGGGTGGGCGGGTCCCAGCGGGTGGATGGGCTCGAGGCGCCGCTGACCGGCCGCGACGCCGAACTGCGCACGGTCAAAGAGTTGTTTCATGCGGCGGCCGGGCGGCGGGTGCCGCGGCTGGTGCTGGTGGCCGGGCCGGCCGGGGTGGGCAAGTCGCGGCTGGGCTGGGAGTTTGAGAAGTACCTCGATGGCCTGGTGGAGGAGGTGTGGTGGCACCGGGGCCGGTGCCTGTCGTATGGGGAGGGGGTGGCGTTCTGGGCGCTGGCCGAGATAGTTCGGCAGCGGCTTTCCATCGCCGAGGAGGACCCGGCCGAGGCCGCCACCGAGAAGCTGGCCGCCGGGCTGGACCGGTTCGTCCCCGATCCGGCCGAGCGGGCTTTTGTGGGGGTGCGGCTTTCCCGGCTGCTGGGCGTGCCGGTGGCGGAGGATGGCGGGGAGCAGCTCGCCCGGGAGGAGCTGTTCGCCGGGTGGCGGCTGTTTTTCGAGCGGCTGGCGGTGGTGCGGCCGGTGGTGCTGGTGGTGGAGGACGCCCAGCACGCTGACAGCGGGTTGCTGGACTTTCTGGACCATCTCACCGACTGGGTGCGCGAGCTGCCGATCTTCATGCTGGCCCTGGCCCGGCCCGAGCTAGGCCACGCCCGGCCCGGGTTCGGGGCCGGGCGGAACCGGATCACGCTAACCCTCGACCCGCTGGACCCGGTGTCGATGGACGCACTGGTGGATGCGCTGGTACCGGGGATGCCGGGCCCAGCGCGGGCGAAGATCACCGCCCAGGCGCAGGGGATCCCGCTGTTCGGGGTGGAGACCATCCGCTCGCTGATCGACCGCGACATCGTCCAGCCCATGGAGGGGGTCTACCGGCTGACCGCGGACATCGGGGAGCTGGCCGTGCCGGACAGCCTGCACGCGCTGCTGGCCGCCCGGCTGGACGCTCTGGACCCGGAGGTGCGGCGGCTGGTGAATGATGCGGCGGTGCTAGGCACCACCTTCCCGGCCGAGGCGCTGATCGCCGTGTCCGGCCAGGAGGAACCCGTGGTGCGGACCGCGTTGGATGAGCTGGTGCGCCGGGAGGTGCTGACCGTGTCGGCCGATGCGTTGTCGCCGGAGAAGGGCAGCTACGGGTTCACCCACCAGATGCTGCGCCAGGTCGCCTACGACATCTTGTCCCGGCGGGACCGTAAGGCCCGGCACCTGACGGTGGCCGCGCACCTGCGGACGGCGTTCCCCGGTGACGGGGAGGAGGTCGCCGAGGTGATCGCCCGCCACTACCTGGACGCGCTGGACGCCGTCCCCGATGCCCCCGACGCCGAAACGATCCGCGCCCAGGCGATTATGGCGCTGAGGCGGGCCGCTGAGCGGGCCGAACGGACCGGCGCCCCCGGGCTGGCCGCGGCCAGCTACGCGTCGGCCGCCCGGCTCACCCAGGCCGACACCCCGGACGGCGCGGCAGCCGCCGCCAGGTTGTGGGAACACGCCGCCCGCGCCGCCACCACCAACGCCGACTGGCCCACCGCGGTCGAGCAGGCCGGCGAGGCCCAGGACCTGTATCAGCACGGCGGTAACACCCGCTCCGCCGCCCGCGCCCAGGCCATCGCCGGGCGGGCGCTGCGCCGGTGGGGACGGTACGCCCAGGCGCGCGAGCAGCTCACCCCCGCCGTGGCAGTGCTGCGGGATGACCCCGGCACCGACACCGTCCAAGCCCTGGACGAACTGGCGGCGCTAGAAGTGTTCGCCGGTGCACCGGAGGCGGACGCGCTGACCGCCGAGGCGCTGGCCCTGGGCCAGGCCCTGGCCGTGGACGACGCCACCCTCGCATACCTGTTCGCCAACCGCGGGAACTGCCACGCCTACGCGGGCCGGAGGCCGCAGGCGGCCTCCTACTACCGGGAGGCCGCGCGGCTGGCCACCCACGGCGGCGACACCCTCCGGTTGAGCCTCGCGCTGATGAACCTGTCCGACGCGGTCACCGGCACCGACCCCGCCGCCGGCGCCGAGGCCGCCCGCGCCGCCGCCGCCCACTCGCGCCGGGCCGGGGCCCGCGACCTCCTCGCGTTCGCGGTCGCGAACCTGGCCGCCGCGCTGCTGATGACCGGCGACTGGGACGGCGCCGAAGCCGAACTGGCCCAGGCCGCCGACGGCGACGGCATAGCCGACATGGGATACCTGGCCTGCTACCGGGCTTGGCTGGCAGCGCTGCGCGGCGACACCGCTGCCGCCCAGGCGGCCCTGGCCGGGCTGGCCGACCTGCGGGCCAGCGAAGACGCCCAGGACCAGGCGACCATCGCGGTCGCCGAGGCGTTCACCACTGCCGCTGGCGGCCAGCCCGCCGCCGCGCTACGCCAGGCCCAGACCGTCCTCGGGCACGTGAGCACGCTGGCAATCAGCCACGAATACCTGCGTTGGGCGTGGCCGCTGGCCGCCCGCGCCGCCCACGAGCTCGCCGACGGCGCCGCCACCGCCGAGCTGCTCGCCCTCCTTGACGGGTACCAGCCCGGGGAGCTGGCCCCCATGCAACGCGCCGAACGTGACCTGGCCCGTGCCCGCCTGACCGCCAGCGGCGCAGACCCGGCCGCGACTGTAGCCTTCGCCACCGCCATCAGCAACTTGCGAGAGCACAGCACCCCCTACCACCTCGCCCACGGCCTGCTCGACCACGCCCAGCACCTCATCCACCGTGGTGAGACCGAGGCCGCCAAAGAAGCCATCACCCAGGCCTGCGACATCGCCGCGCGGTTGCGCTGCCAGCCGCTCCTCGACCGCGCCGCGGCCATCACCTCTGCCGAACCCCGGGCCCTGGCCTAACCAGCGCATCAGCGCCGGTGCTTCAAGACTGGGTCAGGCCGGGCCGTCGCTAACGAAATGGCCATGAGCACGGCATCGTGGCGCTCGTTACTGAGCGTGCCCTCACCAGGCCGCCCGGTGGCCTGCACCCGGTAAACGAGCCACCACCGGCCCGGCATCGGCCAGCTGAAAGCGGATTGTCGGCGATCTGCACGAACGCGCGCTGCGAACGCTTACGCTCCGTGACAGTCGCTGCCCGACGGGCAAGCAGCGGGTCCTGCCGTATTCCCAGGCGTAGTTGGCGGGAGTGCCCAGGTCTTCTTGGCGGCTCCGTACATGATCTTGAATCGGGTGGATCGAGGCAGGCCAGCTGCCCTGCTGCGCGACCTGCGGCCCTCGCCTGGCGACCCGGCCAGGCGAGGGCCTGGAATCAATTCGACCCCGCTCGACTC
The DNA here is from genome assembly GCA_963806145.1 of uncultured Actinomycetes bacterium. Classification (GTDB taxonomy): domain Bacteria; phylum Actinomycetota; class Actinomycetes; order Streptosporangiales; family Streptosporangiaceae; genus DASXKD01. The sequence continues at coordinate 227,732 of CAWDXD010000004.1, forward strand.
GCCTGGTACGGTCGCGAGCTTGTTCTCACTGCAGGGAGCCCATGAGATCCGCGTGCGGCCGTCCCGGCAGTTCCCCATGCTGAGAGTAGGTTTCGTCAATGGCATGCCGTATCAGTGAGCTCGTGCTCAAGTGCCGCGACCCCGAGGCGCTGGCGCGGTTCTGGTGCGAGGTCCTGGACTTCGTAGAGCTAGATCGCGAAGAGGAGGGCTGCATCGAGATAGGTCCGCGCGAAGGGTTCGGCGGCCCGCAGCCGACGATCTTCCTCATCCGCAACGACGAGCCGAAGAACGGGCATGCCCGGCTGCACATCGACGTCAACCCCACCGACCGCGATCAGGACGCCGAGCTCGAGCGCCTCCTGGCCGCCGGGGCCAAGCTCGTCGACATCGGTCAGCCTGCGGAGGCGTCCTGGCATGTCCTCGCCGATCCAGAAGGCGACGAGTTTTGCCTGCTCAAGCGCCGCCTCGACCCACTCTGACAGCCCTCGCCCAAACGATCGAAGCAGCAGCCACCCCGCAGCCGCCAGCAAGATCCGGGAACCGCCATCTATAGCTGGGGTCACACCAATGCTGGCGGCAGGAACACCGTGGTGACAGATCGCCTGGCCAGGTGACAACTAACGTGTCCCGACACAACAACCTAGAGTCAGGCTCGCGAGGGCGCGGTGCCATACTCGCTGAAAAAGTGCCAACTATCGTGAAAGTCACAACGTCATGAAGGTGACGCTGAAGCTCGGCGACATAAGCCGCGAACGGGCCGACGCCATCGTCAATGCCGCGAACTCGTCCCTGCTCGGCGGCGGCGGCGTGGACGGGGCGATTCACCGGCGCGGCGGCCCCGCGATCCTCACCGAATGCCTTGAGCTGCGGAAAACCCGCTATACCGGCGGCCTGCCCGCCGGGCAGGCGGTCGGCACCACCGCCGGCGACCTCGACGCACGCTGGGTGATCCACACCGTGGGCCCGGTGTACTCGGCTCGCGAGGACCGGACCGCGGTGCTGGTGTCCTGCTACGAGCAGTCGCTTCGGGTCGCCGACGAGCTGGGTGCCCGGGCCGTCGCGTTCCCCGCCGTGTCCGCGGGGGTCTACGGATGGCCCGCGGAGAGCGCCGCGCGGATCGCGCTGACCACGGTGAGCCGGGCGCCGAGCCAGTTGGAAGAGGCCCGCTTTGTCCTGTTCACCGAGGACATGCTGGACACCTTCCGCGCGGTCCTCGACTCACTGGGATCCGGCTGACCGGCACTTGCCGAGAGGATCCCGCACCGGGTGACACCACCGTGTGTGCATGATCACCCTCACAGGCGGCACGGGAGCCTGCGCGCTGGAAGCCGGCCAGCTCCGCCCCGGCAGCTACCAGCTCACCGCCGTTTATGGCGGCAGCGAGGTCTACGGTCGGCCCGTCTCGGTGAAACACAAGCTGACCGTGACGAAGTAGCGCTACCCGGAAGGGATGGCAGACTGCAAGTGACCTGCCCGACCGCCCAGCCGGAGGACAACGGTGTCCGACCGATCACCCCGATTCCGTTCAGTACTGGACCAGTTCGCCCCGTACAAGCCCGGCCGCCGGGTGGCTAACGCCGCGGGCCAGTCGTTCAAGCTTGCCTCGAACGAAAGCCCGTTCGGCCCGCTGCCGTCGGTGGCGAAGGCCATCGCCGCGGCGGCCACCGAGATCAACTGGTACCCGGACAACACCGCCGAGGCGCTGACCGAGGCGATCTCCCGCCGGTACGGCGTGCCGCCCGCGGACATCGCGCTGGGCTGCGGCTCGGTCGGCGTGGCGCAGCAGCTTCTCGTGGCGGCGGCCGAGCCGGGTACCGAGGTGCTCTACGCGTGGCGGTCGTTCGAGGCCTACCCGATCCTGGTCCCGCTCACCGGCGCCACCGACGTGCGGGTGCCGCTGAAGGACGAGACGCACGACCTGGCCGCGATGGCGGACGCGATCACGCCCCGGACCCGGGTGATCTTCGTGTGCAACCCGAACAACCCGACCGGCACGGTCGTCCGCACCGGTGAGTTCGCCGAGTTCCTCGGCCAGGTGCCGCCGGACTGCCTGGTGGCGCTGGACGAGGCCTACGCGGACTATGTCACCGACCCCGGGGTGCCCAACGGCATCGACCTGTACCGCGACCACCCGAACCTCGCGGTGCTGCGCACGTTCTCCAAGGCCCACGGCCTGGCGGGGCTGCGGGTCGGCTTCCTGATCGGGCAGGAGCAGGTCGCCAGCGCGGTGCGCACGACCATGCTGCCCTTCAGCGTCAACTCGCTCGCCCAGACCGCCGCGACCGCCTCGCTCGCGGCCGAGGCCGAACTGCACGAGCGGGTCGACCTCGCGGTGCAGGAGCGGGCCCGGGTCCGCGGCGAACTGCTGGCCCAGGGCTGGACGGTCCCGCCGACCGAGGCCAACTTCGTCTGGCTCCGGCTGGGCGCCGACACCCAGGACTTCGCGGCCGCGTGCGCGGACGCCGGGATCAGCATCCGGCCGTTCGGGGACGAAGGCGCGCGGATCTCGGTGGGGACGCCGGAAGCCGACGACGCGTTTCTCGCCGTCGCCCGGGCCTATCCCCGGCGGCACTGACCCCGGTCACCGCGGGCGCTGGCCGGGCCGCGGTCACGGGCGCTCAACCGGTGCCGGTGCCCAGCTTCTCGGTCACCAGCCGGTAGAGCTGGCGCGGCCGGCCCGGCTGCGGAATCCGGTTCGGCGGCAGCGGCCAGGCCAGGCCCTCCTCCGCGAGCGTGCGCAGCAGCCTGCGGGCGGTGCGCGACGTCACGCCGAGCAGGCGGCCCGCGGTCTCGGCGTCGACCACGTGCGGTCCGGCCTTCTCCGGTAGCTGGTCGGTGAGCCGCGACAGCGTCGCCATGCCCCGGGGATTGCCCGCCCGGACGACCACGGGCTCGCCGGGCCCGGGCACCAGCGCATGGCCCTCCCGGTCCAGGGCGAACCCGCGGGCGCCCGGGTCGGCGTGGGCCCGCGCCAGCGCGGCGCGGGCGTGTGCCTCCGCGTCCTGTGCGGTCAGGCCCAGGCCCACGCCCACCTCCAGCGCAAGGCCGAGCTCGGTGCGCGCCCGCTCGGCGAACGGCGGGACCCGGAAGCCGTTGGTGGCGCCGGACAGCGAGCCGCGGGTCGCGGTGACCAGGAAGCTGTCCTCGCCTGCGGGGCTGAGCGTGGCCTTGATCCGCTGCGCCTCCTGCAGCAGCAGGCGGTGCACGATGAGGCGCAGCTCCTCGCGGGACTGCCGGGGGGACGACCGGCGGGACGTCTCCCGGAGCGTGGGCACCTCGACGACCGCGACGGCCAGTTGCGCGTCTTCCAGCCGGCGCTGGGTGCCCAGCAGGGTGGCGGTCCGCAGGGCCGAGGCGATCGCGCTGCGGGTCGGCCGCACGGCGAGGACCGGGATGTCCAGGGCGGTCAGCCGCTGGGCCACCGATTCCAGGCAGGTGACCGCGGCCGCGGTCTGGTGGCGCCGCCAGAGACGCTCGTGGAACGCGGCGAGCGCCGCGGCGCCTCCCGGTTCCTCGCGCACGTGTACGTTGCTGGCGGCCAGGCCCATGTCGGCGAACGCGTCCTCGACCTCCGCCCGGCTCAGCACGTCCACGCTGAGCCGGGACAGGTCAAGGTCCGCCATCCTGGACGCCCGCAGCAGGGCGGCGTACAGGGCACTGCCGCCCAGCGGCACGTGCGTGGCGGGCTTGTGCAGCACGCCTGCCCGCCGGGCATAGAGATACGGGACCCGGCTGGCGAACAGCCAGACGTCGATGCCGGGGCCGAGCCGCAGCACCTTGTCGCCGGCCTCCTGCTCGGTGCGGTAGGCAACGGCCACCAGCCGCCGGGCCACCGCGGGGGCGGTGGAGTACCCGTCCGCGGCGTGGCCGTTACCGCCCCGCCGGGGTGCTGCCCCGGCCGGGCCGGTGGCCGGCCCGGCCAGGGCCGTGCCGGACAGCATGATCTGCTCGACGAGATCGTGGGAGCCGACGACGCCGATCGTGAGTTCCAGCGGGGGGTGCTGCCCGTTGGTCATGCGCCAGTCGTAACCCAACCGAGCCACGCTGAAAAGAGGATTGCGCTAATTGCGCGTGAAGTGCGGGCGGCCGGTGACAGCCCCGCGGGCCGGGCGCGGCCAGCAGCGGCCGGGAAACTGCCTGGTCAGCCGCTCTCCTCCACGTTCAGATCGGCCCCAAGGGCGGACAGCCGCCCGGCGACGTCGGCGTGCCCGCGGTCGATCAGGTAGCCGGGGGCGACGACCGTCTCGCCTTCCGCGGCGAGCCCGGCGAGGATCAGCGCGACGCCGGTGCGCAGGTCATGCGCCTCGACCTTGGTGCCCTTCAGCGTGGACGGGCCGTGCACGACCACCTTGTCCCCGTCCACGTCGACGTGCGCGCCCATCTTGGCCAGTTCGCCGGCCAGCGTGTAACGGCCGTCGTAGATGGTTTCCCTGATGTAGCTCGGGCCCTCGGCCAGGCAGCTCAGCGCCATGATGGGCGACTGCAGGTCGGTCGCGAAGCCCGGGTACGGGCTGGTGATCACGTTGATCGGCCGCAGCGCGCGCTCGCGCCGCACCTGGATCACCGCGCCGCTGGCGGCGAACTCCACGCCCATCTGCTCCAGCTTCCACCGGACCACCCCGAAATGTTCCAGGTTGGCCCCGACCAGGCTGATCTCGCCGCCGGTGATGGCCGCCGCCATCGCGAACACCCCGGCGTCGATCCGGTCGGCCATCACCGTGTGCTCGGTCGCGCTCAGCTCACTGACCCCGCGGACCGTGATGAATCCGGTGCCGCCGCCGCTGATGTTCGCGCCCATCTTGCTCAGGAACGCGATGACGTCGAGCACCTCGGGCTCTTGGGCGGTGTTGTCGATGACCGTTTTGCCCGGGGCCAGCGAGGCAGCCATCATCAGGTTCTCGGTGCCGGTGTGCGACGGCGTGTCCAGGTACAGGTGCGCGCCGCGCATGCGGCCGGCCTTGATGTAGATCTTGTCGTCGGTGCCGTCCACGGTGGCGCCCAGCCGGGCGAAGCCGCGGTAATGGAAGTCGAGGTTGCGGCTGCCGAGGTTGCACCCGCCGATGCCCTCGATGACCGCTTCCCCCAGCCGGTGCAGCAGCGCGGGCACGAACAGCACGGAACCGCGGAACCGCCGGGCGATCTCCGCGGGCAGGACCGGGCTGGTCAGGCTCGACGCGTCCACCACGAGGGTGCGCTCAGCCTCGTGGAACTTGACCACCGCCCCGACGGCCTGGGCGAGTTCGATGGCCCGGCGCACGTCCTCGATCGGCGGGACGTTCCGCAGCACCGTGCGGCCCTCGGATGCGAGCAGCGAGGCGGCGATCATCTTGAGCGCGGCGTTCTTGGCGCCCTGCACGAAAACGGTTCCGCGCAGCGGTACGCCGCCTCGAACTCGATAGCACGTCTCGGGTCCAACGGTCATAGACACGCCGCTCCTTGGCTGCGTATGGGACCGGCCGACGGCCGGATGAGTCATAGGAACGCCTGCGGGTGACGGTCCACTGGCTGCCTGGATACGCGGCAGCCTGCTGTGCGCGCTGTCCAGTATCCCACCGGCATCGGGGTCTGCGGGTCATTGCGGGCATCCTGGGCTCGGCGGACTGGCCGGCCCGCGCTCCTGCCGCCCGTCCTGGTACGGCCCTGCCAGCCTGGCGGTTTGCCCCCATCGTGGCTGGTGGGACGGGTGGGCCCAGGATTGACCCCCGGTCAGCTGAGGTCCACCAGCCGGTCAAAGACCGGCCCGAGCCGTGCGACGTAATGCTCTGGCCGGAATACCTCGTCCAGGCGGGCCTCGTCGAGCACCTGCCCGGCCCCGGCGGCCTGTTTCCGCAGCGCCTCCCGGAAGCCGGCCCCGGTGTCCCAGCTGACCGTGGCGGCGGCCTGGACCAGCGCGTATGCGTCCTCCCTGGACATCCCGGCCTCGACGAGGTCGAGCAGGACGCTGGAGGTGTAGATCAGGCCGCCCGTGGACTCCAGGTTCGCCCGCATCCGGGCCGCATCAACCCGCAATCCGGTGATCACTCCGGTGGTCAGGTGCAGCAGGTAGTCGGTCGCGATCGCCGCGTCGGGCAGCGCCACCCGTTCCACGCTGGAATGAGAAATGTCACGTTCGTGCCAGAGCGCCATGCCCTCCATGACCGGGGTCACGTACCCGCGGACCACGCGGGCCAGGCCGCAGATCCGCTCGGACCGGATCGGGTTCCGCTTGTGCGGCATGGCCGAGGAGCCCTTCTGGCCCGCCGAGAACGCCTCCGCCAGCTCGGCGACCTCGGTCCGCTGCCCGTGCCGTACCTCCAGGGCGACCGCCTCACAGGCGGTGGCCAGCAGGGCGAGGACGCTCGCCCACTCGGCGATGCCGTCGCGGAACACCACCTGGGTAGCCACGTCCGGGGGCCGCAGGCCGAGTTCGGGCAGCACCCGGGCCTCGATCGCCGGGTCGATGTTGGAGTAGGTGCCGACCGGCCCGGACAGCTTGCCCACGGCGACCGCCTCCCTGGCGTGCCGCAGCCGGTCCCGGCAGCGCGCCACGGCGAAGGCGAAGTCCGCGACCCGGTGCCCCCAGACATCCGGCTCGGCGTGGATACCGTGCGTCCGCCCGGCCCGGATCGTGTCCCGGTGGGCAAGCCCGTGCTCGCGCAGCGCCGCGACGAGGGCCGTGGCGCGGGTGATCAGCAGGTCGGTGGCCTCGGTGAGGGTCACGGCCAGCGCGGTGTCCAGCAGGTCTGAGGAGGTCAGGCCGTAGTGCACGAACGCGGCCGCCGACCGGGGCACCGTGTTGTCCGCCCAGGCGGTGAGGAACGCGATCACGTCGTGGTCGGTGACCGCCTCGGCGGCGGCCACCGCCTCGGGCGCGGGGGGCGGCGCGGCGCGCACCGGGCCGACCGCGTCCGCGGGCACCATGCCGGCGCTCGCCTGCGCTTCCAGTACCAGGGTCTCCACCCGGCACCACAGCTCGTACTTGTGCTCCTGGCTCCAGATCCGCCCCATCTCGGGCAGCGTGTAACGCTCGATCACGGCCCCATTCTCCCTTACCGGCCCGCCGCGGCCCGGGTCCGCGCGCTCGCGCGGCGCTCCGCGGCGAGCATCCCCACGATCACGGCGAGCAGCACCGCGAGCTGGGCCTCGGTCGAGACGGCCGCCCCAAGCGCGGTCGTGGCCAGGGCGAAGGCGGCACCGGCCAGCCGCAGCGCGATGGGCCCGATCCGCAGCGCGAGGCGGAACCAGGCGGTGCCTGCCAGGAACAGGGCGGCACCGCCGGCCACGGCGGCGGCCTCGCCGACCGGCTGCGGCCGGGCCGGGCTGCCGATGGTCAGGAACGCCCCCGCCGCCAGCGTCACCACCCCGAGCAGGATCGGGACGTGCGCGTAGTAGGTGGCCAGGGCCAGCGGGGCGCGCCGAGACAGGTCCGCGGCGCTCATGGCCTGCTCGGCCCGCTCGTCGTCGCCGTCACCGAAGTAGGTCCACCACAGCGCGGCGGACACGGCCAGGCCAAGGACGGCGGCCAGGGCGACGGCGAACGTCACGCCCGCCGGGGCGGCCCCGATGCCGATCGCGGCGACCGACTCGCCGAGCGCCACGATGACCAGGGCCCCGGTGCGCTCGGCGTAGTGGGCGGCCCGGATATCGAACCGGCCGCCGGGGTGGGTGATCAGCGGGGAGAACCACTGAAGCGCGACGGCGGCCGCCCACAGCAGGTAGGCGGCCGGCACCGGGGTGAACCCGGCGCCGATCACCAGCAGCGCCGCGGTGATGTTGAACGGCGTGACCCGGACGATGTTGTGGTTGACCCGGTAGAACAGCGCCGAGTGGACGAGCACCACGAGCAGGTAGCCAAGGCCGAGGGCAGCCCGGTCGGCGGTGTCCCCGGGGCCGAACCCATGCGGGATCGCCAGGCCGCAGACGAGGAAGCCGGCCATGCCGACGAGCAGCAGCAGCCGTTCGGGAGTGCGCACCGGTGGGCGCAGGTTGGTCAGCCACGCGTATCCGCCGTACATCCACCACAGCACGCCGAACACCAGCAGCACTTCGAGCGCGCCGCTGGGCGTGAAGTCATGCTCGAGCAGGGCGGCGAGCTGGGTGAGGGTGAACGCGAAGACCAGGTCGAAGAACAGCTCCAGGGTGGTCACCCGCAACGGCACGTCAGCGGGGTCCGTGGTGCCCGGGTCCACGGGTTCCGTGGGGCTGGGCGGGCTGGAATCCGGGCCGGCGGGGCCGCGGGTGCCATCGGGGCCCGGGCTGGCCGTGCCCGGCCCCGGGCTGGTCATGCCGGGCCGGGCGCGGGCCGGGCGGCGGCGGCGCCGGCGGCGATGTCGCGGCGGAACCAGCCGCCCCGCATCCGGATCCGCCCCGCGGCCTGGTACGCCACGTCACGCGCGGCCCGCAGGTCCGGGCCGGTGCCGACGACGTTGAGCACCCGGCCCCCGGCACTGACCAGACGCCCGCCCCGGCCGGTGCCCGTGCCCGCGTGCAGCACATAGGCCCCGGGCACTCGTTCGGCATCGTCAATACCTTCAATGACGTCGGCGGTCACCGGTGAGACCGGGTAGCCCTCCGCCGCCATGACCACCGCGACCGCGGCGCCTGGCGCCCATTCCAGCGGGCCGGCGCCGGACAGCGAGCCGGAAGCGGCCGCGGCCAGCGGCCCGGCCAGCGGGCTGGCGAGCCGGTCAAGCACCACCTGCGTCTCCGGGTCGCCGAACCTGGCGTTGAACTCCACCACCCGCGGCCCCCGGCTGGTCAGCGCGAGCCCGGCGTACAGCAGGCCGCGGTAGGGGGTGCCGCGGCGGCGCAACTCGCCGATCGCCGGGCCGATGACCGTGGCCATCAGTTCCGCGGTCAGCCCGGCGGGCGCCCAGGCCAGCGGGGCGTAGGCGCCCATGCCGCCGGTGTTCGGTCCCCGGTCGCCGTCCTGCGCCCGCTTGAAGTCCTGGGCAGGCAGCAACGGCACCGCGCTGGCGCCGTCGGCGAGCGCGAACAGCGACACCTCGGGACCGTCGAGGAACTCCTCGACGAGCACCTTGCCCGCGGCCCGCGCATGGGCGAGCGCGGCGGCCCGGTCGCCGGTCACCACGACACCCTTGCCGCCCGCGAGCCCGTCCGCCTTCACCACGTACGGCGGGCCGAATTCGGCCAGCGCCCGCGCCACCTCCGCCTCGGTGCCGCAGGTCCGCGCCCGGGCCGTCGGGATGCCCGCCGCGGTCATGACCTCTTTGGCGAACGACTTCGAGCCCTCGATCATGGCGGCACGCCGGCCGGGCCCGAAACAGCTCAGGCCGGCCCCGCGCAGCGCGTCGGCGAGCCCGGCGACCAGCGGCGCCTCCGGGCCGACGATGACAAGCTGCGGAGCCAGCGTCCGGGCCAGGTCCGTTACCGCGCCGACGTCGGCGAGATCAGCCGGGTGGAGCTCGGCGAGCGCGGCGATGCCCGGGTTGCCCGGCGCCGCGTGCATGGCGGTGACATCGGGGTCGGCGGCGAGCGCCCGCGCCAGCGCGTGCTCGCGGCCCCCGGAGCCGAGGAGGAGGACTCGCACCCGGCGAGCCTACCTGCCCAGCAGCGGCCTGAGCTGCAGGGTCTGGTCGCGGCGCGGGCCGGTGCCGACCGCGGCCACCGGGGCGCCGATCATCTCCTCCAGCGCACGCACGTAGGCTTGCGCGTTGCGCGGCAGGCCGGCGAACTCCCTGGCCCCCGACAGGTCCTCCGGCCAGCCGTCGAGGTACTCATAGACCGGCACCGCGTGGTGGAACTCGGTCTGCGTCATCGGCATCTCGGTGTGCCTGGCGCCACCCACGTCGTAGGCGACGCACACCGGCACCTTGTCCAGCCCGGACAGCACGTCCAGCTTGGTGACGAAGAAGTCGGTGACCCCGTTGACCCGCGCCGCGTACCGGGCGATCACCGCGTCGAACCAGCCGCAGCGGCGCGCCCGGCCGGTGGTCACCCCGTACTCCCCGCCGGCCTTGCGCAGCCACTCGCCCTGGTCGCCGTCCAGTTCGGTGGGGAACGGCCCGGCGCCGACCCGCGTCGTGTACGCCTTGACGATGCCGATGACCGTGGTGATCCGGGTCGGCCCGATCCCCGAGCCGGCGCAGGCACCGCCGGTGGTCGGGGACGAGGAGGTGACGAACGGGTAGGTGCCGTGGTCCACGTCGAGCAGGGTTGCCTGGGCGCCCTCGAGCAGCACGGACTTGCCCTGGTCCAGCGCCCGGCCGAGCACGAGCACCGTGTCCGCCACATAGCGGCGCAGCTTCTCCCCGTATTCCACGTACTCGGCCGCGACCGCGCCCGCGTCGATGCCCCTGCGGTTGTAGACCTTCGCGAGTACCTGGTTCTTCTCCATGAGCACCAGGTCCAGCTTCTGCCGCAGGATGCCGGGGTCGAGCAGGTCCTGGACGCGGATGCCGGTCCTGGCCACCTTGTCGGCGTAGGCCGGCCCGATGCCCCGCCCGGTGGTGCCGATCCGCGCGTTGCCGAGGTAGCGCTCGGTCACCCGGTCCAGCGCCCGGTGGTGCGGCATGATCAGGTGCGCGCTGGCCGAGATCAGCAGGCGATCGCAGGAGACGCCGCGGGCCGCCAGGCCGTCGATCTCGCTGAGCAGCACCTCGGGGTCGATCACCACGCCGTTGCCGATCACCGGCGTCACGCTGGGGGACAGCACACCCGAGGGCAGCAGGTGCAGCGCGTAGCTCTCCTCGCCGATGACCACCGTGTGCCCGGCGTTGTTGCCGCCCTGGTACCTGACCACGAAATCCACGCGGTCACCAAGCAGATCGGTCGCCTTGCCCTTGCCCTCGTCACCCCACTGGGCGCCCACCAGCACGATGGCCGGCATGTGACCAGCCCCTTCCCGGCTTGAGCCTGCGGCTGCACCGATCGCGCGACGGAGCCTGCCGGCTTGCCGGCCAGGCGCCATCGGCGCCGCGGGGGACCGGGGGTCGCTTCCCCGGGATAGCACCCCCGCGGGGCCTGAGGGTACCCCAGCGGCCTGCGCGGGCGGTCAGGCGCCGTTCAGTTCCGCGGCCGCCTGGGGGCTGGAGTCCGCCAGGAAGGCACGGCAGCGCTCGGCTTCGTCCTGCTCGCCGAGGGCGGCGGCGGCCCGGCCCAGCGCGTGCAGGGACCGCAGGAAACCCCGGTTCGGCTCGTGCTCCCAGGGGATCGGCCCGGTACCGCGCCAGCCGGCCCGGCGCAACTGGTCAAGGCCGCGGTGGTAGCCGGTCCGGGCGAACGCGTAGGACGCCACCGGCTCGCCGCGCTCCATCGCCCCGTCGGCCAGTGCCGCCCAGGCGGCCAGGCAGGCGGGATGGGCGGCAGCCACCGCGGTGGGGTCGGCGCCCGACTCCAGTTCGGCGGCCGCCGGATCCTCGGGCAGGTAGGTGGCTGGCGGCCCGGCGAACAGGTTCCGATTTTCCATGGCACCCATCCTGCCCGCCGCCGTGGTGCTCCGGCCGGCCGCCGCGCGGATCTCAGGTCAGGCGCTTGCCCGCGGACATGAGGTCCTCGCAGGCGTGCTGCACCCGGGCCGCCATGTTCGCCTCGCCGGCCCTGCCCCAGGAGCGCGGGTCATAGGCCTTCTTGCTGCCCACCTCGCCGTCCACCTTGAGCACGCCGTCGTAGTTGGTGAACATGTGCGCCGCGATCGGCCGGGTGAACGCGTACTGGGTGTCGGTGTCCACGTTCATCTTCACCACGCCGTAGCCGATCGCCTCGCGGATCTCCTCCAGCGCCGACCCGGACCCGCCGTGGAACACCAGGTCGAACGGCTTGTCCTTGCCGTACTTCGCCCCGACCGCCTCTTGGATCTCCTTCAGCACCGCGGGCCGCAGCTTGACACGGCCGGGCTTGTAGACCCCGTGGACGTTGCCGAACGTGGCGGCCAGGATGTACCGGCCCCGCTCACCGAGGCCGACCGCCTCCGCCGTGGCGAGCGCGTCTTCCGGGGTGCTGTACAGCTTCTCGTTGATCTCCCCGACGACGCCGTCTTCCTCGCCGCCGACCACGCCGATCTCCATCTCCATGATCACGTGGGCCCTGGCGCACTCATCGAGCAGTTCCGACGCGATGGCCAGGTTCTCCGCCAGCGGCACCGCCGAGCCGTCCCACATGTGCGACTGGAAAAGCGGGTCCTCGCCCCGCGCCACCCGCTCCTGGGACAGCTTCACCAGCGGGCGCATGAAGCCGTCGAGCTTGTCCTTGGGGCAGTGGTCGGTGTGCAGGGCCACGTGCACCGGGTAGCTGTCCGCCACGGACCGGGCGAAGTGCGCCAGGGCGACGGAGCCGACGACCATGTCCTTGACGGCGCCGGACAGGTAATCGGCGCCGCCGGTGGACACCTGGATGATCCCGTCGCTTTCCGCGTCGGCGAACCCGCGCAGCGCCGCGTTGAGCGTCTGGCTGGAGGTCACGTTGATCGCCGGGTAGGCGAAGCCGTGCTCCTTGGCCCGGTCGAGCATCTGGGCGTAGATCTCCGGCGTCGCGATAGGCATGACGTTCAGCTCCCGTCTGGTGACCAGAGTCCAGTATCTCCTGGCCCGGCAGCTGGGCAGGCCAGGTGCCGGTTTCCCGAACCAGTGTTTGTCCCACGAAGACGGCACCGGACGGCAATGACGGCCATACCACGGCCCGGTACCTGGTACAACTTTGCCCATGGAGAGCTTTATCATCCACGCTGGCTACGCGGCGGTGTTCCTCTTCGGGTTCCTTGAGGCCTGCTGCGTGCCGATCCCGTCGGAGATCACCTTCGGGTACGCGGGCGTGCTGGCCGCCGACGGCAAGCTCAACGTCGTCGCGATCATCATCATCGGGACGGTCGCGGAACTGCTGGGCTCGCTGGTCGCCTACGGTATCGGCCGGGTGGGTGAGCGCCCCTTGGTGGCCAGGTTCGGCCGCTACCTGCTGATCACCCAGGCGGACATCGACCGCGCGGAGCGGTTCCTGGCAGGCCGCGGGGCATGGGCGATCCCGGTGGGCCGCGCGCTGCCGGTGGTGCGCACGTTCATTTCCATCGTGGCGGGCTTCGTCGAGGTGCCGCTGCTGATGTTCGCCCTGCTGAGCCTGCTCGGCACGGCCATCTGGGTCACCGCGATCACCCTGATCGGCTACGCGGTCGGCACCCAGTGGCAGAAGGTGGCGCACGGATTCGCGCTGGCCGGGTACGTCATCGTGGCGGTCGCCGTGATCGGCATTGCCGCCTTCGTCTGGCACCGGCTGCGTGCGGTCCGCCGGGAGCGGGCCGCCGGAACGGCCGAATCACGCGGCGGCCATCAGCCCAAGCACAGGTCGCCGACGCCGTAGGCGGCGCGGTACTCCAGCCCGCGCGCGGTCACCGCGGCCCGCGCGCCGCGGTCCACAAGCACCGCCACGCCCGTTACCACGGCGCCCGCGTCGCGCAGCACGTCCACCGCGGTCAGCACCGAGGCGCCGGTGGTCGAGGTGTCCTCCACCGCGAGCACCCGGCGCCCGGCAACGTCCGGGCCTTCGATCCGCCGTTGCAGCCCGTGTGCCTTTTCTGACTTCCGCACCACGAACGCATCCAGATTTCTCCCCGTGACGCAAGCGGCGTGCATCATCGCCGTCGCCACCGGGTCTGCGCCCAGGGTGAGACCACCGACGGCGCCGTAGTCGAGGTCAGCCGTTGCGGCGAGCATCACCCGGCCCGCCAGGCCGGCGCTGGCGCCGCTGAGCAGCACCCGCCGCAGGTCGATGTACCAGTCCGCGTGCTGCCCCGAGGACAGCACGAAGTCCCCGCGGACCACGGCCTTTTCGTTGATCACCTGCAGCAGTTCATCGCGGTCGCTCACGATTGGCAGCGTAGCCGCGATGGGGCCTGCCGGCTTGCCGGCCAGGCGCCATCGGCGCCCCGGGGGGTTCCAGGGCCGGGGGTCCGGGGCTGCCCCCGGGGCGGCAGGTGCTCCCCCGGGCCAGCGCGCCGGGCCTAGGCGATCGCCGCGAGGACCGCGCGCTCCTTTTCCGGGTCCAGGCCCAGGTCCAGGAGACCGGCGCCCGCGGCCGCTGCCTCCTGCTCCGTGGCGGCCCCGTGCTTCAGCCAGAGCCAGGTGTCGTGCACGGTGTCGCTGAGCGGCCGGTGCCGCATGCCGGTGCGCAGCGCCCGGTCACCGGGGACCTCCCAGATGTGCGCAAGCTCGGGGATGTCCGGGGCCCACATCGGCAACTCGGTCCACGGGCCGACCCCGGCCGCCAGCAGGTCACGGTCGCTCACCCAGCGGAGTTCGGCGTGCGGGCTGCCGTCGGCGCTGGCCAGCCGCGCGCAGTCGGCCAGCAGCGCGCCGAACGTGGTGCCCTGCGGCCCTGGCACGTTGACGGTCGCGGGCAGGCCGCGGCGGGTGTTGTCGACCACCCAGGCGGCCAGGTCGCGGACGTCGGTCATCCGGACCGGCTTGCCGGGCCCGTCCGGCGCGAGGACCGTCCCGCCCCGGGCGACGCGTGCGAGCCACCACGCGGTCCACCGGACGTTCTCGTGCGGCCCGACGATCAGGCCGGGCCGGACGATCAGGCACCGGCCCGGGAACGCGGCGCCGACCGCGCGCTCGGAACCAGCCTTGAGCTGGCCATATCCGATGCTGTCCAGGGTGCCCGTGGCATCGGCGGGGCAGTCGAGGACCGGTGAGTCCTCGTTGGCCGGCTCGCGCGGGTAGTCGGCGTACACGGACAGGGTGGAGATGTAGGTGTAGTGCGCGGTGCGGCCCGCCAGGATCTGAGCCGACGCGGTCACGTGCGCGGGCGCCAGCACGGAGGTGTCGATCGCCGCGTCCCATTCGCCCTGCGTGAGCTGCCGCAGGTCGTCGGGATTGGTCCGGTCTCCGGTCAGTGCCTCGGTACCCGGCCGGTGATGGCCGGACCGCCCCCGGGAGAAGGTCGTCACGTCGTAGCCCCGGCTGCACGCCTCGTCCACGATCGCGCGGCCGAGAAAATGTGATCCACCGAGAACAAGCAGTCGCATAATCACCAATCCTGCCCGCTGGCCGGTCGTGGCCGCGATGCCTTCGCCCGCACAAGGCCGTAGCCCGCTGCCGTTTCCCTGCGCGGCGGACCTGGCCGGGCCGGTGCCGGGCAGGCCCGCGATCTGTGCGCGATCCATCACGGAGCCGGCTGTCCGCTGGTAACGTCTCGCCTGGACCGAAGGGCGGTGTCGGGTGGATCGCTGCGCGTTGTTCGTGGACGCGGGCTACGTGCTAGGAGATGGCGCGATGGCCGTTCACGGCACCCGCAACCGGGAGTCCGTTTCCTGGAACCATGCCGGGGTACTCGAAGTCCTGCGGAACGTGGCACGCGATCGCACCGGCCTGCCGCTGCTGCGCTGCTACTGGTACGAGGCCACGGTCGAGGGCCGCCGCGGTTCCGAGCACGAGATCCTCGCTGACCTGCCCGGGGTGAAGCTGCGGCTCGGCAAGATGAAGCCCGGCCGCCGCGAGGGCGTGGCAAGCGAGATCCACCGCGACCTCACCACGCTCGCCCGGAACCGGGCGATCAGCGACGCGCTGG
The DNA here is from genome assembly GCA_963806145.1 of uncultured Actinomycetes bacterium. GTDB lineage: Bacteria > Actinomycetota > Actinomycetes > Streptosporangiales > Streptosporangiaceae > DASXKD01. Next base: position 243,227 of record CAWDXD010000004.1, read on the forward strand.
TGGTGAGCGCGGAGGAAGACCTCGCGCAGGTGATCGCCGACGTGCAGGATCTCGGCCTGCGGGTGATCCTGGTGCACATCGCCGCGCCCGGCTGGACGGCCGCCACCGCGCTCCGCCAGGAGTGCGACGAAATCGTCGAGATCAGCGAGGCGCATCTGCGGCCTTCCGTGGAGATTGTCGTCGGGGCGGAGCCGGCCGGGGAGGAAGAGCGCCAGGCGGTACCCGCCTACGCGAGCCGCGCGGCCGCCAACGGCCACGGCACCCCCGGGGTGATCGGGCAGCCGGCGGTGCCCGTGGGCTCGCATGCCGTACCGCCGGGGCTCTACACCGGGCCGGTGATCGCACGGCCGGCCCAGGCAGGCCCGGTGGGCCAGCCGGGGCCGGCCGCACTGGCCGGCCCGCCGGCGCTGCCCGGCCAGACCGCTCCGCCGGGCCAGCATGCGGCCCTGCCAGGGCACCACGCGGCACCGGGGAACCACCATGCCGGACCGCCGCAGCACGCAGCGCCGGGCCAGCCGGTGATGCCGCCGGGCCAGCCGGTGATGCCGCCGGGCCAGCCAGCGCCGGGCCACGCGGCGGCGCACATCTCCGGGCCGCTCACCGCCCCGCGACCGGCCGTGCCGCCGCAGCACGCCCAGGCGCTGCCGCGTGGCGGCGGGCAGCACGCCGGCCCGCCGTCGGCGCATCCAGATTCCGGGCTCGCGGCCGGCCAGCACGCCCAGCACGGGCTGCCGCCACAGCAGTTCACCTCCGGGCAGCCGATGGCCGGACCGGTCATGCCGGGACAGCCCGTGCCCGGGCAGCCCGGGGCCCCGGCCGTGGCACCAGGGTTCCAGGCGCCGGCCGGCCTGCCCGGCTCCGCCGCCGCGCAGTCGCGCCCGGGCATGCCCGCCTACCAGGCAGCCCCCCCGCCTCCGCCGCCACCCGCGGTGGCGCCAGTTCCCCCGGCCTCGCTGGCCCCTCCGGCCGCCCCGCCCGGGTTCCCCGGCCAGGCCGCGGCCGGGCAGGCTCCGGGCGTACCCAGGCCGCCGTCGCCCGGTGCCCCCCCAGGCCCGGCCCTGGGCCCGCCGCCCGGCGCGGTTCCGGCCGGCGCGGTTCCGGCCGGCCCGGTGGCCCAGCCCGGCCAGCAGCCCCACGGCGTGCCCGCCGGATACCCGGCGGCACCGCCCGGCCGCCCGCCCGGCGCGGCGGGCGATCAGCGGGCGCGGCAGTTCCCGGTGGCGCCGGGCCACCCCGACGGAGCGATGCCCGGGCCCCATGTCCGCGCCGCAGGGGCCGCACAGTGGCCCGCAGCCCGCCGCGCAGCACGCCCTGGTGCCTCAGCCGGTGGCGGTGTCCCTGGCCGACGCGGTACAGGCAGCGCACGGGGAGGGTTTCAGCTTCGGCCAGGCCGTCGCCCGGGACGCGCCGGCGCTCTGGCTGGAGGCCGTGCTCGCCCGCAAGCCGCGGATGCCTTCCGACCTCGAAGCCAGGCTGTTGCAGGATTCCTCGCTGCCCATTGATTCGCTGCTGCACGACGAGGTGCGGCACGCATTGCGCCGCGGATTCTGGGATGCGCTGGAAAGGGTCCGTCGTTGACCAGGTCCGCCGCGGCCCCGGCGGTGAGCGATGGTGTTCGCCCAGGCCTGGTTCGAGAAGGCGTGACCGATGCCTGCGGGCAGGAGGGCAGCTGCCCGTGAATTGCCGCCGATGGGATACCCCGGCACGTTGCTGGGGTCTTCAGATGGGTACGTCCCTACCGTGGCTGCCTTGACTCCCGAGACGTTCGACGCGATCGAGTTCGACGCCGCCTGCAGCGGTGAGCACCGCGCCGCGGCGCAGGAGATGACCAGGCTTGCCGATACCGGCACGCAGACCGAGGCAATGCCCAGGTCCGAGGCCTACATCCGGGCCGGCGAGCAGTGGCTGCTCGCCGATGACCCGGCTGCGGCGGTGAATGGCTTCATGCGTGCGATCGCCGACGGCAGGCCCGCCTCGGTGGATCCGCGGATTCCGCTGGCCCGTGCCCTTTTCCAGTTGGGCCGCGGCGCGGAGGCGGATGCCTACGTCAGCGCGCTCGCCGCCGAGGCGCCGCATGACGCGCGGATGTGCGATCTGCTGGCGGAATTGCTTGTCGAGCAGTCTGACCTGGTGGGTGCGCTCGGCTGGGCCAACGCCGGTGTCGAACTGTGCCTCGGCCGGACCCCGGGCCCGGTCGGCCAGGGCAACGAAGTGACCCCGGCCGGCCCCATCACGCAGGTGCCCGGCGACGTGAACGAATTCCGCCTGCTGCTGAGCCTGCGGTTCCGGATCCGCAACGACCTCGGCCTGCCCGAGGACGACTACGACCGGCTGCTGGACACGCATTCCGGCGCCTAGCCGGCCGTGACGCCGTCCGCTAGCCTGCCCGCGCCGGGCAGCCTGGGGCGCCGGCGCAGGTCAGCCGGTTTTCGATGCCGCGGGCAGGCGTTCCGCCGTGACCGTGAGCGCGTCCACGGAAGGATCCCGGTCGACCCGGACCGTGTCGCCGTCCAGGATGTCGCCCGCGAGCAGCGCCCTGGCGAGCTGATCGCCGATGGCGGACTGCACCAGCCTGCGCAGCGGCCGTGCGCCGTAGACGGGGTCGAAGCCGGTCAGCGCCAGCCACTCTCGCGCGGCCGGGGTGACGTGCAGGGTGAGCCGCCGCTCGGCAAGCCGCCGGGCCAGCGTGGCCACCTGCAGGTCCACAATCTCCGCGAGTTCCTCGGTGGTCAGCGGGTCGAACAGGATGATGTCGTCAAGGCGGTTCAGGAACTCCGGCTTGAACGTCGCGCGGACCACGGCCATCACGGTTTCCCGCTTCGTGTCCTCGTCCAGGGACTGGTTCGCGATCTCTGTTGACCCGAGGTTCGAGGTAAGGACCAGGATCGTGTTCCGGAAGTCCACGGTCCGGCCCTGCCCGTCGGTGAGCCTGCCATCGTCGAGGACCTGGAGGAGGATATCGAACACCTCCTGGTGCGCCTTTTCCACCTCATCCAGCAAGATCACGCAGTACGGGCGGCGCCGGACGGCCTCGGTGAGCTGGCCGCCGGCCTCGTAACCGACGTAGCCGGGCGGGGCACCGACGAGCCGGGCCACCGAGTGCTTCTCGCTGTACTCGCTCATGTCGATGCGGACCACGGCCCGCTCGTCGTCGAAGAGGAACTCGGCAAGGGCCTTGGCCAGTTCCGTCTTGCCGACCCCGGTGGGGCCGAGGAACAGGAACGAACCGGTCGGCCGGTCCGGGTCGGAAATGCCCGCGCGGGACCTGCGCACCGCGTCGGACACGGCCTGGACCGCCTCGGCCTGGCCCACCAGGCGCTTGCCCAGTTCGGTCTCCATCCGCAGCAGCTTGCCGGTCTCCCCTTCAAGCAGGCGGCCGGCCGGAATGCCGGTCCACGACGACACCACATCCGCGACGTCGTCCGGCCCGACCTCCTCCTTGACCATGGGAGCCGCTGATCCGGCGGTGCCGCCTGCGGCCGCGGCGCCCGGGCCGGCGCTGGCCGCGGTGGCCTCGGCCACCTCACGCTCCAGCGCGGGGATATCCCCGTACATCAGCCGTGAGGCGGTGGTGAAGTCGGCGTCCCGCTGGGCGCGCTCGGCCTGGACACGCATGTCATCGAGCCGCTTCTTCAGCTCACCGACCCGGTTGAGGCCCGCCTTCTCCCGCTCCCAGCGAGCCAGCAGCGCGGTGAGCTGCTCCTGCCGGTCGGCGAGGTCGGCGCGGAGCCGCTCCAGCCGCTCCTTGCTGGCCGGATCGGCCTCGCGTTCCAGCGCCATCTCCTGCATCTTCATCCGGTCCACGATGCGCTGCAGTTCGTCGATCTCCACCGGCCGGGAGTCGATCTCCATGCGCAGCCGTGAGGCAGCCTCGTCGACCAGGTCGATGGCCTTGTCCGGCAGGAAGCGCCCGGTGATATAGCGGTCGGACAGGGCCGCCGCGGCGACCAGCGCGGCATCGGAGATCTGCACCTGGTGATGCGCCTCGTAGCGGCCCTTGAGCCCGCGCAGGATCGCGATCGTGTCCTCGACCGACGGCTCGCCCACGAACACCTGCTGGAAGCGGCGTTCCAGGGCCGGGTCCTTCTCGATCCGCTGCCGGTACTCGTCCAGGGTGGTCGCGCCCACCATCCGCAGTTCGCCGCGGGCCAGCATCGGCTTGAGCATGTTGCCGGCGTCCATCGCACCCTCGGCCGCGCCCGCGCCCACGACGGTGTGCAGTTCGTCGATGAACGTGATCACCTGGCCCTCGCTGGCCTTGATCTCGTTCAGCACGGCCTTGAGCCGCTCCTCGAACTCACCGCGGTATTTCGCGCCCGCGACCATCGCGCCCAGGTCCAGAGCGACCAGGCGCTTGCCGCGCAGCGACTCGGGCACGTCGCCGGCCACGATCCGCTGCGCCAGGCCCTCGACCACGGCGGTCTTGCCGACGCCCGGCTCGCCGATCAGGACCGGGTTGTTCTTGGTGCGGCGGGCCAGCACCTGGATCACCCGCCGGATCTCCGCGTCCCGGCCGATCACCGGGTCCAGCTGACCCTCGCGGGCCCGCTGGGTGAGATCGACCCCGTACTTCTCCAGGGCCTGGTAGGTCCCTTCCGGGTCCTCGGAGGTGACGCGGGCGCTCCCGCGTACCTTCTCAAACGCCTCGAGCAGCGCCTCGGGCGTGGCCCCGTGCTTGCGCAGCAAGGTCGCTGCCTGGCCGCCGTCCGTGGCCAGCCCGACCAGCAGGTGCTCGGTGGAGATGTACTCGTCGTTCAGCTTCTCGGCCCGCTCCCCGGCCGTGGCCAGCACCTTCAGCAGGGCCCGCGAGTTCTCCGGGGCACTGACGGTGGTCCCCGCGATCTTGGGCAGCTTGGCCAGCTGCGCCCTGGTGTCGGCGAGCACCGCGGTGGGGTCGGCGTCGACCGCGCGCAGCAGCGGGGCCGCGGTGCCGCCGTCCTGCTCGATCAGGGCCGCGAGCAGATGCAGGGCATCAACGTGCGGATTTCCATCGGCCGTGGCCTGCTGCCGCGCCGCGCCGAACGCCTCACTGCTGCGACGGGTGAGCTTGTCAATCATTTAACTGGTTTCCTCGGATGCTGCACTGCTGTTGGCTGCGCTGCTTGCTGCTGGTGGACTGCTTGCTGGTGGACCGCTCATGGCGGCCGGAGCGTGCTGCGGCGCCGGGTCGGCGGGCACGCTGCTGCCGCCCAGATTCCGCACCGGGACCAGCTGGGCTCCTGCGGCACGGTTGCGCACCAGCCCGGCCAGCCGCGCGGCTACCGCGCGGGTCGACTCCAACTCCGCCCGGAGTTGAGCGATCTCCGCGGTCATCTCGGCGAGCATGCGGCGGGCCCGGTCCAGTTCGACGCCGAGTTCGAGGATCTGCTTGATGCCCGACAGGTTGACGCCGTCCTGCTGGGACAGTCGCTGCACCTCGCGCAGCAACAGGACGTCGCGGAGCGAGTACCGGCGGCCGCGCCCGGACGACCGGCCGGGGGACACCAGCCCAAGCCGGTCATAGGCGCGCAGCGTCTGCGGGTGCAGCCCGGACAACTGGGCCGCCACCGAGATCACATACACCGGACTGTCGTCCGCCACCTCGAACGGGTTCCCGCTCATTTCATTGCCTCCCTTGCGGGCGGTCGTGCACCGGAGGCGCACGCCCGCAACGCTGCGGGCGCCGCCTCCCGGTCCTCCCGGTCCTGGCGGCGCTGGCCGCCAGTGGTGCCGCTTGTCATGTCTGCCGTGCTCGCCGCAGCAGGTCCTCGCGCGGATCCTCGCCAGCGGTCGCATCCCGGAACGACTCCAGGGCCTGCCGGGCGGTGCCGTTCAGATTCTGCGGCACCTGGACGTTCACGGTGACCAGCAGGTCCCCGTTCGTCCCGTCCTTGCGCCGGGCCCCCTTGCCCCGCGCCCGGAAGGTGCGGCCGCTCGGCGTCCCCGCGGGGATCCGGACGCTGACCGGCACCCCGCGCAGCGACGGAACCTTGATCTCGGCCCCAAGCGCCGCCTCGGTGAACGTGACCGGCACGGTCACCGTGAGGTTGGCACCGGAGCGCCCGAAGATCGGGTGCGGCGTGACGTGCACCCGCACGTACAGGTCGCCCGCCGGGCCGCCGCGCTCACCAGGGGCACCCTTGCCCCGGAGCCGGATCCGCTGCCCGTCGGACACACCCGCTGGGATCCGGGCCTGGATCGTGCGGCTGCTCATCGCGCGCCCGCTGCCCGAACACGTCGGGCAGGGGTCGTCCACCACCAGGCCGCGGCCGCGGCACTCGGTGCACGGCTCGGACAGCGCGTAGCTCCCCAGGTTCCGGCTGGTCTGGCCGGTGCCCTGGCAGTTCGGGCAGACCCGGGGCATCGTTCCCGACTTCGCCCCGGTGCCGTGGCAGGTCGGGCAGGCTCCCTCGCCGGTCAGCCGCAACGAGACCGTGGCGCCCTCGATGGCGTCGTGGAACGACAGCGTGGCCTCGGTCTCGACATCCGCGCCGCGGCGCGGCCGGGTCTGGGTGCCGGCCCGGCCGCCGCCGCCGCCGAACATCCCGCCGAGCAGGTCGCCGAGCCGGCCGCCGGAACCGCTGGCCGTGCCCGTGCCCGTGCCACCACCGAACAGGTCGCCCAGGTCGAACGGGAACCCGCCGGCGCCGCCCTGCCCCGGCGGCCGGAAGCCGCCGCTGCCGAACAGGGAGCGGGCGTCGTCGTACTCCTTGCGCCGCTTGGCGTCCGACAACGTGTTGTACGCCTCGGAGATCTCCTTGAACCGCTCCTCGGCCTTGGGGTCACCCTTGTTGGCGTCGGGGTGGTACTTGCGGGCGAGCTTCCGGTACGACTTCTTGATCTCGTCCGCGGTCGCGGTCTTGGAGACGTCAAGAGCCTTGTAGTAGTCCTTCTCGAGGAAGTCCTTCGTGCTCACTGGTATCTCCAGGCGTCAGTCTTCGTCCTCACGGCTCTCCTGCGATCCCGCCTCGTCCGCGGCGGCGGGCAGGCCGGCCTCGTCCGGCGCGGGCGCACCCTCCTCGGGCTCGGCGACGGCCACCCGGGCAGGCCGGACGATCCGTTCGCCGACCTTGTAGCCGGGCTGCAGGATCTGGACACAGGTCGGCTCGGTCACCGCGGTGGAGTAGGAGTGCGTCAGGGCCTCGTGCACGTTCGGGTCGAACGGTTCGCCCTCGGTGCCGAAGCTCACCAGGCCGAGCTTGGTCACGGTCGACTCCAGCGACTCCGCCACGGACTTGAAGCCGCCGGACAGTTCGCCATGCTCCCGGGCCCGGCCGATGTCGTCGAGCACCGGCAGCAGCGCGATCAGCACATTGGCCAGTGCCTGCTCCCGTACCACCAGGCGATCCCGGTCCACCCGCTTGCGGTAGTTGGCGTACTCCGCGCTCACGCGCTGCAGGTCGGCGGTGCGCTCGGCGAGCCGGGCGGCAAGCTCTCGCTCGCTACCCGGCGTGCCGCCGGGCCCCGCCGGGGCCGGGCCCGGCGCCCCGCCGCCGGCGAGGCGGTCACCGGCGCTGGCCGGGCCCGCTGCCGCCGGCGCGGCATCCGGCGCCGGTTCTGCCGCGGCTTCGGAGCCGGTGCCGGGGGCGGCCCCCGGCTTGGACACCGAGTGCCTGCCCGGCTTCGCGGGCTTGCCGGAACCGCGAGCCGCGGTGCCCGGCGCGTCCGCCCCGGGGTTTCTGGCCTGCCCCGTGCGTGGGTCGATGCGCCTGAGGTCGCGGATAACCGGTCCTGCGTTGGTCTCCTCAGGTGAGCTCATCAGGCGGCGCCACCCTCTTCGCCGGGCCTGTCCTCATCGACAATCTCAGCCTCGACGACCTCGTCGTTGTCCTGCTCCGCGCTGGCCTCGCCGGCCGGCTGCTCGCCCGCGGCGGCACTGGCCGCCTGGGACTGGGCGTAGATGGCGGTGCCCATCTTCTGGCTGACCTGGGCCGCCTTCTCGGTGGCCTCCTTGATGGCGTCGACGTCGGTGCCCTCGAGCGCCTTCTTGAGGTCCGCGATGGCCGACTCGACCTCCGCCTTGATGTCCTCGGGCACCTTCTCGGAGTTCTCGCCGAGGAACTTCTCCGTCTGATAGGCCAGCGTGTCGGCGCGGTTACGGATCTCCGCCTCGTCGCGGCGCCGCGCGTCCTCCTCGGCGAACTTCTCCGCCTCGGCCATCATCCGGCTGATCTCGTCCTTGCCAAGGGCCGAGCCGCCGCTGATGGTGACCCGCTGCTCCTTGCCGGTGCCGAGGTCCTTGGCCGAGACGTTCACGATGCCGTTGGCGTCGATGTCGAAGGCCACCTCGATCTGCGGGATGCCGCGCGGCGAGGGAGCGATCCCTGCCAGCTCGAACATGCCGAGCTTCTTGTTGTACGCGGCGATCTCGCGCTCGCCCTGGAAGACCTGGATCTGCACCGACGGCTGGTTGTCGTCCGCGGTGGTGAAGATCTCCGAGCGCTTGGTCGGGATGGTGGTGTTCCGCTCGATGAGCTTGGTGAAGATGCCGCCCTTGGTCTCGATGCCCAGCGACAGCGGGGTCACGTCAAGCAGCAGGACGTCCTTGACCTCGCCCCTGAGCACGCCGGCCTGCAGGGAGGCACCGACCGCGACGACCTCGTCCGGGTTCACGCCCTTGTTCGGCTCCTTGCCGCCGGTGAGCTCCTTGACCAGGTCCACCACGGCTGGCATCCGGGTCGAGCCGCCGACCAGCACCACGTGGTGGATGTCGGTGAGCTTGACCCCGGCGTCCGCGATCACCTGCTTGAACGGCGCCTTGCAGCGGTCCAGCAGGTCGGAGGTCATCTTCTGGAACTCCGCCCGGGTGAGCTTGGCGTCCAGGTGCAGCGGGCCCTGCTCGGAGTGGGTGATGTAGGGCAGGTTGATCTGCGTCTCGGCGGAGCCGGACAGCTCGATCTTGGCCTTCTCCGCGGATTCCCGCAGCCGCTGCAGCGCCATCTTGTCCTTGGACAGGTCGACGCCGTAACCGTTCTTGAAGTCCTGCACCAGCCAGTCCACGATCCGCTGGTCCCAGTCGTCGCCGCCGAGGTGGTTGTCACCACTGGTCGCCTTGACCTCGACCACGCCCTCGCCGACATCGAGAAGAGACACGTCAAAGGTGCCGCCGCCGAGGTCGAAGACCAGGATGGTGGCCTCGTTGTCCTTCTCCAGGTGATAGGCCAGCGCCGCGGAGGTGGGCTCGTTGATGATCCGGAGCACGTTCAGCCCCGCGATCTGGCCGGCCTCCTTGGTGGCCTGGCGCTGCGCGTCGCTGAAGTACGCGGGCACGGTGATGACCGCGTCGGTGATGGTCTCGCCCAGGTAGGACTCGGCGTCCCTCTTCAGCTTCTGCAGGATGAACGCGCTGATCTGCTGGGCGCTGAACTTCTTCCCGTCGATCGTCACCTTCCAGTCGGTGCCCATCTGCCGCTTCACCGAGCGGATGGTCCGGTCTACGTTGGTCACCGCCTGCCGCTTGGCGACCTCGCCGACGAGCACCTCGCCGTTCTTGGCGAAGGCGACCACCGACGGAGTGGTCCGCGAGCCTTCCGCGTTGGCGATGACTGTGGGTTCCCCGCCTTCGAGGACAGCGACAACAGAGTTGGTCGTCCCGAGGTCGATCCCTACCGCACGTGCCATGAGTAGTCCTTGGTAGTAGTGAAGTTGAGTCTGGCCGACGCAAGCTTGCCACGCTGTTCGGTGCCTGGCAAATCACTTGAGTCTACTCGGCTCAACTTTTCGTACCTGGCGGCTATTCCCCGGAACCCGCGGTTGCCCAGGTAAGAAAGGAGCGGGCGCGGGCATTCCCCGGTGATGGCCCTCGCGGCAGGACCAAGGTGCCATGACAGAGGAACGGGGCCTTGGGCCAGCGGGGGTCCGGGCGGTCGCTCCACCGGGCCAGCAGGCGCGATGGGGCCTGCCGGCTTGCCGGCCAGGCGCCATCGGCGCTCCGGGGGGTTCCGGGGGGTCGCCCCCCGGGATAACACAGCCCCGGCTAAGTTACCAATCGGTAGGATGCGGGGAAATCGCCGGGGCGCGCCGCGCGCCGGCATCCCCGGTGATCTCTGCGGGCCCGGTGCGCGGCGTACCCTGGACCGGCAGCGGGTCGGCCAGGCGCACTTGCCGCCGGTGCCGGCCCGGCAATGCCTGACGCGCCGCGGCGCGGGCGGGCGCCGCATGAGGAGGTCGCGTGGTCCTGCGTATCGTCATCGGGCTTGTGCTGACAGCGGCCGCCGCCGTGCTCGCCGGGCGGCGGCTGTGGTGGCTGCAGCGGGTGGCCCGGGCAGGGCAGCCCGCGCCGGAGCGGATCGCGGCCGTGCGGGAGCACCCCGGCCGGGACGTGGAGGTCCAGGCCACCGAGGTCATCGGGCAGCGCAAGCTGCTGCAGTGGTCGGTGCCGGGGGTGGCCCACGCGCTCACGTTCTGGGGCTTCATCGTCTTGGTGCTGACCATCATCGAGGCGTACGGCGCCCTGTTCAGCCGCAGCTTCGCGATCCCGGTCATCGGCCACTGGGCGTTCATCGCCTTCATCGAGGACCTGTTCGCCGTGGGCGTGCTGGCCGGCATCGTCACCTTCGCGATCATCCGGCTGCGCACCGACCCGAAGCGGATCGGCCGCGACTCCCGGTTCGACGGGTCGCACACCGGCGCCGCGTGGCTCGTCCTGGCCCTGATCTTTCTCGTGATCGCGACGCTGCTGCTCTACCGGGCCGCGCAGATCAACACGGGCTATTTCCCGTACCCGCACGGGGCGTTCGCGTCGCAACTCGTCGCGCACTGGCTCGCCCCGCTCGGCACCGGCGTGAACAGCGTGCTGGAGACGACGTTCATCCTGGCCCAGCTCGCGGTCATCCTCGGGTTCGGGGTGTTCCTCACCTACTCCAAGCACCTGCACATCGCCCTGGCCCCGGTCAACGTGCTGTTCTCGCGCCGCCCGAACGGCCTGGGCGCGCTGCAGCCGATGCGCTCGGGCGGCAAGGTGCTCGACTTCGAGGAGGCCGATCCGGACACCGACATCTTCGGGCGCGGCAAGATCGAGGACTTCACCTGGAAGGGCATGCTGGACATGGCGACCTGCACCGAGTGCGGGCGGTGCCAGTCGCAGTGCCCGGCGTGGGCGACCGGCAAGCCGCTGTCCCCCAAGAAGCTGATCATGGACCTGCGCGACCACGCGCTGGCCAAGGGCCCGTACCTGCTCGCGGCCAGCGACGAGGAAAGGGAGAAGCTCCCGGAGCGCATCAAGCAGGAGGCGCTACGGCCCCTCGTGGGTGACGCGGATTCGCACGGCGTGATCGACCCCGACGTGCTGTGGTCATGCACCAACTGCGGGGCTTGCGTGCAGGAATGCCCGGTGGACATCGAGCACATCGACCACATTTCCGACATGCGCCGCTACCAGGTGCTTATCGAGTCCAGCTTCCCGGTGGAGGCCGCCGGGATGCTGAAGAACCTGGAGAACAAGGGCGACCCATGGGGCATGGGCGGGGCCCGCCGGGCCGAGTGGATGGAGGGCCTCGACTTCGAGGTGCCGGTCGCCGACGGGCCGCTCGCGGACGACGTGGAGTACCTGTTCTGGGTCGGCTGCGCCGGGTCGCTGGAAGACCGGGCCCGCAAGACCACCCGGGCCATCGCGACCCTGCTGCACACCGCCGGGGTGAAGTTCGCGGTGCTCGGCCCTGCCGAGACCTGTACCGGCGACCCGGCCCGGCGGATGGGCAACGAATTCGTGTTCTCCATGCTGGCGCAGACAAACATTGCGACGCTCAACGAGGTGAAACCGCCTGTGATCGTCGCGTCCTGCCCGCACTGCTTCAACGCCCTGGCCAACGAATATCCGCAGTTCGGCGGCAACTACGAGGTGATCCATCACACCCAGTTGCTGGCCCGGCTGGTCGAGCAGGGCAAGCTGACGCCGGTCACCCCGGTGGCCGAGAAGATCACCTACCACGACCCGTGCTTCCTGGGCCGGCACAACAAGGTGTTCAGCCCGCCCCGGGAGATCATGGAGCAGGTGCCCGGGGTCGTTCCGCAGGAGATGCACCGGTGCAAGGACCGCGGGTTCTGCTGCGGCGCGGGCGGGGCCCGGATGTGGATGGAGGAGCGGATCGGCAAGCGGATCAACACCGAGCGCATCGACGAGGCGCTGGGCACCAACCCGGACACGGTGTCCACGGCGTGCCCGTACTGCCTGGTCATGCTGGGTGACGCGATCGCCGCGAAGAAGGCCTCCGGGGAGGCCCCGGAGTCGCTGGAGATCGTGGACGTGGCCCAGTTGCTCGCGCGCTCGGTCCAGCCAGCCCAGGCGCCGGACGCTCCGCCCCCGGCTGGCGGATAAACGCCGGCGATGCCCACCGGGCGGGCGGAGGCGTTCAGCGACGGCGTGTTCGCGATCGCGACCACACTGCTCGTGCTCAGCCTGCGGCTGTCCGGGAACGGCACGGTCACCAGCCAGTTGCTGGCCGCCTGGCCGCAGTACTTCGCCTACGTGGTCAGCTTCCTCACCATCGGGATCATGTGGATGAACCACCACACGATCCTCGCCCACGTCCAGCGGGTGGACCGGCCGCTCCTGGTGATCAACCTGCTGCTGCTCATGGGCATCGTGGTCATCCCGTTCCCCACGGTCCTGGTCGCGGACCACCTGACTAGCGCCGGGGCCACTGCCGCGGTGGTGACCTACGGGCTCGTCATGATCGCGATCTCGTGCGGGTTCGCCGCCCTGTGGATCTACGTGGCGACCCATGCCCCGGCCCTCGGCGCGGCCGTGCCCCCCGAGGCGCTGCGCAGGTCCATCCCCGGGTTCACCGGCGGCCTGCTCGCCTACGTGCTGGCCACCCTGGTCGCGGTGTTCTTCTCGCCGCTGGCGGCCCTGATCATCTTCGGCCTGCTCGCCGTCTACTACCTGTTCGAGCACCTGCCAAGCCCGGCCGGGGCAGGGCCCCCGGCCGGGTGACGGAGGAAGCGGGGCGTAAGCCAGCGGAGGTTCCAGGGGTCGCCCCCCAGGTCAGCACGGCCCGTCCCGGGCTGCCCCGGAGCCGGGCGCTAACGGCCCGCCGACGGCCTCACCTGACGTCGTCACCTGGTCGCGGGGCCCCGCCGACGCGGCCGTGGCGGCGCTGCGTGCATCGGGATCGGGTAGCCGCGGTGGCGGGATGGCGGCTGCCGGGGCGGTGGGGCAGGGCAGTCGGCCGGGCCGGATAACGGCTGCCGGCGCGCCGGCGCGGCCTGGTGGGAGGAAGAGCTGCCGGGCCGCGGAACGGCGGCCGGGTCGGTGGGGTGCCGGCCCGCGCGGGATAACCGGGGGGCGGCTGCCGCGTGGGGTGTGGCAGGCGCCGCAGGCGCGGCGGGCGCGGTTGCCGGGAGCCAGACGCGGACCCTGGTGCCGTGGCCGGGGGCTGATTCCAGGGTGGCCTGGCCGCCGTGCGCCTGGGCGATGGCCGCGACGATGGCAAGGCCGAGCCCGCTGCCCCCGCTCTCGGCGCCTGGCCGGCTCCCGTTCGCCGGATCGGGGCGGGCCGCCCCAGCGCTGCCGGCACCATTATCTGCGCCATAGCCAACCGCGGGGCCGGCTGCGGGCCCGTCGCCACGCCGGTCGGTGCCGCGGTGGAACCGGTCGAATGCCCGGGCGGCGTCGTCGGCGGCCATGCCCGGGCCGCGGTCTGCGACCTCCAGCACTACGCCGCCGCGGACCTGGGCGAGCCGCACCGCCGTGGGAGTGGCCACCGGAGTGTGCTCGCGGACGTTGCCGAGCAGGTTGGCCAGCACCTGCCGGATGCGGGCCTCGTCCACGGCAGCGACCAGCGCTTCCGGAGCCTCCGCGCGCACCGGCCTGGCCGGTTCCACCGCCCTGGCATCTGCGGCCGCGTCCCGCACCAGCACCGCCAGGTCCGTCTCGGTGATGTCGAGCGACGTGGTGCGGTCCAGCCGGGCAAGTTCGAGCAGCTCCGCGACGAGCGTGCCCATCCGCAAGGCCTCCTGCTCGATGCGCCGCATGGCGTCGGGAAGCTGGCCGTCGTCGAGCGCCCCCTGGCGGTACAGCTCCGCGTAGCCGCGGATGGTCGTCAGCGGCGTGCGCAGCTCGTGCGAGGCGTCCGCGGCGAACTGCCGCACCTTGGCCTCGGAGCGGAACCGGGCCCCGAACGCCTGCTGGATCCGGTCGAGCATGGTGTTGATGGCGGCGCCGAGCCTCCCGACCTCGGTGCGCCCGTCGGCATCCGGCATCCGCGTGGTCAGGTCGCCCTGGGCGGTGATCCGCTGCGCGGTGCCTGCCATCTCGCTCAGCGGCGCGAGCCCGCGGCCGATGAGCCAGCGCCCGCCCAGCGCAAGCAGCAGGATCAGCGCCCCGCCGGTGATCAGCTCGGCCACTACGATGCCGCCCACCTGGCCGGTGACCTCGCCCACCGGGCGGGCGACGACGAGCACGCCGAGCCGATGGCCTATGCCCGCTTGCCCGGTCTGGACCGCTGCCGTTCCGGAGTGGTTAAGCAGCACGTAGCGGCCCACAGCTCGCAGCCGTGGCGAGGTCCCTGGCACGGCGAACGGCGTGTCGTCTATGTACCTCGCCAGGGTGCGGGCGTCGATCAATTGCCCGACGGAATCCGCCAGCGCTCCGGTTGCCGCGTTGCTCCCGGTCAGCGGCAGGACTTTCACCGGCTGACGGGTGACCTCCACGGCTACGTCGTCGCCGGGGTTGGCCTGGATCTGGCCCGGCGTGCGTGCCGCGGCCGATATCAGCGAGTCGTCGAACTGTGCGCCGAGCCGCTTGCTCAGTACCAAGGCGGTCACCCCGCCCATGATGAGCAGGAACGCCGCGGTGACGGCGATCAGCACGACGAGGAGTCGGGCGCGCAGGGACAGGCGCCCGGGGCCGTTCATCCCGGCTGCCCGGGCCCCGGCGGCGCGCCCGGCTGTGCTTCCCCAGCCGCAGGAGCGGCACCGCCAGAGGCCCGCAGGCTGTAACCCACCCCGCGCTGGGTGTGGATGAGCGGCGGACCCAGCGGGTCCAGCTTGTGGCGCAGGTAGCTGACGTACGTTTCGACGATCTGGGACTGGCCCGCGTAGTCCCAGCCCCAGACGTTCTCCAGCAACTGGGCCCGGGTGAGTACCCGGCCCTGGTGGCGCATCAGGTAGGCGAGCAGCCGGAACTCGGTGGGCGACAGGTCCACCGGCACGCCGCCCCGGTGCACGCTCCATCGTGATTCGTCGAGTTCCAGGTCGCCGATGCGCAGGATGGGGTCGCTTTCCGCGCTCTGCGCGGGGCTGGACCGCGAGGCTCGGCGCAGCACGGCACGGACCCTGGCGACCAGTGCCTCCACCGAGAACGGCTTGGTGACGTAGTCGTCCCCGCCCAGCGCCAGACCGGTCACCGTGTCGGACGAGGTGTCCCGGGCGGTCAGGAAGATCACCGGCACCTCGTTGCCGCCGGCCCGCAGCCGCCGGCACACCTCGAAGCCGTCGAGGTCCGGCAGGACCACGTCCAGGACTATCAGGTCCGGCCGGTATGAGTCCGCCAGCCGGAGCGCATCGGCCCCGGTGCCAGCCGTGCTCACCGCGCACCCGTGGAACTTCAGCGCGACCTGCACAAGCTCACGGATGTTCGGCTCGTCGTCCACGACGAGCACCTGTGGTATCCGGTCGCTTGCTGTCATCTGTCCAGGACCATTCTGCCGGTTGCTGCCCTCACCATTCTGCTGGTTCCCTGCTATGGCGGCTGGTTCATGCCCATGCACGCCACCGCCTGCCGCCGGCCCGCGCATGCCACCGCCTCCCGCGGGGCCCATCCCGCGGGAGGCGGCGCTGGCCCCCCCGAGGGCGAGGTCCGGCAGATCCCTGGCCTGTTGAGACGGCGAGATCTGGGGACCTGCCCTGTCCCGCGGGGCCCATCCCACGGGGCCGGGGGGCACCGGCCTGCTGTCAGCTACCCGGTGTGGAGGATGAGGGCACCGGGGCTGGCTGCGGAGGCCGGACAACTATGAGCCTTGCGTCCTTCGTGCCCTGGACCACCGGGCCGCCCACCCAGACGGGCGTTCCCGAGGTCAGGGCGCTCTGACCGATCTTTCCCTGACGGTCGCGGACGACCGTCGTGCTGACCAGGTCCCAGGTCCAGGTGGTCCCGACGCTGGCCTTCACCGTGATGGACTTCCCTGCGGTGACCGACTGGATCACGCCCCGCTCGTAGGCGAGCGTCTTGATGCCCTTACGGGTCTGAATGGTGAACTGGCCATCCACCCCGCGCAGCAGGAAGAACGCGAAGACCCGGCGGCGGGCCCGCCGGCAGTGGGCCGCGCCGATGCCGACCCGCCGGGCCAGCCTGTGCAGCCCGGCCCGCCGCGCCACCCGGGACACGTGGCCCGCCCGGGCGCAGGCCGGGGCCTTCGCGGCGGCGCCGGCCGCTGCGCCGCCTGCGGCGGCCCCGGTGCCTCCGGCAAGGGCGGCACCCGTGGTGAGCGCGCCCGGCGACGAGGCGTCGCTGAGCGTCTCGTTGAGCAGCGCGCCCTGCTGTGCGGTGCCGCCCGGGCCGGATTGGCCCGTGGCCGCCCCGGACGAGGTGCCTGGCGGTGACTGGGCGGCCAGGCGCATCCCTGCGATGGTGCCGCCGCCGGCCAGCAGGGCGGCGGCCAGCAGGCCGGCCGTCCAATGGAGCGCCTTGCGGTGGTCCTTTCGCGTGTGTTCTTGCAGGCCCGGCGCCGGGTGACCAGTGCCGGGCGGCCCGGCCGCACCGGGCTGGCTTCCCCAGGCGGGCATTGCGGTGGGCGCGTCAGGGCCTGCCCAGAACTGCTGAGTGGGCTGGTTGCCGGCCGGATCGGCGTCCGACTGCCCGTACTCATTGCTCATGTTGCGATCATGACCGCCGGGTCTGGGACATCGGGGCGCCGAACCTGGGATTTCTATGAGAGATGCACCCGGACTCGCTGATGCCGCCCGGATGGCTCGGTTACATCCGCTCCGGCACGGGCACGCCGAGCAGGCCCAGGCCGGTCACCAGCACCCGCAGCGCCAGGGCGCACAGCGCGAGCCTGCTGTCGCGCACCGCAGGATCGTCTGCCTTCAGCACCGGGCATGCCTCGTAGAACGTGGTGAACACGCTGGCCGCCTCGAACAGGAAGCTGGCCAGCTGGTGCGGCTCGGCGGCCTGGGCCGCCAGCTGCACGGACCGGCCGAACCCGAGCAGGGTCAGCGCCAGGGCCCGCTCGGCGTCCTCGGTCACGGTGATCCGCCCGGTGGCCTGCCCGGGGTCCAGTCCGGCCCTGCGGAAGATCGACCTGATCCGGGCGGTGGCGTACTGCAGGTACGGGCCGGTGTTGCCGGTCAGTGCCAGCATCCGGTCGAAATCGAAGGTGTACCCGGAGTCGCGGGCCACCGAGAGATCCGCGTATTTGAGCGCGCCGATGCCGACCGCATCCGCGATCTGGTGACGCAGGTCAGGGTCGTCGTACCGGTCAGCGATCACCTCTTCGGCCCGCTCGACCGCCTCATCGATGAGAGTGATCAACTTGACCGATTCGCCGGTACGGGTACGAATCCGCCCGCCATCCGACCCGGTGACCAGGCCGATCACCGCGTGCTCCGCCCTGACCTCGTCCGTCAGCCACCCGGCCTGGCGGGCGACCGCGAACAGCATCCTGAAGTGAAGCGACTGCTCGGCGCCAACCACGTAGATGAGCCTGGTGGCTTTCAGGTCCTTGATGCGGTACCTGATCGCGGCCAGGTCGGTGGTGTCGTAGCCGTAGCCTCCGTCGCGCTTGCGCAGAATCATTGGCTGCGGCGCCCCGTCCCGGCCGGTGAAGCCGGGCGGAAAGGCAACGAGCGCGCCGTCGCTGATCACCGCGATCCCGGCTGCCTCCAGTTCCGCGCAGACGTCCGCCAGCATGGAGTTGTAGAAGCTCTCCGGCGTCAGGTCCGCATCCGTCAGGGTGACACCCAGCCGCTGGTAGATCGTGTTGTAGTACTGCCTGGAATCGGTCACCATGAGCTGCCACAGGCGTAGCGTGTCCGGGTCGCCCGCTTGCAGCGCTACCACCCGGTGCCTGGACCGTTCGGCGAAGGCGGGGTCGGCGTCGAACTTGGCCCGGGCGGCCTGGTAGAAAGCGTTGATCTCACCGGCGGACAGCGCCGCGCGGGCAGGCTCTTCGCCGACGTCCAGCAGGTGCTCGATGAGCAGGCCGAACTGGGTGCCCCAGTCCCCCACATGGTTGGCCCGCACCACCGTGTGACCGAGGTATTCCAGGATGTGCACGATCGCATCCCCGACCACGGTGGTCCGCAAATGCCCGACGTGCATCTCCTTCACCACATTGGGCGAGGAGTAGTCCACCACCACCGTTCCGGCCGAGACGGCTACTGGCACGCCGAGGCGCTCGCCGGCGAGCTGCCAGGTCGCCTGGCCGGCGATCCAGTCCGCGGCCAGCGTCAGGTTCAGGAAACCGGGCCCGCTGATCTCGACGTGGTCGCATACCCCGGTGACGTCCAGATGCGCCATGATCCGCTCGGCTACCTGGCGCGGCGGCATGCCGAGGCCCTTGGCGAGCGGGAGCGCCACGTTCGCCTGGAAGTCCGCGAACTGCGAGGGACGGATGAGCGGATCGGCGCCCGCCTGGCCGGCGCCGAACGCAGCGGTGACCGCCGCGCTCACCCGTTCCGCGAGAACCTCCTGAGGATCGGCCATGACAACAAGACTATCGGCGGCCGGAGCCCGGCGTCGTTCTCGCGGCCTGCCGCCCGCACCTCACGAGCGCCGCAGGAAGTGGCGGTCCCGGCCGGGGCCGAACCGTTCCCTGATCTTCTCGGTGATCTGGCCCTTGGCCAGGTCCGCCGCCAGCCGGCAGGCCGACGTGACGCCCTTGGCCGTGGCCGCGCCGTGCGCGATCACCACCGTGCCCTCCAGCCCGAGCAGGGCGGCGCCGCCGTAGGTCTCCGCATCCATGAGTCCCGCCAGGTCCCGCAGTCCGCGCCGCTGGAACAGCGCGCCGAACCGGGCAGCCGCCGAGCCGGTCAGCGCGGCCCGCATCTGCTCGGTCGCGAACGCGGCCGCCCCCTCCAGGGTCTTCAGCGCGACGTTGCCGGTGAAACCGTCGGTCACGATCACATCCGCCTTGCCGGACAGCAGGTCGCCGCCCTCCACATTGCCCACGAAGCGCAGCGGCTGGCCCCCGTGCGGAGGCGCGCTGGCCAGCAGTTCGTGGGCGCGGCGGGCCACCCGGTTGCCCTTTCCCGGCTCGGCGCCAATGGTGAGCAGGCCCACCCTGGGCTCGGCGATGCCGTACGCCACCTGTGCGTAGGCGACTCCCAGGTGGGCGAACGCCACCAGCATCTCCGGCTTCGGATCCGCGGTGGCCCCCGCATCCACCAGCAGCGTGGGCCCGGGCCTGGTCGGCAGCACCACCGCGAGCCCGGGGCGCATGACCCCGGGCACCGCCCGCAGCCGCAGCCGGGCGGTCGCGACGACGCCTCCGGTGGACCCGGCCGACACCACCGCCTCCGCCTGGCCCCGCCGGACCAGCTGGCACGCGATGGCCGCGCTCGAGCGCGGCCGCCGCAGGCTGGCCAGGGCGCCCTCATCCATGGCGAGGGAATCTTCCGCGGCCGATATCTTGACCTGGCCCGGGGGGACCGGGCGCTGCGCCCCGTTCCGCGCGCTGGCCGGGGCCTGCGCGGCGAGCAACGGCTTGAGCTGCGCGGAGCGGCCGGTGAGGATGACGTCGATGCCGAAGGCAGCCGCCGCGGCCACCGCGCCCTCGACGATCGCGGCCGGGGCATGGTCGCCGCCCATGGCGTCCACCGCGATCGTGATGGGCCGGGCCCGGGCGACCGGGGTGGATTCTCCTGACACGGCGTGATCCGTGCGGCCGCGCCAGGATCCCGCCGGCAGGGCCGGAATGTGCCGCATGACGTCAAGCTTCTCACCTGCGCCGCCCGCCCGGGCCCGCTGGCGCCCCCCGTGTAGTGCGAAGTCCCGCGGCTACCTGGGCGCCGTCCGCCGCTGCCCGGTCTTCATGATTCATAGCCCGAACGCGGGGTAACGATCTCCCCAGGGCGCGGGGATCAGCACAGGCCGGCGGCGCTCGCGCGCAGGCCGGCTCCGACAAGGTGAGGCCGGGAGACTCCCGGGCGCCGCGGAGCGGCCCCCGGGGCAGGCGGAGTTTGGGGATTGGTGCGGGTGACGAGACCGTGACCTCAGCGTTGCTGACGTGACGATCTTGTAATCCTCCAGGTATGACTATCCGCGCCGCCGTGAGCGTCATAGAGGGTACACACGGCGGACAACGCCTTCCGACCACAGGCTGACGGCATTTGCGACCCTGGCAGGGCCCGGGGCCGTACCCGACCCCGAGGGAGACGTGTGACTCAACCCCAGATCGATCCGGCGGGCCGCCGGTTCCGCGCCTTCACCGCGAAGCACCTCGATGCCCTCGTGCAGCGTGCCGGGCTCGGCGCTACCGAGCGGATGGCCATCAAGGCCGTCGGGATGGTGCTCCCGTTCCGTACCAACTCCTACGTGGTGGACACCCTCATCGACTGGGACGCGGCGCCCGACGACCCGATATTCCGCTTGGTCTTCCCGCAGGCGGCCATGCTGGACGCGGCGGACGTGAACCGCATCGCCTGCCTGCTCGCGAACGGGGCGCCCGAGGCGGAGCTGCAGGGGGCCGTCCACGAGATCCGGATGCGGCTGAACCCGCATCCCGCCGGGCAGCTCGCGCTGAACGTGCCGGATCTCGGCGAGGAACCGCTGCCCGGCGTGCAGCACAAATATCACGAGACCGTGCTGGTGTTTCCCAAGCAGGGCCAGACCTGCCATGCGTACTGCACGTACTGCTTCCGCTGGGCACAGTTCGTGGACGAGCCCGGCCTGAAGATGGCCACCTCGGACATCGACCGGATCACCGGCTACCTCCGGGGGCACCGCGAAGTGACGTCGGTGCTGATCACCGGCGGGGATCCGATGATCATGGGTGCCGGGGTGCTGCGCCGCTACATTGAGCCGCTGCTCGGCCCGGGCCTGGAGCACGTGGAGTCGATCAGGATCGGCAGCAAGTCGCTCGCCTACTGGCCACATCGGTTCGTCACCGATCCCGACGCCGACGAGACGCTCCGGCTCTTCGAGCAGATCGTGGCCACCGGCCGGACGCTCGCCTTCATGGCGCACTTCTCCCACCCCCGCGAACTGGAGCCGGCCGTCGTGGCAGAGGCGGTACGCCGGATCCGCGGCACCGGTGCCCTGATCCGAACGCAGGCACCGCTGATCCGCACGATCAACGACGAGTCGCACATCTGGGCGGGCATGTGGCGGACCCAGGTGCGGATGGGAATGATCCCGTACTACATGTTCGTCGAGCGGGATACCGGTCCCCAGGACTACTTCGCCGTGCCGCTCGCGCGTGGGTACCAGGTCTTCCGTGACGCCTACCGGAACGTCTCCGGGCTCGCCAGGACGGTCCGCGGGCCGTCCATGTCGGCCACCCCGGGCAAGGTGTGCGTGGACGGCATCACGGAACTGGCTGGCCAGCAGGTGTTCGTGCTGCACATGATCCAGGCCCGGGACCCAGGCCTGGTGGGCACGCCGTTCTTCGCGAGGTTCGACCCGGACGCGACCTGGATCTCGGACCTGGAGCCGGCGTTCGCGGATGGATGGCCGTGGGATCCGGAGCCTGAGGTCGTGCCGGATCTGTGGGCCGGTGAAATGTTCGAGCCTGCGTGACCCCGGGGGCCCGGGGCCCCGGAGCTATGCGGCGGGGGTGGCGGGCTCGGTTACGACTGCCTCGGTGGCAGGTGCCGTGGTGGTGCGCTTGGGCTCCCTGATGGCCAGGCAGCTCAGGGCGCCCACGGCCAGCAGGATGATCGGCATGATCATGGTCTGGCGCATCGCCGTGACGAAGGCGAACGTGAAGACGTCGTGCGCGATGCGGGAGATCTCGGCGACGACCTGCGCGGGGAGGCCGTGTGCCGAGGTGCGTGCTGCCGCCACTCTGACCGGCGCCCACCTGGATGCCGCTCTGCGCGGATCTGTCCATCTCGCTGACGAACCGGCCGCGCACCTGGGGCGGCAGTGCCGCCGACCGGGCGCTCGCCTCGGTCGCGATCGAGGAGACCAGCCGGTTCTGCAGCAGGGCGCCCACGGCCGCCACGCCGATCACCTGGCCGACCTGCCGGACGGTGTTCAGCACGCCGGAGGCGGCGCCCGCCATGCGCGGGTCGACGTTGCGCATGGCCACCGTGGTCATCGGCGCGAAGATGCAGCCCAGGCCGAACCCGGCCACGGCCAGGGGCGCCACGAACGTGGGCCAACTCGATGCCGGGTGCGCGATCAGGGCCAGCCAGGCCATGCCGACACCGAACAGGGTCAGGCCGGACATGAGGATGAACTTGCCGCCGATCTTGTCGACCATCCGGCCCGCGACGGGGGCGACGAACATTGACACGACGGAGGCCGGCGCCATGACGAGCCCGGCCTTCAGCGCGGTGAAGCCGAGGACGGACTGGAAGTAGATGGTGAGCGGCAGGAAGATGCCCATCATGCCGATGGCCAGCACAAAAGACACCCAGTTGACCACCGAGTAGTTCCGGTCGCGGAACAGGGCGAACGGGACCAGCGGCTCCTTGTCCTGGGTGAGCTTCTGGACCAGCAGGAAGGCGAGCAGCAGCGCCACGCCCAGGCCGAGGATCAGCGGGATGCTGAGGAAACCGGTGATCGTGCCCCAGTTGTACTTCTGCCCCTCGACCAGGCCATAGCAGATCGCCAGCAGCCCGGCGCTGGCCAGCAGCACGCCGGGGATGTCGATCCGGTGCCGGCGGCCCAGGCGCAGGTCGGGGATGATGATCGGGGTGATCACCAGCACGATCACGCCGACGGGCAGGTTCACGTAGAAGATCCACCGCCAGTCGAACGCGGTGACCAGGAGCCCGCCCAGGGTCGGGCCGGCGATCGTGGCCACCCCGGCCACGGCGCCCCAGATGCCGAACGCGGCGCCGCGCCGTTCCGCCGGGAAGGTGTTCGTGATGATCGTCAGGGTCTGCGGCATGAGCATGGCCGCGCCCAGCCCCTGGACCGCGCGGAACGCGATCAGCCAGCCGGGGCTCGGGGCCAGGCCGCAGGCGGCCGAGGCGGCCGTGAACACCGCGACGCCGCTGGTGAACATGATCCGCGGCCCGACCAGGTCACCAAGCCTGCCCGCCGTGATGACCAGGACCGCGAGCACCAGGGCGTACGCGTTGATCACCCACAGCACGTCGTCGAGTGAGGCGTGCAGGTTGGTGATCAGGTTGGGGATCGCGATGTTGACGATTGTCAGGTCGAGCAGGGTCATGAAGAACCCGAGCGAGACGACGATCAACACTGCCCAGGGGTTCCCGTGGAACTTCCGCACGACTTCTCCTTGCCTTCATGCGCACCGTGCCGCGGGCACGTGAGGTGCCGGCACGCAGGGGTACCCGCCCGGAGCAGCGGTCCCATGCCTCTCGGCCGGCAAACCGATATTCAAGATATATCTTGACCACGGACCGGCGCTAGCCTTTATCCAGGCCACCCGGCCATGCGGCGCGCGCCGTATCTCTACCAAGACCAAGATAGAGGCAGGTGCCGACATTCCCGGGCCCGGCTTGCTACCGGCGAGTAGCAGGCAAGTATGCTCCGGCCATGGACCTGACAGGAACCGCAGCAATCATCTCCGGCGGGGCGAGCGGCCTGGGTGAGGCCACGGCGCGCGCGCTCGCCGCCGCAGGCAGCACCGTGGTCATCGCCGACCTGAACGCCGGCCGCGGCGAGGCGGTCGCCGCCGAGGTCGGAGGCAAGTACGTGCAGACGGACGTCGCCGACGAGGCGTCGGTCACCACGGCCGTGGAGGTGGCCGCCGGGCAGGGATCGCCGCTGCGCGTGGTGGTCAACTGCGCGGGCATCGGGTGGGCCGAGCGCACCGTGAACCGGGACGGGTCACCGCACTCCTTCGCCACCTTCCGCAAGGTGATCGACATCAACCTGATCGGCACCTTCAACCTGATGCGCATCGGGGCCGCGGCCGTCGCCCGTACCGAGCCGGTCGATGCCGACGGCCAGCGCGGCGTGGTCATCAACACCGCGTCGATAGCAGGCATCGAAGGGCAGACCGGCCAGCTCGCCTACTCGGCATCCAAGGGCGGGATCATCGGGATGACCGTGCCGGCCGCACGTGACCTCGCGGCCATCGGGATGCGGGTGAATACGATCTGCCCGGGCATCATCGACACCCCCATCTACGGCACCGGGCCCGGCAGCGAGGACTTCAAAGCGAGGCTCTCGGCCCCGATCGTGTTCCCCAAGCGCATGGGCACCGCCGCGGAGTTCGCCCGGCTGGTCCGGTCGCTGATCGAGAACGACTACATGAACGCCGAGGTCATCCGCTTCGACGGCGGGATCAGGTTCCAGCCCAAGTAGCACGACGCAAGGCCCGCCGCGCGGGATCCGCGCGGCGGGCGGCCAATCGTTCCCA
>CAWDXD010000005.1:0-244916 GCA_963806145.1 uncultured Actinomycetes bacterium
TCGTGCCAGGTGTCCCGGTCGGGGAGCAGCCGGTCGGCCTCTTTGGGGCCCCAGCTGCCCTTGGCGTAGGGGTGGACAGGCACGGCGTCGCCGAGCACCTGGTCCACGATCTTCCAGGCGGCCTCGACGGTGTCCTGGCGGGCGAACAGCCAGCGCTCGCCGTCGAGGGCGGCGCCGATCAGCCGGTCGTAGGGCCGCTGGTCGCTGCCGGGCTGCTGGGCGAAGGTCAGGTCTTCGGTCTGCGGCTCCCACCCGGCGCCCGGCTTCTTGCCCGCGAGCGTGAGGCTGACCGCGGTCTCCGGCCAGACCCGGAACCGCAGTTCGTTGCGGTGCGGCAGCGGCGCGAGGCCGAAGATGTCCCGCGGCGGGTGCCGGAACCGGACGGTCACCTCGGTGGCGGTGACCGCCATGCATTTGCCGGCCCGGATCACGATGGGCACGTCCGCCCACCGCCACGAGTCGGACATCAGCCGGAGGGCGACGAACGTCTCCACCGTCGAATGCGGGTCAACGCCTTCGACGTCGTGGTACCCCTCGTACTGGCCGCGGACGGTGTGCTCGGGGGTCAGCGGGGTGAGCGAGGCCACCAGCCGCGACTTGGCATCGCGCCAGTTGGTCAGGCCCTCTCCCTCCGGCGGGTCGGCCATCACCGTGGCCAGCACCTGCAGCATGTGGTTCTGCACCACGTCCCGGATCGCGCCGGTCTTGTCGTAGAACGAGCCCCGGTCGGACACGTCGAACGCCTCGGCCATGGTGATCTGGATGCTCTCCACATAGGTCCGGTTGAGCAGCGGCTCGACCACCGAGTTGGCGAACCGGCCGAACAGCACGTTCTCCACCGGCTCGAACGCCAGCCAGTCATCGACCCGGAAAATCGCCTCCTCCGGGAAGTACTGGTGCATCGTGTCGTTCAGCTTCCGCGACCCGGCCAGGTCAGAACCGAACGGCTTTTCCACCATCACCCGGGCACCGGCGGCCCGCCCCGCCGTGGCGATGCCCCGCGCGATCCGCCCGAACAAGAACGCCGGCACCTCCATGTAATACAGCAGCCGCTCACCCGGGCCGATCGCATCGGACATCGCCTGGTAGGTGGCATCGTCGTCGAGGTCGCCGTCCACGTAACGGAGCAGCCCGAGCATCTTGACCGCCGCCGGGCTGCCCGGGTCCATGTTGTTGAGCTTCAGCGACGCGGTCGCGTAGTCGCGGAACTGCGCCAGGTCCCAGCCGCGCTTGGACACCCCCACCACCGGGACATTGAGCACATCGCGCTCGACCAGCCCCACCAGCGCGGGGAACGTTTCAATCTTGGCCAGATCACCGGTCGCCCCGAAGATCACCAGCGCGTCGACACCGTCCGACATGTCATCCTCCTGCCCCTGGTCGTGCTCCCAGCACATCGCGATACACGGCCGCGCGTCATCACCCGTTCGGGTGACCGGACTCCCACATCTGCCGGTACAGGCCGCCGCGCGGAGGAGTTCGGCGTGCGTGCCGCGGGCGGCCACCCGTCCGTGGTCGAGGATGACGATCTCGTCGACCTGGTCGAGGCCGTCGAGGTCGTGGGTGATGAGCAGGGTGGCGCGGCCCTGGGTAACCGTCAGGATGTCGGTGGTCAGGGCGCGGCGGCTGTCCGGGTCCAGGTGCGCGGTCGGCTCGTCGAGGATCATCAGCGGCGGGTCGGCGAGCAGCGCCCGGGCCAGGGCCAGCCGCTGCCGCTGGCCGCCGGAGATCGCCGTGCCGTGCGCACCGACGGGGGTGTCCCAGCCCAGCGGCAGCGAGGTGATCCACGGCAGCAGCCCGGCCCGGCCCGCGGCGCTGGCGAGCTGTTCTCCAGTAGCGGCCGGCCGGGCCAGCCGGAGGTTGCCGGCGATGGTGGTGTCGAAGATGTGCGGGTCCTGGGCACAGCCGCCGATAACCGTCCGCACGTCGTCGGCGGGGTAAGCGGACAGGGGCTCCCCGTCGAGGGTCGCGCTGCCCCCGGACAGTTCGCAGAACCGCAGCAGGACGGCGGCCACGGTGGATTTGCCCGCCCCGCTGGGGCCGATCAGCGCGACCCGCCGCCCCGCGGCGAGGTCGAGGTCCACCCCGTCCAGGGCGACCGGGCCGCCGGGCTCGTACCGGACCTGGGCGCCGCGCAGGCTCACGCGGACCGGCCCCGCGGGCAGCGGGAGCGGTGCGGCCGGGTCGCGGACCGGGTCGGGGGCGTCCAGGACCGCGGTCAGCCTGGTGGCGCTGGCCCGGGCCTGGCCGAGCTGGATCGCCGCGGCGGGGAGGGTGATCACCGCTTCGAAGGCGGCCAGGGCGGTGAGGGTCACCACGGCCAGCGGGACCCGGGTCAGCGCGCCGGCCCCGGTGGCGGCAACCGCCAGTCCCAGCACCGCCCATACCGTCAGGCCCGCGGCGGCGCTGGACAGGCCGGTCCCCAGGCCCATCCCCGAGGCAGCCCGGTGCTCCAGCTTGGCCAGATTCGCCCCGGTGTCCGCGGCCCGGGCGGCGGCGGCGTCTGCCGCCCCGAAGGCGTGCAGGTCCGCCGCACCGGACAACAGGTCGGTGAAGTGGGCGGTGAACTCGCCCCGGGCCGGGGCGAGGCGCTGGCCTGTCCGCCGGGCCCGCGCGGCGGCCAGCCACGGGACCAGAACCCCGGCGGCGAGCAGGCCCGCCGCGAGCGCCGCCCCGGCCGGGGGGAGGATGAGCAGGCACAGGAGCACGGCGCCGCCCCCCGCCAGGATGGCGGCCACCGGTGGCGCCACGCCCCGCAGGAACAGGTCCTGAGTGGCGTCCACGTCGCTGACCAGCCGCGCCAGCAGGTCACCCGGCGCCATCGTGCGCAGTCCGGCGGGGGCCAGCCGCTCCAGCCGCTGGAAGGCCCGCACCCTGATGTCCACAAGTATTCTGAACGCCGCGTCGTGGCTGGCCAGCCGCTCCGCGTAGCGGAACACCCCGCGGCCAACCGAAAGACCACGGACCGCGACCACGGCGATCGAGATCGCCAGGATGTTCGGGTGCTGCGACGCCCGGGCGAGCAGGAAGCCGGAGGTGGCCAGCAGCGCGATCCCGCAGCCCGTGGCGGCGGCGCCCGCCAGCACCGCAAGGATCAGCCGCTGCCGCAGCGGCCGGGCCAGCCACAGCACCCGCACCAGCGGATCCCGGCGCAAGCCTGCCACGTGCGAGCTCATGGCACCGCCACCGCGGGCATGCGGCCGTGGTGCAGGGTGATCGCCTGGTCGGCCGGGCCCGCCCAGCCGGGGCCGTGGCTGACCAGGACGACGGTGCGGTGCGCCATCAGGGTCTCGATGGTGGCGAGGATCTCCGCCGCGGTGATGGCGTCCAGGTGCGCGGTGGGCTCGTCGAGCAGCAGCAGCGGGGCGTCCCGCAAGAACGCCCGGGCCAGCGCGATCCGCTGCCGCTCCCCCGCCGACAGGCGGCCAGCCCGGTCTCCCAGCTCGGTGTCCAGGCCAGCGGGCAGCGCCCCGATGAACTCGGCCGCGCCGGCCAGGGCGGCGGCGTGCTCGATTGCCTCGCGGCTCGCGTCCGGCTGGCCGAGGGCGATGTTGCCGGCCACCGTGCCAGCGAACAGGTGCGGCCGCTGCGGCACCCAGGCGATCTGGGCCCGCCACGCAGCCAGGTCCAGCTCCGCGAGCGGCACCCCGCCCGCCTCGATGGTCCCCGCCGTTGGTTCGATGAACCGCAGCAAGAGCGCCAGCAGGGTGCTCTTCCCCGACCCGCTCGGGCCGGTCACCGTGATCCGTTCGCCCGGTGCTATCACCAGGCTGACCCCGTCCAGGGCCGGCTCGTCGCGGCCCGGATAGGCCACGCACGCTTCGTTCAGCATGATTTCGCTGCTGCGCAGGTCGGCCGGTACCGGCGTGCCGGACCTGGGCCGGGAGCCGGCGGTGGCCGGGCCGGGCGGTGCGGTGTCCAGGATGGCGCAGGCGCGCGCGGCCGCGGTGGCGCCCTCCATGCTGGCGTGGAACTGGGTGCCCACCGCGCGCAGCGGCAGATACGCCTCGGGGGTGAGCAGCAGCACCAGCAGTGCGGTCTGGTAGCCCAGGTGCCCGGCCAGCAGCCGCAGGCCCACCTCCACCGCCACCAGCGCCGTGGCCAGCGCCGCCGCCAGCTCCAGCACCAGCGCCGACAGGAACGCCACCCGCAGCGTGCCCATGGTCGCCTTCCGGTGCGCCTCGGAGACCTCACCGATCACCTGCACCTGGGCCTTCGCCCGGCCGAACAGTTTCAGGGTGGGCAGCCCCTCGACCACGTCGAGGAAGTGCCCGCCGAGTGTCGCCAGCAGCCGCCACTGGCGTTGCGTGCGGGCCTTGGTGTGCAGCCCGATCAGGACGGCGAACACGGGGATCAGCGGCAGCGTCACCGCGATGACCACGGCCGAGATCCAGTCGGCGGCCGCCACCCGGGCCACCACCGCCACCGGCACCACGACCGCGAGCACAAGCTGGGGCAGGTACCTGGCGAAGTAGGGATCGAGCGCGTCCAGGCCCTTGGTGGCCAGGGTCGCGATCTCCCCTGCCTGCTGCCCGCCCAGCCAGGCCGGGCCGAGGCGCAGCGTGTGCCTGGTCAGCTTGCGCCGCAGTTCGGACTTGACCGTGGCCGCGGCGCGCAGCGCCACGGTCTCGCCGCCGCCGGCGGCCAGGGCGCGGGCGGCCACCACCGCCAGGAGCACGGCCAGGGCCGGCCACAGGGCCGCCACGCCCGTGCCGCGGGCCGCGGTCGCCAGGACATGGGCGAGCAGCCCCGCCTGGGCCAGTACCAGGGCGGTGACCAACAGTCCCAGCCCGACCGTGAAGATCAGGTAACCCCGGGCCGCCCCGGCATGCCGCAGCAGCCGGGGATCGACGGGTCTCACACCGGCGGCTTCGGGGCGAGGATCAGCGAGATGGACGAGAACACCAGGATGACCCCGCCGAGGCTGATAAGCCCGAGGCGTGCCGTGCGGACCTTGAAGTGGCCGCTGATGCCGACCAGGAACAGCACGGTCGCCAGGTACACCGTGGTCCGCACGTAGCTGTCGGCGTTGCCCCCCGCTTCCTCGCCGAGCGCGTAGTAGATCTCGGCCTTCTTGTCGAGCGCGTTGGACAGGTCCAGCTCCGGCTGCTTGTACTGCGGCATGTAGGTGGGGCCCTTCGGCGCGGCCGGGTTCGTGAACGGGTGCGTGGCGAGCCAGGCATTGAACGCGGACAGGAACACCGGCCGGAAACGGCTCTTGGGCCACCCGCATCGCGGGCTTGTTGTGGGCGACGTACGCGGTGAACCAGGCGTTGAACGTCAGCGAGTCGAAGTTCTTCAGGTCGGCGGCCTGGTAGGCGTACCGGTTGGCCACCGTCCGGGCCGCCGACGCCTTGGCCAGCTCGAGCGAGGAGTGGGTGCTCCACTTCGCCGAGGCGAAGCCGGACCAGGCGGCGAGGACGGCGACGACCGCGAGCAGGATCGCCTCGGTGATGGTCAGCCACCGCTCCCGGCCCTTGGCCTCGCCGCCAGAGCCCCCGCCGCCGCTCCTTCTCTTCCTCCTCCGCCAACTGCCGGTGCTCGGCGAGTTCCTTCCCGACCTCGCTCGGCGACAACCCCTCAGGCATCGGCCCTCCCGACGAATCCGGCCACCGGCATCATCACTCCTGACTGGCAGTCTTCCCGACCGGAGGCGAGGGTGTGCCGGGCGGGGCCGGCGCGGGGGACGGTGCCTGCGGCTGGAACTCCTGGGTGCTGACCCGCCGCCGGAACACGTAGTAGGTCCAGGTCTGGTAGATGAGCACCACCGGCAGCAGGATGATCGCGATGACGCTCATCACCTTGAGCGGGTACGCGGGGGATGCGGTGTTGTGGGCGGTCAGGTTGCTGGCCGCGCTGGTGCAGGAGACCATCACGTTGGGATACAGGGCGGTGAAGATCGCCACGATGGCTGAGGCCATGGTGACCGTGGTCGCGGCGAAGGCGAAGCCGTCGCGGCTGCTCGTAGACCAGCCAGAATGCGGCGAGGACAGCGACGACGGCCAGCAGTTCGACGGGTTGAGGAAGAACGTGTCGCTGTGCGCCACGTGGGTCCAGATGGCGAACCCGATGACGGCGGCGGTGGTGGCGGGGGCGATGCGGCGGGCCAGGCCCCGGCTGCGCTCGTGCATGGTCCCCGGTGGTCTTCAGGGACAGGAACGTCGCGCCGTGCAGCGCGCAGATCAGCATCAGGGTGACCCCGGTGAACAGCCCGTAGGGCTGGAACAGGTCCCAGAAGGAGCCGGTGTAGTTCTGGGCGGAGTTGATGGGGAGCCCCTGCACGAGGTCGCCCAGGGCCACGCCGATCAGCAGCGGGGCCAGCAGGCTGCTCACGGTCAGCAGCACGTCCCAGGTGCGCCGCCAGTGCGGGCTGTCCCGCTTGCCGCGGTACTCAAACGACAGGCCGCGGGCGATGAGCGAGACCAGCAGCAGCACCAGCGACGAGGTTGAAGGCCGAGAACATGGTGGCGTACCAGCCGGGGAACGCGGCGAACATGGCGGCCGCGGCCACGATCAGCCAGACCTCGTTGCCGTCCCACAGCGGCCCGATCGTGTTGATGGCGGCCCGGCGCTCCGCGTCGTTGCGGCCGACGGCGCTGTGCAGCATGCCGACGCCGAAGTCGAACCCCTCCAGGATGAAAAAGCCGGTCCACAGCACCGCGATGAGGATGAACCAGAACGGGACGAGCGTGCTCATGGCGACCTCAATACTGGACGGCGGGCACGGGCGTGTCCGCCTGCTCGGCGGTGCGCGGGGGCGGGAGCTGCTGGCGGGAATACTTCAGCATCAGCAGCAGGTCGACTGTGGCGATCACGGCGTACACCAGGACGAATACCGTCAGGCTGATCGCGATCCAGGTGGTGGACAGCGATGGTGAGATCCCGTTCTTGGTCAGCATGATGCCCTGGACGATCCACGGCTGGCGGCCGCTTTCTGTCAGCAGCCAGCCCGCGGTGTTCATCACGAACGGCAGCACCACCGCCCAGGTCGCCAGCCACAAGAACGCGCCGGGAGGTGGCGAGCTTTTTGCGCCGGATCAGCCACAGCCCCCACACCGCGATGAGCAGGACCAGGGCACCGCCGTAGGCCATCACCCGCATTCCCCAGTACTGGATGAACACGTTCGGCACGTAGTACCCCGGCCCGTACTGCTTGCTGTACTGCGACTGCAGCGGGTTCAGCCCGACCACCTTGCCGTTCCAGGTGTTGGTGGCCAGCAGCGACAGCAGGTGCGGGATGGCGATGATCTCGGTCGGGGTCTGGTCGTTGTTGCCGCCGCCGATCTGGAACAGCGAGAACGAGCACGGCTGGCAGGTGCTCCACTGCGCCTCGGACGCGGCGATCTTCATCGGCTGGTACCGGGCCTCGATCACCCCCAGCTCATCGCCCACCAGCAGGGTGAACAAGATCGCCGGGACCAGGATCACCAGGCTCAGCCGCGCCGAGGAGACGAACACCTCTTTGTCCGCGCCCCGCCGTAGCTGCCACGCCGACACCGCCAGCATCACCATGGTGCCGGTGACCAGCGACGCGAGCAGGACCTTGGAGTACCCCCAGACGAACACCGGGTTGGTGAACAGCGCCCAGATGTCGTTCAGCACCGGTTTGCCGTTGACCATCTGGTAGCCGACCGGGTGCTGCATCCAGGAGTTGGCCGCCATGATGAACGCCGCCGACAGCGCGCTGCCGGCCGCGACCGCCCAGATCGTGGCCAGGTGTACCCGGCGGGGCAGCTTGTCCCAGCCGAACAGCCACAGGCCCAGGAACGTCGACTCCAGGAAGAACGCGGCCAGCCCCTCCATCGCCAGCGGCGCGCCGAAGACGTTGCCGACCAGCCGCGAGTACGCCCCCCAGTCCATCCCGAACTGGAACTCCTGCACCAGCCCGGTCACCACGCCGATCGCGACGTTGATCACCAGCAGCGTGCCGAAGAACCTGGTCAGCCGCAGGTACTCGTCCCGCTTGCTGCGATACCACGCCGTCTGCAGCAGCGCGGTCAAGAACGCCAGCCCGATCGTGACCGGGACAAAGAAGAAGTGGTTGACCGTCACGAATGCGAACTGCCACCGTGCCAGATCGACGTTCATGCGTCCCTCCTGGTCCCGGCCGCCGGCGGCTGGCTTCACTCCGTCGCCCATCTGGCCCCTCCCGCAGCGGCGCTGGCGTCGCTCATCGCGCCCCGAGTACCCCTCCGACCTGTCCGGCGCCATGGTCGAGCTGGTAGTCGAGGTTGACCGCGGCACTGATCAGGGACAGATGGCTGAACGCCTGCGGGAAGTTACCGAGCTGCTCACCGGTGCTGCCGATCTCCTCGGAAAACAGGCCCAGATGGTTGGCGTAGGTGAACATCTTCTCAAAGACCAGCCGGGCCTCGTCAAGCCGCCCGGCGCGGGCGAGGGCGTCCACGTACCAGAACGTGCACAAGGTGAAGGTGCCCTCGTCGCCGGCCAGCCCGTCCGGCGAGGCGCTGGGGTTGTAGCGGTAGACCAGGCTGTCGGAGACCAGTTCCCGGTCCATCGCCTTCAGCGTGGACA
Source organism: uncultured Actinomycetes bacterium (assembly GCA_963806145.1). Lineage (GTDB taxonomy): Bacteria > Actinomycetota > Actinomycetes > Streptosporangiales > Streptosporangiaceae > DASXKD01. The sequence goes on from CAWDXD010000005.1 coordinate 8,536, forward strand.
GCCACATCGGGTCGCGCGGGGAGATGAAGCCCTGCAGCGGCATCATCAGCAGCGAGGAGTCCAGGACCTCGGTGGTGTAATGCTGGGTGAACGCGCCTATCTTGGGGTTCCAGCCGCGTTCCATGATCTGGTTGTAGACGCGGTCGCGCTCGGTGATCCACCGGGCCAGATTGGCCGGACGGCCCCGGCGCTGGGCGATCCTGATGGCGCGGTCGAGCGCCACCCAGGTCTGGAACCGGGCGTAGGTGAAGTCCCTCTGGCCGCCGCGGGTCTCCCAGATGCCCTCGTCCGGCTGGTCCCAGTGCTCGCACAGCCAGTCGATGAGCTTCGTTATCGCTACCCAGCCCTCGTGTGCCGCCTGCAGCCCCTGGCTGTCGGCGAGGAAGAACGCGTCCGCGGCCTCGCCGTAGATGTCGAGCTGCAGCTGGTCGGCGGCGCCGTTGCCGATCCGCACCGGGCGGGAGCCGCGCCAGCCCTCGAAATGATCGAGGGTCTCCTCGACGAGGTCGGAGCTGCCGTCGACCCGGTACATGATCTTCAGCGGCCGGCCTTCGCCGGTGTATTCGGCCGCACGATCGCGCAGCCAGGCCCCGAAGGCTGCGGCCTCCTCGGTGTAGCCGAGGCTGAGCAGCGCGTAGATGGAGAACGACCCGTCCCGGACCCAGGTGTAGCGGTAGTCCCAGTTGCGCTCGCCGCCCTCTTGCTCGGGCAGCCCGGTGGTCGGCGCGGCGACCAGGGCGCCGGTGGGCGCATAGGTCATCAGCTTGAGCGTTATCGCGGAGCGGGCGACCATCTCCCGCCACCGTCCGGTGTAGGTGGACCGGTGCAGCCAGTTACGCCAGAAGAGCGCGGTCTCGTCGGCCAGCCGCTGGGCCTCCTCGGGTGGCACCAGCCTGGGCGCGCCCCCCATGGACTCCAGCACTACGCCGCCGATATCACCTGCCCGCAGCGTCCGCGTCCACCGCACCCCGTCGCCAATCCGCTCCAGCGCGATTCCCGCGTCCTGGATGCTGGTTCCCTGCGGTGCGATGGCATGCACGGTCAGCTCCAGCCCGTCGGACTGGAACACCCCGCCGCTGTCGGTGAGCTCCAGCTTGTGTGCGGCGCGCCCGTAGTCGAAGCGCGGCTGGATCTCTGTCACGAACCGCATGGTGCCGCGTACCACCCGGATGTTGCGCACCACCCGGTGCCGGTCGGTTGCCCCGCCCTCGGCGACGGGCATGAAGTCGTGTACCTCGCCGACCCCGTCGGGGGTCATGAACCGGGTGACCAGGATCGCGGTGTCGGGCAGGTACAGCTGCTTGCTCACGTAGTCGTCCCGGTCAGGCCTGATCTTGAAGAAGCCGCCGCGGTTGGCATCGAGCAGCGACGCGAACACGCTCGGTGAGTCAAACCGGGGGCAGCAGAACCAGTCGAGGGTGCCATCGGTACTTACCAGCGCCGCTGTCTGCAGGTCGCCGATCAGCCCATGGTCGCCGATGTTGGGATAACTGGACAACGGTCTCTCCTCACTGTCATATCCGTCAGATGGTCTATGCGGCGGCGGGGTTCGTCGGACGCGACAGATGCGCCTATGCCCAGGATGAGCCCGGCGGCGTAGACGGTGTTGGTTTCGGCCTTGGTCGCCATGTGCGTTGCCTGTATCAGGTGGTGAGTCGTTGGTGGATGTGGTCGGCGACGCGCAGGGCGTTGGCGATGGCGGTGAGGGCGGGGTTCACCGCGCCGATGCTGGGGAAGAAGCTGGTGTCTGCGACGTAGAGGTTGTCCAGTTCGTGGGCTTTGCAGTTGACGTCCAGGACCGAGGTGGCGGGGTCGGTGCCGAACCGGCAGGTGCCGGCCTGGTGCGCGCACCCGGCGATGGGGATGCTCATGTTCATGTAGAAGTTCTTGCCGAGCACGTGGTGCTCGGCCATCCCGGTGTGGTTGAGGATCTTCTTCAGCTCCTCATACAGCCGGGCCGCCTCGGCGTTGTTGGTGGCCTGGTAGGCGAGGTGGACGTTGCCGTCGGCGTCGGTGGTGACCCGGTTGGACGGCAGCGGGAGGTCTTCGGTGGTGAGCCAGAAGTCCACCCCGTGGGCGGCGACGTCGGACAGGGTCCATTCGGGGGACAGCTTGGTCAGGGCAGGTTTCTCGCCGCGCATCGCCTCGGCGTTGGACTTGCCGATCATCTGGATGTTCCCCGCCGGGTACTCATAGTCCTTCGTGGGGAAGTAGAAGTCGTTGATCCCCAGCGTCTTCTGGAACACCGTGTCGTTCTTCTCTTTGGACAGGGCGATCACGGCCAGGCAGTTGTGGAACATGTAGTTCCGCCCCACCTGGTCCGACCCGTTCGCCAGGCCATGCGGGTGCTCGCCGGTGGCGGAGTTCAGCAGGATCTTGGCACTGTTCGCCGCCCCCGCGCACAGCGCCACGATGTCGCCGGTGAACACCTCACCCCCGCCCCCGCCGCGGGAGACCACGACGCCGGTGACCGCCCGCCCGCCCGGGCCGGTCACCAGCCTGGTCACCTCGGCCCCGGTCAGCAAGGTGACATTCGGCCGGCCCAGCGCCGGGCGGACCGCGATCACTTCGGCGTCGGACTTGGCGTGCACCAGGCACGGGTACCCATCACACCAGGTGCACCGGATGCAATTACTGCGGGCCCGGTCCGCCTCGTCCAAAAGGATCCCGCACGGCGCGTGGAACGGCCGGTACCCGCCCTTCACCAGGCCCGCGGAGATCTCCGCGATCCGCGGCTCATGCGACACCGCCGGCCACGGATACGGCGCGGACCGGTGCCCCTCGGTCGGGTCCTCACCGCCGTTGCCGTGCACCTGGTACAACTGCTCCGCCTTCGAATACCACGGCTCGAAATCGTCATACGACAACGGCCACGCCGGCGACACACCATCCACGTGCCGCAGTTCCCCGAAATCCCCCGGCCGCAGCCGGTACAACGCCGCCCCGTACAGCTTCGTCGCCCCGCCGACGAAATAATGCACCTGCGGCTGGAACGCCCCCCCGTCCCCGTCGAACCAGGTGTCCTTGCTGATGTACTTCCCCTCCACGAACACCGTCTTCGGATCCCAGTTACCGGTCTCCCGCGGCAGGAAATCCCCCCGCTCCAGCAGCAAGATCCGCTTCCCCGACCCCGCCAGCGCATACGCCAGCGTCCCCCCACCAGCCCCAGTCCCCACAATGATCACGTCATAATGCTCAGCCACGGCTACCTCCTTCTACGCTGCCATGGTGAAGTCCGGGGCCGGGTGGCAGCATCACCCTGGCGGGGGGGTGCTCAGATCAGCTGAAGCCGGCGGGCCCGGCGGACCGCCTCGCCGCGGTGAGTCACCGCCAGCTTGTGGCAGATGTTCTTGATGTGCGATTTGACAGTGTTGGTGGAGATGTACAGCTCACTGGCGATCTCGGCGGTGGTCAGCATGACCGAGACGTGTCGCAGCACTTCCTGTTCGCGCTCGGTGAGCGGCTCGATCACTGGGATCGCGGCCTCATTGAGGGTTTGCGAGGCAGCCGGAAGCGGATCGTGGCACCCGGCCGACCTGAGAAGGTGCTGGTGAGCGCCCGCCAGTTCCGGGTCACGCTGTAGCACAGGCCCGATCCAGCTCCGCTCCATGGCGAACGGCAGCCGAAGCTGCTCACGTTCGGCGAGCCGCAGCGCACACCCCAGCGATCGGCGGCCTCGTACGCGATCGCCGCGGTGATAGCTGAGCCGGGCATCCACCAGGCATGCTTGCACGCGCACCGATTCAGGTACTCCCTCATGCGCCGCCAGCACCGGGGCGAGCGCGCGCCGCGCGTTGTCACCGTCTCCGGCAGCCACCCAAGCATGCGCGAGCGTGACCGCCGCCTCGGGCGAGTTGTCGCAGTCGGCCCGCTTGGCCGCGGCGAGCGCTGCCTCGATGTCGCCGGCGGCCGCCAGCGCGCGCGACTCGGCCAGGTTGAGCCGCTGCTCGAGCCATGACGGAACAGACCAAGCCGATCGTGCCCTGGCCACGAACTGCGCGGCTGCTTCGGCGCGCCCCTCGGCCAGGGCGCTGTATGCGGCTGTCAGGCAGGCGACCGCCCCGATCAGCCTGTCCGGGCTCGCCCGAAGGGCGGCGTCCACCTGCGTGAGCCGGCTGCGCGCCTCACGCAACTCGTGGTGCCCCAGGTGCACCCACGCGAGCGCGGCGAGCGCGGCAGGCTTGGGGTGCTGGCCTTGCGACCGCGGCCCGTCGCCCGCGCAGGCCGCCGTCGCCTCGCCGGCCAGCTCAGCGGCGCGGGCCGGATGGCCGCGCAAGGCCTCTGCCAGCGCCAGATGACCAAGGCAGTCGATGCGTTCGTGCTCTTCTCCTGACGCCGCTGCGGCGGTCACCCCGGCATCGAGGACACGGGCTGCCTCGCCGAAACGGCCTGACCACAGCTCGGCGGCTCCGCGGGCGAACAGCACCTGGGCACGAATCCCCGCGTGCCGGGCGGGCCCGCCCGCCCCGACCCTGCCTACCAGGGCCTCGGCACAGGCGACGGCCTCCGCCGCCGCGGTGAGATCCCCGCTGCGGCGAGAGACGGCGAGGCGGATCATGGCGACGGCCAGCCGGGCCGCATCCTCCTGATCTGCGGAAAGCCGGTCGAAGATCTTTTCCGCCGCATCCAGCGCGTCGGCAGCCGATTCAGGCCGGCCAGCGGACAGCGCGATCGCGGCGGAGACCAGATATGGCTGAGGCTCAGGCCAGGCTTCGCCGTGCGGCATGCTCGCAAACTCATCAGCCAGGGACCGGCCGCCTCGCCGCTCGATGACCTCACCGATCGCCAGCCCGTCGATGACCATGCTGGCGGCTAGTGGCCAGTCGCCGGCTTGGGCGGCGTGCCGCACCGCGTCGGTCAGCTGGCCGTTCCGCTCGTACCAGCGGGCGGCTTGCCGGTGCAATGAGGCGATCCGGTCCGGACACTCGAGCCTCAGCTTGAGCCGCAGCATCTGCGCGAGCAGCGTGTGGTAGCGGTACCACCCGCCGTCCATCGGCTGGACGAACGCATTGGCGTGCGCCAACGCGGCCAGGATCCGGCCAGCCTGTGCGTTACCGGCCAGTTCGCTGGCGACTTCGGCGTTGACGTGCTCCAGGATGGACGTGCTCAGCAGAACTTCCCGGACTTCCGGTGGCCGGGTGTCGAGGACCTCTTTCACCAGATAGCCGGTCAGGGCGCTCTCCCCGGTGACCAGTTCCTTGACGAACTGATCTGGGTCGGGATGGGCGGCCATGGACATTGCGGCGAGGCGGAGGCCGGCCGCCCAGCCCTCTGTTCGCCGCGTGAGGCACTCAAGCGGGCCGGCCGACAGCGTGCACCCGTGCTGGGCCAGCAATTGGCCCGCTTCGGCCACGCTGAAAGCCAGATCACCAGCCCCAATCTCAGCCAGCTCGCCGGCCAGCCGGAGGCGATGCAGCGGAAGCGGGGGATCTGCCCGCGAGGAGACCACCAGGCGCAGGCCGGGCCCGGCGTTCTTCAGCAGGAAGTCAAGCCCGTCGAGCACTCTTGGCTCGGCAAGCAGGTGGAAATCATCAATGACCAGCCTCACTGGCGTGTTCTGGGCAGCCAGCGCCGACGCGAGCCGAAGCAGGAACAGGTGCTCAGCGGTTCGCCCACGCGCGGTGGCGGGCAGTGTCTTGGGTATCGCAACGCCGGACTTGCGCAGTGCCGCGACGACGTAGGACCAGAAGACTCCCGGCCGGGTGTCGTACTCATCCACAGAAACCCAGGCAACAGGACCGGACTGCGCTGCCCACAACGCCAAGGCCATCGTTTTCCCCGTGCCAAGAGGGCCGGTGACGATGGTCAGCGGGCACCACCGCATGCCTTGGGTGATAAGCGTGGTGACCCGCGGACGCGGGACCGCCCAGTCGGGCACATTCGGCACGGTGATCTTAGAGGCCAGGATCGGATCGCCACGGGAAGCCGCCGGCCGTTTGGAAGTGGTCACCACGTGCTTGGCAGTACGAGCTGCCATCGGAACCTCCGCTGGGGTGCTGACCGGACCCACTCGGCCCAGCAACCAACGGGCATATCACCCGTACTACCACGAAAGCGCAGCCGGGCAAGACTGCGCATCCCACGATTCGTGGTAACCAGCGGCCCTCAGCAGAGATTCGTGGTAACCAGCAGCCTCAGCAGAGATTCGTGGTAACCAGCAGCCTCAGCAGATCAGGCCAGCCGTGGGCTTTAGCTTGCATTTAGCCCGCCTTTATCTAGCCTTTAACTCAACTAGCGATTCGAGCGGCCCGGGTCACCGGGTGCCAGCGGTTGCCACATCCCCCGGTCCGGGTCGTATTCCTCGCGCTCGAACAGGAGCATGTCATCGCCCAGGAGGATGAGCGAGTAAGGGCTGGGACCCGAGCCCAGCACATGACCATGGTTATGCACATCGTCGGGCGGGACCAATGTCACCACATCACCGCAGTGCAGGGCGCGCTGATCGGCGAGGCTCAATTCGGCGCGTCCATCGGCATGGCGAACCGCGTTCCAGTGCTGATGCGTCTCCACCCCGCGGACCGGGGTGATCGCGACCCAGCACCGGTGGGTATGGGTGTAGGCCATCACCCCTTCGGGCCGGTGCACGAGCACCAGGCGCGGACCGCGGTCCGGCGTGGCCAGCCAGTGCACCCCGGGCGACTCGGCGGGAATCTTCGCGATCAGCGGAGCGAAAAATTCCCCGTCGGAGGCCAGCTCCACCAGCAGCCGTCCCACCCTGCCCATGTCGGGGTGGCCGCTTGAACACAGCTCATCAAGCTGAGCCAGGAAGTGACGTACCGGTGAGGGATGCGCGTCGAGACTCATCCGTCCCAACCTAGCCCGTCCATCAGCCATGCTGCCTGGCGCGGCCACGGGTTCACCCTTGCGGGTGATGCGACTGTCAGCATCGCAAGCGACGGTGGGCTGGTTGAAGCACCTCCGCAAGCCGGCCCATCTCCCGAAGGGCCCGGGTAGGAGACGTGTCACCCTGCGCCCGTTAGCATGGCCCATCTCCAGCAGGGCGGAGGGATCGCGGTGGACCTGCAGGAAAAGCGTCAGCTTGACCTGGCGAGACAGGTGGCCAGCGCCAAGGCACGGGCCCGGCCCTGGCGCGCCATCATCTTTACCGTGCTGGCCGTGGCTGCCGCAGGCACCTCTTATGCCTTCGGCCGTGACCTGCAGAACCTGTTCGAGCCGGGACACCTGGCCAGCTCGATCGCCGCCGCGTCAGCCGCCATTGCGTTTTTCGTCTTTGCGAGCATCGCTGTGGTGTCCCTTGCCGGCCGGGCGCGGGAGACACTCCAGTCGGTCACCGGATCCGCACATGCGGCGGTGGTGCGGTACGCGATCGTGCTGTTCGGCGCCATTTTCACCATCGCCATCACGCTGGTGCTGCTCAAGGTCCCGATCGGCCAGCTGCTGGTCGGCGGGGCGTTCGCCACGATCATCATCACGATCGCCGGCCAGCAGGCGCTCAGCAATATCTTCGCAGGGCTCGTCTTGCTGCTGTCCCGCCCGTTCCAGGTCGGCGACATGGTGCTGCTGCGCTCGGGAGCATTCAGCGGCCAGATCGAGGGCACCGTGACCGAGATCGGCATCACCTACCTGAAGCTCGAGACCGGCAACGGCGTGATGTCCCTGCCGAACTCGCAGGTGCTTGCCGCGGCCGTCAGCCGCCGGACGGCCGCCGGACAGCCAGGCGGACCCGAGCACGACGGACCTGGGCGGCCAGGCGTCTAACCGCCCAGGAGCCCTAGCTCCCGGGACCGGGTGACCGCTTGAGTGCGGGTGGTGGCGCCCAGTTTGCGGTAGATCGACTTCATCTCCGACTTGATGGTGTGCGGCGAGAGGAACAGTTCAGCGGCGATCTCCGGAACCGGCAGATGCGTGGACAACAGCGGCAGGAGCCGCAGCTCAGCCGCCGTAAGCGCCGACGGGCCGACGGCGTGCGCCTCGATGGTGGCGAGATTGGCCTGCAACCGGTCAGCAAGCACAGGGAGGATGCCGAGGTCGGGCCGCTGCTGGAATATGCCGCGGGCTTGCACCAGGACCGCTGCGGCACCCCCGGGGTCAGTGAGCGTGATGTAGGCGCGGGTCATCTCCAGAAGTGCCTGGACTGACACCACGGGCAGGGCGTAGGTCAGCAGGGGCCTGAGCCGGGAGGCACGCCCGAGGTAGAGACGCCCCTCGGCGATGTCTCCCCGGTGCAGCGCGGCCCGGCTCGCCCAGGCGTATACGAGGGCGCTGGTCCAGTAGTCGCCGAGCTGCCCATCGTCCACGATGGTTGCTGCTCGCTGTGCGAGCGTCGTGACCTGGGACCAGTCATCGCGTTCGGCTGCCACGCCGCACTGCTGGGCAAGGACCATGCCGGCGAAAGGCAGGTTACCGGAGTCGGTCGCGAGATCGAGTGTGTGAGCGAGAATGGGTTCGGCTTGGGCCGGGTCACCCTCAAGCAGGTAGGAAATGCCCTCCGTGTACAGCATTGACATCCGGTAGGGGCTGGCCGGGCTCAGCCCCTCCCAGGCGGTCCGCGCGTCGCGCCGCATCTCGGCGACGCCACCGCGGCACAAGTTCGCGCGCAAGTAGGCGAGCGTGGCTTCCATCGTGCTTCCGTCAGGAAGAATCCCAGCCGGGACAGCACGCTCCGCGGCGGCGGCCCAGCGCTCGGCCTCGCCTGGCTGGCCGAGGAGGGCGAAAATCAGCGAGCCATGCGCGGCGATTGCCCCGTAGTGCTCCGCCGCCGTCAGGTCCTTGAGCCACTCCATCCAGCGCCGCACCGTCTCGACGCGCCCGCTGGCCCAGACGGGATTTTGCAGCTCCAGAATCAGCCGGGCTACCCGGTCGTAGTCCCCTGCCGCCTGTGCAAGGTCGATCGCCGCCTCCGGCATGGCGTTCGCCTCGAACCACATGGCCGCCCGGAACTGGAGATCCTGGATCAGATCGGGCTCTCGGCGCTGGAGTTCTGCCCGCAGCAGTTCGCGGAGCAAATAGTGGTAGCGGTACCACTCACGGCGACGGTCGAGCGGGATCACGAGCAGGTTCTTGGCTTCCAGCTGTTCGAGGACAGCCCCGGATCCCTGCTCACCCAGGATCGCGTCGCAGAGCGGTCCGCACATCCGGTCCAGGACCGAAGTGCGGGTGAGGAACGACACTTCCGCTGCCGAGATCCGGTCGAGGAACTCCGAGCGCAGGTAGTCGCCCATGTAGACGTCGTCGCCGGTGAAAGTGAAGCCGACTTCGCTCTGCCGGGTGCCGGACTGCATGGCCAGCGCGGCGATATACAGCCCGGTTGGCCATCCTTCGGTCCGCCGCAGAAGATCACGAAGACCGGTCTCGTCGACGTCGGCTCCCGCCCCCTTCAGCAATGAGCCCGCCTCCAGCGGCCCCAGCGCCAGGTCATCAGCGGTGATCTCAAATATCCCGCCCTGAGCGCGCAACCGCGCTGTCGGCAGCGGCACCACACCGCGCGAAGCCAGCGCCAACTGCCACCCAGACGGAAGGCGCAGCGCGAACTCGGCGATCGCGTTCTGGCATTGCCTGTTCGTGACGGCCTCGGCATGGTCGAGCAGCACCGTCACCGGCGGCTGCACCGAGGCGACGGCGGACACGAACCGGGGAACCATGCTGGTGGCCGCGCCCGAGGAGGCCAGTGCCGGAAATATCGCCGGATCGACGGGCCCGATCCGATCCAGCGCAACCGCAAGAGCACTCAGCAGCACGACGGGGTCGTTGTCCCCGTCGTCGCAGGACAGCCACGCCACACGCGGCCCGATGCGGTCAGCCCATTGCGCCAGAAGCGTCGTCTTGCCGTAGCCGGGTGGGGCGATCATGGTGATGACCGGAGCCCTGGTAGCGACCAGCCGCTCGACCAGAGCCGTCCGGGCGACGAGTCCCGGCCGGGCCCCGGGCGGGTGGAATTTCGACTCGGACAGCGTGAAGCCAAGCCTCGGAGCGGTCCGGTGATCTCCGCCAGACATCGTCTGAGTCACCCCGGTGGCCTCCGGCTTCATCCTTCAGAACGTACTTCAAGATCAAATCGGCATCAATGACGACTCTAAAGAGGCAACACCGTCTTGCACGTCAGCATTGTTTCCGGCGAATGAACGTAAGGTCAAGGTTCGGCAAAGCCTGGCACAGCAATCGTCAGCAGCGGTTCCCCCATCGTTGATCTGGCCGCGGGAGCCCGCCCAGGGCCGACAAGCCAAGCCGGGTGACCGTGCCCGGCGGGTCGTTCTTCGTCGCTGGCCTCCAGGTTACTTGCTGGTGATATTCAGCAAAGCGCCAGCTCGATCCGTGATGCTGCAGGTGGTCCTTTCCGGCGGCATGCCGCTGAGGCCAGCCCGCGACAGCACGAGCACGTGCCCCCGCCAAGTCACGCCGGGCCCTCGGACCTGAGACCCGCCACGCCATGCACGGACACAAACAGCAGTCCGGGCCCGTCCGGACTGAGGGATGCCCTATCGAGCCCGTGCCCAGCAACACCGGCTACCGCTACCGGATCATCCTGCGCGGCGAGTGCGGACCACTACTCGCGGCCCTGTTCGGCGACGCCGCGATCGAGTCCGGCTGCGCCCGCACGTGCATCGTCGCTGCGGTCCGCGATGACGCCGGGCTCTACGGCTTGCTTGACCAGATCCAGGACCTCGCCCTGCATCTGGTCAGCCTCAACGAGCTCGGCGACGACACCGGACCCTGAGTACCTCACCCGGTGCTGGCTCCCATCAGCGGCACGCCGTACCTGCCTCCCCGCAGGAGATATCAGGACTAGCCTGGGCCCATGCCGGAGGATCACCGGCCTGTCGTCCCTGGCGTCCCGCGATCGCCGATTGAGCCCCCGGCAGGTGTGGCACCCACTGACGCCGGTGCCGTACGGGACGAGGTCCCATCACCCGGTCATACTTCTGGGCGGATTCGCCGATTTGCCGATCATGCGCGCCAGTGGCAGACCTCGGAGCGCATCTGGCTAGAAGAGGAAATACAGACTCGCCGCCAGAGATCAGGCATGGTGGACGCCGGGTTCCAGGTTCAGGAACTGGACGCCGGTGTGGGAGGCGGCATCCTCGCAGGGGCGCTCGCCTTCAGGCTGTTTCTGTTCATGGTGCCCTTCGTGTACGTGGTCTTCACGATTCTGGGTGTTTCATCCCGTACAGCGGGCCAGGACCCGGGGCAGCTGGCGAGGGACATCGGAATCACCGGAGTCATCGCGAGCGCCGTGGTAAGGGTGCAGGACCAAAGTGCATGGACCCAGGCCGTCCTTGTCCTGGGGGCGGCAGTGGCGCTGCTCATCTCGGCCGGCAGCCTGATGAAGGCCCTCTACGTCGTGCACTGGCTGGTCTGGCGGGTGCGCAGGGTGACACCCGCAGGACTTGTCCCGAGGCTGGCCCTGATCGGTATCACCCTCCTCGCGGCGGCTCTGGGCGTCGCCGTCAACCACTTGCGCAACTCCCTGGGCATCACCGGAGCCATCCTCGCCATCCTCGTGATCACCACATTCTCCTTCGGCTTGTGGTGGTGGGTGTCATGGCAACTGCCCCATGCGCGCGTGCCAGTACTCGCCCTCGCCCCCGGGGCACTGCTCGCGGCGATCGGGGCGGACGTGCTCCATGCGCTCACGACATACTGGATCGGCTACCTGGTGGCGAGGAAGACCAACACATACGGAGCGGTGGGCATTGCACTGGCCGTGCTGCTCTGGGTCTACATCCTCGGCCGGATCATCGTGGGATCGGCTGGGCTCAACGCCGCCCTGTGGTATCGCCGCGAGAACCGCTAGGCCGGGCCGCTTCCGGGCCTTTGATATCTGTGGGTATCCCGCGCTGCGGGTGCCGCCTCGGGGGTCAGCGATCGTTTTCGTATTTGAACGAGAGCTGAAGCTTGGTCCGGTAGGTGATCGCGCCGGCTTCGTCCAGGTGAATGTCCTGCTTGACGACCTCAGCCACCCGAAGATCGCGGATTGTCCCGGCCGCGGTCCTGATCGCCTCCGCGGCCGCGTCTTCCCATGACGTGCTGCTTGTCCCGATGATCTCGGTCACCCGGTACACACTCATGCCGCTCTCCTTTGAGGACTTGCGACCCAGTCTGGGCCGCTGCGGCCAGCCTGTCATAAACCGCCCTGCCAATCGCCGACGGCCCGCCGGTGCCCCAGTAGTGGCGGTTCAGTCGGCGGCCAGAAGCGGAGCCCGCTGCGCGCGGCTGGGGATCGACCTGGTGAGGGCGTCGAGGATGACGCTGAGCCCGATCTCGAACTCGCTGCCGAAGTCGTACCCGGGCCGCATGATGTGCTCGGTCACCATCTCGGCCAGGTGGGGATACTCGCCGGCGAGGTGCCGCATGAACGCGTCGGTAGCCTCGGTGACGGTCTCCGGGTTGAACGGCAGAGATGCCTCCTGGAGGGCGAATCCGTAGATGTAGCTGTCGAGCAGGGCGTAGGCGTGGGCGGTCATTTCCACCGAGAAGCCCGCGGCGCGCAGGGTTCCGAGGGTGGCGTCGTGGTGGCGCAGCGTCGCGGGGCCTGGGTTGGCCCGCGACTCCATGAGCCCGATCGCCCAGGGGTGGCGCCGCAGCGCCCGGCGGGCCGAGACCGCCCGGCGGCGCATCTGCGACTTCCAGTCGCCGTCCGGCGAGGGCAGGTCGATCTCGCTGAAGACCAGATCGACGATGCCGTCAAGGATCTCGTCCTTGCCGGCGACGTAGTGATACAGCGACATCGGCTTGACGGCGAGCTCGCGGGCCAGTGAGCGTATCGTCAGCGCCCCGATTCCTCCCGCGTCGGCGACAGCGACGGCACCGCGCAGCACCCGTTCCCGGCTGAGCCGAGCCCGTTCTCCCCGGCTCTGGCCCTCTGGCTCCGGCATGTCGCTCCCGCCTGTAGCACTTTCGTACTTAGTACTGTAGCGTGCCTTACTATACGCCGTACTAAGTACGGCATCAGTCGGCCGTGTCGCAGCGGTCCGGGAGGAAGCGTCATGACACCTGAACGGCAGCGCACGGCCATCAGCGGCGAGGCGCCCCCGCCGGTGACGGCAGCAAGCACGATGGATGCGATCGTTCAGGATGGGTACGGCAGCGCCGACGTCCTGAGCCTGGCGCGGATCGCCCGGCCCGCGCCCGGACCCAGCGAGGTCCTCCTGCACGTGCACGCGGCGGGCCTGGACCGGGGCCAGTGGCATCTGATGACGGGCCAGCCCTACCTACTGCGCCCGGTTACCGGTTTCCGCGGGCCGAGGAACCCGGTAATGGGACTCGATGTGGCCGGCACGGTCGTCGCGGCCGGCTCGGCGGTGACCCGGTTTTCCGTAGGTGATGAGGTGTTCGGCTTCGGCCGGGGCACCTTCGCCGAATACGCCGTGGCCCGCGAGGACAAGCTCGCCCGCAAACCGGCCAATGCCAGCTTCGAGCAGGCCGCGGTGGTGCCGGTGTCCGCGGTCACCGCCCTGCTGGCCCTGACCGACGCCGGCCACGTCCAGCAGGGGCAGAAAGTGCTGATCACCGGCGCATCCGGCGGCGTCGGAAGCTTCGCCGTGCAACTGGCCAGGGCGTTCGGGGCGGAGGTCACCGGCGTGTGCAGCACCGCGAAAACCGGCCTGGTGCGGTCCCTGGGCGCCGCCCACGTCATCGACTACACCCAAGACGACTTCGCTGACAGCGGGCACCGCTACGACCTGATCATCGACATCGCGGGAAGCCCCAGCCTGTCCCGGCTGCGCAGCGCGCTCACCCCCGCCGGGAGCGCCGTCCTCACCGGCGGCGAAGACGGCGGCAACTGGACCGGCATGGGCCGGCAGTTCCGGGCCCTGGCCCTGTCTCCGTTCCTGCGCCAGCGGCTGACCATGCTCACCCCCCGCCAGCGCTCGGCCGACCTCGAGCGGCTCACCCCCCTTATCGAGGCAGGCACGGTAACCCCGAGCATCGGCGCGACCTTCCCGCTGGACCAGGTTCCCGAAGCCATGCGCCACCTCGAATCCGGAAAAGCACGGGGCAAGGTCGCCATCACCATCTGAGCGGCTCCGGAAGCAAATACCTAGATAATCCGATGAAGTCGAACATAGTTTCGCATACTGATGTGATGGCGGCGAAGCATACCCCGTGGGCGCCGCCGCTGGTGGAGATGGCCACCGGCATGGTGGGGCACCTGCTCGCCTGGGAACGGCACGAGCGGGACGGCTCCTGGTGGGCCTGGGTGTCCTGGGTCCAGGAATCGGGCGGACGGCACCATCACAAGGTGGTCCAGGTCCGCGCCGACAGCCTGCGGCCGCTGGAAGCACCCGAGGCCTACCAGGCCGTGCCGCGGCAACTCCGCGGCCTCGACGGGCAGATCCGCCGCATCGGCTGACGTCGCTCACCGGTCACAGCGCCGCAGTGGCAAGCTCTACGTCACCCGCGACGGCGGCCAGCGCTGGCAGCTCGTCACCCCATGATCAGGAGGCCAGGCAATGACCGAGGACAGCACCGGGAACCAGGGCGAAATCGTCACCAAGCTGAGCCCGCGATCGGTACCCGACACCGTCGCCCGCCTGACCGGCTTGCTCACCGGCAAGGGATTGAAACTCTTCGCCATCATCGACCAGGGCGCCGAGGCCATCGCGGCCGGGCTGACCCTGCGGGAGACCGTGCTGGTGATCTTCGGCAACCCGGCGGCGGGGACGCTGGTGATGCAGGCGGCACCGCTGTCCGCATTGGACCTGCCGCTCAAGGTCCTGGTGTGGGCCGACGGGGCACAGACGAAGGTCACCTACGTCGCGCCCGCCGCGCTGGGTGCCCGGCATGCGCTCACCGCCGACCTGACCGCCAAGCTGGCCGGCATCGGCCCACTCACCGACGCGCTCGTCGCCGCGTGACCCGCGGCCGCGGAAGCGCCGCACGGCCATTTTCCGGCAGGTGCGCCCGCATCCGCTGACCCCGCGTGCGGCGCGGCTACCTGTCCGGATGGACCATGGTGTCGATCACGGCGGTGGTGGCCAGGATCAGCACGTCGTTTTCATCCGGGACCACCTCGACCCCGTAGGTGTCCCGGACCCGGAACCACCGTTTGGAGACCTCGGCGATCTTGTCCCCGTCCCGCTCGATCGTGTACTCGTGGTCCACGAAGTTGCCCTGAGCATGCAGGTCCGGGCCGTCTTCGAGGTTGACCCACCCACCGCTTCTTTCTCCTGCCCAGCAATGCCGTGACCCCGATCCGCCGCCCCTGGGGAGCCGCTTCGTTCCGGCCGATGGCACCCGGTGCTGACCAGGGCGGGAGCGGCCCGCATCACCCTGGCTGGGCGAAAACCACACGGTAGGAGTTCGCCAGAAACTCCTACGCGTCGGTAATTTCCGCCCTATGGTCACCTAAATGCGCCTCTGGGCCGGCACCCAGAGAAGCTGCCGATCATCTGGCAGGAGCCCCTGAACCTGGCCCAGCCGCGTCCTATTAGCGACCTGGAAGGTCAGGGATCCCACGACATGTCACGCCGCCCCGGCCAGCATGCCAAGACCACGTCTGGTTACGACGCCCGTCACGCCAAGCCCGGCATGCCCGGCGCGGCCGCCCTCATCGGCACCGCCGCCAAGGCGGGCACGGCCTCGCTGGTGGCCGGCGCCGCCGGCTCAGCGCTCGCACTGTCGGGCACTGCCACCGCCGCCTCCGCTGCCACCGCGCCCAGCACCATCCCGGCCGGCCTGGTCAACGCGAAACCGACCAACGCCAGCCTGGCCAACGCCAGCCTGGCCAGGAACAGCGCCGCGGATCTCGCCGCGGCGAAGGCCGCCAAGCCCCGTGTCGTGGTTCGCCGGGCTCATCACCACCACCCCGCCGTCCACTCGGCGGCTGCCCGCTCGACCTACATCGTGCGCTCCGGCGACAGCCTCTCCCGGATCAGCGCCAAGTTCTGCGGCACCGCGGCGGACTTCCCGTCCCTCGCCGCCGCCTCCGGGATAGCCAACCCCAACCTGATCTACCCCGGGCAGTCCATCACTCTCAACTGCCACGCGCCGGTCCCCGCCCCGGCGGCCCCCGCACACCTGACCTCCGCGCACCACCGCGCCCGCCACGCGAGCCACCACGCCGACCGGAATAATCACACCCGGCCCGCGGGCCGGCACACGGCCCCGGGCCGGCACGCCAGGCATTCGGAGGCCGGGCATTCGGGCCACGTCGGTACCGGTGGCATGGGCGCGTTCGAGGCCTGTGTCATCTCCCGCGAGTCCGGGGGGAACCCGCGAGCGGTGAATCCCTCCAGCGGCGCCGGCGGGCTGTTCCAGTTCCTGCCCTCCACCTGGGCTAGCCTGGGCTACGCCTCCGCCTACCCAGGCGGTGCGCAGACCGCGCCGGTCAGCGTGCAGGAGGCCGCGTTCGCCAAGCTGTACGCCGAGGCCGGCACCTCCCCTTGGGCGCCATACGACGGCTGCTGAGCCGCCGGATGAGTGGCGGCCGTCAGCAGACGTGCCGCCCGGCGGCTGACGGCCGCTGTGACGTGCCGCCGGATGACCGGCGGAGGCCAGCGATCCTTGCTTAGGACGTGCCGCCGAAGTCGCTTAGGACGTGCCGCCGAAGTCGACGTCCTTGGTCTCCACCGTCCCGGCCGTCTTGCCCGGTGCGGTCTGGTCGGTCCAGTACAGGTTGGTGTGCGCGATCACCTGGTCCGGCGGCGGTGCCCCCCATTCCGTCCGGTCCCCGGTCGTATGGGCGTCGCTGACCAGGGTCGCGTCGTAGCCCCTGGCGAACGCGCCGTGCAGCGTCGAGCGGATGCACGCGTCGGTCTCCGCGCCGACGACAATGAGCCGCCCGACCCCGAGGCCGGACAGCACGGCCTCCAGGTTGGTGTCCTCGAAGGAGTCGCCGTAGCTCTTCTCGACCAGCGGCTCGGCGCCGTCCGGGGCCAGCTCGGGGACGATCCGCCACTCATCACTCCCCCGGGCAAGGCCCTCGTCGGAATGCTGGACCCAGACCACCGGGACCTGCTCCCGCCGGGCTTTACCGACAAGGCTGCCGACGTTCGCGACGACCACGTCGCGATGGTGTGCCTCCGCGACGACGCCGTTCTGCACGTCGACGACGAGGAGCGCGGTGCCGGGCCGGTTCTCCAGTGTGGTCATGGCGTCCCCTTACTCACCTGCGGTCACGTGCCTGCCACGGTAGCCCCGGCCACCGACAGCGGCCCGAGGCCCGAAGCCGCCGCGGGCGGCTACTTCCCGGCGCTGATCCGGGTGCCGGAGTCGGCGCCCTCGCAGATGCGCCGCATCACCCCGACGGCGGCGACGTCAAAGATGTGCATCGTGAGGGCTTGCTCGCTGGCCAGGACGAACGCGCTGGTATCCATCACCCGCACCCGGGCGGCCAGCGCCTCGTCATAGGTGAGGCGCGTGTAGCGCGTAGCGGCCGGGTTGACCCGCGGGTCGCTGTCGTAAACGCCGTCCACCCCGTGCTTGGCGACCAGCAGGGCATCGGCGCCCAGTTCCAGCGCGCGCTGACGGCCGGATAGTCGGTGGTCAGGTACGGCTGCCCGATGCCGCCCCCCAGCAGCACGATCAGCCCGCGGTCGAGATGCCGGACGGCCCGGAGCCTGATAACGGCTCGGCCACGCTCTCCATCGGCATGGCGGTCATCACCCGCACGTCGCCGCCGCCGCTGGCGGTGAGCACGCCGCGAAGCATCAGCGCGTTCATCACGGTGCCGAGCATTCCGATGTTGTCTGCCTCGGCCCGCCTGATCCCCCAGCCCTCGGCCATCCGGCCACGGAAGTCGTTGCCGCCGCCCACGACCACGGCTATCTGCACACCGAGACCATGTACGGAGAGAATCTCCCGCGCCACGTGGGCCAGGCTGGCCGGGTCCACCCCGGTTCCCGCCGGCCCCGCCAGTGCCTCCCCGCTGAGCTTCAGGACCACCCTGCGGTACCGCACCTGAGACATCGCGGCAGCTCAGGGTACGACGGGGGCGGGGAAGTCACGGGTCTGGTGGGCATCCGTCCCATGCGTGAGCCGGGCCGCCTGGCCGTCGGCAACGAGGCGCCGGTAGCCGTCCTGCCAGTCCGGCGCATCGGCGCTCGGTTGCTCCCAGTCGACGAACGTCGCCTCGTCGCACCAGTCGTCGATGCGGTCCATCGTGCCCAGGTGCGGTTCGCTGCCGACGAAGCTGTCCATCTCGGCGCGGCCCTGCCAGGCGGTACGGGTCCAGTAGGTGTTGTTCGCCTCGGCTAGCACGTCCGCGGCCAGGTTGCCCTTCGTGCCTTGAGCCTGCTCCACCACCGCTACGGCACTCGCGAAGAACTCCTCGAAGAACGCCGGATCTCTGAGCCGGAGCCTGGTAACCACGATGAGCGGCATCTGGCCCGCGAGCACCGCGGCAACCGGAACGCCTACACCAACGCCAAGGCCGGCTTCGTCGCCCGCGTGGTGAGCGCGGCCGGTACCGAACTCCCGGCCCGCGACCGCCTGCCCGAGTAACGCTCGTCGGCGGGGCCGCCTGGCGATCGAGGTCAGCCTGCCCCTGCCAGGACCGAGACCGAACTGGAACTGTTGTTGGCAACGTAAACCATGTTGGTCTGCGGGTCGGCCGCCACGCCCTGCGGATGACGCCCGACTCCAACCCTCGCCGTCACCTTGCTGGTCCGCTCGTTGATCACCTTGAGGTTGTTGGCGTAGAAGTCGGCGGTATAGACGAAGCTGGTGCTCGGGTCGGTAGCGTCCATCAGGACGGCGCCGGCGGGAGATCGGCGGTGAGGCGCTCCAGGTGCCGGCCGACGACCGCGCGGGCAGCGTCGAGGTCCTCGGCGTCGATCCGGCGTCACCGGCGGTGGCGCCCTCTGGCCGTGGACGACGTACACCACGCGGCCGTGGAAAGGCCAGTCGGCCGCAGCATCGGTGACCAGGCCGGCCACCGGGTCGTTCTCGATGTCGGCCGCGATCACGTCGGTGCCAGGGCGGGCACGGCTGATGGTCCCGGCTGCTGGAACTGGAATCAAGGTGCCGGCCTGCCGCCCTTCCGCGGTCGTGGTGACCTGCCGTGCCTGGACCTGCTCCGCCTCGCCGAGCAGGCGGTGCGCGGTGGCGAGGATCGCGATGCCCGCGACGATGACGCCCGAGGCAATGAAGAACGGGACGTGGATGCCCGCGGCGAGGACCAGCCTGCCCGCCACGAAGGGGGCCAGGCCGCCGCCGATGAACCGGACGAAGCTGTAGGCGGCCGAGGCCACCGGCCGCTCCACCGGGGACACCGTCATCACGGCCTGGGTGGTGATGGTGTTGTTGACCCCGATGAAGACCCCGGACACGATCACCGCGGGGATCAGCACCGCGCGGTCCGTGGTCCAGGCCGCGATGACCAGCACGACCGCGGCGAACACGGCCAGGTTGACGTACATGGCCTTGGCCAGGCCGAGCCGTTCCTGCAGCCGGGGCGCCCCGAACACGGCGAAGATCGCGACAAGCACGCCCCAGCAGGTGAAGACCAGACCCGGATCGGGCGCAGGTCATGTGGAACGGCGGGTACCCGAGCCCGGCGAAGAATCCGCAGTTGTAAAGCCGGCAGCACCGGGTGACCAGCCGGTGTCGGAGCGCCCGCAGCGGCGCGGACAGCCCGGTCTTCCGGGGCGGCTTCGGGCTCTCGATCACCGCCACGGTCTCGACGCCTGGAGACGTGGCGGCCTCGGCATAGATCCGGTCGGTACGGGGGTCCGTGGCGATCCAGAACCCGAAGCCGCCGATCTTGATCTGGGCGACCACGATGTTGGTCTTGCCGTCGATGGCCAGGACGCTGCGCTGATTCGAGTCGGTGGCGTAGATCAGGTCCGTTGCCGGGTCCACGGCGATGTCGAACGTCTGGTTGGGCATGTGCACCGTGGCGACCACAGTGTTGGTCTTCCCGTCGATTACCTGGAGTTGGGCCAGCTCGGTGACGTAGATCATGTCGGTCACCGGATCGACCGCGATGTTCAGAGGCTTGCGGTCCACCGGGATCGTCGTGATGACGATGCTCCGTTCGCAAAGAGACAGGGAATGCCTGGGCTGCCGGGTGCGGGCTGGCCCGCCTGAGCGGGGCGCCGTATGACGGCTTCGGCGGGCCGACCGGCCGGGGCGCGCATCGCCAGCGCCTCCATGGCCGGCAGCGCCGCGGCAAGCAATGGCTGTCGCGGGAGTCAGGCGGACCAGCAGTTCGGCGACGCGTCCGGCGCGGACCGCCCGGCGGCGCGCCAGCCATGCCCGGCCTCGCCGGTGATGCTGCCTGCACCACCCGTAGGCCGCACGGCCGGGGTTGAACAGGCGCGAACGCTACCTTGCGGCGCGGGCTGGCGCCTCTCGGCGGCCGCGCGCGCGGTGAGGCGGCAGGGCCCGGACCGTTCCAGGGTCGCCAGCGTTGCCGCCGCCGTCAGGGACAACCCGTCCGGGGGGCTCAGCGACCGGAACAGCCCGATGAGGCGCTCCAGCGCGGTGGTTACCCCGGCAGCCAGGCCAGGCTCAGGTGACCGCCCGGCCACGGCCCGCGCCTCATCCGCCATATCCATAAGATATTTATATCAAAATCTTATGTATTTTGCGACGTGAGGTCGGTCACGAGCCGGCGGGGCGGCCGCGGGCGCACCTTCCGCCGGGCCGCCGCGCTGATGTTCCGCGCCGGTCAGCGCCGGGGCCAGGAGAAACCGTCGCCCACCTCGGCCGCCAGCACCAGGTAGCCGTCGGCCGTCGCCCTGCTGAGCTGGGCCAGGTCCACCTCCGCGCCCTCTTCGAGGTGGGCGTCGTAGGGAATCCGCACCACCGCCCGGCAGCGCGCCGCGAAGTGCTGTTCCAGCCGGGCCAGGTCCACCGCGCTCTTGCTTCTGGGCCGGATCGCGGAGAGCACGACGACCGCGCCGCGGACCAGGTCCCCGTAGTTGTGGGCGGCCAGCCAGTCCAGGGTCGCGCTGGCGCTGCGGGCCCCGTCCACCGAGGGAGAGCTGACCAGCACGATCTGGTCGGCCAGCCGGAGCACCCCGGCCATGGCGGAGTGCAGCAGGCCGGTGCCGCAGTCGGTGATGCTGACCGAGTAGCAGTACTCAAGCACCCGCGCGACGTCCTCGTAGTCCTGGTCGCTGAATGCCACGGACACGGTCGGGTCGCGGTCGGAGGCCAGCACCTCGAGGCCGCTGGGCGACTGGGTGGTGTAGGCGCGCACGTCGGCGTACCGGCGGATCTGGCCTTCCTCGTTGAGCAGGTCCCGGACGGTGGCCGCGGTTTCCAGCCGCAGCTTGTCGGACAGGGTGCCGCGGTCGGGGTTGGCGTCTACGGCGATCACCCTGTCCCCCCGCAGCGAGGCCAGGGTGGAACCGAGGCCGACCGTGGTGGTCGTCTTGCCCACCCCACCCTTGAGGCTCAGCACGGCGACCCGGTGATGACCGCCCGCGACCGGGGTCCTGGCCCGCTGCACCAGGTCCTTGCGGTGCCGGTCGGCAGCGGACTGCGGGGCCCGCACCAGGCCGCCGGTGACCTGGTACAGGGCACGGCGCCAGCCTGACGGCGGCGCGGCGTGCCGTCCGGGCAACAGCAGGTCCGCGGTCAGGCTGTCCGCGGACTCGGCCGACCACCGCGGCGGTTCCCCGCGCCCGGGCGGTGCCTCCGCTTCGCCGGCCACGGTCCCGTAGCCGACGTGCGCTTCGCCGGCTGGGCGCGCGCCGCCGGGCGCGTGCGTATCGTAGGTGACGCCGCCGTCCGGCCTGGCGTCGCGGGCGTGCGCACCGGCGGGCCCGGCCGCCGCACCGCCACGGGCTGCATCGTAGCCAGGCTGCGCGGGGTCGTCGTAGGGCGGCGCCCACCCCTGCTCCGGCACCACGCCGTAACCGCCGGCCCAGCCGTAGCCCTCCGCGGTCTCATACGTTTCCCACGGCCCGAACGCGGCCTCGGGGCCTGGCTCCGGACCGGCACTGGCGCCGGGCTCGTCCCGCCCGTTCCCCGGCTCCTCCCATCGGCCCGGCTCCTCCCACCGGCCATCCGGGCCCGTCCAGCCGCTGACCGGTCCCGACCAACCGCTGCCTGGTGCCTCCCACGGGGCGCTTTGCTCATCCCAGTGGCTGCCTGGCTCGTCCGGGCCGCTGCCAGGTCCGTGTCGTTCTTCCTCGGGCTCGGGCTGGTCCGCACCGGCCTGCTGCCAGGCTGGCCCGCCGGGTAACGGGCTTCCCGGTGGCGGGCCGCTTGGCGGCAGGGAACCTAACGGGCGGTATCCGCCGTATCCGGAGCCCGGCCCGGGCCGGGCGACCCCGGGCCGCTGCGTTTCGGTGGATCGCTGCCCGAAGGACGGCGGCAGTCCGGACGCCGGCCAGCTGGGCGCACCCTCCTGCGGGCCCTGGTGACCAGGTTCCGCGAAGTCCGGCCCCCGCCCGTCAGCTTCGGGGCCCAGCACCGGCTCCGCCTCGGGCCCCGCTCCCGGCTCGGGCACCGCCCCGGGGCGTGGCTCTGGTTCCGGCTCCTCCTGATCGTCCGGCCCGGACATGACCATGTCCGCCCAGACCGACCTGGGCCGGGCGGGCCCGGACTCGGCAGGCCGGTCCTGCTCGCTATTGTCCAAGGCCGTTCACCCCGGCTCTCATCCGTTAGAGAATCGATGTGCCTGGCTATACCCGGTAACTGCCTCACGCCGAGCCTAGGTCACCACTGATAAATGGCATACCCAGCTATGCCCCGGTTTCTGGAGCTGCCCGTGCGCGCGGTCGTCATCACCGGCCCTGGTGGGCCCGAGGTACTCAACATGGAGGACGTGCCAGACCCGGTCCCCGGCGAGGGCGAGGTGCTGGTCGAGGTCACCGCGGCCGGGGTCAACCCCGCGGATGTCATGCAGCGGCAGGGCTACTACCCACCACCACCTGGGGCTTCGGTGTATCCAGGCCTGGAGTGCTCCGGCCGGATCGCCGGGGTCGGGCCCGGGGTGTCCGGCTGGCAGGAGGGCGACAGCGTCTGCGCTCTGATGGCCGGCGGCGGTTACGCAGAACTGGTGGCCGTGCCCGCCGGGCAGTTGCTGCCCATCCCGGACGGGGTGAGCCTGACCGACGCCGCCGCGCTGCCCGAGGTGGCGTGCACGGTGAACGCGAGCGTCTTCGGGCAGGCCAGGCTGGCGCCCGGGGAGGTCCTGCTGATCCACGGCGGCGCGGGCGGGATCGGCAGCATGGCGATCCAGCTGGCGAAGGCGCGCGGCGCGATCGTGGCCTGTACCGCGGGCACGCCGGAGAAGCTGGAGCGGTGCCGCGAACTCGGCGCGGACCTCGCGATCTCCTACCGCGACGACGACTTCGTGGCGGCGGTCAAGGACTTCACCGGTGGCCGTGGCGCGAACGTGATCCTCGACATCATCGGCGCCCCTTATCTGGCACGGAATGTGGACGCGCTGGCCACCGGCGGCCGCTTGCTGCAGATCTCGACGCGCGAAGGGGTGAACGCGGAGGTCAACCTGGGCACCCTGATGCGCAAGCGCATCAGCATCTTCGCCTCGACGCTGCGTGCCCGCCCGGTGGCGGAGAAGACGGTCGTCGTCGCCGACGTCAGGGACCAAGTCTGGCCCCTGGTGGCTGCCGGGCACGTGGTACCGGTGATCGAGCGCACTCTGCCGCTGGCTGAGGCGGCGCAGGCGCACCGCCTGATCGACGACGGCAGCCACGTCGGCAAGATCCTGCTGCTGGCCTGACAGGAGTGACCGGAGCAGGTCCCAAGGTTTGTGGGTATGTAGTGGCGTCATGACAGACCCAGTGAAGGTAGAGCTCGGCGCGGTTCAGCAGACGCTGTTCATCCCGCTGGCTGCCCGCGCGCGGGAGACACGCAGGAAGCGGCCGATACTCGAGGACCCGAAGGCGGCCGAGATCCTCGCCTCGGTCGAATTCGACACGGAGAAGTACGGCCGCGGGTGGGGCGGTGGTGTCACCGTCCTGCGCACCGCGATCTTCGATTGCCTGGTCAGCGATTTCCTCAGCAAGCATCCGGGCGGGACGGTGGTGGAGATCGGCACCGGGCTGAACGCGAGGTTTGACCGGGTCGACAACGGTCAAGTGCACTGGATCGACTTCGACCTGCCGGACACGATCGAGCTGCGGCGAAGGTTCTTCGCCGATACCGGCCGCCGCCGGATGGTGGCAGCTTCGGTACTGGACGAGGACTGGCTGCCGATCGTCCAGGCCAGCCCGGGGCCGTATCTGTTCTCGGCCGAAGGCGTGCTTGTCTATCTGGCGCAGGCCCCGCAGGTCATCGCCCGCATCGCCGGGCGCTTTCCTGGCGCGCTCATCGCCTTTGACACCTACAGCCAGCGGATGCTTGAGCAGCAGCACAAGATGGCGGCCAAGAAGCACATGGACGCGCAATGGGCGTGGTCCTGTGATGATCCGCGCACTCTGGAGTCCCTCGGCATTGAGGTCGTCCAGGAGGTTGCCGTCACGCGGCCGCCCCCCGCGCTGCGCAGCCGGCTGCCGCGTCCGTACCGGTACGCGCTGCCGCTGGCCAGCCGGATCATAGGTGACGTGGCCACTGTCACACTGTTCCGGTCCCGCCCGGCACGGCCCCGTGGTGATGGCACCGCACGGAAGGGGACAGACTAGGAGCCATGACCGAGCAGAGTGGCAGCGAGCCGACTGACCGGAACGGGACGCCCGCGGGCAGGGTGGTGATCGTGGGGCCGGACGGCATGGCGATCGGCGAGGACAGCGACCAGGAGCGCGAGCGCCCGCTCGTCGACATGGTCGAGCAGCCCGCCAAGGTCATGCGGATCGGCAGCATGATCCGGCAGCTTCTCGAGGAGGTCCGCGCCTCTCCGCTGGACGAGAAGAGCAGGGCACGGCTCCGGCAGATTCACGAGCGATCGGTGAAGGAACTGGAGTCGGGCCTGGCCCCCGAACTTTCCGAGGAACTCGAACGGCTGTCCCTGCCGTTCACCGAGGACGAGGCACCCAGCGAGGCGGAACTCCGCGTCGCCCAGGCCCAGCTCGTCGGCTGGCTGGAGGGCCTGTTCCACGGCATCCAGACGACCCTGTTCGCCCAGCAGATGGCGGCGCGGGCGCAGCTTGAGCAGATGCGCCGCGCCCTGCCGCCCGGCACCATGATGCCCGGGCCCGGCGAGGAGGGCGGCCAACCGCCCCGGGGATCCGGCCCCTACCTGTAGCGCGGGCCACGCGGCCAGCGGGTTACACCCGGCCGTACCTGAGCCGGCCGAGCCAGGCTGCCGCCTGGGCGAACTCGGCGTCCGAGGTACCCGGGCGGACCTGCGCAGGACCGCCGTCGTGGCGCGGGTAGCTGCCGAGGAACTTCACATCGGCGCACACCCGGCGCAGGCCCATCAGCGCCTCGCCGACCCGGGCGTCATCAAGGTGACCCTCGCAGTCGATGGAGAAGCAGTACTTGCCGAGCCCGTCGCCGGTGGGGCGGGACTCGATCCGGGTCAGGTTGATGCCGCGCACCGCGAACTCGGTGAGCAGCTCCATCAGCGCGCCAGGATGATCCTCACGCAGGAACGCCACCAGCGAGGTCCGGTCGGCACCGGTCGCCGCGGGCACCGGGCCGGGCCGGCCGACCACCACGAACCTGGTGACCGCGCCTGCCACGTCGCTGGCCTCGCTGGCCAGCACGACCAGGCCGTACCGGTCGGCGGCGAAGGCCCCGGCCAGCGCCGCGTCGATCATCCCTTCGGCGGCCTGCCGGGCTGACTCGGCATTGGACGAGGCCGGCAGCCACTCGGCGTCGGGCAGGTTCCCCGCCAGCCACCGGCGGCACTGCGCCTGCGCCTGCGGGTGCCCGCCGACGGTCTTGACGTCGCCGATCGACGTGCCCGGCCGGGCCAGCAGGGCGAAGGTCACTGGCAGCAGAAGTTCCGCGCAGATGACCAGGTCAGGGCCGGTGGCGAGTTCGTCGAGGGTGGCGTTGACCGCCCCCTCCACCGAGTTCTCGATCGGCACGATCGCGCGGTCCGCATCCCCGCCGCGCACCGCGTCCAGTGTCGCCTGGATCGTCGCGCACGGCAGCGCCCCCGCGAGGGCGGCGCGGTCGAAGACCGCAAGGGCCGCCTCGGTGAACGTGCCCTCGGGTCCCAGATAGGCGTAACGGTCTGGCACTTTCAGCCCCTTCCGGCCAGGACAGGCACCCCTGCTTGACCTGCGTCAACGCCCCGCAGTTCCCCACCGGAGACCACCGAAGACTACCGTCTTAGGACCGGCTAGAAAGGCAAGTGTCATGTCCAGCGCGCAGTTGTACGACACCATCGGAGCCACCTACACCGTGACACGGCGCACTGAACCGCGGATCGCTGCGCGGATCTGGGCTGCGCTCGGCGACGCCCGGACCGTAGTGAACGTCGGGGCGGGCACCGGGTCCTACGAGCCCCCCGACCGCCACGTCCTCGCGGTGGAACCGTCGGCGCTCATGCGTTCGCAGCGCCAGCCGGACGCGGCGCCGTGCCTGGCTGCCACCGCGGAGAGCCTGCCGTTCGAGGACCAGTCCTTCGACGCCGCGATGGCTTTTTCCACTGTTCATCACTGGCAGGACCCGATCGCCGGCCTGCGCGAGATGCGGCGCGTCGCTCGCCGCGTGGTGGTGTTCACCTTCGACACCAGTGACCCTAGCCAGTTCTGGCTGACTCGCGACTACCTGCCCGAGGTCGCTGCCTTGAGAGCCTGCAGAGTCTTGGCATCGCTGACCGAGCTGGCCCGCGCGATCGGAGCCCGGATGGAGCCGGTGCCCATTCCGTGGGACTGCGCGGACGGCTTCTACGAGGCCTACTGGCGCCGGCCCGAGGCATACCTGGACGAGAATGTCCGTCGCGGAATATCGCTTTGGGCCGCGGTCGGGCCAGACACCGAGCAGAGGGCAGTGCACAGCCTCCGTGATGACCTCGCCTCAGGCCGGTGGGCCGAACGCAACCGCGACCTCGTCGATCTCGACGCAGCAGAGCTTGGCGCCCGCCTGCTTATCGCCTGAACCCGCCACATCGCTGACCAGGACTGATATCCCCGCCGCGCCCAGGAGCCCGATTCCCACTCGCGGCCGGGCTCTTTGCCGGTAAAAGACGCGGCGCTTACCTGTAAAAGAAGTGGCGCGCTGCCGCGTCCAATACGAGGGACCCCCTCGCGCGGCGGCCGCTTCGCGGGGTGACCACGTCACTGAGCGGGAGTCGGCACCAAGATGGCACGTCAGGCACCACTGCCGTCAGCGCGCTTGCTGGTCAGGTGGCTGTTTACCGCCGCGGTACTGTGCTGGCCGCTGGGAGCGTTCGGCGGCTGGTGGCGCTGGCTGGCTGAGGCCGCGTGGCTCAGTGCCGCGGTGGCTTGCTGGGCCGCCTCCCGGTGGCAGTCGCGCGAGCCGGCCGCGCCGCGCATCGCGTCGCAGAGTCCGGCCCGGCTCCGCGCCGTTGGCTTCACGGACCAGTGGCCGGACCGCCCTCTCGTCCAGGACGAGTGGACCGATGGGAGCGGATTTCACGAGCAGGTGGTGGCAGCCGTCGCCGAGGGCTAAGGCGCGACGCGCCTGATCGCCCTCCACACCGCCCATGGCTCTTTGGCGTGGCCCGGCCGGCGGCCCGGATGTCACGGCCGGCCGGGGCGGACCCTGCCCGGGCCGCGCCTGCGCGGGCGGGCGGCGAGTCCCCGGGTCACCGGCTCCCGGGCCGCGAGCGCGCGGGCCACGTCGGCGAACTGGCGGGCCCGGTGCACCTGGGATGCCCAGTCGTTGCCGGTGGCCCGGTGCGCGAGCGGCACCTCGACCTCGGTCACCCGCATCCCGGCCCTGAGCAGGTCGATGGTGAGCGCGGTCTCCACCCCGAACCCGGCCGCGAGCGGCCGGGCGGCCTCGAACGCGGTCCGGGTCAGACAGCGCTGACCGTTCAGCGGCTGGGCAGGCCGCCAGCCGGTGGCCCGCTCGATCCCCGCGCCGGACAATCCGACCACCAGGCCGTGCCCGCCCTGGCGGACCCGCTGCGCGAAGACCGCGATCGTCATGTCGGCCTCGCCCGCGCGCACCGGTTCGGTGAGCGGACCGGCCGCGCTCGCGGTCTCGCCCAGGTCCGCGTCCAGAAACAGCAGATGCCGGGCATGGTGCGCGCCGGGCGGGGCATCGGTGGCTTCCAGCAGCCGGACGGCCTCGGCTCCCGTCTCCATCGCCGCCGCCTTGCCCCGGTTGCGGCTGTGCCGTAGCACCGTGGCCCCGGCACGACCGGCCCGCGCGGCGGTGTCGTCGGCAGAGCCGTCGTCGACGACGATAACCAGGTCGACTCCGGGCAGCCCGGCCGCGCCGGCCACCGTGGCCTCGATGCGGTCGGACTCGTTCCTGGCCGGAATGACGACTGCGACGTCACCGCTCGATGGCATTGGTAGTCAGGGGCGCCCTGGGCCGGCCGAGATCGGTCGCTACTGGCCGGTGACCGCGGGGAGGTCGTCGTGGATGGTGAACACCGACTCCAGGCCGGTCACCTCCAGGATCTTGCGCACGGGCGCGCGCGGCGCGGCGAGGGTCAGATCCCCGCCCCGCTCGGTGGCCAGCCGGTGTCCGGCCAGCAGCACGTTCATGCCGGTGGAGTCGCAGAACTCGACCGCGGACATGTCCACCACGATGTGCGCCGACTTGCCGGCTGCCAGGGCGGACGTGAGTTCGCTCTGCAGCTTCGGCGCCGTGTACAGGTCGATCTCGCCAGCAAGGGCAAGGACAACGTGATCCCCCTGGGAACGGCTTGACACCCTCAACTCCACGTGCCGCACCTTACCGGTCCCAGCCTCCGGCGACCATAGCCTCTGCTCAGGAGTGGCTTAATAAACGCTGTGAGCTGGCCGGCTTGTCACAGATCGCCCTGCTGTGTACCTCCGGACGAGGTCCGCGCCGGGATCAGCGCGCCCGGGCTCCGGCCCGGGACAGTCCGGCCAGGTGGGCCGTCTCGGCACCGGCCGGTGCCAGCGGCACGACTTCCGGCGCCACGGCGGTCTCCTCTCCCGGAGCGGAGCCCTCCCCGGTCACGAGGGTCAGCGCCGGAGCGGCCGTCTCCGCCATTGCCACGCTGTCCCGGCTGACCGGGCAGGACAGTGCCCGCGGCCCGCCACGGGCTCCGAGTTCGCCGCCCGGGATCCTGATCACCTCGACGCCGGCCGCCTCCAGCCGGGCATTGGTCTCCACGTTGCGCTCATAACAGAGCATCAGCCGCCGGTCCACGGCCAGTGCGTTGCCGC
This sequence comes from uncultured Actinomycetes bacterium, assembly GCA_963806145.1. GTDB lineage: Bacteria > Actinomycetota > Actinomycetes > Streptosporangiales > Streptosporangiaceae > DASXKD01. The sequence goes on from CAWDXD010000005.1 coordinate 37,641, forward strand.
CGTCGTCCCACTGCCGCTGCGACGCGGCGGGCGGGTCCATTCCGGTGCTGATCACGGTCAGCGCCTCGACGCCCATCGCCCGGGCCGCCGATTCCAGGAACGGCATCGGCCGCGACAGCCGTAGCTCGCCGTCGGCACAGGTGATGACGTGCGCCTGGAGGACGTAACCGAGGGCGGGGAACATCAGCACCGTGTCCCTGTCGATCACGGTGCAGACGGTGTCCAGCCGGGCGCCCTCGGGGAGCTGGCGCAGCGGCACGGCTAGCACGCTGGTGGCCAGGCCCGCCTGGAACAGGCGGCTGGCGAGGCATTCCACACCGGCCGCCGTGGTCCGCTCCCCGATGCCCGCGGCGATGACTCCGGGTGCGAGCTGGAGCAGGTCACCGGTGTCGAGCGGCTCCTGTTCGGGACCGTAGACGCAGGCCACCCCGGCGAACCGCGGGTGGTGCCGGTACACGGTCCTGATCAGGGCCGCCTCACGCCGCCTGGGCCCCTCGATACTGGCCATCGCGACCGCGGCGCCGATCCACAGATGGGAGTCCCGCAGGAACATCAGGTTGGGCAGCGGCGGGATCACGAAGTCGTGCCGGTCCATCAGCCCGAAGACGACACCCTTCCCGGGCCGGAACTCCTCCCGGGACAGCCCGGTCACCAGCACGTGAGCCAGATCCTCTGGGTCCAGGCCCGCAAGGTGGCTGCCCAGGTCGGCGCGGAGCCGCTCGCCGAGTTGCTGCGAGCTGAGCACCGCCACGATCGCCTCGGCCCGTGCGGTGGGGTACTCCATCACGTCCTGCAGCAGCTCCATGACGTAGAGCACCTCGACGCCGCGGTCGCGCAGGCACTGCGCCGCTATGTCGTGCTCCTGCTGGGCCCGGGCCATCCAGGGCAGTCCGGGGTAGCACAACCGGTCTTTGGTGCGGGGGGTGATGCGCAGCAACTCGGCGCCGGGACGGTGGGCTAGCACCGTCCTGAGGTGCCCGACCTCGCTGTCGACGCCATGAATGTGGCCCACAAGCAAAACCCCCGCTCTGCGTGCCGGGGCCCGCGGCCGGACATCCCGTCGCTGGGAGTATCACCGGTTTACCCGCGGATTACGCCTCGCTGGCGGACCGAGCATGGCCGTTGACCCAGCCGGGCCCGCGGCACGGCGGCGCGGGCAGGATGGCCCAGACCGTCAGCCCTGCGGGGAGTCCCGGACGCCCCAGGTGCTGGCGAGGCAATCCACGACGGCCAGGCCGCGCCCGCCCAGGGCGGACGGTGACGGGTGGCTGGCGCATGGGCGGGTGGGGCCGCCTATCACGATGGTGACCAGGCCGCTTTCCGCAGGTCAGCGGCGAGTTGCCAGCGGGCGGTATAGAGATATTGGTACGGAACGGAGTTTTCATGATGCAGTGAGTCACGAAGAGTCTGGTATTGCCGGGTCCAGTGCGCCGATGCGGCTAGCATGGGTTCGTCGTGGCGGCCTCGGGCCGGGGGGATTCGCCGGGATGCCAGGGCCCGATGAGCGCAGCGCCCGTACGACGGGTGCTGGCCGGTTGACATGCTGGACGAGGTGAATTGATGGGACGGGCCGACCCCGATCGGTCTGGCCACCCGGCGGCAGCGGGAACACTGGACTCCGGTGAGCAGGCTGCTGAGGCGACGGGACAGACCCAAGGGCAGGGGGAAGACGCGGCCGGGCAGGCCGGGGCACGTCCGTCATGGGTCCGCGCGGCCGTGCCGCATCCGCGGCAAGCGGTGTCCGGCTCCGCACGGATAGGCCGGGCCCTCCGTAGTCCCCTGGCCCGGCAGGCCGGCATCCTGCTCTGCTTCATCGCCGCCGGGGTACTGGTGACGATCCCGCTGGCGGCCAACCTGGCCGGCCGGATACCGGCCGCCAGGGACCCGGCCAGCTACGTGTGGGACTTCTGGTGGGTCGCGCACCAGGTCACCCACCTTGGCAACCCGTGGTTCACCCCGCTGATGGCGGCACCGGTCGGGGTCCAGCTCGGCTTCCACACGATGATGCCGCTGCCCGGCGTGCTGTTCACCCCGGTCACCCTGGCCTTCGGCCCGGCGTTCTCCTACAACCTGTGGACCGTGATACTGCCCGGGCTGCTCTGTTATGCGATGTACCGGGCGGCCCGGCTGTGGCTGCGCTCGGCCACCGGCGCGGTCGGGGCCGCGGTGTTCTTCGGCCTGTCCTGCATGCTCACCCAGCAGGACTGGTACCACCTGAACATCGCGCTCGGGGCGATCTTCCTGCCGATGGCCCTGGAGGCGTCGGTGCGGTTGCGCCGCCGGCCCGGGCGGCGGCAGGCGATCATCCTGGGCCTGGTCATGGGCGTCGCCGTGCTCACCGACCAGGAGTCCGCGGTGCTCGCCGCGATCGTGGTCGGGCTGGTGCTGCTGCCCTGGCTGCTGCGCCGGCCCGGGTGGGAGCGGCTGTGGCCGGTGCTGCTGGCCTGTGTGGCCGGCGCCGTGATTGCCAGCCCGCAGATCATCGCCATGCTCCAGGAGATCGTGGGCTCGCACGGCGGCCTGTCGATCCCGCCGGACAAGCTGGCCGTGTCGTACAAGCAGTACGGGATCGGCCTGCCCGGGATGTTCACGCCCACGCCGCGGGTGACCACATTCGAGCTCGACCCACTGGCCAGCCCGTTCCTGCACGGCCGCGACAACGAGGGCATGCCGATGTTCGGCACCACGCTGACCGTGCTCGCGCTGCTCGGCCTGGTAGCGAGCTGGCGGCGCCGGTCCGCGTGGCAGCTCGCCGCGCTGTGGATCGGGTGCGCGGCGCTCGCCCTTGGCACTTCGCTGTGGATCGGCAAGCACCAGTACCTGCCGCTGTCCTCGGTGTGGAACGGGGTGCGGGTGTCCGGCCTGATGCCGTACACCTGGTTCGTCCGGTTGCCGGGGCTGTCCAGCTTCCGGGAGGCCGACCGGCTGGCGATCCTCGGGTTGCTGCCCGCCGCGCTGCTCGCCGGGGCGGCGGTCGAGTGGTGCCGGTACCACGCGAAACCGTTGCTCGCCGTGATAGCGGTCGGCGCCATCCTCGAGTCCGGCTACGCCGGCTACAGCGGGGACGTACGGAAGGTGAGCACGATCCCGGTCAGCTACCCGGGCGTGGACCGTGGCATCCTGAACGACCATTCCGGCTCGATCGTGCTCGACCTGCCGTTCGGGCTGCGCGGCGGGATCCCGGTCGATGGGGTGCCGTTCTTCCCTCAGGCACTGGTGATGGCCACCGAGGACGGTCACCCGCGCTCGATCGCCTACACCTCCCGGGTGCCGAAGCCGACTATCAACGCGATCAACAACCACCCGTTCTACGCGGCGCTGATCGACGCGGAGCACGAGGTGGCGCAAACGTGCCCGTGGCGGGCGCCCGGGCAGCAGGGGGCGCTGAACCTGTGCGACCATCCGAGCGGGGTGTCGCTGCCCGATGCCGGGGTCGCGGTGAACAAGGTCTCGGCGTATCTCACCCCGGCGCGGCTGGCCGCCGCCCGGGCGGACGCCGCCCGGATGAACATCGGCTGGGCCGTGGTGTGGAAGCGTAACGGCAGCGTCAGCAGGTTCCTGCTCACGTTCCTGCACGAGACCGGGTTCCGGTTCGCCTACCTGCACCAGGTTCACGACAAGGACACCGTGCTGGTCTACAAGCGGGCATAGCGTCTGGGGTTCCGGCGAGGATTTCCGCTCGGCAGTATGCAGATCAGCGGACGGCAGAGTTAAAGGGTTGTGAGCAACCAGCAGACGGAGTTCGCGGACTTCTTCCAGGCTAGCTGGGCGCCTTGCCTGCGGGCGGTGATGGCGGTCGTTGGCAGCCAGCAACTGGCCGAAGACCAGGTGGCGGAGGCGTTCGCCAAAGCCTGGGTCTCGTGGCGGAAGGTCCGCCGTCATCCGGCTCCGCGGGCGTGGGTGGTGCGCACCGCGCTCAACGCCGGCGCGTCGTGGTGGCGGCGGCGGCACCGCGAACAGCCCCTGGCTGACCACGACTTGACGGCTCCCAGCGACCTTGGCGGTGGCCTCGATGCCACCTTGCTCACGGCGATATGGCGCCTGCCTGCCCGGCAGCGTGAGGTGATCGCGCTGCGAATCTTCCTTGATCTGGACACCGCCACCATCGCCAGGCAGCTGGGGATCGAGGCTGGAACGGTCCGGATGCACCTGTCGCGGGGCGTCACGGCGCTGCGCCACGAGCTCACCCCAGCTAAGAACATGGAGGCCGGTCAATGAACGTCCACGACGAAATGAGCGACACCGAGGTGCTGCGCGCCGCGTCCGACTCCCTCTCCGGAATCCCCGTGGCCAGCCCCCCAGATGTGGCGGCGATCATGGCCAGGGGCCGCGCACGCCGGACGCGCCGGCTCTCCGCCGTCGCGGGCGTGTCGGTGGTCGGCGCCGCCGCGGGTACCGCGCTGGCACTCGGCCTGACCGGCGTGCTCGGCCCGGCCGGTACACCCGGCACGATCCGGACCGCGGCCTTCACCCTCGTCAGCAACGCCAACGGCACGGCCACGCTGACCATCAACCCGAAGGAACTGCTCGACCCCGCGGCCCTGCAGAGCGACCTGGCGCAATACGGCATCCCGGCGAAGGTCACCTCCGGCAGCTTCTGCTCCTCAGATCCCCCGCCGGCCGGCTTCTCGCAGGTCGTGTCGTTCCAGCCGGCCGGGCCGGGCACCGTGACGCCGCAATCGGGTGTGCAGCCCACCATCACGATCGACCCGTCGGCCATGCCAGCGGGCGGAGAGCTCAGCTTCGGCTACTTCCAGCTCAGCTCGGGCGCGTACTCGGGCGAGCAGCAGGCCGAGCTCGTGCTGATCAACACGAACTCCTACACCTGCACCAGCACCCCGCCTGACCCTAACGGCCCACCCGACGGCTACGGCCAATCTGACAGCTTCGGGCTGCTGTACGGCGGCCCCGGCCCGGCCGGGCCGTAATCGGCCGCGAGCCTGGGCTGCCCTTCCTGTCCCGGGGCGCCGGGGGGAAGGGCAGCCTGCTCCCGCGATCCCGGATGACCTCATACGGCTGAGCCGCGGGTACGGGAGCCTGGTCCCGGGCCGGTCGGGGGTGCGCGTCAGCCTTGGCCGTTCGCGGGCGGAGTGGCGGCCAGCAGGCCCTCGGCGGCGAGGCCGCGGAGCACGCCGCGCAGGCCCAGGACCAGGCCGGCCCGTTCCTCGGCGGTCAGCCCGGCGAGGATGCGCTCCTGGCGGGACTGCCACGCCTGCCAGAGCCGGTCGGCGACGGCGCGCCCCTGCGGGGTGAGGTAAAGGCGGACATAGCGATGGTTCCGCTCGTCCCGCCCCCGGCGGATCCAGCCCTTGCTCTCCAGGCTGGCGGCCAGCCGGCTCACCGTGCTCTTCTCCAGGCCGAGCAGGGCCGCCAGCTGGCCCTGGGCGATGCCGTGCGCCGCGAGCAGTTCGGTCAGCGCGCGGGCCTCCGAGGCCGTCACGGCGGGAGAACCACCCGGAACGGTGCGGCCCGGCCCGGTGCCAGCCGGCCCGGTGCTGCCTGGAACGGTGCCGCCCGGAACGGCGCCGGCCCGGTGGTCGTTCCTGGCCTCCCGAGAGCCTGGCGGGACGGGACCCGGGCTCAGCATGCGCAGCAGCAGTCCGAGAAGCTGGTCAAGCTCCGGGCCGGCCAATGCGGGATCCATAGGGACAGTTGTACCCCACAACTCAGCTCGTGGTACCTTCGACCCGTGAGAGTTGCGCCATACAACTACGGATTCGGCCGGCATACCCGCTCGCAGACCATAAGCTCACCGCTGTGACTAACCGAGGACGCCTGAGCGCGCCCGGCGGCCTGACCAAGCCGGGCAGCCTGAGCGGCCCTGGCGGCCTGCCGGACAATGGCGCCCCGGCCGGCCCGGGGTCCGCGAGCGCGACCGCCCTCGCTACCGAGCCGGCCGAGGTCTACCTGGCCGAGGAAGGGGTCCCGGGCGGCGGCGGGCTGACCGACTACGCCAAGCGGCACAAGCTCGAACCGGCCTCCGCCCGGCCGCCCGCGTTCAAGTACCTACGCATGCTGTGGCAGCGGCGGCAGTTCATCACCGGCTTCGCCACCGCGAGCAACGTGGCGATGTACAGCGAGGCGCGGCTGGGCCAGCTATGGCAGGTACTGACCCCGCTGCTGAACGCGGCCGTGTACTTCCTGATCTTCGGCGTGCTTCTCCACGTCAGCCGGGGAGTGCCGGACTACATCACGTTCCTGGTCACCGGCATCTTCGTGTTCAACTTCACCCAGCGCGTCTGTATCACCTCGTCGGTGGTGATGCGGGACAACCTGCCGCTGATCAGGGCACTCCCGTTCCCCCGCGGCTGCCTGCCGCTCGGCTACGTGATCATCGAGTTTCAGCAGTTGCTGCTCTCGTTCGGCGTGCTGTTCGTGATCATCCTCGCCTACGGCGAGCCGTTCACCTGGTACTGGTTCCTGATCCTGCCGATCCTGGCGATGCAGACCCTGTTCAACGTCGGGTGTGCGTTCATCCTGGCGCGCTGGGGCTCTGGCTTCGACGACGTCAGCCAGTTGCTGCCATTTGTCATCCGCACCTGGATGTACGCCTCCGGCGTGATCTTCAGCATCACGACCTCGCTCGCGCTGGTGCCGACCCAGTCGCTGTACAACCACAAGCACCTGGCCTACCTGCTGCAGATCAACCCCGCGGCCGTGTACATCACGCTGATCAGGAACGCTCTGCTGACCAGCCAGCGCATCAGCATGCCGGGCTACCACGCGTTCAACGCGTTGAAGTGCGCGATGTACGGCAACCCGGCGAAGTACCACATACCGCCGGACGTGTTCGCGAACAAGGTCATCTACTACAGCTCCTACTGCAAGCCGATCGTCACCCAGCAGGCCCTCTGGGGGTATGCGGCCGGGTGGGCCGTGGTCGCGGCCGTGGCCGGCTTCTTCTTCTTCTGGTGGGCCGAGACGAGGTACGGCCGTGGCTGAGCCGATGGTCGTCGTGGACGACCTGCACGTGGTGTACCGGGTGTACGGCTCCGGCGCGGACAAGGGGACCGCGGCGACCGCGCTGCTGCGCATGGTGAAGCGGCAGCGGCGGCCGTCGATCCGCGAGGTACACGCTATCCGGGGCACGTCGTTCGTGGCCTACGAGGGCGACGCGATCGGGGTCATCGGGCGCAACGGGTCCGGCAAGTCCACCCTGCTGCGCGCGATCGCGGGCCTGCTGCCGGCCGAGCAGGGCATGGTCTACACCAAGGGGCACGCGGCGCTGCTCGGGGTGAACGCCGCCCTGATGGAGAACCTGACCGGCGAGAAGAACGTCATCCTCGGCTGCCTGGCGATGGGCATGAGCCCGCAGACGGTCAAGGAGCGCTACCAGTCGATCGTGGACTTCTCCGGCGTTGGCGACTTCATCAACCTGGCCATGAAGACCTACTCCACCGGCATGGGGTCCCGGCTGCGGTTCGCCATCGCCTCCGCCAAGAGCCAGGACATCCTGCTCGTGGACGAGGCACTGGCGACCGGCGACGCCGAGTTCCGGATCAAGAGCCACAGCCGCATCGACGAACTGCGGGCGCACGCCGGCACGGTGTTCCTGGTGGCGCACAACCTGAGCGAGATCGAGGAGACCTGCAACAAGGTCATCTGGCTGGAGAAGGGCCGGATCGTCCAGGCCGGGGACAACGTGCCGGAGATCGTCGACGCCTACCTCGCCGCGACCGGCGGCGAGCCGCGCGTCCGCGAGCCCAAGTGACGCACTGGCCGGCGCGGTGAACCGCTAGGCACCGGGCAGCGCCGCGCCGGCGCGGCGCAGTTGCAGGCTCAGGCTGGTCCCGCCGCCGGGCCGGGAGGCGGCCGCCACCTCGCCGTCTTGCGCCTGGGCAAGCTGCCTGACGATGTACAGGCCCAGGCCGATGCCGCCGAACCTGCGCCGGTCGCCGGTCTCGCCCTGGACGAACCGCTCGAAGATCCGCTCGTGGTCGCCGGGGGCGATGCCGATGCCCTCGTCATCCACGGTGACCTCGATCCAGTCCCCGGCCGGGCGGGCGGCCACGGTGATCGTGCCGCCGTTCGGCGAGTACTTGAACGCGTTCTCCAGCAACTGGCCGGCCATGATGTCGGTGGCCATCGCGTCCCCGTGCGCCTGGGGCAGGTCATCGGGAATCTCGGCGACCAGCGTGTGCTTGTCCGACAGCGACAAGAACGCGGCCACCGTCCCGCGCAGCAGCGCCGCCAGGTCGAAGGGACCGTTCCGCACGGTGAGCTGGTCGGCCCCGGCACGGGCGCCGAGCAGCAGTTGCTCCACCAGGTGGCTCAGCGAGCCGGCCCGGTCGGCGATCGTCTGCACCGCACCGCGGCGCTCAGCGTCGGTGAGCTTGTCCCAGCGCTGGGTCAGCGTGCTCGCGAACCCCTGCACCACGGTGATCGGGGTGCGCAGCTCATGGCTGGTGGTGGCCAGGAACAGGTCCTTGGCCTCTTCGAGTTCCTTGGCGGCGGTCACGTCGCGGAAGTCCACGACCCGCTCTTGTTCGTCGTTCAGCTCGTTGCACAGCACGTCGAGCCAGCGGCCGGTGGGCAGCCGGTGGGTGACCCGGGGGGCGCCCGGCTCGGGCACCGGGAACGGCGGCGGCCTGCCGGTCACCTCTTCCGCGGACAGCCCCGTGAGCTTGTGCGCCGCCGGGTTCCATTGCCGGATCAGCCCGGCGCCGTCGAGCACGGCGATGCCGTCAGCGCTGGCGTCGATGACCGCGCGCTCGTGGGCCCGCTGGCGCACCAGTTCCTCGAATGCGGTCGCGTTGGTGAGCGCGACCCCGGCGTGCCCGGCGAGCAGTTCCAGCAGTTCCAGTTCGACGTGCCCGACCTTGCGGCCGCTGTACAGCGCGTACAGGGCACCGTAGGGGCGGTCCCCGACATGGGACAGGGCCAGCGCGATCGTGTGCAGCCCGGGCAGCGCCGACCAGATCAGGTCGGCGAACTCACCGGACTCACCGGTGGCCATCATCACGCTGCGCCCGGACCGCATGAGCTGGCCGACCAGGCTGGTAGGCAGGTCGGAGGTGCGCCCACGGAGCCGGGCGGGCAGCCCGTCCGTGCTGACCAGGCGCACCAGGTCGTCCTCGATCAGCACGAAACCGCCGGCGTCGGCGCCGGTCAGGTCGCACAGGCTGGCGGCGATCCGGTCCAGCACGGCCTCCAGGTCGCGCTGAGCGTTCATGTCGGCGACCACGTCGCCGAGCTTGCGGACCACCCGGGCCCGCTCGGCCACGTGGTGCCGGGCGGCGGTGTCCTCGCCGGTGCGGTGGCACACGTTCACCCAGCCGATGACCTCACCTGAGCGGTCCCGCAGCGCGCTCGTGTCGATGCGCAGGTCAAGGAGCTTGCCGTCCTTGCGGGCGCGGCGGGTCACATACGAGATCTGGCCGCCGGAGCGGACCCGTTCCAGGGCGGCGTTGTGCTCGGCCTTGAGTTCCTCGGGGATCAGGGGTGGTTCCTCGCCGAGGATCTCTTCGGCGCTCCAGCCGAACATCCGCTCGGCCGCCGGGTTCCACAGCAGCACGGTTCGTTCGGCGCTGAAGGCCACGATGGCATCGGCCGCGCACTCGACCACCGCGCGCGCGGTCGCGTCCACGCGGTCCTGGCCCGCTACCACCGTTTCGGATCGCACCCTTGCATCGTGCCATCGCCCGGGCGATCTGGCCCGCAAATCCCAAGGCAGGCGCGGCCTGCTGATCGTCGGCGAGCTGGCCAGCCGGTGGGACCGGGACGACGGCGGCGCCGGGCGGACCGTGTGGTTCGAGACGGACTGGTGAGCGGGCCCGCCACGCCCGGTACCGCACTGGGCAACACGCGCCCGCTCGACCTGCCGCACTGAGACGCCCAATTGCCTATTGCCCACCCGTGAATTGCTGGTTACGGTGTGGCCGATGTGGTCATATACCGCAAAGGGGGCAGCCATGGCGGCGAAAAAGTCGCCCGCTCATCGTTGGTTGCCGGGGATTGCCGCGGCTGCGCTCCTGTCCGTGGCCGCGGCCGCCCCAGCCCCCACCGCCGCGGCGCGGCACTCGCCCGCCATCAGCGCGGGCCATCCGCCCGGATACAAGATCGTGGATGGCGGGCCCTTCAACGCGCCGCCTGGCACCTTTGACTCCGGTGCCTCCGTCGCGTGCCCTGCTGGCACGGTCGTGTGGGGTGGCGGGGTTGTATTTCACGGCGCCAGTTCCAGCCTCAACGTCAACACGTCCCAGCCGGCCGGGAGCAGCGGCTGGGAAGCACGGGTCAACAACAGCGGGACAACGACCGTGCAGTTCGAGGTGAACGCGATCTGTGCGAACATGCCGGCGGGTTACAAGCTCGTGGTCAAGACCGTGGACAATCCGCCGAACGTCCAGTCGCACGCCTCGGTCACCTGCCCCTCCCCGAAGGTCCTCCTTGGCGGTGGCACGCTGTCGTCCGCCGACCAGGTGACAGCCTTTCTCACGAGTGCCTGGCCACAGGGGCCGGCCAAGTTCACCGGGTACATGTTCAACGGGACGGCCACCGACCAGTCGTTCACCGTCGAGGCGATCTGCGGGCACAAGCCGGTCGGCTACAAGATCGCCTCGAACAGCGCTTCCGTGGATCCGGGCGCCATACTGAGCGACGGCGTCGCGTGCCCTGCCGGCACGTCGGCGCTCAGCGGTGGCAGCCAGGACCCGGACCACGTCCCGGTCGTCCAGGTCGCCGGATCGATCGACGAGGACACCTCGGCGTGGAACATCGCAGTGAACAACCTCGGGCAGTCGGCACATCAGGTCAACGGCTACGCGATCTGCGCTGCCTAGCCGGGTACGGGCCTGGCTACTTCAGCAACCGGGACATGCGGCGGTCGGCGAGCGGCTTGCCGCCGGTCTGGCAGGTCGGGCAGTACTGCAGCGAGGAATCGGCGAACGACACCTCCCGCACCGTGTCGCCGCAGACCGGGCACGGCTGGCCAGTCCGGCCGTGCACCCGCAGGCCGGACTTCTTCTCGGCCTTGAGGTCGGCGGCGGCCAGGCCCGTGCTGCGCTCGACCGCCTCGCGCAAGGACTCGATCATCGCCGCGTAGAGGGCGGCCACCTCGTCCGGGGTCAGGCTGGAGGCAATCTTGAACGGCGACATCTTGGCCGCGTGCAGCACCTCGTCGGAGTAGGCGTTGCCGATGCCGGCGATGATCTTCTGGTCCCGCAGCACGCCCTTGATCTGGGTGCGGCGGCCCTTGAGCAGGCCGGCCAGCGTGTCCACGGTGAAGTCGGCGGCCAGCGGGTCCGGGCCGAGCGAGGCCACGCCGGGCACCTGCTGCGGGTCGGTGACCAGGTAGACCGCCAGCCGCTTCTTGGTGCCGGCCTCGGTCAGGTCGAAACCGCTGCCGTCGGTGAACCGGAGCCGGAAGCCGAGCGGGCTCTTGCCGGGCTTGGGGCGCTGCTCCGGCAGGTCGTCCTTCCAGCGCAGCCAGCCGGCCCGGGCGAGGTGCATCACCAGGTGCAGCGGCTCCGGCCCGCTGACCACGTCGAGGAACTTCCCGTACCGCGCGGTCCCGGTGACCTTTTGACCCGACAGCGCGCTCAGGTCCGGCCGGTAGGTCTTGAGTACCGAGATGGCCGTGCTCGCGGCCCAGTCGATCTCCGCTCCCGTCGCGCGTTCCCGCAGGAAGACGGCGAGAGATTCGACTTCTGGCAGCTCCGGCACAGTATCGATTGTGCCGCCTGGCACCCGATGACCGGGACGCCAGGGGCTGCCATGATCGCCACGAGCCATTTAGTTGTTTGGCGAAAACTAACTTATAGTTGATTTTGCTTCCGCTTGACGTTGCGGGAGCGGCCTCGTAAGCGGACCATGGACCGTACAAGGACGAGAGGCCATGGACCAAGCAGAGTCTTCGCCCCTTGGCGGCCAGCCGGATCCACGGCGCCGGCGAGTGCACGGCAACGAGCCGGCGCACGGGTCTGGCACGGACGCGAGGCTGGACCACCCGGTAGTGGTCGGCTATGACGGGTCGCCGTCCAGCCGCAACGCGCTTGCCTATGCCGCCGGTGTGTCGCAGCGCCTGTCCCGCCCGCTGGTGATCGTCCACGTCACTCCCGGCGTCTACTGCGAGCCGCTGACCGGCCAGGTCATCGGTGCGCCCGGGGCGCGGGCGGAAACAGAAAACTGGGTCCGCAGCGAGCTTGCCGAGGTGTGCGACTGCTCCGACGTGGACGTCCGGGTGATCATGCGGCACGGCAACGCGGCGCGGGAACTGTCGACCGCGGCGGATGAACTGAGCGCGGATGCCCTGGTGATAGGGGCGCCACGGCAAAAGTGGCACCACATTGCGGGGTCTGTTCCGGGGTGGCTGGCACGGCATGCGCGGTGTCCGGTGATCGTGGTGCCTTGACGGTTCGGCATAGTGGCGCGCAGGTAACAGTGTGCTAACCGGGGTTGCGGGGACGCCCGGAGGGTCACCTGGTCACGGACAGAACTCCGCGCCCAGGTGACCCACCGGTCGTCTAGGGGGCTGAGGTCCGGGGAAGCCGCAGAAGACGTAGAAGGAGAGAGCGGGAGGGGTTTCGGGGTTGGCGGGGTGCGCTTGGGACCCAGGAATCTGGGAAATGTGGCGGCAGCGGTGATCTTGGGGAGCTGCGCAGCGGACAGCAACCGGGAATCGTGGGGGTCCGGGGGGTCGCCCCCCGGGAATGATCGCGGCCGTGGGGGAAGGTGGCCGAAGGCCGCTGACCATGATGAGCTAGCTCGTGGGCGAGGAGGGATTTGAACCCTCACGTCCTCGCGGACACACGGACCTGAACCGTGCGCGTCTGCCGTTCCGCCACCCGCCCGGGCAACGAGTCAGGTTAGCACGTCCTCATGCGCACCCTCACCGCCGATACCATCGGATGCGAGCAGGGGAAGGAGGTACCCGGTGGGAGTGCTGCAGCGCTTCGAGCGAAGGCTCGAGGGGATGGTGGAGGGTGCCTTCGCGCGGGCGTTCAAATCCGAAGTGGAACCGGTGGAGATCGCCAGTGCGGTTCAGCGTGAGATGGACGACCGCGCGGCGATCGTCGCGCAGGGCCGGACGCTGGTGCCGAACGATTTCGTCGTGGAGTTGTCCGGCACCGACCACGAGCGGCTGGACGTCTACGCGGACAGTCTGGGGGTCGAACTGGCCACCCTGGCCCGGGAGCACGCCAAGGAGCAGGGGTACTCCTTCGTCGGCCCGGTGCGGATGCGTTTCGAGAGCGTGCCCGACCTGACGACCGGCACGTTCCGTATCGGGTCTGGGGTCATCCGGGGCACCACGGTGGAGGGCGGGGAGATCCGGCGGCCAGCCAGCGACCTGCCACGCCCGCCCGGTGCCTTCGCCGGACGGCCGCGGCTGCTGGTGTCCGGCCCGGAGCCCGGCGGCGACGGCAACGTGCAGCGCACCTACGAGCTGACCTCACCGGTGACCATGCTCGGCCGGGGAACCGACTGCGATCTGCGGCTCGTTGACCCTGGTGTCTCCCGTCATCACGCTGAGTTGCGTGTCGAGGACGACCAGGTGGTATTGGTGGACCTGGGTTCCACCAATGGCACGTTCGTGAACAGTGAGCCGGTGCGGCGGGTGGCCCTCACCGACGGGACGAAAGTCACGCTCGGGCGGACCACCCTGGTGTTCCGCCGGGACGCTGCATACTGACTCCCTGGCGGGACAAGTAGGAAAGGCAAACCGCGGACTCGGCCCACCCGAGGACACATGACCCCATGACTAACCTCACGCTGCTGCTGATCAGGCTCGCCTTCCTGGCGGTCCTGTGGCTGTTCGTCATCGCCGCGGTAGGCGTGGTGCGCACGGACCTGTTCGGCTCGGCACGGCAGGGCCGCCAGCGGCGGCGCCAGCGGAAGCCGCCACAGGCGAAGGCGCCCCGCCCGGCCCGGGCGGGGAAGCCGGGCCGCGGCACGCCGCAGCGACTGCTGGTAACCGCGGGCGGGCTGGCCGGGACCTCGATCGGGCTGGCGGACCAGCAAATCACCATTGGCCGGGCAAATGACGCCACGCTGGTACTGAACGACGACTACGCTTCGACGCGACACGCCAGGCTGTTCCCGCAGGACGGTCAGTGGATTGTTGAGGATCTTGGGTCGACCAACGGAACGTATCTTGACCGGCAGAAGGTGACCCAGCCGACCCCGGTGCCCCCGGGCGTGCCGATCCGAATCGGCAAGACCGTCCTGGAACTCCGCAAATGACACTCGAACTCCGCTACGCGGTCCGCTCGGACGTAGGCCTCCTCCGTGAGGGCAACGAGGACTCGGCCTACGCCGGCCCGCGCCTGCTCGCCGTCGCCGACGGCATGGGCGGCCATGCCGCGGGTGAGGTGGCCAGCGCTGTGGCCATCGGCGCGCTGACCGACCTCGACGACGACATGCCCCCGAGCGAGTTGCAGATCGCCCTGTCCACCGCGGTGGCGCACGCCAACCAGATCCTGCACGACATGGTCAGTGCCGACCCATCGATCAGCGGGATGGGCACCACGCTCACCGCCATGCTCTGGTCGGACGGCAAGGTGGCGCTGTGCCACATCGGCGACTCCCGCGCCTACGTGTTGTCCGGCGGCGAGTTCCAGCAGATCACGCACGACCACACCCTGGTCCAGTCGCTGGTGGACGACGGCCGGATCAGCTCGGACGAGGCCGCCACCCATCCGCAGCGATCGTTGCTGCTGCGCGCCCTGGACGGAACCTCGGAAGCCGAGCCGGACCTGTCGATACTCGAGGCCCGCGCCGGTGACCGGTACCTGCTGTGCTCGGACGGGCTGTCCGGAGTGGTCAGCGAGGAGACGCTGCACCGGACCCTGGCGACGGTGGCGGAACCGGAGGACGCCGTCCTGCAACTGGTGGAACTGGCCATCCGGGGCGGCGGGCCGGACAACATCACCTGCATCGTCGCCGACGTGGTGGACAGCGCCATCACCCCCCGCTCCCCGAGCAGGTCTTCCGTGCTGGCCGGCGCGGCCTCCAACGGCGGCGGGCCGATGATCCGCACCGACAGCCCGGCGGCGCGGGCGCACCTGCTGTCGCAGACCAGGCCGCAGGCGGCCGTCGTGGTCGACCACGACGACCCCGCGCCCCGGATGCTGCACGACGATGAGGACACCGAGGCACCCCGGCGCCGCTGGCCCATCGTCAGGTCGGTGTTCGTGCTGCTGCTCATCCTGGTCATCGGCGGCGGTTACCTGGGCTGGCGGTACACCCAGGACCAGTACTACGTGGGGACCGAGGGCGGCCAGGTGGCCATCTTCCAAGGGGTCAACCAGTCCGTCGCCGGGGTCAACCTGTCGCACGTGGACCAGCGGACCGACATCCCGCTGGCCGGGGTCCCGGCCCCGCAGCAGGGGCTGATCAGGGCGACCGTGTCCGCGACGAGCCGCGGCCAGGCGCTGGCCATCGTGGCGAACGTCCGCAAGCAGTACCAGAACTGCCAGGCGGCATACGCGGCGCAGGCCAAGTACAGCTCCGATCTGGCCGCGTACAAGGCCGTCAAGAGCGCTTACCAGAAGAAGTGGCACGACCTCAAACCGCATCGCTTGAAGGATGGGAAGCTCGTCAAACCGCCCACGTTCACCGAGACCCAGCCGACGACCCCACCGGGCTGCCCGGGCCCCTCGGCCACGAGCGGCGCGGGTTCCGGGGGATCTTCATGAGCGCTGTCGGGGCGACCGGCAACGGGGCCGGCGCCACCGGGGCGGTGACGTCCCCGCCGAGCCTGGGCGCGGCCTTGCTGCTGCCGCGCGGACGGCGCGGGGCCGAGCTGATCATGCTCGCGTTCTCCATCGGCGTGGTCCTGTTCGCCTACGCGAACGTCGGGCTGGGCCTGAACGGGCATCTGCCGACCGGGCTCGCCACCTACGGAGTACTTTTCGGTGTGCTGATGCTGGGTGCGCACCTGGCCGTCCGGAAGCTCGCCCCGTGGGCGGACCCGCTGCTGCTGCCGCTTGCGGCGCTGCTGAACGGCCTCGGCCTGGTGATGATCTACCGGCTCCAGGAGTCGGGCCGCAACGGCAACCCCGGCAATGCCGTCTCCACCATGAGCGCCTCGACCACCACGTTCCAGCTCATGTGGAGCGCGATCGGGGTGATCGCGTTCGTGGCCGTGCTTGTGGTCATCCGCGAGCCGCGCACGCTGCAGCGCTACACCTATACGCTCGGTGCCATCGGGCTGGTGCTGCTCGCCCTTCCCGCGCTGCTTCCGTCCAGCATCAGCGAGGTGCCGGGGACGGGGGCGAAGATCCAGGTCGCCCTCGGCGGGTTCAGCATCCAGCCGGAGGAGTTCGCCAAGCTCGCACTCGCCGTCTTCTTCGCTGGCTACCTGGTGGCCAAGCGGGACGTGCTCGCGCTGGCCGGCCGGCACGTCCTCGGGGTGGCGCTGCCCCGGGCCAGGGACATGGGGCCGGTCCTCATCGCCTGGGGTGCCAGCCTGCTTGTGCTGGTGTTCGAAAGCGACATCGGCACCTCGGCCCTCTTCTTCGGGCTGTTCCTGATCATGCTCTACGTGGCCACCCAGCGCACCTCGTGGCTGCTCATCGGGACCTCGCTGTTCCTGGTCGGCGCCTGGGCCGCCAGCAAGCTGGTCTCCCATGTGGGGGTGCGGTTCGCCATCTGGCTGCACCCGACCCTGTACAGCAACGTGTTCTGCGGATCTTCCAGCGTGCATGTCCCGTGCGTGCCGTCCTACCAGCTCGCCCAGGGCCTGTACGGCCTGGGCTTCGGCGGAATCCTGGGCACCGGGCTCGGGCACGGGCAGCCGTACCTGACCCCGCTGGTGCAGAGCGACTTCATCATCACCGCGTTCGGTGAGGAACTCGGCCTCACCGGCCTGATGGCGCTGCTGCTGATCTACGGCCTGATCGTGCAGCGGGGCCTGCGGGCCGCGATCGCCGTGCGGGATCCGTTCTCCAAGCTGCTGGCGGGTGGTCTCGCGTTCGTGGTGGCGTTGCAGGTCTTCGTTATCGTGGGCGGCGTGACTCAGCTCATCCCGCTCACCGGGATCACCACTCCCTTCCTGTCCCAGGGGGGATCATCCCTGGTGGCGAGCTGGATGCTCATCGCGCTGCTGATGCGGATCAGTGACACGGCCAGGCGGCCCGCACCGCAGCCGATTCAGGACGAGGGAATGACCCAGGTGGTGAGGGCTGCATGAACCATGCCCTGCGCCGGGTTTCCCTCGCCTGCCTGGTGATGTTCCTGCTGTTGCTGGCGAACGCCAACTACGTGCAGGGGTTCGAGGGGGGCAAGCTGGCCGACGGCCCCGGCAACGGCCGCACGTTCGCGCTGCAGTACCAGTACCAGCGCGGGTCGATCATCACCGCCAACAACCAGCCGATCGCGGAGTCCAAGCACATCGGCGGGGTGTACAGCTACCAGCGGTACTACCCGGCCGGGCCCACGTACGCGCCGGTGACCGGCTACGACACCCCGTACCGCAAGACGGGCATCGAGGAGACGGAGGACCGGCTGCTGGCCGGCACCGACCCGCGGCTCGCGGTCCGCAACCTCATCGACCTGGTCACCGGGAAGCCCCGCAAGGGGGCGACGGTGCAGCTCACCGTCAACTCCGCCGCCCAGGAGGCCGCCTACAAGGCGCTCAAGGCAACCGGGCTGCCCAGCGGAGCCGTCGCCATCGACCCCAGGACGGGCGCCATCCTGGCGCTGGCCTCCTACCCGTCGTTCAACCCCAACAGGCTGGCCACGCTCAACGGCACCGCGCTCAACAGGGCCGACCAGAGGTACCTCAGCTCGCCGCAGCAGCCGCTGCTCAACCGGGCGATCAACGAGACCTTCCCGCCGGGTTCCACGTTCAAGATCGTCACCAGCTCCGCGGCCTTCTCCACCGGGAAGTACACCCCGGAGAGCCGTTTCCACGCACCGACCAACCTGAAGCTGCCCGGTACCACCAACCAGCTCATCAACTACGACAACCTGCCCTGCGACGACGGCAGCAACCCGACCGGCAACGGCACGGTCCCGCTGATCTACGCCTTTGCCGTGTCCTGCAACACGGTGTTCGGCGGCCTGGGCGAGCACCTCGGCGGCGCCAAGCTGTACCGGCAGGCCAACGCGTTCGGCATGAACCGGGCCCTGCGGATCCCGCTGCTGGTCTCCCCGAGCAACTTCCCGCGGGTGTCCAACCCCGACTTCACCGCCTACTCGGCGATCGGCCAGTACAACGACACGGTGACCCCGTTGCAGGAGGC
Source organism: uncultured Actinomycetes bacterium (assembly GCA_963806145.1). Lineage (GTDB taxonomy): Bacteria > Actinomycetota > Actinomycetes > Streptosporangiales > Streptosporangiaceae > DASXKD01. The sequence goes on from CAWDXD010000005.1 coordinate 55,823, forward strand.
GATGTTCTCGGCGGCGATCGCGAACCACGGCACGCTGATGCACCCCTACCTGGTGCAGAAGGCGATCGCGCCGAACCTGACCCCGCTGGTGACCACCCAGCCCAGCGTGCTGAGCCACACGGTCAGCCCGGGCGTGGCCAGCGACGTGGGCCGGATGATGTTCGATGTGGTCAACAAGCCGTACGGCACCGCGCACGACATCGCGCCGGAGCTTCCCGGCATCACGGTCGCGGCGAAGACCGGGACGGCGCAGAACGGGCCCAACAACACCGGCCTGGATGATGCCGTCTTCACCTGCTTCGCGCCTTATGGCAACCCGGAGATAGCGGTCGGCGTCGTGGTAAAGGGTGGTGGCCTCGGTGCCGATGCCTCCGCCCCGGTGGCCGTGCAGATCATCAAGGCATACATGAACTACCTCCGGTCATCGCCGAAATGATGGGCGCCCCGGACCAGCGGTTGGCTACGACCCAGGACGGATACGACAAGTGCGAGACATGACACAGCGCCGCCTCCTCGGCGGCCGCTATGAGCTCGACGGCATCGTCGGCCGGGGTGGCATGGCCGAGGTGTACCGGGCACGGGATATCCGCCTGGACCGCATCGTCGCGGTGAAGACCCTCCGCGAGGACCTGGCCAGGGACCAGACGTTCCAGGCCAGGTTCCGCCGCGAGGCCCAGTCGGCCGCCTCGCTGAACCATCCGTCGATCGTCGCGGTGTACGACACCGGCGAGGATGACACCGGCGGGTCGCACATCCCCTACATCGTCATGGAGTACGTCGACGGCCGCACCCTGCGCGACCTGCTCAGGGAAGACCGCCGGCTGTTGCCCGAGCGGGCCCTGGAGATCACCGACGGGGTGCTGCGCGCCCTGGACTACAGCCACCGCAACGGGATCGTGCACCGCGACATCAAGCCAGGCAACGTGATGCTGACCCGCGACGGCAAGGTCAAGGTGATGGACTTCGGCATCGCCCGCGCGGTCAGCGACGCCCAGGCCACCATGACCCAGACCGCGCAGGTCATCGGCACCGCGCAATACCTGTCCCCGGAGCAGGCCCGCGGCGAGCGGGTGGACGCCCGCAGCGACCTGTACTCGACCGGCTGCCTGCTGTACGAGCTGCTCACCGGCCGGCCGCCGTTCCTGGGCGACTCGCCGGTCGCGATCGCCTACCAGCACGTGCGGGAAAACCCGGTGCCGCCGTCGCGGGTGGACCCGGAGGTCCCGCAGTGGGCCGACGCCATCGTGCTGCGGGCGATGGCCAAGGACCCCAGGGATCGCTACCAGTCCGCGGCGGAGATGCGCCAGGACATTCAGCGCGCCTTGCAGGGCGTGCCGGTCGCGGCACCGCGCACCGCCGCGTACGGGACGGCAACCCAGCGGGTGGGCCCGGCCACCGCGATGGCCACCACCGGTGGCATGTCCGACTACCAGTACGGCTCGGACGACGGCTACCCGCCCGAGCCCGGCGAGCGGCGCTGGCTGCCGATCGTGCTGTGGATCCTCGGGGTTCTCGTCGTGCTTGGGGTGGTGGGCGGCGTCGCCTACGCGATCCTCGGCGGTGGCAGTTCCGGCCACGCCGTGCCCCAGGTGAACGGGCAGACGCTCAGCCAGGCTCAGAAGGAGATCACGGCGGCCGGGCTGAAGTACACGGTGCAGAAGCAGCCCAACCCCACGGTGCCGAAGAACATCGTGATCAGCACCAGCCCGCCCAACGGGAACGTCGTGCCCGCGGGCAGCTCGGTCATCCTCGTCGTGTCCACCGGGCCGAAGATGGTGCCGGTGCCCAACGTCAAGCACGACTCGGTGAGCCAGGCGCAGAGCACGTTGCGGGCCGCCGGGTTCCAGGTCAGCGTGCAGCCCGACAACAATTCGAACGGGACGCCTAACACCGTGGTCAAGCAGGACCCGACCCCGGGCACCAAGGCCAAGTTCGGCAGCACGGTCACGATCTTCGTCCCGCCCAACGGGAGCCTCGTGCCGGACGTCATCGATGAGAACTACCAGGTGGCGATCGGCAGGCTGAACAACGCCGGGTTCACCAACATCCAGGTGATCAACGTCAGCAACCCGCAACTGGCCAACGGCACCGTCGTGCTGCAGAACCCGAAGGCCGGGCAGCGGGTGCCCGCCAGTACGCAGATCACCCTGAGCGTGGTGAAGAACGCCGCCAGTCCCACCCCGACGCCTACGCCGACGCCTACGCCGACGCCTACGCTGACGCCTACGCCGACGCCGACGCCGTAGCCCGCGGTCAGCGGCGGCCCGGATCGGCCGCCGCTGACCGGAGCCACCGGGCCCCGAAGCAACTACTCTGGACGCACAAGCCTTCTCAGGAGCGAACGTGCCGAAGTCCCGAACCAGAAGCAAGGCGGTCTACACACCGCCGCCGCGGACAGCCAAGTCCAAGGTGAGCCCGCGCTGGCTGGTGCCGACCATGCTCGGCTGCCTGCTGGTGGGGCTGGCGTGGATCGCGCTGTACTACATCACGGGCGGCACCCTGCCCATACAGGTGCTACAGGCGTGGAATCTCGCCATCGGGTTCGCCCTGATCATCGCGGGGGTCGCACTGTCCACGAAGTGGCGGTAAGCAGAGCCCACGAAGTGGCGGTAACCCGGCCGGCCTAGCCGTCGGCCCCTGTGCGGGGCTCAGCGCAGGCTTCAGCCCAGCAGTTGGTGGTTGCGGGTGAGCACCGCGACGACCAGGACGGCCACCACGGCGACGGTCGCCCCGACCTGTACCAGCGTCCGGTGGTTGCGCGGCGCGTAGGCGTAGGCGGCGGTCAGCAGCCCGCCGGTGAGCAGCCCGCCCACGTGGGCCTGCCACGCGATGCCGGCCACCGCGAAGCTGATCCCGAGGTTGAGCACGATCAGGAACACGATCGACCGGGAGTCCACGCGCAGCCGCCTGGCCACCACGAAATAGGCGCCGAACAACCCGAAGATGGCGCCGGACGCCCCCAGCCCCAGTTCGTTGACCGGGGCGAGCAGGTAGAACATCACCGAGCCGCCGAGCGCGCTGAGCACGTATACCGCCAGGAACCGCAGCCGGCCCAGCAGTCGCTCCAGCGCCGGCCCGACCAGTATCAGCGCCCACATGTTGAAGATGATGTGCAGCGGGCCGAACCCGGACAGGCCCTGCTCATGCAGGAACGCCGAGGTCAGCAGCCGGTAGTACTCGCCCTGGGCGACCCCGATCACCCCATGGACATTGGGGTCGTAGGCACTGCCGATCAGGGCCAGGTAGTCAACGATCTTCGGGTAGACCCACTCGACCAGGTAGAACGCCACGTTGAGCGCGACGAGCGTATAGGTGACGAGCGCGCCCGACACCGCGCGGCCGCCGAACGCCCCCGTGGGCTGCCGGACCGCCCGGCCGCCCTCCTTGATGCATTCCACGCATTGCTGGCCGACCGGCGCCGCTCTCAGGCATTCCGGGCACGCAGGCTTGCCGCACCTGGTGCAGGACAGGTAGGTCTCCCGCCCCTCGTGCCGGTAACAGGTGGGCACACCCGAGCCGCTCCCGGCATCGGGGGCTTGCTGGGTGGCCATGAGCTATCCCGCAGATTCCTGGCTGTCGTCGGTGCTGGTGATCTCCACCGACTCGATCACAACGTCGCTCGCGGGCCGGTCCCGGGAGTCGGTCTGGACGTTGCTGATCTTGTCCACGATGTCGCCGCCCTGCACGACTTCGCCGAAGATCGTGTGCTTGCCGGTCAGCCATGGGGTGGGCACGGTGGTGATGAAGAACTGCGAGCCGTTGGTGCCTGGCCCGGCGTTCGCCATGGCGAGCAGGTACGGGCGGTTGAACGTCAGGTCGGGATGGGTCTCGTCACCGAACTTGTAGCCGGGCCCGCCGGTGCCGGTGCCGAGCGGGTCCCCGCCCTGGATCATGAAACCGGGGATCACCCGGTGGAAGACCGTCCCGTCGTAGAGCCTGTCCTTGGACGGCTGCCTGGTCCGCGGGTCGGTCCATTCGCGGGTTCCCTGCGACAGTTCGACGAAGTTGCGAACGGTCTTAGGAGCGTGGTCGGGGTAGAGCCGCAGGACTATGTCGCCCTGGTTGGTCCGCAAGGTGGCGGTGAGCGTATTGGTCATGGCTGAATCCTGGCATGGCCCGGGTGCCGCCAGGGGCAGACCCCTTCATGATGGCGTTGCCTGAGCATACCCGCATGCCGGGACTACGACGGCGAACCACAGATCGCCTAGACGAGGCCCGCACTCAGGGCGAGGCGGGTGAGGTCGGCGCGGCGACGGCATCCGGTCTTGTCCCGGATCCGGTCGAGATGGACATTGCCATCTCCTGTCTATGTCACCGGAGTTCCCCCGGATGACTGACAGACTGCCTGGCGCGTGGCCAGCCACAGCAGAGGTCGTATTACCCCTTCTCGCCAGCGGTGGCACGAGGGTAAAAATCCCCACAACCGTTAGGGCACAATGCGGTTGTGCTGCTGAGTGAACTGGTCCAGACGTCGGAGGCGGTCGCGGCCACGTCCGCGCGTACCGCGAAGATCACGGAGATCGCGGGATTGCTGCGCCGGGCCGGCCCCGGCGAGGTCCCGGTGGTGGTCGCCTTTCTCTCCGGGGAACTGCGGCAGCGCCAGATCGGCGTGGGATACGCGTCCCTGGGCGAACTGGCTGCCACTGGCGGGGCGGTGACCGGCAAGGGGCCGCTCACCGTGGCCGAGACCGACGCCGTGTTCGAGGCCGTCGGGCAGGTCGCCGGGGCGGGCGCGCAGGCCGAGCGCAGGCGGCTGCTGGCTGGCCCGTTCGGGCGGGCCAGCCAGACCGAGCGCGAGTTCCTCGTCCGGCTGCTCGCCGGTGAACTGCACCAGGGGGCGCTGGAAGGGGTGATGACCGAGGCCGTGGCCCGGGCGGCCGGGGTGCCCGCGGCGGAGGTTCGCCGTGCTCACCTGCTGGCCGGGTCATTGCCGCTGGTCGCCCAGGCGGCACTGACCGCGGCCTGGGCGACCGCCCCGGCCGCTGCCCAGGCAGCGGAGGCCATCCCGGCCGCGGAGGCCATCCCGGCCACGGAGCCAGAGCCGGACTCTGGGGCGGCACTGACCGCGCTCCGAGCGTTTGGCCTGGAAGTGGGCCGGCCGCTGCGACCGATGCTCGCGTCGTCCGCGGCCACCGTCGCCGACGCGTTCGCGCGCCTGTCGCCCGCGGTGGTCGAGTGGAAGATCGACGGGATCCGGATCCAGGTGCACCGGACCGGGACCGACGTCGCGGTGTTCACCAGGACGCTCGATGACATCACCGTCCGGGTGCCCGAGATCACCGAGGCGGTGCTGGCCCTGGACCTGCGGGCGGCGGTCTTCGACGGGGAGGCCGTGGCGCTGGCCCCGGACGGCCGGCCGCGCCCGTTCCAGGTCACCGCGAGCCGCACCGGCAGTCACATGGATGTTGCGCGCCAGCGCGCGGACACCCCGCTGACCCCGTTCTTCTTCGACCTGCTGCACCTGGACGGCACCGACCTGATCGACGAGCCCGCGCACGTCAGGCAGGCCAGGCTGGCGGCCGTAATGCCCGCGCACCTGCTCGTGCCGCGCCTGGCCGGCGAGGACGTCGACGCCGCCGAGGCGTTCTTCGCCGACGCGGTCGCGCGCGGCCACGAAGGCGTGGTGGTCAAGTCGCCGGATGCCCGGTACGCGGCCGGGCGGCGCGGCAGCGAATGGATCAAGGTGAAGCCACGGCACACGCTCGACCTGGTGGTGCTCGCGGCCGAATGGGGCCACGGCCGGCGCCGCGGCTGGCTGTCCAACCTGCACCTGGGCGCGCGTGACCCGGCCACGGGCGGCCTGGTGATGCTCGGCAAGACGTTCAAGGGGCTCACCGACGAGATGCTCGCCTGGCAGACCGGACGGCTGCTGGAACTCGCCGACCCGCCGGGGTCCGGGCCGGCCGGGGACCCGAAGAACGCCTACGGCGTGTTGCGGGTGCGGCCGGAACTGGTGGTGGAAATCGCGTTCGACGGGGTCCAGGGCAGTCCGCGCTACCCAGGCGGGGTGGCGCTGCGGTTCGCGCGCGTGCTGCGGTACCGGCCGGACAAACCGGCCGCCGAGGCGGACACCATCGAGTCCGTGCTCGCACTCTGGAGCGGCGATCAGCCCGGGGCGGGCGACCCGGGCTAGCTGGTCAGCCGGGTGCGCCGTGGCCGGGGGCGGCTCAGCCAGGGTCAGGACCGGGGCAGTTGCGGGGCGGGCTCCCTGAGGCCTGCCACCAGATCCGCGGCCGCCGCGGCGGCGTCCGTGCCGTCCGCGCCGCCAGACAGGCCCGTCAGCAGCAGCCGCGCGAGGAGCCTGGCATCGTCGAACATGTCAAGGCCGGGCAGGTCGCCGGCCGCGTACCAGCCGAACGGGTGCGCCGCATCGGGCAGGCCGGCTCCGGCCGCGGGCGGCGTGCCGTCGGCCAGGGCCACATACAGGTGATCGACGTGGACGTGTGCCACACCGAGATGGTTGTCCGGCATGACCTGGTACTCCGCGATCCACCAGGGCAGTGCCACCCGCCGCGCCCGGTAGCCGCGCGGCACCGGCGCGGCCGGCGGGCTGACCAGCGTGACGGCCAGGCCGGTCTCCTCGGCCACCTCCCGCAGCGCGGCCTCGGCGCAGGACTCCTCGGGCTCGACGTGACCACCCGGAATCATCATCCGGTGCAACCGGGGATGCCGGATCAGGCCGGTCCGCCAGCCGTCGGTGAACCGGCGGAACACGAAAACGCTCGACGTCAGGTGTTTGACGGTCACTCGCCCATCCTGGCAGGGACCGCGGCGGCCCTGGCGGCGGGTGCGGCGGCGGCGCAGGAAGCGCGCACGGGCCCGGTGACGGGTTCAGCGCGGGCTGAGAAGCAGTGCGCAGGGCCCGGTCAGGCCGGCCTGGCGTACTGGGACCTGGCGGGCCACCCGGCCCGCCCCGGGCCACCGCCCGGCGAGTACGGGATCACCCGGCCCGCCCCAGCCACTACCCGCGCGGCGCACGGGTCACCCGGCCCCGTCCCGTCCGGTGCCCGGTGGGCAACAGCGAAAGGAGAACCGTGTGAGGATCACCAAACCGCTCATCGGCACCGCCGCAGGCGCGGCCGTGCTTGGCGCCACCCTGGCGCTCGGATTGAGCATGGCCAGCGCCTCCACCTCTTCGACAACGGCGGCGCACAGCTCATCCACCGCGACCTCGCCGGCGGTCCCGGCGGCGGCCAGCCCGTCGCCAAAGGCCGCCACGGCCCCGGGGCCCATGCCGGGCCACAAGTGCACGCACATGTCCGGGTCCGCCAGGTCCCCGGCCAGCAGCGCGGCCGCAGCGAACTGATGGCACCTGGCAGCCACTGACACGCGGCACGGCCCGCGTGGCGGCGGGGGACGGGCCCGGCTAGCGGCCCGTCCCCTGCCGTTGCCGGATGAGCTCGTACTCGGCCGGGTCCAGGTGACGGGTGGCCCGGCGGAACCCGATCGTGGATCCCGGCCACAGCGTGGGATTGCGCCCCGCGGCATTGAGGTACCAGCTCACGCAGCCGCCGGTGGTCCACACGGTGGACGCCATCCGCCGCTCGATGTCGTCGCACCACGCCTGCTGGGCGCCGGGCCTGGTGTCCAGGGCGGCGGCGCCGGTGCGGTCCAGCGTGGCGAGGTAGTCGAGGATGTAGTTGAGCTGGGACTCGATCATGTAGATCATCGAGTTGTGGCCAAGGCCCGTGTTGGGCCCGATCACCATGCACAGGTTGGGGAAGCCCGCGATCGTGGTGCCGCGCAGCGCGCGCATGTCACCGTTCCAGGACTGCGCCAGGCTCAGCCCGTCGGCCCCGTAGAGCCGCTCGGCGATGGGCGCGTCGACCGCGTGGAACCCGGTGGCCAGGATGATCGCGTCCACCTCGCAGGAGGTGCCGTCCTTCGCGGTCAGGGTGTTGCCGTCCACCTTGGCCAGCCCGGACGCGACCACCTGCACGTTCGGCCGGCGCAGCGCGGGATAGAAGTCGCTGGAGATCAGGATCCGCTTGCACCCCATCACGTAGTCCGGGGTCAGCTTGGCCCGAAGCCCGGTGTCGGGAACGGACCTGGCCAGGTTCCGCAGCGCCATCCGCTGGGCCGCCTTGAGGATCGCGGGCCGCTTGGTGAAGCCGCCCACCAGCGACTCGCGGGAGAGGTAGATGCCCAGCCGGGCCAGCCGCTGCGCCGCCGGGACCTGGCGGTACAGGCGCTTCTCGAACTCGGTGATCCGGCGGTCCCGGCGCGGCACGATCCAGGCGGGCGTGCGCTGGAACAGCACCAGGTGCTTCACCTCGGGCTGGATCTTGGGCACGATCTGGATCGCGGAGGCCCCGGTCCCCACCACCGCGACCCGCTTGCCTTCGAGGCTGTAGGAGTGGTTCCAGCGGGCCGAGTGGAAGATCTCACCGGGAAAGTCGGCCAGCCCGGGGACGTTGGGCAGGGACGGCTCGGACAGCGGTCCCGAGGCAGAGACCAGGACGTCGGCGGTAATCTCACCGCGGTTGGTCCGCAGCCGCCAGCGCGCCAGGGCCGCGTCCCAGTCCGCCCGGGCCAGCTCGGTGCCGAAGACCAGGTGCTCGCGCAGCCCGTGCTGGTCGGTGACGTCTTCCACGTACTCCCAGATCTCCGGCTGCCGGGAGAAGCTGTGTGACCATCCGGGGTTCGGCGCGAACGAGAACGAGTAAAGATGCGACGGCACGTCGCAGGCGCAGCCGGGGTAGGTGTTGTCGCGCCAGGTGCCGCCGACGGCGGTGGCGCGTTCCAGGATGACGAAGTCGGTCACGCCGGTCTGGTGCAGCCGGATGCCCACCCCGATCCCGCCGAGCCCGGCACCGATGATGGCCACCCGGACATGACCGGGCAGCGGCCCGGCCGGCCCGGCGGCCCCCTGCGCAGCGGTCCCGGCCTGCCCGGCGGTCGCGGCAGTCCCGGCGGTCCCGGCCTGCCCGGCGGTCGCGGCGGTCCCGGGCTGCTCCCCGGCCGGCCCCGGAGCGGACTCCCCGGCACGGAACGGCGGCGTGGAGATGCCGGTGACGCGGTACCGGCGCGACGGATCCGGCTCAGAAAGCTCGCACGGCGCGGAACCTTCTGCGGTGGTCAGCACGCCACCCGCCTTGCCCGCGCCGAGCAACTCAGCCAGCCCTTCATGCGCGTCAATACGCCCATACCAGTGATAGCGGCCGTCGATGGGCTGGAAGTGGCCGCGCAATCGCACCTGGACGTCGAACCGCGACCGGTCCACCTCCAGCACCGCGGTTCCCTCGTAGCCGTCTGAGTCGCCGAGCCCGGCCATCTGGCCTCCTTGCTGGGTTTCGCCGCCTGCCGCCATCGTGCCCGCGTGGGTCATCCTGGGGCCAGCCGTGCGTCCGTGCGGGCCACGGCGCGCAACGGCGGGCGCGTCTCGGGGAACGGCTGGTCCGGATCCACCACGATGCCTGCCCCGCGCAACGTCCCCGCGATCGCCGCCCAGATGATCTGGGTGACATATTCGACCACGGTGGCCCGGCTCATCGAGCGCCGCTGGAGCCACCATTCGCCGGTGCTCTGCACCAGGCCGGTCATGCCGTAGGCCCACGGCTCGGCCCCGCCGGAGTCCAGCCCGTAGGCCCGCAGGTAGTCGCCGAGCACCGCGGTCAGTGCGGTGGCGATGAACTCCTTGTTCTGCTGGATGGAGCCCGGCCCGTCCCCGGATTCGGCCTTGGCCCCGCGGGCCAGCAGCCAGTAGAGGTTCGGGTGCTCATCGATCACCGCGAAGTAGGCGCCGACCGCGTCCCGCACCCGGGACAGCGCCGGGCAGCCCGCCCGGATCGCCGGGAGCAGCCGGTCGAGCAGTATCTGCGAGCCGCGCCCGGCCAGCGCATCCACCAGGGCCGACTTGTCCTGGAAGTACCGGTAGAGGACCGGCTTGGTGACCCCCGCCTCGGCGGCGACCGCGTCCATCGGCAGGTCCGGCCCCTGGGCCTCAAGGACCCGCAGCGCCGCGTCCACGAACTCACGCCGGCGTCGTGCCCGGTGGTCGCTCCACCGGTCCCTGCGGGCGTCGCCGCCCTTGACAGCCGTGCTCATGCGGATGATGATACCAAAGGTAACTGTTACTTCAAGTTACAGATTGGCTGGAGGCGAAACCGGTGACGAAGACCAGCGAGCTGCCCGGCAGGGCCGCCAGCGGTAAGGACCCTGTGCCGCCCGGCAAGGGCGCGGGCAGCACGGACCAAGAGCGGGTCGCCGACCGCCTGCTGCGCTCGACCGCGGCCCGGTCCTACGACCCGGAACTCGACATCGACTGGTCCGCGCCGCCGGAGCCGGGCAAGATCTTCCTGCCCGAGCACCGCTCCACCCTGTACGGGACGCCGCTGTGGGACCGGCTCACCCCGGAGCAGCGGCGCGAGCTCGGCAAGCACGAGGCCGCCAGCGTGGCCGGGTTCGGCATCTGGCTGGAGTGCATCCTGCTGCGCCTGCTGGCGAAGCTGGCCTACGAGGAGAACCCGGCCACCCGGCACGTGCAGTACGCGCTCGCCGAGATGGCCGAGGAGTGCCGGCACTCCACGATGTTCGCCCGCCTGATCGAGTGGATGGGCGTCCCGTACTACGGGCCGCCCCGCCACGTCCACGCACTTGGACGGCTGCTGACCACCACCGCCCACGGGCCCGCCATGTGGGGCGCCATCCTGATCGGCGAGGAAATCACCGACCGCTATCAGCGGGAGATGGCCGCCGACGACTCGATCCAGCCGATCGTCCAGATGGTGAACAAGATCCACATCCTGGAGGAAGCCAGGCACATCGGGTTCGCCCGGGCCGAACTGACCCGCAGCGCGGCCAAGCTGTCCCTGGCCGAGTTGCCCATGCAGCGGGCGGTGCTCGGCAGGGTCGCGCTCATCGTGGCCAGGAATCTGATCAGCCCCGAGGTCTACCGGTCCGTGGGCCTGGACCCGGCACAGGCGCGCCGCGTGGCGCTGGCGAACCCCGCCCACCACGAGACCATCCGTTATGGCGGAGAGAAGATCGTGGCGTTCCTGCGGGAGGCCGGAATGATCGGCCCGCCCGCGACCCGCCTGTGGCGGCACGCCCACATGATCGACTAGCCGACCGTGCGGCGCGAACTCTCCTTGCCGTCCGGGCCCATGCCCCAGCTGATGATCCGGCGCGGGTGAAGGCGGATCACCTCCGGGCTCATGTACGAGTTGGGCGGCTGCTGGCCGGTGAGCGCCTCGGCGGTACCGCGGACCTCAAAGCAGCGCGGCGTCCACGGGTTGACCGACGCGAGGTCGTCGACCACGAACGCGGCCTTCCCGTTGGCCGCGATGTTGTGGAACTTGCGGGTGTTGCCCAGGTCACGGCCGCGGATGAGGATCACCCCGGCCTCGGCATCGACCTCGAACCCGACCGGGCTGTTCTGCAGGGTGCCGTCGGGCGCCTCGGTGGCCAGGCGCCCCAGTCGCTGGGACCGCAGGTACTCAAGCTCGCCTTCGGTGAATATCACGTCAGCCAAACTACCGTCCGGCCCTGCCCCTGGGCCGGCCCGCCCAGGGTGCTCCGCCCGCCCGGGCACCCCTCGTCGTGACGCTGACCGCGGCAGGGGTGGCCGGGCCATGCTCGTGGAGGTGCCGGGCCGTGGGTAGTTAAGCTAGCGGGCGTCTGCCGCGAATGGAGGCGTTCGTTACGCTCCGGGCAGTGTGCGTAGGACGGTAAGCTCGGCCGCCAAGCGTGCGTCTTCGGCGCTAGCACGGACGATCCTGACCGCATAGCACGCTGGCGCGTCGAGACTGCCTTTCACAAACCGCATGAGGGGTGGAACGTGTCCGACTTGCCGCGCTACGCACGCGGGAGGCTCTGGTGGCCTGAACGCTTGGCCGCCAGGCGGATCGCGCCGACCACGTCCGGCCCGCGGGCCGGCGCTGCGGCTGAGATCCCCTCGGGCCCGCACGCTGATCTCGGGGCACAAACGGCGGCGAAGCCACGGCTCAGCGGCCGGGGTATTGGCTGGCTCATCGCCGCCGCAGCGGCGTTCACGCTTGCGTTGTTCTTGTTCGATTCGCTGCGAATTCCCCTCTTCTGGGACGAGTCGGTCTACGCCAGTCAGATCAGCCAGCATGTGCCGATGCCCTGGGGCGCCGAGCGGGCCCGCGGCCTGCCGTTGCTCGTCGCGCCGGTGGTGCTGTTCACCAGCTCGGTGGTCGCGCTCCGCGTCTACCTGGTGGTGATGGCAGGGATCGGGCTGTTCCTCGCCATGCTCGCGTGGCGTGGCCGGCGCTCCGACTGGGTGGTCGCTCTTGCGGGTGTCATCTTCGGCGGCCTCTGGGTCACCCAGCAGCAGGCCTCGCTGCTGCTCCCGAGCTACTGGAGTGCCATTGGCGGCCTGGCCGGGGTAGGGCTCTTCCTGCGTGCCATGGAGCGAGGCAGATCGTCGCCGCTGGGTATTGTCCTCCTGGCCGCCACGGTGGCATTCACCGCGCTCATACGCCCGGCCGATGCCGTCGCTATCTTCGGAATAGTGCTCGTCATCGCCCTGACCGCACGACCTTGGCGCCACGCGGTATCGCTGGTGGCGGCCGTCGTGGCGGGCCTCGCCGTCGGTATTGGAGAGTGGGTCGCCGAGTCCTACCTGTACTTCGACGGTCCCTTGAAAAGGCTGCACTCAGCGGGTGCAGCTTCCGGCGGCCGCAAGCTCGACCTGCTGAACAACCTGCGGATAATGAGCGGCGGCCAGGTTAGTTCGCTGCCAGGCTTTCCGGGCATCCGTGGGTGGAGCCACCCGCCTCTGCTCGCCTGGTGGGCCGCGTTCGGCGTGCTCGCCCTCATCGGTGTCTACGCGGCTCACCGCTACCAAGGCTGGCTGCTCGCGGCGACTCCTGTGATATGCGCACTCGGCGTCTACGGTCTGTATTCGCTTCCGGTCCGCGACAATACCCGCTACCTGCAGCCGGTCTGGGCGCTGCTCGCCATATCGGCCGCAGATGCGATCTATTGGCTGGTCACCGCGAAACGGGGGAGACTCCGGGTGGCGGCTATCGCCGCGGCAAGCTTGTTCGTCGTCGTGGAACTTGGCGCCCAGCACGCGGTGCTGGCCACCGAGAACGCCCAGCGCCTGGCGGCCGCCCGGGGTCAGACGGATGCCGTGCAGTACATGCGCCAGCTCGGCGTCCGGCCCCCATGCGTGATCACCAGCTCGCGGGTGGCCGTATGGTTTACCCTGCCCGCCGCGTACTATCTCGGCTGCAGCTATCAATGGCACATGACGAGCCTCGTGCAGGCGGATGGCCGCCGGGTGGTCGTGCTCGTAAACGGCGGCAGGCGCCCGCAGCCTTTCGCCCAGCCCTGGGCGGCACACCGCCTGCCCAAGACGGCGGGAAACGTGGCGGGCTACGTTGAGCCCGGGCCCTGATGAGCGGCGCGGGTCAGCGGAACCCCTGAGGCGCGGGCCCGCCGGCTCAGCCGGGGATGGCGCCTTACCGTTCCGCCCGAGGAATGCCCGGCTCACGGCCCATCAGGCGGATCCCCGAGCGAGGCCTCGAAGGTCTCCCGCCATGTGGCCGGCGAGGTGAACTCCGCCGCCGCCGAGCGGTACTCCCTGGCCAGCCTGGGCCAGTTCATCACCAGCCGCAGGTGCAGGACGGCGCTGCGCCGGGCGAGCTCCCGGAACTGCTTGCGGTCCCGCTGGTACCAGGAGGCGGTGGTGCCGTCCGGTGCCGATACCACGGCGCTGTCGAGCTTGGACAGCACCCACCAGGCGGCGTCCTGGTGCGGCAGCGTCATCTGCGGCCGGTGGAACTTGCGCGGCTTGCGGAACTGGTGCAGCGTCCCGGCCACGACCTTCGTCGTCAGGTTGACCTTGTTGGTCGGGGTGGTGTTCGTCTTCAACTGGTCCGGCGCCTTCCGCCGGGGGGGCGGGAAGTCCTCGAGGTCGGCGGCCCCGCGTGCGTCGGCGAACTGCTGGCGCAGCTCGCGCAGGCTGGACATCTTCGTGCCGAGGTCGCGGTGCAGGTGGCCAGGCCCGGACAGGACATCCTCGATGGCCAGCAGCCGCAGCGCCGCCGTCGAGTACTGCATCGACAGCAGGCTCTGCAGCTGGCGCTCGCCGCTTTCCGCCGGCAGGCGGCCGCCGCGCTTGAATGGCGAGTGCAGCAGCGCCACGATCACCCGGTTGCGGATGTGGTAGTACGCCTGCCAGTCCAGCGCGTCGTTCTTGTCCAGCCAGGGAATGTGCCACGCGGCCACCCCGGGCATCGACACCGTCGGGTGCCCCTTGGCACCCGCCCGCACCGCGTACTCGGCATCGTCCCACTTGATGAAGACCGGGATCGCCAGGCCCAGCTCCTTGATGATCTTCGTGGGGATCAGGCACATCCACCAGCCGTTGTAGTCGGCCTCGGCGCGGCGGTGCAGCCACGGGGTGTTCCGCAGGTTCCGGCGGCCGAAGTCGTGCCGGGCCCTGGTGTTCGGCGAGGCTTCCCACCACCACTTGCGGGGGGCGATGGACTCCGCGAACGCGTGCAGCACCGACCGGTCGTAGAGGCTGAACATGTGCCCGCCGACGATCGTCGGCTTGCGCGCCAGGTCGGCGAAGGCCGCCGCGCGAAGGATGCTTTCCGGCTCCAGGATGATGTCGTCGTCCAGGATGAGCAGGTAGTCACTGTCCCCGGCGCGCACCGTCTCGTCCATGGACCGGGAGAAGCCGCCGGAGCCGCCGATGTTCCCCTGCTCGATGATCCGCAGCTTGCCGCCGAGCCCCTTCGCCGAGTCCCCGAAGTCCGGGTGGTCGGCCACGTGCCTGGTGCCCTGATCGATCACGTACACCGTGTCGATCAGGTCGAGCACCTCCGGCGAGGCGCCCAGGGTGCGCAGGTGCCCCACCATGAAGTCGGCCCGGTTGAACGTGGTGAAGCCGAGGCTGAGCCGGCCCGGCGGACCCGGCTGCGCCGGGACGGCCCAGTCCGCCTGGATCACGGTGGTCCCGCGCGGGCCGGCCACGATGTCGAACCAGTACCAGCCGCCGTCGATGAACGGGGCCAGCGGCAGGACCCGCTCCACCGACTCCGGCTCGTCGGTCTCGACGTCGATCGTCTCTACCGGGAAGCTGTGCCCCTTGGCCGCGGAACGGTACACGATGATCGTGCACTCCCCGGCGACCCGGATGCGCAGCGTCACCGAGTCCACGGTCGTCCACCGGCGCCAGTAGCTGGCCGGGAACGCGTTGAAGTAGGTGCCGAACGACACCCGGCCGGCCTCGCTGATCGCCGCGCTGCGCCGGGGCAGGATTTCCTCCGCCGGGTGGGCCGGCAGCCCGACGCCGAACCGGATGACCGACTGGGTCTCGCCGGTCGCCACGCCTATGGCCGTGGGGGACGAGGGGACCGGATCACGGTTGCCGAGCGCCTCGGCCAGCAACTCAGCGGCGAGCTGAGCGGAGCCGCGGTCCGGGTTGGTCTCCACGTACAGCGGGACGACGTCCAGGTCCGCGTCGGGGAACACCACCCGCTGCACGACCCGCGGACTGCGCCCGGCCACGGCCGGTGCTGGCTCGCCGCCCACCGCGCCCTCCTTGGCTACCAACGGCACGCCCGCCGTGGCGTCGTCAGTCATCGCTGCCCCCGAAGCTGCCCAGCGGCTGGTGGCCGGAGAAGAACGGCCGCACCCGGTTGTCGTACACGCTCAGCGCGGACCCGATGGCCATGTGCATGTCGAGGTACTTGTAGGTGCCCAGGCGCCCGCCGAAGATCACGCCGGGCTCACGGCCCGCCATGTCCCGGTAAGCCAGCAGGCGTTCCCGGTCCTGCGGGGTGTTGATCGGGTAGTACGGCTCATCACCGCGGTCGGCGAAGCGCGAGAACTCTCGCATGATCACTGTCTTGTCCTTCGGGTACCAGTCACGCTCGGGGTGGAAGTGGCGGAACTCATGGATGCGGGTGAACGGGACGTCGGAATCCGCGTAGTTCATCACGGGCGTCCCCTGGAAGTCCCCGGTGCCGAGCACCTCAAGGTCGAAGTCCAGGGTGCGCCAGCCCAGGTCACCGGCGGCGTAGCCAAAATACTCATCCAGCGGGCCCGTGTATACGATCGGGACGTTTCCCAGCAGGTCCGCGCGCTGGCTGGCGAACTCGGTGTCCACCCGCACCTCGATGCGCGGGTGGTCGAGCATGCGCTCCAGCCAGGCCGTGTACCCGTCGACCGGCAGTCCTTCGAACGTGTCGTTGAAGTAGCGGTTGTTGAACGTGTAGCGGACCGGAAGCCGGGTGATGACCTCCGCGGGCAGGTCGGCGGGATCGGTCTGCCATTGCTTGAACGTGTAGCCGCGGAAGAACGCCTCGTACAGCGGGCGGCCGACCAGCGAGATCGCCTTCTGCTCAAGATTGGCCGCGGCGCCGGGTGACACCTCGGCGGCCTGCTCGGCGATCAGGGCCCGCGCCTCGTCCGGCGACATCACGGCGCCGAAGTACTCGCAGATGGTGGCCAGGTTGATCGGCAGCGGGTACACGCGGCCCTTGTAGACCGAGAAGACCCGGTGCTGGTAGGAGGTGAATCCGGTGAACCGGTTGGCGTACTCCCAGACCCGCGCGTTCGACGTGTGGAACAGGTGCGCGCCGTACCGGTGAATCTCTATCCCGGTTTCCGGTTCCTTCTCGCTGTAGGCGTTCCCGCCGATGTGCGGCCGGCGCTCCAGGATCAGCACCCGCAGGCCCAGGTCCCGGGCGCACCGTTCGGCGATGGTCAGCCCGAAGAAGCCGGATCCGACGATGACGAGGTCTACGTTCACTGGCGCACCGGCAGCCGGTGGCCAGGGGCGGAGCCGGTGGTGCCGCCGTCATGTTGCCCGGCGTGGTCACCCTCCGCGGGCTCCGGCGGCTGTCCCGCCGCATGGCCGCCACCACGGGAAAGGATCGGGCGGTACACCGCGCGGCGGATCCACCAGGGGATCAGCCGGTAGCCGCCGCGGACGATCACATTGCGCAGGTACTGCGCTGGCGTGGTGAAGCCGTTCTTCCTGAATTCGCGCTGCAACCGCAGTTCCGAGCGGAGCAGCTCGGTGCCGCCGCGCCTTTTGAATGCGGTCTCCCCGACCCGGTAGTAGACCAGCGGCTCGGCCACGTTGACCGCCCGCGCGCCGTTTTGCAGCATCCGGGCGAACAGCGCGTAGTCCTCCATGAGCTTCAGGTCCCCGTAACCGCCCGCCGCAAGCACGGCACGCCGCCGGTACACAACCGTGGGGTGGTTGAAAGGGTCGTGCATCCGCGCGTACCTGGCGATCTTCTCCGCGCCGGTGGGCGGCACCCGCTGCCCCACGATCTCGTCGGTGTCGCCGGAGAACTCCAGCAGCCCGGACCCGACGATGTCCGCGTCGGCCATCAGCGGCAGTTCCACCTCGAACCGGTGCGGCATGGCCACGTCGTCGGCGTCCATCCGGGCCACCACGTCGTGCTGGCTCGCGGCTAGCCCGCGGTCCAGCGCGGGCCCCAGGCCGTCGTTGCGCGGCAGCGCGACGAACGTCACCGGCACCGGGCTGGTCTTCCGCAGTTCATCGAGGCACTCGGCAAGCTCCGCCCGCACCGGCCCGTCCCGAACGATGATCACCTGGTCCGGCCGCACGGTCTGGTCATGGACCGCGCTGCGGAACGCCCGGCGAAGGTAGTCGGGCCGGTCTCCGTCATAGACGGGGACCAGGAGCGAGAAGGGCTCATGCATAAGCAGAACTCGCCTTCCTTTGCTTATGAAATGCGCGCTGCAGGAGGCGGGGCCGGCGCAGGCGGCCCCGAGGCACGGTTGTAAAGCATAGGCGGCTTGTCAGCTGTGTGCAGGTTTGTGCGCAGGTACTTCCGTACAGCATTGGGCGACCCCTCTCCTACGATAGCTTGTGTGCTGATTCGCCCGGCTGGCCACGGCGGCAGGCTATCTTGCCTGGTCAGCCGCACCATCACCCAGAATCCCCGAGGGGAGGCGAGTTGGCAGCGCTGAGCACCGCTGAGGCCAGGGTCTTCCTGCACATCGGGGAGCCCAAGACCGGCACGACCTTTATCCAGCAGGTGCTGTGGAGCAACCGCGCCGAGCTGGCCGCCCAGGGCGTCGTGCTGCCCGGGCACCACCCCCAGGACCATTTCCGGGCCAGCCAGGACCTGCGCGGCATCGAGAAGCTGGCCTCCGACCCGGCGGGACCCTGGACCGGCGAGTGGGAGATCCTGGCCAGCCAGGCCAAGCAGCCGGGGAAGACCGCGGTCATCTCGCACGAACTGTTCTCCGCGGCCGACCCCGGCCAGGCCGCCAACGCGGTGCGCTCGCTCCAGCCGGCCCAGGTGCACGTCGCGCTGACCGTCCGCGACATGGCGACGCTGCTGCCCGCGGAGTGGCAGGAGACCGTCAAGCACCGCAACGCCCGGAGCTGGGAGGACTGGCTTTCCGACGTGATCGACCGGGAATCGGTGGATGCCGACCGGCGGCAGTGGTGGTTCTGGCGGGTGCACGACACGCTGGCGATCCTCCGGCTCTGGGCCGAGCACGTGCCGCCGGAGCGGATCCACGTGATCACCAACCCGCCGCACGGGTCGGCGGCCGGCCTGCTGTGGGAGCGGTTCGCGTCCCTGCTGAGCATCGACCCGGCCTGCGCGGACCTCAGCCGGGCCCGGCCGAACGCCTCGCTCGGGATGGCCGAGACCGAGTTCCTGCGGCGGCTGAACCAGGCACTGCCCGGCCCGGACGAGGTCCCCGACTGGTTCTACATGTGGAACGTGAAGGAGACGGTGGCCCACCGGGCGCTGGCCGGCCGCGGGACGGGCGCCTGGTACTGCCCGCCGAGCGGGACTCCTGGGCCAAGGAACAGTCCGAGACCCTCATCGGCGGCCTGGGCACCAGCGGCTACCAGATCGCCGGAGATCTCGACGACCTGCGCCCGTCACAGGTCACGCAGCCGCCGGCCAGCCCGTCGGACCAGCCGGCCGAGGCGATCCTGGACGCGGCGGTCCAGGCCGCGGCGGCCCTGGTGGTCGGCCAGTACCAGCGCGAATACCCAGCGGCCAGGCCGCGGGGCGGCCGCGGGCTGGCGGGGCGGATCGAGGCCGCCGCCGCGGCCTCGCCCCGGCTCAAGCGGACCGTGCGCGAGCTCAGCAGCCGCTACCCGGCAGTGCGCCGCCTGCGGGTGCTGGCCTGGCGGGCGATGGAGCGCATCAGGGCACGAGGGCACTGATGGCCGGCGGCCCGCAGGTGACCGCGGTCGTGGTTACCTACAACCGGCGTGAGCTGCTGCTTGAGTCGCTGGCGGCGGTGCTCGCGCAGACCCGGGCACCGGAGAAGGTGATCGTGGTCGACAACGCCTCTGCGGACGGCACCGCCGCGGCGGTGCGGGACCAGTTCCCCTCCGTGCACCTGGCCGAGCTGCGGCGCAACTCCGGCGGCGCCGGCGGGTTCGCCGGGGGCATGGCGCTGGCCCTGGCCGACGGAGCCGACCTGATCTGGCTGATGGACGACGACACGGTGCCCGAGCCCGGTGCGCTTGGTGCGCTGCTCGATGCCCGGGACCGGATGGCCGCCCAGCCCCGCGGGGCAGCCCGGGCCCGCGGGGCAGCCCGGCCGCGCGGGGCCCTGCCGGGGGCGGCCCAGCCCGCCGCAGGCCGGCCTCCAGCGCTGGTCGCCAGCCAGGTGCTGTGGACCGACGGGCGCGAGCACCCGATGAATACCCCGCGGCGCAAGCCGTTCGCGAGCAAGGCCGAGCGGCTGGCCGCCGCCGCCGTGGGCTGCGTGCCGATCCGCTCGGCGTCGTTCGTGTCGATCCTGGTGGACGCGGCCGAATGCCGGCGGCGCGGCCTGCCCAGGGCCGACTATTTCCTGTGGAACGACGACTTCGAGTTCACCACCCGGCTGCTGCGCGGCAACATCGGCCTGCTGTGTCCGGCCAGCGTCGTGGTGCACAAGACCCGGACGTTCGGCTCGACCGACGTCGACCCGGGAGACCGGTTCTTCTACGAGGTCCGGAACAAGATCTGGATGTTCAAGGACCGGGCGCCGCTGGCTCCCCTGGAGCGCCTGGCCTACGGCGGGTCCACGCTGCGCCGCTGGGCCCGCACGTTCGCCCGCGCCCACGACCGGCGCACGCTGAGGTCTTCCCTCGTCCGGGGCATCTCCGCCGGGATGCGGACCAGCCCGCGGCCCACCGACGAGGTGCTCGCGGACGCGGGCCTTCTTGTGCCAGCGCGCGGCCAGGACTGACGCCCGCCAGCACCGCCATCCGGGCCGCTCGTGCCGGTACCGCCGGCGGACATTTTGCCGAGTAGTGGCCCGGCCCAGAAGGCGCACGCGCAGCTCATGGCGGTTCCCCCGGCCTGGCGGTGGGAGGATTAACGCATGGGTCCGCCTATCCGCTTGTCGCGGCGAGCCTTCATCGGCTTGGCCGCCGGCGTGACGGCCATCCCGGCGGCGGCGGGATGCCAGCCCGCCGGGCAGGGCAGCGTGCCCCATACCGGTGCCAGGCCCGCCCCGCGGCGCGGGCCTGCGCCGCGGCGCAGGCCGGCGCCGGAGAACTCGCTGCCCGGTGACCCGCGCTGGGACATCAGGCACCTGGGCGGCCCCGACGCGATGATGGGCTACGCGGGACAGGCCAGCGTGCTGCCCGGTGAGCCGATCACGCTGTACGCGTCCACGACCGGGCGCTCGTTCACGGTGACCGCGTTCCGGATGGGGTGGTACGGCGGCGACCTGGCCAGGAAGGTGTGGCGGTCGGGCACGGTGACCGGCCACCGGCAGAACAAGCCGGTCGTGCTCAAGCCGACCAACACGGTGGAGGCGCGCTGGGATCCGTCCGTCACGATCCCCACCCACGACTGGCCCGAGGGCAGCTACCTGCTGCGGATGGACTCGGAGGCAGGCCCGCAGCGGTTCGTCCCTGTCACCGTGCGCTCGGCGAAGACCGCGGGCAAGACCGTGATCAAGAACTCGGTGGAGACCTGGCAGGCCTACAACATGTGGGGCGGCTACGACCTGTACAACGGGCCCGGCGGGATCACCGACTACAACAACCGGGCGCTGGCGGTCAGCCTGGACCGGCCCTTCGACCGGCAGGGCGCCTACATGTTCCTCTACCACGAGCGGAAGCTGATCGAACTGGCCGAGCGCCTGGGCATGCCGCTCGCCTACACCACCAGCCAGGACATCGAGGCCGACCCGCACCTGCTGGACGGGGCCAGCGCGCTGTTCTCCCTGGGCCACGACGAGTACTGGTCGCCGCCGGAACGGGCCCACGTCACGGCCGCCAGGGACGCCGGGATGAACATCGCCTTCCTGGGCGCGAACTGCATGTTCCGGCGGACCCGGCTGGCCCGGACCCGGCTGGGCCAGCGGCGGCTGGTCATCTGCTACAAGACCAGCTACCTGCAGGACCCGATGTACGGCAAGGACAACGCGCTGGTCACCAGCGACTGGCGGGAGCCGCCGCACCCCGACCCGGAGTCCTCGCTGACCGGCACGCTGTATGAGTCGAATCCGGTGTCCGCCCCCTACGTGGTCGCCTCCCCGCACGCCTGGATGTTCGCCGGGACGGGGGTGCGCAAGGGCACCAGGTTCCGCGGGCTCGTGGGCATCGAATACGACCGGGTCAACCCGGACGCACCGGTCGAGCGGCCCATCGAGATCCTCTCCCACTCGCCGGTGACCTGCCGTCGCGTGCACAGCTACGCGGATTCGGCGTACTACACCCACCGCAGCGGGGCTGGCGTGTTCAACGCGGGGACCATGCGCTGGGTGGCGTCCTTCGGCGGCCCCCACCAGTTCGGCATGAACCGGCACACCGGCGACTTCACCCGGGGCGTCACGGCGAACCTGCTGCGGGCGTTCGCCGACGGCCCGGCGGCGGCGAAGTACCCGGCGCACGACAACCTGGCCGCGATGAAGGAGTGGGCCGGCGACCCGGTCGCCGCGCAGCGCAACCTGTGGCCGCCGGTCGTGCTCTAGCTCAGCCCGGACCCTGGCACGGCCGACGGCCTCCGCAGGCGCGGCAGCCGGGCCACGCCGGTGGTGCCCTGAGTCAGGGCGCCTGGGGCAGCTTGACCGGGCCGCGCTTGGCGGCGGACGCCGACGGCGGCGGCACCACCGGCCCGATGTCCCCGTCGGGGGCCTCGTCCAGGTCCACGATCACCGGCGCGTGGTCGCTCGGCCCGGTGCCCTTGCGGGCCTGGCGGTCCACCCAGGCCGCGCGCACCCGGCCGGCCACCGGGGAACTGGCCAGGACCAGGTCGATGCGCATGCCCAGATCCTGATGGAACATCCCGGCCCGGTAGTCCCAGTAGGTGAACACCCGCTCGGCCGGCCAGCGGTCACGCACGACGTCGTGCAGGCCGAGCGCCTGCAGGCTGGCCAGCGCCTCCCGTTCCGGCGGCGTGACATGGGTCTGGCCGATGTAGGCGGCCGGGTCGAACACGTCGGCGTCGGCCGGCGCGATGTTCATGTCCCCGCACACCATGACGGCCTCGGGGCCGGCGCCGACCTGGTCCTTCAGTGCCGCCAGCCAGGCGAGCTTGTAGTGGTAGTGGTCGGAGTCCGGTGTCCGCCCGTTGGGCACGTAGACCGAATGCACCCGGACCCCGGCGCAGTTGGCCGACACCGCGCGCGCCTCCGGATCGGGAAATCCCGGACCGCCGGGAATGCCCGCCACGACGTCCTCAAGGCCCACCCGGGAGAGGATCGCCACCCCGTTCCACTGGGGCTGGCCGTGCAGGGCGACCGCGTAGCCGCGGCGGTCGAGTTCGGCGCCGAGCAGGCTGGTGAAGGCACCGTCGGCAAGCTTGGTCTCCTGCAGGCAGACGACATCGGGCTGCCGCTGGTCCAGCCACGGCAGCAGCCGCGGCACCCGTTGCTTGACCGAATTCACGTTCCACGTCGCTACCCGCACCGGACCCACGCTAGCCGCCCTTGCCGACATCGCGTACCCGTTACCTGATCCATCAACTTCTGTCTCATGATTCCGGTTCTCCTCCGCCCGCCACGCGCGCACCGCGCCGGGCGGCCGGACGCGAAATTACCGGCCAGCGGATGTCCGGAGCCGGCGGCCGGCTCCGACGTCTCTGGTAGCAGCACCGCTACGGTGCCGGAAGAGAGGAGACCGCGATGAAATACATGATCTTGCTGTACGGCTCGCAGCAGGACTACGACGCCCTGACCGGGAAGGCGGCACCGGGCAAGCCGGCCTGGGACCCGAAGGACTTCGCGGCGATGGGGGCGTTCATGGCTGAGTTCAGCAAGGACGTGGCCGAGTCCGGGGAACTGGTGGAGACCCGCGGCCTGACCGCCCCGGTCCACGCACGGCGGATCCAGCTGGTCGGCGGGGTGCCGGTGGTGACCGACGGGCCGTACGCGGAGACCCAGGAGGTGCTGGCCGGCTACTGGGTCGTGGACTGCGAGAGCTTCGACCGGGCGACCCAGATCGCTGGCCGGCTGGCGAACTGCCCGGGCCCGGCCGGTGCAGCCACCGGCGCGGTCATCGACGTGCGGCCGGTCGCCGACTCCAGGGACGAACTGGAGCTCTGACCACGCATGCCCGAGCCTGGGGCCGAGGACCTGCTGCGCCGACTGGCGCCGCAGGTTCTCGGCGCGGTGGTGCGGCGCTACGGGCACTTCGACACCGCCGAGGATGCGGTCCAGGAGGCGCTGCTCGCCGCCGCGGTGCAGTGGCCGGAGGACGGCATCCCCGCCGATCCGCGCGGCTGGCTGATCACGGTTGCCTCGCGGCGGCTGACCGACCTGCTGCGCAGTGAGCAGGCCCGGCAGCGCCGGGAGGACACCGTGGCCCGGCGGGTCCTGCCGGAACAATGGGTGGCACCCGGCGCGGACACCGCTGGCCGCGCCGCGGCCGATGACACCCTGATCCTGCTATTCCTGTGCTGCCATCCGGCGCTGTCGCCCGCCTCGCAGATCGCCCTCACTCTGCGCGCGGTCGGCGGCCTGACCACCGCCGAGATAGCCCGGGCGTTCCTGGTGCCGGAGGCGACGATGACCCGGCGGATCAGCCGGGCCAAGCAGGGCATCAGGGCCAGCGGGGTGCCGTTCAGCATGCCCGCGGCCAGCGAGCGCGCCGAGCGGCTCGCCGCGGTACTGCACGTGCTCTACCTGATCTTCAACGAGGGTTACGCCAGCACGTCCGGGCCGGGCCTGCAGCGCGCAGAGCTTGCGGCGGAGGCGATCCGGCTGGCCAGACTGCTGCACCGGCTGCTGCCCGACGACGGCGAGGTGACCGGGCTGCTCGCGCTGATGCTGCTCACCGACGCCCGCCGGGCGGCACGCAGTGGGCCGTTCGGTGAACTGGTGCCCATGGCCGACCAGGACAGGAACCGGTGGGACACGGCCGCCATAGCGGAAGGAGTGGCGCTGATCACCGGCGCGCTGCCGCACGGCCCGACCGGCCCCTACCAGCTCCAGGCAGCGATCGCCGCGGTCCACGACGAGGCACCCAGCGCCGAGGCGACCGACTGGCCGCAGATCATGGCGCTGTATGAACTGTTGCTGCAGATCTCGGACAACCCGGTGGTGGCGCTGAACCACGCCGTCGCGGTGGCCATGGTCGCGGGCCCGCAGGCCGGGCTCGACCTGCTGGCCGGGCTCGAATCCGACGAGCGGATCGCCGGGGACCACCGGCTGCATGCGGTCCGCGGGCACCTGCTTGAGGCGGCCGGGGACCGGGCGGCGGCACGCGACTGCTACCAGGCCGCGGCCCGGCGGGCGCTCAGCCTTCCGCAGCAGCGCTACCTGCAGGCCCGCGCCGCCCGCATGGCCGAAGGGTAGACCCGGTCAGCGGGCCGTCGTTGCGGCCGAAGAACTCGCGCGGGTTGCGCACCAGCATCTGCTCGATCTGGGCGCCGGTGACGCCGCGCTCGGCCAGCCCGGGCAGCAGCGCGCCGTGGATGTAAGTGAACTGCCAGTCTGGCAGGACGAAGTCCTGCTCGGCATTGGTGAACCAGTCGGTGAACGAGGCCTTGTCGTGGGAGAGCATGACCCGGTCGGCATAGCCGCGCTCGCAGAGCTTGGCCAGGGTGTCCAGTTGGTCGGCGAGCGGCACGGCGATCTGCAGGCCGCAGCGGTCCCAGCCGATGTAGGAACCGTTGGCGATGATCTGCTCCAGGTAGCCGAGGTCGGTGCTCTCGTTGGAATGCCCGATCATCACCCGGCCCATGTCGGCCCCGTGGGAGGCCAGGATCCGCTGCTGGTCCAGGCCGCACCGGGACGGCGCGTGCGCGTGGGTGCACACCGGCGTGCCGGTGCGCGCGTGCACGTTGGCTACCGCCATCGCCAGCCGTTCCACGTCCGGGGTCATGCCCTGCTCGTCGGTCACGATCTTCAGCACGGCCGCGCGGAACCCGGTGTCACCGATCCCGGTGGTCACGTCCCGCTCGAACAGCGACTCCAGCATCCGGTCCTCGTCGTCGATGATCTTGCCCCGGCCGCGGTAGTGGAACGGGAACGGGAGGTTGTCGTAGGTGTAGTAACCGGTGGCGAACATGACCTTCAGCCCGGTGCCCTCGGCAGCCCGGGCGACCAGCGCCGGGTCGCGGTAGAGGCCCGGCACGGTCATGTCGAGAATCGTGCCGACCCCGGCGTGGCTGAGCCTGCTGAGCCGCTCTCGCGCGGCCGCCACCTCGGCCTCGGTGTCCCAGCCCCCGAAGCCGGGCCAGCCATGCTGCAGGGTCTCTGTCCGGATGAACACGTGCTCGTGCATGAGCACCGGGCCGAGATCGTCGACGTCGATCTCCCCGGCGGTGGTCGGAATCTGGGGCATGGAGTCTTACCTCCGGTGCGGGACGAAGGTTGCCACGGGGGGCGTAATGCACCTCATTAGAAAACGTGGCGGACGGGCATCGCCACCCTTCCGCATCCGGAATCTGCCGCGCGGGTCTGCCCGACCCGGAACAGGTAGCCAGGGAGGTTCGCGATGTGCTGCAGCCGGTGCCAGTTCTCCCAGGCGTAGGCCAGTGCTTCCGCGGTCGCGTCCCGGCCGTCCTCAAATCCGTACAGCGCAGTCAGCGCGCGGCCAAGCCGCGGCCCGGCTTCCGCCACGAAGTACTCGAACACGGCCTGATCATCACCGGTGTTGCCCGGCCCTGGCGTCACGGCCGGATTCGCACCACCTGCTGCGTGCATGTCACTGCCGCTCCACCCTGTCTCTTACCTACTTAGACCAGCGAAGCCGCAAAGCGACCACAACGCCAGCGCAGCGTCCTGCTCTCATTTCCCAGTCATGATCACGAACGGAAGCCGCGGGTTGGAGCCGGGTGGCAAGGAGCGGCGGGCGTCAGGGCCGGCCGGGTCAGTGGGCGCCGATCGCGGCGAGCACGACCAGCAGGATGGTCGCTGCCGCCAGCGCGCCGTGCAGCGCGATGGCGGTCAGCGGTTTCCCTGCCGGAACTCCGATCGCGGCCGTCCGCGCCGGCCGCGGCCCGGTGCTGGCTGGCCCGGTGCCGGCTGACCCGGAGCTGGCTGACCCGGTACCGGCCGGCCGGGTGCCCGGCGGACCTGCTATGGCCGGCTGCGGATCTGGCGGGCCGTCGCCGGGCTGACGCTCTTCGGGCAGGCCGCCGGCCAGGGTGGCCATGCCGAGCCCGGCCACCGACAGGACCACGGCCACCGCCGCCCAGGCCAGGGCGGGCACGCCGGTGGCCAGGAAGGCTATCCAGATGCCCAGCCCGGTGAGGGCGAGCGTGAAATGACCGACGATGACTGCCTGCGGCACCCCGGCCACCCGGGCATAACGCCGGCGCAGCCCGCCGTGAGCGATCCAGCCAGCCAGCAGCCAGGTACCGGCCGCCACGGTGACCGCCCAGGCGGCCAGCGCGGCAAGATCCAGCGGCAGGCGGCTCGACGGCGTGGCCGGCCTGGGCACCGGCGGTGCCGGGGCGCGCGGCGGGACCACCGTGACGAGATAGGAGA
Source organism: uncultured Actinomycetes bacterium (assembly GCA_963806145.1). GTDB lineage: Bacteria > Actinomycetota > Actinomycetes > Streptosporangiales > Streptosporangiaceae > DASXKD01. Next base: position 82,694 of record CAWDXD010000005.1, read on the forward strand.
GGTAGGCGGCCTCCTGGTGGGCGAGCCGCCGGGCGACGACCTTGCGGTGCGGCCCCACCACCGCGCGGATGGCCCGGTCGACGGCCAGGTTGATCTGCTCATGGGTCAGGCCGGTGCAGGCCGGAGGCACCGAGGTCACCGTGACGTGCAGGTTGAGCGCCTGCACGGCGAAGGCGTAACAACTCGCCACCGTCGCCTGGGACGTGGCCGGCTGGCTGGCGGAGCACCCGGCCGCCGGGAGGGCGGCCGTCACGGCGAGAACCGCCATGGCGAGGGTCCGGCGGCTGGGCGGTGTTACGACCGCCGGCACGGCCGGAACACCTCGCGGAGCCGGTCCGCCAGCAGCCGCGGCTCGGCCACGGCCGGGAAATGCCCGCCGCGATCGTGCTCGGCCCAGTGGGTGAGGTGGAAATACCGTTCGGCGAGTTCCCGTGGCGGTTTCGGGAACGGGACGATCTCCCCGCCGAAGATGTCGATCGCGGCCGGGACGGGCCCCGGGTCGTCGGCGGGCAGCGCACTGTCCGGCGCGTGCCGGTAGGCCCAGTACGGGAGCAGCGACGAGGCCGCCGTCCTGGTCGTCCAGTACAGGGTGAGCGTGGACAGCAGCAGGTCCCGGTCGAAGGCTGGCTGCCCGTCGGCCGTGGTGCTGCTCCACCGGGTGAGCTTCTCCCCGAGCCACGCGGCCAGCGCGACCGGTGAGTCGTCGAGCGCGGCACCGATGGTCGCGGGCTTGGTGGCGTGCATGTGCGAATAGCCACCTTCCTCCGCGGTCCACGCCCTGACCTCGGCGAAGTGCTCGCTCACCGGATCGGTCCAGGGCTTGGGCGGCGCGGCGAGCCCGGGCGTGGCGAGGTGGATCGCCGCGACCTCGCCCGGATGGGCGCGCGCCAGCCGCGCGGTGACCCCGGCACCAAGGTCGCTGCCGTGAGCGGCATAACGCCGGTAGCCCAGCACGCCGGTCATGATCGTGTGCCACAACTCGGCGACCTGCGGATACGTCAGGCCGCCGGGCGGCGGCGGCCCGGAGAAGCCGAAGCCGGGCAGCGAGGGCAGCACGACGGTGAAGGCGTCCGCCGGGTCACCGCCGTGCGCGGCCGGGTCGGTGAGCAGCGGCAGCAGCGTCAGGTATTCCAGGAACGAACCCGGCCAGCCGTGGGTCAGCACCAGCGGCAGCGGATCTGGCCCCCTGCCGGGCGCATGCACCAGGTGCACGGAGACCCCGCCGACCTCGGCCCGCAGGTGGGTGAGCCGGTCGAGCCGGGCCTGCAGGCTCAGCGGGTCGAAGGCCCGCCAGTCTTCGATCAGCCGGGCAAGCCAGTCCCCGGGCACGCCGCGCTCCCAGGTACCGCCGCCCGACGGCAGCCGGGCCGTGCCCAGCCGCAAGGCCAGATCCCCCGATGCCTCGATGTCCAGCGCCGCTCGGAACGGCTCGGCGCCGGGGTGCGGAGAACCCATGCTGAGATCATGTCGCACCCGCCGGCTCAGGTTCCAGCCGCTCCCGCGGACAGATCGCACCGGGCGGGCCGGGCGGCGAGGCTCTGGGCACGCCGGGCGGCGGCTCCTGGGCGTGCCAGGCGCGACACGGCTGGCTGCGCAAAGTAACGACCAGGTAATCCTTGCACCGACTATGAGCAAAAGGTACGTTTCGCACATCAGGGCAGTGCGCTCGAGTGATGAGCGGTGCGCTCCGGTGATGAGAGGTGACCATGACCCCATCGGCCCGCACTGCCCGAGGCAGGCACCCCCGCACGAGCCGGCTGGGCTCAGCGAAGTGGCGCAGGCTTTCCCGGATGGCGGCCGCCGGGGCCCTGGCAGCAGGCACCGGGGTCCTGACGGTCGCCTTGCTGTCGCCGACGGCGGCCAGCGCGTCGTCCAACCAGGTGTGGACCGGTGGTGGCGACGGCTCAAGCTGGTCAGACGGTATGAACTGGCAAAGCAACGAGGTGCCGGCGAACGGCGACAGCGTCACCATCGGACCGACCGCCGCCGAGCCGACACCGCATGTCAGCGGCATGCCGGGCGGGACGATGTTGCAGGACCTGACGCTGACCGACACGTCGCTGTCCGGTGGCGACGTCACGGTCGCTGGCGACTTCTCATGGAGCGTCAGCCACAGCCTCGAGACCCTGGCCGTGACGCTGATCGTGGAAGGCGACGCCTCGCTCGGCGGCGCGGGCGAGCAGGACAGCCAGGACCCGATGACCTTCGACGGCACCGCCGAGTTCAACGGCCCCGGCCTGCTCTCGATCGAGGACTCCGGCCCCGCGGTCACCAACAACGGCACGCTGACGGTGGCCGCGGGCGCAGTGGCCCGGGGCAGTGTCTGCTGCGTGAACCCCGATGTGTTCCTCAACAACGGGACCGTGACCATGACCGCGGCGGGTGAGGGCAACCTGGCCGACATGGCGTTCAACGATCAGGGGTCCGTCGTGGTCGGCCCGGGCAGCCTGCTGGACGTGACCGCCGGCCCGGGCGAGTTCGGCGCGGGCGCGGACATCAGCGGCGGCGGCACGCTGCAGTTCGAGCAGGGAGCGTCGATGACGCTCGCCACCGGCGTGTCCATCGGGGCGGGCAGCACCCTGACGCTGACCGGGAACGCGGAGTTCTTCGGGCCCGGGACCCTCGTGGGCGGGGGCAAGCTCTCCTGGACCGGCGGCACCATCGACGGCAACCTCGATGTGGCCAAGACGATCCACACCACGATCAGCGGCACCACCAAGAAGATATTGATGTCGCCGGGCAGCACCCACTCTCTCCTCGCCTTCCATGGCCCCACCACCGTCCAGGGAGCCGGGCCGGTGGAGGCCTTCGCCGCGGACATCAGCACTTCCGGCGCGTTCACCATCAGGACCGGTGCGACGGTCGAGGCGAGTGCATGCTGCGTGCCGCCGGTGGATGAGTTCCTCAGCACCGGGACGCTCACCGTGCCGGGCTCGACTTCGGGCAAGGCCAACCTGGAGTTTATGAACTTCAACGACCAGGGGACGGTGCTGGTCGGCGCGGGCAGCACGCTGATCGACACCCTCGGCCCCGGCGAGTTCAGCCCGGGGGTCATTCTCACCGGCGGCGGCACCCTCGACTTCGAGCAGAACGCCTCGATGACCCTGGCCAGCAACGTGCAGATCCAGTCGGGGACCACGGTGAAGCTGGGCCTGGGGACGTTCCTCGGGCCCGGAAGCTTCACCGGCGCAGGCAACATCGCCTGGAGCGGCGGGACGATCAGCGGCAACGTGGACGTCGCCAGCACCATCGACACCACGATCAGCGGGACCGCCACCAAGACCGTGACCTCGCCGACGAGCACCCCCACCGCGCTCACCCTGCACGGCGTCACGAGCCTGGCGGGCCCGGGGGAACTGGAGCTGACCGGCACCACCACGCTCAGCAACCTGGGCACGCTGACCATGAATACGGGCACCACCGTCGGCGCGTCGGTCTGCTGCGCGGCACCGGACACCTTCAGCAACGGCGGGACGCTCATCGTGGCCGCCGGCACCGGCACCGCGACCACGACCAACATGCAGTTCAGTAACGGCGGTACGGTCAAGGTCAACGGCGGCACCCTGGCGATCAACACGCTCGGCTACAAGCAGACCGCCGGGTCCACGCAACTGGCCGGCGGCGGGGTCACCGCGGCCAGGCAGATGAACATCTCGAAGGGCACGCTGAGCGGGTTCGGCACCATTACCGGCTCGGTGCTGAACGGCGGCACCGTGGCCCCGAGCACCACCGGCGGGGTGCTCAAGATCACCGGCGCCTACCAGCAGGCGAGTTCCGGCACGCTCTCCTCGGTCATCACCGGGACCACGCCGGGGACCAAGTTCGGCCAGCTCAGCGTCGGCGGCAAGGCCACGCTGGCGGGCACGCTGAAGGTCAACACGGGCAACGGATTCGTCCCCACGCACGGGGAGGCGTTCTCCGTGCTGCTCTACCACACCCGCAGCGGCATGTTCGGCACGCTGTCCGGCAGCCCGGCCTACACGGTCAGCTACACCGCCACGGCAGCCAAGGTCGTATACCCATAACCGAGGGGCTGCGGCCGACCGTCGGATGAGCCTGGCCACGGGCCGGGATCAAGTAGGCTACGTAATCCTTATGCCGGCTAAAGGTAACGGGTACCTTTCGCATTCACCAGGGCGATGCGCGCTCCGGCGATGAGAGGTAACCATGACACCACCGGTTCATGCTGCCCGGGGCAGGCAGCACCCCCCCACCACGTGGCTGCGCGCTAAGGTCTGGCCGAGGATTGCCGTGATCACGATCACCGCGACCCTGGCCGGTGGCACAGGGGCACTGGCCGCCAGTCTGCTCGCCCCCCTCGCGGCCAGCGCGTCGTCCAGCCAGCAGTGGACCGGCAAAGGCGACGGCTCCAAGTGGTCAAATCCGCAGAATTGGGCCAGTAACGGGGTGCCGCAGAACGGCGACAGCGTCACCATCTCTCCCACCGCCACCGAGTCCGCGCCGAATGTGAGCGGCATGCCGGCCGGGATGCAATTGCAGAACCTCACCCTCGTCGACTCGTCGCTGTCGGGCGGCGGCGTCACGGTCGCGGGCAACTTCTCGTGGAACGCCAGCCTGACCAGCTCAACTCTCGCCGCGCCGCTGACGGTCGAGGGGGATGCGTCATTCAGCGGCACGGGCAGGGAGAACAGCCAGGACCCGATGACCTTCGACGGCACCACCGAGATCAAAGGCCCCGGCGTGCTGTTGATCCAGGGTTCGGGCCCGGCGGTCACCAACAACGGCACCCTGACCCTGTCACCCGGCGCGACGATGCAGGCCGGCGCGTGCTGTGTCACGCCGGATGAGTTCCTCAACACCGGGACAGTAAGCATGTCCACAGCAGGCACCGCCACCGTGACCGGCATGGGCTTCGACGACCAAGGGGCCGTCTCGGTCGGGAAGGGCAGCCTGCTGGACGTGACCGCCGGCGTGGGCGAGTTCGGCCCGGGCGCCGGCATCAGCGGCGGCGGCATGCTCCAGTTCGACCTGGGAGAGCACCAGACCCTGGCCACCGGGGTATCGGTCGCGGCGGGCAGCACCCTGACGCTGGCCGGGAACGCGGAACTCTTCGGGCCCGGCACCTTCGTCGGCGGGGGCAAGTTCTCCTGGACCGGTGGGACCATCGACGGCAGCCTCAATGTGGCCAAGACGATCCATACCACGATCAGTGGGACGGCCACCAAGACGCTGACTTCACCGACCACCGCCCCCACCGCGCTGACCCTGCACGGCCCCACCACGCTGGCAGGGTCCGGAGAGGTGCAGCTGAGCGGGACCACCACCCTCAGCAACACAGGCACCCTCACCATGAAGACCGGCACCATGATCGGGGGTTCCAGCTGCTGCGTGTCACCCGACAACTTCAGCAACAGCGGCACCCTTGTCGTGGCCGCCGGGACCGGCACCGCGACCACCAACTTCCTGCAGTTCAGCAACAGCGGCGCCGTCAAAGTCAATAGCGGCACGCTGACGGTGGGCGCCCTGCCCTACAAGCAGACCGCGGGGTCCACGCAACTGGCGGGCGGGTCGATCTCGTCGGCGCAGCAGATGAACATCGCCGCCGGCACGCTCAGCGGGTTCGGCACCATCACCGGCTCCGTGCTCAATGGCGGCACCGTGGCCCCGAGCACCACCGGCGGCGTGCTCAAGATCACCGGTGCCTACCAGCAGGCGAGTTCCGGCACGCTGTCCTCGGTCATCACCGGGACCACGCCGGGGACCAAGTTCGGCCAGCTCAGCGTCGGCGGTACGGCGACGCTGGCGGGCATGCTGAAGGCCAGCACCGGCAACGGGTTCGTCCCCGCCCACGGGGCGTCCTTCTCCGTGCTGCTCTGCCACACCCGCAGCGGCATGTTCGGCACCGTGTCTGGGAGCCCGGCCCACACGGTCAGCTACACCGCCACGGCGGCCAACGTGGTTTACCCGTAACGGAAGGGACGAAGGCGAGCCCTGGGCCAGCGTAAAGTCAAATACTGCGGCTGGGCGCCGCAATCGTCTCCTTTGACTTGGGCGGAGGTCTCATGGGCCGGGACATTCAGCCGATCAAGATCAGTGGCGAGGACCGGCGGCAGTACCGGGACAAGCTCCAGCGCTCGCTGGAGGTGTTCGCCCGGATGCTGCGCGAGCACCTGTTCGAGGCGGACCCGGCACAGGTGGGCCTGGAGATCGAGCTGAACCTGGTGGACGACCACGGGGCTCCGTCCATGCAGAACGCCGACGTGCTTGACGCCATCGCCGACCCGCTCTGGGCGACCGAGCTAGGCCAGTTCAACCTGGAGATCAACGTGCCGCCGCGGGGGCTCGAGGGCGATGCCGTGGCAGGCCTGGAGCAGGAGGTCCGCGGCAGCCTCAATGACGCGGACGCCAAGGCGCGCACCGTCGGTAACCGCCTTGTCATGATCGGCATCCTGCCGACGCTGCAGGAGCACGACCTGCACGAGGGCGTCCTGTCCGCGAACGCGCGGTACCGGGTGATCAACGAGCAGATCTTCGCGGCGCGCGGTGAGGACATGCGCATCGAGATCGACGGCCCGGAGCGGCTGGTCACCCACGCCGACAGCATCACGCCAGAAGCCGCCTGCACCAGCGTGCAGTTGCACGTCCAGGTCTCCCCGGAATCCTTCGCGAACTACTGGAACGCCGCGCAGGCGATCGCGGGCGTCCAGGTCGCGCTGGCCGCCAATTCCCCGTTCCTGTTTGGCAAGCGGCTGTGGCAGGAGACCAGGATCACGCTGTTCGAGCAGGCCACCGACACCCGGCCGGTGGAGTTGCAGCAGCAGGGGGTGCGGCCCCGGGTGTGGTTCGGCGATCGCTGGATCACCTCGGTGTTCGACCTGTTCGAGGAGAACATCCGGTACTTCCCCGCCCTGCTGCCGATCTGCGAGGACGAGGACCCGCTCGCCGAGCTTGACCGGGGCGCCGCACCGCAGTTGGCCGAGATGAGCCTGCACAACGGGACGATCTACCGGTGGAACCGGCCCGTCTATGCGGTGGTGGACGGCAGGCCGCACCTGCGGGTGGAGAACCGGGTACTGCCGGCCGGCCCGTCGGTCGCGGACATCATGGCGAACGCGGCGTTCTACTACGGGCTGGTGCGGGTACTCGCCGAGGCCCAGCGGCCGGTCTGGTCCCAGATGTCGTTCGCGACCGCCGCCGAGAACCTCTACGAGGCGGCGCGCAACGGCCTCGATGCGCACCTGTACTGGCCGGGCTTTGGCGAGACGCCCGCCGTCGAACTGGTGCTGCGCCGCCTGCTGCCGCTCGCTTACGAGGGCCTCAGCCGCTGGGGCATGGACCAGGCCCTGGCCGACCGGCTGCTCGGCATCATCGAGCAGCGCTGCATCAACGGCCAGAACGGGGCGGCCTGGCAGGCGGCCACGGTCGCGGCGATCAGCGAAGGCGGAGCCGATCGTGCCGAGGCGCTGCGGCAGATGACCCAGCGCTACATCGAGCACATGCACACGAACGAGCCCGTGCACGCCTGGCCCAAGGGCGCCTAAAGGCCGTTCCAGGGTTCGCCCCGACCGGACACTTCTGTCGGGTCGGCTATTGATGACATCGCGGACGGAAGTTACATTCAGTGTGCAGTCGGCCACTGAGGGCCGCATCCGAGAGGAGAACGCATGCATCGCCGCTTCCCCCGCTTACTGACCTGCACGATCGCAGCCTGCGCACCCATGCTCGGCCTGGTCATCGCCGTGACGCCGGGTGCCAGCGCCGCCACCTCCTCCTCCGCATCCACCTACGCGCAAGCCCTTGCGGCCGCCCGTGCCGCGATACGGCATCTGTCGGTGGGGCAGCATGCCACCGACCACGCGGTCGGGCATGCGTCCCGGTTCCAGGGCCTGACCCAGGTGCAGAGCACCAACTGGTCCGGTTACGCCGACACGAGCACCACCTTCACCACGGCCACAGGTAACTGGACCGAGCCGTCGGTGACTTGCACCTCGTCAAAGCAGTCGCTCGCCGCCTTCTGGGTCGGCATCGACGGCTTCACCAGCGGCTCCGTCGAGCAGGACGGGACGCTGGCCGAGTGCCTCCACCGTTCCGCCTTCTACTTCAGCTGGTGGGAGATGTATCCCACCAACAGCATCCAGGTGGTCGGCTCCAGCGTGCGACCGGGCGACAGCATCAGCGCCTCGGTCGTCCGCAGCGGCAGCAGCTACACCCTCAAGGTCACCGACTCCTCCAACTCGGCCAACAGCTTCACCACCACGCAGAGCTGTTCAACCTGCGCGAACTCCAGCGCCGAGTGGATCGCGGAGGCGCCAAGCGGCTCGAGTGGCGTCCTCCCGCTGTCCAACTTCCACTCCTGGACGCTCTCCGGTGCGACCGTGAACTCCGGGGTCATCTCGTCGTTCACCGATGACGAGATCACCATGACCGATTCCTCCGGTCTGGTGAAGGCTCAGCCTGGGTCGCTCAACGGCAGCGGCAACGGGTTCAGCGTCACCTGGGAGCGCAGCACCTAGCCGACGGCCATCCGGTGCGGCCAGCGGCGGCTCCGGGCCTGCGTGGCCCGGGGCCGCCGTGAATGTAAACCTGGTGCCCGTAGAAGGGCCTCGTTGTCATGTTCATGCCCTTCGCGCGGCGGACGAGGGCGGCTGGGCGGCGGGGCCGGGACGGGCGGGCGGCGTACGCTGGGAAGCCAGGCATCCTCTCGGTGGTTCACGGCGGAGGTTTGTGGTGGTGCTGACCGGCTTGCTCAGCGTCCTGGCGCTGCTGGCCGACCTATGGCACGGGACGGAACACGTTCTGCTCGCGCCGTCGAACCTGTCCGCTGTCGCCGTGACCCTGCTGGCCGGTGCCGTGCTGGCCGGCGCGCTGGCGGCTTACCTGGCCAGCGGTGCCGGGCTCGGCCGCCTGTCCGCGGCGGTACCGCTGATCCGGCGTGCCGCTGCATTGCGCGAGAAGTCCTGGTGCGCCGCCTTCCTGCCACAGCGCGACCCGGACGCGGCGGGCCGGCCTCGCCCCCGGGCACCGTCGGCGGCCCCGGCGGCCGCTGGTTCCTGACCGCGGAGCACACCGGCCCGCACCGGGCCGCATTGCCACTCACCGATGACGTCTCCGCTGGCCGAAACGCGGCCGTCTCCAGCCGTCCTGTAGTCGTTCCTGGCCCGCTGGAGGGGTTGCACCATGTCCGGTTTCCTCGGCGTCCCCGTAGACGCCGCGTATCACCTCGTCACACTGTTCGCCGGTTTGCTTACACCGCTGCTCGGTGGTCTGGCCGCCGCGGCCGCGATCGTCGGGTTCACCATGGCCGTGCGCCTGCTGCTCCTGCCGCTGAGCTACCGGGCCATGCGCGGGATGGCGGCACAGGCCAGGGTGGCACCCTTGGCCCAGGACCTGCGAAAACGGTTCGCCGCGCAGCCGGACCGGCTGCAGGGTGAGCTGACCGCGCTGTACCGGGCCGAGGGCACCAGCATGTTCGCTGGCTGCCTGCCGCTGCTCGTCCAATGGCCCGCCTTCAGCGTGTTGTCCCTGCTGTTCCGGTCCGCACATGTCGGCGGTGCACCGAACACATTGCTGACGCACCGCCTGTTCGGCGCGCCACTGGCCGGCTACTGGCTGGGCGGCGCCGGGCCGTTCAGCGGCCAGGGAGCGGTGTTCGCCGGCCTGTTCGTGCTGCTGGCGGGCATCGGCTGGCTGTCGGCCCGGATGGCCCGCCGCGCCAGCGCAGCCGCGGGCCCCGGCGGGACGCCGGGGAACACCCGCGCCCTAGCGGTGGCCAGGCCGGCCACCGCTACCAGCGGGGCCGCTACCAGCCGGGCCGCAACCAGCGGGGCGGGAACCGGCGGGGCCGGAACCAGTGGAGCACCGGCCGCCCTGGCCCGGATACTGCCGTTCGCCACCGTGGCGATCGCCGCGTTCGTGCCCCTGGCGGCCGGGTTGTACCTGGCCACGAGCACCGCCTGGACGCTGGCCGAGCGGGCGGTGCTTGGCCGCACCCCGGCCCCGCGGCGAGCCATGGACCACCGGAGCCCGGCTGATTAGCGCCCACTAGAACCGGATCCGCCGACTGGCCCTCGGTCGTTCCATGAGGCCGGCGAAGGAGCCCGTCATCAGCCGGCAGGCTGATGACGGCACCTTCCGGCAGCCGGGTCATACGACCAGAGGCTGACTCGGCGCCGTCAAATCTGCCGCAGAATCACTCTCCAGAGTGATTCGGGCTCGTCTATATACTCAGTATAGTACCGAGCATGATTACCGGTTGTAGTGCCGCGTGAGCGTCCGGCATGCGCTGCTCGCGCTGCTGAGCGAAGGCCCGAAGTACGGCCTTCAGCTTCGCGAGGAGTTCGAGGCGAGGACCGGCGAGGTCTGGCCGCTGAACGTGGGCCAGGTGTACACGACGCTCCAGCGCCTGGAGCGGGACGGGCTGGTGGAGTCCGACGACGCCACGGAAGCGGGCCCGCAGAAGGGATTCCGGATCACCCGGGAAGGCGCAGAGGAGCTGGCCGGGTGGCTGCGCACGCCGCCGGACCTCAGCTCGCCGCCCAGGGACGAGCTGGTGATCAAGGTGCTGGTGGCACTGCGGGTCCCCGGTGTGGACATGCACGAGCTGCTTCAGGTCCACCGCCGTTACCTGGTGGAACTGATGCAGCAGTGGACACGCCTGAAGGAGGACGAGGCCGATTACGACCTCACTCTGGCGCTGGTGGTTGACGCGGAACTGTTCCGGCTGGACTCGGTGATCCGGTGGCTGGACTCGGCAGATGGCCGACTCAAGCGGGCCGCCGCGGACGGGGCCACCGAGACACAAGCCGGGCCTGCCCCTCAGCCGTCCCCCGCGCCGCTGCCGAAGCGGCGCCGGACGGGAGCGCGCAGATGAGACACGCGTATCGCAACCTTTCGACCTATTAATTGCTGCAATACGACGGGGCCTGAGGAGGCCGTGACATGAGCATGCTGGAACTGCGGGGCGTGACGAAGGTGTACGGGCAGGGCGACACGGTGGTGAACGCACTGCGCGGTATTGACCTGACGGTGGAGCCCGGCGCGATGGTGGCCGTGATGGGCCCGAGTGGCTCAGGCAAATCAACGCTGCTGACGATTGCCGGCAGCCTGGAAGAGCCGACGGAGGGCGAGGTGCTGATCGACGGCGCCCTGCTGCGGCAGATGTCGCGCAGCGCCAGGGCCAGGCTGCGGCGCCGCTCCATCGGGTACGTGTTCCAGGACTTCAACCTGCTGCCCGGGCTGACCGCGGTGGAGAACGTCGCGCTGCCTCTGGAACTCGACGGGATCTCCGGCCGCCGGGCCCGCGCCACCGGAAAGCGCGCCCTCGACGGCCTGGGCCTGTCCGAGCGGGCGGACCGGTTCCCTGACCAGCTCTCCGGCGGCGAGCGGCAGCGGGTGGCCATCGCGCGCGCGGTGGTGGGTGAGCGTCGCCTGCTGCTCGCCGACGAGCCGTCCGGCGCGCTGGACTCGGTGAACGGCGAGGCGGTGATGCGCCTGGTGCATGAAGCGTGCAAGCGCGGTGTCGCCGCCGTCGTGGTAACCCACGACGCGCAACTGGCCTCGTGGGCGGACCGGGTGGTGTTCCTGCGCGACGGGCACGTCGTGGACCAGACCGCGCCGCAGGCTGGACCGGAATCGCTGCTCAGCGCCCCAGGACAGACGCAATGAGCACAGCACTGCGCGAGCGCCCAGCCGCCCCCGCGAGCGGAGCCAAGAACGGAGGCATGCCGGCCCGCCGCGCCGTGACCCGCTGGGCGTGGCGCCTGTTCCGCCGCGAGTGGCGGCAGCAGCTCCTGGTCCTTGCGCTGATCACGGTCGCCGTGGCCGCCACGATCATCGGCGCGGCGGCGGCCACGAACAACCCGCCGCCCAAAAACGCCGGCTTCGGCACCGCCCGGAACATGGCCACGTTCCAGGCCCCCGACCCGCACCTGGCCGGCCAGATCGCGGCGCTCCAGCAGCGGTTCCACCCGATCGACGTCATCGAGAACCAGACTGTCGCCATCCCCGGCTCGATCAACACCTACCAGCTACGTGCGCAGAACCCGCACGGCCCGTACGGGCAGCCGATGCTCTCCCTGGTCTCCGGGCACTTCCCAACGGGGGCAGGCCAGGTAGCGGTGACCAGCGGGGTGGCGTCCGACTTCGGCCTCCGGATCGGCAGCGTGTGGCATCAGGGCGGCACCGCGCGGACCGTCGTGGGCATCGTGCAGAACCCCCAGAGCCTGCTGGACGAGTTCGCCCTGGTGCCGCCCGGCCAGGTCCACAACCCGACCCAGGTCACCGTGCTGTTCGACGGGTCAGGCAGGCCTCCCGCCGCGGTCGCTCATGACATCACGGCCGCCGGATCGCAGACGCAGGCCAACGTAGTCAACCCCGAGAGCATCTCGGTCGCGGGCCTCGTCGTTGGAATGCTGCTCATCGCCCTGGTCGCGGTCGGCGGCTTCACCGTACTGGCGCAGCGCCGGCTGCGGTCCCTCGGCCTGCTCGCCTCGACGGGCGCTACCGACCGGCACGTTCGCCTCGTGGTGCTGGCCAACGGCGCCGTCGTCGGCGTCGCCGGCGCGGTCCTTGGCCTGGTGCTCGGGCTGGCCGGCTGGCTGGCCTACCGGCCCGCCCTGGAGCAGAGCGCGCACCACCTGATCGGCATGTTCGCCCTGCCGTGGGGGGTGCTCGTCCTGGCGCTGCTGCTGGCCGTGGTGGCCGCCGTCTTCGCGGCATGGCTGCCGGCGCGGGCCATCACCAGGGTCCCCATCGTGACCGCCCTGTCCGGGCGGCCCGCCCCGCCCAAGCGGGTGCGCCGCTCGGCCATCCCCGGACTGGTCCTGCTGGTGATCGCGTTCATCCTGTTCGGCTTGTCGGGCGCCAGTGCCAACGGCAATGGCGGCCTGCCAAAGTTGGCACTCGGCTTGGTCGTGCTCATCGTCGCGGTGATCCTGCTGGCCCCGTTCTGCCTGGCCGTGCTGGCCAGGCTGGGCAACAGGACTCCGATCTCGGTGCGCCTCGCCCTGCGGGACCTGTCCCGCTACCGGGCCCGCTCCGGCTCGGCGCTCGCCGCGATCAGCATCGGCATCCTGATCGCCGTGATCATCTCGGTGGCCGTGGCGGCCCGGTTCGCGAACGTGCTCGACTACGCCGGGCCGAACCTGGCCTCGAACCAGCTCATCGTCTACACCCCCAACGGCCAGGGCGGCGGACCGGGCGCCCCCGGGCCGAGCACGGCGCCCGCCTCGATGCAGTCGCTGTCGGCCAAAGCGCACGCCATCGCCACCGCCCTCGGCTCCCGGGATGTCGTCGAACTCGAGGGCACGGACGCCAACCTCAACCACAACGGGGGCGGCCGCAGCTGGTCCGGGCCGCTGTATGTGGCCACCCCGCAGTTGCTGCATGCCTTCGGGATCACGAGTTCGGAGTACAGTCCCACGGCCGACATACTCAGCATGCGGCCTGGGCTGTCCGGCCTGTCCAACATGCAACTCAATTACGGCAACCCCAAGGGCCCCGGCCCCGGCAGCGGCCCCGGCCAGAACCCGACCTCGTTCCCCTGCCCGAGGGGCAGTTGCCTGGCCAATCCGGTGATCCAGGAGGTCAGCGCGTTGCCCTCCGGCACGTCGGCGCCTAACACGGTGATCACGGAGCACGCCGTCCGCACGCTGCACCTGCAGACCGGCCCCGACAACGCCGACGGCTGGCTGATCCAGACCGCCAACCCGCTCACCAGCGCGCAGATCCACAACGCCCAAGTGGCGGCCGCGGCCGCGAACATGAGCGTGGAGACGCGGTCGAGCATCCCCACCTCGGCGACGGTCGTCAACTGGGCCACCGTGTTCGGCATCGTCCTGGCGCTGGCCATCCTGGCCATGAGCGTTGGCCTGATCCGCAGCGAGACCGCCAGCGACCTGCGCACCCTGGCCGCCACCGGAGCCAGCGGGCGAACCCGCCGCAACATCACCGCCGCGACCGCCGGCGCGCTCGGCTTCACCGGAGCCGTGCTCGGCACCGTGGGCGGCTACGTGGCCACCGCGGGCTGGTTCCGCACCAACTCGCTCAACGGTGGCCTGACCACGATCTTCACCACGGTCCCGGTCACCAACCTGCTCATCATCCTGATCGGCATGCCGCTCGTCGCGGCCATCGGCGGCTGGATATTCGCCGGCCGCCAGCCCCGTGACCTGGGCCATCAGCCGCTCGAATAGCGGTGTTGGCCCGGGGGGACGACCCCCGGGCCAACCCGCTGGCCCGTGGCTAGCCCGGGGGGGCGACCTCCCGGAACCCCCGCTGGCCGCGCGCCATGCCGGTTCCGGCTGCCGCGCTTGCCGCCCTCGGCTATTCATCTGTATAGTTTGCTATACGCAGCGACAGCGAACTGTTTTCTCGTACAGCAGCGGGTGAAAACGTGGCAGCCAACGCAGCCGGCGAACGGTCCGCCGAGGACCTGACCGCCCGCGCGCGCATCAGGGACGCGGCGCTGCGCCTGTTCGCCGAGCGCGGCCTGGACGGGACCACCATCCGCGACATCGCCAGGGCGGCCGGGGTGTCCGGCGGCCTGATCCGGCACCACTTCGGGTCCAAGGACGACCTGCGCGCGGCCTGCGACTCCTACGCGCTTGACCAGCTCATGCGGATCAAGGAGCAGGCGGTGCTGGACGGCCAGCTCGCCAACCCCGCGTTCATGTCCGCTGCCCACCCCACCGTGCTGCTGACCTACCGCTATCTGGCCCGGTCCCTGGTGGACGGCTCACCGGCGGCCGCGGCCATGTTCGACGAGATGGTGGAACTGTGCGAAGCCTGGCTCGCGCGGCACAACCCGGGCCAGATGGCGGATCCGCGCGGCTACTCGGCGGCGCTGGTGGCGATGCAAACCGGCCTGCTCATGATGCACGGCCCGCTTTCCCGCTGGCTCGGCGCCGACATCTTCACGGCGGAGGGGCATCTGCGGCTGGCCGGGGCGCTGATCGACTTCTATTCGCAGCCATTGCTCAGCCCCGAACTCGCCGAGCAGGCACGGGCGACGGTGCGGCACCTCCAGGGAGCCCAGCCCGCAACCGAAAGGCCAGCCAGATGAAGGCCATCCAGGCCGAGGGCCTGACCAAGCGCTACGGCGAGACGCTGGCGCTCGACTCGCTGGACCTGTCGATCGAGCCCGGCGAGGTGTACGGCTACCTGGGCCCGAACGGGGCCGGGAAGACGACCACGATCCGGCTGCTGCTCGGCATCCACCGGGCCACCCGCGGCCGGGCCGAGCTGTTCGGCGTCGACGCGCAGGCCGATCCGGTGACGGCCCACCGCCGGGTGGCCTACGTCGCCGGCGAACCGTTCCTGTGGCCGGCCATGACCGGCGCCCAGACGCTGGAGTTCCTCGCCCGCCTGCACGGCGGCACGGACCGTGCCTACCGGGACGAGCTCGTCCAGCGATTCGACCTGGACACCGGCAAGAAGGTGCGCGCGCTGTCCAAGGGCAACCGGCAGAAGGTGCAGCTCGTCGCGGCGCTGGCCACCCGGGCGGACCTGCTGGTGCTGGATGAGCCCACCAGCGGTCTTGACCCCCTGATGGAGATGGTGTTCCGGGACTGCGTGACGGCGGCCAAGCAACGCGGCCAGGCCGTCTTCCTTTCCTCGCACATCCTCAGCGAGGTCGAGGCCGTCTGCGACCGGGTCGGCATCCTCAAGGAAGGCAAGCTCGTCGACCAGGGGACGCTGGCCGAACTGCGCCACCTGAGCACGCAGACAATGGATGTCACGTTCGAGGGCCAGGCGCCGGACCTTCCGCCGCTGCCCGGGGTGCAGGTGCAGCAGGCCGGCCCGAACGCGCTGCGGTTCGAGGTCACCGGCAGCGTCGGGCCGGTGGTCACCGCCCTGGCCGGGCACCCGGTCACGGCGCTCGTCAGCCGTGAGCCCTCGCTGGAGGAGATCTTCTTGCACCACTACGACGGCCATGCCAGCCGTTAGCCAGGACGCGCCGGCCCGCCCGCGCGCCCGCCGCGATACCCGGGCAGGCCGCGGGCCGGCCAGTGCCCTGGTCGCGCGGACCTTCCGGGACGGCCGGGTGCTGACGGTCGTCTTCACCTACCTGTTCCTTGTCTATTCGTTGATCCAACCGGTCGGCTACCGGCGCGTGTACACCACGGCAGCCGGCCGGCGCGCGTTCGCGGACAGCTTCGGCGCGAACCCCGGGCTGCGCCTGCTCTACGGCGAGCCGCACGACGTGGCCGCGGTCAGCGGTTACACGGCGTGGCGGGTCGGCGGGGTGCTGGCCATCGCGGCCGCGGTGTTCGGACTGCTATCCGCGGTGCGGGCGCTGCGCGGCGAGGAGGACGCGGGCCGGGCGGAACTGACGCTCGCCGGGATCGTCAGCCGCCGGACGGCCTACCTGTCCGCGATGGCCGCGATCGGGGCAGCCACGCTGATCTTGTGGGCCGCGGAGTTCGCCGGGTTCGCGGCAGGCCGCCTCCCCGTGGCCGGATCGGCCTACCTGGCCCTGGCCACCGTCTCGGTCATCCCCGTGATCGCCGGAGTCGGTGCGGTGGCGAGCCAGCTTGCCCCGACGCGTCGTATTGCACTGGAAATCGGTGGCGCCGCGGTCGCGCTGTTCTTCCTGCTACGGGTGATCGCTGACACGGTGGCCGGGGCCGGCTGGCTGCGCTGGCTGACGCCGCTCGGCTGGGCCGAGGAGATGCGCCCGTTCGCCGGCCCGCGGCCCGTGGTGCTGCTGCTTCCCGCGGCGGCCAGCGTGTTGCTCCTGCTGATCGCGGCGCGGCTCGGCGAGACCAGGGACCTCGGCAGCGGCCTGCTGCCGGAACGGGGCGGCGGGACGAGCCTACGGCTGCTCTCCTCCCCGACGGCCCAGGCGCTGCGCGGCCAGCGGGACAGCCTGATCGCGTGGGCGGGCAGCTTCGCGGTGTTCTCGTTCATCCTCGGCGTGGTGGCCAGCAGCGTCTCCTCGAACGGGATCCCCGCCGGGGTGAACCGCCAGGTCGCCAAGCTCGGCGTGGGCTCGATCACGACGCCGGCCGGGTATCTCGCGCTGATCTTCCTCGTCTACGTGCTCGGGGTCAGCCTGTTCGCCTGCGCCCAGGTCGGGGCCGCCCGGCGCGAGGAGGCCGGCCAGCAGCTGGAGACGCTGCTGGCGCTGCCGGTCGGCCGCACCGGCTGGCTCACCGGGCGGCTGTTGCTCGGGGCTGCCGCGGCGGCGCTGATCTGCGTGCTGACCGGCCTGCTCACCTGGGCCGGGGCCGCGGCGGGCGGGACCAGCGTCCGGGCCGGGCAGATGCTGGAGGCCGGCCTGAACTGCCTGCCCGCGGCACTGCTGTTCCTGGGTGTCGCGGCGCTGGCGTACGCGGTCGTGCCGCGGGCCAGCGCCGCGATCGCCTACGGGTTCCTGGTGCTGACGTTCCTGTGGCAGGCGGTCGGCGCGCTGCTGGGCGCGCCGGGCTGGCTGGTCGGGCTGACGCCGTTCGCGCACATCGGGCTGGTGCCCGCACAGCCGTTCCAGGCGGCCGCGGCGGTGGTCATGACCGGGATCGGCGTGGCCGCGGCAGGGGCGGCCCTGGCCGTGTTCCGCGGCCGGGACCTCGTCGCCTGACCGGCGTCCGCACCGCCCGGCGCGGGCCCGTCTACTACCGTCAGACCACCGGCCTCGCCGAGGCCGGCTGGCGAGAAGCCCAGTCCTAAGGACCCGCCGGGGGGATCCAGTGAGGAAGTTGCCGGACCGGGTGTGGCGGTTGCCGCGGCAGGAGGGCGACGAAGCGGCGGAAGAGGGTATCGGCCGGATCCTGGCGCTGTCGGACGGCGTGTTCGCCATCGCCGTCACCCTGCTGATCCTTGATATCGCGGTCCCGGCCACGACGAGTGACGACGACCTGTCCAGAGCCTTGCTGGATCTTTGGCCGCGTTACCTGGCCTACGGGCTGAGCTTTCTGGTGATCTCCAGGTTCTGGGTGATCCATCGCCAGGCATTCCGGCTCATCGCCCGCGACGACGCCGCGCTGGTGTGGCTCAACCTCCTGCTGCTGCTCTTCATCGCGTTCCTGCCGTTTCCCACCGCGGTGCTCGGAGAGCACACCGGGTCACCCGCGGCGGCGGTGCTCTATGCGGCCGCGGTATTCCTGACCTCGGCGGCCTCCGCGGCCTACTTCTGGTACGCATCCGGCAGTGGAAACCTGCTGCGGCCGGACGTCGGGCGCGCGCATATCCGGGCCATGCGTGCCCGCAGCCTGTCCGGGCCGGTGTTCTTCGCGCTGACGGTGCCTATTGCCGCGTTCTTTCCCTATGTCGCGGCAGCGGTGTGGTTTCTCGCGTTCCCCCTGGCCCGGATTTCCTTCGTCTGGTTCCTTGCCGAGGAACCCGAACAGCCCGGTTGACCCCCGGGCGGGAGGAGCGGAAGCCGGGAGTCAGGCCACGGTTTCGGCGTCGGCGGCGAGGATCGAGTCGATCAGGCCGGGGAAGCGCTGGTCCAGGTCATCCTTGCGCAGCGACATATAGCCCCGGGCGCCCTGGATCCGCTTGGTGACGATGCCCGCCTCGCGCAGGATGCGCAGGTGATGGGAGAAGGTCGGCTTGGTCATCGGCAGCCCGGCCTCCTCGATGACCTGGGCGCACCAGGACTCGCCGCGCCACGCCACGAACCGTACGGCTGCCAGCCGGTGCGGGTCGGCGAGCGCGGCGAGCACCCGCGGCAGCCGGATGTCCGCTACCGCCGGCTCGACCCCATCGTCCATCACAGTGCCGAGCATAGCTCAGAGTTGCGAGTAGTTCGATGGTTGTTGTACCGTTCGATTGTTATCGAACTTCGATGCTTATCGAACTACAGGAGCGTTCGTGCCTACTGCGCAGTCAACACCAGCAAGGCTGCAGCCGGCCCCGGCCGGGCCGGATCCGCGCCGCTGGCTGATGCTTCCGGTCGTGCTGACCGCGATGTTCATGGCCGGGTTCGACATCTGGGCGGTGAACGTGGCGGCCCCGTCCCTGCAGCGCGACCTGCACGTGAGCGACGCGGCGCTGCAACTGATCGTCGGCGGGTACGCGTTCATGTACGCCAGCGGCATGGTGACCGGGGGCAGACTGGGCGACCTGTTCGGTTACCGGCGGCTGTTCATGATCGGCGTGGTCAGCTTCGCCGCCGCGTCGCTGCTGTGCGGGCTCGCCCAGTCCTCCACCGAACTCGTGACCGCACGGCTGGTGCAGGGACTCACCGGTGCCGTGATGGTGCCGCAGGTACTGGCGCTGATCACGGCGACGTTCCCGGTACACGAGCGCAGCCGCGCGCTGGCCTGGTTCGGCGTGACCATGGGTGCCGGCTTCGTGTCCGGGCAGATCCTCGGCGGCGGCCTGATCCAGGCGAACATCTTCGGGCTCGGCTGGCGGGCGATCTTCCTGGTGAACGTGCCGGTCGGCGTGCTGGCGCTGGTCGCCGCGGCCCGCGTGGTGCCGCACGCCTGGGCGCAGCACCGGCCCAGGCTCGACCCGCTCGGTGCCATCGGGATCTCGGCCAGCATCGCCCTGGCGCTGGTGCCGCTGACACTCGGCCGTGACCAGGGCTGGCCGCCGTGGACCTGGGCATCGCTCGCCGCCGCGCTGCCGATGCTGGCGCTGACCCTGGCCTGGGAGCGGCGGCTGGCGCGCCGGAACGGTGAGCCACTGCTCGACCTGCCGCTGTTCCGCGACCGCACCTTCTCGGCCGGCCTGCTGGTCAACTTCGGCCTGGTCTTCTTCTTCGGCAGCTTCATGTTCGTGCTCACCTTGCTGCTGCAGGCCGGGCTCGGCCAGTCGCCGCTGCACGCCGGCATCGAGGCCCTGCCACTGGCCGCGGCGTTCACTCTCATGTCGATCCTGAGCCCGCGGTTCTCGGCGCGGCTGGGGCCCCGGGCCATCACCCTGGGCGCGACCATCACCACCCTGGGCGCGATCGGGCTCGTCCTCACCGGCGCGCACTACGGCGCCCAGCTGACCGGCTGGGACCTCGCCCCGGCGACCGTGCTCATCGGCCTGGGACAGGGGATCGCGCTGCCGCTGCTGATCGGCGCGGTGCTCACCCACGTCCGGCCCGAGCGGGCGGGCGCGGCGGCCGGGATCCTCACCACCACCCAGCAGTTCGGCGCCGCCAGCGGGATCGCGGTCATCGGCGCGATCTTCTACGGCATCCTCGGCACCGCACCGGACACGGGCACATTCGTCACCGGAATGGTGGTGGCCATGTCGGTGAACGCCGCCCTGGTCGGGGTCGCGGCGGCGGTCACGCTGCTGCTGCCGCGCCGGGCGGCGGGCCGCCATCCGGCAGCCCAGGTCCCGGCTGGCCGCCAGGCAGTGGCCGCTAGGGCCAGGGAGCAGGTCAGCGCGGCCGCCGGGCAACCGCCCGCCGACGTCGCCGGCTGACCTACCCCCGCCGCGGGCCAAACGAGGGCGCCTGTGCCCTCGTAGGAGGTCCCCGGTGGGCACAGGCGCCAGTCTTTCGTTAAAACTGCGCTGCCCGAGTTGTGCGATCGTTGCGCTTCCCCGACGCTACCTAGATAGCGCATTGGGGAGGAGCACGTGGCGAACGAGGGCGTGGCGGCCCGCCGTGGCCGCCCCCGCGACACCGCCGTCGATCAGCGGGTGCTGGACGTGGCCTGGAATCTCCTGCTTACCCGGGGTTACGCGGGGCTGAACGTGGACGAGGTGGCCGAACGCGCCGCCGTGGCCAAGACGACGCTGTACCGGCGGTGGCCGACCAAGGATCATCTCGCCTTTGCGGTGGCCACCCGGATGATCCCGTTTGCATCTATCCCCGATACCGGCGACCTGTGCCGCGACCTGACCCAGTTTGCCGTGGGCCTGACCGAGAGCCTGCACCGGTACCGGACGGCGGGCAGTTCCGACGGCGTGTCCGTGTCCGCCGGCCTGGCCGGCGAACTTGTCGCCGCGGCGGCCCGCCATTCGGACATCGGCGACCTGATCCGCAGCGTGCACGCGCGGCGGCGTGCCATTGCGCTGGCCCGGCTGCGGCGAGCCAGCCAGCGGGAGGGGCTCCGCCCGGATATCGACCATGGCCTCCTGATCGACCAGATATCCGGCCCGATCTACTACCGGGTCCTGATCACCGGGGCGACCACCGACCGGAGCTACGCCGAGCGCCTGGTCAGGGCGGTCCTCGCCGACGCCCTCATCGCGCCTGCGCGGGCCGGGTAGCGTGGCACGGAGTCGGCGTCATCCCGCGCCGTGCGACAGGTGCTCACCGAGCGCGCCGGGCACCCAGTCCAGTTCCTTCTCGAAATGCACCGTCGTCCCGGCGCGGCCGTTGCCGGTCAGCCGCAGGTTGTCGGTGATCGCGTCAATGATCCGCAGCCCGCGGCCGTGCTCGGCGGTCAGCGGCACGGGTTCGCTGGGCGGGGCGACCGTGCCGTCGCCGCCGTTCGCCACCTCGATCACGCACCGGCCGTCTATCGCCCGGGCCATCACCTCGTACTCCTGTTCCGCCCCCGTGTGCAGGACCACGTTGGCACACGCCTCGCTGAGGGCAAGGGCGATGTCGGTCCGGGTATCGGCGGTCACCCCAAGGGTCTCCAGGCAACTGTCGAGAACCTGGCGGCTGATCGGCACGCTGGCGGCATCGCGTGGCATGAACAGCACCACCTTGAACTCCACGTCCTCCACCTCCCGGCCGCGTCCCACGCCTTCCGGCACCCGCACTAGCCACTTCCCAGCAAAGTAGATCCCTAACTCTCCGGTTCAGCCGAAGCGCACGGCGCGGCGCGCGGCCGGCCATGCCAGCGCCGGGGACCGCCCCCCGGCGATCGCGGGCACATGTGGTGCCATGAGATGCATCGATTCGGATCACGGCTGCCGGGTAGCATCCCCTTTCGTGGCCGAGGCTGGAGTGGTACGCAGATTCAATGTCCGGGTCCCGCTGCGCGAGGGCATCACGCTGTCGGCGGACCTGGTCCTCCCGGAGAAGCTGCCCGCCCCCGTCGTGGTGGTGCGCACCCCCTACGGCAAGACCGGGGAGCGGCAATCGCAGCGCGGCAGCGCGCTGGCCAACGGCGGCTATGCCTGCATGCACGTTGACGTGCGCGGCCGCGGCGATTCCGATGGCAGCTTCGAGCCGTACCGCAACGACGGGCCGGACGGGGCGGAGGTCATCGGCTGGGCGGCGGCGCAGGACTGGTGCACCGGCGACGTCGCCACCCTCGGCGGCAGCTACGGCGGCCGGATCCAGTGGCTGGCCGCGCTCGAGCGGCCGCCCGCGCTGCGGGCGATGGTGTGCCTGGTGACGCCCAGCGATCCGTTCGTGGAGTGGCCGACCGGGCTGCCCACGCCGATGCACATCAACTGGTTCCGGCTGACCGACGGCCGGATGCCCCAGTTCATCGAGGATGTGGACTGGATGGAGGTGTACCGGCACCGCCCGCTGCTGACCATGGACGAGGCGGCCGGGTTCGCGGCACCGCTGTGGCGCGAGGAGTTGCGGCACCGCACCCTGGACGAGTGGTGGGAGCCGGTCCGCTACCAGCACCGGATCGGCGAGATCGACGTGCCGGTGCTGCACATCTCCGGCTGGTACGACGACGAGCGGATCGGCACCCCGGCCAACTTCGCCGCCATGGTCGCCGCGGGCCGCGCCGGCCAGCGGCTGCTGATGGGCCCGTGGGGGCACGCGGTGAACTCGGCGCGGAAGCTCGGTGAGGTGGACTTCGGCGCGGATGCGCTGATCGACATGGACGCGTACACGCTGGCCTTCCTGGACGAGCACGTGAAGGGCATCGAGCAGGACCCAGCCCCCGCGCCGGTGCGGATCTTCGTGATGGGCGCGAACGAGTGGCGCGACGAGCAGGCCTGGCCACCGCCCGGCGCACCGTCCACGGTCTTCCACCTGTCCAGCGACGGGCATGCCAACAGCCGGTACGGCGACGGCCGGCTGGTCGCCGCGGCGGTGACCGGCGAGCAGCCCCCGGATGAGTGGACGCACGACCCAGGCCGGCCGGTCCCGTTCATCACCGACCAGAGCAGCGCGCAGATCGGCGGCCCGGACGACTACCACGGCATCGAAAGCCGCGGCGACGTGCTGGTGTTCACCAGTGAGCCGCTGACCGAACCGCTGGAGATCATCGGGCCGGTCAAGGTCGTCGCGCACGTCGCCACCTCGGCCGCGGACGCCGACGTCACGGCCAAGCTGCTTGACGTGCACCCGGGCGGCTTCGCCCAGCGGTTGTGCGACGGCATGGCCAGGCTGCGCTACCGGGAAGGGTTCGGCGCCGAGCGGCTGGTCACTCCCGGCGAGGCCTACGAGGTGGAGATCCGCATGTGGGACACGTGCGTGCGGCTGCCCGCCGGGCACCGGCTGCGGGTCGAGGTCGCCTCCTCGGCGTTCCCCAAGTTCGACGTCAACCTGGGCACCGGCGGCGACATGATCACCGAGACCGAGGGGGTCATCGCCACCAACCGGCTCTGGCACACGCCGGCCCGCCCGTCCCGGCTCATCGTGAACTGACGCCGGCGCTTGGTCGGCCGGGCGGCGGATTGACCGGGCCGGTTGCTAACTTCGGAAGGTGCACGAACCAACCGCCACGCGACCCCACATGCCCGGCTACGGGACGCTGCCCGCCACCGAGGGGACCGGGCTGCTGCCCTGGTCCTGGGTGGTCGAGAGGCTGGCCCGCTCGCACGACTTCTGGCTGGCCACGGTGACCCCGCAGGGCGCGCCGCACCTGATGCCGGTCTGGGCGGTGTGGCACGCCGACCGGCTGTGGTTCTCCAGCGCGAACGGGTCCCGCAAGGCACGGAACCTGAGCGCAGACGACCGCTGCACGGTGTCCACCGACAACCCGCGGGAACCGGTGGTCGCGCACGGCCGGGCCGAGCGGATCACCAGCCCGGAGGCCCTGGCGGCCATGCTGGTGGCGGAGAACGCCAAATACCAGGCCAGCTACGGCCCGGAGCTGGTGGATCCCGCGCTGAACAGCGTCTACGCGCTGCGCCTCGACTGGGTGTTCGCCCTGGACGCCAGCGACTTCGCGGGCTCCCCGACCCGGTTCACCTTCGGCCCGCCCGGCGCGGACTGACGGGCCCGGTCGGCCGGCCACCAGTAGGGGGCGCTGGGCACGCCTTCGGGGTACCTGGACCGGGCAGGCCCGGCCACCGGTTCCGGCGAAGAGGCCCGGTGACGTTCCTGGAGCCGGCCCAGGGCCAGCAGTTGCTCGATGGGCTGCTGGACCGGCTGCGGGGCGGGCTGGGCCCGCCAGCGCCGGGCGCAGGCGACCGAGAAGCACATGACACCCAGGGGAACGACGACGAACGCCGACGCCGCGAAGATGCCATGAGACCGGCTGTACACGCCGAAGCCGACCGCGGTCGGCACGAAGGCGCCGTACCCGATGGTGCTCACCACCGAGGCGGCACCGGCCCGGACCGTCGAGGGCATGGCGTCGTGCAGGTAGCGGGTCAGCGCGATGTTGAGGACGGTGACCCCGAAGATCGTGGCCACCTGCGCGCCGACCACCACGCGCGGGTCCTCGACGAACAGCCCGAAGGCGATCACCAGCGTGCCGAGCCCGGCCATCAGCACCGTGCGGCCGCCCCGCAGCCAGTTGGCGAGCGCGCCGCCGCCCCAGGCGCCGGAGTACATCAGCGCGCAACCAGGGCCGTACCAGAGCACGGGCAGCGCCAGCCCGAGGTACCAGAGCTGGTAGAACTCGATGAGCAGGCGCATGACCACGCAGTTGGCCACCAGGGCGACCACGATCCAGCCGACGTTGCCCCCGGTCGCGCCGCGCACTATCCGGCCCAGATGAGCCCCCATATGCAGCCTCGGCGCCGTGCGATGCAGGCTGGGCTCGCGGAACCGGGACAGGGTGAGGAATGCACAGCAGGTGAACGGAATCGTGAGGAAGTACTCGACCCGCAGGCTGAAGTAGCGGGCGACGACCGCGCTGAGCAGTGCGCTGGTGATGAACGCCATGGCCTCGGACATCTGCACCCGGCCGTAGCAGCGCTCAAAGCCCTCGGCCGAACCGGTTTCCTCGAGCACCACGTCGTAGACGGCCGAATCGTAGGTCCCGGCGTACGCGGCGTAGAACAGGCCCCAGACCGAGATCCCGGTGGCGTACAGGACCAGGCCGTGGCTGAAGCCGCAGACCACGGAACTGCCGATCAGCGCACAGGTGGCGATGTAGAGCACGCCCTTGCGGCTCCACCGGTCGGCGAGCAGGCCAAGCGGGATGTTGGCCGTCATCATGACCACGATGTAGACGAGCGTGGCGATCGTGATGAGGTAGTCGTTCAGGCCCACCGACCGCATGTAGAGCTTCTCGATCGAATACCAGAGCACGAAGCTGTGGATGAACGCGGTCGCGTAGAGCGGCCGTAGCCGCCTGCCGACGGACTGCGCCACTGGCGTGTTCCTGACGAGAACCACGACTAGAGCGTGCGGCGGCCGGCTTGCACTGACCTTGACGCGGACCTTGCACCGCAGGTCAGGCGCACAGGAAACGGGCACACGAGAAGCAGCCAGCGGGGCTTGCCCGCTGGCCGCGCGAGGCAGGCAAGGCTAGGAGGTAAGGCTGGGAGGTAAGCGGCCCAGGGCGGGATCCGTGGTTTCTATGCGTATTCGCGCCGCCTCCGCCTCGGGCACGCCGAGGCGCTCGAAGATGTCCAGTGCCTGTCGGAAAAGAATCCGCGCGGCATCGGGGCGACGGGTGCTGAGCGTCGTTTCCGCGATCCCTTCGAGGATTTTGGCCTCCTCGTAGGGGTCACCAATCTCCCGGGCCAGCTTGAGCACGGCATGATACTGGTCAAGCGCCTCGCCGTATTGGCCCGACGAGCGGCTTACGTCGGCGATCCCGCGCTGGGCGATGACCTGCTGCGACTGGTTCCCGATCTCCTCGGCGATCAGCCTCGCCTGCTCGTGGTGCAGCAGCGCGTCGTCATAGCACTCGGCTTTTCTGTAGATGGCGCCGATGTCGTTGAGCACATCGGCCTCATTGGGCAGGTCGCCGATGTCGCGGTAGATGATCAGGGCGCGCTGGTAGGCGGCCAGCCCTTCCTCGTAGCTGCCCTTGTAGTCGTAGATCCCGCCGATGTTGTGATAGAGGATCGCCTCGTTCTGCGCCCCGCCGATCTCGGCGAATATCTTCAGCGAACTCTGATAGGCATCCAGCGCGTCCCGGTGATAGCCGGATAGCAACCGCATCCGGCCGAGGTTGTTGAGGGTTTTCGCCTCGCCACGGCGGTCGCCGACCTCACGGTAGAGCGCAAGCGCTCGCTGCAGGTGATCCGTTGCGTCCGGGTAGCGCCCGAGGTGCCAGCAGGTGATGCCGGAGTGGCTGAGGGTGTTGGCCAGGCCGTGCTGGTCCCCGGCGGCGCGGTAGCCGATCCGCGCCTCCTGGAAATAGGCGAGTGCCTCGCGGTAGCGGGTCACCCGCGCGTGAGCCATGCCCATCTGGTCGAGGGCGTGGGCCTCGCCACGGCGGTCGCCCTGGGACCGGTAGATCGACGCGGCGTCCTCTGCCAGGGGAAGCATCGCCTCGTGCCGGCCGGTCTCCTGGCTCACCTCGCTGAGTTCCAGCGCCGCCAGCGCGATCCTGCCGGGATCGGCGATGTCGCGGGACGCCTGCAGGGCCAGGGTGTGCGCCGCGATCGCCTCGGGCCAGAACGCCTTGATCTGCACGAACCCGGCCAGCGCGTGGATGAGGTCCGCGCACTTGCGCTTCCACTCGTGCCGGGCGGCGTACTGGGCCGCCTGCAGGACGTTCCGCCACTCCGCCTCGAGCCAGGCCGCCGCCTCCTCCGGCGTGGCCAGGGCAGGGGCCGCGGCCGGCGGGCGGGTCACCGATACCGGCATCCGGCGCCGGAACGGGTAGAGCCCCCGGTCGGCCTCGTCGGCGGTGTGCAGGTAGTAGTCGAGCAGCCTGCCGATCGCCTGCCGCCGCGCGGACGCTGAATCGTCGCGCTCGGCGCACATGGCCGCGTAGCCGCGGATGAGGCCGTGGAACACGAACTGCCCGCCGGGAGCGCGGGACAGCAGTTGGTGATCGAGCAGGGCGCCGACCGCCTCCTCCGTCCGGGCGAGGGTGGCGCCGCCGAGCGCCGCCGCGGCGTGCAGGCTGATCTGCGCGGCCGGGCTCAGCCCCAGCCGGCGGAAGAATTCCTGATGCCCGGGTTGCAGGGCGCGATAGGACAGCTCGAAGGCAGGCACCCAGTCCAGGACCGCCACGTCCGCGGCGGCCACCCGGGCAGGCGGGTGCGAAAGCTCGGCCACCAGGCCGCCAAGCCCGGCGGGGTAGTCGCGGGCCAGCCGCCCCGCGGTGAGCTGGATGGCGAGCGGCAGCCGCCCGCACAGTTCCACGACCCCGGCCACCTCGGCGTCGTCCTGCGCCCCGCCGCCTCCCGCGATCCGCCGGAACAGCGCGACCGCGTCGTCGACGGGCAGCACGTCCAGGGTCAGCGCCCGGGCATCGGCCAGGCCGGGAATCCGGTACCGGCTGGTGATCAGGACCAGCGACCGGCCGCCCGCTGGCAGCAGCGGGTCGATCTGGTCCAGTGCGGCGATGTCGTCCAGGATCACCACGGCGCGGTGCCGGCCGAGCTGGGCCCGCCACAGCGCGGCACGCTCGGTGAGCGATCCGGGTATCTGCGTGGCCGGCACGGTGAACATCTGGAGCAGGCGGTACAGCGCTTCCGCGGCGTCGAGCGAGGGGGTGCCCGTGTCATGGCTGTGGAAATCGAGGTAGAACACGCCGTCGGGGTACTGCCCGGAAAGGCTGTGGGCGGCGCGCACCGCCAGCGCGGTCTTGCCCACGCCGGCCATGCCCGCGATCACGCTGACCCGGGGGGCGTCCCCCTGCTCCCCGATGAGCAGGCTGAGTTCCTCGTCGCGCCCCACGAACTCGGCCGTCTCGGGCGGGAGGGTGTCCGGGCGCGACACCCGGGCCGGCAGCGCAGGCCGACGGCGCGGCAAGTCCGGGATCGCGCCGGAGGATCCGCTGATGCAGTTCGGACAGCATCGGCCCTGGCTCGCTGCCCTGCTCATCGACCAGGCGGCTGCGGGTCTCCCGGTAGAGGCTGAGGGCGTCACCTGGCCTGCCGCTCCGGTAGAGGGCGGTCATCTGATGGGCGATGAACGTCTCGTCGAGCGGATACTGCGCCAGCAGATGGTGCAGTTCACCGACCAGGTCGGCATGCCGGCCCAGCGCCAGCTCACACTCGACGCGCTCCAGGACGGCCGCCCGGCGCTCCTCTTCGAGACTGTCGCGCATCCGCGCCACCCAGTCACCGTCGATGCCCGCCAGCGCCGGGCCGCGCCACAGCCCGTCCGCCTCGCGCAGCAGGGTGGCCGCCTGGTCATGATCGCCGCCAGCAGCCAGCGTGTCCGCGAGCCGGCGCAACCGGCGGAACTGATGCAGGTCCACCGCTTCGGGATCGACGTCGAGCACGTAGCCCCGGGCGCGCCCGGCAAGCTGGACGTTGTCACCGACCGCCTGGCGCAGCGACGCCCGGAGCCGGGCGAGGTAGGCGGAGAGGCTCTCCCTGGCCTTGGCCGGCGGCCGGGTGTCCCACAACCGGTCGATGAGGGTCTCGGCCGGGACTATCGTTCGCGGCGTCAGCAGCAGGATGGCAAGGACGCAGCGCTCCCTGGCCGGCCCCAGGTCCCGCTGCCGGCCGGCCGACCAGAGCTCGATCGGCCCGAGAACCCTAAATTCCATGATCGCCTTGCGTCTTCCGCCGCCTGCAGGCAGGCGGCCGGTCGAATGGGATGCACGGAACCATTCCGTCGCGTTTAATACCCGCTATGGCCTTCTCATACTCACTGTAAGGGCAGCGCCAGATAAACTGAAAATGTTCATCCCCTGGTCAGATAGGGTGCAGCGCAATTTGCACGGACCCTTTCAGGGAAAGCAATGCCGACGGCAGCAAACGCCCGCCACGGCTATATGCCCGTGGCGCCTGTGACTGCTGATGCGCTGGAGGATAGAAGTAGGAATTGATGCTGCACCAGGCTGGTGTTGCGCATGCGGCTCTGACCGGCCCCGTCTGAGCAACTTGCACGGGCAGGTGCGGGAGAACTTGCCTGAATTAGCCCGAATGTCATATCCCGGGGCCGGGAGAGGAGTAGTTTCTCCCTCTTAGAGGACCCGTTGTCTATGTCGTCAAGAGGGGACCCTCTCCCATGGAGATTCGTAGTTCATTATCGAACGGCACTCCTTCTAGCGGCCCGGCGGGCGGCGCGCACCGGAGGTTATCGGCGCACCGCAAGGCCCCGAGGTCGGTCCGTGCCCGGGTGGTGCGCGGGATTCTCGCCCTGGCCCTCACACTGGGCAGCATCGGCGCGGTCACGGCCGCCGCGATGGGGCACGGTAGCGGCGCCCAAGCCCACGGCAAGGTCGCTATCTTCCACCCCTGGATGTGGTAACCCGGGATCGGCACGCCGGACGGCGCCCGCTCGGCGCCGTCCGGGTGCCGGTCACGCCTGCTGCGACATCTTGCGCCAGGCGGCGGCCGCCGCGGGATCGGAGTCGATGAGCCCGGCCAGGCGCCGGGCGTCGATGACGAGCACCCGCGAGTGCGTCGCCAGCCAAACGGTCAGGCCCGACAGGGGCAGCGGCCGTCCGTCGGCGTCCACCAGGCCGACGAACGATCCGGCGCCCAGTTCGCGGAGCCGGTTCCCCGCCGCCTCGACCGTCGCCCTGCCCTCGATCAGCACGAAGCACTGCCGGCCGGGCCGCGACTCGTCCGCTGAGCGGCCTCGGCCGGCTCGCCCTGCATCAGGGTGACCTGGACCGGGCCACCGCGTACTACACGCAGAGCATGGCCAGGTCCGCCGAGATCGGCGACCTGCGCCGAGCCACGCCCGTCCTGGGCAATCTGGGGGTCGTGGCCATCAACTCCGGTGACCTCGCCCTGGCCGAGCAACGGCTCACCGAGCGCCTCGGCAACGCCACGCGGCTTGGTGACCGCGCAGCCTCGAGGAGGCCGAATCGGTCGGCGGCCGCCGCTCGGTCGCGGAGATGCTCGAGGAACTCGCCGCGGTGGAATCGGCCGCGGGCAACGCCACGGCGGCCGCCACCCTGTTCGGCGCCTCCCAGGCGATCAGGCGGGACATCGGCGCGCCCACCGCCGGGCCTGACCAGGCCAGGCTGAACGGAACCAGGGACGCCGTGGCGGCAGCGGCCCTCGGCGAGGAGGCGTTCAGCGCCGCACACCAGGCCGGCATGCGGATGTCCGCGGAGCAGGCGGTCGCACTGGCCAAGGACGGCTCCTGGCCGCCGATGACCCCGGCCAAGCCGATTACCGAACGGTAACAAGGGAAGTTTACCGGCCAGTAACAAGGGCAGTAACGGCTTCGCAACGCCTTTGCAACCGCACCTACTGGCCCCGCGGCCGGGGCGGGCTCACCCCGGAGGGGGGGCGTCCCGGCCGCGGGCTGTGCCCCGGGGCAGGGGACGTCCCCGGGCAGCCGCCGCGCCGGACATGCCCTGTCCGGCGCGGCGGTCAGCGCGCCGGCCCGTCCTGCGGCATCGTGTGCGGGTACTTCAGCCCGGTGCCGGTGTTCAGCACGACCACCTGGTCCGCTTCGGCCAGCCATCCGGATTCGCGCAACTGGCGCACGGCGGTGACGCAGGCCGCGCCCTCGGGGCAGATGAAGCGGCCTTCCAGGCGCGCGATCAGGCGCTGATCGGCGAGCAGCGCCGCGTCGTCCACGGCGACGGCGGTCCCCTCGGTGGCGTACAGCGCGCCGAGGACGAGGAAGTCGCCGAGCGCCTTGGGGACGGTGAGGCCGAAGGCGACCGTCCTGGGGTCCGGCCAGGGCTCGCTGTGGTCCGCGCCGGCCGCGAACGCCGTCACGATCGGGGCGCACCCGGTGGACTGGACCGCCACCAGGCGGGGCAGCGGCTGCCGCCCGGTCCAGCCAAGCTCGCGCAACTCGAGCAGCGCCTTGTGGATGCCGATGATGCCGACCCCGCCGCCGGTGGGGTACACGATGACGTCGGGCAGCCGCCAGCCGAGTTGCTCGGCGATCTCCAACCCCATGGTCTTCTTGCCCTCGATGCGGTAGGGCTCCTTGAGCGTGGAGACGTCCTGGTACCCGGGGCGGGCCGGCACCTCCGCGGCGACCAGCCGGGCCGCGTCCGCGATGCTCCCGCCGGCCACCTGCAGCTCAGCTCCGACGGCCCGGCACTCGGCACGGTTGACCGCGGGCGCGTCGGCGGCCATGACGACGAGGCTGGGCAGCCCCGCGCGGGCGGCGTAGGCCGCCCAGGCCGCCCCCGCGTTCCCGTTGGTCGCCATGGCGACCCCCGTGACGCCCAGTTCGGCGGCACGGGACACCCCGACGCTGGCGCCGCGGGCCTTGAAGCTGCCGGTGGGGATGAGGCTCTCGTCCTTCATCAGCAGCCGGGGAACCCCCAGCGCGCGGCCCAGGCGCGGCATCGCCAGCAGCGGCGTCATGCCTTCGCCCAGGCTCACCACCCGGCCGGCGCCGGAGACCGGCAGCAGTTCGTGGTAGCGCCACAGGTCCGCCGGGCGGCCGCCTATTTCCGCGCGGTCCGCCAGTGCGGCGGCCCGGGCGAGGTCGTACCGCGCGAGCAGCGGCGAGCCGCACCTGCACAGGCCCTGCACGACGGTGGCGTCGTGGATGGCGCCGCACCGGGCGCATTCCAGATGGGACAGGGCCGAGTAGGGCCGCATCACGCGTTCCTCCCGCGCTCGGCTGGCGGGCCCGCGCCCCCGGCCAGCCAAATCAGGGCTTGCGGGCGACGCCGCCGTAGGCGGACACATCGTCGGGGGGAACGACGTCGCCGGGGCCGGGCCGCCAGGTATGCACGTACACGACGCCGGGCGGTACCAGGTCCAGGCCGTCGAAGAACCGGGACACCTCGGGCAGCGTCCGCAGCGTCTGCGGGGTGGACACGCGCTCGTTGTAGCGCCGCTGGGCCTCGGCCTGGCCGGGGTGAATATCACTGGCCGGGTGGGAGATGGCCAGGTAACTCCCGGACGGCAGCGCGTCCATCAACCGGGCCACGACGTCGTAGGGCGCCTCGGCGTCACCGATCAGGTGCAGCATTCCCAGCAGCAGGAGCGCGGCCGGGCGGGTGAAGTCCAGCGTGCTGGCCGCCGCGCCGATGATCGGCGCCGCGTCCCTGATGTCGCCGTGGATGTACTTGATGGACCCCTCCGGGCCACCGGCCAGCAGTTCCGTCGCGTGCGCGAGCACGATGGGGTCGTTGTCCACATAGACGATCCGCGCGTCCGGCGCGGCCGCGAGCGCGACCTCGTGGGTGTTGTCCGCCGAGGGTATGCCGGTGCCGATGTCGAGGAACTGGCGGATCCCCGCCTCGGCGGCCAGGTAGCGGACCGCCCGGACCAGGAACGCCCGGTTCGCCCGGACCCGTTCCCGCAGTCCGGGGGTAGCCGCGAGCACCCGGTCGCCCGCTTCCCGGTCGGCGGGGAAGTTGTTCTCGCCGCCGAGCCAGTAGTCGTAGACGCGGGCCGGATGGGCCACCGAGGTGTCTACCCCGGCCGGCGGGCCCGCCGGAACTCCGGGGCCGTCCGCCCTGTCGTCAGCCACGGCGCGCTGCTTCCGGTTCGCCCCAGTTCACACCCGCATCCTGTCACGCCCGGTTCCCGCTGGTGCAAGGACATGCCAGGCCCCGGGCGGCTGCGCCGTCCGGGGCCTGGATGGAGCATCGCCTGCGTGCCTGGGCTGGGGACCCGCGGGGCAGGCAGGCGACGTATCGGGGTTACCCGTTGGCGCCGCAGACCGGCCAGGCACCGATGCCCTGGCCGGCGAGCACCCGCTGGGCCACAGCGATCTGCTGCGACTCAGAGGCGCCGGCGGCGCTCGAGGAGTACTGGCCGCCGCCGTAGGCGTCCCAGGTGCCCTGGGAGAACTGGAGCCCACCGGAGAAGCCGTTGCCGGTGTTGGTGCTCCAGTTGCCGCCGGACTCACAGGCGGCGATCGCCGACCAGTTCACGCCGCCGGACGAGGCCGGGTACGAGCTGGCTGCCACCGGCAGGCTGGACGGCGACTGCGCGTATGACGATGACGATGTGGGAGCCGCCGCGAGCGACGGGCCCGCGGCGGCCATCGCGGCCCGCCGCACCCATGCCTTGTGCGGGTGCCAGGTGCTCAGGCGCAGCTTCTGGCCCGCGGCGATCGCGTTCGGGTTGGATATCTGGTGACGGTTGGTCCACCACAGGGCGGGCCAGTCGGCCCGGCTGCCGTACTCCTGATGGGCGATGTCCGAGAGGGTGTCGCCCGGCCGGACTGTGTAGTGGCCCGGCACGTGGTGCGCCGGTGCCCCATGCAGCGAAATCGTGACCCCTATCAGGGTCTTCGCCAGTCCGGCAGCTGGAATACTGAACATGTCGGGGTTCCTCCTAAGGTTGGTCCGACACACAAGGTCCCGGCCGCGTGCTGCAACACCTGGCCGGGACCGTTATTTAGCTAGCCGACGATGCTTGCGATCCTCACCTCCTGTCCCCGCAGGGCGGGGGTGTCACGAAACATCACTGGACTCTCTCCTCTTGCGCTCGTCCTCAGCTAGCCATCCAGGAGAGAATAAGCGCACAAAGCAAATGAGCGCGGGTACAAACACGGCGGAAACGGCACCCAATTGGCTCGAAGCCGTTACTGGTGTGACTGGAGTGAACTCAGGAGCTTGGCGGGACCCAAACGGGGCGATATCTGCCGGTTTTAAACCTGCCAGCAGTGTGGCGAACGACATATCGGGCGGGCCCGGAATTCCCGGATTTGGGGGGTCTTGGCCTGGTACCGGAAAGGGCGCTCATGACCTGGCAAGACTTGCTGGAGCACTGCCTGGCCAAGCCCGGCGCGTGGCAGGACGAGCCGTGGGAGGGCGACGTGGTGGTCAAGGTCGGGCCCAAGATCTTCGCGTTCCTGGGGGCCGGAGCAGCGGGCATGATCGGCCTGAAGTGCGGCCCGACGCAGGGAAGTGGCCGACGAATGGCTGCTGCGCTACCCGCGGGACGCCTCGGTGATGGCCTACATTGGCCGATCGGGCTGGAACAGCCTGCGGATCGGCGGCGCGATCCCCGACGAGGAACTGCTCGAAGCCGTCGACG
The DNA here is from genome assembly GCA_963806145.1 of uncultured Actinomycetes bacterium. GTDB lineage: Bacteria > Actinomycetota > Actinomycetes > Streptosporangiales > Streptosporangiaceae > DASXKD01. The sequence goes on from CAWDXD010000005.1 coordinate 116,702, forward strand.
CCTCCTACCTGACTGTGGTCAGCAAGCTGCCCAGGAAGGACCGCCCGGCAGGCGCGTGACCAGGTCCGCGCGGGCTGCCAGGCAGCGCCAGGCCCGGCGTCACGCCGGGGCGGGGGCCAGGACGAAATCGCTGGCCAGCGACCACCACGGGCCGGTGACGCCGGCCAGGCCCGGGGGGCGCTCCGGATCGCCGGCCGGGTGGGCGGCCAGATCCCGCAGCAGCGAGGGCTTGACCGCGAACACGGCGTCGCCGTCGATGTGCTCGCTCTCCCGGTCGAACACGTGCGTCGTCACCGGCCGGTGGCCCGCGGCGCGCACGATCACGTGGATGTGCGCTGGCCGCCAGGGATGCCGCCCGGTCGCGGACAGCATGTGGCCGACCGGCCCGTCATGCGGGATCGGGTACGGGGTGGGCCGCACCGTGAGGAAGGCATAGCTGCCGTCGTCCCTGGTGAGGAACCGCCCGCGCAGGTGGTTCTCTGGCGCGTCGGCGTCCTGGACGGCGTAAAGCTCGTTGTCGCCGTTCTGCCAGACGTCGAGTTCGGCACCGGCCAGCGGCCGTCCGTCCGGCGAGCGGACGGTGCCGTGCACCCACAGCGGCTCGCCGGCCGGCGTCTCGTCGAGCCGCTCGCCATAGGAGCGCAGCGGCGACCCCGGGACGTAGAAAGGTCCTTGCACCGTGGACTCGGTCGCGCGGCCCGCCGGATCCCGGTTCGCCAGGGCATCCACGAGCATCGACACCCCGAGCGCGTCGGACCACAGGATCCATTCCTGGCGGGTGCCGCTGGTGATGTGACCGGTCTCGGTCAGCACCCCGACCGCCGCCCGCCACTCCTCCTCGGTCAGCCCGACCTCCTTGACGAACGCGTGCAGGTGCGCGGTGAGCGCGCGCATCACCGTGCCGAGGCGCTCGTCCGGGCACCGCGCGAAGCTGGCGAGCACGGCGGCGGTGATGTCGTCGGGTGTGGTTCGCTCGCTCATGCCCAGGCTCTTTCCGTGCTGGTGGCCATACGCTAAGCCTCGCTGGCCGCGCCCGCTGGTGCCACGGGTTCCGTGGTGATCCCCGCCGCCGGTCAAAGTGACCGTCTCCGGCCAGCCGCTACAGGACAGCCCCGGCGCGGGCTATCTGGGCGTGGGCCATGGCGACACGGGCCTTGGCGGCCAGGATCGCGGTCCGGCCGAGCAGCATCGCGATCGACACGAAGATCAGGCTGTCGGTCAGCCCGCCGACCGTGATCTTGTTGGTCAGCATCCAGGTGCCGAGCTGCTGGCTGAACACGTGGCTGGCACCGTAGGTGAAGTAGAGACGGGCGGCCACCACGAGGATCCAGACCGCGGCGTACGGCCAGCCGGCCCAGGAGACGGGGCGGCGGGCTTCCCCGTCATAGGAGACCCGGATGAACGACGCGGCCAGCGCGCCGAGCGCCAGGCCTGCGGCAAGCCCGGCGCACTCGAGTAGCAGGCCACGGCCGGACGTGGCGGCCCCCTTGAAGAAGAACGGGATGATGATGGCCGCCGCGATGACCGGCCGCAGCAGCCGCATCGGGGTTACCTTGCGGCGGCCAAGGTCGGCGGCCAGCACCACGGCAAGGAGGACGAGATTGAGGATCCAGACGCTCGCGTCCATTCGGACTCCTTAGTAAGACTCATCGGCCTGGTGCACACCGGCCTGGCACGCGGGACAGGCCCGCGCAGGCGGGCCGGTCCACGCCGAAGTCATACTGCAAGTCTTGACCGCGGCGGCTGTCATCGCTAGTGCGGCGGGCACGATGCAGGCGTGGTGTTTGCGCCCGGTGGCGGGTGCGGTGTGCACGGCGGCCGCGGCGGATTCAGGCCGCGGTGTCGGGCTCGGCCTGGCTGAGGCGCAGCTCCACCAGTCCCCAGAGCCATTGCAGGCCGGCCGCGCCGGCCGCGCCACCCGCGATCGGCTCCGCGATGGGCACCACGGTGCGGTCTTCGGGGCTGAGCTGCCCGCCGTGGTCCGCGGACGGCAGCAACTTGTCTCTCATGGCTCTTCCCGTGGCTCGCAAGGGATCGGCGGGAATGGGTCCCGGTGGATGTCGTATGCAGTAAAGACCGTGCCGGGGCCGGTATCTCATCGGTGTTGCGCGGGCATTTGCCGCGCCGCGGCCTGCCGCTAGCGGTGCCGCCGCCGGTACACCAGGCCGATGACGGTGCGGGTCAGCATCATCGCCAGCCAGAACACCAGGATCAGCCGGAAGAACGCGAACATTGCCCAGCCGCCACCGGAGGCCAGCAGCAGGAGCAGGCCGAACAGCAGGAACAGCGGCACCGGCGGGCGGCGGTGGTGCCGCCAGGGCGGCGGGCCGCCCCAGGACGGGCGGGCCGCCGTGCGCGGTGGCACCGGGGCCGGCCCGGGCAGGTCGGTGGTGAGGGTGCGCAGCTCGCCGAAGGTCTTCGCGCTCAGTGCCGCGGAGACCCGCTCGTCGAGTTCGTCATGCGTGAGCCGTCCCTCGGCGTAATGGTCGCGCAGCCGCGCGGTGACCGCCTCCCGCTCGGCATCGGAGGCGCGCATCCGATCATCCATGACTCATCCCTTGCCCTACTCTTCCCCGTGCTCTTCATCGGCGAGGATCTGGTACATCGTGCGCCGGGCCTGCTCAAGCAGGGTCTCGGCCTCGTGGATCTGCTGTGGCGTGCCTTCGCGGGCCATCTGCACGATGGCGCCGCCCAGGCGCGCGGCCTGGACGAACAGGCCGGGCACCTCGCCCGGCTCTTGCGTCATCGACTCCCAGGCCGCGCGGGCCGCCTCCGGGTGGTCCTGGACGTACTGACGCCCCTCGCCGGTGAGCCGGAACGTGCGCTTGCCATCTGACTCTTCGGCCTCGATCAGGCCCTCGTCGGCGAGCTGGGACAGCGCCGGGTAGACCGCTCCGGGGCTGGGCCGCCAGGCGCCGTCGCTGCGTTCCTCGATCTCGGACATGATCTGGTAGCCGTTGCGCGGGCCCTCCTGCAACAGGGCCAGGATGGCGGCGCGGACGTCGCCGCGCCCGGCCTTCGGCCCACGGGGCGGGCCGGGCGGCCCCCCTGGCCACCATCCGCCCCAGGGCCCGCCGGGGCCGCCGTGCCACTCCCACGGGCCCTTCGACCGGGTGCGTCCCGGATCCCACGGTCCGCTGCGCGTGCTCTGGCGATGCCCGGCCGACATGTGCCGGGCGGCACCGCGGACCTGGGCGAGCAGGGCTTCGGCTCGGTGGAAGGGATGGCAGAGCCGGGGATTGAACTCTCCGGCCGTGGCCTGTGCTGCTGGCATCCCGCGCTCCCTCGACGACCACTCGCGACACGATCACGATATATCGATAGTAGCGCCAAGACAAGCCGTGGTCAGCCGCGGGCCTCCGGGGTGACGAACCCCAGCTCGTAGGCCAAGACAACGGCCTGGACCCGGTCGCGGAGGCCGAGCTTCGTCAGGATCCGGCTGACGTGGGTCTTGACTGTGTTCTCCTCCACCACCAGTTCCTGGGCGATCTCGATGTTGGCGAGCCCTCGGGCCACCAGGCGAAGCACCTCCAGCTCACGCGGCGTGAGCTGGCTCAGCTCGTCCGGCACACCAGCCGGCCGCGCGGCCAGCGCGAACCGGGAGATGAGGCGGCGGGTGATGACCGGATCGATGAGGGCGTCACCGGCGGCCAGGCTGCGGACCGCGGTGACGAGCTGGTCAGCCGGAGCGTCCTTGAGCAGGAAGCCACTGGCCCCGGCGCGCAGCGCCTCGTACACGTACTCGTCCGCATCGAAGGTGGTGAGGATCAGCACCCGGGTGCGGGAGGTGAGCGCCAGGATCTGCCGGGCCGCGTGCAGGCCATCCATCACCGGCATCCGGATGTCGAGCAGGGCCACGGCCGGGGCGTGCCGGCGCACCAGTTCCACGGCCTCCCGGCCATCCCCGGCCTCGGCCACCACGCTGATTCCCTGTTCGGCTTCGAGGATCACCCGGAAGCCGCGGCGGACCATCTGCTGGTCGTCGGCGATCAGGACGGTGATCGGCCGCCTGGAGGTGCCGTCGGCGTTCGCCATGGCACTGATGGGCTCAGCCATCGGGCAACTCCCCCGGCACTGTTCTGGTCCGCATCCACCGTAGTCCTCACGGGTGACCGCTGATCACAAAGGTCACTCGCGCGCACGGCGACCGCGGGTCCTTTCGGTTCTTAGTGTTCACCGCACTTGCCATCCCGGTGAGAGAAGGGGAGTCATCATGATCAAGAAGGTCAAGCGGCTCGCCGCGGCCGCGAGCATCGCCGCGGTCGCGGCAGTTGTCGCATTCACCGGCGCCACGGCGGGCGTGGCCAGTGCCCGGGTGCTGGGCTCGTCGGGGATCGAGCCGGGGCTGAGCCCGGTGGCATGGAACGGGACGGACCTGGTCACCGCGGCGGTGGGCGCGAACGGCACCCTGTACGCCTACGAGCAGGTCCCCGGCGCCTCATCCTGGCAGCGGCAGGCCATTGAGACCCAGGCGGGTAACGGCGGGGCAGCGCTGGGGACTCCGTCGGTGACCGCGACCGCGACCGCGGTGCAAGTGGTCTCCGAAGACGCCAACGGGAAAATCTGGTTCTACCAGCAGGCCGATGGGCAGAGCACGTGGTCGGCGCCGCAACTGGTGGCCCAGGTCAGCGTGGGGCAGGTGGTACTCGCCCAGCAGCCGAAGATCGCCTGGACCGGTGTTCCCGGGCACACCGGCACCAACTCGGTAATCACCATCGCCAACGCGGCCGGGGACGTGCTGTTCTGGTACCAGTCCGGCGCCGGGTGGGCCCAGGAAACCGCCGCCGCCCCCGCCCAGGGCGTCGGCTACGGCGCCCCGGACCTGACCGCCACCAGCACCGGCATCGTCATCGCCCCGTCGGTCGGCCCGTACCGCCGCCCTCAACCCCGCCAGACGCCCATGACCCCGCCGTAGTCCTCAAGCAGTACTGGCACCAACCGAAGGTCACTCGCACGCACGACGACCGCGCCCCCACGCGTCCCTAGTGTTCCCAGCATCGAAAAGACCGGGGCTGACCTGCCCTGACAGAGCATTCCGGAGGTTGCCATGACACCCTTGGCCGGCTTTATCGCCGCCATCATCGCGGGCTGGATCATCCGTGATCCCCGCCGGGCCGCGATCACCGCCACCATCCCCTTCCTGATCGTAATGATCGTGCAGACCCTGAGCATCGACGCCGGGGACGGGCACAGCCCGCCCAGCACGGTGTACCCCATCTCCGGAGCCATCAGCTACTACGTCGTCCAGGCGATCCTGCTCGGGTTCACGCTCGTCATCGCCACCGAGCTGGCCGCGGTGCGGCGGGCCAGGATGCCAGCCAGCGACCGGGCGGGAGTCGGCCGCCGCACGGCGCTGGCCGCCGCGGTGCTGGCCGTTCTGACCGCGGTGACCTGGGCCGTCTGGGTGCTGGTATCGGCCCCGGTAGCGCAGCACTCCGCCCAAGGGGCGCCGCCCCCGCAGGGCCTGATCGGAATCGGGCTGTTGATCGTGAGCGTGGCCGTGCTCAGCGTGCTGATGATCCGGGACCGGCGGGCGGCCAGGCAGGCGAGGCTCGCCACCGGCGCCGGCGCGGTGATGGCCGGCGAGCGGAGTTAGGCCCGCCGGTTGATCAAGCCGGCCGCGCACCCGACAATGAGTCTGCAACCTGGGGAGACGCACGCCATGCTCACTGCCAGAAACCTACGGGCCCCGCTGCACTGGACCGTCGCGGGCCTGAGCGTGCTGGACATCGCGGTCGCGCTCATCCTCAGCGCCGGCCTGGTCGCCGGGATCACCGGTGCGCTGCCCTTCAGCACGGATCACGGCAGCGCCGCAGCCGCCGCCGGGGCCCTGCTGATGACCCTGCCGCTCGCTTGGCGCCGCAGGGCACCGGTGGCCACGGCCGCCGTCCTGGCCGCTGGTGCACTGCTCAACGGGCTGATCTTCGGCCCGATGGTCCGCTGTGGCGCTGCCCTGCCCGCGGTGTACCTGGTGGCCTTCACCGTCGGCACGATCAGGGACCGGGCCAGGTCGGCCGCCGGGCTGGCGTTCTGCACCGCCGCGGTGGTCGCCGAAGGCCTCTACGATCCGCAGATCGAGGCCCAGGGGCTGGCCTTCGTGCTGGCGCTGCTGGCCGCGTTCTTCGTGGCCGGCGTCCTGGTCCGGGCCAGGACCAGGACGGCCGAGGCGCTGCGGCAGCGCTCGGCGGAACTGCGCGAGCAGCGGGAGCAGACGGCCCGCCTGGCGGTCCTGGCCGACCGGGCGAAGATGAGCGCGGACCTCGAGGATGCCCTGCACGCGCAGATCGGCGGCATCGCCGCCGCCGCGGCCGCCGGGCTCGGCGCGCTCGCGGTGGAAGACGACGGGCCTGCCGCGGCCACCGGCGACGCCGCGGCCCGGCAGGCCCTGGCCTCGATCGAGCACGACGGCCGGGCCGTGCTCGATCATCTCCGGGAGGTTCTCGGTGCCCTGCGGGAACCCCCGCCCAGCGAGCCACAGCCGACGCTGGCCCAGATGTCCAGGCTCCTCGCCCGGGCCACCAGCGCCGATGCCCGCCTCACCGTGGACGGGAACCCGCGCACCCTGCCGGCCGGGCTGGAACTGTCGGGCTACCGCATCGTGGAGCACCTCCTGCTGGCCCTGGCGGACGCGCCGGGCGCGCCCGTCGAGGTGCGGCTTCACTTCGGCCCGGATGCCCTGGAACTGCACGTCTCCGGGCCGCCGTCACCCAGCGCCGACGCGCGGGCCGTGCTGGCGGCAGCGCGGGAACGCGCCCGCCTGCACGGCGGCACCGTGGATAGCCGGCTGGCCGGCGGAGTCTGCTACGCCACGGCCCGGCTTCCCCTCGTCAGCTCTCATGCCTGACCTGACCGGCCTGCTGAAACGGCTGCTCACCTCCTGGCGGGGCGATGCGCTGCTGGCCGCGGTCCTGGCGGCCTGGGCAATTGGCTACCTTGCCCTGGCGGCGGCGCACGGGAACCCGCAGTGGGCGACGTTGCCATTCGTGCTGCCGTTCATCGCCACGGCCGCCGTCCGGCGCCGGTGGCCGGTGCCCGCCGCGGCGGTGGCCTGCGCCCTGCTGCTGGCGGCCGCGCCGCTGGGGGCGGCGGGCACGCTCAACGGCACGCTTGGCACTCCGTTGCTGAGCGTGCTTTTCATGCTCAGCTACACCCTGGGAACCGAAACCGGCGTCGCTACCGGCCTGGCCGGCACCGTGCTGCTGGCGGTTTGCGCGCAGATCGCGGGCGGCGGCTTCAGCCCGGTCGCCGAAATGATCACCCTCGGTCCCTGGCTGTCCGGGCGGGTCGTGCTCTCCCGCCGCCGACTGGCCGAGCAACTCCAGGCCCGCAACGAGGAGCTGCGAGCCGAGCAGGAGACGTTCGCCGAGGAATCAGTCCGCTACGAACGGGCGCGGATCGCCCGGGACCTGCACGACATCGTCGCGCACTGCCTCAGCGTGATGGTCGTCCAGGCGAGCGCCGGGCAGCGGATGACCGACCGCGGCGAAGTCGCGGAGGCGCTGGAGTCGGTCGCGGCAGCGGCGGCGCAGGCCCGGACGGAGATCGGCCGGCTGGTCGAGATGCTGGCCGGTGAGATGCCGTCCGCCACGTCCGCCGGGTTGCCCATGGTCGCCGAGCTGGTGCACCGGGCCAGTGCCACCGGCCTCACCGTGAACTGCTGCTTCATGGGTGACTGCGACCAGCTCGGGCCGGCCGCGTCCGAGGCCGCCTACCGCGTCGTCCAGGAAGCTCTCACGAACGCCCTCAAGCACGCGCCCGGAGCACCGGTCGACATCACCGTGCGGGGGAACGACAGCGGCGTGACGGTGGATATCGTCAACGCGGCCACGCTGGAAAGCCCGGCAAGCCTGGCCCGGTCCGGCGGCGGCTACGGCCTGGCCGGCATGCGTGAGCGGGTCCAGGCCTGCGGCGGCTGCCTGACCTCAGGCCCCACCGCCACCGGCGGCTGGCAGGTATCGGCGGCGCTGCCGGCTCACCTCTCCCGCCAGCCCAGCGAGCCGGTGCCCGGCCCGTGACCGCGCGGCCGGGCCGTGACCATGCCCCGGGGACCAGCCGGTGCCCGGCAGGCGCCCGGCGGAGCCGGGAGTTTCCGGCATTTCCGTTATCCTGCCCGTGCCGGGTCCTCGACTGGCCTGGTACCCGGGCAGTACGCGCCCGGGCCGCGCAGCGCGCGAGGAGGGCCGATGCCCGGGAATCCGCCGTACCGCGTGGTCGTCATCGGTGCCGGATTCGGCGGGATCGGCATGGGCATCGCGCTCCGGCGAGCGGGCATCTGGGATTTCCTCATCGTCGACAAGGGCGACGGGCCCGGAGGGACCTGGCGGGACAACACCTACCCCGGTGCTGCCTGCGACGTGCCCGCGCACCTGTACTCGTTCTCGTTCCGGCCGGGGCGCTGGAGTGGCCGCTTTCCCCCGCAGCGGGAGATCCTTGCCTACCTGTGCGAGCTGGCCGAGGAGAACGGCCTCGGCCCGCACATGCGCCTGGGCGCAGGCGTCACCGCCTGCCGGTTCGACGAGGGCCGTGCCCTCTGGGACCTCACCCTCAGCAACGGTGACGCCATCCAGGCGAGCGCGGTGGTCTCCGCGGTCGGGCAGCTCAACCGGCACGCCCTGCCCGATATCGCGGGCCGCGGCGACTTCGCCGGCCCCTCGTGGCATTCGGCGCGCTGGGACCACAATGTCGACGTCACCGGCACGCATGTGGCCGTGGTGGGTACCGGGGCCAGCGCGATCCAGTTCGTGCCGGAGATCGCCAAGACGGCCGCCCATGTGGATGTCTACCAGCGCACCCCGCCCTACGTGCTGCCCAAGACCGATCGGCCCTACGGCGAGGCCGAGCAGGCCTTCTACGACCGGTTCCCGGTGGCGCGCAAGGCTGACCGGCTGCGCATCTTCCTCTACGGCGAGCTGCTCACCAGCGGCTTCGTCGTGTCGCCCAAGCTCCTCGCCGCGCCCATGCAACTGTGGCGCCGCCAGCTCAGCACGCAAATCACCGACCCTGGGCTGCGCGCCAAGTGCGTCCCCGACTATGTGATGGGCTGCAAGCGGGTGCTGTTCTCCAACGACTGGTATCCGGCGCTGGCCCGCCCGAACGTGGACCTCGTCACCGAGCCGATCGAGCGCATCGTCGCCGACGGCGTGGTCACCACCGGCGGCACCACCCGCCACGCGGATGTGATCGTCTACGGCACCGGGTTCAAGACTCTCGACTTCCTTGCGCCCATGGACGTGACCGGCCTGCGCGGGCGCCGCCTGGGCGAGACATGGCACGAGGGGGCAGAGGCCTACCTCGGCATCAGCGTCGCGGGGTTCCCGAACTTCTTCATGCTCTACGGGCCCAATACCAACCTCGGCGGCAACTCGATCCTTTACATGCTCGAAGGCCAGATCCGCTACGTGGCCGCGGCTCTGCGCGCTCTGGAGTCCGAGGGCCTCGGCTGGATCGACGTGCGCCCCGAGGTGCAGCAGGCGTTCAACACCTGGGTGACCGCTTCCAGCCGCACCTCGGTGTGGGAGAGCGGGTGCCGTAGCTGGTACACCACGGCCTCGGGCCGCAACACCAACAACTGGCCCGACCACACGTTCCTGTACCGGCATCGGGTCCGCCGGTTCGACCTCGGCAGGTACCGGGCCATGCCGAATCCTCCGGCCCCGGCCGCGTCTGAGGCGGCCCGCGCATGATCGCCCCGCCGCGCCGGGCCGGCCGGAAGGGCGCGCCGCGCGTGAGCGGCCTGCGCCTGCCGCCGGCGCTGGTGCGCGCCGGGATGCGGCAGCTCGGGCGGCGCGTCCTGGACCCGGCGCTGGCCTGGGAGGTGCAGCGCCTGCGCTTCGACCAGCTCATGCGCACCTCGCCGGTGCCGCGGGGCGCCGGCGTCACCGGCGTCACGCTGAACGGGGTACCCGCCGAAGTGATAACGGCCGGAACGGCACGCCCAGGGCGCACCGTGGTGCACTTCCACGGTGGCGGCTATTGCCTGGGCTCGGCCCGCATGATGCGGACCTGGGCCGCGCACCTGAGCGCGCAGGCGGCGTGCCGGGTCGTGGTGCCCGAATACGGGCTGGCCCCCGCGCATGCCTATCCCGCCGCTCTCGGCGACGCCCATGCCGTGCTGAACGCGCTGCTCGCCGAGACCGATCCGGCCTCGATCGTGGTCTCCGGCGACTCGGCCGGCGGCGGGCTCGCCCTGGCGCTCGTCCTCGCCATCCGCGATGCGGGCGACCAGCTCCCCGCTGGGTGCATCCTCATGTCACCCTGGCTCGACCTCACGCGGGACCGCTGGGCCGTGCCGGAGCTCGTGCGCAAGGACGTACTGCTCAACCCTGCCTGGCTCGAGGCCTGCGCCGCCGCATACGCCGACCCCTCGCAATGGGCGGATCCCAAGGTCTCCCCGCTTCGCGCGGATCACGGTGGCCTCCCGCCCCTGCTGATCCAGGCCGCAGCAGACGACCTGCTCGCCCCCGACGCCGAGCTCCTGGCCACCAGCGCAGCAACTGCACGCACGGACGTCACCTACACCAGGTGGCCGAACATGTGGCACGACTTTGCCCTGCTCCCCGGCGTCCTATCCGCCGCCGACAGCGCCCTGGCCCAATCAGCCTGGTTCGTGGAGACCGTGACCGGCGACACGTCCGCCTGACCTACCCCCGGGCTGCCGGAGCCCCTTGACGAAACAGATGAACGCTCTTTTAATTCTGCTATGGGCCGTATCGCCGGGGTCACGGCGGCCGAGACGCGCCAGCGCCTGCTGCGCGCGGCCGCCGACGTATTCGCCGAGCGCGGCTACGACGGCACGCGCGTGGCCGACATCGCCGCGGCCGCAGGGGTCAGCAACGGCGCGCTGTACTCGCACTTCGCCTCTAAGGCGGAACTGCTGGTGGATGCCCTGCGCACGCACGGCCGGCGGCTGCTCGCCGATGTGTTCGCCGCCGATCCGGACCGGTCGATCACGGACCTGCTGCTGGTCATCGGCCGGTGGCTGCCCCGGCGCCGCGGCGCCCCCGGTTACCTCATCGTCGAGGCGCTGGTCGCGGCCCGCCGTGACGAAGAGGTGGCCCGGCCGATGCGCGACTACGTCGGCGAGCGCGCCGACTGGATCGCGGAGCTTGTCCGCGTCGCCCAGGCCGGCGGCGAACTCGACCCGGCGCTGTCGCCGAACGCGCTCGCCCACTTCTGCCTCCTGCTCTCGATGGGCAGCGCGCTGGTGACGCCGGACCTGCACGCGGTCGGTGACGAGGAGTGGAATGCGCTGCTCACCCGGCTGATGTCCGCCCTCAGACCCGACGGCACCAGGCAGACGGGAGCGATGTGTTGAAGGTGCGGATCGACCACGAGCGCTGTCAGGGGCACGGCCGCTGCTACGACCTTGCGCCTGGCTTGTTCGGCGACGACGACGAGGGTTACGGCACCGTGCTCGGCGACGGCACCGTGCCACCGGGCCAGGAGCACGATGCCCGCCTGGCAGAACTGAACTGCCCGGAACGTGCGATCGACATCGAGGAGGCATGACATGGCCGCCGATGACCGGTTCACCGAGGATTTCCGGGAGACGCGTGAGGACGAGATGCTCGGCACCATCGCCGAGGTCGTCACCGGCCCGGTCGCGGACTGGGCTACCGACTTCTCCCATGTCGAGCCCGAATGGGCCACCGACCCTTACCCGATCCAGGACGACCTGCGGCAGCGCTGCCCGATCGCGCACACCGGGCGGTTCGGTGGCGCCTGGCTGCCGACCCGCTACGAGGACGTCGCGGCGATCGCCTACGACACCGAGCGGTTCTCCTCACGGTCGATCATCCTGAGCAACTTCCGGCCGCCCCGTGACCTGGCGCCGATCGGCGGCTCGCCGCCGATTTCCTCCGATCCGCCGTTCCACCACGATGCGCGCAAGCTGCTGCTGCCCGCCTTCACCAAGGCCGCGGTGCAACGGCAGGAGCAGGCGACGCGGGCGTTCTGTCACTCGCTCATCGACGGGTTCGCGGGCCAGGACGTCGTCGATGCCGCCGGCGACTACGCCCAGCACATACCGATGCGGGTCATCAGCGACATGCTCGGCTTCCCCCCCGAAGACGGGCCCCGGTTCCGGGTGTTCGTCGAGGACCTGCTCGAAGGCATCAACCTGCCGCCGGACGAACGCATCGAGCGGGTATCCCGGTTGTTCGACTACCTGCTCGTGCAGGTGCACGACCACATCGACAACCCGCGTGACGACCTCACGACCTACCTGCTCGACGCGGAGTTGTACGGCCAGAAGCTCGGCCCCGATCACGTCGTCGGCACGATGGCCCTGCTGCTCATCGCCGGCATCGACACGACATGGAGCGCGATCGGCGCCTCGCTGTGGCATCTGGCGAAGACGCCCGCCGACCGTGAGCGGCTCGCCGCCGAGCCAGCGCTGCTGCCGACCGCCATGGAGGAGTTCCTTCGCGCCTACGCGCCGGTCACCATGGCGCGGCTGGTCAAGGAGGACGTGCACTGGCACGGCGTGGACATGAAGGCCGACGACTGGATCCTGCTGTCGTTCCCCGCGGCCAACCGCGACCCGGCACAGTTCGACCAGGCCCGCGAGGTCGTGATCGACCGTGCGGTCAACCGGCATGCCGCGTTCGGCCTCGGCATTCACCGCTGCGTGGGCTCGCACCTGGCCCGTATGGAACTCCGGGTCGCCCTCGAGGTCTGGCTGGAGCGAATCGCCGAGTTCACCCTCGCCGACCCGGCGGCGGTGACCTGGTCGACGGGGCAGATCCGCGGGCCGCGCACGCTCCCGCTCCGGATCCGCTGACCGGGCACGGCATGCGCTCCCTGGGCCGCGCGATCCGCGGACGCGGGGCAGCCGCAGACGCACCGGCCCAGCGACGGTGATCGGCGCCAGGACCTGGGCCGCCAGTGCCGATCACCCGTGCCGGTGGCCGGCCCGTCAGGACCGGGACGCACTCCACGGGCCGCCGCCGGCGGCTCCGTTGGGGCCCTTGATCTGCCATGTGCCGGACATGGAGTTCCCGGACGCCGAGCCCGAATAGGTGATGGCCTCCGAGCCCACGGTGCCAAAGCGGATCGTGCTGCCCTGCACCGTCCCGTGGATGCCAACGGTGCCGCGCGCGGGGGTCGAGAGGGTGATCGTGCCATTCAGCCTGGACCCGGACTGGTGCCATCTGAGGATGAAGTGACCCTGGTAGGCGCCGCTGTACTGGCCCCGCCACTTGCCCGAGAGCCCGCTGTTCGCGGCAGTCTGCGCTGGTGCGCTGGCCGCGGGGGCGGCGGCCGGGGTTGCGTTGGCCGACCGGGTGGCCGTCACCTGCGCGGTGCTGCTACCTGAGCTTGAGCACGCCGCCAGGGTCATCGCCAGGGCGGCCGTTGCTGTCATGCCGAGCACGCGCCGCCCCGGGCGTCTGCCCGCATTGCCGTGGAGTTGCATCGTCATTTCCTTCCGTTCCGATATCGCCGTGAGTTCTCGTCCTTGCCGCGAGGCGCAGGTGCTGCGGCCGGCGCCGGCAGCGCTTCCGCCGCACCGGGCTCATTGACGGCCGCCTCCCGTCCCGTCCGCCAGCCGACCCCTATGCAGGCGAGGATGCGCTCGAAGGGGAGGCCGGCCCGTTCGCTCACCGCGCGGACCTCGGCCTCCGGCCCGGCAAACAGGCACAGCAGCACCTCGTCCTCGGGCATCAGCAGCGAGCCGAGATATGAGACCTGACTGCCCAGCGGGCCAGCTATCTCCTGCCGGACGCGGCGGCCGAGTGCTTCCGCGGTCGCGCGGGACAGGCCGGGCAGCAGGCATTCCGCCACCTGCCACAGCGGCTCGGGCCCGGTCACCGGGCCCTCACCAGGACCGCGCTGGCGGCAGTACCCCCGGGCCACACCCGGCCGCCGCACGCACCCAGCACTGACATGCTCAGAAGTTAGGCCCGGCGCCCGTGCCGCCGCGTCGGGGAAAACCCTACGTTTGGCCACCGAGGGGCCCGGGGCGCGGCAAGCAATGATCATGGCCCTGACCATGATCCGTTTTGTTCGGGAACCTTCCAGATAACATCCAGTCTTTGTCCAGCGGGCAGTCAGATTCATTGGATGATATGTACATGGCTCCCCCCGGGAACGGAGCCCCGGCCGAGCTGGGGGGAGCCCCGAATCGCACCCCGCCGGCCAGACCCACACTGAGCCGGCGGGGTGTCACCAGAGCCGGTCGCCTGCTTCAGGCCTGGGCCGGACGCGGCTGGCCAAGCTGGCCCTCCTCGAGCGTCATCACCCCTCTCGGGTGACCTAGGACGCGCCGTGCCGGTGCCGCCGGCCTGCCGCCGAAGAGCCGCGATAGACAGGCCGGCGGCACCACGGTGGCCGAATGATGCGGCGGGATGCCGGGCGTGCCCCAATCACCCGCGAGAGGGTGACGACATCGGCAGGCGGCTCTCCCAGGGTGGAGGAGTAAACGAATCTCGCGATTCGGCTCAGGAGGCCAAACAATGATGCCGCCATCTACCACACCGACCGTCGGCGAGGCGAGAGCCCATGAGGGGGGCCACGGCTATGGCCTGGTCCTGTTCGGGTCGATCCTGCTGGTCGTTGTCGGCTGCTTCAACGTCATCTACGGCATCGCCGCGATTGCCAACTCCCATGTGTTCACCGCCAATGCCCACTATGTGTTCGGGAACCTGCGCACCTGGGGCTGGATCACCCTCATCATCGGCATTCTGCAGTTGCTGGCCGCGGCCGGGGTGCTGGCAGGCAACCAGGCGGCCCGCTGGTTCGCGGTGGCCGTGCTCGCGCTCAACGCCATCGACCAGATGTTCTTCATCCCCGCGTACCCGTTCTGGTCGCTGATGATCATCGCCATGGACGTGGTCGCCCTGTACGGGCTTTGCGCCTACGGCAGCAGGGCCAACCTCGAGGCCGCCTGACCACGCCTGCATGACCATGGCGCCAGGGGCCGGGTGGCCCCTGGCGCCATATGGCCGGGTGACGCCATAGCCGCGTGACGTCGCGCCCGGGCCGGGGTCAGGGACGCTGAATTGGGCCGGGGCGCCAGCGCGTGCCCAGCGTGCCCTGTGCCGCCTGCACACCGCTGCGGCCACCGCCCGGGCCGCGCAGCACATAGGCGAAGCCCACGGCGATCACCGCACCGGCCACCGGCCCGACGAGATAGGCCCACCACGCGGTCCAGTCCCCGAGTACCAGGGCCGGGCCGAGCGAGCGGGCGGGGTTCATCGACGCCCCGCTGACCGGCGACCCCCACAGCCCGGCCAGCGCTATGTAACTCCCCACACCGATGGCGGCCAGCGGGCCGATCTGCTGGGCACCGGACGCGGTGCCCAGGATCACGCTCGCCAGCCCGGTGGTCAGGACCACCTCCCAGAGCATCGCGGTGGTCGCGGAAATGCCCTGACCGGGCAGGGTGAGTCCCGCGCTGCCCTGCTTGCCGATCATCGCCCAGAGCAGCAGCGTGGCGAGGACCGCGCCGAGGAACTGCGCGACGATGTAGGCGGGAACGCGCTTCCACGGGAAGTCGCCCCTCAGCGCGAAGGCAATGCTCACCGCGGGGTTGAGGTGCGCGCCGGAGACCGCTCCCATGAACAGGATGACCGCGGCCACCATCAGCGCCGGTGACACGACGCGTGCCCCGATGGGCACCGCATCGCCACCGAAGCGCGCGTTGACCATGCCGCCGCCCACGGCGACAAGGACCAGGAAGAAGGTTCCCAGCAGCTCGGAGAACAGCCGCCGTCCCTCATACCTGTCGTTCCAGAAATCGAACTGACGGGCAACCGAGTTTGGCGTCCCCATGGACCGCAAGGAAATCTCGGCGTGACGGACTTCTTCCCTCACTTCTGCGCCTGATGGCGGGACGTGAGCGTCTGGCTGGCTCGTCATCCCACGCTCCTTCCCGCTTCGCATGGCGCCGGCGCCTGAGGCGGCACCTTTATGCGCATCCCGCCGTACCTGGCCAATATCTAACAGTCTCTTGAACCGCTGGTGAACCGCAAAGCCCGGGCGAGATGCGGCGAGCGGGCACGGCCGCAATACCACGCACCCGCGCACCTTTACGGCTGAGATGCCCGCAGCCACCATGAGGTGATGAATGACAGGGCACGGCGCCGCCAGGCAAAGACGCTCAAGCAGGAGCTCCCTTACCCGTACAACCAGGACCTGTCCCAGGTCCTCCGAAATCTCAACCGGCGCACGCCATTCGGCCGCCGCCGCCAGGCCAACGACCCGGTGACCGCCGCCTACCTGCTCGCCGCCGCCCGGTTGATCCAGCGCAATCTCGGCCCTGGCGCGAGCCGCCCCCCGGCCGATCCGGAAGACCCCGACGCCATTGAGCGGCCGCTGCTGAGCTTCCTGTCACAGCGGGCCGTGGCGGCCGAAGTGGACCACAACCCGCCTCCGTTTCACCGCGTGGGCCGGGTCTCGACCATGCGGGAACGATGGCGGCACCAGTCCGGGTTCATCGCCGATGTGCTCCGGTTCGGCCTGTGGGCATGGCACTACCCGGGAGCACACCAAGACGAGGCGGCCGACGCGAGGGAGGAGGTCATCCGCGGCCCGGACCCGGTGCGGGGTATCCACCGCCTCTGCTACTGGGACGTAACCAGGCTGCTGCGCACACCCATGTTCCGGCTGGGGCTCGTCGCAGCCGCGCAGGCCGAGGGCGATGCCCTGGTCCGTGAGGCGATATCCGTGCGGCACCAGACGAACGCTCCGCACTGGAAGCAGTTCTACCAGGAGTTCCTGCAGGCCCGCGGCCTGCGCATGCGGCCAGGGATCAGCCTCGACGAATGCGTCGATCTGCTGGCGGCCGTCGCCGACGGTCTCGCCGTGCGCGCCCTTGCCGACCCGCAAGCCCCCGTCGTCGATCACGCCCAGCGCCGCTCGCTACTTGGCACGGCCGCCCTCGCCCTGATCGCGGGCTGCGTAGTGCGCGAGGGCCAAGTCGATGCCGCGCCCCTGGAACAGGTGGTACGCGACATGGCGGGCAAGCTTCCGGCGGCCCCGGGCGCCAGGACGGCCTGAGATGGAGGTCGTCGCCGGGCTTGCCGGGCTGCTGATCGGCGCGGCCGCAGCCTGGGTGCTCGCACGGTGCCGCGCGGCAGCGGACGTGAGCCGCCTCCGGGCGCACCATGCGGCACGGATCGGCTACTGGCAGGACGAGGCCGAACGGGCCAAGGCTAGCGCCGCCCGGGCCGGTGAGCGGGCCGCAACCTGGGCGGCGGGCTACCAGCAGGGCCGGGAAGACGTCCTGTCCCTGGCCCGCGCTTTTTCGGAACCAAATGGCGGGAATGGCTTGACATCCGGCTTGACCCGTTCTTGATTCAGGACATGGAGAACACTGACGCCACTGGCTCAAAAGGCCCAAGCCGCCGCCTGTTCCTGTCCGCCTCCGCCGTCGCCGCCGCCACCGTGCCCCTGGTCTCGCAGGCCACCGCGGCCAGTGCGGCATCGGACGGTACCCGTTCGAGCCTGACCCACCGGGGACGGCCCGACCCGGGCCTGCTGGCCCTGCTGAGCCAGATCGACCCGAACCGCATCCAGGCCACCATCGAGACGCTGGTCTCGTTCGGCACCAGGCACACCGCATCGAGCCAGACCGACCCGAACCGGGGCATCGGCGCGGCCATCGCCTATGTGACCGAGCAAATGAACGCCTTCGCCGCCGTCCCCGGCAGCAACATGACCGTGCAGCAGCAGACGTTCACGCAGCCGGTCTCCAGCAATATCCCCGTGCCAACCCAGATCACCAACGTCATCGCCACGATTCCGGGGACGGCGTCCCCCGAGCGGTTCTACGTGATCACCGGGCACCTGGATTCCCGGTGTACCGACGTAACGGACTTCACCAGCGACGCACCCGGTGCCGACGACGACGGCTCCGGCGTCGCGATCGTGCTCGAACTCGCCCGGCTGTTCGCCACCCACCAGTTCCCCGGCACCATCATCCTCGCCACCGTCGACGGGGAGGAGCAGGGACTCTACGGCTCGACCTTCATGGCCAACCAGATGGCGGCGGCCGGCAATGACGTCCAGGGCATGTTCAGCAACGACATCGTCGGCACCGGCAATGCCCATGACGGCACCCGGCCCGACCCGTTCACGCTGCGGATGTTCCTGGAGGGCGTCCCGACCAGCGCGTCCCAGAGCGATATCCAGCTCATCCAGACGGTCGGCGGCGAGAACGACGGGAAATCCCGTCAGCTCGGCCGGTTCGTCGCCGAGGTGGCGCCGTTCTGGCTGACGAACATGAACATCCGGCTGATCTGGCGGCGCGACCGGTACCTGCGCGGCACCGACTCCCTTTCGTTCCAGGGCCACGGCTACGCCGCGGCCAGGCTCACCGAGCCCAGGGAGAACTTCGGCCACGAGCACCAGAACGTCCAGGTGGTCAACGGCGTGCAGCTCGGTGACCTGATCCAGTACGTGGACTTCAACTATGTCGCCCGGGTCGCGAAGGTGAACGCGGCCGCGCTGTGGGCGCTGGCCTCCTCACCCAGTACGCCCAGTGGTGTGCAGATCCACACGACGCCGCCGGTCGGCTTCCCCGGCACCAACCTCACCACGCTCACCTGGAACGCCAACCCAGAATCCAACCTGACCGGGTATGAGGTCGTGATGCGGGAGACCACGTCACCGGACTGGACATCGGCGATCCCCGTCGGCAACGTCACCTCGGTCACACTCAACATCTCCAAGGACAACGTGCAGTTCGGCCTGCGCGCCGTGGACAGCAACTCCAACCGCAGCCCGGTCGCCTTCCCGGTGACGGTGGCCTAGCGGCTCAGCCGAGGCGGCCCTCGGCGGCGGCCGCCTCGGCGTCCCGGAGATTCTGCTCGGCGTGCGTGATGCGCCAGGGCAGCAGGCCTGCGTCATGGGCCAGCGGCACCGCGCGGCGCAGCACGTCGAGGGCATGCGAGAAGTTCCCTGCGGCCATCTCCGCCTCGCCCAGTGCGACGAGAGCGCTGGGGATCCTCCGTGGATCTCCCAGCCTCTCGCGCAGGGCGAGCGAATGGCCCAGTTGCCGCACTGCCTCGCGCGGGCGGACGTCCTCCACAAGGTAGTAGAACCCGACGTGCCGGTGGATCTCCGAGCGCCCGTACAGGTCGCCGCTTTCCTCCAGGGCCTCGGCCAGGCCGAACGCCTGCCAGAAGTACCGCATCGCGGCGTCCCAGTCCCGGCGCAGCACCTGCAGCACCAGGCCCACGCCGAATAGTGCCCGCGCGGTGCCGGCTGTGTCGCCAGCCTCCCGAGACAGGGCCAGCGCCCGGCGCATCAGGTCGTCTTCGGCGCCGATGCCGGCATCGGCCGGGACCTGCCCGCCGACCAGCGCGGCGATATTGCGGTAGTGGTGCATCATGCCCAGGCCACCGACCGCCCGGGCCTCAGCCTCCAGGTCGCCGTCGCGCGTGGCCACGGCCTGCGCCTCGCCGAACAGCCGCTCGGCGGCGGTGAACTCCCCGGTGCAAAATGCGGCGTGGGTCAGCGCCTCGTCGGCTGCCACGAACAGATCAGGAGCCGTCCGGCCCGGCCCGGTCGTCATGGGCGACAGCGTATTCCAGCCCGCCGCCAGGCCCGGTGACGGATCAGTCCGGCCGGGCCGGCAGCAGGTCGAAGTCCCGTTCGGCGTAGAGCCGGTGCTCCCACTCCTCGCTGAGGATGGCCTGCAGGCAGCGGCGTACCGGGAAGCTCTCCGGCCCGGGATAGCCCGGCTCGGTGACCGGTACCGTCCGGCCGGCCAGCTTGGCGTCGGTGAGGCCGGCGAGCACCTCGCGGACGGTGGCCATGCGGTCCGCGCGCAGGGCGAGCGCCTGGTCCAGCGACGGCCGCGCGTCGCGGTCGCGCGGGACGCTGGGCTCACTGGGCATCTCGTCGTGGGGCAGGTCCAGCGGGTCCCAGGGCGACGGATCCCCAAGGATTGCGCGCTTCACCCAGGCGTCCGTGGCGAAGACGAGATGGCGCAGCGTCTCGATGAAGGACCACTCGCCGTCGACCCGCTCATGCAGCAGTTCCGGATCCATCCCCCGGGCCCGCGCCACGGTCCGCTGCCAGAGCCGCTCAAGGATGTCCCAGGCTTCGCGGAACCCGTCGGCATCCGCCGGCCTCATCTTGGCCCGGTCCGGGTAGCGGCGGTCTAGTTCCGCCTCCACCAAGGGCGCGACGTCGACGCCGTTGACCCGCAGGCCGCTGATTTCGCCGCTGATGTCCACATCGACCAGGGCGGCGCCGCGGATCCTGGCCCCGGTCAGGTCCACCAGGCGGAAGTCGGCCCCGGCGAGGTCGACATCGTGGAACCGGGCGCCGGTCAGGTACACGTCCTCAAACACCGAACCAGCCAGGTTCTGGTTGATGAAGTCGGTCACCCGGCCAGCCTTGCAGGAAACTCGCGCATCCGCCGCGGCGGAGCGCCGTAGCGTCAGCATGTGGTCCGCTATCGGGTGCTGATCTCCGGCTTGGTCCAGGGTGTCAACTTCCGCGCTGCCTGTCAGCGGATGGCCTGGCAACACGATGTGACCGGGTGGGTGCGCAACCTGGACGACGGCCGGGTCGAAGCCGTCTTCGAGGGCCCCGCCGGCGACGTGGAGTACCTGGTGGACTGGGCACGGCATGGCCCGCGCCTGGCCGTGGTGGCAGCCGTCGCGGTGCAGGCCGAGCATCCGGAGGGCCTCGCCAGCTTCGTGGTCAGGTAGCCCGCGCCGCCGGCCGCCGGGGTCAGCCGGGGAGCCCCATCGCATACACCAGGCTGCGCCCGCTGACGTTGTCATCGGAGGCCATGAACACCTTGCCCCCGGCGACGGCCAGCGGCGCCCCCAGGTAGTTCTGATCGGTGCTGAGCTCCAGGAACGAGATCGGGTTGCAGATCGCTGCGCCGCAGCCAGCGGCCTTGAAGGCGTACAGCCCCGCGTCGGGGGTGTTCTGCGGGGTGGCGCTCGCGGGTCCCTTGCCAACGAACACCACTCCGTTGACCACTGACGGCGGCGAGGCGAACCCCGACGTGAAGTTGATTCCGGTCCACAGCGGTTCGCACCGCGGCTTGCCGCACCCAGCGGCGGAATAGGCCGCCACGACGCCGATGGTGTTCGGGTCGGGCGAGGCCTGGGTGGTGGCGAACACCATGTTTCCGGAGACCGCGGGCGCGCCCTCGGCGCCCCCGTCCCCGGTGTCGTAGGTCCGCAGCGGCTTGCAGGTCTTCGCACCGCACCCGGTGGCGCGGAACGCCATCAGGTGGAAGTTGGTGTTGACCCCGTTCCCGAACAGCGTTCCCGAGGTGGTGTAGACGGTCGTCGCGGTGAGCGCCGGCGCGGCAGTAGACCCGGCCGGCCCTCCGATCGAGGCCGTCCAGGACGGCGGGCAGTCCGGCTTTCCGCAGCCCGCCGCGGGGAAGACCAGCAGGCGGCCGGTGAACAGGTTCGGCGTGTCGAGGAAGGTGGTCACGTAGACGAAGCCGTTGCCGACCGCCGGTGCGCCGATCAGTTCGGTCTTGAATGCGTGACCCACCCACAGCGGCGCGCATACCGCCGCACCGCAGCCAGCGGCCTTGAATGCGTACAGGTGACCGTGGAAGTCCCCGACGTACGCCACGCCGCCGGCGACGGCGACCGAGGAGTCGACCACCGGATCCAGCAGATGGGCCTTCCAGGTCGGCGCGCACACGGCGGCGCCGCAGCCGGCGGCCGGGAAGGCGTAGAGGAAGTGATCGGCTGAGGCAATGAACACCAGGCCACCGGCCACCGCCGGGGTGCTGGTGAAGTCGTCGGCAGCCTTTCCCTGCCACATGGGCTGGCAGGACGGCTGGCCGCAGCCGCTGGCCGGGTAGGCGTTCAGGTTCCCGTCGAAGCCGCCCTGGTAGAGGACCCCGCCGGCGACCGCGGGGCCGCCTTCGGTGCCGGTGTTGCTGCCGAAGTCGGCAGTGAACAGGGTGCGCATGCCGCCGACGTTGCCCGTGTTGAAGGCCTTCTCAGCGGGATTGGTGTTGAGGTGGCGGGGGGACTGGCCGAACTGCGGCCACTGGCTCGCATCGGTTCCGGCCGCCCGGGCCGGCGCCGCCGTGCCCGGCCCGGCAGGCGCCATCGCGACCGCCCCCGCAGCCCCGGCAGGTGCCACCGCGGCCGCCCCGGCCGGTGCCACCGCGGCCACCAGGATGAGCGGCACGGCCAGCCCGGCCGACCAGGCCAGGGTGATCAGTCTCGACGTCAACCGCATGTCCCCTCCCGGCGCTGCCTACTCAGGGCACGGCCAGGAGGGATCCCCGGTTCAATGCCTGGCAAAGCAATGACCAAGCCACGGCCATTATCGTCGGCCCGGACGGGCCGGGCTCTGCTGGCCAGGGGGAGCGACCTCCCGGAACCCCCCGGCGGCCGGGCGCCGAGTCCCGGCCGGCGCGAATGCCTGAATGCTCAGATCAGCTCGAGCTGGCGGGCACGCCGGACCGCTTCGCCCCGGTGACCTGCCGCGAGCTTGCGGAAGATGCTCTTCAGGTGCGTCTTGACGGTGTTGGTGGAGATGTACATCGCCTTGGCGACCTCTTCGGTGCTCAGCATGCGTGCGACGTGGCGCAGCACCTCTTGCTCCCGCTCGGTCAGCGGCTCGACGATCAGCGGTGCCCCGGCCTGGTGTGACGCGCGCAACTGCGCCGGGCGGAGATCGTTTCGCTGGTCCGGGTCCAGGTGGCGGGCGCCATCGGGCACCGCGGCTGCCTGTGACTCGACCAGGCTCAGCCGTTTTTCCAGCCAGGACGGAACCAGCCAGCCAGATCGCGCCTTGGCCAGGTACTGGGCCACCATGGCGGCGTGCCCCTCGGCCAGGCCGCCGCGGGCGACTATCAGGCAGGCCACGGCTCCGAGCAGCTTGTCCGGGCTCACGGTGAGGACGGCATCCAACTGCCGCAGCAGTTCGGCGGCCTCGCGGAGCCCGCCGTTCTCCAGATGGACCCAGGCGACGGCGAGCAGCGCGGCCGGGTGCAGGTACTGACCGGGCGGCCCGTACTCGCCACTGGCGAAGGCGGCCATTGCCTCGTCCGCCAGTTCCCCGGCGCGGCCCAGCCGGCCTCGCAAGGCCTCCGCCAGCGCAAGATGTCCCAGGCAGCCGGCTCTTTCGTAGTCATCGCCCGCGGCGGTGGCAGCGGCCACCCCCGACCGCAGCGTGCGGGCCGCCTCGTCGAAGCGGCCCGACCATATTTCGACGGCGCCACGATGGGACAGCACCTCGGCCTGGATCCCGGGTTGCTGGGTGAGCTTGCCGTACGGCACGTCGGGCAACAGCGCCTCGGCGCTAGCGGCGGCCGCCGCCGCCGCGGTCAGATCCCCGCTACGGCGGGCCGCGGCGAACCGGATCAATGCGGCGGCCAGCCTGCTCGCGGCCCGCTGATCGGCGGGCGCGCGGCCCAGGGCACGCTCCGCGGCGGCCAGCGGGGCGGCGGCGGCTTCGGGCCCTGCGTTGACCAGCGCCACCGCCGCTGAGACCAGATGCGGCTGCGGCGTGTCCCAGTCATGCCGCTCCGGCATGCCCGCGAACTCCTCGGCCAGGGACTGGCCGCGTCCCGGGCCGATGAGCTGGCCGACCGCCAGCGTGTCGATGACCATGGCAGCGGCGAACTGCCAGTCGTTCGCGTGCGCGGCGTGCCGCACCGCGTCGGTGAGGTAGCCGTTCCGCTGGTACCAGCAGGCGGCACGCTGGTGCAGGCCGGCGACCCGGTCCGGTGACCTGTGCCGGAGCTTCAGCCGGAGCACCTCCGCGAACATGGTGTGATACCGGTACCACCCGCCGCCGATCGGCCACACGAACGCGTTGGCGTGCGCCAGGGCCGTGAGAATACCCGCGGCCCGGCTGTTGCCGGTGAGCTCGGCAGCACACTGCGGGCTGACGTGCTCCAGGATGGATGTGCTCAACAGGACTTCCTGCACCTCCGGTGGCTGGGTGCCGAGCACCTCTTCCATCAGATAGCTGGTCAGGGCGTTGTCCTCGGCGGTCAGGGCCTTGACGAACTGGTCTGGATCGGGGTGGGCGTCCATGGATATCGCCGCGAGGCGGATGCCGGCGGCCCAGCCTTCGGTCCGCTGCATCAGGTACTCCAGCGAGTCCGCTGACAGTGGAGTGCCGTGCTGGGCCAGCAGAAGGCTCGCCTCGGCGGCGGTGAAGGCGAGGTCGCTGGCCCGGATCTCGGCCAGTTCGCCGGCCAGCCGGTAACGATACAGCGGCAGCATCGGGTCCATCCGGGAACCGATCAACAGCCGCAGGCCCGCCCCGGTGTTCCGCAGCAGGAAGTCAAGCCCTTCCAGCACCCTTGGCTGAGTCATCAGATGGAAGTCATCAAGGACCAGCGTCACCGGTGGGTCGTGAGCGGTCAGTGCCTCCGCGAGCCGCAGCAGGAACAGATGCTCCGCGCTGCGCCCCCTGTCGGCAGGCGGAAGTGCCCGGGGCAGCGCCACGCCGGCTCTGCGCAGGGCCGCGATGAAATAGGACCAGAAGCCCCCTGGCCGGTTGTCGTACTCATCGAGACCGAGCCAGGCAACGGGCCCGGGCCCTGCCGCGGCCCACATCGCCAGTGCCATGGTCTTGCCCGCCCCGGGCGGGCCGGTTACCACGGTCAGCGAGCACCACCGCAGGCCGCGGGCGATGAGCTCAGTGATCCGCGGGCGCGGCACCAGCCAGGCCGGCGTGCCCGGCACGGTGATCTTGGACGACAAGATCGGATCGCGGCTAGCCATCGCCGGACGTCCCGCTCGTGCGGTCGCAGGCCTGGCAGCGTCGGCCGCCATCGGAATCACCCACCTAATCCCGGCTGCCCTCAGCGGGCGTATTGGCCCGCGCTACCACGAAATCGCAGCGCGGGTGGCCGCGCATCCCACGATTGGTGGTAAAGCCGACGTAATCCCTGGTGGGCTACGGATGGGGGCGCTGCTGATCGGCGGCGGCCGTCATTCCGAGTCTGTGTACACGTCCTGCACCCGGCCCACTTCCCTGGTGGTGAAGGTGCGTTCCCGCCGCATGTCACGGGTGAAGGCGAACCACCAGCTGACCACGGCGCCGAACCGGTTCCGGTACCCGGTAAGGAACCCGATGTGGATGAACAGCCAGACGACCCACCCGGGGAAACCGGCGAACTGCAGCCGCCCCACGGAGACCACGGCGCGACCGCGGGCAAGGTAGGCAGCCGATCCGAGGTCGTGGTAGCGGAACGGCTTGGCCGAGGGGCGGCCCTCGACCTTGTGGCGAACGTGGCGCCCCGCGTACAGGCCCGTCTGCATGGCGACTTCCGCGACTCCGGGCAGGTTATTCAGGCTCATCACGTCGCCGATGACCGTGATCTCCGGATGTCCGGGGATGCTGAGATCGGGACCGACCTGGATCCGCCCGGCCCGGTCCTGCTTGGCACCGGTGGCCTCCGCGATGGCGGTCGCCACGGGCGGTCCGGCGATCCCGGCGGTCCACAGGACCGTGCCGGCCTCATACCGGGTCTCGGTGCCGTCCTCGGCGCGGACGCTCAGCCCGGTGGCGTCTATATCGGTCACGATCGAGTGCATGTGCTGCTCGACGCCCAGCTTGACCAGGCTGCTGCGCCGCCTTGGCGGACAGCTTCGGGCCGAACGGGGCGAGCGGCGCGCTGCCACCATCGAACAGCAGGACGCGTGCGTCCTCGGGCTTGATGCGCCGGTACTCTTCGCGCAGCGTCTTGCTGGCCACCTCACGGATCTGCCCGGCCAGTTCCACGCCCGTCGGCCCCGCACCGACCAGGGCGAAGGTGAGCCAGCGCCGGCGCTCCTCCGGGTCCTCCGCGGTCTCCGCCATCTCGAACGCGCCGAAGACCCGGCGCCGGATCAGCAGGGCGTCGGAGATGGACTTCATGCCGGGTGC
Organism: uncultured Actinomycetes bacterium; assembly: GCA_963806145.1. Lineage (GTDB taxonomy): Bacteria > Actinomycetota > Actinomycetes > Streptosporangiales > Streptosporangiaceae > DASXKD01. The sequence goes on from CAWDXD010000005.1 coordinate 142,529, forward strand.
GAAGCGGGCGAACTCGTCATGGCCGAAGTAGGACTGCCGCACCCCGGCGGCCACGATCAGGTAGTCGTAGCCGAACTCAGCCTGTCCTCCCAGCGGCCGTCTCGCCAGCACCTGCCTCCGCACCGGGTCAATGCCGGTCACCTCGGCCAGCACGCATTCCACGTTCCGGTGCTTGCGCATGAGTTCCCGCAGCGGGGCGGAGATCTTCCCCTCGGAGAGAATCCCGGTCGCGCACTGATAGAGCAACGGCTGGAACAGGTGATGCTGCGCACGGTCGATGAGGGTCACCTGGACCGGGGCCCGGCGCAGCGCCCGGGCCGCGAACAGGCCGCCGAAACCGCCACCTATGATCACCACCCGGCCCTGGTTGTCCTGGTCGTTCATGACGTACCTCAGCCTTCAGATTCGGTGCGGAGCCGCGGTTCACGCGGCCGGGTCATGCCACGCATCCCGGTCGGGGAGCAGGCGATCCGCCTCTTCTGGGCCCCAGGTGGCCTTGGCGTACGGGTGCACCGGCGTCACGTCACCGAGCACCGGGTCCACGACCTGCCAGGCCGCTTCCACCGTGTCCTGGCGGGCGAACAGCCACCGGTCGCCGTCCAGCGCCGCGCCGATCAGCCGGTCGTAAGGGCGCATGTCCTTGCCCGGTCGCTGCGTGAACGCCAGTTCCTGGGACTCGGGTTCCCATCCGGCTCCCGGCTTCTTGCCGGCCAGGGTCAGGCCGACCTGGGTTTCCGGCCAGACCCGGAACCGCAGTTCGTTGGCCGCCGGCAGCGGCGCCAGGCCGAAGATGTCCCGCGGCGGGCGGCGGAACCTGACGGTGACCTCGGTGGCGGTGACCGGCAGGCACTTGCCCGCCCGGATCAGGACCGGGACATCGGCCCACCGCCATGAGTCCACCGCGAGCCGGACCGCGACGAATGTCTCCACGGTGGAATGCGGGTCGACGCCTTCGACGTCGTGGTAGCCGTCATACTGGCCGCGCACCGTGTCCTGCGCTTCCAGCGGGCGGACCGATGCCACCAGCCGGGACTTGGAATTACGCCACTGGCTCAGCCCCTGCCCGTCCGGCGGGTCGGCCATTACCGTGGCCATGACCTGGAGCATGTGGTTCTGGACCACGTCCCGGATCGCGCCGGTCCGGTCGTAGAACGAGCCCCGGTCGGACACGTCGAACGCCTCGGCCATGGTGATCTGGATGCTCTGCACGTGATCGCGGTTGAGCAGCGGCTCGATCACGGCGTTGGTGAACCGCGCGAACAGCACGTTCTCCACCGGATCCAGGCCCAGCCAGTGGTCCACCCGGTAGATGTTCTCCTCGGCGAAGTACCGGTGCATCTGCGCGTTCAGCTGCCGGGCGCCGTCCAGGTCGGTGCCGAACGGCTTTTCCACCATGACGCGCGCGCCCCGGGCCCGGCCGGCCGTGGCGATGCCCTGGGCGATCCGCCCGAACAGCGGCGGCGGCACCTCCAGGTAGTACAGCACCCGCTCACCCGCGCTGATCATGTTGGACATGGCGTGGTAGGTGTCGTCGTCGCCGAGGTCACCGTCCACGTAGCGGAGCAGCCCGAGCATCTTGACCGCCGCCGAGCTGCCCGGGTCCATGTTGTTGAGCTTCAGCGAGGCAGTCGCGTAGTCACGGAACTGCTCCAAATCCCAGCCGCGCTTGGACACCCCGATCACCGGGACATTCAGCACGTCACGCTCGACCAGCCCCACCAGTGCGGGAAACGTTTCCAGCTTGGCCAGATCCCCGGTCGCCCCGAAGATCACCAGCGCGTCGACACGGTCCGACATGTCACCCTCCTGCCCGGTCGTGCTTCCAGCAGACCGCGCCCCTGCCCGCGCGGCATCACCCGGTAGGGGGTAGCCGGAACCGTGATCCTGGCCGGGCGATTGCGCACGAGCACGCAGCTCAGCCTGGGTGGTGGGCCCGTGCAGGTCAGGGATCAGGTGGTGAGTCGTTGGTGGATGTGGTCGGCGACGCGCAGGGCGTTGGCGATGGCGGTGAGGGCGGGGTTCACCGCGCCGATGCTGGGGAAGAAGCTGGTGTCTGCGACGTAGAGGTTGTCCAGTTCGTGGGCTTTGCAGTTGACGTCCAGGACCGAGGTGGCGGGGTCGGTGCCGAACCGGCAGGTGCCGGCCTGGTGCGCGCACCCGGCGATCGGGATGCTCATGTTCATGTAGAAGTTCTTGCCGAGCACGTGGTGCTCGGCCATCCCGGTGTGGTTGAGGATCTTCTTCAGCTCCTCATACAGCCGGGCCGCCTCGGCGTTGTTGGTGGCCTGGTAGGCGAGGTGGACGTTCCCGCCGGAGTCGGTGGTGACCCGGTTGGACGGCAGCGGGAGGTCTTCGGTGGTGAGCCAGAAGTCCACCCCGTGGGCGGCGACGTCGGACAGGGTCCATTCGGGGGACAGCTTGGTCAGGGCAGGTTTCTCGCCGCGCATCGCCTCGGCGTTGGACTTGCCGATCATCTGGATGTTCCCCGCCGGGTACTCATAGTCCTTCGTGGGGAAGTAGAAGTCGTTGATCCCCAGCGTCTTCTGGAACACCGTGTCGTTCTTCTCTTTGGACAGCGCGATCACGGCCAGGCAGTTGTGGAACATGTAGTTCCGCCCCACCTGGTCCGACCCGTTCGCCAGCCCGTGCGGGTGCTCGTCGGTGGCCGAGTTGAGCAGGATCTTGGCACTGTTCGCCGCCCCCGCGCACAGCGCCACGATGTCGCCGGTGAACACCTCACCCCCGCCCCCGCCGCGGGAGACCACGACGCCGGTGACCGCCCGCCCGCCCGGGCCGGTCTCCAGCCTGGTCACCTCGGCCCCGGTCAGCAAGGTGACATTCGGCCGGCCCAGCGCCGGGCGGACCGCGATCACTTCGGCGTCGGACTTGGCGTGCACCAGGCACGGGTACCCATCACACCAGGTGCACCGGATGCAATTACTGCGGGCCCGGTCCGCCTCGTCCAGAAGGATCCCGCACGGCGCGTGGAACGGCCGGTACCCGCCCTTCACCAGGCCCGCGGAGATCTCCGCGATCCGCGGCTCATGCGACACCGCCGGCCACGGGTACGGCTGGCTGCGGTGCCCCTCGGTCGGGTCCTCACCGCCGTTGCCGTGCACCTGGTACAACTGCTCCGCCTTCGAATACCACGGCTCGAAATCGTCATACGACAACGGCCACGCCGGCGACACACCATCCACGTGCCGCAGTTCCCCGAAATCCCCCGGCCGCAGCCGGTACAACGCCGCCCCGTACAGCTTCGTCGCCCCGCCGACGAAATAATGCACCTGCGGCTGGAACGCCCCCCCGTCCCCGTCGAACCAGGTGTCCTTGCTGATGTACTTCCCCTCCGCGAACACCGTCTTCGGATCCCAGTTACCGGTCTCCCGCGGCAGGAAATCCCCCCGCTCCAGCAGCAACATCCGCTTCCCCGACCCCGCCAGCGCATACGCCAGCGTCCCCCCACCAGCCCCAGTCCCCACAATGATCACGTCATAATGCTCAGCCACAGCTACCTCCTGCCTGGTCAGTGATCGCCTAGTTCTCGAGTGCGGCCTCGACGTCGTAGTCGAGTGCGGTGGCCACCTTGGGGGCAGCGGAGACGACCCGGCCCAGCCCGGCCACCGGGGCGATCGCCAGCAGCACTTCGGCAACCTCGTCCTTGGTCGCACCGGCCGCGAGGGCCCGGGCGGTGCCCCATTGCAGGCAGACCGCCGATGATCCGAGGGCCACCGACACCGCCACCTGCAACAACCCCGCCGTCTTAGCATCCAGGGCCGCCAGCCCGGCGAGGCGCGGCCCGAACCCTGCCTCGGCGAGCCCTTCGTCGAAGATCGCTAGCCTGCGCAGGGTTTCCTGGTATCCCGCCATCTGGCTCATGTCCCTCCGATGCCATCCAGATCCCAGTTCACACCGCGCAGCGGCAACTGCCATCCCACGGATAGGGGGAAACTGGTCAACCGGCCGCACCCTTCCAGCGGGACCAGTTCGCGGGCCCGGGTGATCGTCTGGGTCCTGGTGGAGGAGCCCGCTCCCGGTAGATGGACCTCATCTGCGACGTCGCCTGGTGGATGCCACCCTGGCTGCCACCGCGCTGACGAGCGGATCCTCGGCTTCGGCGCGGAGCAGGGCAGCCCACGCTTCGGCGGCTAAGCCGTCATCCGGCTCGCCCAGGAGCACCTCACCCGGGGCGGGTGATGCCCGGCCCCGGGCGCTGGGGATCAGTGGCCCGCAGGTCCGGCGACGGGTCGGATCCCGGCAGCATGACGCCGGGCCAGCGCACGGTAGATCTCCGGGTTGGTCTCTACCCACTGCCTGGCCCCGCCGCTGATCTCCCGGACAACCTGCGCCGGGACCCCGGCGGCGAGCATGCCGCCCGGGACGGTCATACCCGGCGGCACGGTAGCGCCCGCGGCGACCAGCGCGCGCGGCCCGATGACGGCACCGTCGAGCACCGTGGCACCATTGCCCACCAGGGCTTCGGTACCGATGACCGCGCCATGGACCACGCACAGGTGGCCGATGGTCGCGCCCTCGCCCAGCTCGGTCACCGGGTCGGCGCCACCGTGCAGCACCGACCCGTCCTGAACGTTCGCCCCCCTGCGCACCACGATCGTCCCGAAGTCGGCGCGCAGCACGGCTCCGTACCAGACCGACGCGTCCGCCTCGACGCGCACATCGCCGACCAGGGTGGCCGTGGGCGCGATCCAGGCCGCAGGGCTGATCACCGGCGCCCGGCCCTCAAATGCAAACAACGGCATCCGCCAATGATGCACCCGGGCCGGCCGAGCACGATGTGACCCGTGCGCCGCTCAGCGATGCCAGCCGGTCGGCAGTGCCAGCCGGTCAGTAGTACCAGGGAAAGCGTGTCCAGTCCGGGGCACGCTTCTCCAGGAAGGCGTCCCGGCCCTCGGCCGCCTCGTCGGTCATGTAGGCGAGCCGGGTCGCCTCGGCCGCGAGCACCTGCTGGCCCACCAGCCCGTCGTCGATGAGGTTGAACGAGTATTTCAGCATCCGCTGGGAGGTGGGGCTCTTGCCGTTGATCTTGGCAGCCCACTCCAGCGCGGTGCGCTCCAGGCCGGCGTGCGGCACCACCGCGTTGACCATGCCCATCCGGTGTGCCGCCTCGGCGTCGTAGGTCTCGCCGAGGAAGAAGATCTCCCTGGCGAACTTCTGGCCCACCTGGCGGGCCAGGTAGGCCGAGCCGAAGCCGCCGTCGAAGCTGCCCACATCGGCGTCGGTCTGCTTGAACCGGGCATGCTCGCGGCTGGCCAGGGTGAGGTCGCACACGACGTGCAGGCTGTGCCCGCCGCCCGCGGCCCACCCGGGCACGACGCAGATGACCACCTTGGGCATGAACCGGATCAGCCGGTGCACCTCCATGATGTGCAGGCGGCCGCTGCGTGCCGGGTCGATGGTCTCGGCCGTTTCGCCATCCGCGTACCGGTAGCCGTCGCGGCCGCGGATGCGCTGATCGCCGCCGGAGCAGAAGGCCCAGCCGCCGTCCTTCGGCGACGGGCCGTTGCCGGTGAGCAGCACACAGCCGACGTCGCTGGACATCCGCGCGTGATCGAGCGCCCGGTACAGCTCATCGACGGTCTGCGGGCGGAAGGCGTTGCGGACCTCGGGCCGGTTGAAGGCAACGCGGACCGTGCCGCCGTCCACGGCGCGGTGGTAGGTGATGTCGGTGAAGGAAAACCCGCCGACCTCGCGCCACCGCTTGGGTTCGAAGATCTCAGAGACCATGGCCCCAATTCTGGCCAACCCGCCCGGGACCGTCGACGGCGGACCCGTAACCGGGGTAGGCAGTGATCATGACACAACGACCGAACCGGAACCTCGTGCTGTTCCGGCACGCCAAGTCGGCCTGGCCCGATGTGCCCGATCACGAGCGCCCGCTGGCCAGCCGCGGCATCCGGGACGCCCCGCTGATGGGACGCTGGCTGCGCGACGCGGGCCTGGTGCCCGGTCAGGTGCTGTGCTCGACCGCCCGCCGGGCCCGCGAGACCTGGCAGTTCGCGCAGGCCAGCCTGGCCGCCTCACCGCCGGTCAGCTTCGAGGACAGCATCTACGACGCCACCGCCACGGAACTGCTTGCCCTGATCCGCGAGGTGCCGCCGGTCACGGGCACGCTGTTGCTCATCGGGCACAACCCGGCGATCGAAGATCTGGCCCTCATGCTCGCGGCGCCCTCCGGTGCCGCCGGGCCCGGTGCCGCGGGCCGCGGCGACCTGGAGCGGATGCGGGCCAAGTTCCCCACCGCCGCGATTGCGGTGCTGCAGCCCGCGGGGACCTGGCGCGGCCTGGACCCGGGCCGGGCACGGCTCACCGCGTTCGTCACACCCCGCGACCTGCCCATGTCGTCCGATCGGCCAGGGTAAGGAGTCCAACTTGTGGCCGTCGGATCGCGTGGCGATGTGGCGCCGTTCACGGGGCTCGGCCGCGCGGGCGAGTGGCCCGCTTGCTCATATCGCCCGGCAGGATCACCGTGCCTCCAGCGCCTGCTGCGCGGCACCGGCGAACAGCGCGGCGAACGAGGACTTGGTTGCAGCCGTGCCCGGCCCCGGGTCGGTGTTCAGCACCTGCCGGACATGGCCGCTGCGGTCGATGACATAGGCCTCGTGGTTGTGCACGGTCATCGCGCCAGCGGCCAGGCCGTAGGCGGTCACCCCGTAGGCGTGCCAGACCCGCCGGAGCGTGGTCAGGTTCCCGGTCAGGTAGAGCCAGTTGGGCACCGTGTCCAGCCGTTCCCGGCGATCGAAGGCGTCGGCTGCAGCGGTGGAGTGATAGGTCGGGCTGAGGGTGATCGCGACCAGTACCACGTCCCGCTCACGGGCGGCGAGCAACTGCCCGGCGTAGCGGAGCTCCTGGGCGATCAGCGGGCAGTCGGAGGTGCACACCGGGTCGAGGAAGGTCAGCAGCACCACCTTGCCGTGCAGGCTGGCCAGCGACACCGGCCGCCCATGCTGGTCGGTGAGCCGGAACGGCGGCGCCGGATAGTCCAGCGAGGCGCTCGACCCGGCGATCGACTCGGCCAGGATCGGGTCGGCGGCCCGGCTCGCCTGAGCGGCCGCCATCGGCGCCGCACCGAGCAGGATCACTCCGACCGCCCCGGCCGAGACTACAGAACGGGCACTGGCGGCACCGATCGCCCGGCGCAGCGAGGCCGGGCGGAACCGGTCCCGCCATCCGGTCCCCGCGGCGAGGCCGGCGGTCGCCGCGGGGCCGCCGGCCGCGGCGGGGACGGGCGCCGTTGCCGGGGCTGGTGCCGCTGCCCCCGCGCGGGCCATCGCCGGGACAGGAGTCAGGGCCAGGTACCCGGCGACGACCAGGAGCAGCAACGGGATCATGCTGTTCGGGTCGGTGCCAAGCCCACCGAAGAACCCGAGGTCTTCGACGAGCAGCCAGTCGGCCACGCACAGTACCGCCAGGAACAGCACCGCCGCGCGCAGCACCGCGGGCCGGGCGCCCTGCAACTGCCGCGCGGCCAGCAGGGCCAGGCCGATCAGGGCGGGGGCGATCACCGCGAAGAGGTTCACCGCGAAGCCGTGCGCTTCGTCGAAGGAGGTGAACGCCCGGACCCATGCGGCCAGGAATCCCGGCTGCGGGGTCTGCGCCATCGAGGCCGTCATCGCGGCCAGGGTGCCCGGGTTCCCGTGCTGCGTCCCTTGCCAGAAACCGCGCCCCGGCCAGGCCTGCAGCACCGCCATCCCGGCGAAGAAGATGCCCATGGCCGCAAGGATGGCGCGGCCCAGCCGGGGGGTGCGCCAGTAGCCTTCCGGCAGGGCGATCAGCGCGCCCGCGGCGCAGTAGCACAGCACCGCGCCCGGGGCACCGAACAGCCAGGTCAGTGCCGGAGCGAAGATCCCGCCGAACGACTCGCCGAAGACCCAGACCACCAGCCCCCAGCCCGCGCTGGCCAGTCCTGCCAGCCGCGACCACGGACCGTCGGCGGCGGCCATCAGCCAGATGCCGATCCCCACCTGGATCCACACCGCCGCCGCCCCGGCCTGGATTGGGTGATAAGACCAGGTCGTGCCGCCCCAGTTCACCACGTGCTGCACCCACCGGGGCGAATCGGCCGCCGTCGGCTCGATCCCCTGGGACGGGAGGCCGACCGCCATCGCCGGCTGAGCCTGCAACAGCCCGTCGAAGATCCACAACAGGCCGAACCCGATCCGCAGCAGCCGCCGTCCCGCGGGCTCGGCCGCCCACGCCGCGGCCTGCCCGGCGGCCCTGCCCGCCGCACCGGACATCGGGCTGAGCCACCCGCCCGCCCCGGCCCAGACCGCGCCGACCAGGAAGAAGATCAGTAGCGCGACGATCCCCTGATGGATCAGCGCCGCGCGGAATGCCGCAACCACTACCGGGTCATCGGCGTTCAGTCCGGAGTTCATGCCAGGCATCGCACCGGCCGCCTTGCGGGCGTCATCTGCCGCATAACCTGGCTAGCCGGCGGCGCGCCCAGGAAAGTTCCCATCGGGCGGCCGCGGTGCGCCAGGCAACCTGGCTGAATCACAGGCCCTCCTCCCGCCGGTCGCAGATCGTAACGACCTTAGGCCGGCGGGCTTGGTGGCCTCATCGGCGAAACTGCCTGAATTTGCGCTCGCGGCTGCCCAGATTTGCGCCGGCGACTACCTACGCCACGGCTATCCGAGCTTGGCTTCGGGCAGGATCGGTTCGAACAGTTCCACCGGGTTGCCGGACGGGTCCTCGGCGAGGATCTGCCTGCCGCCGGTGCCGGTGACGATGTCGTTGCGGAACCGGACTCCGTTCTTGCGAAGCTTCTCCACCGTGCCGGCCAGGTCGGCGACCTCGATGGCGAAGCGGTTCCAGCCGCCGGGCCGCGGCATTGTCCCGTCCGGCATCGCCTGGCCGCCCCCGGGCCCGCCCCCTGGCGCGCTGAGCACCAGGCGCAGTTCCCCGCGCGACAGCATCGCGAAGGCCGGGGCGGGATGCATCACCTCGGCGAAGCCCAGGTGATGGGTGTAGAACGCGATCGCGGCATCGACGTCGTTGACGATGTACCGCACGCTTACTGTGGCCATCCACATACCTCCTCGGCCGGGGGCAGCTCACAGCACCATCCTGCCCCGCCACTGGCCGCCAGGCTGCGCCTGCCAGCATCGGAGGAGGACAATCGGAGGGTGCTGGCCGTCCTGCGCTACCCCCGGCCTGGGCCATATCCGCGCAGCTGAGCAGGAGGTGACCGGAAGGGCAGGCCGCCGACTGACCGGGCGCCCCGAAACCGCCCCACCCTCCCGGAAACCATTCGTGATCATGGCGTAGCGGCCCATCCAGGTGCGGTAGTCCCGTGATCATGGCCAGCTCCCGCGATCTGCCAGCGTGAACGTGGCGTGGGCCGGAATGCCCCGCGCCCCCAGCGCGAGCCAGCTTACGTTGCGTTATAGCTGCACTAGCAGCATAATGCATGCATGACTACGTCAATCACAATCCGGGATGTTCCCGACGAGACCCGTGATGAGCTGGCCGCCCGTGCCGCTCTGAGTGGCCGGTCACTGCAGGAGTACCTGCGAGCCAGGCTCGTCGAGCTTGCGCGACGGCCCGATGCCGAGGCTCTTGTGCAACGAATCCATGCCAGAAAGGCTGCGACGGAGTCCTCTCTGCCAGCCGACCGCATCCTGTCCCACCGCGACGAGGACCGCCGGTGACCGTTGTCGTTGATGCCTCGCTCGTGGTGTCGGCGCTCGTCGATGGCGGCAACACCGGTTCCTGGGCGGAATCCCTGCTCGCCGACGAGCCGCTCAGTGCCCCGCACCTGATGCCGGTCGAGGCAGCCAACATTCTGCGCCGGGCCGCCGCCACCGGCGAGATTTCCGCCGATGTCGCGGCGATGGCCCATGCCGATCTCCTCGACATGCGGGTGGAACTCTTCCCCTACGGCCCGTTCGCCCCCCGGGTATGGGAACTCAGGGACAATCTCACTTCCTACGACGCCTGGTATGTCGCATTGGCCGAGTTTCTCGGTTCCCGCGTTGCGACGCTCGACCTCAAGCTGGCGCGGGCGACCGGGCCCCGATGCGGCTTCGAGACTCCGCCCCCAGCATGAGAGCCGGGCCGCGCCGGGCGGGCGACTGCCCCAGGGCGTGGGAGGTTTCTCGTGGCTGCCTCCTGTGGCGTCCCCCTCAACCGCCGAGCCCGTGGAAGCTGAGGCCGGCGCCGTCCACCGATGCCAACGCTGTGCGGGCCGCCCTAGTGTGAGCGCGGGACCGGCAGGTAACCGCCCGGCCGGCGACCGGGACGCAGGCTCGAGTGAGAACGCCGACGTGTGCAGCGTGACCCGGTCCACGGCCAGCACGGTGTTGTTGGGCAGCATGGCCCAGCCCGGCTGGGGCCACCCCGAGCTTGCCACGACCACCGCGTCCCGGGTGGCCCGGCAAGCCAGGTGGAAGTACCCGGCGATCTCCTCGGGCGTGCTGGCGAGACCCCGCTTCCGCAGCTCATCGGCGGGAATCCGGGCCGGGTCGTGCCAGGAGATCACGTACATTTTCGCCGGTGAGAGCAGCACCGCATTGAGGCTGTTCACCGCGTAGCGCGCCGCGATGCTGGCCACCGTGTCCGCGACCGCCGCGATCATGTCACCGCGCCTGGCCTCCAGCCGCCACATGATGTGCAGCAGGTAGCGCTCGCTGTCGGTCGATCCGGCGAGCCGCCGCTCCCATTCGGCGGGCAGCATCTCGCCGAGCCGGTCCTGCGGGTGTATGGCACCGTTGTGAGCGAGGGTGTAGGGGCCGAAGCGGAACGGGTGGGAGTTGGGGTAGCCGATGCCCAGGCCCGGTGTTGCCCCGCGCAGGTGCACCAGGCCGAGGTCGCCCAGCGCGCACTGGGCCAGCCGGGCGTATTCCGGCTCCTCCGCCGCACGCCGCGCGGACTTCCGCACCCGCGGCCCGTCGGCGTCGTACCAGGCCATGCCCCAGCCATCGGCATGAAAGGCCGACAGCGCGGTGAACTCACCCAGCCCTTCCTGGGCGAGCAGGCCCGCCACGGACGCGCTGCCGCGGGAACAGTAACCAAGCAGGCGGCACATGTGCCGCCTCTAGAGGTACTTGCCCATGCCGCCGGCCACGTCTATCGACGCACCCGTGAGGTAGCTCGCGCGGTCACCGGCCAGGAAGGCGACCAGGCCCGCCACCTCGTCGGGCCGCCCGAACCGGCCAAGCGGGACCTCCGCGGCGGCGAGCTGGCCGAAGAACTCCCCGGCGGGCATGCCAGGCGCGCGGCGACGGTGGATGTTCTCCCACTGCGGGGTCGTGACGAACCCGATGTTGACGCTGTTCACCAGGATCCCCTCGCCGCCCAGCTCCATGGCGAGGGCCTTGGCGAGGCTGAGGCAGGATGCCCGGTTCACCGACGAGGCGAGGAAGGCCGGGTCCGGGTAGCGCCCGTACACGGCGTTGATGTTGATGACCCGCGGCGCCTTGCTCTGCCGCAGGTGCGGCAGGGCCGCGCGGGTGCAGCGGATCTGCGAGAGCAGCTTGGTGTCGATGTCGGCGTGCCAGTCGTCGTCGGTCAGCGTGCCGAACCGGCCGGGCCTGGCGCCGCCGGCGTTGTTGACCAGGATGTCCAGCCCGCCCATGGCGGCCGTGGCGGCCTCGATGAACTCGCTCACCTGTCCCGGCGCCGTGACGTCGCAGGGCATCGCACGGACCGAGCCGGCGCTCTCATCAGGCATCTGCTTGACCAGCTCAACGGCTGCCGCCTCCAGCTCATCCGGATGCCGCGAGCAGATCGTCACCGCCGCCCCCTCGGCCATCAGCTCGGCGGCGATCGCCTTGCCGATGCCCTTGGATCCGCCCGTGACGACTGCCCGCCGCCCGGCCAGCCCCAGGTCCATCTACGCACCGTCCGGCTGGCCGCCGGGCTCCTGCTCTCCGGGCGCCGCGCCCGCCTCGGCGGCCTGCGCCTCCGCCAGCTTGAGCAGGCTCTCCCGCGGCGGGACGAACACGTCGATCTCCAGGCAGTGGCTGTCGGTCGTCCAGGCTCCGTGCGGGACCCAGGACGGCACCACCGCGACGTCTCCCCTGTGCATGGTGCGCACGTCCCCGTCCAGGTCGAAGGTGAACTCGCCGTCCAGCACGATCACGATCTGCTCTTCCTCGTGCACGTGCCGCGGCGCCTCCGTGCCGGGCTCGAAGCTGACGAAGTTCGCCATGCCACGCTGCCCGAGGACGGGGCGGAACCCGAGCCCGGGCAGGAACTCCACCGGGGTGACCGAATCCACGTTCACGTACCGGCCGACGCCGCCACGCTCACCCAGCGCCTCCGTGGTGAAGTGACTGGCAGCATCGCCAAGCGCTTCGCTCACTTGCCCTCCAAGCCGGTCTTCAGGACCTCGCCGATCCGGCGAATGCCCTCGTCGATGAGATGGTCCGCGACCCGGCTGTACGCCAGCCGGATCTGCGTGGCCCCGGCATCGCCGGGGTAGAACGGGCGGCCTGGCACGTAGGCCACGTTGCGATCCCTGGCCGCCGCGGAGAGGGCCACCGTGTCCGCCCCGTCCGGGGCGGTCAGCCAGACGTAGAACCCGCCCCGCGGCGTTGTCCATGTGGTGCCGTCCGGCATGTGCGCGGCCAGCGCCTGCGTGATCAGCCCGGCGCGGCGAGCGTAAAGCGCCCGCGAAGCGGCGATCTGCCGTTCCAGGTGCCCGGCCCGGCCGTATTCCTCGAACATCCGCTGGCCGAGCGCGCCGGAGCACTGGTCGGAGTTCTGCTTGGCGACGACGAGCCTGCCGATGACCTGCCGCGGTCCTGCCGCCCAGCCCAGCCGCACCCCCGGGAAGAAGATCTTCGAGCCGGTGCCAGCCTGCAGCACCACGTCCGGCGCGAGCGACCAGAGGCTGGCCGGTGGCGGAGCGCCGAAGCCAAGCTCCCGGTACGCGACGTCCTCACAGATCAGGAAGCCATAGTGGCGGGCCAGGCCGGCCAGCTCGGCGCGGCGGTCGGCGCTCATCGACAGGCCCGTGGGGTTCTGGTAGTCCGGGATCGTATAAACGATCTTGGGCCGCAGCCCCCCGGCCAGCAGGCTGGCGAGCACATCGACGCGCATGCCGTCGTCGTCCACGGGAACGCCGCGCACATCGGCCTCGTATCCCCGGAACGCCATGATGCCGCCCAGGTAGGTGGGCGCCTCCACGACGACCACGTCCCCGGGGTCGACGTAGCTCTTGGCGAGCAGTTCCATGCAGTCGATGCCACCGCTGGTGATCATCAGTTCGGCTGGGCCCGGCCGGGCTCCTTCCAGCGACTCGAGCCGCCCGGCCACGTAGTCGCGGACCCCGGCGAGGCCCTCGGTCGCGGTGTACTGCAGGGCCACCGCGGCATCGCCGGCGATGAGCCGGCCCGCGATCTGCGCCAGGATCTCGGCGGGAAACGTCGCCGGGTCCGGGAAGCCGCCGGAGAACGTGATGACATCGGTTGCCCCGGCCAGGGCGAGAATGGCCGTGATCTCGCCGCCGCCGAGGGTGCGGGTCCGCCGGGCAAGGCCCGCGCTCCAGTCGTGCTGCTCAAGGGCTGCGGTCATGTGCCTGTCCCTCTCTGACCGGCCGCGCTTTCTCTTGCTCGCCTCTCTTGACAGCAAAGTTTACAAATGTAAAAATCTTGGCCAGTCCTACTTACATTGATACGTCTTGTCTGAACTATAGCTCACACGGTCGGGGTTCACGAGATGGGCCACCTGGCAAATGGCAACTAGCTCAGCTCCGCTTGCGAAGCTGACTGAGGTCGCTGCCCCGTCCTCCCCGGCAGTGGACGTCGACGAGCTTGACCTGGCGTTGCTGCGCGCGCTGGCGACGGACGCGCGCCAGTCCCAGCGTGCCCTCGCCCGCACCGTCGAGATGTCCCCGCCCGCGGTGGCCGACCGGCTGGCCCGGCTGGAACGCAGCGGAGCCATCCGGGGCTACCGGGTGGACGTCGACTGGGCGGCTCTCGGGTTCCCTGTCGTCGTCTACCTCGCCGTGACGGCCGGGCCGGGCATGGACCTGAGCGAGATCATCGATGCCATCAGGGCGATGCCCGAGGCCCAGGACATGAGCGTCGTGACCGGCGGCCTCGACCTGCTGGTCCGGCTGCGCGTCCGGGATCACGCGCACCTGCGCGAACTACTGCTCACAAAGATTTTCCAGATCAACGGCGTGCAGCGGACCGAAACGTTCCTCTCCCTCGCCGACGTCGAACCCGACAACTTCACTGCCGGCATGCTGGAGATCATGAGCCAGCGAAAGGCCAGGCAGCGAACCTGACTGGCACGGACCGCGCCGCGGCGCGGTCCACGTGCCTGATCGGAGGCCAGCCAGATGGCAAGCTCCACGCCCGACCGGTCCGGTGTCACCGGGGTGGGCCAAGCCGGATTCGTTACGCGGCATGGCCTGTACACGCCGGAACAGGCCGCGGCCGCGGAAGCGGTGGCCAGCCAGATCCGGGAGCGTGAACTGCGCACCGTCCGGCTGACCGTCGTCGACCAGCACGGCCACCCGCGCAGCAAGTCGCTGGCACCGGATGTGGCCATTGCCGCCATGTCCAACGGACTGGACTTCTCCGGGGCGATCTACAGCCTGGACACCGGCAACCAGGTGTTCGTGCCGGCGTTCGCCGCGGGCGGCGGGTTCGGCATCGACGAGTTCACCGGGTTCCCCGACATCGTCCTGGTGCCCGACCCGGCCACCTTCCAGATCCTGCCGTGGGCCGGCAGCACCGGCTGGCTGCTCTGCGATACCTACTTCTCCAACGGCCAGCCGATGCCGCTCGACGGGCGCGGGCTGATGCGCCGCATGCTGGGCGAACTCGGCGACGCGGGCTACGACTTCCTGGCCGGCATCGAGATCGAGTACTACATCCTCAAGCTCACCGGCGAGCCGGTCACGCCGGAGAACGCCGGTTTCACGCCGCCGCCGCCCGGCGTGAGCGTGTTCGAGCTCGGCTACCAGTACCTGTCGGAGGTGCGGCTGGACAGCGTGGCCGCCACCCTTGAGGCGATCCGCGACGGCCTGTCCGCGGTGGGGCTGCCGCCACGCTCGATGGAGGACGAGTGGGGCCCTGGCCAGATGGAGTTCAGCTTCAGCCCCATCGGCGGCCTTGCTGCCGCGGACGCGGTCGTGCTGTTCCGCTCGGCGGTCAAGCAGATGTGCCAGCGCCGCGGGCTGCTCGCGACCTTCATGTGCCGCCCGGGACTGCCGAACTTCTTCTCCTCGGGGTGGCACCTGCACGAGTCGCTGCTGTCCCGCGCGGACGGGCACAACGCGTTCGCCACCGAGGCCGACTACCTGTCCGAGACCGGCCGCCAGTTCGTGGCCGGGCTGATCGAGCACGCGATGCCGATGACCGTGTTCGCCGCCCCCACCGTGAACGGCTACAAGCGGTTCCGCCCCTACTCCTTCGCCCCCGACCGGGTGACCTGGGCACTGGAGAACCGCGGCGCCCTGATCCGGGCGCAGGGCGCGCCCGGCGACGCGAACAGCCACGTGGAGAACCGGATGGGCGAGCCGGCCGCCAACCCGTACCTGTACATGGCGGCCAACATCGCCGCCGGGCTCGACGGCATCCGGCGCAAGCTGGCGCCGCCCGCCCCGGTCGAGGCGGACCCCTACGCCGTGGACGCGCCGATGCTGCCGACGTCCCTGGCGGACGCGGTCGCGGCGCTCGGCAAGGACACCTTCTTCCGTGAGGCGTTCGGCGACACGCTGATCGACTACCTGCTCCAGATGAAGCAGGCCGAACTGGCCCGGCACGACGCGGCGGTGGCCGAGAACCCGCCGCCCGAGGGGCAGGACGTCACCGACTGGGAGATGCGTGAGTACTTCGAGTTCTACTGACATCCGGCAGCCCCGGGCCGTCGTAGTGCAGCGAAATCAGGAGCCGTGATGACCCTCCAGCACATCGTGCTGTTCAGCTTCCCCCGTGAGCTGAGCGAGGACGAGGCCGCGCAGATGCGCGGCATGGTGGCGTCCTGGCCCAGCGAGATCGGGCTGATGACCAAGTGCCGGTTCGGCACCGACCTGACCGGGGCGCGCACCCGGGGTTACGGCTATCTGCTCTATACCGAGTTCCCCGACGTGGCGACGATGGAGGCATACCGCGCCCACCCGGTCCACCAGCGGTTCCTCGACTGGCTGATCGACCACGACTGCACGCCGCTTGCCTTCGATTTCTACCTCGACTCCGGAACTGTCCTGATGCCGGAGAGTAACGGGGCCGCCACGTTATCCCAGACCCCGCGACGGACCGGAGGGTGATGCCGGCCGCCTGAATGAGAGGAACACGACATGGCCAAAACCGATCCCGCCCTGATAGCCGGGGCCGCGACCGGCACGCTCGCGCGCGGGTCGCTCCGCCTGGTGGACGCCATCGCGATCTCGGTGTCGGTGATCGCCCCCGGCATGGCGATGCTGCTGAACGTCACCGGCGTCGCCGCCGTCAGCGGCGGGTCCACGCCGCTGGCATTCCTGCTTGGCGGCATCGCCTGCCTGGCGCTGGCGTTCGTCGTCATCGGCTTCACCCGCCGGATGTCAGCGGCCGGATACGCCTACACCTACACCAGCCGCAGCCTCGGCAAGGACACCGGCTTCATGGCCGGCTGGCTGTACTTCTTCGGCTTCATCTGCTTCGTCCCGATGACCATGTCCGGGGTCGGTTACCTCGCCGCCGACCTGCTGCACCTCAACCCGAAGCTGTGGATCCTGTTCTTCTTCATCGGGATGGCCCTTTTCCTGGTGCTGTCCACGATCAAGATCAGGTTCACCACGCGGGTGCAGATCATCGTGGGCGTCGTCACCGTGGCGATCATCCTGATCGTTGACGTGGTCACCACGGCCAAGGGCGGCAGCAACGGGCAGGCGCTGTCGGCGTTCAGCTTCAGCCACTCGCTCAAGGGCGGCTTCAGCGGCGTGTTCTACGGGATCATCCTCGGCGTCACGTCGTACATCGGCTTCGAGACCGCCGCTGACTTCGGCGAGGAGACCTCGAACCCGCGGCGCAACATCCCGATCGCGATCATCGTGGCCACGGGGTTCGTGGTCATCTTCTACCTGTGGACCACGTACTCGATCGACATCGGCTTCGGCGTCAACAACGGCGCGAAGTTCGGCGCCGACCCGATCGCGCTGAAGACCACCGCCACCACCTACGTGGGCCCCTGGCTCGGCACCCTGGTCGAGATCGGCGGCATGGCAGCGGCGTTCATCGTGTGCGTGGCCTGCGCCACGGCCGCGGCCCGCACCCTGTTCTCGATGGGCCGGGAGGGCGTGCTGCCAGCGGCGTTCGCGCGGACCCATCCGCGGTTCAAGACCCCGGTCAACGCCACGCTCGCGGTCACCGCGGTGGCCATCGTGATGGCCCTGCTGATGGGCTACCCGTTCTCGGATCCGGCGTTCGGCGCGCCGTTCAGCAACTACTACTTCTGGGCCACGGTGGGCACGTTGCTGATCATCGTGGTGTACATCCTGGTCTGCATCGGCGGCATCAGGTTCTTCTGGCAGACCCGCGATACGCGCAGGTGGAACCCGATCGTGCACGTGGCGGTCCCGGTGGTCGGCGCGGTGGTCTTCGCCGCGGCGTGGTACGGCTCGGTGCACCCGACCCCGCCGGGCATCCTCAAGTGGACCCCCTTCGTGGCCGTGGCCTGGCTGGTCATCGGCCTTGGGGTGCTGGCCTGGCTGCGGGTGCGGCGCCCCCAGTCGGTGGCGATGATCGGCTCCATCCTCGGCGAGGATGGCGGCCGCGAGGCGGCCGTCCTGGACAAGTAACCGGTCCGGGCCCGGCCCGTGCGGTGCCGGTCATCCGGGCTGCGTCGTGGCCCGGGTGGCGGTGGCCGCCCGGGCCGGGCGCCGCCTCAGTAACCGGCCGGCTGGTTGAAGACGACGATGAGGCTGACAACAGCGCTGGTGCGCACGCCTGGCGGCTACCCCGGTGGCTGTTCGTCCGGGCTTCCCGCAAGCGCGCGGGCGGCTGCGGCCTGCTGCTCATCCAAGCCCGGGTAGCCGTATGCCCCGCGGTGGCCTGCCTGCTGGTCGATCCACCGGGTGTGGGCCTCCCATGCGGATTGCTTGGTGGTGCCCTGCGCGGCGCCGATCTGGGCCCATGAGGCACCTGCCGCGCGCGCGGACCGCACGGTGAGCTGGCGGCCGTAACCAGCCTTGCGGGCGATCACCTCACTGAGGGCGAGCAGTTCAAGAGCCTCCTGCCGGGTCAGTGGGCCGGGCCCGGGCTCCTCGCCCGCTGCCTGGTCGCCGACGGCCGGCGAGAGCAGGTCTCGCATGCGCAGTTCGTCATAGCGGGCGACAGCCGTGGCGAGAGTGTGCTGCTGCTCAAGGTTGGCCGGTGTCGTCATGCCGCTACTCTTGTCGTCAGGCCAGCCTGACGTCAAGGGCTCCCGGCCTGGTTACGCTGCCGGCGTGATAGCCATCTACCGGGAACGCCCGGTTCCATGCTGACTGTGTGCCAGCGCCCGGCCCGCGGGGCGGCAGAAAATATCGCCTGGGTTTGTCGAGTCCCGCGATGGTCGTGGCGGAGTGGAGGTCAACCGATCGTGATCGCGTCCAGGCGTGTCTTGAGGAACCGCGCCGAGACGACCGGCTCGTAGTCGTTGGGCTTGCCGATCGGCGGCTGCAGCGACTCGATCACGGCGTCGTGGTCTGCCTCGTAGAAGTAGACGAGCGAGACGAGATCCTCGTCTGGGGCCTCGGCCTGTGGCGGGAGCACGCGGTGCCTGTTGGACTTCCACCGGTCGCCGCTCCAGCGGGCGAGCAGGTCACCGGTGTTGATGGTGAAGGCGTCGGGCACATAGGGCGCGTCCTGCCAGCCGTCCTGCTCGGTCCACACCTGCAGGCCACCGCGGCCCGGCTCACGGTCGAGGATCGTGACCGTGCCGAAATCGGTGTGCGGGCCGATCCGGAACTGGCCGGGTTCTGGTGCACCGGCCACCGCCATCGGCGGGTACCAGTTGATGTTCATCGTGTGGGTGGCGTGCCCGGTGTGCCGGGTGAAGAAGTCGGCTTCCAGCCCGAGCGCCGCCGCGCACAGGACCAGCAGGTCATCCGCGAGCCTGCGCATGCGGGCCAGATAGGCCACAACGGCGGGTTCCAGCGCCGGCAACTCGGCCGGGTAGACGTTGGGCTGGAACCAGTACCCGTCGACCTCCGGGTCGCCCGTCGGCCGGTCGGCGCCGACGGCGAACGACTCCTTCAGGTCAGGCGGAGTCTGCGTGCCCTCGGCATAGCCGTTCGCTTCGACGCCCGGCGGCAGCCAGCCCCGGCCGCCGACGGTGACGGCGTAGCCCTGCTTGGCCTGGCGCGGCAGCGCGAAGAATGCCCGTGCCTGCGCACGCACCCGCGCACGCAGTTCATCAGGCACGCCATGGCCGGTGATCAGGAAGAATCCCACACTCTGCAGCGCCGCGTCGACCTGGGCGGCGACACCCGCGCGGGCCGTGTCATCGCCGCGGAGCCAGGGCGTGAGGTCAATCACGGGAACGGACTGTTGCATGCCTGCACTCCCATGTCATCGCCGCACGGCTGCCGCTCGGCAGCCATGCCACCAGTGTGCCCGGCCACCGGCGGCACCGCGACAGGCTGGGCTCAGCCGTGGTGCTGGTGCCCCCAGTGATCCAGTGGCAGCGGGCCGCGGGACAGGATCGTCCGGATCGCGAACGTGCTCTGCGCCTCGACGATGGAGGGGATCGCCAGGACCTGCGCCAGCAGCAGTTGCTCGTAGCCCGCGAGGTCGGGCACGGCAGCCTCCACGAGAAAGTCGCTGGTCCCGGAGACCAGGTAGCAGGCGACGATCGCGGGGATGGCCAGCAGTGCCTGCTCGATCTGGGACGCGGTCTCCGGCGACTGCCCCTCGACCTTCAGGCCGATGAAGACGGTCAGCCCGAGCCCGGCCCGCACCCGGCTGACCTCCGCGCGGTACCCGGCGATGATGCCGCCTGCCTCGAGCGCCTTCACACGGCGCAGGCACGCCGACGGCGACAGTGAGATGGCTTCCGCGAGATCGACGTTGGCGATACGGCCGTCATGCTGGAGCCTCGTCACGATGGCACGATCCACTCTGTCCGGGACATGCTCAGGCATGAAATCAAGTCTAAGACCTAGATCGCGCAACTGTATTGCGCAATACCGTCCTACTGGCCGCATATTTGCCATCGCGTGCGGCCCGATTTAGGCGATCGTGGACGTATGGCTCGCACAGACGTAAAACAGCCGGTTGTCTCGCAGCACCTGACGACCTCCCGCGGTGCCGCCCTCTACATCGGGGCGATCCTCGGCCCCGGCCTGCTGCTCCTGCCTGGCCTTGCCGCCGCCGAGGCCGGGCCCGCCTCGATCCTTGCCTGGATTGCCCTGCTGGGCCTGTCCGGCCTGTTCGCCGCCGTGTTCTCGGCCCTGGGCAGGCACAGCCCGTCCGCTGGCGGGGTGATCGGTTACGTCACCGCGGGCCTGGGACCGCGCGCGGGCCGGGCGACCGGCTGGATGTTCCTCGCCGGGGTGGTCGGCGGCGCTCCGATCGTCTGCCTCATCGGTGCCGGCTATGTCACCGAGCTGAGCGGCGGCGGCCAGGCTGCCCGTGCCGCTGTCGCGGCCGTGCTGCTGCTGACCGTCGTCGGGCTCGCCGCCGGCGGGCTGCGGGCCAGTGCCTCCGCCCAGCTTGTCCTCGTCGGCCTGCTGATCGCCGTGGTGGTCGTGGCGGTCGCCGGGTCAGCACCGGCGGCGCGGGCCGGTAACTGGGCACCGTTCGCGCCGCACGGCTGGCTCTCGGTCGGCAGCGCGGCGGCCACGCTGATGTTCTCCTTCGCCGGCTGGGAGGCCGTCGCCCCGCTCACCACGCGCTTCGCGAACCCGGCCAGGCAGCTGCCGCGCGCGGTGGCCATCGCGCTGGCGGTCACCACCGCGCTGTACCTGGGCCTGGCGGTCGCCACGATCAGCGTCCTCGGGCCACGGGCAGCCACCGACGTGCCGCTGGCCGGGCTGCTGAGCCACGTCGCCGGCGCGGCCGGCCCGGAGATCGCCGCGGTGGCCGCCGTCGTGCTGACCCTGGGCGCCACCAATGCCTACATCAACGGCGCGGCCGCGATGGCCGGGCAGCTCGCGCACGCCGCGCCCGGCAGCCACCGCTTCACCCCCCTGCACCGGCTGCTGGCCGTGATCGTCGCGGCGGGCCTGCTGCTGATCCTCGGATACGGGCTGGGGATCGTCAGCACCACCGCCCTCGTCGCGGTGCCGACGGTCCTTTTCCTCGCGGTCTACCTGGGCGCCATGATCGCGGCAGCGCGGGTGCTCCGCGGCCCGGCCCGGCTCGCCTCCCTGCCCGCCGCGCTGGCCGTCACTGTCATGCTCGGATTCTGCGGCTGGGCGCTCGCCATCCCCGCCGCCGTCGCGCTGGCCACCAGCTGGCGGGCCAGGCCTGGCGCCCGCCGCGCACCCTACCCGGCCAGGGCGTCCTCGCTCTGCTAGGGCAGGCGCACCCCCGGCGCATGCTCGGCCGGTGACACCGGACGCGATGGCGCCGGTTGACCGGGTCAGCCGCCGCTGCTGATCTTGACGATGGCGGCGGTCGTGGCCTGGACGGTCAGGCTGATCCCCCCGTGCGGGCCGGCGGGCACGGTGCTCCATGTGCCGTTCCACGGGGCGTCGCCGGTGATCGTGGCGCCGCCGAGCGTGACCTTGGTCCCCTGGGCGTCGCCGCGCTGGGTACCGGCGAGCGTCATGACCTGTGCGCCCTGCACCCCTGGGCCGGGCGCGGCGATTGTCACCGCGGCATCCGCGGCGCCCGCGCCGTGTGCCTTGTTGATGATCGTGACGTAGTCCTCGCCCGCCGCGCCGACGCAGTACGCGGTCACGTTGACGCCGTTCGGGTTCTGGATCTGGGTGGGCTTGACCTGCCCCGCCGAACCGAGGGTGAACGCCTTGATGCCGTAGCCCTTCGGGTTGATCACATAGCCATGGCCGGGTCCGGCCGGATCGGGGACGATCGTGTCGGTGTACAGCCACTGCTTGTTGTGGAAGTTCACGCCCGCGGCACCGTGCGCCGCCCACCAGTGCAGGTGATCCAGCGCCCACAGCGCTGAGGCGTAGGCGTCACTCGCTCCCGGAACGCCGACGAGATAGTCATTCGACTCGGTGAGCCGGTAGCGCAGCCCGGCCGCGGCCACCGGGGCGAGGTTGTTCGCATGCAGCCAGGGATACGGGGTGTAGGTGGTGCCGGCCGGCTGACTTCCGATCTCGGCCGCGGTCACCCACTCGGCGGACAGCATGTTGCTGATCGCCTGCCCAGCGGTCGTTTGCAGGGGGGATCCCCCCACGTAGTAGTGCTGGGTGACCTCGGCCACCCGGCCGGACTGCTGCTCGTCGCTGGCCAGCCGCTGCGTCCACGACATCCCGTTGCCCGGGTCGGGAGTGTAGGTCACCGTGCTGTACGCGCCGAGGTCTGGCCCGGACATCGGCGCTCCGGGCGCCGCCGCCCGGACAGCGTCGGCGAAACTCCGCCAGCGGGCCAGGTAGGACGGGTACGCGCTGCCCGGCACGTCCGCGACATCCTCGTAGATCGCCGGGTCCAGCTGGTGTCCCGGGCAGGTATGAAAGTCATGCCAGTCCGGCTCGTTGCCGATGGCGAAGCTGGACACGCTGTCCCGGTGGTGAGCCCAGATGTACCCGGCCACCCGGGCATTGACCGCTTGCAGGTCGCTGACCGGTTTTGCCGCGGGGCTGAGCAGGCGCAGCGTGTAGACGACCTTCACCCCGGTCATGGCGGCGAAGGCGAACAGGCTGTCAATCCCGGTGTAGCCATCGCTGCCCGTGCCCGCCGGGATCAACTGATCCACCGAGCCCCCGCCGATCCGCAGGCTGTGCATGCCCATGTTGCGGAAGAGGGTGACGAGCGAGTCGTTTCCCGGGTTGAACAGGTTGCCCGACACGCCGGCATTGCCGGGGTTGAGCGGCCCCCGCTCGAAACTCAGGCCCGCGAAGTCACCGGGAATCGACGGCCCCGGATGCTGGGCATCAATGGTGATCGTGACGGGGTGGCTGACCGGTGCGGCCGCCCCATGCACGGGTGAGGACACTATTACCCACCCCCCGTCCCTGACGAGCCCCAGGGCGCACAACACGTCATGGGCGCCATGACCAACTGGTGCCCCGTGGCAGAAAAGCCTAACCCGGCAGGGGGCTTCGCCAACAGTTGGCCGCGGCGGCGCGCAACCGGCGGCGGGAGTGCGGACGGGCCCGCCTGGATGCCGTAGGCCATGCATGCGCCGTTGGACGCCCGCCACCACCGTGCTCCTGGTGTACCGAGGGATAGTTGACATCAACTATCTAGTCATGAATACTCAGTTCTGATCAAAGCGTCGGTGATTGCCCGATTCCAGGAGGAACACTGAGATGAACACCACGCAGACCGCCCCGGTCCGGATCGCCGCGAACTACGCGGTGACCAAGCACCTGGGCAACTGGACGACCGCCCGCGAGTTCCAGGTCCGCGCCCACCGCGGCCACGCCGTGCTGGACCTGCGCTCTCCGCACCTCGAATCCGGCGAGATCACGATCGATGTCGAACTCGACCACGCCATGCTCAAGCTGCTGGTTCCCGACGGCGCCGTCGTCGAGGACTGGGACCTGCGGCGGCTGGGCCGCGGGCGGGTCAAGGACGCCGAGGGCCGCGACGCGGCGGGCGGCAGGCGGATCGTGCTCACCGGGCAACTGCGGCACGGCGAGATCCGCGTCCACCGCGGCGGGATCGCCCAGTTGTCGGCCATGTTCTCCCGCGAGTATCTGGCCGACCTGCGGCGGGCGCACGCCGAGGGCGGATTCCCGACCGTCGACGACCCGGCCCGCACCGCCCGATAAGACGGCACAGCTCAACCAGCACAATGGGGTGTGCCGCCACCAGCGGCACACCCCGTGAGGGATGGACTGATGGCCAGCAAACGCAAGGTCGGCAACCTGCTCGCGCTCGCGGTGATGTCATACCTGTCGCAGCAGCCCATGCACCCCTATGAGCTGGGCCGCACCCTGCGCGAGCACGGCGACGCCCGCAGCATCAAGTTCAACCACGGATCCCTGTACATGGTGGTCGGGCAGTTGGCCAAGGCCGGGTACATCACCGCGCTGGAAACCAGCCGGGCTGGGCAGCGCCCCGAGCGCACCGTCTATGCGCTGACCGACGCCGGACGCGCCGAGTTCAGCAACTGGCTGCGCGAACTGGTCGCGGAACCGCAGCAGGAGTATCCGCACTTCGTAGCCGCGCTGTCGCTGATAGCGGCGCTGCCGCCAAGCGAGGTCGTGCCCCTGCTGCGGCACCGGCTTGACCGGCTCTACCAGGCACGCGCCGAGATCCGCGGCCTCATCGACACCACGCTCGCCCGCGGCGTGCCCGAACTGTTCCTGGTGGAAGAGGAATACCGGCTGTCGCTGCTGACGGCAGAAACCGCGTTCGTCGAGGAATTCATCGGGAAGATCACCGACCCCCGGGCAGGCTGGGGCACCGAGTGGGCCCGGTTCCACGACCAGAGCACCGCGCCGCCGACCTGACCCGGCCGATCGTGGCCCGGTCAGTTGAGCAGGTCGGCGACGGCGGCGATGCCCGGCTCGATGGCACGCTCGCTGACCTGGCCGAATCCCAGCACGAGCTGAGGGGGCCCGGCCGCCCGGGCCGCCCGGAAATTGCCCATCCCGTACAGGCCGACCCGCCGCTCGCGCGCGGCCGCCACCACGGCCTGCTCGTCCGCGGTGGCCGACAGGTGCGCGACGGCATGGAATCCGGCGGCCAGCCCGGTCAGCCGGATGCCGGGGGCATGCCGGGCGAGGACGGCAATGAGCCTGGCACGGCGGCTGGCGTAGATCGCCCGCATCCGGCGCAGGTGGCGATCGTACCGGCCCGATTCGAGCAGGGCCGCCAGCACCAGCTGGTCCAGCGTGGATGAACCGCGGTCGCTGATCCGCTTCTCCTCCGCGACGGCGGCGGCCAGCGACGGCGGCGCGAGGATCCAGCCGAGCCGTACCGCCGGAGCCAGCGCCTTGCTGGCCGTGCCGATCGTGAAGACGCGGCCCGGAGCCAGCCCCTGCAGCA
Source organism: uncultured Actinomycetes bacterium (assembly GCA_963806145.1). GTDB lineage: Bacteria > Actinomycetota > Actinomycetes > Streptosporangiales > Streptosporangiaceae > DASXKD01. Next base: position 167,596 of record CAWDXD010000005.1, read on the forward strand.
CGCCGACGGGCTCCCGGTCGTAGCGGAACTCGGAATCGTAGTCATCCTCGAGGATGAACCCGTCATTGCGGTTCGCCCACTCCACCAGCGCGTGCCGCCGCCGGGCCGCGAGCACCACCCCGGTGGGTGACTGGTGTGCCGGGGTGACGACAACGGCCCGGGCGCCGCTCTGGCCTAGTGCCCCGGCGTCTATCCCGAGGTCATCCACGGGCACGTGGACCGTGCGCAAGCCGATCGCCCCGGCCGCCCGCACGGTCTCGCTCGTATCGGCGCTTCCGTACCCGGGGTCCTCGAACGCGACGCACCCGACGCCGGCCTGGGCAAGCGCCCGCAACACCAGGAGAGCGCCCTGCGCGAACCCGGTGCTGATGATCATCTGGCCAGGATCGGCGGCGGCGGCGCGGACCCGCCGCAGGTACCCGGCGAGCACGCCCCGCAGCACGGCGCTGCCGCGCGGGTCGCCGTAGTCCAGGTCGAGGCTGGCCACGCTGCCGCACGCCTCCCTGGTCGCCCAGACCCAGTCGCCCCGCGGAAAGCTCGCCAGGTCGGGGACTCCCAAGCGGAAGTCCGCGATCAGCCGGGGCGGCGGCTCCGGGCGCGGTACCGGCGCTGGCGCCGCCGGGTACGCGCCCGCCGCGACCCGGGTGGCCGAGCCGATCTGGCTGGCCAGGTAGCCCTCGGACAGCAGCTGGCTGTAGACCTCCTGCACCAGGCCACGGGAGATGCCCAGCTCCCGGGCCAGTTCCCGGGACGAGGGCAGCCGCTCGCCGCCCTGCAGCCGGCCACTCCTGATTGCCTCGCGCAGGCCCGCTTCCAGCTGGGACCGCAGCGGCTGACCGCCGCCGCGGTCGATCCGCAGCAGCAGCTCCGGGCCCAAACCGGACCACTGAATCGCCATGACATTGGAACTTATCAGTGCCCCAGTTCGGACTTACGGTCGCAGCATGAGCACATTGACTTCCGCCCGGCCACGGCGCGGCACCAGGCACGATGGCACGGCGCAGAGCACTGGCACGCCGGCGGGGCGCATCGTCAGCGGTCCGCTCGTCCTGGTGTTCCTCTCCGAATTTTGCGCGCTCACCAGCTTCTACCTGCTGCTTTCTGTCACGCCGATGTACGCCGCGGCCGCCGGCACCGGGACCGCGGGTGCCGGGCTGGTGACCGGCGTGCTGCTGCTTGGCACCGTGGCCGCGGAGCTTGCGGCGCCGATCCTGATGCGGCGGTTCGGGTACTGGACCATGCTCCTGACCGGGGCGCTGCTGCTGGGAGTGCCCGCCCTGGCGTTGCTGCCCGGCGGCTCACTGACCGTCATCGTGGCCGTCAGCGTCGTCCGCGGCTTCGGGTTCGGCCTCTGCACCGTGATGACGGGCGCCCTCACGGCAGCGCTGCTGCCGCCCGGACGGCGCGGTGAAGGACTCGGCCTCTTCGGGATCGTGGCCACCGCGCCGGGAGTAATAGCGCTGCCAGCAGGCGTCTGGCTCGCTGGTCACTTCGGCATGGCGACGGTGGCCGGCCTGACGGCCGCGACTGCCCTCGTTCCGCTGGCGGCCTTCCCGTGGCTGTCCCGAGGTGCTGACCGCCGCGCGGCGGCGGCACGTCCCGGCACCGGGCGCCCCGACGGGCTGCTGGGCGGCCTTCGCCGGGCCGGGCAACTGCGGCCCTTCCTGATCTTCGCGGCCAGCACCGTGGCGGCGGGCGTGGTCGTCTCGTTCCTCCCGCTCGCCTCCGGGGTATCCGGCAACGTCGCCGCCGCGGGCTTGCTCGCGCAGGCCCTGACCGCCACGATCAGCCGCTGGTGGGCGGGACGCCGCGGCGACCGGAGCGGTCACGCACGGCTGCTGGTTCCGGCGCTGGCGATCGCATCCCTGGGCATGGTCACCATGATCTGGCTGGCAACCCCGGCTGCCGTGATCGCGGGCATGTGCCTGTTCGGTACCGGGTTCGGAATCTGCCAGAACGCCACCTTCGCGCTGATGATCGACCGCATGCCTCCGTCCGGGGTCGGAACGGCGAGCGCCCTGTGGAACCTGGCGTATGACGCCGGGTACGGGGCAGGCCCCGCCGCCTTCGGCCTGGCCGTCAGCCACACTGGATACCCGGCCGCGTTCGCGCTCACGGCGGTGCTGATGCTCGCAGCAGTGCCACTCGCCCGGCGTGAGCAGGGCATGGCCAGGGGCACCGAGGCCCGCCGCGGGCGTTAGCGGAGCGCGGTACCCGGTCAGATGAGGGCCTGCCGGCTGACGGGGCTTTCATCAGGCCGGCCCGGGGGATGAGTAGGGATGCCGCGGGGCAGCAGCGGCGCGCGGGAAACAGCCCGCCTGGCAAGGAAACGGGAGCGCACGATGCCATGGTTTCCAGACTTCGCCGGCGCCGTTGAGCTGGCTCGGCGGCAGACTCGCGCCGCGGGCCTGGCCGATCCGGTGGGCGAATACTTCGCCGCGCTGAACCACGGGGACGCCCACGCCTTGGAGACGGTATGGCCGGGTGAGGTGGTGATCTACGATCCCCGCGCTGGCGAGGTCCGCGGTCATCATCAGGTGCGGCAGTTCATCAGCCACAACCTGTCCTGGCTGGCCGGGCTCCACGCCCGCACCGAGAGCGTGGCTGCCACGTGCGCCGACGGGCGGGCGGTGGTGGAACTGCTGGCCCACCTGGATCACCGCGGGCGGGAGCTGGCGTGGCCGGTGGCGGTCGTGGCCGAGTCCCCGGACGACTTGTCGGTGGTGTTCCGCACCTACTGCAGCCAATGGCCGGTCGACGAGCGGCGGCACATCCGGCCGCCCATCCTCAGGCCCGGGCGGGCCCACCCCGGTGATGTTGTCGGCCGTTACCAGGACGCGCTGACCGCTGGTGACGCCGAAGCGGTGGTGAGTACCTTCGCACCGGATGGGTACTTCCGCGGGCCGTTCGGCCCGGGCCATGCCCACCGCGGCACCGCGGAGCTCCGTTCGTTCTACACCGCGTGCTTCAGTGCGGGCGGCGGTATCGGCCTGGAGCATTGCGCGGTGACCGACGACGGGGTGCGCTGCGCCCTGGAATACAACTGCCTCCGCTGGGGCAGCCATGACCTGCCGCCCCAGGCGGGACTTGGCGTCTATGAACGCGGCCCGGACGGACTGCTAGCCGCAGCCCGTGCCTACGACGACGTCGAACCACCCATCGAACAGCGCTGAGGTGCCGCGAGCGAACCAGGTCAACCATCTATCAGACTTTTCCAGCCGGTTTGATGGATTTATAGACTTCTGCGCTGGGTGCCGAGTGTAGATGCGGGGCCCGCCGCCGTCATCAGCTGGAGAGGAGCAGCAGTCGTGGACTTCAAGCTCGAGGTCGTGGTGATACCGGTCGCTGACGTGGACCGGGCCAAGAACTTCTACGAGGCGCTCGGCTGGCGCGAGGACGCCGACCTCGCTAGCGGGGAGGACTTCCGCGTGGTGCAACTGACCCCGCCCGGCTCACCATGCTCGGTCATCTTCGGGACGGGACTCAGCTCGGCCCCACCGGGATCGGCTCAAGGCCTGCATCTGGTCGTCGACGACATCGACGCGGCCAGGGCCGAACTGGCCAGCCACGGCGCCGCGGTGAGCGAGGTGTTCCACGACGTCGGCGGCGTCTTCCACCATGCCGGGACGGCCGGGCGGGTCGCCGGCCCCGCCCCGGACCACGAGAGCTACGGCTCGTTCATCTCCTTCAGCGACCCGGACGGCAACGAATGGTTCGTTCAGGAGATCACCACGCGCCTGCCGGGCCGGTGACCACGTGAGCGACTATGACGTGATCGTGCTGGGCGGCGGCTCGCCCGGCGAGCACTGCGCCGGCGAGCTGGCCGACGGCGGGCTGCGCGTTGCCGTGGTCGAGCGCGACCTGGTCGGGGGGGAATGCTCCTACTGGGCGTGCATCCCGTCCAAGACGCTGCTGCGTCCCGGCGAGGCGGTGCACCAGGCACGCGAGGCGACGGCCACCGCGCAACTCGACGCCGGGGCGGCGCTGGCCTGGCGTGACTTCATGGTCTCTGACTACTCCGACGCCGGGCAGGAGCGCTGGCTGGCGGGCAAGGGAATCGACCTGTTGCGGGGGACCGGCAAGCTCGCCGGGACCGGTGCGGTCGAGGTCGACGGCGCACGCCACACCGCGCGGCATGTCGTGCTGGCGACCGGCTCGGATCCGGTTATTCCGCCCATCTCTGGCCTGCGCGAACTCGGCGGCGTGTGGACCAACCGCGAGGTGACCGGCATGAAGGCGGTCCCGCGCCGCCTGCTCATTTTGGGCGGCGGGCCGGTCGGCGCGGAGATGGCCCAGGCCGTGCGGCGCCTCGGCGGCGAGGTGGCCCTCACCGAGGGGGCCGCCCATGTGCTCGCGCGTGAGCCCGCGCCGCTGGGCGAAGCGCTCGGCGAGGTGCTGCGCGCCGATGGCATCGAGTTGCTGCTTGGCGTGCACGCGACCGCTGCGCGGCGCGATGGAGAGGACTACGTCCTGGTCCTCGACAACGGCAGCGAACTGCGTGGCGACCGCCTGCTCGTGGCCACCGGCCGGCGCCCCCGCGTGGACGGGCTTGGCCTGGAGACGGTCGGCGTGCAGGCCGGCCCGCACGGGATCCCGGTCGACACGCGGCTGCGAGCCGGCGAGCGGCTGTGGGCCATCGGTGACGCCACCGGCATACGGCTGCTCACACATGTCGGCAAGTACCAGGGCGAAGTGGTGGCCAGCAACATCCTGGGCGAAGCCCGCGAAGCCAACTACGAAGCCATTCCCGACGTCGTCTACACCGACCCGCAGGCCGCCGCGGTTGGTGCCATCGAGGCCCGGTTCACGGCCACCGTCCCGGTGTCCGAGGTGGCCAAGACCGCCACCTACGCGCGCGCCTACGCCCCGTCGAACGGCTTCCTGACCCTGCTGTCCGACGGCGAGCGGCTGACCGGTGCCCACGCCCTCGGGCCCGAGGCAGGTGAATGGCTGCAGCAGGCCACCCTGGCCATTCGCGCCAGGGTTCCGCTCGCCGTGCTGCGCGACACCATCCAGCCGTTCCCCACGTTCTCCGAGATCTACGTCGCCGCGCTGAAGGCCCTGCGCAACGAGATCGCGGGCGCCTAGGGTTCGAGCTCGACCGGGTCGCCCACCGCGACCCGGCCCGGTTCCACGGTCGAGCCGTAGACCCCGAAGAAGGCGTCTCGTTCGCGCGCGATGGCGCGCAGGATCGCCGGGTCCCGGCGCAGCGTCACCGGGTCGATGGTGACAATCACGCACCGCTGGTCACGCTTGTCCACCCGCATCCGCAGCCCGCCGATGCGCAGTACCCGGCCGACCCAGGCGTCCTCGGGGAACTCGCGCCCGGGAGCATCCACGAGAAGGTTGGGCCGGAACCGCCCGGCCGCCAGGCGGGAACCGGCCAGCCGGGCAAGGCCGGCCAGAGCCTGGGTGGTCAGCAGCGACAGGGGCATGGCGTCGAAGATCCCGCGGTCCTGCCTGATAACGCGCACGCCCGGCCCTAGCTCGGCCGCGAGCGCGGGGTCTGCCACATCGAGTTCGCCGGCCGACGGCGTGCGCACCAGCGTCAGCGACGCATTGGGCCGGTCCGGTTCGGCGAAGCGCGGCCGGTAGCAGGCCATCTCAGGCCGTTCCCGGATCGTCAGCCACGGAAAGCCGCTGCGCACCTGCCCGTCGCGGATGAACGCCCAGCGGCGATCGCCTGCCAGGCCGTGCCACGAAACCTCGGCGGCGTCCAGTTCCTCGGCCGCCATGGATTTCACCGGGTACCGCCACAGCGCGGCGACGCGTCCCACCACGGTCATGACCGCCTCCATCGGCTCGAAGGCGCCCTTGCCGATGAAGGGATGCCGAGCGTGGCGGACCTGATCCGTCGCAGCGCCTCTCGACCCTCTCACCATGCCACACCCGTGCGCCCCCACCTCCTGCCGTCTCCCTCGCCTGCCGGGATGTCGTGGTGCCTGCTGGTCGTTTCAATGGCCTGGGGCCAGGCTTGCGCTGGCCGTCAAACAGTGACGCGCCGCCTGGGCAAAGGTGGTCATCCCGGCGGCCAGCGCCGCCAGGGGGCAGACTGGGGTTCACTAGGGCGTCCCCGGCGAGAAGAGCAACCATGAACGACCCTGGCGGCACCCGTGTTGCCGTTTACATCGACTTCGACAACATCGTGATATCGCGGTACGACCAGGTTCACGGCCGGGGCCAGTTCCAGCGCGACAAGGTGCGGGGGCTCGACAAGGGCGACAAATCGGCCGACCCCGAGCTCGCGGAAAAGCTCCGGCGCGCCACCGTGGATGTCGGCGCAGTGATCGACTTCGCCTCATCGTTCGGCACCCTCGTGCTCACCCGCGCCTATGCGGACTGGTCAACCCCGGTGAACGCCGACTACCGCGGGCAGCTCGTCAGCCGCGCCGTGGACCTGGTGCAACTATTTCCCGCCGCCGCGTACGCCAAGAACGGTGCCGACATCAGGCTGGCCGTGGATGCGGTGGAGGACATGTTCCGCCTTCCCGACCTGACCCACGTGGTGATCGTGGCCGGGGACTCGGATTACATCGCCCTCGCCCAGCGGTGCAGGCGCCTGGGCCGGTATGTCGTGGGTGTCGGTGTCGCGGGATCGACCAGCAGATCACTCGCGGCGGCGTGCGACGAGCTCGTGACCTACGACGCACTTCCGGGCATCACCCCCGTTGGCGCGGCCCAGCCGGCAGCCACCGGGACGGTCAGCGCACAGCCAGAACAGGAGGAGCCCGGCAGCGCGCCGCGGGCACGGGGTTCGCGGCGTGCCAAGCGGCCAGCGGCCGCCGCGGCCGACGAGCCCGATCTGGAACCCGAAGACCCACAGGAGCTGGCGACCAGGCTCCTTGAACGGGCGCTGCGGCTCGGCCAGGAAAAGGATGACGCGGACTGGCTGCACAGCTCCGCGGTGAAGAGCCAGATGAGGCGCATGGACCCGTCATTCAGCGAAAAGGCACTCGGCTATCGTTCATTCTCGGACTTCGTGAAATCACGAGAAGCCATCGCCGAACTCGACGAGGCAAACCCCGTGCGGCTCGTACGGCTCAACCCGGCCATGACCGCACAGTAGGCAGTGCCCGGTCTCCCGCCGGGTCAGTCCGCGCGCAGCAACGGCTGCGTCAGGCAGGTCGGGCCGCCGTCACCTTTCAGCGAGATGTCCGAGCCGTCGTAACAGTGCACCTGGCAGCCGTGCCGTTCCAGGGCCCGCCGGGTGAGCGGGTTTCCCTCCAGCATGATCACCTGACGTGGCCGGACCGCGAGCACGTTGCAGGCCATCGCCGCGTACTCGCCGGCGTCCACCGCGACCACCCGCACGCCGCGGTCGGCCAGGGTTTCCATGAGCGCGACCGGCGCCAGCGGCGGGAATACCACCGCCAGGTCCGCGGCGACCGGCGAAAGGAACGACATCAGATGCAGCACATGCCCCGGGCCAAGGTCGTGCGGCAGGTCCACCGAGACCACCGTGACCCCTTCGGGGGCCATGATCGTGCGCATCTGCGCCACGCCCGCGGCGTTGGTCCGGTAGCTGCGCCCGATGATCAGCGTCTGCGGGTCCAGCCAGACGAAGTCGCCGCCGTCGGCACGGGCCGCGCCGTCCAGCCGCGCCGCCACCGGCACCCCGGCCGCCTCCAGCGCCGTGCCCAGGTGGCCTGGTTCGTCCTGGCGGGCCGGCTTGGCCATCTGGAACACCACGCCGCCGCGCGGGGTGACCAGCCCCGGATCCCGGATGTAGGTGGCGTCGACCAGCCCGGCTATCGCGGCGGCAACCTCGACCTCACAGCCGAGGCTGGCCAGCAGCCCGCAGAACGCTTCGTGCTGCGCCATGAGCAGGCCAGGATCGGGCTGCCGCCAGCCGGCCGCGGCGAAATCACCCGCCGTGGCAGGCCGCCGGACAAGCACCCGGCGCATCGGCGAGGACATGGAACTGACTCCATAACGCGGACCCGGCGCACCGGCGCTCTGGCTGGCAATCACACCGCACCTCCTCTTAGCACACGGCCCAGGTCTGGCCGGGTCCCATCTGTACCGCATCTTCCCCGAACTTCACATCACCTCCGGCAGTCACGTGACTCAAGCGGCCGAGCGGGCCCCTGCCGCAGGATGAAGGCGGATCCTGACCCGCCCGGGGAGGTAGCCGGCCGTGACCGGCCACGGCAGGGACACCGTGGCGCTGATCCGCGCCCGGGCCTGGGAATGGAGTTGGAATGAGCGACACCAGCGCGATCTCCGGTGACGGGGGAGGCCTGGAGTACGCCAGCGCGGCGGGCCGGTGGGTGCTGCTTGCCACGGTCCTGGGTTCGGCGGTCGCCTCCATCGACGCAACCGTGGTCGGTATCGCGCTGCCTGCCATCGGCCGCGAATTCGGCGTCGGGCTGGCCGCGCTGCAGTGGGTCGTCACGGCCTACACGATGACGCTGGCCGGCCTGCTGCTCATCGCCGGGGCGCTGGGCGACAAGTACGGGCGCAAGCGGGTCTTTCTGATCGGCGTCATCTGGTTCGCCGTGGCGTCGGCCCTGTCCGGGATCGCCCCGACCGCCGGCGCCCTGATCGCGGCCCGCGCGCTGCAGGGTGTCGGGGCCGCGCTGCTGACCCCGGGCAGCCTGGCCATCCTGGAAGCCACGTTCCGCCAGGAGGACCGGGGCAAGGCCATCGGTGCGTGGTCCGGCTTTGCCGGCGTGGGCACCGCCATCGGGCCGTTCATCGGCGGGTGGCTCGTCGCCGCGGCGTCCTGGCGGCTGATCTTCTTCATCAACCTGCCGCTGGCCGCCATCGTCGTGGTGGTGGCCTGGCGGCACGTCCCGGAGACCCGGGACCCGGACGCCACCGCGCCGATCGACGTGACCGGCGGCGTGCTGGCCACCCTCGGCCTGGTCGGGCTGACCTACGGGCTGATCCAGGGCCCGGTGGCCGGCTGGGACGATCCCCCGGTACTGGCCGCCCTGGCCGGCGGTGTGATCCTGCTCGGCGCCTTCGTCGGCTGGGAACGCCGGGCCCCCGCGCCGATGCTGCCGCTGAGCCTGTTCCGCTCCACCCAGTTCACCGCCGCCAACATCGTCACGTTCATCGTGTACGGAGCGATCGGCGGGGCCTTGTTCCTGCTGCCGATCGTCCTCCAGGAGGTGTCCGGATACACGGCCCTGCAGGCCGGGATCTCGCTGCTGCCGGTCACCGTGATCACCCTCGCCCTCTCCCGCCGGTCGGGGGCGCTGGCGTCGCGCATCGGCCCGCGGCTGCAGATGACCGCCGGGCCCGTGCTCGTCGGGGTCGGCTTCGGCCTGTTCGTGCTGATCGGCGAGTCCGGGAACTACCTCACCGAGGTCCTGCCCGGGGTTGTGGTCCTCGGGTTCGGCCTGGCCGTCACGGTGGCCCCGCTGACCTCGACCGTCCTGGACGCGGTTCCGGCCAAGCACGCCGGCATGGCGTCGGCGGTGAACAATGACGTGGCGCGGGCCGCCGCGCTGATCGCCGTCGCCCTGCTGCCCGCGGCGGGCGGCATCACCGGCTACGCCTACCGGCACGCCGCGGTGTTCGCCGCGGGCTTCCACACCGTGTCTCTCATCGCGGCCGGCCTGTGCATCGCTGGCGGCGTGCTGGCCGCGGTCACCATCCGCAACCCGGCCCGCGCCGGGAAGGCGGCAGCCGGCGAGCAGCTGCTGCACTGCGCCCTGGACGCGCCGCCACAGCGCGCCACCGCGGTGCTATGAGGTGTTAGGCAGGAAGCAGCGCCGCCTTGCTCCCGGTGCACCTCACCTGGGAAACGGGTAGCTGCACGCCACGCCCATTCCGTTGCCATTACTCCGCTACTAAGATCAGCGCCAGCCGTGGGCAGTCCGCTGCCCCTTACCCGCTAGCACGCCAGGTACGAAAGGGAGCCGCAGATGAGCATCAATCCTGATGCCGCGGAGGAACGCACCCGCGTCGGGCCCAGCACACGGACGCTGCGGCGGCTGGCCGGCCCATGGTGGATGTTCCTGGTCACCGGCATCGCGTGGCTGATTATCGCTGTGATGGTGCTGCGATTCACCCCCGCCTCGGTAAACACCGTAGGCGTCCTCATGGGCATCCTGTTCCTGCTGGGCGGGTTCAACGAATTCCTGATCGCGTCGATGCGCCCCATCTGGCGGTGGGCGCACATCGTGATGGGCGTCCTGTTCGTGGTGGGGGCGATCTGGGCATTCGCCCGCCCCTTCAACGCATTCTGGGCCCTCGCGTCGGTGCTGGGGCTGCTGCTCATTTTCAAGGGCGCGCTCGACATCATCGCCGCTGTCGCCACCAGGGAAGTCAACGGCTCCTGGTGGCTCGGCCTCGTGACCGGCATCCTGGAGATCGTGCTCGGCTTCTGGGCCTCTCAGCAGGAGTTCCCCGCACAAGGAGCGCTCCTGCTGCTCTGGGTCGGGTTCTTCGCCCTCTTCCGCGGGATCTCTGAGATTGTCATCGGCTTCGAAGTCCGCTCCCGCCAGCCCGGCTAGCAAGACAGGCCCCGGGAATCAGCCGACCTCGATGTAGACGGTGCCGTCCGTCACCCTGACCGGATAGGTGCGCACGTCGACAAGCACCGGGGCGCCGAGTGCCCTGCCGCTGGTGTAGTCGAACCGGCCGTTGTGCTTGGGGCACTCGATGACACTGCCGATGACCAGGCCGTCGCACAGCAGCGTCTGCTCGTGCGTGCAGTGGCCGTCGGTGGCGTAGTAGCCGTCGCTGGGGGACCGGTAGATCGCGTAGTCCCTGCCGTCGTGCTCGAAGGGGATGACATCCTCGGGGTCGATGTCGCCGGCCGCGCAGGCGGCGATCCACTGGCCCATCTGTTCTCCTGGCTAACGGGTCAGGCCGCGACCGCGCCGGCCAGCGGCAGCGCACGGCCGTCGGCCAGCGGAACGGGCTCGTTGTACGGCGCGGCACCGGGCAGCAGCTTGCGGCGGATGTAGTACCGCTGGTCCCGCAACTGGCGCAGCACCGCCGGGACGATCTCCTTATAGGCCGCCCACATCGACGGGTACGCCGGAGCGCAGTCGTGCTTGACCTCCTCGTGCAGCTCCGGCAGCCGGTAGTACGGCACCATCGGGAACATGTGATGCTCGACGTGGTAGTTCATGTTCCAGTACAGGAACCGGTTGACCACGCACATCTTCACCGTCCGGGTGTTGAGCCGGTGGTCGAGCACGTTCTCGCCCATCCCCGCGTGCTGGGTGAAGCCGTAGAGGTTGAACAGGAACGCCCCGTACAGCCGCGGGCCGCCGATCAGGACCACCGGCAGCCAGGTGCGCAGCCCGATCGCCAGGCCGATCGCGGTCGCGTAGATCGCCAGGTCGATCCGCGCCGTGCGGTAGACCTTGTGCCGTTCGGACTCGGGGACGTAGTCGGCTTCGTCGGCGGTGAGCCGCCCGGATGCGTGCAGGAACATCAGCCGGAAGGCCACCGGCACATCGACCAGGCCCACCAGGTTGGCCAGCAGCCTGGCCAGCCGCGCCGGGCGCATGACCGCGATCTCGGGGTCTCGCCCGACGATCAGGGTGTCCGTGTGGTGCCTGGTGTGGCTCCACCGCCAGGTGGTCGGATCACGCATGATCATGAAGGAGGCGATCTGGTAGAGCCCCTGGTCCATCCAGCGCGTCTTGAACGCGGTGCCGTGGCCCGACTCGTGCCAGCGGGAATCCGAGGTCGACCCGTACAGCACGCCGTAGGCGGCGAAGAACGGGACCGCCCACCAGGTGCCCCAGAAGGCGATGCCGAGGCCGGCGAAGCCGAGGATCAGCCCGAACCAGACCGCGGTATCCCGCACGGCCGGGAAGTCGGAGCGCCGCATCAGCTCCTTCATCCGCTTGCGCGGTATCGCGGTGCGGAACCAGGTACCGCCGGCCAGGCCGAGTTCCACCGCCGCGTCGTTCTCCGGACTCGTGAGGCTGTACCGCGCCAGCCGATCCCTGCCCATCCCGGCCATCCCTCCGCCTGAGCGCTCGTCAGCCCTGTCGCGTTGAAACACTCCACACGAGTGTCATATACGTTCTGCCTGGTCAACAAGGCTTGGAGCGTTGCGACCTTGCCGGGCCCGCTATGGCTGGCCGGGCAAGGCAAGCTGGAGGCATGGGTCTCCGTAGTTGTGATAACCGAGGGTCTCCCAGAACCCGGGCTCGTCCTGGTTCAGCAGATCGATGCCGGTCACCCACTTGGCGGACTTCCACCGGTACAGGTGCGGGCTGGGCGGTGGTGGCCGCGGCGGTGAGGTCGAGGAGTGCCCTGGTCAGCCGGAGGCGGTGCAGGAACTGGGCTTGCGCCTGGCCGGATGCCGGGCCGGAGAGAAGTTCGAGGGGAAGCGCTGCCAGCGCGGAACGAGCGGCAAGGGCGCCGAGGTAGCCGAGGCGGACCTGGTCCGGGGGCACCTGGTAGTCCTCGGCCGCCAGCCCGTCCAGGTAGGCGGGGAAGATCGCCGCATCGATATCCGGGAGGGCGGCGGGATCGGATTGCCCCGCGTTCGCGAGCCCGACCAGCAGTTGGCCGAGGTCGAACCCGATGGGCAGCAGGCTGCCGAATCCCCAGTCGATGACGACCACGGTGCCCGGCTCCGCCGCGGGAAGCAGGAGGTTCTGCGGGCTCGCATCGCCGTGCGCGTAGGTCTGCGGCAGCCGGTCCAGCCTGTCGAGCACATCGGGCAACCGGTCAGCCAGTGCCAGCATGTCGGCTGGCAGCGCCGCATCGCCGGCCTGCCGCAGCGCCGCGCTGGCCAGGGGATGGTCCCAGATCTGCCCCGAGCGCAGGGCCGGCAGCACGCCGCGCACGACCCGCCGCTCGGTGAAGAAGCGCAGGCTCGATCCCGAGGGGTGCGCCTGCCTGCACACCGGCGGCAGCAGCCGGTTGATGTCGGCACCTTCGCGGCGGCGCGCGGCCAGCCGGCCGAGCAGGTACGCGGCATGCCGGTAGTCGGCCAGCTCCCACGGCACGGCCCGTTCCGGGACGAACTCCCACCACAGGCCGATGTGATCGGCGTCTATCCGGTCGGTGTGATGCAGCCGGGGCGTCCGCATGCCAGCAGGCAGCACCGCCCCGATACCGCATTCGTACATGTCCAGCTCGAACCGCCACGGGAGGTAAGCCACGAACTCGTCCCGGGTGGCTTGGTCGGGGAGGAAGGCCAGCCCCGGCCACCGCCGGGGATGCCGCAGCAGCTTGACGAAGAAGGCATAGGAAACCGGCTCCCGATCGCCGGGCCCGGCCACCTCGGCCGCGTGGCCGCTGACCTCGGCCCGCCACAGGCCCCCGGTGGCGGGCGATCCCCAGTCGTAGGGGATGGGCGTGATCCGGGTTTCCGCCGGGCGGACGGCACGGCCGACAGCCGCACTGGTGACGTCCGCCAGGACGGCGGGTGTCAGTGACACCAGGGCGAACAGGTCGTCGCCGTGCTGCTGCGGCGCTGGCATGGGACCCCCAGATGCAACCGGAATCAAGAAGTAAGGTAGCCTGCCTAATCTAGATAGTAAGGTAGCCTTATGAGTGTGCGCAACCCCGCCCCGCCCGACCTCCTGCCCGACCACCTGGTCCGATGGCTGGAGGTAGTGAGCAGGCGGCTGCACGCCGAACTGCGCACCCAGATCAACGATGAGTTCGCCGAACTGCGCGGCAGCCACCGGCGCATCCTGCAGATGATCCCCGCCGCCGGGATCCGGATCACCGATCTCGCCGCGACGGCCCACATGACCAAGCAGGCACTCGGCGAGTTCGCCGACTCGCTCGAAGAGGCCGGGTTCGTCCGCAGCGAGCGAGACCGTACCGACCGCCGGGTCCGCCGGCTGTTCCGCACCGGCCTCGGTGACCGGGCAGCCGACACCACCCAGCGGGCAATCACAGCGATCGAGGCGCGCTGGCGGCAGGAAATCGGGCCCGGTTCCTACGACGTCATGAAACAGGCGCTGCGCCAGCTAGGCCACGACAGCCCCCGCGCCTGAGCCCGGGCCGGCGGCGCGGCTGCCCGCCGCTTCGCCTGGCCGCGGGCCGTTACTCGTCCAGCGGCGGTATGCCCAGGCAGGCGCGGAACGCGTTCTCGACCTCGTCGGCCCGGGCGTGGCTGCCCATCGCACCGGTCACGAAGGCGAACGCGTACCCGCCGGTGGTGCTGGCTCCCGCATAGCTGCCGCCCGATCCGCCCATGCCGAACCCGTCCTCATCCACGGCGAACCCCAGGCCCCAGGCGCTGTGCTGGCCGAAGACCGCATCCACGCCCGCGCACTGCGCGGTGGTGGCCTCGGCGAGCAGCGCCGGCGAGATCAGCTGGCCGGCGAGCAGCGCGGCATAAAGCCCGGCGGCACCACGGGCCGTCCCGTGCCCGTTGACGGCGGGCACCTCGGCGGCCCGCCACGCGCTGCCGTTGACCACCGCCGGGTCGAACGCACCCGGCGGGTTCGCCGTTGCCCGCCGGTACAGTTCCGGCATCCCGGCCGCCTGGCGCTGCCTCGCGTACTCATCCACGCCGGTCAGATCGACGGCCCGGGCCTGTTCGGCCGCGGTGAGGCCCACGAAGAAATCCAGGCCCAGCGGGCCGCATATCTCCTCGCGGAGGAACTGTCCCAGCCCGCGCCCATCGGCGCGCCGGACCAGTTCGCCGATCAGGTGGCCGTAGAACAGGGCCGACTCGCCGTGCGCGGTCCCCGGCTCCCAGGCCGGCTCCTGCGCCGCAAGGAGCGAGCACAACCAGTCCCAGTCGTAGAACGCCTCGGTGGGGGCGGGCGCATCGAGCGCCACCACGCCTGCCTGGTGTGACAGCAACTGCCGCACGCTGGCGCGGGCCCGGAACCGCGGCCACCAGCGCTGCACCGGCGCATCCAGCTCCAGCTGGCCGCGGTCGACAAGCACCAGGGCGCACATGGCCGCGAACGGCTTGGTGACCGAGTAGGGCTGGACCAGGCTGTCCGCCCGCCACGGCCGGCGGCCGGCCGCGTCCGCCCAGCCACCCTGCAGATCCACCACCCAGGCGCCGTCCTGCCATGCGGCAACGGCCGCCCCGGTTCCGGCCTGCCCGGCGAGCACCCGGCCGAAAGCCTCACGTACCGCTTCGAAGCGGGGCTCCGCCCGCCCGGCCATGTTCATCCAGCCAGTCTGCGGCACCTGTCCCGGGGACTATGCAGCCGGGCTGGCGAAGTAGTGGCCCTCGTCCAGATCCGCGATCTCCCGGAAGGGCATGCCTTCGTCGCGGACCCCCGTGCAACCGCGGGCCAGTGACCGGCAGGCGGCCTGCTGGGCTACCCTGCCGACGGTCTCCCGGGCGCCACCTGAGGTGAGGTTCCGGCATGCTGCTCGCGAGTGTCTGCTGCTCGCCGGTCAGGGTCCGCCGCGGCGGCGAGCCGCCCCAGGGCCACCAGTGACTGGGCGATGTCACGGCGCATCTTGGGAGCTACCAGACGGACGAGGGGAGTGATCCCGCCCTCCACCTCGACGCTCTTGACCACCCGGACACGCCCCTGAGCGACTGGCTCGAGCAGGTGATCGAAGACAACCTTGCCCAAGAGCACCGGGCATTCGGTTACCCAGCGCCGCCCGCACTCGACCACCGTGATGGTGAAGGAGCCGCCGAGGTTGCCGCGCTGTTTGGCCCAGCCAGACACACCCGGCTCGAACGGCCCATCCAGCCGGGCGATCTCCTTGCTGGCATCCCACTCGGGCCAGCGCGCCACGTCTGTCCACACCGCCCACAGCCTGGCCGGCTCGGCCTCGAGCATCGCCTCGCACTCGAATAGGTACATGCCACGCCCCAGGTGAACCTCGGCCAGGCATCAAAAGCTAGCAGGCCCGGCCGGCCTTCGCTATGTCACTTGCCGGACGGCGCGGTCAGATCCCCGGGACGCAGCCGGAATTGCTGCAGCCGCAGGCCATGGTATTTCTCGGTCTCGCCCACCCATTCCATGCCGATCCGCCGCACCGTCGCCACCGCGAGCGTGTTCGCGGGCCGCACCAGTGCGACGACCTGTTCTATGCCCTGCTCGAACGCCCACCGCGCCAACGCCAGCCCGGCCTCGGTGGCATAACCGTGCCCCCACTGCCGTGGCTGAAGCTGCCAGCCCATCTCGAACTCCTCATCGGGCGGCAGCGGCAGCAGGGTCGCACCGCCGATGACCTGCCCACTGTCACGGAGCTCGACCGCCCAGCGGCCGGCCGGTGCCATCATCCGCGCATCCTCGGCGACCCACTGCTGCAGTACAAGGCGCATGGCCGCCAGATCACCAACCTTGTCCATGGTCGGCGTAAGCCAGCGGGCAACGTCCGCATCGCCATAGGCGCTCAGCGCCGCCCCGGCATCACCGGCGTCCCAGCCGCGCAGCACAAGACGCTTAGTAACCAGCCTGTCAGCCATGGGCCCACGATAGCCACCGCCGTTGCCCGCCTCTACCATCGTCGCGGCCATCCACGACAAGGACCAGAGCGCGGGGATCTCTAGCCGGGCCGTCTGCTCAGCGTGCCGCTGGGGATCGTCCGGTCGACGACGCCGCCGGCGACGTCGGAGAGCTTGCGGTTGTGCTCGCGCGCGTACGTCCTGAGCAGCTCGAATGCATCGCTGACGGTCACATTCAGGTACTCCGAGAGCATTCCCTTGGCCTGCTCGATGACCACTCGGCTGTTCAGGGCCGCCTGCAGTTGCCCGGTGAGCAGGCTGTGCTCCCGCAGCGCCCGTTCCTGGATCAGCGCGATCGCTGCCACTTCTCCCATGGCCTGCGCTATTTCCATCTCGTCATCGGTGAACGCCTCGTCACCGGCTGCGGAACACGTTCAAGGCGCCGATGACGTCGGCGCGGACCCGCAGCGGCACCGCGCACATCCGCTGGAAGCCGACTTCGGCCGCGTGCGGCGCGAAAACCGGCCAGCGGGCCCGGCTGTCAGCCGCGCCCGCCTGCAGGGACCGCCCGGAGGAGAACGCATCCAGGCACGGGCCCTCCGCGCCCTGCAGCTCGAACAGTTCCAGCAGCCGCATCCGTTCCTCGGAGGATGCGATCAGCCGCAGCCCGCCACGCCCGTCCGTCAGCATGACCCCCGCTGCGTCGGCGCCGAGGACAGCGACCGAGTCGGTGGACAGGCCGTGCAGGAACTCGACAATGTCAAAGTCGCTGACCAGCGTGTCCGCCAGGCGAACAAACGCGCGAGCCAGCATGGTCTGGCGGCCGGTGGGATCCCTCTGGTCACCGTCACGGATGGCTGCGGGGCGCCGCGCCGCCTCGCCACCGGACTCACTCATCGAACCGCACCCGCCGTTCGACGACGTCCTGCGCTATTTCGTACATTGACCGTCCGCTCGCGAACGCCGCGGCACGTAGCCGGGCGAGCGCGTTCGGCACCGTCTCATCCAGCTGCGCGGCGATCATCCCGGTCGCCTGGTGGATCACGATCCGGTCGTTTCCGGCTGTCTCCAGCAACTCCGCCAGTCCGGCGTCCCCCGGCGCGTACTGCTGGTACAGCACCGCATCACGGGCGATGTCCGCCGCGGCCAGCGCATCCGACAGGTGGTCGTCACTGAGCATCCCCGGCGTGTCACGACAGAGGTCGAGCGTCCCGATACCGCGCCTCCCGACACTGAGCGGCAGGGAGAATTCGGCATGCACCCCGGCCGCCAGGGCGGCGGCCGCGAACGCCGGCCAGCGGTTCGCGTTCGTGGCCGACAGGTCCGGCAGCAACACCGGAGCCCGGGAGGCATAGGCATCCAGGCAGGGGCCTTCGCCCAGTTCCATCTGCAGGGTGGTGACCGTGCGCGCGTGCGGCCCGGCGCTGGCAAGCACGCTCGCCGCATCGTCCCCCGACATCAGCACCAGAGCACAGCCGGACAAGGCCATCTGATCCACTGCGAACAGGCACAGCCGCTGCATCAGTTCGGCGACACCCGTCGTGGAGTCCCGGTCGGTGACCGCCGCCACGATACGGGCCCTCCGTCCGTCGTCGCGCACCTGGTCTCCTTGCCTGCCGCACCGCAATCCGCGGGCATCTCCTCACCGTACTCCCGATTACCTGAATTCAGAGGCACGAGGAACCGTAACCGGACCCGCGGACCAAGAGATGGCCGCGGCCTTGTGGTACCCGATGATGGGCGACCGCGCGGTGACCATCATCACCGAGAACATCCCGGTGGCGGGCGAAGCGTGCCAGGCCATAATGCGATGGCGGCAGGTCCCCATCACAGAGGAGAGTCATGAAGATCGACGGGTCGGTTGCCCTGGTCACCGGCGCCAACCGCGGCCTCGGCCAGGTGTATGCGCGGGAGCTGGTCGCCCGGGGCGCGGCCAAGGTCTACGGGGCCGCACGCAATCCGGCCGCGGTCACCGAGCCGGGCGTCACGCCCGTTGCGCTCGACATCACCGACCCGGGCCGTGTCGCGCAGGCCGCAGCGCAGTGCGCGGACGTCACCCTGCTGGTGAACAACGCGGGAGTGCTGAAGTACAGCACCTTCACCGGCGCGCCGAGCCTGGACGCCGCCCGCGCCGAGATGGAGACCAACTACTTCGGCACGCTGAGCATGTGCCGCGCCTTCGCGCCGGTGCTGGCGGCCAACGGCGGCGGCGCGATCGTCAACATGCTGTCGGTCACCAGCTTCTACAGCAACCCGTTCGACGCCTCCTATGGCGCCTCCAAGGCCGCGGCGTGGTCGCTGACCAACGGCGTCCGCCTCGAGCTGCACCACCAGGGCACCCTGGTGGTCGCCGTGCACGCCAGCTTCATCGACACCAGCATGGCCGCCCTGACCGACGCGCCCAAGGACACCCCCGAATCGGTCGCCCAGCAAGCCCTCGACGCCGTGGAAGCCGGCCAGATCGAGGTGCTCGCCGACGAGCGGACCCGGACCGTCAAGGCAGAGCTGTCCCGCGACCACGAACTGATCTACCCACCTGTCCAGGAGTTCTGGGATGCCGCAGTGAGCGGCACCCCGTGACTTCCCCCGCCGGTCGAACCACCTCCCAGCGTCTCCTGACGCCAGCGCAGACTCCCGCAACGGCGGTAACCTGCTGACGTTTGGCCTGGCCGGTTGGCGGGCCCTTCGTCGGTGATGGGAGATGACCCTGGTGGCGGACGACGCGGCTGCTTCTGCCCGGCCGGGCCTCAAGCTGGACACGACGGTGTCGCATTCGGCGCGGATCTGGAACTACTGGCTGGGTGGCAAGGACAACTACGCCGTCGACCGGGAGGCGGGCGACAAGGTGGCCGCGATGCTGCCGAGCATCGTGGCCCAGGCCCGGGCGGACCGGGCCTTTCTGGGGCGTGCGGTCCGGTATCTGGCGGGCGAGGAGGGCATCCGCCAGTTCCTCGACATTGGCACCGGGCTGCCGACCGCGGAAAACACCCACGAGGTGGCCCAGCGCGTCGCACCGCAGTCGCGGATCGTTTACGCCGACAACGATCCCCTGGTGCTGGCGCACGCCCGCGCGCTGCTCACCAGCACCGCCGAGGGCGCCTGCGACTACGTGGACGGGGACCTGCGTGAGCCCGGCAAGATCCTCGCCCAGGCGGCGCGGACCCTCGACTTCTCCCAGCCTGCCGCGCTCATGCTGCTGGGCATCTTGCATCACATCCCCGGCACCGAGGAGGCGTACTCGATCGTCGGGCAGCTGGCGGCGGCGCTGGCGCCGGGCAGTTTCGTGGTCATCAACCACTCGACCAGCGCTGTCCACGGCGCGGCCATGGAGGAAGCGGTGGCGCACTGGAACCGGGTCGGCACGCCGTCGATGACGCTGCGCAGCCCGGAGCAGATCGCCCGGTTCTTCGACGGGCTGGACCTGCTGGCACCCGGGGTGGTGTCGTGTTCCCGCTGGCGGCCCGACCCCAGCGCCGGGGCCGCCCCGCCCGCCGAGGTGGACGAGTTCTGCGGGGTCGCGCGCAAACCGCCAGGATGACCCACAGAGGACGCCCGGTCGCGGGCGCCGTCGCCTGGCACCATGTCTACTGACGGAGGGGCCATGACGGTTGATGAGGGCGGGCAGGCGGATGCCGCCAACCTGGAGAAGGTCGACCACATAGTGGTCTTGATGCTGGAGAACCGCTCCTTTGATCACATGCTCGGATACCTGTCCCTCACCGGCAGGCGCCCGGACATCGACGGCCTGCGCCCGGGGCTGGCCAACCAGTACCAGGGACGCACCTACCCGATTCACCATCTCGCCGCGACGGCCTTGCACATGGACCCCGACCACTCCGCAAGCGCGATCGACCTGCAGGTCGCCGACGGCCACATGAGCGGCTTCGTCGCGAGCGCGGCCGCGACCCTTACCGCGGGCGGGGTTGACGACGGCGACCCGGGCTGCGTCATCGGCTACTACGACGGCGCCGACGTGCCGGTCTACGACCACCTGGCCGAGGAGTTCGCGGTCTGTGACCGCTGGTTCAGCTCAGTGCCTGGCGCTACGCTGCCCAACCGGCTGTATGCCTTGTGCGGAGCGGCCGCGGGGAGCCGGGACGACCGGCCGTCGTACATCCCGCCGCTGTACCACCAGCCCTCTTTCGTCCGCCACCTCGACGCACACCACGTCTCCTGGCGCTGGTATTCCTTCGACCCCGGGACGCTGCGCCTGGCCGACGTCCGCTACCGGCTGGGGCACCACCAGCGGTTCGGTTACTTCAGCAAGACCGGCCTGCCGTGGAAGGCCATCCTCGACATCACCATCAACCCGAAGATCCCCAGCTTCCTCGAAGACGCCGCAGCCGGGACGCTGCAGCAGGTGTCGTGGATCGACCCGGCGTTCACCAACTTCAACCCTCTCGGCTTCCCCGTCAACGACGACCACCCCATGGCCGACGTCAAAGACGGCCAGGACCTGGTGCTGGCTGTCTACGACGCGCTGGCGGCCAGTCCGCAGTGGGACCGCTCGCTGCTGGTCATCGTCTACGACGAAAACGGCGGCTTCTACGATCACGTTCCACCGCCGCAGGCCGCCGACGATGAGCCCGCGATGTTCGGCAGCTACGGCGTTCGGGTGCCAGCGATCATCGTCTCACCGTGGATCGAACCGCGCGCCGTGTCGCACACCCTGTTCGATCACACCTCGATCATCAAAACGATCCTGCTGCGCTTCTGCCCCCAAGCCCTGCACGAGCCCCGCCGCGCGGGAACACGGCGGCCCGGACCTGGACCGGGTCCGCAGTACCCCGGCTTGCGCGTGTCCCGGGCCAGCCATCTCGGAGAACTCCTGACATGCGCCACGCCACGACCCGCCCCGCCGCGGGACACTCTCGTGCAGCAAGCCGCGGCCAGGGCCGCCCGGGCCGAGGCCGGCCAGCCCCGGGCCGAGCGTCAAGGAGAAGACGACCATCCGCTCAATGACCTGCAGAAAAGCATCCTTGCCGCAACTCAGAAGCTGAGAAGTGACGGGCACCCATCCAATGCGCCATAGGCCTGATAGCGATCAGTGCCATGTGGAAAGGACGTAGCAGATGACCTCGACGCGAATGATCCGGGCAGTGCTGCTGGTGGCGGCCGCCGCAGTCCTGGCTGCCGCGGCTGCCCTCTTGCGCGACAAGCGCCAGACGGCCGAGCTGACCGTGGACGACATCCACGAACAGCTCGATGCGCTGGATCCGGTCACCCGGGCAGCGGTGATCGCCAAGCTGAGCTCCGATGAGGTGAAGAAGGTCCGCGACCACCCATGATCGCCCGGCAGGCGGCACTGTGGCGGCCTGGCGCCTGGCCTAGTGAGGCAGTCTCGCGGCCGTCTCCGCGAAGCGGTCGATCACAGGTTCCCAGCCGGAGTCGTAGTTCTCGCGCGCGGCCGCGCCGTCGGGCCGGTGCTCCCAGCCCGAGTGCACCAGCTGCACCACCGTGCTGCCGGGCCCGCCTGGTGTGAACGTCACCTCGACGCGCGTCGCCTCAGCCTCGGCAGTACCGGGATGCCAGGTGAAGGCCACGCCGTGCGGCGGCTCCCATTGGGTGACCGTCCCCCAGGCCGAGGTGGTGCCGTCCGCCATGGTCTCGACGATCGCGGCGCCGACGCCCTCGCCGAAGACAAGGTCGGCCGCATGCTCGACGCCGACCGAGTGCGTCGCCAGTGGCCACCACTCGTGAATGTGCGCGGTGAAGAGCTCGAAGGCGCGCTGCGGGGCCGCGGGGACGGTGACAGACTTGCGGACCGGCTCGACCGAGGTCACGTTGCTAGGCATCGGTAAATTCCTCCCGTTCGTCACGCGGCTGTGGGCCGTGGCAGGCACTGTCTTCGCGGACCCGCTCGGCGTAGCGGCTCAGGGCGGCATCCCAGAAGCCATCCAGCCACGCCCTGAGCTCGCCCAGCCCGGCCGGGTCGAGCCGGTACACGTTGCGGGTGCCGAGTTCCTCGTAACTGACCAGGCCGCTGCGCCGCAGCACCGTCAGGTGCTGGGAGACCGCGGGGCGGCTCACGGGCAGCACCGCCGCCAGTTCGCCCACCGGCGAAGGGCCAGCCCGGAGGAGCTGCACGATCTGGCGGCGGGTGCGGTCGCCAAGCGCCTCAAGGACAGCTTCGTAAGTCTCCACGAACCGTAAGCTGCCACGAACGAAAGAGCCTGTCAAGCCGGGCGGCCGGGCTACCGGCTTCCGGGTGCGCAGGTGAGGCCGCTCGGTGATACGGTCGGCGGCATTACGGACCGGAACAAGGAGGGCAACGATGACCGCACCGCTGCAGGTGATCGCGTTGGGCTTCAGTCGTGGCGCGGGGTCTGAGGACCGGATCCTGGCAGAGGTCGACCGCCTCCGCGGCCGGGGAGTTCTTCGCCTGCTCGACATGCTTTTCGTCGGCAAAAGCCAAGACGGAACCATCGAACGGCTGACCATTGGTGACGACGAGGACTTCGGCTCGCTCCTGGCGGCAGTCGTTCCGTTTGCGAACGGCGATTCGGCAAGGCCGGCGCCAGCTGACGATCCGGCGGCCTTCGACCGGGCCGGTGCGTGGGCCCTGGCCGATTCTCTTCAGCCAGGGGCCGCCGTGGCCTTTCTGCTCGTCGAGCACCATTGGGCCGGCCCGCTTTTCGACGTCATCGCCGCGGCCGGCGGCACGCTGATCGGCGAGGGCTTCCTGACCGCCGAGACGGGGCTGGTGGTGGGCGCCGAGGTCGCCGCCATGGAGGAGGCCTCTGAGGTGATCGCCCAGGCCCAGGCTATTGAGGCCGACGCCCTGCTCACGGCGGCGGCGGCCACAGCCGAAGCGGCCGAGGCAGTGGCCGAATCGGAGCGGATCCAGTCCGCCGCTGCCGCCGACGCCGTCCGGGCGCTGATCGCCGCCGGGCTGGTGGAGGAGGCGGCCGCCCACGAGGCGGTCACGGCGCTGGCCGCGGCTGGCCTCATCGTGGCCGCCGCCGATCAGGCCGCCGCTGGCGCCGTGGCCGAAGACGCCGCCATCGTGGAAGCCGCCGACGAGGTGACCGCCGCGTCCCTCGCGGAGTCGCTGGCCACCATCGCCGCCGCCGACGAGGTCGCCGGCGAAGCGGCCGACGAAGCCGGGGAACGGATCAGGGCTGCCTCGATCACCATGGCGGAGGCCCAGGTCCTGCGCTACCTCCCCCAGCCACTCCCCTTCTCCGTCATCGCCGACAAGCTGGGCATCTCCCGGTCGGCAGCCAAGGAGCGAGCGACACGTCTGTATAAGAGGCTCGGCGTCCACACCCGGGACGAGGCGGTCAGCCGAGCCCGCTCGCTCGGCCTCCTGCGCGGCTAGCTCTCGGCCGTCAGCCGCGGTAGGGATTCGCCGGCAGGCCCGCCACCGCCACCTGGCAGGTGAAAATCGCTCCCGCGGACCGGCCGGGGCCGGCCGCCGTGGTGATGTAGAGCGTGCGGAGATCGGGCCCGCCGAAGGCGCAGCTGGTCACGTTGGCCGCCGGGACATCCACGCTCAGCGTGAGGCGGCCGTCCGGCGCATACCGCCGGATCTCGCCGCCGCCCCACAGCGCGACCCAGACGCAGCCCTCGGCGTCGACGGCGAGGCCGTCCGGCATTACCTCGCCCGCACCGAGGCTGGCGAACGTGCGGCGGTTCGCGATGGCGCCCGTGCCGGGCTCGTAGTCGAACAGGTCGACCCGGTAGGTGAGCGAGTCGATGTAGTACATGCGCCGGTCGTCGGGGCTCCAGCCGATCCCGTTGGAGATGCCGGCACCGGCAACAAGCCTGGTCACCTGGTGATCGGCGGAGAGCAGGTACAGGGCACCCGCCCCCGGCGACTCATCCTCGGCCATGGTTCCCGCGAAGAATCGCCCGGCGCGGTCGCAGGCGCCATCGTTCATCCTGTTGCCCGGTCTGCCTGGCTCCACGGCGGCGATCATGCTCAGGCTGCCGGTGCCCGGGTCCATGGCCAGGAAGCCGTCCCTGGCCGCGAGCACAAGCCCGCCCCCGGCACGGGGAGCAACCGCGCCGACCGGCTGCCCGGTGTCCCATTCGGTGTGCGTTCCATCGCCGGTCAGGCGGTGGACCCGGTGCGCCGGGATGTCCGTCCAATACAGCGCGCCGACCTTCGCGTCCCAGCAGGGGCCCTCACCCAGCGAGGCGCGGGGGACCGCAAGCTCAGTGACGTCGCTGATCACAGCCGCCATGCGAGTCAGCCCGCCGGCTGTCCGCCGCCGGTGCCCGGCCCAGTGCCGGGGAGCACCGCCACGCAGTCGATCTCGACCAGCATCCCGGGCAGCGGGAAGGTCACGCCCACAGTGGTCCGCGCCGGCAGCGGCCGCGGGAACGTGCCCGCGTAGACCTTGTCCATCGCGTCGAAGTCTCGCCCGTCCGCGAGAAACACACCGCACCGGACCACGTCGGCCAGTGTCGCACCGGCCGACTCGAGGACGGCCGCGAGGTTGCCGAGGGTGATCCTGGTCTGCTCCTCGATGCCAGCCCCGCTGAGGGCCCCGTCCAGGAACGGGCCCTGTCCCGACACGTAGACGAACCGGCCCTCCGCGATGATCCCGGGAGAGTACGAGCCTGCTGGCTGACTGCCCCCGACCGGCTGCTTAGCCATGGTCACATCCTTGCCGACTGGTTTCCTCATGACGGAAAGCAATTCCTGAGCATGGCAGCTGCCCGCGTTCCACGGTACGGAACATAAGACCAGCGTACGGATCCATGGCTAGATTTGCTCAGCAGCAGAGCCAGGCTCGCCGTGGTCCGGGCGCCCATCCTGGTTATGGGCCCTCGCGTGGGCGCGCGGGGATGCCTGGCCCGGGTAGGACGGCCGAAATGCGCGGACTGCAGGGTAAGCGGGTGCTGATCAGCGGCGGCAGCAGCGGGATCGGGCTGGCCACCGCGCAACGGTTTCTGGAAGAGGGCTCGCGGGTCTTCCTCGCCGGCCTGGGCAAGCGGGAGGTCGACAGCGCCCTGGCCGGGCTCAGACCCAGTGGCGAGGTGTCCGGCGTGGCCTGTGACGTGAGCCTTGACGGCGACGTGGCACGGATGGTGGCGGCCGCGCACCGGGCCCTCGGCGGGATCGACGTCCTCATCAACAACGCCGGCACCGCACGACGCGATCCGTTCCTGACGATCGCGGCGGGCGACTGGGACCGGATTGTCGCGGTGAACCTGCGCGGCATGTTCCTGGTGGCACAGACCGTGAGCCGCCACATGGTGGAGCGGGGCGGCGGCGGCGTGATCATCAACATGTCATCCACGAACGGGCTGGCCGGGGAGCAGGACTACGCGCACTACAACGCGTCCAAGGGAGGTGTCCTCCTGCTCACCAAGACCATGGCCGTGGAGCTGGGAAGCCACGGCATCCGGGTGAACGCGCTATGCCCCGGGTATATCCGCACCCCCCTGAACGAGGCCATCTCCGCTTCGCTCGGCGGGGCTGAGTTCGAAACGGCGTACGCCCGCGCGCGGATACCGCTCGGGCGGGCCGGCCGAAGCCGAGGAGGTGGCGGCCGCCTACGCGTTCCTCGCGTCCGACGACGCCTCGTTCATCCACGGCACCGCGCTGGTCATCGACGGCGGCCAGCTCGCGGTGATGTGAGGGACCCGGCCGCCGGGCGGGCTGGCCCCAGTGCGGCAGTCCTTGAAAGAGTGCGGCAGCCGTTCAGAAGAAGGTGTGGATCGCGTCCACGACCCGGTAGTCATCGTCGACCACGGGGATGACCCGCCACTTGTCGAACGTGGTGCAGGGGTGTGACACGCCGAAGCAGACCACCTCACCCGGCTCCAGCTCGGTACCCTCCGGTAGCTGGAGGTAACAGTGCTGGTCATCGAGCCTGACCGCCCGCATGTCGATGGCTGGCCGCAGTGACCCATCCCGGCCCCGGATCCGCAGCGGCACCGGCAGGCCGGCGTCGAACGCCACGTCCCGCCGGCCTGCGCAGGCCAGCGCCAGGCCGGGCTCGGGCCTGGACAGCACGTGCGCCCACAGTTCCAGTGCGGGCTCGAGCGCCAGGGCCGAGCTTGGCACCATGCCCGCGTACAAGCCGTGGTCGAAGGCGATGTAGACGCCGCTTCGCAACACCACCTCTGGCGCGGGCTGCCCCGGCCGGCCGGACGCCAGCTCCCGCACCACGATGTCAAAGAACGCGCTCCCCCCGGCGCTGAGGATCAGCTCATCCGGCGCGAGGTCGGCTGCCAGCCGCTCGCCGAGCGAGCGCAGGTCACGGCAGTAGGCGGTGATCTTGCCGACGGTCTGCGGGCTGCGGTCGCGCCCGATCAGGCCCTCGTATCCCGCCGCCCCGGCCAGCCGCAGCGAACCGGCCCGCGCCACGGCGCGCGCGACCTCCTCGGCCGCGGCCAGGTCGCGGCAGCCCGTGCGGCCGCCGGGGTAGCCGAGTTCCACCAGCACCGGCAGCGGCCTGGCCGGACTCGCCTGCCGCACCGCCTCGTCAAGCAGGCGGACGCCGGGCAGGCTGTCGGCGTACACGTAACAGTCGAAACCCGGGTCTGCGGCCAGCTCACCCGCCAGCCAGGCAGCCCCGGCGGGATCGGTCAGCTCGTTGGCGAGCAGCACGCGCGGAATGCCGAACGCCCGGTACACCTGCAGCTCCCCGACCGTGGCCGCAGTGACCGCCCACGCGCCGGCCTCGAGCTGCCGGGCGAACAGCTGCGGCGCCATGGTGGTTTTGCCGTGCGGCGCGAACCTGACCCCCGCCGCCGCGCAATAGGCCGCCATGGCGCCGATGTTGTGGGCAACCGCGGGCTCCCGCAGCACCAGCACCGGCATGGTGAAGCCGGGCCCGAACAGGGACGGCCGCGCCGCGCCAAGGCTGGCGGCGCTCATCGTGGCACCGGGCGCCGGGACGCCGAATCCCTTGTCGGTCCCGGTAATCGGCCGGTCCCGCAGCTCCGCTATGGCCGCCTCGAGACGGGGGCTAAACACCTGCGTCATGACTGTCCCCGGGGTAGGCGTCGCGTCGGTTGTCACCCGCAAGTAGATACCCGGCGGACGGCGCGACGGCACAGGCTTCCGCGTCCGGAGCCATCTATCCGGCCAGATCCGCGAAATTCATGGTTCGCTGTTCACGGGATTTGTTCTACCCTTCGGCCCCGTGGGGAGCGGACCGGACAGGGTCATTCAGGGGATGATCTTCCAGGCTCCGCCCGGCTGATCAAGGAGGGGCTTGGCCGGGATGCGTGGGCGGATGGCTCTCCGCGGGCATATGTCAGAGCAGGGGCTGCTATCAGAAGCGGGGCCGCCCGGCCGGGCGCTGTCGCCGTCATGTGATCGCGGGGGTTTCGCAGCCTAGGCAGCCACAGACGGCGGCGCAGTCTGGGGCGTGAGGGGGAGAGCCATGGGGCGCGCCTTGTACCGGATCGGTCACGGCTGCGCGGCGCACCCGCTGATCGTTCTGCTCGCCTGGATCGTACTGGCCGTCGGGCTCGTCGGCGCCATGTCGAAGGCCGGCAGCATGACCACCAACGACCTGACCCTGCCGGGCACCCAGAGCCAGCAGGCCTACGACCTGCTCGCGGAGAACTTCCCGCCTCAGCAAAACGGCTCCAACCCAATCGTCTTTCACGTCACGAAAGGCAAGATCACCGACACGGCCAACGAGAATGCGGTGAAGGCCTCCTACAAGGCGCTGCTCAAGGCGCCCACCGTGTACTCGGCCACCGACCCGTTCGGCACCGCCTCCTCGGCGCTGATCAGCACCGACGGGCGCACCACCTTCATCCCCGTGCTCTTGAAGATCAGCAATGGTCAGGTCACTGAGGACCTCGCCCAGCGAATCTTCGATGCCACCGCACCGGCCCAGAAGCAGGGCATCGAAGTCGCCGTAGGGGGAACCATCGGCAGCGCGCTGTCGCCCTCTCCGACGGAGAGCAGCGAGGTCGTGGGCCTGCTCACGGCGATGCTCATCCTCGCGCTGACCTTCGGGAGCTTCGTCGCCATGGGCCTGCCGATCCTCACCGCCGTGTTCGGCCTGGCTACCGCGCTGGGCACGATCGGCCTGCTCACGCACGTGTTCACGGTTCCGGTGGTGGGGCCCACGCTGGCCACAATGATCGGGCTGGGCGTCGGCATCGACTACTCGCTGTTCCTGGTCACCAGATACCGGGAGAACCTCGCCCACGGCCTCGATCGGCACGAGTCGATCGCCCGGGCCGTCGCGACGTCGGGCAGCGCCATCGTGTTCGCCGGCACTACCGTCATGATCGCGCTGGTGGCACTGTCGGTCGCGGGCATCCCGCTCGTGGCGACGCTGGGTTACGTCACCGCTATCGCCGTGTTGACCGCCGTCATCGCTGCCATCTCGTTGCTTCCGGCGGTGCTGTCGCTGCTCGGGGGGCATGTGTTCGGTGCCAAGCTGCCCACCTTTCTGCGCCCCCGTCAGAAGGGCCACGGCACCGGCTTCTGGAACCGCTGGGCGGCCACGGTGACCCGGCATCCGTGGGTCTGCGGCGCCGCCGCGCTTGCGATCCTCATTCCCCTGATCATCCCTCTGTTCTCGCTGCACCTGGGCATGGAAGACATCGGTGTGGCGCCTCAGGGCACCACTGAGCGGCAATCCTTCGATCTGATGTCCCAGGCGTTCGGCCCGGGTTACAACGGCCCACTGCTCGTCGCGGTGAAACTGTCACCGCCCGCGAAGGAAAGCCAGCAGTACCAAGATGAGTACAGCCAGGCCAAGATGCTGCAATCGGACCTGCAGGCCAAGCAGACGTCTCTCACCAACCAGTCCAGTTCGCTCAAGGCCCAGCAGGCCTCGCTCGAACAGCAACAGCAGCAACTGGAGAACCAGAAGGGGCAGCTCACCCAGCAGCAGGCGGCACTGCTCGCGCAGAAAGAAGAGCTCCTCGCCGAGGAGAGCCAGCTGCTGGCCCAGGAGGCGGCGCTCCGGCAGCAGCAGGCACAGCTCGAGCAGGAGAAGGCCGCGCTGGAGCATCAGAGCGCAGTCCTCACCGCCGAGATCAAGCAAAACCTGATCGAACGGGCCCACCTCACGGCCGAGCTCCGGCTGATCCTCGCCGCCGAGCAGCGGATCGAGACGCAGTTCGCCGCGCACAACTGCGCCGCCCACCCGGGCAAGCCGCCCTGCCCGCTGCTGGAGAGGCTGCTCGCGGGGGTGAGGCAGCGCGAGACAGCCGTCCGCGGCGCGCTGGCGGCCAACGAGGCCCAGCTGGCGCGCCTCAAGCAGCAGGCGGCCGCACTGGCGCGGCAGGCTCAGCAACTCCAGGCCCGGGCCGCTGAGCTGCGGCAGCAGGCCACCGCGCTGCAGGCCCAGGGAACGGCGCTGCAGCAGCAGGCCGACGCGCTCGGCGTCCAGGGGACATCGCTGCAGCAGCAGGCCGCTACGCTCCAGGCCCAGGGCGCGTCCCTGCAGCAGCAGGCCAATTCGCTGCAGGGCCAGGGTGACAGCCTGAAGGCTCAGCAGCAACAGGCGCAGAACGAGCAGAAACAGGCCCTGGCACTGCAACAGCAGCTCACCGACGAGCTCACCTACGCTGGCGGCGATGCCCGCGGTACCGACCCGCGGCTGGTGAAACTCCAGAACGCGCTCGGCACGCCGTCCGGCGTGCTCAAGGTGTCGCCGCCAACGATCAACAAGAAGGGCGACGCGGTCACGTTCACCGTGATCCCGACCACCCGGCCCGCCGACATCGCGACCGCCAACCTGGTCCAGCAACTGCGTACCTCGGTCGTCCCGCCTGCGACCGGCGACTCCGCTCATGCCAGCATCACCGCCTACGTCGGCGGGGTCACGGCAGGCAACGTCGACCTGGCCAATAAGATCTCCGCCAAGCTCTTCGAGGTCATCGCCGTGGTCCTGGCGCTGAGCTTCCTGCTGCTGCTCGTCGCCTTCCGCTCCCTGCTCATCCCGCTGCAGGCCGCCGTCACCAACCTGCTGTGCGTGGGTGCCGCGTTCGGCGTGCTGACCGCGACATTCCAGTGGGGCTGGGGATTGAGCCTGATCGGCCTGCCGAGCCCCTATGGCACCGTGCCCATCGCCAGCTATGTGCCGCTGATGATGTTCGCCGCGCTGTTCGGGCTGTCGATGGACTACGAGGTATTCCTCGTCAGTCAGATCGCGCAGCACCACGCCGCCGGTGAGGAGCCGAGGCAGGCCATCCGGTCCGGGGTCACCGCGTCGGCGAAGGTGATCGCCGCGGCGGCCATCATCATGATTGCGGTGTTCGGCAGCTTCATCATCAACTCCGATCCCACCATCAAGCAGTTCGGCGTCGGGCTGTCGGTCGCGGTCTTGCTCGCGGGGACCATGGTGCTGCTGCTCGCGCCCGCACTTCTGGTGCTCTTCGGGCGCTGGACGTGGGCATTGCCGCGGTGGCTCGCGAGGGTGACTCCCCACGTCGACGTCGAGGGCGAAAGCGCGCTGGGGGAGCCGGCCGGGGTACCTGTCCCGGCGCAGGCGCCGGTTGAGGCGGCTGCAGCCCCGCCGGGTTCGGCCAGCCGTGAAAGGGACGGCCGGTGATGCGGCGCAGTGCCTGGGGCCGCAGCACCACGGCGCCCGGCACGAGCGCAGTGATCATCGTGACGGGGCTGGCGCTGACCGTGCTGGCGGGCTGCTCCTCGTCACAGGCCCAGCCGGGCAAGACCCAGCCAGCCTTCGCGAGCTCAGGTCCCGGCCCGGTGGGAGCGACCTTGTCCGTGAGTGACAGCAGCGGCACCAAGCTTGACGTCACCGTCAAGAAGGTGATCGACCCGGCGAGCGGCGCCAATAAATACAGCAAACCGGCCTCGGGCAAGCATTTCGTCGGCGTCCAGTTGCGTGTGAAGAACGCCGCGACGACCACCTACCAGAACAACGCCAACAATGAGACGACGATCGTTCTGTCAAACGGGAAGACCCGCGACGCCGGCTATAACCCCATCGCCGGCTGCGGCAACTTCGATAACGGGCAGCTCAAGCTGGCGACTGGCAAGTCCAGCACCGGATGCGTGACATTCCAGGTACCCAACGGCGTCAGGGTCTCCGCGGTGCGGTATGGCAACACGGTGTTCCCTGGCACCGCCGTTGAATGGCGTCTCCCCTGATCGTGGACCGGGTGGAACCCGGCCGCCGCGGTCGCTGCCGCCTCTCCGCGGCGTCGGCCGCCGGCAAGGCCTACCGGATCACTCAGACCCCTTCGACCGCTTCCAGCCTCCCGGACCGGACCGCGTTCACGAACTGCTGGTAGTCCCGCTCGTTCTGGTCGGCGTACCGCTCCGAGAAGCCGGCGATCGAGTTGTCGAACGCGTCGCTCTCGCCCAGGTACTCGGCCATGGCGACCGGGTCTCCGGACCGCGCGTGGGCCCGCGCCAGCGTCCACCCGCAGATGCGCGCGTAGTAGGTGAGCCCGAGCGGTATCATCGCCTCGACGTCGACTGAGCCCTTCATGTCGCGGAGCTGGCGCCAGTAGAAATGGCGGCGCACGTCCAGGCCCTTGGTCCAGCCGAGGTAGATGTCGCTGGCTGCCTGCATCATCCGCTGTCCCTGCACCACCCGCTCACCATGCTGCCGGTACCGGCTCCTGCGCACGTACGGCTCAAGCACCGATGCCGTCGCCTCCTTGATCTGCAGGAACAGCGGATCCTGCGCATCGCGCCCCTGGAGCAAGACGATGAACGCCCGGGTGCCGACGCTGCCCACGCCGACGACCTTGCGGGCCGCGTCCACGATCTCGAAACGCTCCAGCAGCTGGCGCCGGTCGTCTTGCAGGGTGGCCCGGTAGGCGCGGAACTGCCCGCGGATCGCCGGCATGACCTGCTTCTGGGAAAGACCGTAGGTGGCGGCCATGTCGCGCGCCGGGACCACGATCGGCGGCTGGCTGACGATCCGGTATTTGCCATCGACCTGCTCAGCGAGCTTGGACAGCGCCTGCAGGCTGTCGCGGGTGTGCGCCTTCGCCAGGATCTTCTCCGCCCGCTTCCCCGCCGTCTTCGCCGCCGTCTCCTCTTCCCTGTCCGCCTTTTCCTGCTTCGCCGCCCGTTTCTCCTGCCTCTTGGGCGCCTTCGCCTGTCTGCCCGCCTTCTCGGCCTTCTTCGCCGTCTTCTCCTGCTTCGCCATCCCGGCGACCACGGTGCGGATCCCGGCCCTGAGCTCGTCCTCGTCCAGGTGGGCGTACCAGATGTCCATCGTGCCCATCTGCGCGAACGCTGCCATCGCCTCCCGGTAGGCGCGCACCGACGCCAGCGTCGCCGCCCGCGATGTCCGCCTTGGAGAACCCGTTGTTGCGGGCCGGCGATCGTGAAGCTCGCCGCCATCCGCTTCACGTCGTACTCAAACGGCCCCGGCAGCGTCTCGTCGAAGTCGTTCACATCGAACAGCAAGACCCGCTCGGGCGAGGCGAACGCGCCGAAGTTCGACAGGTGGGCATCCCCGCACAACTGGGCGTCAAGGCCGGCCACCGGCGTGTCCTCCAGGTCCGCCGCCATGATCTTGGCCGCGCCCCGGTAGAAGGTGAACGGCGAGGCCATCATCCGGCCATGACGCACCGGCACCAGATCCGGCTCGCGGGTGATGTCCTGCTGCTCCAGCAACGCGACCGGATCCGGCCGGTCCGCTGCAGGAGCCCAGTTCGCATGGCCCGACAGCTGCGCCTGGTCCCTGGCCGCCAAGCCCGTCGCCTTGCGATCGTCGATGCTCGGATGCGCGATCTTCCGCACTGCCATCCGGCCCACCTCCCGTTCTGAACATGACACCGCCCAGCGCTGGCCGCGGGCGCTCCCCCCGCACGGCCAAGGCCGGGCCAGGGCACCGAGAAGCGGCAACCCCAGGCGCTCCCGGTAGTCCATCTTCCATCGTCCGCAGCGGAGCGCACATCACCCGTGACAGGACGATCTTGGGCTGGCGCCACCGAAGCAGTGCGAGCGCCTGTGCTGCGGGGGCAGCACATGGTCAGCACCCGTCGTAACTCGTCCAGTTCGACGCGCCGCCTGCGGCGATGGCGTTATCGAAGATCTGATCCTGGTAAGCGGGGCCGGCGACGCCGTACTCGCTGGCCGCACCGCCGTAGTTTTCCCAGGTGCCCAACAGGAACTGGTAAGCCCCGCCGCCGTTGCCGGGTCCCCAGGCGTAACTGCCGCCCTCTTCGGCGTTGCGGATGCAGATCCCAAGCGGTGAACTGGCGGCATCCCCACCGCCGCCGGACGGCGCTGGTGCCGCGCTCGGGGTCGGGGTCGGGGTGGGGGTCGGGCTTGGCTGCGCCGCTGCCTGTTGCTGGGCTGCCTGCCGTCGCGCGCGCCGGGCGGCGGCGAGCTTGGCGAGGTGCCTGCGCTGGGCCGCCCTAGCGGACTCACGAATCATGCGGGCGATGACGCTACGCTTCACGTCGGCCATCACATAGTCACTGGTGAAACTCGACGTTGCACTCTTGACCGGCATCGCGTCGTGCGAGGGCCTTGCGGCTGCGGATCCGCTGTGCAAGAACACGAAGGCCGCAGCCACGCCCGCGAGCGTTGCTGCGGCCACTACCGGTGCCACGTGCCTGGTGGCAGGTTTGCTGGGCTTGGCATGACGGGGTGCTGCGGGCATCACCCTCCTGTCCCCGGGGCCCCGCGTTCACCCGGCGAGCTGACGCCTGCTGACGTCAGGTGGCGCGGGTAACGCCTGTCCCGGGGAACCTACTGGCGGCCTGGCGGGAGACGCAGTGAAACACCGGAAGAGCGCACTAACCGGCACCAACTGTGGTAAAAGCGGCTAACTGCCGCTACGGAACGCTGACGGCACCACGATCACGCGCACGACCCCCGCTTGCCCATCGCCTATTCTCCGTCGCCGGTTACGGCCTTCCCGCCACCACACCAGCCCATGCGACCATCAGGAGGCGCGGGCCGGGATCCGCCGCGAGTCCGACGACGGGCAGAGCACTAATTGAGGGTGAGCGGGGAAGGGTTCCGGCCGACGCGTTACGACGAGTGAAGGAGCAGCAATGGCCGAACAGAGGCGGCCGGAATCGGCCGACCTGACGGACTATGAGGTTCTGGATGCGTCCGACACGCTAGATGGCGACCCCGGAGACGACCCGCTCGACCGGGGGGTCGCCGCGCCGCAACGGTGGTCGGCCGCCATCCGGCACGGCTCGACGGCCGAAGAGCAGCAGGCCGGTGAGTCGCTCGATCAGTTGCTCGCCGAGGAAGAACCCGACGTGGCCGGCGACGAGGACGATGAGCCGATCGGGGACCTCGCCGACGACGAGTATGCCGGCGACGAGGACGTCGACGGGCTGCTGCTCGACGATGGCCCGGATCCCCGCGCGGGCAGGCTGGTGGCCGAGGACGAGGGCGCTCACCCGGACGAAGAGGCGGATCTGGTCGCACGGGACACCGGCATCGATGGTGGCGGCGCAACCGCGGAAGAGGCAGCGATGCACGTCGTGGACGACGACGACACCGACATCCGCTCCGAGAGTTAACAGAGCAGCCGCGCGCTCCGCCGGGCTACCGGCGCGCCGACGGCCAGGGGCCTGGAGGCTGGCCAGGGTCCATTGATGACTTTACGGCCGGGAGTCGCGCGGGGGATGGGTCTCGGGCGTGTCGCCGAGCCGGGCGTGCAGCGTTTCTCGGATTTCCTGCGGGGTGTAAGCGCGGCGCCGCCGTTCGGTTCGGGCGATCACCACCCCGGTGGCGGCCACACCTGTAAAGGCTGCGAGTCCCAGCACCTTCCACCAGCGCACCTGCTTAGGCTAGACCATGCCCGTCGCGAGCATCACTCTGGATGAAGCCGTGGATCTGGCACGCACGGGTGATGTGTGGCTGTTCCGTGGGCACACAATGGCCGATCGTGCGATCCAGGTGGCGACCAACAGCCCGGTCAACCACGTTGGCATGTCCGTGGTCATCGACGACCTCCCGCCGCTGATGTGGCACGCGGAGCTCGGCCGCTCATTGCCCGATGTGTGGACCGGGTCCCGCCACCGCGGGGTCCAGCTGCATGACCTGCGTGAGGCGGTCGTCATCTGGGCCACCAGGTATGGCCAACGGGCGTGGCTGCGCCAACTGGACCCTGCGGTGACCCCCGAGATGGAGGACGCTGTCCTGCGCACGATCGCGCGGCTGGATGGCACTCCGTTCCCCTCCACCGCCCGGCTCGCGTCGCGGTGGCTGATCGGCCGCGCCCCTGCCATCAGACACCAGGCAAGCATGGCCGATCTGGAGACCGCCTACTGCGCGGAGGTACTTGCCGCGACCTACCAGGCCATGGGGCTGCTAGCCGATAGTCATCCTCCGAACTGGTATGACGCCGGCCGTTTCTGGAGCGGTGACAGCCTCGGCCTGTCAGCCGGGTTCCAGCTCGGCGGCGAGATCGCCGTGCATATCCCTCCCAGCGAACCGGGCGTTCCGCACATGCCCGCCGCCCGCGGCTGACCCCCCGCGGCTGCCCTCGCAGGTAACCGAGACCCGCCCCTCGCTCGCCCGAACTTCCTCACCTGCCGCCAGCAGCGCGCTCTGTGTTGTGCTAGCGGAGCCGGGTGTAGGGGTACTGCGGCGAGCGGTGCTGGAATGACAGGATGTCCGGGTTCTGGATCATGCCGCCGCGGATTTCCAGGGCGCGCCGGATGGTCGGGTCGGTGTCCCACGCCTGGGGGCCGGCAAGCACCGGCCGTAGGTGTGGCAGCAGTGCTTCGCTGATCTCCCAGGTGGCGGAGTTCCATAGCAGCGATGGGCTGTGGTCCACGGCGTAGTAGCAGATGCTGCCGCCCACGGTGAGCATCGGCTCGGCGAACGAGGTGGGCCGCGCCCAGCTGAACCCCATCCCCTCGTCGCATGACACGTCGACGATGAGACTGCCCGGCGCGAAGGCGGCCAGGTCGTCTCCGGTGACGAACATCAGCGGTGCGCCGGGGTGCTGCAGGACGCAGTTGACCACGATGTCGAACCCCGCGAGGTAGGCCGCCATCGGCACCCAGCCGCTTTCGCCAAGCACGTGGCAGCGGCCCGGGTCGTCGGCGGCAGCCTCGAAGCGCACCATGCGGGCCGAGTGGATCGGCGAGGCGACCGCGGCGACATCCCGGTGGGTCAGGACGTGGACGTCGTTCACGCCGTGCGCGTTGAGGGCCGTCACCGCGCCGCGGCCGGTGGCGCCGAAACTGATGACGGCCGCCCGGAGCGCGCGGCCGTACTCACCCGTCGTCCCGGTGAGCTGCATCGCGTGCAGCACCGAGCAGTAACCGGCCATCTCGTTGTTCTTGTGGAACACATGCAGGCTGAATGAGCCGTCGCCAGACCAGTGGTTCATCGCCTCAAAGGCGATCAGGGTCAGCCGCCGGTCAATGCCCAGCTGGGTGATTTCCTGGTTCTGGACGCAGTGCGGCCAGCCCCACAAGACCTGGCCCTCGCGCAATTCGCTGAGGTCGGCCGGCAGCGGCTTGGGGAGCAAGATGACATCGCAGTCCGCCAAGAGCTGCTCGCGGGTGCAGAAACCAGCGACATAGCCCGCCAGTTGCTCGTCTGGCACGCCGAAACGCTCACCGTAGCCGTGCTCGAGGTAGATGCGCCGCCGCAGTCCGGCATCGATCCGCTCGATGTGCAGCGGATGGATCGCGAGCCGCCGCTCGTTCTCCTTCCGCGACCGCGCCATGACACCGAGGCTGAGCTGATCCATCCACGCTCCCTTGGCCGGGAATCCTTGCCTAACACAAGACTCCGCGGAATTCCACCCCAGTTCATGGGCGGGGCCAATAGTGTCGCCTCAGCCACGAGCACAGGCCGTCAAGCCCGCCGAAGAGGGTTCGTTCGTTCAGATTCGCCTGATCAAGCTTGTCCCGGACTTCCCACTTGATGGAGGCAGGGATGAATATGTTTGTCTGCTTCAGAAGGCTCCTCTCCATGTTGGGATAGGGTTCCCCCATCCTCATCAAAGATGTTGAAAGCTTGTACGAGGTATTTCGGCGGGGTGTCGCCAACGGTCTGCATGGCCAGCGCCACCCAGGTGCCGTCCGGCGAGAGCGCCACCGAGCCGACCCGAGGCCCCATGCGTATTCGTGAAGGTCGCCGAAACCCATCATTGGTGCAGCGCTCCCGGTCTCGTCATCTCGGGCTGGCCGACCGCTCGAGCGGCGACTCGGCCAGGGGCGGCTGCATGACGAGATCCTGCTCGGCGGTGAGGGTAACGCGTAGCCGGGCGGCGATAGCGACGGTGCCGAGACAGCCGAGACACAGCAGCACGATCCATACTGCTCCGAGGTGCGCCGCGAGCAGGCTGGTGACGATGGCTGGGCTGACGATCAGCATCAATGAGTTGGAGAATCCTGAGATCGAATTTGCGCGGCCGCGGATCCTGTCATCGGCCAGACTGTTGATAAGCGGGTTCCTCGTAGGAGCCACGATGGTCTCCCCCACGGCGAACAGGCCGACGAAGGCAAACAAGATTACGATCCGCCAGCCTGGGCCGTCGACGACTTCGATGAATCCGAGAAGCGCCCAGGACACCGCCCAGATCAAGCCGATGGCGGCCAGGGCGGAGCTTCGCCGGTGGCGGCGGACGAGCCGCAACACGAGCATCTGGATGGCCACGATGACGGCGGTGTTGATGGTGAAGGACAGCGCGATCGCGTGGTCCGAGACGTGGGCCGCCACCGACGCGAAAGCCGGTACCCCGGTATCGAACGCGGCGGGGCCGGTGAAGGCGAGCAACAGCGAGGCCAGAATCATCAAACGGAGCCCGCGGTGGCTAAGGACGTAGCGGTACCCGACCCGGGTTTCATCGACCACCCTTGTTCGCCGCAGGTTCGGCAGCGCGGGCAGCAGGACCGCGAAAAGAAGACAAGAGAGGCCGTTGGCAAGGAAGAGCACTTGGAAGGTCCCGGGATGATGGGCTCTGACGACGACCGCGGCGACCGCGGCGCCGATGCCAAGTGCCATGTTCTGTAGCGCAAAGTTCACCGCGAAGGCGCGCTGCTTCAGCGCTGGTTCACGGGTTAGACCATCGAGCATCGTCGAGATCGCGCCGAACATCGGTGCCCACGTCGCCCCGTAGATCAGGACGGCCGGCAACGCTGTCAGCGTGTTGTGAGCCCAGGCGAGCGCGACCTCGGCGACGACCTGACCAAGCAGGATCATGCCAAGCACCAACCGGGCGCCCACCCGGTCCATCAGCGCACCGCACACCAGCACGACCATTAGGCCGGTCGCCGCCCCCGCCGTCAGCAGTGCTCCGACCACGGGTAGCGCGATCCCCCGCGCCTCGTGAAGATAGATGATCATGAACGGCAAAACCAAGCCGGTGCCGAACATCGATAGGGTGTTCCCGGCGAGGAACAGCCGAGTTTCGCCAGAGAGTCGCGGACTCATTTCGTCATTGCTCTGCTTGGGCATGGTCCGACTCCGCTAGCCGGTACTACAGTCCGGGTTTGTGATCTAGACCAGGCCGCCAGGAAAACCCTCGCGGAGTTCATGGAGGCCGTGGTCAGCAGCGCAAGCCCCTGCCAGCGGCGCGGATCGAGAACGGCGGACGCCACGCGCCCGGCCGATGCGGACGATTTCATCGTCAAACCTTCCAGGGTCGTTTCCAGCTGCCGCGGCACTATCCGGTGGGCGGATCGTCCGGGCGGCCGGTAGTGCATACACCGCGGCGCCGGGAAACTGGGCGCGCGCGAGCCGCCCAGTTCGCGCCCTGGGCGGTGTATATACCGGGCGGAGGTACGACGTGGTGCGGAAGGAAGGAGCGCAGGATGGTGACAGCCGATCTGCTCTCACGGGCGCGGGCAGGGGATGGCGAGGCGTTCCGGGTGCTGGCCGGGCCCCACCGGCGGGAGCTGCAGGTGCACTGCTACCGGATGCTCGGATCCTTCGCCGACGCCGAGGACGCCGTCCAGGAGACGATGCTGGCCGCCTGGCAAGGCATCGGCGGGTTCACTGAGGAACGCGCGTCGCTGCGCACCTGGCTGTACAAGATCGCCACCAACCGGTGCCT
Source organism: uncultured Actinomycetes bacterium (assembly GCA_963806145.1). Taxonomy (GTDB): domain Bacteria; phylum Actinomycetota; class Actinomycetes; order Streptosporangiales; family Streptosporangiaceae; genus DASXKD01. The sequence goes on from CAWDXD010000005.1 coordinate 206,818, forward strand.
CAACGCGCGCCGCGCGGCGAGCCGGCGCCCGGCCAGGGAGTGGGATATGTCGCAGTTCGAAGCGCCCGTGCCGACTCCGCGCGACGAGGCTGTCTGGCTGCAGCCGTTTCCTGACGCCCTCCTCGAGGGCGCCGTGGACCGGCCGCCCGGGCCGGAGGCCCGCTACGAGCAGAGCGAAGCCATCTCGCTGGCCTTCGTGGCCGCCCTGCAGCTGCTGCCGCCGCGCCAGGTCGCCGTCCTCATCTTGCGCGACGTCCTGGGATTCCGCGCCAGCGAGGTGGCCGGCATGCTGGAGGTGACCCTCGAATCGGTCAACAGCGCCCTCAAACGAGCCCGCGCCAGCCTGCGGCGCCGGCAGCAGCCGGCCGCCGGCCACCAGCCGCCGCCGGCCGCTGGCTCGCCCGCCGAGGACGCGATCGTGGCCATGTTCGCCCGCGCGTGGGAGTCGGCCGATCTCGACGCGCTGGTGGCCCTGCTGACCGACGACGTCTTCATCGCGATGCCTCCGGAGCCATTCGGATACGAGGGCCGTGACCTCGTGGCCCGCTACTGGGCCCGCCAGTTCGGCGCGGGCCGCAGGCTCGACCTCGTGCCGACCCGGGCCAACGGCCAGCCCGCGTTCGGGGCCTACCTGCGCGGCCCGGCCGGAATCCGCCACGCGACCGGCTTCTACGTGCTCACCCTTGCCGGCAACCGGATCTGCGCCATGACCCGTTTCGAGGCCAGCGTGCTGCCGTGGTTCGGGCTGCCGCGCTCGCTCCCGAGCCGGTAGCCAGACCGGGCCATGGAGAGGCTGCACGCGCCGAACGAGTTCTTCCGCATCCGCAGGCTGCGCGAGAGGATGCGGGCCTGGGAGGAGTTGCGGCGGCTGCTGGCCGACGGCCCGGACCGGCTCGCGAGCCGGGAGGGCGACGATGGCTGAGACGCCGTATACCGCCTACTCCTACCTGAAGGGGCCCTTTATGGCCGTTATCAATGCTTTCGTGCAGGATGCCGTTGATCGGGCCGTACCTCTTACCGTCGCTGCCGCCTATGCACAGTGTCGCGCCGCGGCGCTGGCCGAGTCTGTGATCGGCGCGATCGGCCTGGAGATCGAGTCACATCTGGTCGACCTCGACCACGTCGCTGACCCCGTTCCCTGGAGACGCGTTGAGGCGATCGCGGCCGTGGTCGGGAAGGTCGCGCCGGGCACCGCGGTGACCGTCGAGCCCGGCGGGCAGATCGAGCTATCAGGGCCGCCGGAAGCCGGAGTCGCCCCGGCGGTCGCCCGGCTGAGGTACGAGGGCACCGGCGCCCGGCTGGCCCTGGCCGATCGCCGTCTCGGGCTGGCTTACGCCGGGGCTGATCCGGCGCGCCCGTCCCGGCGGGTCAACCCGCGGCCGCGTTACCGCGCCATGGAACAGCACTTCGCCGCCACCGGCCGGGCCCCGGCCGGGCAGGTCATGATGAACTCGACCGCCGCCCTCCAGGTCAATCTCCAGGCCGGCCCCAGGGGCGAGTGGCCGGCCAGGGTCGCGCGGGCCTACCGGCTCGGGCCCACCCTGGTGGCGATCGCGGCGAGCTCGCCCTGGCTGCACGGCCGCGATACGGGCTGGAAGTCCGTCCGGCAGCGGGCCTGGAGCGGGCTCGACGCGCGCACGTGCGGCCCGGTGCCGGGCTGCGCTCCGAAGGACGGCCGCGACGAGTGCGCTCGATCCCGCCTCAGCCTGGGCCCGGTTCGCGATGCGCGCCCCGGTCACGTTCGTGCGCGCCGGCGACGATGTCCTGGCGGTGGGCTGCTCGGTCCCGTTCTCGCAGTGGGCCAGCGGTGCGGTCAAGCTGGGCAACCGGCCGCCCACGGCCGCGGATCTCGAGACGCACCTGAGCACGCTGTTCCCGCCGGTCCGGCTCCGTGGCTACCTGGAAGTGCGCTACCTGGACATGTCCGCGCCACGGTGGTGGCCGGCGATCGCGGCGGTCACCGCCACTCTGATGGACGACCCGGTCGCGGCCGACCTCGCGACCGAGGCGACCGAGCCAGCGGCGCAGTTGTGGACCGAGGCGGCCAGGGACGGGCTCGCCAACGCCACGCTGGCCACGTGCGCGCGCCGCTGTCTGGCGATCGCCGCCGGCCGTGTTCCGGCCGAGCTCAGGCCGGCCGTGGCCGACCTCGCTGATCTTGTTGAGTCGGGTCGCTGTCCCGGCGACTTGCTGGCCGAGCGCGCGGGCGAGATCGGGCCGCTCGACGCACTGGGAGAGATGGCATATGCATGATCTTGTCGTCCGCGACCTTGAGCAGGCCAGGAACCGGACGCTGGGGCTGACGGACCTGGACGACCCGACGCTGGTCACGCAGCACGACCCGCTGATGAGCCCGCTGGTGTGGGACCTGGCGCACGTCGGCCAGCAGGAGGAGCTGTGGCTGCTGCGGGCCGGCGACCCGGCCCGGCCCGGAATGCTCCCGCCAGCGGTGGACGCGCTCTACGACGCGTTCAAGCACCCCCGAGCCGAGCGCCCGTCGCTGCCGCTGCTGCCCCCGGTCGAGGCGCGGGCCTACGACCACGAGGTTCGCGGGCGGGTCCTTGACATGATCGAGCACACTCCGGCCGACGAGCTGTTCACGGCGGGCATGGTCGTTCAGCACGAGGAACAGCACGACGAGACGATGCTGGCCACGCTGCAACTGCGGCAGGGCCCGCCTGTGCTGCTGGGGCGCCGGCCGCTGCCGCCCGGCCGCGATGTGGCGCCGGATCGCGTTTTCGTGGGCGGCGGGCTCGTTCACGCTTGGCGTGGACGCGGCCAGTGAGCCGTTCTCGCTCGACAACGAGCGGCCCGCCCACACCGTGGACGTCGGGCCGTTCTGGATCGGCCGGGTCCCGGTCAGCGAGCCCTATGACGACGACCCTCGGTGGGCCGACATCCCCGAGCACCACCTCGTCGGCGTGGCCGGCGGCGTGGTGACCGTCACCGATCTGGAGGCATGACCGAATGCCGGCACAAGACCGCGTCCGGGCTCATCCGGACTCCTATCTGGCCGGGTTGCGTGCGGACGTCCGCGCGGGCCTCACAGCGGAGCCGAAGTCACTGCCGCCGAAGTACTTCTACGACGAGCGCGGCAGCGAGCTGTTCGAGGAGATCACCAGGCTGCCCGAGTACTACCCGACCAGGGCCGAGACGGCGATCCTGCGAGCGCGCGCGGGCGAGATCGCCGAACTCTCGCGGTGCGAGTCGCTGGTCGAGCTCGGCAGCGGCACCTCGGCCAAGACCGGCCTGCTGCTGCGGGCGCTCCGTGAAAGTGGCACCTTGCGCGAGTTCATGCCGTTCGACGTCGATCCCGCGGTCCTCGCCGATGCGACCGAGGCGCTGACAACGCAGTACCCGGGGCTGCGAATCGTCCCGTTCGTCGGAGACTTCGAGCACGACCTGGGGGAGATTCCCGCGGCGAAGGGCCGCCGCATGATTGCCTTCCTGGGCTCGACCATCGGAAATCTCGAGCCGCCCGCGCGCGCCAGGCTGTACCGGAACGTCGCCGGCGTGCTGGCCGGCGGCGATATGTTCCTGCTCGGCACCGACCTGGTGAAAGATACCGGCCGGCTGCTGCGCGCCTACAACGACTCGGCCGAGGTCACGGCGGAGTTCAACCGCAACGTCCTGAAGGTCATCAACCGGGAGCTGCGGGCCGACTTCGACGTCGAGGAGTTCGAGCACATCGCGATCTGGGACGCCGAGCGCGAGTGGATAGAGATGCGGCTGCGCTCGGTCCGCGCGCAGGTCGTGACCGCCGGCGACCTGGGGCTGACGGTGTCCTTCGACGCGGGCGAAGAGATGCGGACCGAGGTGTCCGCGAAGTTCCGTCCGGCCGGTATCAGAGCCGAGCTAGCCGACGCCGGCTTCCGGACGCTGAGGTTCTGGACCGACCCCGACGGCGACTTCGGGCTCACCGTGGCCGAGCTGGCCGGGCGGCAGGACGGCCGTTTCCGGCGGGTGCTCTCGCGCTTCGGCTCGCGCTGAGCGCGGTTCAGGACTCTTCGCCAGGCTCCTCGTCGACGACGTAGACGGCTGCCTCCTCGGCGGACGCTCCGCCATCGATCCCCGAGCCGTACGCGACGAGATCGGGATCGTCGTAGCTCTCTTCCTCGTCCTCGGCGATCAGCCGGCCGGACCGCGGGTCCGAGCCGTCGTCGGCCGCGAGCCGCTGGATGTCACCGGCGGTCGCATTCTCGTCCCAGTCCTGGTCCGGGACAAGATGATCTCAGCGTCCGGGTGCGCACTAAAACGCGTATCCACCTGCCCTTCCAGCACGGTGAACCTCTGCGCGGCGGCCATCTGCTCGGCGCCGCTGCTTGACATGATCAGGTACGAGCCGTTCCTCGACTGGTGCCGACCGTCAGGCCGTAGAACTTCCAGGGACCGGAACGGCACCTCACCGCCGACAAGGTCCACTGCCAGGTCCGCATCGCGGACGGCGGTCTCGAAGGGCTCCCGCGTGTAGTCGAGTACGTAGTCGATGCCGAGGGCAGCGAGCGCGTCGTGTTTGACGGAACTGGCCGTGCCGATCACCTCGGCGATCGGGCTCACTAATTCCTGCAGTGAGTCGTGCCTGCTCAGGCGATATTTCCGGGCGGAATACGGGTCCGATTGGCGGGAGCGATTCAAACCCCTATATGCGTAGCTTGATCGATGTCTCTTGATGGCAGGGGTTCCACGTATCGGAGAAGAGAAGCTCCTGGAGATGCACCCAGTTGGTGGCAGCTATCTCTGTCATGGCGGCTCATTTCTAGGTAGTGATCCAGGAGTCAATCCGCGCAGGCCCGGCAATTTAGTTGTCCCGATACTAAGTCACTCTGGTGGGACCCGTAGTGCGGACAGGGCATCTCGGCCGGTCAAGTCCTCGGGCATCTTCAATTGCCGCGCGGCGCGTGCGTGCACACGGCAAGGTCGCTCCGGGCGGGCTGGCATAATAGAGGTGATGAGCAATTCAAGTTCCCGCCGCTTCCCTGTGACCACTACCCGGCTTCCGGTCACGCGCTGCCAGATCTGCCACCGCACCGTTGCCTACCGGCCCGGCAGCCTCAGCGCGGTCCTGACCGAGCACTACCGCCGGGCTCACCCCGAAGCGCTCGGTATCCCTTCCGGGTAGCCGGCCGCGAGTCGTCCGTTCGCAGGCGATGAGCGTGCGCCTCGGCGGCGCGCCTGCGGAATATCGCGGCATCTGCCGGATGTCCGCGCCGGGCTTGCCTGTTGACGCAATCCCGCCCGACCGCTAGGAACTGCCCTTCCGGCCTACCGGCGCAATTGCTTGCCAGTGCCTGGAACGCTCTTGGCCGCGTTGTCCCTGGTTGCCTGCGTCCCGTGCGGCCAGCCGCAAGGCGAGCGCGACGACAAGCGGAAACAGGCCCTGAACAGCCGACGTCAGCCGCTCGACCATGCCCAGGTCACCGCCGCCGACTCGGGCCGCGATCAGGAGCCAGAGAGACAACCCGGCGAAGATCACGGTCACCGTCGCGCAGCCGTAGACACTGAGGATCCACGATTGCGCTGGCGCGCGCCTGGCGACAAGTACGGGCCAGACCGCTGTCGTGACGACGCAGCTCACCGCGAAGGCGAGGTGGCGCGACGTCGGGCCCGTGGCCGGTTCCGGGGTGGCGGCGATGCCGAGAGTAGAAAGGCCAGTCAGGATCAGCAGGATGCGCGCAGGCATGCGGACGGCAGTGAGGCCCGCACCGGTCGCGATCTGACAGCTGCCCACCAGCACCAGGGCCGCGGTCATTACCCACCGGTCGGTTCCCGAGTGACCAGCCAGCACGCTCATCGTCTGCCGCATCGGGCTATAAGAGGCCGGCTGAAGCGCGCCGGCCATCAGCCAGCCCCCGACCAGGATGACAGGCGCCATCAAGGCCGTACCTACCGCCCAGCCAGGGACTGGCCGGGCAGCCTCCAGAAGGCCTGAGCGATCGGCTGGTAATGGTTCAGTGATGGCCGAGGCAGGGCCAGGGTGTAGGCGATCTCGTCCTGATCGGTTGCGCGCGGGGTCTGGACGCGCAAGCTGAGTCATGGCGCCTCCAGGGCCACATCGACTCGGGCTGCCAGAAGGAGGCGCTGTTCGTCTTTAAGCGGGTTGCCTGCCGGGTCACGGGCAGACAACGCCGTAAAGACCCGATATGTAGTGCCTTGCGGCCTCGCTTTGGCAACAAGCCAGCCTTCGAGACAGCACGACACGGGTCGGGGCTATTCCCTGGGCCGCTCAGGCGATGCCCTCGGGCCAGCCTGTGAAGTTGTGCTGCTGTCCCTGGCAGACACCGGGCAGGCCAACGACGTGTATAGCCGTACGTGGCGCGCCGCCGCTTCGCAAGAAGGTCGTCAGTCCCAGCGGACGACAAAGGCAAAGGCAAGGAGATCTCACTCCCTGCCACTCTTAACGTATAGCAGCCCGGGGGGCTTGCGGCAAGACCCGGGTCGTGCTGCAGAATCGGCGGGCCGGACCAAGAACGGACGAAGACATAGAGGGCACGACGTGCGTGTGTTGCTGTCGACCTATGGGGGACGCGGTGACGAACCGCTGGTGGGACTGGCGGTGCGGTTGGAGGCGCCAGTGATTCGATCGGCCAGTGCAGTGCAACGGAACACGGCTGCCTCGGAGGTATCGCGGTGAGCGAGCAGCATGTGTTGGGTCTTCAAGAGGTTGACGAGATGCAGGTCGCGGTCGTTGGCGGCAAGGGCGCGCACCTGGGCGCGCTGTCGCGGATCGACGGCATCCGCGTGCCGGCTGGCTTTTGCGTGACGACGGACGCCTTCCGGCGGATCATGGCGGAAGCGCCCTCGATCGACGATCGGCTCGATCAGCTGTCGCGCCTGAACCCGGACGACCGGGAGGCGATCCGCACGCTCAGCACGGACATCCGCCGGACCATCGAAGGGATCGCCATCCCGGGCGATCTCGCGGCGGCTATCACCCGCGCTCTCGCCCAGCTCGGCGAGCAAGCCGCCTACGCCGTCCGATCCAGTGCGACGGCAGAGGACCTGCCGACGGCCTCCTTCGCCGGCCAGCAGGACACGTACCTGAACGTCGTGGGGCCGGCGGCGATCCTCCAGCACGTCAGCCGGTGCTGGGCGTCGCTGTTCACCGAGCGGGCCGTGACCTATCGCCTGCGGAACGGCTTCGACCACCGGAAGGTCCACATGGCCGTGGTCGTGCAGCAGATGGTCTTCCCGGATGCGGCCGGCATCCTGTTCACGGCCGACCCCGTCACGGGCAACCGGAAGGTCGCCTCCGTGGAGGCCAGCTTCGGCCTCGGTGAGGCCCTGGTCTCCGGCCTGGTGAACCCGGATGCCTTCAAGGTGCGCGACGGCGAGGTAGTCGCCAAGGCGATCGCCGCCAAGCAGCGTGCGGTTCACGCCTCGCCGGCTGGCGGGACGCAGGAACAGGCGATCGACCCGCAGCGGCAGGAGCAGCCAGCGTTGACGGATGCGCAGGTTGTGCGGCTCGCGCGGCTCGGCCGGCGGATCGAAGCGCACCTCGGCCGTCCGCAGGACGTCGAATGGTGCCTGGTCGATGATGGCTTCCAGTTCGTCCAGAGCCGGCCGATCACCACGCTGTTCCCCATCCCCGAGTCCGGCGACCGGGAGAAGCGCGTCTATGTCTCCGTCGGTCATCAGCAGATGATGACCGACGCCATGAAGCCCCTGGGGTTGTCCATCTGGCAGATGACGACCCCCGCGCCCATGGCCGAGGCTGGCGGCCGCCTGTTCGTCGACGTCACCCAAAGGCTGGCCTCGCCGGCGAGCCGCGGCGGCCTCCTGGAGGCCCTGGGGAGATCCGATCCGCTGCTCGGGGACGCGCTGCAGACCATCCTCGAGCGCGACGGCTTCGTCCGGCCGCTCCCTGGCGAGGGTCCGCCCGGGCCACTGTTTGGCGGCGCGACAGCTCCGATCGAGACCGATCCGGCCATCGTCACCGAGCTGATCGGGCGCAGCCAGGCATCCATCGCCGCCTTGGAACGCGACATCCGGACGAAGTCCGGCGAGGCGCTGCTCGACTTCATCCAGGCGGACATCCAGGAGCTGAGGCGGATCCTGTTCGATCCGCAGAGCCACCAGGTGTTCATGTCGGCGATGGAGGCCGCGTGGTGGCTCAACGATCAGCTGCAGGCGTGGCTGGGCGAGAAGAACGCGGCCGACACGCTCACGCAGTCCGTTCCCCATAACGTGACATCGGAGATGGGGCTGGCGCTCTTGGACGTCTCGGACGTGATCCGCCCGCATCCGGACGTGGTGGCGTTTCTGCACCACGTCGGGGACGAGGGCTTCCTGGACGAGCTGGCCAAGCTCTCGGGCGGGCGGGAAGCGCGAGACGCCATCGAGGCGTGGCTCGAAAAGTACGGCCTGCGCTGCGTCGGCGAGATCGACATCACGCGGCCGCGTTGGAGCGAGCGCCCCTCCACGCTCGTGCCCGTGATCCTCGGCAACATCAGGAACTTCGAGCCGGGCGCCGGCGCGCGGCGCTTCGAGCAAGGGCGGCAGGAGGCATGGGCGAAGGAACAGGACGTGCTGGAGCGCTTGCGGGCCCTGCCAGACGGGGAGCGGAAGTCCGAAGAGGCCAAGCGGATGATCGACCGGGTGCGGACCTTCATCGGGTACCGGGAGTACCCGAAGTACGGCATGGTCAGCCGCTATTTCGTGTACAAGCAGGCCCTGCTGAAAGAGGCCGAGCGCCTCGTGCGGGCCCACGTGCTTCGTGAGAAGGAAGACATCTTCTACCTGAGGTTCCCAGAGCTCCACGACGTCGCGCGCACGAACCACGTGGATGACCAGCTCATCTGCTGGCGCAAGGACGCGTTCAGGTCGTATCAAGCGCTGACGCCGCCCCGGGTGCTCACATCGGACGGCGAGGTCATCACGGGGGCGTACCGACGCAACGACGTGCCGGCCGGTGCCCTGGTCGGCCTACCGGTCTCCGCCGGGGTCATCGAAGGGCGGGCCCGCGTCATCCTGGATATGGCGCAGGCCGATCTCGAAGCGGGCGACATCCTGGTCACGGCCTACACGGACCCCAGCTGGACGCCGCTGTTCGTGGCGATCACGGGCCTGGTCACGGAGGTGGGAGGCCTGATGACGCACGGCGCAGTGATCGCACGGGAGTACGGCTTGCCGGCCGTCGTCGGTGTGGTAGATGCGACCCGGCTGATCCCCGATGGGCAGCGGATCCGCGTGCACGGAACCGACGGGTACGTCGAGATTCTGCCTTGACTGATCACACCGAGAAGGCGTGGCCGGGCGAGGATGACCCGAATCCACCAGGGCTGCCGCTTACCGCGCGGCTAGCGGGTGATCTGCCAGATCACGTCGGTGCCGGTGTCGCGGGGCGCGGGGGCCACAGATCCCGGGCCGGCCGCTCGCCGAGCCTGACGTAACCCAGCTTCGCCGGAATGCGCCCGCTGGCCACGTTGGCGGCATCGTGGTGAATCTCCACCCGGCCGATGCCTGGCAGCCCGAGCGCGGCACCAGTCAGCGCCGCGGTGAGGCTCCCGCTGTTCCGCCACCCGCCGCGCGAACAGGCCGGCCGCGCACCGTCCCCGACGACTCTGGCACCGCACCGGTGAGCGGCAGCGCCTGCAGCGCAGTGTTCGCACCCTCCGGTTCCAGGTCGCGTCGCGGGCCGCGTAGGCAGGTGGCCGGGGCTGGCGGCGGCGCTGCTTTCTTAGGCTGCGGTAAGGAATTTCTTCGGCCGACCTGAGTCCCGCCTGGTTCCTTGGGTGCAAGCCACAAACCCGAGGAGGACTCGCATGAGCAACCGAACCAAGGTGATTGCCGCCGCTGCAGCGGTCACCGCGGCTCTCGCCGCGGGCAGCGGCGCCGCGGTAGCGTCGACGACAGGCGCCAAGCACGGTGCCCCCGCAAATACCACGTCCGCCAGCGAGAAGCCGGGCGGCTCCAAGTCCGTTGGCTCCAGGGCCGCCGAGGAGCGGCAGGGCCACGCCGCGATCACGGCGGCGGTGGCCCGGGAGCTGCATGTCAGCACGGCCCGGGTCAGCGCGGCGTTGCGGCCGCTGTTCGCGGCGGGCCGGGCCGGCGCGTCGTCGCCGGTATTGTTGGCGGCCGCCCGTTCGCTCGGTGTCAGCGCCCAGCAGCTGTCCGCCGCGCTCGTGCACGCCAAGCTGAGCCTGGCCGGAGGCACGCACGCCATGCAGAGCCCGGGCGGCGCCAAGGCCGCCGGCTCCAAGGCCGGCTCCAAGGCCGCCGGCTCCAGGGCCGCCGAGGAGCGGCAGGGCCACGCCGCGATCACGGCGGCGGTGGCCCGGGAGCTGCATGTCAGCACGGCCCGGGTCAGCGCGGCGTTGCGGCCGCTGTTCGCGGCGGGCCGGGCCGGCGCGTCGTCGCCGGTATTGTTGGCGGCCGCCCGTTCGCTCGGTGTCAGCGCCCAGCAGCTGTCCGCCGCGCTCGTGCACGCCAAGCTGAGCCTGGCCGCAGGCAACTGACGCAATCCTGAATGATGGTTTAAGGAACGTGCGCGATACTGGCCGGGTGCGGGTCCTCGTAGTCGACGATGACGAGGCGGTACGCAGCGCACTGACGCACGCGCTGCACCGTGACGGCTACGAGGTGTCCACGGCGGCCGACGGCACCACCGCGCTGGCCACGCTGCTGCGGAACCGGCATGAGGCTGTCGTGCTCGACATCCTCATGCCGGAGCCGGGCGGGCTGGAGGTGTGCCGCGCGATCAGGGCGCGCGGCGACGACACCCCGATCCTGATGCTGACCGCGCGAGACCTGGTGTCCGACCGGGTCGCCGGGCTGGATGCCGGCGCCGACGACTACCTGGCCAAGCCGTTCGCGCTGGAGGAACTGCGGGCGCGGCTGCGCGCATTGTTGCGGCGCAGCGGCGCGGGCGCCGACCTGCTCCGGTTCGCCGGGGTCGAACTCGATCTCGCGGCACACCAGGCAAGTCGCCGCGGTGAACGGCTGCCGCTGACCAAGACCGAGTTCGCGTTGCTCGAATTGTTCGTGCGCAACCCGGGCCGGGTGCTTTCCAGGACCCAGATATTCGAATCGGTGTGGGGGTACGATTTCGGCCCGGAATCGAATGGGCTGTGGGTCTATATCAGCTATTTGCGTCGGAAGATGGGCGAGCCGCGGCTGATCCAGACCGTCCGCGGGCTTGGCTACGTGCTGCGGGAAGAGAAATGAGCCTGCGCACCAGGGTCGCGGTCGCCGTCGGCGTGGTCGTCTTCTGCGTACTGGCGATCGTGGCGGCGGTTATCTATCCGGCGGTCGGCGCGAACCTGCGCGGAAAGAACGACCAATCTCTGGTGCAGGTGGCCAAAGAGGCGCCGACGATAGCGGGGAAGCTCAAGCAAGCCGGTACCGTCGGGCAGCTGGTCCCGTTCGGCGCCACGCAGCTGCAGATCCTGCCGGGTGCCGCGGTCGGCCCCACGGACGGGTTCGTCGGCATCACCGATCATGACGTCCAGGTGGCGCGCGGGAGCGACAAGCCGTATTTCCACGACGAGGCCTACGGAGGCGTCGTCTACCGCATTTACACCATGCAGTTTCCGGGCAATCCCGGAGTGCTGGTCCGCGTCGCCTTGCCGGTGTCGGATGCGGCATCAACCCAGACTGCGCTTGGCTGGCTGCTCGCCGTGCTCATACCGGCCAGCGCGATCGGCGCGGCGGCGGTGGCGCGGCTGGCCGCGGGCCGGGTGCTGCGCCCGGTGGGCCAGCTCACCGAAACCGTCGAGCGGATCAGGGCCACCGGCGACCTCAGCGCGCCGATCGAGACGCCGGGGCGGGACGAGATCAGCCGGCTCGGGCAGGCATTCGCCGCGATGATGGCCGCACTGGACGAATCGGCGGGCGCGCAACGCCGGCTGGTCGCCGACGCCTCGCACGAGCTGCGCACCCCGCTCACCAGCCTGACCACCAACCTCGAACTGCTCGCCGAGCGGCCGGGCGACCCCAGCGCGCCGGCGCTGGCCGCGGCCGCGCTGGCCGAGGCCGGCGAGCTGCGCGTGCTGATCAACGACCTGGTCGAGCTCGCGCGTGACGGGCAGGCCTCGTTCCACGTCGAAGACGTCCGGCTTGACCTGGTCGCGGAACGGGCCGCAGCGCGGGCCGCCGGCCGGGTGCCGGGGCTGCGGTACGAGCTCGACTGCCGGCCCACGCTGGTCCGCGGCGATCCGGACGCGCTGGAACGGGCGATCGGCAACCTGGTCGACAACGCGCTGAAATGGAGCCCGCCGGATGGCCGCATCCGCATCTCGGCAACCGGCGGGACGGTCGAGGTCAGCGACGACGGGCCAGGAATTCCCGCTGACGACCTGCCGTACATTTTCGATCGCTTTTACCGGTCGGCACAAGCGCGGGCACTGCCCGGCTCGGGCCTCGGCCTCGCGATCGTGCGCAGGATCGCCGACATGCACGACGGAACCGTCGAAGCTATTCCTCTGCCGCAAGGGGTGAAATTCCGCCTCAGCGTGCCGGAGATCGTCGTCGATCAGTCCTCTGCGGAAGAGGCCACGGCACGCAGTTGACCTGCCCTTCCCCTCCCCGCGACCAGTCGACGATTACCTCGGCCACGCTGATTCCCGGGCTAGTCCGGCTGGGGGGTGCAATACCGGCCGTGGTCTCTGATTGACCCCATGCAATCCCGGCAAGAACCTCCCGCGAAATGGGCATGGCGATGAGTGTTCCTGGTGGGTTGTCACGCTGTGTGATGGCAACTTCAATGGAGTCTGACCAGGTCATGCAGGAGCTAGGTTCGGTACGCATCGCGCCGGTGGCCGATGCCGACCACCGTGACCACTCGCGCTTGGTCGTCGATCCGGTAGCTAACCCGGTAGGTGCCTCGCCGCGCGCTGAACCTGTCGCCGAGCGGCGGGAGCGGGCGCTTCCCGGCACCATAGGGCTGGGCGAGCGGGGGGCCGGTAATGAACTCGCAGGCCGCGGCGGCCAGTCGAGTGTGGTGACCGTGGTTGCCGCCGCCATGGTTGTCAGGCAGTCTGAATGCGCCTGCAACGCTATGGAAGCATCCTGCCGGATCGAAGGGCCTCGCTGATGAAACTGCCTCCCGTTGACTACGAGGCGCCTGAAACGGTTCCCGAGACTGTGGAATTGCTGGCTGAGCATCAGGACGAGGCGAGCGTGCTCGCCGGCGGCCAGAGCCTGATCCCGCTACTGGCGCTGCGGCTCGCGCATCCGGCGGTGCTCATCGACATCAACGGCATAGCTGAGCTGTCCGGAGTGTCGGCCACGAACGGCACGGTGACGATAGGCGCCATGACGCGGGAATACGTTGCCGAGGAATCCGGGACCGTCGCCGATGCCGTGCCGTTGCTGGCGGCCGCGCTGCCGCTGATCGGCCATGAGGCCATCCGCAGCCGCGGCACGATAGGAGGCAGCCTGGCGCATGCCGATCCGGCGGCCGAACTGCCGGCCGTCGCCCGGGCGCTCGATGCCGAGTTCGTAGTGCGCGGCCGGTCGGGCGAACGGGTTATCCCGGCGGCGGAGTGGTTCGAGGGATACCTCACGACGTCACGCGGCCCCGACGAACTCCTCGTCGAGGTGCGCTTCCCAGCCGCGGGACGGGGCACGGGGAGCAGCTTCCAGGAGGTCGCCCGCCGCCACGGTGACTTCGCCATCGTTGGCCTGGCGACCTCGCTGACGCTTTCCGGTGGCGCGATCAGCGACGCCCGGCTGGCGTTCGCCGGCATGTCGGATGTGCCGGTCCGGGCAACCGGCGCCGAGGGTCTCCTGGTCGGCGAGCGGCCGTCGGCCGGATTGTTCGATGAGGCGGCCCGCTATGCGACCAGCGACATCGACCCACCGGCCGACCTGCACGGGTCGGCTGAGTACCGGAGGAAGGTCGCGGCCGCCTTGGTGCGCCGCGGCCTGCGAGCGGCGGCGGACGACGCCAGCGAGAGGCAGTGACTGATGGATATCGCCCTGACGGTCAACGGTACGGCGCGCACCGGTTCGCCGGAGGCGCGCAAGACGCTGGCGGACTTCCTGCGCGATGACCTCAATTTGACCGGCACGCATCTCGGCTGCGAACACGGAGTCTGCGGTGCGTGCACCGTCATCGTCGACGGGCGGGCGGTGCGCTCGTGCCTGATGCTCGCGGTCCAGGCCGCCGGCAGCGAGGTAACGACGATCGAGGGGCTGGCGCCCGACGGCGGGCTGGGCACACTGCAGCAGGCGATGTGGGATTCGCACAGCTTCCAGTGCGGTTTCTGCACGCCCGGGATGGTCGTGCAGGCTACCGCGTTCCTCAGCGACCACCCTGACGCCGACGAGCAGCAGATCCGTGAGGCGCTGTCCGGCAATATCTGCCGGTGCACCGGCTACCAGAGCATCATCGATGGCGTCCTGCTGGCCGCCGAGCGCAACCGTGCGCGCTGAGCGAGGGAGCGACCATGGCAGCAATTGCGGCTGAGCGTTACACCGGCGCCAGCGTCAAACGTTCGGAGGACCCGCGCATCCTGACCGGCGCGGGGCGGTACGTCGACGACATCAAGCTTCCGGGGATGCTGCACGCCGCGTTCGTGCGCTCGCCGCTGGCTCACGCTCGTGTGGTCTCGGTGGATGTCTCGGCCGCGCGAGCGCTCCCCGGGGTCGTTGCGGTGTTCACGGGAGCAGAACTGGAAGAGATAACGGTCCCAGGCCCGGATGCGCTGATGGCTCTCATCGGTGGTGACGGGCCCACTCCGGAGTTCACCCTGCTTGCGACCGACAAGGTGCGCTTCGCGGGCGATCCGGTGGCGATCGTCATCGCCGAGAGCCGTTACGTCGCCGAGGACGGCTGCGAGCTTGTGGAGGTGGAGTACGACGACCTGCCTCCGGTCACGAACGCATCCTTCGCCCTCGACCCGAGCAGCCCGCCGCTGTTCGCCAATCTGGGTGACAACATTGTCAGCCCCCACTCGCGCAGCGAATCCGGTGACGTCGCGGCCACATTCGCTGAGGCCGACCGGGTTTTCGACTTCCGCATCGGCGTGCACCGCCACCAGAACGTGCCCATGGAGGGACGCGGCTGCGTCGCTAGCTACAACGCCGACCGCGATTTCATGACCGTCCACGCAGCGACCCAGAGCGTTCACGTCAGCAAGATTGCCGTCGCCATGCGCCTCGGCATGGAGCAGGACAAGGTGCGCGTCGTGGCCGGCGACATCGGCGGCTCGTTCGGCCTGAAGATCGGCGCATCTAGGGAAGAACTCGCAGCGGCGGCCGCTTCACGTGCGCTACGCCGGCCCGTCAAGTGGGTCGAAGATCGCGGCGAAAACCTCACCGCGTCGGGACAGGCACGCGAGGAGAGCTTCGACGTCCGGGCTGCCGCCAGCAACGACGGCGACCTGCTCGGGCTGGACGTGAAGATGGTCATCGACACCGGCTCATACCCAGGTTTGGGGGTGACGGTTCCGGAGACCGTCGAGGCCATGCTGCCGGGTCCGTACAAGCTCGCGGCCCTGGGTTTCGAGTCGACCGCGGTGACGACGAACAAGGCATCGTACGTCGCCTATCGCGGTCCCTGGGCGTCCGAGACGTTCGTGCGGGAGCGCATACTCGACCTCATCGCGAAGGACCTCGGCCTCGATCCGCTCGAGATCCGGCTGCGCAACGTCGCCCCGCGCACCGATCCGCCGGCCGTCATGATTACCGGGCGCCCGCTGGCCGGAGTCACTTCGAGAGAGTCACTGGAGCGGATCGCCCAGCTCGTGGACTTCCCCGCGTTCCGGCGCCGGCAGGCCGAAGCGCGAGCCCAGGGGCATTACCTCGGCATCGGTATGGCGACGTTCATCGAGGCCGCTCCCGGCCCGCGCGAGCCGGGAGGTCCCAGTGGCCCGCTGGGCACCGAGTCCATGCGCCTTCGGCTCGAGGAAGACGGCATCGTCGCGCTGTTCACCGGCCAGATGCCGCACGGCCAGAGCCACCAGACGACCCTTGCACAGATCGCCGCAGACGAGTTCGGCGTGCCGTTCGAGCAGGTCCGCGTGGTGGTCGGCGACAGCGACGTTGTCCCGTTCGGGCTGACCGGCGGCAGCCGGTCGGCCACCATGACCGGGGGCGTGACCCTGCACGGCGCGCGGCAGCTCAAGGCCAAGGTGCTCGATTTCGCGTCGCATCTCATGGAAGCCAGCGTCCGGGACCTCCAGATCACCGACGGCAACGTCTGGGTGCGCGGCGACCCGGCCAGTGCCGTCGCGCTGGGCGAGGTGGCGCGGCGTGCGGCATCGGGCCAGTTCGGCCCGGATGTGGACGCCAATCTCGAAGTCGAGGCCGCGTTCGACGGCGGCGAAGGGGGCTGGTCCGGCGGAACTCACTGCGCGATCGTCGAGGTCGACATCGAGACCGGGCTCGTGGCGGTGGAGCGGTACGTCGTCGCCGAGGATTGCGGCGCGCTGATCAACCCCGCCGTCGTCGACGGTCAGATCCGCGGCGGAGTCGCGCAGGGCATCGGCGCGGTGCTGCTCGAACGAACGGCGTACGACGAGGACGGCAACTGCCAGTCAGCGACGTTCATGGACTACCTGGTGCCGACGGCCTGCGATATTCCCCGCATCGAGATAGCGCACCTCGAGACCGTGGCCCTCGACGCCGACGTCAACTTCCGCGGCGTGGGCGAGGGCGGCATGATCGTCGCGCCGCCCACGATGGTGAACGCGATTGAGGATGCGCTCTCGCCCTTCGGCGTGCGGATCTATGAGCAGCACCTGCCCCCGGCCCGCATCCTGGAACTCATTGCCGCAGCGGATTCGGGTCAATAGGTTCCGGGGACTTACCAAGGCTGCGGGGCTCGGCCGTGGTTTCCGCCTGCTGAGGGTGCGCATCACTGGCGGCGGAACGTTCAGCAAGGACTGTAAATGTTCACGAGGCGCAGGTAAACGGCGCGGCCGTGATGCGCGTCGAGTAGAAGGTGCCGGGCCTCCTGGGGGCTGTGCGTGGAGGCTGGGGTGTCTATCGTCATGCCCGGGGACGAACGGCTGGCGTGCAGGCTGTTCTTCTTCGAGGAAAG
Source organism: uncultured Actinomycetes bacterium (assembly GCA_963806145.1). GTDB lineage: Bacteria > Actinomycetota > Actinomycetes > Streptosporangiales > Streptosporangiaceae > DASXKD01. The sequence goes on from CAWDXD010000005.1 coordinate 223,802, forward strand.
GGTTCCCATGGGTGACCAGGACGATTCGACCCGCGACTTCACCGTTATGCCAATCCCGGGAACAGCCACCGGCTCGGGCGACCGCGCCTACCCAGTCGACTACAACCGCTCCGGCTTCACCAGCTTCCTCGTCCTCAACGGCGAGGTCCCATTTACCGGCCCACTCCAGCTCCTTACCCCCCAGCCCTCCTAGACATCGGGCGCGATGTATGGCTGTTCTGCCTGACCGGGCAACCCGCTGTGCCGCCCGCTAGTTGAGGGTGAGGATGATGCGCTCGTGGGCGCTGCCGCTTTCCAGCTGGCGGTGGGCCTCGGCGGCCTGCTGCATGGGCATGGATTTGTGCGCGCGCAGGCGGAGCCGGCCGTCGGCCAGCAGGGCGATCGTCTCATCCAGGGCACTGGGGGCACGGTCGGGCGTGGGCTCGGAGAGCGTGACGCCGAAGTCAGCGGCGGCCGGGTCCGACAAGGTGATGACCCGCTTTGGCCCGCCAGCTAGGGCGATCGCGTCGGCCAGGACACCGGTGCCGGCCGCGTCGAACACGGCGTCCACCGCGCCCAGCGCGCGGACCCGGCCGGCCACGCCCGCGCCGTACCGCACCGGCGTCGCTCCCAGCTCGCGGGCGAGCGCTTCGTCGTGCTCGCCGACCGCGCTGATCACCTTGACCCCCCGGGTGACCGCGAGCTGTGTCGCGATGACGCCGACCGATCCGCCGCCGCCGAACAGCAGCAGCGTCTCACCGCTGGTGACGTCCAACTGCCGCAGCACACCGACGGCCGCCTCGGCCGAGCTGGGCAGCGCGGCGGCATCGATCCACGAAACAGCGTCCGGCTTGCCGGTCCAGATCGACGCCACCGCATACTCGGCGTAACCGCCCAGGCTGAACAGTAGGGCCGTGACGCCATCGCCGGTGGACGTGCCGGTGACACCGGGCCCCACCGCGTCGACGGTGCCGGCTGCCTCGAAGCCAAGCACGGCGTTAGGGGGCAGCGGGATGGCCCTGAGATAGCCGGCCCGCAGGGCGAGATCGGTCGGGCTGATGCCAGCGGCCTTGACCTTGATCCTGATCTGTCCCTCACCCGGTTCGGGCAGCGGGACCGTGGCCCACTTCAGCACCTCAGGCGGTCCGTACCTGGTCATCACAACCGCGTTGGGCATGGCAGTTCCTTCCTGGTGGCGGCCGCGACGGCCGCAGCCACCGCGGGCACGGCGCCCGGTCCTTTGACCTCATAGAGCACGCCGCCGGGCTCCCTGAGCCGGTGGTCACGTGTCCGAGCCTCGGCGGGCCGGGTCACCTTCACCTCGGCACGATATGTGATATGTCATGTAACTGTCAACATGACATATCACGTAATTATCGACTGGGACGCTTGTCCGCGAACCCGGCAGGGCAGCGGCGGTGTTGGCGGCCGGCGCGTCCCGCGCCGGTTCCAGGCGCGGCAGTTGCCTGCCGGCGCGGGACCGAGGCGGCAGGGGCAGGGCCTCGTCAGCCCTCCGCCGGGTGCCAGTCGACCGGCGGCGGGAGCGAGCCCTGTTCGATGATGTTGGCGTACACACTTTCCAGTGCCTCGCCGAGCGGCCCCACTAGGCCCTCCGGCAGCCCCTCGAAGAACAGGCGCCGGACAAGCTCCACGTGCCCGGCCGCCGCCTCCTGCTGAGCCTGCCACCCGCGGGCGGTCAGGGTCACCTCGGTGACCCGCCTGTCGGCGGCGGACAGGCCGCACGTCACCAGGCCCCGGGCGCTCATCCGCCGCACGTGGTGGGACACCCGGCTGCGCTCCCAGCCGATCTGGGCGGCCAGCACCGTGATCGGCATCCGCCCCCCCTCAGCAACGCTCAGCCCTGTCAGCACGTCGTAATCGGGCAGCGACATGCCGCTATCTGTGAGGAGCTGGCGGTTCATCTCGTACGCCAGGCGCAGCTGGACCCGGATATAGGCCAGCCACGCCCGCTGCTGGTCCCCATCGAGCCACCCGCCGGCAGGCGCCGGGGCGGTCTTGCCGTTACGTGACATATCACCTGAGCATACTGCTCGCGGCCGCCGTGCAGCACGCGGCCGCCACCCTCATGCGCTCGGCACTATGAGGCTTGGCTCAGCCCTTGTTCGGCGTATTCGGCCAAAAGATCGCTCAGCGAGATGCCCCTGCGTGTGGCCTCGGCCGCGAGCCGCTCGGCAAGCTCGGCAGGAAGGACGATGCTGCGGTGGACGCTATCATCACGCTCCCAGCCTTCGTCACTCAAGTCAGGCACGCTCGCTCCTTTCCGGTATCAGCAGCTCCGGCGTCGCTGACCGCGACGTAGCGGCGAAGGATGCGGTCACTCAACAGGCCCAGGCAGCTGAGGTTCGGAAACCCCGGCCCTTGCGCGAGCCCTGCCATGACCGGCAGGTGCAGCGGCGGCGCCAGGCCGGATACGGACAGATCGACGTCGATCCTATGGACAAGGTCGCCGCCGCCCAGCGCATCCCGGTAGCGGCCGCCGGCGTCCTCACCCAGGAGGGCCTCGAACCAGCGCCCGTCAAAGCCGATGGCAACAATAACGGCGTCATAGGCAACACGCTCGCGCTCATCACCGTAGGCGATGGTCACAATCACGTCTTGCTCGCGCGCCTCGATCGCAGCCGCCCGCCCCGCGAGCGCACGGAAGCCACGCGCCTGGTTGAGCGCCGCCTCGGCTTGCAACGAGAAGACACCACGATCGGTGCGCTCAAGAAACTCACGCCGGTGCGTCTCGGCCAGCCGTGGCCAGTCCGCGGGATCGGAGTAGAACCGGTTCTCGTCGTAGCTCTCGCCGCGCGAGTACAGGACGCCGCGAGCGGTCAGCACGTCGATCGTGGAGCGCTTGTGGAAGCGTTTCACCAGATCGATGACCACCGACGCGGCAGTCTCGCCGCTGCCGATAACGCAGACATTCTGCGCGCGCTGGTGGTTGAGCTGATGTGCCGCGAGCCAGTAGGTCCGCCCATCCAGGACCCGGGGGTGATCATGCGGCTGACCGGGCACCGTGATGGCCGGCCCGGCACCGGTGATGACCAGGCCATCGGCAGCAATCTCAGCACCCGCCGCGAGCCTGACCTCCCAGCGATCACCGCCGGTGACCTCCAGGCCAGTCACGACTCCGGAGACAATCTCCGCCTCCGCCGCGTCGGCAACTTCGCGCAGGTATGCGCTCCACGCGCGATGCGTCGGACGCATCCGGCCGCGGTCGACCCAGTCGCTGTAGGCGCCGTGCCTAATCAGGTGGCGCTGCCAGCTGTACTCCGCCATCGCCGCGACCACATCGGCGGATGCATCGCCCCAGCCCGCTGCATACGGGTAGCCGACGTCCTTCTCCGGCGGCGTCCCCAACGGCAGCAGGCCGTTGGTGTATCCCTGGCGCCCGCTCCAATTCCCAGCGGCCTGGCCACGGTCGACCAGCACAATACGCGGCACCGGCAAGCCGGCAGCGGCGAGCGCACGGGCCTTCGCGGCGATCGCAATGCCCTTCGGGCCGGCGCCGACGACAGCAAGCATTGGCACCTAGCGAGGATAACCACGTATCGCCGGCAAATCTGCTGCGCTAGCCGTAGCCGATGCCGTACCTCCGCTGGCGATCACCGCGGCGACGGCGAGCGCCGCACAGAAGATCCCCCGATGAACAGACGTTCGCATGAAGATCCCCTTCGCCGCGCCAAGTATCAAGGGCGGCATTTCATAGTGTCAAGGCCGCCGAAGCGCTCGGCCTCGCGCTACGACCGCAATTCGCTACCTCACCGCCTCCTCGGGCACCTTCGTTGAGGAAACGAGCGCCGAGAGCACGCGCCTATCAGCATCCGATCGGGCGCGGAGCCACAAAGGACCACCGACAAAGATCATCTATACCCTGGCTGACCTGCGGGTTTGGTGAGGTCTTCACGTTTCGGGCTGACCTGCGCGGATGCCGGGTGAGGCGGGTGCCGTCCACAGGTTAAGCGGGCTGCATCCACGTTTGTCTTGGCTGCCTAGCGGTTCCAGCGGGGGTCGGCCTCGGCGATGGCGAGGCTGAGTTCCTCCAGTTCGGCGATCAGTTCCCGCAGCCGGCGGTGGTTGTCGAACCAGGGGCCGTAGTCGGCGAGCTGGTCGTCGGTCAGGATGCGGGTTGCGGTCTTGCCGTCTTTCTTGCGGGTCCACTGGTGGTAGGGGCCGTGCAGCCGGGGCGGGTCGGCGTGGCAGCGGCAGTTCGGGTGCCCGCAGCGGGTCATCCGGTCGGCGAGGGTGCCGGGCAGCGCGAAGCCGAGGGATGCGATCTCGGTGGCGATGCGGGCGGCCTGGGCCTGCTGGGCCACGGTGGGCGACACGTTGTCATTGTCGCAGCCGGGGTCCCCCGTCTCGCGCATCTCATTAAGTATAAGTGCTGTATGACAACCGATGACGGTGCCGCTTATATTGCGCTGTGGCGGCCGTCGTCGGTGTCGCCGCAGGCGGCGGCGTTCGCCCGGGACGTAATCTTGAAGGCGGCGCCGGAGGGCCGGGAGCGGGCGAAGAACCTGCTGTGGGCCGCGGGCAGGCTGGCGGACTGCGCGATCCCGCTTGGCCTGGACGCCGTGCCGGAGGTGCTGCTGCACCCGTCGGTAGTGGAGCGTTTCACCCGGACGGCGCCGGGTTTGTCCGGCGCGGCGCGCCGCACGCTGCGCACGAACCTGCGGTTCGTCGGCCGCCGGGTGGTGCCGCAGTTGTATCCGCAGGACATGCCGCTGCCGCGGGAACGCGCGAAAGAGCCCTACGGCCCGGCGGAGATCGCTGGGTTTCTGGCGCTGGCGGACGCCCAGCCGACCGCGGCGCGGCGGATGCGCGCGGCCGGGCTGGTCTGTCTGGGCGCCGGCGCCGGGCTGATCCGCGGCGACCTGCGCGATGTTCGCGGCACCGACGTGGCGTGCCGGTCCGGCGGGGTCGTGGTCATCGTGCGCGGCGCCCGGCCGCGCACGGTCCCGGTGCTGGCCCGCTACCATGCCCCGCTGCTGGCGGCAGCCCGCTCAGCCGGGGACGGCCTGGTCATCTGCGGGACTGATCCCGGCCGCCGGAACCTTACGAACCCGCTGATCACCGCGCTGGACGGCGGGACGGGCCTGCCCCGGCTGGACACCAGCCGGCTGCGCGCGACCTGGCTGGCCGGCTGCGCGGACCTGCTCGGCCTGGCCACGTTCATGCACGCGGCCGGGATCAGCTGCTCCCAGCGGCTCGGCGACCTGATCACCGGCCTCGAACCCGCGGGCGAAGCCGCGGCGGTGCGGCTGCTCGGCGCGGCCCGGCAGCCATGATCCTGCTGGCGGCGTTCGAGGAGATCATCGACGCCTCCGGCGTCGCCCCCCGGATCGAGGTGATGCTGCCGATAGGGGCGCGCCCCCGGCAGCTGACGGTCCGCACCCTGCTGGCCGGCATGTGCCTGGCCCACGCCGATCACCGGCCCGCCCACCTGACCCGCATCCACCGGGCCCTGGTAGGCCTGCCGGCAGACCAGCAGCGGCGGCTGGGCGTGGTCGCGGACTGGAAGCACAGACCGCACCTGCTGACCTACCGGCAGACCGAGCGGACCTTCGGCCTGGTCGCCGGCGCCCTCGCCGGGGACGAGCCCGGCGGGCTGCCGTCGCAGCCGCTGCAGGCGATCTGCGACGACCTGCTGGAGGCATCCGTCCCGGAGGAGTTCAAGCACGCCAGCAGCTCGCTGGCCGTGGACTGGACGGACCTGGAGTCCTTCTCCCGGCCCCCGCCGGCCAAAGGCGGCGACTGCGCCGACCCCGAGGCATCCTGGGGACACCGCAAGAATAACCTGCTGCGCCGCGAAGACGAGCTGTTCTTCGGCTACTACTTCTCGGCCGGCATCATGATGCCTGACGAGAACGGCCCGCCCGTGCCCGAGCTCGCCCGCCGCGCCACGGCATCGTCGTGCCGGCACGACCCCGTCCGCGCCTTCGTTCCCGTCCTGACCCGCATGCCGCAACACGGCGCCCCGCTTGGCGACGTGCTCGCCGACTCCGGCTACGCGCACCGCGGCGCGGGCGCCTGGGCACTCCCGCTCCGCCAGGCCGGGGCGCAGCTCGTCCAGGACCTGCACCCGCACGACCGCGGCCCCAAGGGCACCCACCACGGCGCCATCATCAGCAACGGCAACCTGTACTGCCCGGCCACGCCCCGCTCCCTGCTGGAACTAGGCCCGCTGCCCCGCGGCGCCACCCCCGGCCAAGCCGCCGCGCACGACACGATGACCACCGAGACCACCCGCTACAAGCTCGGCCGCCTCACCCGCGACGACGAAGACGGCTACCACCGCGCCCAGTGCCCTGCCGCCATGGGCAAGATCCGCTGCCCCCTCCGGCCCGCCTCGATGAGGCTGGACCGGGACCGGCCCGAAATCCTCACCCCGCCCGAGCACCCGCCCGCCTGCTGCACCCGGCAGACCCTCACCGTCCCGCCCGAGATCACCGCCAAGACCGCGCAGAAGCACGACTACCCGTCAAAAGCGCACCGCCGGTCCTACGCCCGCCGCACCGGCGCCGAGCGGGGCTTCGCCACCGCCAAGGACCCCGCCACCAACGACATCAGCCGCGGCTGGTGCCGCCTCATGGGCCTGGCACCGTTGATGCTGTTCACCACGACCCTGCTCATCGCCCGCAACCAGCGCATCCTTGACGCCTGGAACGCCCGCCAGGCCGAAAACGCCCGCCGTGCCGCCGCCGGACTCCCCCCGAAAACCCGCAGGCGCCGCCGCAAGACCCTCGCCTGCCTCACCGCAGCCACCAGACCGCCCTAACCGCCACCCCGCTGCCCCGCACGGGACAGCACCCGCCACCAGCATCACCGGCAGCGCCCAGACACCCAGCACCGACAGCGGCAGCACGCCCGGAAACCGCCCCCGGACACGCCGAAAGCCACCAGGCCGACACGAACGCACCGGCACGACAGCAAGCCACAAGCCATACTCGGACGCGTAACAGAACGTCAGACCCAAACGTGAAAATAGTCCTCACGCAAACGTGAAGACCTCATGGTGGAGCTAGGGGGACTCGAACCCCGAACCCACGGATTAAAAGTGAGCTGCCCGGCCGTTCTGGGCGTTCTACCTGCGCAGATGCCACACGCGGACACACAGAAAGCACGCATCGCACAGGGATACGGTCGGTGCTCGTCCCACGAGTCGTCCCACGGCATCCAGGCCGGGCCCGCAGGATCGATCACAGTAAGTGATGGAGACTGTCTAGGGAGAACGCGCGCCGAGCCGCCGCTCTGGGCGGCAGTCTGGTTGCTGGCGTGGGCTTCAGGGTCGCGCCCGAACGATCTGATCTGCGCGTTCTGTTTCCTCTTCGCCAGGCGCGCGACCAGAGCCACCGGGCGGGAAATTCTGCGGTCATCAGCCGGGTGAGGTCTGCTGCCAGCGAAATCAAAGCTCGCGGGTGGCTGTCCGTTCGTAGGATGAGCTATGGCCGAGCGCGCGAGAGTTTACCGGTTGCGGCAAGATTCCCCGCCGGTAGCGCAGCCTCAGAAGCCACCGGAGCATGAACCACTGTGGCGGGAAGCGCTCGGTCAGCGGCTGCGTGCCTTGCGTCTGGCTCAGCGGGAGACGTTGTCGGGGACGGCGGGCCGGGCTGGCATATCGCCGCAGTACCTCTCCGAGGTCGAGCGCGGGCGCAAGGAACCATCGAGCGAGATGATCGCGGCGCTGGCGGGCGCGCTGGGGACCACGCTCATCGGGCTGACCGAGCAGGTGGCCGGCGAATTGCGCCGCCAGCAAGGCATCGGCGCCTCACGCGCATCCGGCCCGGTCATGCTCGCTCTGGCGGCGTGAGGCGCGGGTCAGGCCGCTGAGGAACCGGACGCGCCAGCGTCGGCCATCCGCTGCCCCAGAATTTGGTCGACGACCCCGTACTGGAGCGCCGCCTGCGCCGTGAGGACCCGGTCGCGGTCTGTGTCGGCCCGCAGCGCCTGCACGGACTGGCCGGTGTGCGCGGAGAGGATAGCCTCGATCTCGGCGCGCATGCGCACGACTTCATCCGCCTGCAGGATCAGGTCCGGGATCGCCCCCTGGCCGCGCCCGGCCGGCTGGTGCAATACCACCCGTGCGTGCGGAAGCGCGGCGCGCCGGCCGGCGGTTCCGGCTGCGAGCAGCACGGCGCCGACGCCGATCGCCTGTCCCACGCAGGTGGTGGCGACCGGCGCCTGGATGTACTGCATGCTGTCGTAGACGGCGAGCATGGACGGCAGATCGCCGCCTTCGCAGTTGATGTACAGGTTGATCTCCTGCTCGGGGCTTTCCGCCTCGAGATGCAGCAGCTGTGCGATGAGCGTGTTGGCGACGCCGGGATCGATCGCGGTGCCGAGGTAGACGATCCGCTCGGTGAGCAGGTGCGAGTACACGTCCATGATCCGCTCGCCGCGGGAATGCTGGGCGATGACGTTCGGGATGGGGTAGCTGCTCATGATGCGCCCGTCAGTCCGATCCGGTGTTTTCTTACTGGCATGACCTGGCCGAACGAGTCGACGATCTCGTCGATGAAGCCGTAGTCCCTGGCCTCGGCGGCGGTGTACCAGTGGTCATGCAGGGAGTCGTCAAAGATGCGCTCGACCGGCTGGCCGGTGTCCTCCGCGATAAGGCCGAGCACGGTGTCCACCATGTGCCGCAGATCGGCGGCCTGGACCTCGATGTCGGCGGCGCTGCCTCCGATCCCCGCCGAGCCCCGGTGCATGAGGATGCGGGCGTGCGGCAGCGCGAATCGCTTGCCCTTGGCGCCTGCCGAGAGCAGGAACTGCCCGGCACTGCAGGCAAGGCCGAGCGCCAGGGTCGAGACATCGCACGGCACGAGCCGCATGACGTCGCGGATCGCAAGCATCGACGGCACGGATTCCGCCAGGTGAATTGATCCACAGGGCGACATCAGCAACGGCATCCTCCGCGGCGAGCGCCAGCAGTTGCGTCGCGAGCAGCGTTCCGTTGTCGTCATCGAGCACCCCGTCGAGCACGAGTATTCGCTGGAGCAACAGCTGCTCCCGCACCCGCTCGCTGAATAGCGGGTTCTTTCCGTCCTCTGCCATGCCTCCAGCCTGCGGCACAGCCGGCCCGAGATACCTCACGCGCTGCCGTGAGCAGATCTGCCCACAGCAGCGCGGCAAGGCAATCATCCCAGGCAATCTGCCTGCAGACGTTCGCCCGCACGGCCCATGCCAGCCCCGCTCAACTGTCAGCTCGTACAGCACGCACCGCGTAGCGTCAACGCCACCTTTCGTGAGTCACCTTCGCTAATCGCTCGCGCACACTCCCGCCGCTATGGGCGGCTGGCGGGCGTGACAGCGCTATCTGAGGTGCCGCGCAGATCGGGAAGATCGGCGCTGTCCGCTCATGCATGATGAGCGGGCTTTGCGAACACGTGGTCCACGCTGGTCGCGTGGTGCACGTGCGTCGCGGCGACGCCAGGGTGGGTAGCCAGCGTCAGGTCTTGCCGGCCGTGGTGTCGGGCTGTGCGGGTTTCGGTGGCGGTCCAGCTGGCTAGGAGGCTGAATTTCTCTTCGGTGGGTGAGCCGGGCTGGCCGGTGTAGATGGCAGGGAGGCCGGGGTCGGCGGGGAGTTCCATCGCGTTGGAGGCGACGATGAGGTCGCCGACGAGGGGTGGCGGAACCGCTTGGTCCCGGTGTGGTGCAGCCGGGCGTCGTGGGCGGCCCAGCGGGTGCAGAAGGCGTCGCTGCGGGTGGCGAGCTCGCTGACACGCCTACGACCACCCTGGCGGCCGCGCCGCGCGGGGAAGCTGGTTGCAGCCCTCCAAGGGGTGGTCGTTTCCGGCCAGAAGTTGGCCGGGGCGGTGCCTAGGTAGAAGTTGGCCGGGGCGGTGCGCTGGCCGGACCGCTGTCCGGATGCCGGGTTCGGGACGCCGCCGCCGGTGGGTTGTGGGGTTGCCCGTTATCCGGCGAGATCTGGTCGGCGGTGAGCGTCCGGGGCCAGAACGCCCGTGCCAGCGCTGCACGGCGCGTTTCCCGGACGAGCGGGGGCGGCGGGACGGTCAAGACGGGGCACCGGGCGAGGGCCAGGTAGTAGCGGCTCACCCGGCCGCCCGCGATCCGGGCCAGGGCGCCGCGGCGGCCGGCCCCGCCACCAGCAGGTCACCGGGACGGCAGGCGGCGCTGACCAGGACCGGGCCGGGCCGCCCGCGCAAGATGACCGGCCGGACCGGCAGGTCGGCGGGCGGTTCTCCCCAGGCGAGGTTCAGCGTGTCCTGGAGCCGCTGCCGGGCGTCCTGGGCCCAGAGGCGGCGCAGCTCGTCGTCGGGGTACGCCGGTCGGCCAGGTCACCGTCGGGTGGCAGCCAGGCAAGAACGGGCACCAGGGCGGCATCGAGGTCGCGGGCTAGGTGCTGGGCGTAGCGCAGCACCCGGAGGCTGGCTGGTGAGCCGCTCGCGCCCACGATGACCCGGCGTGCACTGGTCACGGTAGCGCTCCTTCCTCTTCCTGCTAACTGGCTGTTGATAGGGGCCGGGCTGGCTGCAGCGGATGGTTGCTGGCTTGCTGCCCGGCCGGGTCTAGGTGTGGGTTCGGGCGGTGGCGGGCAGCTTTCGCGCCATCGGTGCCCGGCCCAAGGCCACCGCCGCGATGGCGGCGGACAGCGCGGCCCCGCCGCGATCAGGGTGATCTGCCAACGGCCGGCCCTGCCCTGGGAGCGTGTACGTGCTCCCGTTGCCCGCCGCCTTGGCCGTGGCCGCTGTGGGGTAGCCCTCACCGCGGAAGCCTGATGCCGCCGAGGAAAAGCTGAAAGGCGGCGCGGTCAGCGCGGTGGTCGGCGGCGGCCCCGGACGGGTCTTGGGATGCGAACACGAAAGCGGTCCCAGCGTGGATGGTGACCGCGGTCTCCACCAGGAAGCCGCTGCCTGGCGGGCATTGCACGCCCAGCAGCCGGGCGGGTTCGCCGCCGATCGTGATCGCCTGGTCGGATTGCGGGACGGCCGGGCACGGGTGGGCGGCGGCGGCGGCCCGGATGGCCGCTGTGGCGTAAGCCGCCAGGCTGTCCCGCGTTGGTGCCGCCACCGCCCAGGCCTCGAGCCCGCCGGGCCCGTCGAAGAGGTCGACGGCGCTGTCCTCGGTGCCGGGGGCGCCCTTGCCGTTCCACTGCCGTGTGGCCGGCCTGTTGGCGGTCCAGCCCGGGGGCAGCGCCTCGGTGTAGCCGTAGTGCCGGGAGGTGAAGATGCGGGCCGCGGCGGGCGTGCTGGCCGCCGCGGCCCGCGATCGCGTGGGCGTGGCGCTCGGGCCAGCGGTGACCGGCGACGCGCAGCCCGCCAGGACGGCGGCGATGATGAAGAGCGCGAGGAGCGCTGGCCATTCGCGGAGCGGCCGGCGCTGGCCGCTGCGCATCTGCGGGGTCATCGGCGCCGGTCCTCGGCTATCCAGGGTGCCTGCAGCTCGGCCATCCGGCGGGAGGCGTAGTTCATTTCCGCTACCGTCAGCCGGAGCCGGTACCAAAGAAGCCGGAGCCGTTCGCGGCCGGACCAGGAGACCGACTTCTCTAGCTGCCGCCTCTTGATGGGGTTGGCCGAACTGGGGGGCCGGGCCGGTGCTGGCTGCCGTGCTCGGTGGGTGCGGGCGCCCCGGGGGCTCGTTGTCTGCGGTTGGCTGTCTTGGGTACATCGTGATCTCCATGGTGGCTTGGCCAGGTTTTGGCCGGGTTGCGTGCCCAATATGGGCAGCTGATGGGTGCAGTAGTGACCGCCTCGGGCGTCACTATCGGCGCGCGGGTGGCGTGGTCCCTCGTTGGGGAGCCCTTACGGTGGAAGCCGGATGCCAGCCAGGAATTTGCGGAAGGCGGCGGCAGGCTGGTCGGCCCGGGTGGTCCCCGGCGCGGGCTGGGATGCGAACACGAACCCGGTGCCGTTGTGGACGGTGACCGCGATCTCCACCAGGAAACCGCTGCCTGCCGGGCATTGCATGCCCGCCAGCCGGGCGGGTGCCCCGCCGATCCTGATGGCCTGGTCGGTTTGCGGCGGCGCGCACGGATGGGCGGCGCGGGCGGCCCGGATGACCGCTGTCGTGTAGGACTGCAGGCGCTTCTTCGTTGGTGCCGCGTACGCCCAGGCCTGGACGCCGCGAGGTCCGGCGAACAGGTCCACGACGGGTCTGTCGTAGCCGGGGCCGCCCGTCCCATTCCACTGGCGGGTTGCCTGCCGGGCGAGCCGCCAGCCCGCGGGGAGCGCCTCGGTGTAGCCGTAGTGCCCGGAGGTGACCATGCGGGCCGCGGCGGGGCCGGTGGTTGATGGCCCGGGTCCGCGGCCAAGCGCCCCGATGCCCACCGGGATGAGGGCGGCGATGGCCGCTACGGCCACGGCCCCGGCCGCGAACTCGACCACCCGCCGCCGGATCACCCGGCGGCGCACCGCCTCCACGCTGACCCGGCGCGGGGGTTCGCCAGCGGCCGCCTCCAGCAGGTCCCGCAACTGCCCGTCCATCCCGTTCACTGGCTCTCCCGATCCATCAACCCGGCCAGCCGCGGGTCCTCGCGCAACCGGGCCACCGCGTGCGCCAGCGTGGCCTTGACCGTCCCGACCGCGCAGTCCAGCACCTGCGCCACCTGCGCCTCGGACAGGTCGTCGAACACCCGCAGCACCAGCACCGCCCGCTGCCGGGCGGTCAGCGACCGCAGCGCGCCCTGCACCGTGATGCGCACCGCCACCTCGGCCGCCAGATCCCCCGCCCGCCGAGCGGTCGGGCACGGTCTCGGTGGCCCGCTCGCCCCACCATCGCCGCCGCCGCCAGCTCGCCCAGCTGTTCACCATCGCGCGGCGGACATAGATCTCCGGGTCATCGCGCCGCCGGATCCGCTCCCACCGCGGCCACGACCGCACCAGCGCCGTCTGCACCAGGTCCTCGGCCAGCGCCCAGTCACCGGTCAGCAGCCACGCCGTCCGCTGCAGCGCCCGCTGGCGCGCCTCGACGAACTGCGCGAACCCCTCCGCCTCGGCGTCCACCGCCCCCTCCGGCCAGCTCGATGCATCTACTCATACGACTACCTGGCTACCGCCAAAGGTTTACCCCCACCGAACAAAATGTGCCGGCCAGCTCAGCGCCGGAGGGCAAGACCGCGTTCTCCCGGCGCCAGGCGATATCGCACAGGTACGGGCCGGTGCAGCTGGCAGCCGCCTCGTAGCTGACCAGGCCCGGGCACCCGCAGGGCCGGGTGACCTCCGCTTGAACAAGCCCGGGCGCTCCAACCGGCACTCGTGACGCGCTGGACTAGCACGCCGATGGCCTCGGCCTCCTGGCCCGCGCCGAACAGCACACCGGCTACGCCCAGTTCTGCCGCGCCGCCAAGGAACACCCACGCCACGCGGCCGTGATCAACATCGCCGGCGCTGCGGCGGCTGCCCCGAGCGCGATCAGGGCAACCGCGGACAAGGCAGCCGAAGCAGCCCAGGCGGCGCCACGGAGGGAACCCCGGCCTCGGCGCCGCCTGGCTGGCCGCCCGGCAAGAGAGTTACTTTTCATGACGGCCTCCTTCGACTCTGGGCGAGTTAAAGGGACCGTACGGCGGTTGGCCCGGGTGCCGAATCGGCGTGATTGCCCAGTTTCCCGGCGGTGATGCCTAGCTTTCCGCCGTGCCGGCCAGCCCAAGCCGGGCGGCGTGGGCGGCGGCGGCGCTGCGGGTCGGGGCGTCCAGTTTGACCAGCACGGCGGAGACGTGATGATCGACAGTCCTGGTGGAGAGGAACAGCTTGGCGGCGATCTCAGCGTTGCCGTGCCCGGCGCAGATCAGGTCCAGCACCTCCCGCTCGCGGCGGGTCAGCCCGAGCGGATCGGTCTGGGTCGCGGCCCGCGGCCCGGCCGGGATCGCGCGGATGCCGAGCTGGCGCATCTTGTGCCGGGTGAGCTGGGCGGCGGCCGCGGCACCGAACTTGGTAAGGAGTTTCAGGGCCTGGCGCAGCGGCGCCTCCTCGTTGGCGTCGTGCAGGGCCAGCGCCGCCTCATACGGGCAGTCCAGGCCGGCCAACAGCCGCGCCGCTTCCGCCCACTCGCCCGCCACCAGCAGCCGGTAAGGCTCGGCTAGTTCCCCGCGCGGTGAACGATCCGACCTGGTGCGCCGCAGCCAGACGGCGATCTCGCCGCGCTCCCATCCGTCCGAGCCGGCCGCTGCCTCATCGGCCAGCTCGGCCTCACGTACGGCAAGGCGCAGCTCGCCCTGCAGCCACTGCGCCTCGGCACGGGCCAGCCGCACAGGGATGATGGACTGTGGCTCACCGCTGGCGTCCGCGGTCGCCGCCGCCTCGTCGAGATGCTCCCAGGCACCCGGCTCGCCGCGCCTGACCCGGATCACACCGAGCACGTGCAGAGGGCGGAAGCGGTCGAGCGGGGACAGGTCCGCGCTAGACAGCAGCGCGGTGCTGAGCGCCACCGCCTCATCCCAGCGCCCGGTGCGCTCCAGGGCAGCCGCCCGCTCTGCCCGCAGGAAGCCCGTGCCCAAACCGAGATCGTGCTCCTCGCAGTAGGCGACGCCATCGGTGAAATACCGCTCTGCCTCGGCGAATCGCCGCTGATCGACATAACTGCCGTGGAGGTTCATGAAGGCCTGGCCCGCCTGGTGGTCGAGCCCCGCCGAGAGCGCGACGTCCAGCGCCTGGCGCAGGTAGCTGGTCCACTCTCCGCCCATGCGTTTAACCGAGCAGCCCTGGGTGTTGAGCGCGTCGCTGAGCACATCGAGCGCGCCCAGCGGCCCGGCGATCGCCTGCGCCCGCACCGCCAGCTCGATCGCCGCCTGATGCTCGGCATTCAGCATCCGCCTGCGGGCCAGGCTGGAGTACGCACGCGCGAGCTCGACGGTGGGGCCGAGCGGTTCCAGGACCGTCACCGCGGCCTCGGCCGCGGCGACCGAATCGGGGCCCCGGCCCAGCGGCTGTAGCGCGTAAGACAGGTTGCGCAACGTGCCGCCCTCGCGCACGCGGTTACCGGCCTGACGCCACAGCCTCAGCGCCCGCTCGCCAGCATCGACCGCATCCTGGAGCCGGCCGATCAGCATCAGCTCGAAGCCAAGCCCGTCATACAGCCCGGCGATCACGGCCGGGTCGGCGTCGGCGGTAAACCGCAGGGCGCGCTCATACTGCGCGGCCGCCTCCCGGTGTGAGGCCAGCTCAGCCGCCTGCCGCGCGGCCCGCGGCGCATGGCGCAGCACCGCTGGCCGGTCGCCCGCCGCCTCGGCGTGAAACGCCATCCGCGCATCGTCGCCGCATCCCAGCAAACCAAGACCAGCCAGGATCCGGGCATGCATGCCGGCCCGGCGATGCGGGGCGACTGCCTGCTCCACCGCCAGCCGCGCGATCTCATGCCGGAACCCCAGCCACTGTCCGTCCACAGCCAGCAAGCCCGACGCCAAAAGCTCGTCGAGCACCGGCAGCGGACACGCGATGACCGACGTCAGCAGATCCAGCTCCACGCGGGCGCCGGTCAGCGCCGCAACATCCAGCACCTCCCGGGACCCGCCGCCCAGCCGCGCCGCCCGCGCCAGCACCGCATCGCGCGCCGACGCCGGCACGGCACCCAGCCCTGCCTGCACCACTTCGGTGACATAGAACGGGTTCCCGCTCGTCAGCCAATACAGCTCGGCTGCGTCCAGGCCGGTCCCGCCGGCCAGGATCCGCACCGCATCCGCCGACAGCGGCGCAAGGTCCATCCGCCGCGTCGACCGCTGCCGGGCGATCTCCCCCAAAGCAGCTCGCAGCGGATCGTCCGCCGCCAGGTCTTCGCCCCGGTAGGTGGCGATCAGCAGCACCGGCGCATCCCGCAGCCGCCGGCCAAGGAACCGCAACAGGTCGACGGTGGCCTCATCGGCCCAGTGGATGTCCTCCACGACCAGCACGCTCAACGTGCCCGGCTCGCTGACTTGGCGCAGCAACGCGCGAAACAGATCCTCACGGGCCGCACCGGCCCGGCACAGAGCTTCCAGCTCCCCGCCCAGCTGACCAGCCCAGTCGAACAGCGGCCCCAGCGGGCGCGGGGTAAACAGGCCATCACAAGCCCCCCACGACCAGCGGGCATCCGGCAGGTCGTTTCGCAACTGTTCCACCAGGGCCGACTTGCCGATGCCGGCCTCCCCCGCCACCAGGACCAGCCGCCCACCGCCCTGCCGCGCCTCGCGCGCGTACCCAGCCAGCGCCGCCAAACACGCCCCCCGCTCCAGCAACCGCACGATCACAGTGTCCCCTTGCCTGCCCTCATTTCCAACTCTTGACCCTGATGAAGCTCAGTGATGTAGGGGTGGCTCCTGGCGCCCAGATCCGGCCGTCTTGCTAGTCAGCGCGTCGCTGCGCCGATCGCAACCAGGTACCGGAAGGGCGCTACGAACCGGCGCACGGGGGTCTTGCACAGCTTGACGTGTCCGTGCGCCTGCCCTCCTGCCGAGGGAGGCAGATAATTCCCGTCCCGCGCAGAATCGGTTATTCGGTGTCCGCGGCCCCCCTACCCGTCCGGTCGACGACATACGCCCGATTCGGCGTTATGCGGGTGATCGGGGCGACCGCTGAACTCGATGTCACCTTCCGTAGCGCCGGTGGGCGAGGATGAGGTTGCCGCCCTCGGCGGTCACTCGCGAGCGAGGCTGTCTGCATTCGCCTATTTGACGCCCCCGTAGCGCCCGGAAGCTCAGCCAAAAGCTCCAGCCAACGAGGCTTGGCATCGACATGACGGAGCTGCCAGGACGGGTGACAGCGAGCGTTCCAGCGTGCCGTCGCATGCCATGCGTGGCGGTGGGGTCGGCGTCCCGCGCGGTGTCGGCAAGGTCGCTTCCTGATCTTGATCGTTCTGCCGCTTCCCCGGAACCATAATCCGTTCGCTTTGACGCTTGGCCACCATCTGACGATCATGGCGATGCACGGTGTGGGGCTGGCCTCGCGGAGGCGGGGCTACAGCTACATCATGGCCGGATGATGTGGCCGTCAGTTGGACAGCGCGCTCGGTACCCCTACGAGGCATCTTCCGCCCCTTCACATAGCTTCGCTTGCCCCCTCAGCATCATCCAAATGATCTTGCTGTCTGCACGCTTCCGCCCCTTCTGTCATCATCGACTCCGCCAAGTCTTCGACTACACACCTATGCATCAAGATGATCAAGGCCAATTCTGTTCAAGATCGAAAATCGTACTGAGGAGCGAGAGGAGGCGGTCGTGTCAGTCGTCCTCAGCATCGCGTGCGGGCACTACGCCTCGTACCCGTTCAAGGCGACCGGCGCTGCCGAAAGCCCGGTCATCACCGGACAGTGTGAGGCGGGCTATTACCTCTCGGTCGTGGAGAAGGGCGGCGAGCCCGCCGGTACCCGGCGGTTCGGGCTCGAGTGGGCCTACCGGCCCGCCAGCAAGGGCCGGTTGATCGCCGGGTTCCCCAAGAAAGCGGTCGCCCAGTTCTCCTCCCGCCGGGCGCAGATCACCAAGACCACGCTCGCGCTCGCCGAGCAGTATGAGAAAACTGTCGGCACGGGCTGGATCAGCGGGCACTGGGCGAGCAGGGGTCGGTTCGCCAACGCGATGACGCACCGCGCAAAGTGGCCCGGCGCGCTGGACTTCACCGCGCTGCTGCACTGCTGGGAACGGGCCTCGCGAGTGGCCGAGCTTGAGACGCTGCGCGACTTCGCACGAACCGTCTGGCGTAGCGCCCCGACGCAACGGCACGGACAGGGACGTGCCGAGACACACGCGTCGAACTCGCGAGCATGTCTGCGCGGCTCGCGTCGCGCGGCGAACTCACGCACGCGCAAGAACGTGCGGTCATGGCCGCCGGTCTCGCGCGGGCGCAAGAGTCACGAGCAGGCCGCTGCGCTGCTCGGCACCGGCCTCTGGCAACTGCAGGCGCAGCTACACGCGTGCGCGGCTGGAGGTTAGGTGAGCGATCAGGCTAGGCCGCTGCTCCCGGCGGCGCCAGCTGACAATGTGGTGCCGCTGCCTGGTGTACTCGAGGCGGTAATCCGGGCGCTGGCTGGCGCGCTTAGCACTGGCGGCACCCCGTCGGCACCATCGGCCGATCCCGCCGTTGACAAGCCACTGCTGGACCTGGAAGAGACAGCAGGGCTTCTTGGTGTAAGCCGGATGACGGTCGCACGCATGGCCGATGAGGGACGGCTGCCATCGGTGGTCATACGCCGAGGGCGGGTGCAGAAAATACGCCGTATCCCACGGGCATTCGTGGACCGGATAGTCGCAGACGCTTGCGCTGGCGCGGAGGTGGACTTGGAGGAGTACACGGCCGCCTGGCTCGCTGAGCACGCCCCGGCCAACCCCAAGGCAAGCACGACCTTCCATTGTGATGACGTGACATGAATGGAGCTGCGTCCAGGTGAGCGAACGTGCGCGAGCAGGATGTGCGGCATACCCTGAGGTTATGAGCGAACTGCCGGTCGATGACGGGCCGGACCTCAGCGCCGCCGCGCACCAGGCGGCACGAGGCCATGTTGTCTACCTCACCGAGCACGGGGAACGCCTGGCCGCGATTGTCCCGGCCGAGTTCGCCGCGCTGCTGGAAGGCATGACCCCTGACCAGGCGCGGGAACTGGTGGAAGATCTCGCTGATGGTGATGCCGCGCGGCAGGCGCTGGAAGAGCCGGGCGAGGACATCCCCGCCGAGCAGGTCTGGGCCGAACTTGGCCTGACGTGACCGATCCGGTCGACAAGTACGCGCTGACGTTCCGGCCTGCCGCGTTGCGGGCACTCCGCAAGCTGGACCGGCAGACCGCCGAGCGGATCAAAGCCGCAACCGAAGCGCTCAAAGATGATCCCCGGCCGCCCGGGTCGAAGATGCTCACCGGGGCACACGGGGTATGGCGCATCCGGATCGGCGACTACCGGGTCGTGTACACGATCGATGATCAGCGTCGTATCGTCCGGGTCGCGGCGGCAGGCCACCGCCGCGACGTCTATATCCGCTGATCTGGATATGCCGGTGACCGGCTGGGCCTGATGACATGGCCGCAGGCAGCAGGCCGGCAACCGGCATGCCTGCCGGGCAGTCATCGCTCCTGAGCAGGAAGCCCGGCCGGTGGGCCAGCCCTGCTAGTGGCTGTATGCGCGGTCAGTTGGGCGAGATAGGCGGCAGCCCGGCGGTCAACCTCGGAGACCGGGTCGGCGTAGTGGCGCAGGGTGGTGGCCCCGCCACCGCCGTGGCCGAGACGGGCGGCGGTGTTGCGCAGGTCGATGCCTCCGGCCAGGAGTTGGCTGGCCGAATAGTGCCGCAGCGCCTTGATGTTGAGAGCAACTCCCGCGGTGCGGGCGATCTCGGCGACCTTGTGCGTTAGCCAGTCGGGGTTCCAGGGCCGGTCTCCGAGCGGGTCGGGGGAAAACACGTAGGAGTCAAGCGGAAGCTCGACGCCGACCTGGCCCAGTTGATCGGCGACGGCCTGGCGGTGTTCGGCAAGCACAGTGGCAGTGACTTTGTCGATCGCGAGGCTGCGGTCCTGATGTGTCTTGGTGTCCTTCCGGACGTTGGCACCGCCGGCGACGCTGTAGCTGTGCGCGATCCGGATGACGCCTCGCGGCAAGTCCAGGTCCGCCCAATGCAACGCGCACAGCTCGCCGCGGCGTGCCCCGGTGACGGCAGCCAGCCACAGGTACAGCGCGAGCAGGTCCTGGCCGGATGCCCGGGCGGTCGCGATGACCTTCGCGACGTCGGCCGGGTCCGGGGAGGCGGCGGTCCTATGCCTGGTCTTCGGCAGCTTCGCTGTCCCCGCGGGGTTGCGGTCGATCCACTCCCACCGGACGGCCGTGGCGAACGCGCCAGACAAGATGGCGTGGATCTGCCGGATCGTCGCGGCGGACATCGGCCGGCACGTGTGCGGTGCACAGCCAGATCGGGCGCAGTCGTGCCTGGGATCCGCGGGCTTGGCCCGGCGCCCCGGGCGGGTCCCGCCTGGTTCGCCTGCGACCACCGCGCAGCGGCCCTGCCGGACGGTGATAAGCCCTTCGTCTGCCAGGACAGCCAGGGCCTGGTGAATTGCCGTCACGGGCAGCCTGTTGCGGTCAGCTACTTGCCTGGCCGATGGCAGCGCCTCACCGGGGGTGAGCTGGCCCGAGGTGATCGCCTCGCGGATGACCGCAGCCACCTGGGCCCACACTGGCCGGGCAGCGGTTGGTGTCACGTCGATGGCGGGGAACGCGGAGTGCTCGATGAACGGCTTGCCGGAGCAGGCGGGATTGCCGCACTGGTGTAGCCGCGCGTAAAGCATGTCCAGCACCGGACCGCGGACCTTGCGCAGCTTGATCAGCCCGAGGGCAGGCAAGATGGTCCGCCTGATGTAGCCCTCGTAGGTCTGGCGGGTCGAGCGGTCAAGCTCGGCCACCGTCATGTACTGCCGGAGCAGCTCGGCGACCGTCACTCCGGTTTCAGGCGGCCGCCCCTCAGCAGCCTGCTCCAGCAGTTTGCCCAGGACGATCCGGGCCTGCTGTTCGGTCTTCACCGTCCGCCGGTAGCGCAGTCTGCGGCCGGTGAGTGGGTCGGTTCCTGCATAGACGTCAACACGGAACGCGCCGCTTGGCAGTTGCTCTAAGTGACCGCTCGCTCGCCGTGCCATGAGATCATGCTAGGCCAGGAACGGCTACTCGTCCCACGTTTCGTCCCACGGAGGAGACCAACTCGCAGGTGTTTTGGCTGGTGGGGCGCCAGGGGCTCGAACCCTGAACCCACGGATTAAAAGTCCGCTGCTCTGCCATTGAGCTAGCACCCCGTGTGAATCTGTTAGCTGACCTGCGGTTTTGTTGACCTCCTGCCTCTGCTGGGGGGTGTGCTCACCGCTCATAGAGCCTTGGTATCTGGAGCGGTGATGGTGTTATCCGACCTGAAGTCGTCCTGGATGCTGGCGCGGACGCCGCCAACAAGCTCCCCAAGACGATCATCTCTACCTCGACTCGGTCAAGCGACTGGAAGCCTACCCGGCATCTGAGGGCTCGCCGCGATCATGCGATCATCCGGATCCTCATCGACACGGGCCTGCGGGTGTCCGGCTTGACCGGCGTGCGGTTCAAACGCCACGAACGAGAAGGAGACGGATGTCTTCCTTGAGCAGCACCGGCAGAGGGTGACGCTCAAGGGTGGCCAGGTTTGGTGGCCGACACGATCAACAACGATTTGCTGACGTTCATCCAGTCCCGATCGTTCCCGCTGCTCTACCG
>CAWDXD010000006.1:0-228758 GCA_963806145.1 uncultured Actinomycetes bacterium
TCCGAGCGGCCTCAGCTTGGCACGGTTTGATGCCTTCGGGATATACACGCGCCGGACCGCACGGGGATTCCACGACGACCGCGACTGGTGCACCCGCACCGCCACGCTCGCCCTAGCCTCGGGAGTCAACGCGACCTCCCCGTCGATCCCGGCGGTCTTGCGCCCAGCATTGCGCTGCGTCACCTGCCGCACGCTGACCAGCGTGTTCGACCGGCTCCGCAGCATCAACCTCTGCAGGTTCCTGACTTTCGGCCAGTCCTGCTCCTGCGCCGCCTTGAAGATCCGCTGCCGCAGCCGCCGTACGTTCTGCTCATGGGCACGCCAGTCAATGGCGCCCCACTCCAGCACGTCCTCGGGTCCGTTCACCGTCACCGGCGCCTAACTTGCCCCTCAGTTCCAGCGGTTACCGGCCGCCCGTCTTCAACGGCTCACCTGCCCACGTCAGCGCGCTCTCGCGCCCGGGCACCTGGCCCGGTATCCGGCCGGTTATGCGCGGCCATCCGGCGGAGGAGCCGGGCGTGCTGCCGCGTTTTCCCGCTGCCTTTCGGCTGCCGGCATTCGCTTCTTGGGCATCCTGTCCCGCCAGAGGCTTCCGCCCCTCTTACGATCGGCCTACCGCGCCGCCAGCCAGCGGCGCGGACCCTGACGGGGTTTCCGTGTTCCGCACGCGTGAGACCCGGCTGGGTCTGGGTGCCCTCTGTACCCCGGGGGCGGCGGTGTCCGCACGGCCGGTGATTGTCCCCGGCCGCCGCCTGCCGCATCACAGCGGCACGCCCCTGCCACCCTGGACTGCGACCCGCCCCAGGATGTGATGTTTACGAGGCATCAGCAAGGGTTCACTGTCGTTCACCCCACGCCAGCCTTCCCCTCGCCTGTGGCCCCACGGCGGAACAAGGACCCTTGGGCTTTCCCCTGGGCTTCACACCCGGCTGGGCAGGACCCAGTCACGCGTGCCAGGGCGGGGACGGGCCTGGACACTGCCCGGATTACGTCCTTGGCATCAGCCAGCCTCCTTCGACGCACTCACTCACCACGTGCGACCTCACGTCGCAACAATCAATCATCTTGTCGCCGGGGCAACACCCAAAGCCCCGCGGACCTAGGTAAGGCTGGCTGCTCCCACCCCCCAGGCCCCCGGCCGCCACGGCTGGTCACCCCGCGCAGAAAGACCCCCCGCCTGAACCACTAACCACATTCGCGCCCACCACCAGGCCTTCCTGCCCCGCCGCCGGCATGATCTGCGACCAGGCGGCCACGTCAAGGACGCCTACGGCGCCGGCTACGCCGGCCGGGCTCCCGCCCGGTCCTTGACCCGCCCGCCCGGTCGCAGGCCCGGCAGCTATCAGGGGACAGGGAGCCAACTCAGCCACGCCCCAAACAGAGCAGCCCACGGGACCGCAACGCCCAGACCGAACCACCTTGCGTCATCACCCGATACAGGTAAGGCGGTTAAACGCGCGCTGGCCCCGGAGCATCCCAAGTCACTGAGCGTCATCGGGCCTCGAGCCCGGCGTCCGACCGGACGGATCGGCGCACGGCGGCCTGATGGTTGATTCGTCGCAGCGAATGGCCATATCCGTTAGTTCTGGCACACCAGATCGAACGCCCGACAGTCTGGCGGCCAGCCTGCGCATGGCTCCTATTCGTTCGGGCCAGAGCCCGGTTTCTATCGTTTGGCCAGCCACCTTCTTTCACCGGGTCACCGGTATACCGCAGAATACTGCTGCGAACCGAAGCTTCCGATCAGCGTCAAAGGATGACCGTCATGACCGATAGGTTCGTCTTCGTTAACCCCGAAGGTCTTCACCCCACCTCCGGATATGCCCACCTTACGATCGTCGAAGCCGGCCGCACCGCCCACCTCGCGGGCCTGTGCCCTTTGGACGCCGGCGAGCAGGTTGTCGGGCCAGGCGACCTCGGCGCCCAGATCGACCAAGTTGTGGCGAACGCTCTGGCGATCCTGTCCGCGGCCGATGCCACGCCGCAGGACGTCGTCCGCTCCGTCATTTACGTGGTCTCTGCCGACAGCACCGTCCTGGCCAGCGCCTGGGATCGCCTCAACGCCTCGCAGCTCGCCCCGGCCTTTGCCACTGCCAGCACCCTGCTCGGAGTCACTGCGCTGGGTTACACCGGCCAGCTCATCGAAATCGACCTCACCGCCTCACTGCCCTAAGGCAGCCACCCGGCCGGCCACGTCCCATGCCCTCAGCCCCCGAGGAAGCGCGACGGCCACGTGGGAGCAGCTGGGGCAACGCCACAGGCCGATGGGCGACCGCACGCGCCGTTCCCAACGAGCCTGGCTCTGGCGCGCGTTCACGCCGGCCTTCTCGCTGCGGGATCGCACCCGCACGCGCCCATCGCGCCTCCGGCCGACGTCGGGGCTGGATACCCAGCCCGCCAGGCGCTCCGCGCACCGACGCTCTAGCAACTGGGCCATCGCCCCCTTACCGGCTTGGCGCGCACGGGACGGCGCACAACCATCTTTCGGGCGCGGCCCGCGTCGGCGTAACCAAGACGCCGCTAAGCGCGCACATAGGCGATGTGGCGCACGTCGACCGGCTCGCGTTGCGACTGCAGACCGTGACAGAGATAGCCATGCCGATTTACGGCATGGGATTTGTGGACATGCAGGGCTTGGCGGTTACCCGGTGAGCGGTCGGGGTGCTGTGGCCGATGGTCAGAGCCAACCGGCTCATGACGGCCGCCCGCCGAACTGCCAGTTGTGGACCTCGATGCCGGCGTACCGGCCCGGGGTCAGGACGGCGCCTGCGGTGTCCGGGTCCGGCGCCCGGATCAGCACCGCCGTGCCCAGCCAGGTGGTGCCGTTGTCGGACAGCAGCGGCCCGAACGCGATCAGCTCGTCCCGGCCGGGCGGCACGGCGAGGTCGGCGGCCTGCCCCGTGCCGAGGCCGAGCACCAGGTACCGGCTGCCACCGGTCCGGCCGCCGGGAAAGTCCCACATGGTGCGGCCCAGCGTGTTATGCCACCGGCGCAGCAGCACGTCCCGGTACATACCGGCCTGGTAGCCGGGCTCATTGAAGGCGAACGCGCGGGCAGTAGCGGAATCAGGCAGGTCGACGATGTGCACGCTGCCGGTGGGCGTGTCGCCGACGGCGGCAAGGGTCGGGCCGCGGGCGATCATCTGCGCCGCGTACCGGTCCATGTAGGACCAGTGCTCTTCCAGTAGTTCGCCGCGCAGCGCCACAGAGCCGGGCCGATCGCGGTGGTAGCAGAAGAACTCCATGCCAGGTCTCTACCACGATGCGCCGCACCGGCCTGGCAGGCCCACGCCACCCGGCATGCCCCTTCTTGGCGTCAGCGTCACCGCACCACGCCTAGCCACCGCGGCCACCAGCTGGCGGCACCGGCCGGACGGCCATCCAGCCCCGGCGCACCGATCCGTCCGCATGACGCGCACCTGCGGCATTCCCCCGTGGAACTCGGTAGCGCCCGGGCTGGGGTAGCACACCCTCGCCGCCCAGAAATGCCAGATCGGCACAGTTGAGGCGGCCGTGCTGACAACAGATTGGCCGATCATAACGGCGGATCTTCGCGCGCGTTCTCGTGGCCCACCGGTGTTACTCAACGTGACGTCGTTCGCCGGCGCAATCCATGATTGAGCTCGGGGCAGGGCCGGGCTCGAACGAGGTGAGTCAGTCTTCAGGTTCCGGCGCTGGAGTTAGCTGGCACACGTGCCGCCGGTACCCGGTCAGGCACCGGCTCTCCTGGCAGGCCACTAGCCTGGCGGGGCTGTCTGCTGACGAACCCGGTGAAGTTCCGCAGTTATCAGCCAGGTCTGTTACAGGATCTCGCCGGTGAGGAGATCCCGCCGTTGATCAGTTCCGCGAGTTGGCGGACGCTGGCAACGCCCGGTTTGGTGCTGGCCCTAAGCGGGGTGAGGAGATAAGGAGTCAGTGTGGGTGCCCAAGACTCCGAGGATGCCTTTTGCGAGGTCTTCGACCGTTACGCCCCGGCCATCTTGCGGTATGCCCAGCGCAGGCTGGATAGCCGGGAGGCGGCGCAGGATGTGGTGAGCGATACGTTCACCGCTGCCTGGCGGCATTGGGACCGGCGCCCCGCCCCGGAGGTGCTGTTGCCCTGGCTGTACGCGATCGCTGGCAACGCGGTTCGTGACCAGTGGCGGTCGGCCCAACGGCAGCGCCGGCTGGCCGGGCGTCTGTCCGCGCTCCGCGCGGCAGGCCATGCTGCCGATCCAGGTGAGGGCGTGGTGCTTGGCCGCTCGATCAGCCAGGCGCTCGCCGCCCTGCCAGAAGCCGACCAGGAGGTGCTGCGCTTGGTTGCCTGGGAGGGCCAGACAAACGCGCGCATGCTCGGCCTGGCGCTGGGCCTGCGGCCCGCATCGGCCCGAAGCCGCGTTCTGCGCGCGCGGCGGCGGCTGCGCGCGCTCCTCGACGAAGCAGACAACCCGGTGGCCGGCCCGGCCGCCCAGGTCACCGCCGCCTCCCCCCACGGGCACGGAACGGAGGCATGAGATGTTCCCGCGAACCAGGTTCGGCAGCGCCGTCACCGATATCCAGTCGCTGCTGGGTGACGCCGACCCGGCCACCGCCGACCTGGATGACGCCACCCGGGCCTGGCTGCTAGACACCCGGCAGGCAATCACCGCCCAGCGGCGGAGGCCCGGCCGCCGCCGCGCGTGGCCCCCGGCGCCCCACCGGGCCCGCGGGCCCCGCCGGCGCATGCTCGCCGCGGCCGGCGCGCTCGCCGTCGCCGCTGGCCTGGCGGGCGGACTGATAGCCGCACCGCTCACAAGCAGAGGCCCCGCCGGCGGCGGCCATGCCAAGCTCAGCCTGACCGCGGCGCAGTTCCTGAACCACGCCGCCGCGGCGGCAGCCCGGCAGCCCCGCCTGAACGTACGCGACAGCCAGTACATGTACATCGCCAGCGAGGACCGCTGGGCCTCGACCTTCGCGGCCACCGGGGGCGGCGACGGGCGGACCGTCGCAGAGCCGCTGCACAAGCGGGAGATCTGGCTGCCGGTGTCGGATATATGCAAGCCAGGGCTGCTCAAGGACCCCTCCCCCGGCCGCGCGATGAAACTGAATGTCACCGGCATCTCCTGCCCAAACCAGGGCGGCTGGGGCGACCCCACCTACCGGTTCCTGCAGTCACTGCCGACCGGCCCGCGCACCCTGCTGCACATGATCTACGCAGCAACCAAGGGACGGGGGCAAAGCCCTGACCAGGAAGCCTTCACCACCATCGGGGACATGCTGCGGGAAGCGATCGCACCGCCGGAGGTCAGTGCCGCGCTGTACCGCGCGGCGGCGCTGATCCCGGGCGTGCGGGTAATCCCGCACGCCACCGACATCCTCGGCCAGCCCGGCATCGGCGTCCAATTCGCCAGGAGGGTGATCCAATCGCCCGCACCCAGCGTGCCCTACCGGGAAACCTTCGACCCGAACGGCCTCACCTGGATCTTCAACCCCACCACCCTGCAATGGATCGGGGAGACCGACGGCACCGTGCACGGAAAGCTGATGGGCAGCGTGGTGCTCAAGCGCGCCATCGTGAACCGGCCGGGCCAGCTGCCAGGCGGTGAGTGAGCTCAGCCCCTGGTGTGCGACGGGCCCCCGCGGCGCCCTGACCCCGCGCCGCGCCGGCGCACAGACTGCCCCGTTCGGCGCCAGAACCGAGTTCACGAAACATGATCAGAAAGCGGCGCATATCGGCGGGTCGGCGCGCGGTTATTAAGAGCTCTTCGCACGGTAGGCAATCTCGACCACGGCGGCGCAGAGAGCGGCGAGATCGTATTTTTATGCATCGCCAGGGCTCGGCGTGGACTTCCGCTTCTAGCCGCGATGAGCGCGCCCGCGGCGAGGGTGTCGGCGCGGCGGAGGGTGCCGCGGCCTGCAGTGTGGCGGACCAGATCCCGGCCTCGTGGCGGGGCATTCCTGCGGCCGTGACAGACTGCGGCCCGGCGGGATTTCCTCGTGTGCTACCGGATGGGGCGCGAGTGGTGGTGCGGAAGGTTGTCTTGGCTATGCCGATGACCGGCGCCCGAACTCGGCGTGGGCATGCGCACCCAGGCCGGGCCGCCCGCCGGGGTCTGGGTCGGCGTAGCCGTCGACGATCGGCAGGTTCACCCCGGACAGGCCGTCCAGTACTGCGTGCAGCGGCGGCTGTTCGCGCTGGTAGGACTGGCCGGGGGATGACGAGTTGCACGATGGATGATGCCTGGCTGGGCCGTCGGTAAACAGGTGCCTGGTCTGAGGCGTCTTAGCTATGGGTGTTCCTGGCCGGTGGGTGCTGGTGGCCACCCGGCAACCTGAGGGAGGCATGAGCTGGTGCCTACAAGCAGCTTGTGGCGGCGCGCGACATTAGTGATCGCCGCACATGGTTGCTCGGTGAGGTCATCGCCAGCATCGAGATGGTGGTGGCGGCGCTCACGGTCATCGCGGTTGCACTGTCTGGTAGCCAGGCCATGAACGAGCGCGCTTTTCGGCTCCTTCGCTGGTTCGGCAACCGTCCCGAGCCACCGGCAACTGGTAGACCGTCGTATTCACGTGTGACGAGTTCGCGGTTAGAACCGCTCCACGACCGGCGCCGAGCAATCCGCGGCTAGGCGCCGGCGGGTTGGTCAGCCAGCTTCAGAGTGATCCCCTCGCGCTTGGCGCGGGCCATCGCTGGCTGCCAGACCGCATCTAGGGCGTGGAAGCTGTGCAGGCTCACACCGTATATATCGGCGTCTGTACCGGCCGACGCATGGACCGGCGTCGATACGAGGCAGGCTAACCGCCGCGAGGCCGGGACCTAGCGGGCACGGGCCTATCAGGGCCCCTGCGGCTTGGCCGCTTTGGGCTGCGGGGGGAGCCTGGCAGGCACAACATGCGGGTGGGGAGCCGTAGAGAGCTGCACTGGCCCGGGCTTGGGTTCGGGCTCCGGGGGAGGCTGCGGGTAGTCCGGCCGCCGCTCCGCCTCGCGCATCGCTGGTTCGGCGTGCGAGTCGGTGAAGAGGCTGCGTCTGCTCACTTCGGCTGCTCCTGGGTAGTGCGATCACCTGGAGATATACCCGCAAAAGCCAGGCTGCCATCCCGGTCCTACCGGTAGCGTTCCGGGGCTGTGACATCCGCATGGACGGTAGCGGCCGCGCCACGCTAGGCTCGGCGCTCCTGACCTCGCAGAGGCATACCTGCGCGCCCGGGAGGACATGCTGCGGGCGCGCAGAAACCTGGTCAGTTACGCGCGGTCCACACTAACGCAAGGCGGTAGACCTGCTGGCGGCAGAGCCGCCGGAGGCGCGGCCAGAGCCGTCAGCAGGAAGTTAAAGGGCAGCGTCGTCGGCTAAGCTTCCCGTCGGCGCGGACCCGGTACGGAGCCTCCGTCAAGCTGAACCCACGGGGGAACTGGTAAACCGTCGTATTCGAGTGTGACGAGTTGTTGCTCGACCCCGGTGCCGGCGAGACAGGCGGGCGCCGCCTTCGGTAGCTCGCTGTGGCAGCTCGCGACTGTGGCGGCGCCAGCAAGCCGGACCGGTCCAGTTGCAGATCACCTGCGCTGCTGTTGCTGCCGTGGGCTGCTGGGTGGCTGGGCTGCCTGGTTGTCAGGGGGTGTTGCGATGCCCGACGATGGAGCTGTGCGAGGCGATCAGCCGCCGCACCTGGGGGCGGGAGTCTCGGTGCTGGAGTTCGGCATTTTGGGGCCGGTGCAGGCGGTGCGGGGTGGGCGGGAGCTGGCGCTGGGCGGGCCGAGGCGGCGGGCGGTGCTGGCGTTGCTGCTGGTGGCCGGGGGGCGGGTGGTTCCGGCGGAGCGGCTGGCTGAGGAGCTGTGGGGAGCCTCCGCGCCGCCGGGGGCGGCCGGGACGCTGCGGTCTCATCTGTCGCGGTTGCGCGCGCTGGTGGGCCCGGAGGCGGCGCTGGTCGCGCGGGGCGGCGGGTACGCCCTGGCGGCGGGGCCTGATCAGCTGGACGCGGCCCGGTTCGAGCGGCTGGCGGCGGCGGGCCGGGAGGCGCTGGAGGCGGGTGAGGCGGCGGCCGCGGCCGCCCGGTTCCGGGAGGCGCTGGGGTTGTGGCGGGGCCGCGCGCTGGCGGACGTGGCCGAGGTGGAGGCTCTGGCGCGGGAGGGGGCGCGGCTGGAGGAGCTGCGGCTGGTGGCGGTGGAGGGCCGGATCGAGGCCGAGATCGAGCTGGGCCTGGCCGCGCAGACGGCGGGCGAGTTGGAGGGCCTGGTAGCTGAGCATCCGCTGCGCGAGCGGCTGTGGCGGCTTTCGGTGCTCGCGCTGTACCGGTGCGGGCGGCAGGCCGATGCGCTGGCCGCCTACCGTCGGGCCCGGGCGGTGCTGGCCGGGGAGCTGGGCATCGAGCCCGGCGAGGAGCTGCGGGCCCTGGAGCGGGCGGTGCTGCGGCAGCAGGTCCCGGCGGCGGCGCCGCGCCGGGCGCAGCACAATCTGCCGGCCCGGCTGACCAGCTTCGTGGGCCGGGAGCAGGAACTGGCCGCGCTGGCCGAGCTGGCCGGCCAGGCGCGGCTGGTCACCGTGACCGGGGCGGGCGGGGCCGGGAAGACCCGGCTGGCGGTGGAGTTCGCCGCGGCCGCAGCGGGCCGGTTCGGCGACGGGGTGTGGCTGGCGGGCCTGGCCGGCATCACCGATCCCGGGCTGGTGCCGGCCCAGGTGATGGCGGCGCTGGGGGTGCGGCAGACGAGCGAGACGCCGGTGATCGAGGCGCTGCGCTACCGGCTGCGCCCGGCCGAGCTGCTGCTGGTGCTGGATAACTGCGAGCACCTGCCCGGCGCCTGCGCCGCGCTGGCGGCGGACCTGCTGGGCGCCTGTCCAGGGCTGCGGGTGCTGGCGACCAGCCGGGAGCCACTGGGCGTGCCCGGCGAGGCCATATTTCCGCTGCCGCCGCTGGCCGTGCCGCCGGAAGGAGCTGATGCGCAGGCCCTGGCGGCCGCGCCCGCGGTGCGGCTGTTCCTGGCGCGCAGCGCGCTGACCCGGCCGGGTGCCGCGGCGGCGCCGCCCGCGGTGGTGGCCCGGATCTGCCGGGCGGTGGACGGGCTGCCGCTGGCGATCGAGCTGGCCGCCGCGCGGGCGGGGGTGCTATCGGCGGAGGAGATCCAGGCCCGCCTGGCCGATGTGTTCCGTTTCCTGGCTTTGCCGCGGTCGGCCGCTGACCCGCGGCACCAGGCGCTGGGGGCCGCGATCGGCTGGAGCTATGAGCTGCTGACCGAGCCCGAGCGCCGCGGCTTCCGGGCGCTGTCGGTGTTCGCGGGCAGCTTTGGGCTGGCTGCGGTGGCCGCGGTGTGCTGCGGCGGGGACCAGGCGGCCGCGCTGGACCTAGTCGACGTGCTGGCGGGCAAGTCGCTGGTGGTGGCCGAGCCTGCCGCGGGCGGCACCCGCTACCGGCTGCTGGAGACCATCCGCCAGTACGCCGCAGGACGGCTGGCCGAGGCAGGCGAGGCCGCTCAGGTCCGGGACCGGCACGCCGAGGCGTTCCTGGGGCTGGCGGAGCGGGAACGCGAGCTGCCGGTTCTGGTACGTGAGCAGGACAACTTCCGCGCCGCCCTGGACCACGCCCTGGCCGTCGGCGGCGGCGAGACCGGGCCGCGGCTGGCCCGCGCGCTGGGCGGGTTCTGGCTGGCCCGCGGATTGTTCGAGGAGGGGCAGGGCTGGCTGGAACGCGCCCTCGCGGCGGACCCCGCCGATCCAGGGCTGCGCGCCGACCTGCACCGGCTGCTGGGAGCGGTGCTGTATGCGGCCGGCGACCTGGAGCGGGCCCAGGCCAGCTTTGGCGCAGGGCTTGCAGATTGCCGCGGCGGATCCGGGCCTGTCCTCGGTACAGGCCCGGATCCGGGTCATGCGGGCGGACATCCAGGCCACGCAGGACGGGAACTTCGCCCGAGCCATCGAGGTGTGCGAGGCGGCTACGGCGGTACTGGAATCCGAAGGCGACCTGGAGGGCCTGGCCGAGGCGTGGCTGTCGGTCGGCAAGCTGCGGTGCGGGGGTGGTGACAGCCTGGCTGCCGAACAAGCCCTCCAGCGGGCCGCCGCCTGGGCCCGGCGAAGCGGCAACCACCGCGCGGAGCAGGAGTCTAAAACCTGGCTGGCGCTTCTCCTCGTCGGAGCCTGCCCATCCCGTTCGACGTAGCGGTCGGCCGGGCCGAGCGGCTGCTGGAAGCGGCTTCCGGCGACCCATGGGACGAGGCGGCGATACTTGAGCCGCTCTCGCTGCTTTACGGCTACGCCGGACGCTTCGCCGATGCCCGCGCAGCCTGCCAGCGCGCCCAGTCCACATTCGC
Organism: uncultured Actinomycetes bacterium; assembly: GCA_963806145.1. Taxonomy (GTDB): domain Bacteria; phylum Actinomycetota; class Actinomycetes; order Streptosporangiales; family Streptosporangiaceae; genus DASXKD01. The sequence continues at coordinate 10,255 of CAWDXD010000006.1, forward strand.
CGGGTCCGGGGCGAAACTCGACTGGGCGCGGTGTGCCCAGGGCGCCGGCCGGATCGAGCTGATGGCCGGGGACCCTGTCGCGGCCGAGCAGAACCTGCGGGAGGGGTATGAGGCGCTCCGCGCGGTGGGCGAACGCGGGGATCGGGCAAACATCGTGACGTTGCTCGCCGAGGCCGCCTACGCGCAGGGGCGTTTTGGCGAGGCGCTGCGGCTGACTGAAGAAGGCGAGGCGCTGGCCGGGGCCGGCGACTTCGACGCCCAGGGCCGGTGGCGGGCAACCCGGGCCAAGCTGCTCGCCCGGCGCGGCCAGTTCCGTGCCGCCGCGCGGCTGGCCGAGGAGGCGGTGGCGCTGGTCCCGGCGACGTGCGATGGGCCGGAACGGGCCGAGTTCCTGGTGGCGCAGGCGGAGGTGTCCCGGCTGGCCGGGGCGGTCGGCCAGGCCGAAGCCAGCCTGCGCCGGGCGCTGCAGTTCTACCAGGACCGGCGGATGGTGGTACTGGCCGAGCGGCACCCGTGCCCTGCTCGCCAGCCTCACCAGGCAAACCGCTCCGCACTGAAGCCGGGAACCAGCGCTGGCCATCGCCCGGAGCCGGGGGACCCGCCCAGCGGCGGGTCCCCGCCGCCCGTGCCGCGACCGGCACCGCGCGGGCGCTTACCTGCCCCGGGCCCGGTGCCCGGCGTGCAGCACTACGTCCCGTTTGACCTTGACAAGGTCCCGCTGGTCGGTGGCCCATGCCGGGTCCGCCTGCGGCCGCTGCGCCTGCGCGGGATCCCCGCCGATCCACCTGATGTGCCGCTTGACCTGGGCGATGTCCCCCTGCCCAGTGACCCCGGTGCTGGCCGGCGCATGCCCGGCTGACGCCGCAGCCCGATGCCCGGCCGGCGTCGCCGGAACTGCCGGCCGCGATCCCGCCCGCGGTTGCCGGGGGCGATGCAGGCGTTGTCCTGGTTAGACCAGTACCCGTGGACGGTGATGCCGTCGATGCTCGCCCAGGTTGATTCGCAGATGTCGGCGATCTCGCACCAGCCGGGTCCGTGGCAGGTTCGGTTGACGCTGAGGAAGCCGCTGCCGTCGGGATCGGTGGCGGATTCGACCAGTTCGTGGGAGATGATCGCGGTGATGCTGCCCAGGTCGCCGGCGTTGGTGAACCACGCGTAGTGGATCTTCTGCCCGGAGCGTGTGTAGAAGTTGTGTTCGCCGGCCGAGCCGGTGACGGGGGTGACCCAGGCAGGCATGACGACGCCGTACACGGTCTGGTTGCCGGGGTCGGGCCCGGGGATGGTGCCGGCGCTCAGCTGGGCGTCGATGAATTCTGCGACCTGGTGGTCGGTGAAGCCGTCGGGTGGATCGGAGGAGGTGATCAGGGTCGAGCCGCGCAGGGCACCGTGCCCGCTGCCGCGGTATTGGGTGAGGCCGGTCAGGTAGCCGCTGGCCATGAGGGTGCTTACCGCGCCGGTGACCTCGGCGGCGGTGGGGGTCGCTGCGGTCTGCGGCATCCACGCGGTTCCCCAGTAGATCAGGTAGAGCTGCGGGGTTGCCAGCACCGGGCCGTGCTGGTCGACAAACCGGGCGTGCCGCCCGGACGGGCCGGGCACCGACCAGGCACGGCCGACCGGCTGGCCGCCCGCCGATGCGGTCGGCGCGGCGCCGTTGGCGAGCACCAGGGCCAGCGCGGCGGCGGCCACCCCGGTCACCAGGTTTCGTCGCGTGCTCATGGCCGTGGTCCTTTGCTTCCGGCGGCCGCCGGTCGGCCGCGCGGAATGAGGAAAACCCGGCATCGTTGCCATCTGGCTGCCGTCTTGTTGACAGCGCCCACAACAACGGGCGGACCGTCACAACCGGGGGAAACGCGGGCCCGGGCCCATCTCAAGGCGAAACTGACCGTCTGGTCCCCGGGCTCTCCAGCGGACGGGGCAGTGGCCGTTATGCGGAAGATGAACACCCGGCGAAGGCGCCCCCCGGAGCCTGATGCTCGCGCGGAACGCCGACTCGGCGGGCTGATGATCAACTGCGGTGTCCTGGTGGCGGCATGCAGATGCCCTGATTTGCCGCCTGGGCAGGCATCTCCTGTCTCGGCTGTGCTGTACTGCTCCTCCTGTCGTGGACCTCTGGATTACCTGGGGCGGCCTGGTTGCCTTGGCAGGTTCCGGTGGCCGACGATGTAGCTGTGCGAGGCGATCAGGCCCCGTACTTGGGGGGAGGCCCGGTGCTGGAGTTCCGCGTTCTGGGGCCCGTGCAGGCGGTCCGGGATGGCCGCGAGCTGGCGCTCGGCGGGCCGAGGCGGCGGGCAGTGCTCGCGTTGCTGCTGGTGGCCGGAGGGCGGGTGGTCCCGGCGGAGCAGCTGGCCGAGGAACTGTGGGAAGGCTCCCCGCCGCCGGGGGCGGCGGGGACGCTGCGGTCGCACGTGTCGCGGCTGCGCGCGCTGACGGGCCCGGATGCCGCACTGATCGCGCGGGGCGGCGGGTACGCCCTGGTGGCGGGGCCTGATCAGCTGGACGCGGCCCGGTTCGAGCGGCTGGCGGGGGCGGGCCGGGACGCGCTGGAGCACGGTGAGCCAGCGGCCGCGGCGAGCCGGTTCCGTGAGGCACTGGGATTGTGGCGCGGCCGGGCACTGGCGGATGTGGCGGAGGTGGAGCCGCTGGCGCGGGAGGGTGCCCGGCTGGAGGAGCTTCGGCTGCTGGCGACCGAGGGCCGGGTGGACGCCGACCTGGCGTTGGGGCAGCACGCGGAGGTGATCGGGGAGCTGGAGGGCCTGGTCGCGGAGTATCCGGTGCGGGAGCGGTTGTGGCGGCTGCTGGTGCTTGCGTTGTACCGGGCGGGGCGGCAGGCTGATGCGCTGGCTGCTTACCGGCGGGCGCGGGAGATGCTGGCCGCTGAGCTGGGCATCGAGCCGGGGGAGGAGCTGCGGGCGCTGGAGCAGGCGGTGTTGCGGCAGGAGGTCCCGGCGCCGCCGCCGTCGGCGCGGCATAACCTGCCGGTGCGGCTGACCAGTTTTGTGGGCCGGGAGGAGGAGCTGGCCGCGGTGGGGGGGCTGGTCGGTGAGGCGCGGCTGGTCACGCTGGCCGGGGCTGGCGGGGCGGGGAAGACCCGGTTGGCGGTGGAGTTCGCCGCGGCCGCGGCCGGGGATTTCCGGGATGGCGTGTGGCTGGCCGGTCTGGCTGGCATCGCCGAGGCTGAGCTGGTGCCGTCGGTGGTGATGGCGGCGCTGGGGGTGCGGCAGTCCGGAGAGGTGGCGGTGATGGAGGCGTTGCGGTACCGGCTGCGGTCGGCGGAGTTGCTGCTGGTGCTGGACAACTGTGAGCATCTTGTGGATGCGTGCGCTGGGCTGGCGGTGGCGTTGCTGGGCAGCTGCCCGGGGCTGCGGGTGCTGGCCACCAGCCGGGAGGTGCTGGGCGTGCCCGGGGAGGCGGTGTATGTGGTGCCGCCGCTGCCGGTGCCACCGCAGTCCTCGGATGCGGGGGCGCTGGCCCGTGCGCCTGCGGTGCGGCTGTTTGAGGCGCGCGGCAGGTCGGCGGCGGGCCCGGGGGCGCCGGTGCCGGTGGAGACTGCGGCCGGGATCTGCCGGGAACTAGATGGCCTGCCGCTGGCGATCGAGCTGGCCGCGGCGCGGATGAGCGTGCTGTCGGCGGAGGAGATCGCGGCCCGCCTGGCCGATAAGTTCCGGTTGCTTGGCCCGGCGGCGGCCGGTGGGCGAGGCGCGGCACCAGACGCTGAAGGCCGCGATCGGCTGGAGTTATGACCTGCTGTCTGAGCAGGAGCGCCGGGTGTTCGGCGGGCTGTCGGTGTTCGCCGGCGGGTTCACCCTGGCCGCGGCGGCCGTGGTGTGCTGCGGCGGAGACCAGGCGGCCGCGCTGGATCTGATGGACCAGCTCGTCAGTAAGTCACTAGTGGTCACCGAGCCGGCCCGGGGTGGCACCCGGTACCGGTTGCTGGAGACCATCCGCCAGTACGCTGCGGAGGCCCTGGCCGCGGCGGGCGAGACCGAGCATGCCCGGCGGCGGCATGCCGAGGCGTTCTTGCACCTGGCGGAGACCGAAGGCGAGCTGGAAGTGCTGCTGCCCGAGCAGGACAACTTCCGCGCCGCGCTGGAGCACACGCTGTCGGGCGGCAGCCAGGCCGGGCCGCAGCTGGCCCGGGCGCTGGGCGGTTTCTGGCTGGCGCGCGGGTTGTTGCAGGAGGCCCGCGGCTGGCTGGAGCGTGCCCTCGCGGCGGGCCCGGCCGGCCCGCGGCTGCACGCCGACCTGCTCCGGCTGCTCGGGACGGTGTGTTTTGCGCTCGGCGACCTGGAACGGGCACAAGCAGCCCTGGCCCAGGGCTTCGCGGTCGCCGCGGCGGCTGGCCTGCGCTCCGCGCAGGCCCGGATCGCGGTCGTGCAGGCGGACATTGGGGTTGACCAAAGCGGGCACTTCCGCGAGGTACTCGACACGTGCGCGGCGGCCGCACCGGTGCTGGAATCCGAAGGCGACCTGGAAGGCCTGGCCGAGGCGTGGCTGCTGGTTGGCAAGGTGCATTTGTGGGGTGTTGACGCCCGGGCTGCGGAGGAACCGCTCGAGCGCGCCGCGGCCTACGCGCGGCAAAGCGGCAACCGCCACGTGGCGAGGGAGGCCCGGCGCTGGCTGGCAGCTCGCCCTCCTGGACCTGCCCATCCCCGCCGATGTGGCGGTCGGCCGCGCCGAGCGGCTGCTCGAAGCGGCCGCCGGCGACCCATGGGACGAGGCAGCGATACTCCCAGAACTCGCGTGGCATTACGCCAACGCTGGCCGGCTCGCCGACGCCCGCGCGGCCTGCCAGCGCGCCCAGTCCATACTCACCGCATCCGGCGCGGAGTTGGACGGAGCGATAGCCGCCATGGAGGCCGGCCGGGTCGAGCTGATCGCCGGGGACCCTGCCGCAGCCGAACGTGCCCTGAGGCCAGCAAACGAGGTGCTCCGCGCGATGGGCGAAGCCGGATTTCGGTCAAGCGTCGTTGGCCTGCTCGCGGAGGCCGCCTACGCACAAGGACGTTTTGACCAGGCGCAGCAGCTGACCGAAGACGCCGAGACGCTCGCCGTGACCGACGACTTCGACGCCCAGGGCCGGTGGCGGGCAACACGGGCGAAGCTGCTCGCCCGGCGCGGCCAGTTCCCCGCCGCCGCCCGGCTGGCCGACGAGGCGGTGACGCTGGCCCCAGCGATGCACGAATCGCCGCAATGGGCCGAGTTCCTGGTGGCGCAAGCCGAGGTGCACCGGCTCGCTGGGGCGCTCGACCAGGCCGAAGCCAGCCTGCGCCAGGCGCTGCAGTTCTATGAGGACCGGCGAATAGTGCCGCTGGCCGCGCAGGCCCGCGCCCTGCTCGCCAGCCTCGCCACGCAACGCCACGCCCCGGCGCAAGGGCGGTAACGTCGCACCAGGCCAAGACCCGGGCGCACCCAGAGCGCCCGGGTCCCTGACGGTTACCTACCGATGGGGTGGCAGATGTCAGGGTCCAGGCTGCGATTTGGCGCAGGAACGGCCCTGGGCAGTGGTTTCCCGGTGTTAGGAACTCATCGGCGGCCAAGACATAGGCACCCTAAGGCGTGAGTGCGGCACGAGACCGCCAGCCTCGCTGTAAAGATGCAGGTCAGTGAGCAGAGCCATGTCAGCGTATGTTCGGCTCCATGCTCGATTCAGTGCCCCCGGTAGGATTCGAACCTACGCTCACGGCTCCGGAGGCCGTTGCTCTCTCCCCTGAGCTACGGGGGCTCAGGACTCCGCAAGATTACCAGTCCCGGCGGGCATGCCGGGCCGCCGGCGGAGAGCGCGGCGCCAGGTCTTCCCGGACCGTACATCCGAGTTTCCGGCGCGGCCGGTCGCGGGCAGTGCCGGGGAGACGCTACCCTCGCGCCCGTGGCGCAGGGACTGGGACGCGTGCTCGTGGTGGACGACGATGAGGTGATTCGTCAGCTCATAGCCGTCAACTTGACCCTGGAAGGGTTCGACGTCGCGACCGCGGTAGACGGCCAGGACTGCCTGGACAAGGTCACCGCGATCGACCCCGACGTGATCACGCTCGACATCATGATGCCGAGGCTGGACGGCTGGATGACCGCGAGCCTGCTCCGGCGCAACCCGGATACCAGCACGATCAAGGTCGTGCTTATCACGGCCCGCGCTCAGGAGGACGACAAGAAGCGCGGCAGGCAGATCGGCGTGGACGCCTACCTGACCAAGCCGTTCGACCCGTCGGAAATGATCCGCGTGGTCAGGGAACTGGCCGGTCACCCGCCCGTCGCCGACCCCGCCTAGCCCCGCCGCCTGCCGGGCGCCCGGGGCGTCCCTGCGCCGCGCCGCCCCGGGACGGGCTGCCGCGGGAAGCGCCGCCGTGGGACGGCCCGGCCGCGCGGAACAGGCCCGCCCACTGGTGCACGCCGAGCTGGGACGGCAGCGCGTCAGCCCCGAAACCCAGTTCGCTCGCGAGCCCCGCAAACCGGGACCGGGGGATAGCGCGCGCCAGCGCGCTCGCCACGGTCGGCCGCGCGCCCTCGAACGCGGCCGTGACGAAGGCCGTGTAGTCGCGCCGGGACGGCACGCCCACCAGCGGGGGATCACGCCGGGTGACGATCAGCACCGCCGCGTCCACCCGTGGCCTCGGGCGAAACGCCGCCGCCGGGATCCGTGCCCCGGTGCCAAACTCGTACCACGGCTCCCAGCACGCGTTCAGCAGCGTGCCCCGCCCTCCGGTACCCCTCTTCCGTGCCACCTCCGCCTGAACGATCAGGTCCGCCCGGGCGAGGACATCCGAATCCAGCAGATGGCGCAGGATCTTCGTGGTGATCCCGAACGGGATGTTGGCGACCACGCGAAACGGCCCGGCAGGCCACGGCGTCTCCAGCACGTCAGCCTCGACCACCGTGACCGCGGGCCAGGTGGCGAACTTGGCGCGCAGCCGCTCCGCCAGGGATGGATCACGCTCGACCGCGAGGACGTGGGCTCCCCGCCGCACCAGCGCCGCGCTGATCAGGCCGTTTCCCGCGCCGATGTCGACCACCAGGTCCCCGGCTCCCGCCCCGGATCCATTCACGAGCGCGTCTATCGCGTGGCGGTCGACGAGGAAGTTCTGGCTGAGAACCCGGCGCCGGACGGCTCTGTCAGGCATGCGCCGAGCGTAGCCGCCGCCGCGGACCGGTTAGCCTGCAACGGTGCTCACCGGGGACCTGGACCGGCTGCTCGCGGCGGAGATCAGCGCCCTGGCGCCGCCCGCGATCACGACAGCGGGAACCTGGCAGCCCGCCCCGCCGGACAGCGCGCCGGCGCCGGGCACCTACGGCACGCCCGTCGCGTTCCGCCTGGCGGGCGATCACCCCGGGGGGCCGTTGCGGATCGCGATGACGCTCGCGGCCGCGCTCCGCCGGGCCGAATGGGTCCGTTCCGCGACCGTGACCGGCGGGTACGTGACCGTCAGCGTCACGGAGGACGCACTTGCCCGGCTCGCCATCCGCATCACCGCGGCCGGGCCCGGGTGCGCGCGCAGCACGGCGATGGCCGGCACCGCTATCCCCGCACCGCCAGAGCCGGACCTGGCCGCGGCACCCGGCTGGGCGGACGCGCGGCGGCGTCTCGCCGCGTTCCTGACCGGCCGGCTGGCCGAGGCGGCCGGTGCGCGCACCTTCCCCTCCCTTCATGCCGAACGAGACCCCGTGCCCGGCCCGGGTGCCGGCCGGGGAACCGGCCCCGTGACGGACGCCATCGACTTCGCCGGGGCCGGTGCGATCCGCTATGCGCTGGCCCGGATACCGCCCGGCGCCCCGGCGCGGGTGGACCCCGGCCACGCCGCGCAGCGCCGCCTGGACATCCCCGCCTATGCTGTCCGGTACGCGCACGCGCACGCTGTGTCCGCCCTGCGCCAGGCCGCTGACCTCGGCCTGAGCCTGGGAGAGGCGGCGGAGTTCGGCCCGCGGCTGCTCGCGCACCCCAGCGAGCGGGTGCTGCTCGACGAACTGTCCTGGCTCCCCGAACGGGTGGCCGGGGCGGCGCGGCGGGCCCGGCCGGACGTATTCCCGCGCTACCTTGAACGGCTGGCCGGTGCGTACTTCGACTGCCAGGAGCTGTGCCCGGCAGCGTGGCCGGGCATGAGGGCGGGCGGGCCCGAGATCGTTGCCCGCCTCTGGCTGGCCGCCGCCAGCGCCACCGCGCTGCGCGCGGGCCTGGACCTGCTCGGCGTGGACGCGCCAGACAGACTCTGACCCGGGGAACCCAACCAGGAGGAGCCAGTGAGCCGAGTCGCTCACCCGGCCGGGCCGCGCCACGCGGACGTGCTGCCCGCCGAGCACCCGCCCGCGCCCCCGGCCGACCTGAACGCGCTCGACCCGGCGATCTGGCCGCGCGGCGCGCGGCGCACCGACGGGGCCCTCACCGTCGGCGGCATCGACGTACGTGACCTGGCCGGGCAGTACGGCACCCCGGTGTTCGTCCTGGACGAGGAGGACTTCCGCGGCCGGTGCCGCGACTTCATCCAGGCGTTCGGCGGCCAGGCGGCCGTGTTCTACGCGGCCAAGGCGTTCTGCTGCCGCGGGGTGCTGCGCTGGGCCGCCGGCGAGGGCCTCGGCGTGGACGTGTGCACCGGCGGGGAACTCGAGGTCGCGCTGCAGGCCGGGGTCGACCCGGCCATGATCACCATGCACGGCAGCAACAAACTGCTGACCGAGCTGGAGCGCGCGGTGGCCACGGGCGTGGGTCACGTGGTGGTCGACTCGTACGAGGAAATCGCCCGGCTCGCCTACGTCACCGAGGAACGCGATGGCCTGCCGGGCGGCGGCCAGCCGGCGGAGCATCGTAGTGCAGCGGAAAACAGCAGTGCGGGACGGCCGCCGCGGGTCCTGGTGCGGGTCACCACCGGCGTGGAAGCGCACACACACGAGTTCGTGGCGACGGCGCACGACGACCAGAAGTTCGGCTTCTCGCTGTCCTCAGGCGCGGCCGACGAGGCGGTGCGCCGCGTGCTCGCCGCGCCGTCACTGGACTTCGCCGGGCTGCACTCGCACATCGGGTCGCAGATCTACGACACGGCGGGGTTCGACGTGGCCGCGCACCGCGTGCTGGAACTCGCCGCGCGGATCCGCGCCGAGCACGGCGTGCACATCGACGAGCTTGACCTCGGCGGCGGCTTCGGCATCGCCTACGTGCCGCAGGACGACCCGGCGGACATCAAGGTGGTCGCGCAGAGCCTGCACGACATCGTCCGCGCCCAGTGCGCGGCGGCGGGCCTGGACGTGCCGCGGCTCACCGTCGAGCCCGGCCGGGCGATCGCCGGGCCGGGCACCATTACCCTGTATGAGGTCGGGACCATCAAGGACGTGGACGGGCTGCGCAGCTATGTCAGCGTCGATGGCGGCATGAGCGACAACATCAGAACGGCGCTGTACGGGGCGGAATACACGTGTGCGCTGGCCTCCCGGGAGTCGGCCGCGCCGCCGATGTTGTCCCGGCTGGTCGGCAGGCACTGCGAGAGCGGGGACATCGTGGTCAGGGACACCTACCTGCCGGCCGACCTCGCGCCGGGGGACCTGGTCGCGGTGGCGGCCACCGGCGCGTACTGCTACTCGATGGCGAGCAACTACAATCACGTGCCGCGGCCGCCCGTGGTCAGCGTCCGCGACGGCGCCGCCCGCGTCCTGCTCCGCAGGGAAACCCCGGAAGACCTGCTCAGCCTGGATGAAGGATGACTGCCTCGAACCGGCCGCTGAAGGTGGCGCTGCTGGGCTGCGGCATCGTCGGCTCCGAGGTGTACCGGCTGATCGGTGACCAGGCCGCCGACCTGGCCGCCCGGGTCGGCGCGCCGGTGCAGGTGGCCGGGGTCGCGGTGCGCCGGCCGGGCCGGGCCCGCGGCGTGACCGTGGATCCGGGGCTGCTCACGGCCGACGCCCCCGGCCTGGTCAGCCGGGACGACATCGACATCGTGGTGGAGGTCATCGGCGGCATCGAGCCGGCCCGGTCCCTGCTGCTCACCGCCCTGGGATCCGGCAAGGCCGTGGTCACCGCCAACAAGGCGCTGCTCGCCGAGGACGGCATGACGCTGCATGACGCGGCGCGCGCCGGCGGGGCCGACCTTTATTACGAGGCGTCCGTGGCCGGGGCGATCCCGTTGCTGCGGCCGCTGCGTGAGTCGCTGGCCGGGGACGCGGTGCACCGGGTACTCGGGATCGTCAACGGCACGACCAACTACATCCTCGACCAGATGGACACCTCCGGTGCCGGGTTCGCCGACGCGCTGGAAGAGGCCCAGGCACTGGGTTATGCCGAAGCGGACCCGACCGCCGATGTGGAAGGGTTCGACGCCGCCGCCAAGGCCGCGATCCTGGCCGGGCTGGCGTTCCACACCAGGGTCGATGCCGCCGACGTGCACCGGGAGGGGATCACCGGCGTCACCCCGGCCGACATCGCCAGCGCGCGCACGCTGGGCCACGTGGTCAAGCTGCTGGCGATCTGTGAGCGCGGCGACGGCGGCGTCTCGGTGCGGGTGCACCCGGCGATGATCCCGCGCGCGCACCCGCTGGCCGGGGTCCGTGAGGCCTACAACGCCGTGTTCGTCGAGGCGGAATCCGCGGGCAGGCTGATGTTCTACGGGGCCGGCGCCGGCGGCGTTCCGACCGCCAGCGCCGTGCTCGGCGACATCGTCGCGGTCGCCCGCAACCGGCTGGCCGGCACCCGCGGCCCGGACGCGACGACCTACGCCGACCTGCCCGCGCTGCCCATGGGCCGGGCGCTGACCCGCTACCACATCTCCCTGGACGTGGCCGACAAGCCGGGCGTGCTGGCCAGGGTCGCCGAGGCGTTCGCCCGGCACGACGTGTCGATCAAGGCGGTGCGCCAGGAGGGCAGGGGCGACGACGCCCAGCTCGTCATCGTCACCCACGCGGCGCCCGACGCGGCGCTGGCCGCCTGCGTGGCCGACCTCGGCGCCATGGACGCGGTCCGCGCGGTCGCCAGCGTGATGCGGGTCGAGGGGGAGAGCGACGAATGAAACACCGTGCTGACGGCGGCGGGGTGATCCGCCGGTTCCGGGACTGGCTCCCGGTGCCGCAGGACGCGCCGGTGATATCCCTCGGCGAGGGGTCCACCCCGCTGATCCCCGCGCCGGTGCTGTCGGAGAAGACCGGGTGCGAGGTCTACCTCAAGGTCGAGGGCGCCAACCCGACCGCCTCGTTCAAGGACCGGGGCATGACGGTCGCGGTGAGCATGGCCGCCGCGCAGGGCGCGAAGGCGGTGATCTGCGCCTCCACCGGCAACACCAGTGCCAGCGCCGCCGCCTACGCCGCCCGGGCCGGGCTCACCTGCGCGGTGCTGGTGCCGCGCGGCAAGATCGCCCTCGGCAAGCTGGCCCAGGCCCTGGTGCACGGCGCCAGGCTGCTGCAGGTGGACGGCAACTTCGACGACTGCCTGGAACTGGCCCGCAAGCTCGCCAGCGACCACCCGGTCGCCCTGGTCAACTCGGTGAACCCCTACCGCCTGGAAGGCCAGAAGACGGCCGCGTTCGAGATCATCGAGGCACTCGGCGACGCCCCGGACGTGCACTGCCTGCCGGTAGGCAACGCCGGGAACATCACCGCCTACTGGATGGGCTACCGCGAGTACGCGAAGGCGGGCAAGGCGGCACGGACGCCGCGGATGTTCGGGTTCCAGGCCAGCGGGGCCTCGCCCATCGTCCGCGGGGAGCCGGTGCTGGCGCCGGTCACGATCGCGACCGCGATCAGGATCGGCAACCCGGCCTCCTGGCGGCTGGCCGAGGAGGCCAGGGACACCTCCGGCGGGCTGATCGCTTCGGTGACCGACCGCCAGATCCTGTCCGCCTACCGGCTGCTGGCCGCCAAGGAGGCGGTGTTCGGCGAACTGGCGTCCGCCGCGGGGGTGGCCGGGCTGCTCCAGGCAAGCGAGAGCGGGCAGCTTGACGCGGGCTCCGTGGTCGTCTGCACTATCACGGGCAACGGGCTGAAGGATCCGGGCTGGGCGGTGTCCGCCGCGCCCGCACCGGTGACGATCCCCGTGGACGCGGCGACCGCGGCGGCCGAACTCGGGCTGGCCTGATGGGATCGGTGGCCGGGTGAACTGGGCACGCTCGCCCGCCGTGGTGCGGGCTCCCGCGACCAGCGCCAACCTGGGACCAGGTTTTGACGCGTTCGGGCTTGCGCTGGGACTGCACGACCAGCTCGAGGCCAGGGTGACCGGCGGCGGGCTGGCCGTGGAGGTCCACGGCGAGGGCGAGGAGACTGCGGGAGCGGGGGAACGGCACCTGGTGGTCACCGCGATGCGGGCCGCGTTCTGCGCGATGGGCGGCCAGCCGCCCGGGATCGCCCTGCGCTGCACCAACAGGATCCCGCACGGGCGGGGGCTCGGCTCGTCGGCGGCCGCCGTGGTGTCCGGGATCCTGGCCGCCCGGGCCCTGCTGGCCGACGGCACGGACCGGCTGCCGGGCGCCGGGGTGCTCCGGCTCGCCGTGGATCTCGAAGGGCACCCCGACAACGTGGCGGCCTGCCTGGCGGGCGGGCTCACCGTCGCCTGGCGGCCCGGCGTGACCGGCGGGGCCGTGAGCCTGCTCCGGCTCGACGTGCTCGCTGCGATCACGGCCGTGGCCTGCGTGGCGCCCACCGCCATGGCGACGCACGAGGCGCGGGCCGCCCTGCCCGCGTCGGTCCCGCACGCGGACGCGGCGGCCAACGCGGCCCGCAGTGCGCTGCTGGTGGCCGCGCTCACCCGCGACCCGGCGGTGCTCTTCGACGCCACCGAGGATTACCTGCACCAGCGGTACCGTGCGGCGGCCATGCCACCGACCGCCGACCTGCTGGCCAGGCTGCGCCGGGCCGGGGTGGCGGCGGTCATGTCCGGGGCGGGCCCGAGCGTTCTGGCCCTCGGCCTGGCGGACGCCCGGCCCGGCCTGGCGGTCGTGGATTCAATCGCGCGGGAAACGGGTATCGCTTGGCGTGTAACCCCCCTCAAGGTCGACCGGCAGGGTGCCACCGTCCAGCCTGGCGGGACCGGTGAACCTGCGCCGGAGACCGCGCGGCAAGGGCGACCCACGAACCAGGACCCTGAGCCTGGCGTGCTCCCTGCGGGAGGGTCCACGCAGGGTCGGGCGACAAATCCGGCGACATACGGACCACAGTCAAGGGAATGCCGTGGGCTCTTATGGTGTTAGGCTGGGTGCTGCACCAGGTGCCCCGCCGTCGGGGCAAGTGCTCGCCCGTCATCTGCCGCGTTACCGGCTGTATGGTCGGCTGTGGTCGGTGATTCCCTGTCAGCAAATCTTCGGACCGCCTCTTCCCCTCCGCCGCTGCTGGCGCGGGATAGGGCCTTGAAGAAATGCGACAGGGCCCGAGGTTCGGGCGAGAGAGGTGTGCCGTGCGGGCCGGTCCGGGCTCTCGTCTTCGGGGGCGCCAATGTGGTCTGGACTCCGCGGGCACACAGCACCCCGAGACGGCGCCAGGCCGCGTTTGGTGCACAACTTGGCCCGGTCAACTCGCCGGGCTGTAACACCGGGTCGACCGGCTCGCGTAGCCGGCGCCTGAGTTCTGGGAAGGACCCCTCGTGAGCGAACCCACCGAGTTCTTCACCGGTACCCGGGATCTGCCCGGGGACGCCCCGCAGCGGTCTGATCCGCCCGAGCCACGGTCCGGCACCGCTGCCGCGACCGCTCCGGCGGCGCAGGCGCCGGGTGACGGGGCACGTCCCCCGGGCCGTGGGCTGACCAGCATGCTGCTGCCTGAACTGCAGCGGGTGGCGCAGTCCATGGGTATCACCGGGGTAGGCCGGATGCGCAAGAGCCAGCTCATTGAGGCGATCCAGAGCCGGCAGGGCGGACCGGCCGCCGGCCCCGCGCGCTCGCGGACCGCGAGCGCCGCACTTGACCATTCCGCCACGCGGGGCGCGCCCGCGGGAGCCGACGCACCCCGCCGCCGTGAGCAGGAAACCATGGAACCTGACAGAACCATTCAGCCAGCCTCGGGGGAGGGCAGCCAGGCCGCCACGTCCGGCCGGGACATGCGGGCCGGCTCGGCACCGGGCGCCAACGGCGGCCCCAGCCAGTTGACGTTCGCTCCGGCGGCGGAAACCGCCCGCTCCGCGGCCCCGGCGGGCGAGGCCCCGCCCGGCGGCGGCGCGCGCGAAGCCGCGGGCGATGGCCAGGCGGCCGGCGACGGCCAGCCTGCCGGTGACGGCCCGCGCGAGCGGCCGCGGCGGCGCAACAACAACGTGCGCCGCGACGACAACGGGCGCCGCGACGACGCCCCGCGCGGGGGCGAGGCTCGCGACCAGGCGGAGCAGCGGTCCGACCAGGGCCGGGACGGCTCCCGTGGCGGTGCGCCCGCCGACCAGGGCGGTCGCGGCGACGACGACGACCGCGGCGGCCGGCGCAACCGGGACCGGTTCCGCAACCGCAACCGGCGCCGTGGCGAGCGCACCGGCGAGGCCGAGCCGGTGATCACCGAGGATGACGTGCTCATCCCGATCGCGGGCATCCTCGACGTGCTCGACAACTACGCGTTCATCCGCACCACCGGCTACCTGCCCGGGCCCAACGACGTGTACGTGTCCCTGTCCCAGGTGCGCAGGCACGGCCTGCGCAAGGGCGACGTCATCGAGGGCGCGGTGCGCCAGCCGCGCGAGGGGGAGCGGCGGGAGAAGTTCAACGCCCTGGTCCGGCTGGACAAGGTGAACGGCCTCGACCCGGAGGCATCCCGGGCCCGGCCGGAGTTCTCCAAGCTGGTGCCGCTGTACCCGCAGGACCGGCTGCGCCTGGAGACCGACCCCGGAGTGCTGACCACGCGGATCATCGACCTGGTCAGCCCGATCGGCAAGGGCCAGCGCGGGCTCATCGTGTCACCGCCCAAGGCGGGCAAGACGATGATCCTGCAGGCGATCGCGAACGCGATCACCAAGAACAACCCGGAATGCCACCTGATGGTCGTGCTCGTGGACGAGCGGCCTGAAGAGGTCACCGACATGCAGCGGACGGTCAAGGGCGAAGTGATCCACTCGACCTTCGACCGCCCCGCCGAGGACCACACCACGGTCGCGGAACTGTCCATCGAGCGGGCCAAGCGGCTCGTGGAGATGGGCCACGACGTGGTCGTGCTGCTCGACTCCATCACCCGGCTCGGGCGCGCCTACAACCTGGCCGCCCCGGCGAGCGGCCGGATCATGTCCGGCGGTGTGGACTCCACCGCGCTCTACCCGCCGAAGAAGTTCTTCGGCGCGGCGCGCAACATCGAGCACGGCGGCTCGCTGACCATCCTGGCCACCGCCCTCATCGAGACCGGATCCCGCGCGGACGAGGTCATCTTTGAGGAGTTCAAGGGCACCGGCAACATGGAACTGCGACTGCGCAGGGAACTCGCCGACAAGCGGATCTTCCCGGCCATCGACATCGACGCGTCCAGCACCCGCAAGGAGGAGATCCTCCTGACGCCGGAGGAGCTGAAGATCGTCTGGCAGCTCCGCCGGGTGCTCCACGCGCTGGAGCCGCAGCAGGCGCTCGAGGTGCTCCTGGACCGGATGAAGGGCACCAAGAGCAACGCGGAGTTCCTGCTCCAGGTCCAGAAGACCACGGTCAGCAACAGCTAACGGCCACCCCGGCCAGAGCTGGGAATCTTCGCGGCCCGCCGCATGTTCTTGGCTCTGGCACACTACGTAAGGCATAAGCGGTACCGGTTCACGCCCCGCCGGATCATCCGGCGCGGCGACCCGGCGACCAGGCAGGAGTATTTACGTGAAGCCCGACATTCACCCGGACTACGTGGTGACGACGGTGACCTGCTCGTGCGGGAACACCTTCACCACGCGGTCGACGGCACGCAGCGGCAGCATCCACGCCGAGGTCTGCTCGGACTGCCACCCGTTCTACACCGGCAAGCAGAAGATCCTCGACACCGGCGGCCGGGTGGCCCGCTTCGAGCGGCAGTTCGGCAAGAAGGCGCCCAGCAAGTAGCTTGACCCAGATCACCGTGCCAGGAGGCCCGCGACGCCTCCCGGCACGGTGATCTTGGCCGTCTACAGGAGATACGGGGCCATAGGCGCCCCAGGCCAGCACGGCCAAGTCGCCGTGACGAAGGAACGGGGACTTGAGCCATCGGGGGGTTCCGGGGGGTCGCTCCCCCGGGCCAGTACTGCATGAAAGGGATAACGGTGTTCGAGCGGCTCAGCGGCCTGGCGGAGGAGTACGCCAGGCTGGAGCAGGATCTGGCTGATGCTGCCTTGCACTCGGACCCGGAACGGGCCAGGGCGCTCGGCCGACGTTACGGGGAACTGACCCCCGTGCTCCAGGCCTACCAGGAGTGGCAGCACACCGCCGCCGATGAGCAGGCCGCGCGGGAACTGGCCACCGAGGACCACTCGTTCGCGGCCGAGGCCGATGAGCTTGCCCGCCACCGCGCGGAGCTGGAAGGCCAGATCGCCGGACTGCTTGCGCCGCGCGACCCCAACGACGGCAAGGACGTCCTGCTGGAGGTCAAGGCGGGGGAGGGCGGCGAGGAGTCGGCGCTGTTCGCCGCCGACCTGCTGCGCATGTACCTGCGCTACGCCGAGCGCCAGGGCTGGAAGACCGAGGTGCTCAACTCCACCGTCACCGGCCTGGGCGGGTACAAGGACGCCACGGTCGCGGTGAAGTCCTCGCGCCGGAGCGGGGGCGGCGGGGTGTGGGCGCGGCTGAAGTACGAGGGCGGCGTGCACCGTGTCCAGCGGGTGCCGGTCACCGAGTCCCAGGGCCGGATCCACACGTCGGCGGCGGGGGTGCTGGTGCTCCCCGAGGCGGACCCGGTCGAGGTGACCATCGACCCGGCGGACCTGCGCGTGGACGTGTTCCGCTCGTCGGGTCCCGGCGGCCAGAGCGTGAACACCACCGACTCCGCGGTGCGGATCACCCACCTGCCCACCGGGATCGTCGTGTCCTGCCAGAACGAAAAGAGCCAGCTGCAGAACAAGGAGCAGGCGCTGCGCATCCTGCGCGCCCGGCTGCTGGCCCAGGCGCAGGCCGACGCGGAGGCCCAGGCGCAGGCCGAGCGGCGCAGCCAGGTCAGGACCGTGGACCGGTCGCAGCGGGTGCGCACGTACAACTTCCCGGAGAACCGGATCTCCGATCACCGGGTCGGCTACAAGGCGCACAACCTGGACCAGGTGCTCGACGGAGACCTGGACGCGGTGATCGGCGCCCTCATCGAGGCGGACAGGTCCGGCCTGGCGGCCAGCGATGAAGCGTAATTCCAGCGGCCGGTGGCCGCCGCCAGCCCGGCAGGCACGCGGTGACACTGCTGCTGGATGAGGTCGCGATCGCGGCGGCCCGGCTGGCCGAGGCCGGGGTGGAATCCCCGCGCGCCGACGCGGAGGTGATCGCCGCGCACGTGCACGGGGTGCGCCGCGGCGAACTGCACCTGGTGCCGGATTCCGGGTTCGACCCGAGGTTCTGGGACGAGATAGCCCGCCGGGAGGCCCGCGAACCGCTGCAGCACATCACCGGGCTCACCCACTTCAGGTACACCGAGCTCGAGGTAGGGCCCGGGGTCTTCGTGCCCCGCCCGGAGACCGAGGTGATGACCGGCTGGGCCATCGACAAGGTCACCGAGATGGACGTCGCGGACCCGGTGGTCGTGGACCTGGGAACGGGTTCCGGGGCGATCGCGCTGGCGATCGCGCAGGAGGTGCCGCGGGCCCAGGTGCACGCGGTGGAGGCCGACCCGCTCGCGCACGGCTGGGCGAAGCGCAACATCGCCGGATGCGCCGGCTACGCCCCGCACACCGCGGGCCGGGTGATACTGCACGCCGCGGACTTCGCCAGCGCCGTGCCGGAACTGGACGGCGTGGTGGACCTGGTGATCAGCAATCCCCCGTACATCCCGGTCGGGGCGGTCGTGCCGCCCGAGGTCGCCGAGTACGACCCCGCGGGCGCGTTGTGGGGCGGCACCGACGGCCTGGACGCGATCCGGGTCATCGAGCGGGCGGCGGGCCGGCTGCTCCGCCCGGACGGCCTGGTGGCGGTGGAGCACGGCGCGCCGCAGGGCGCGGCGGTGTACTGGGTCTTCGCCGAGGAGCGGGGCTGGGCAGACACCCGCAACCACAAGGATCTGGCCGGCCGGGACCGGTTCGTGACCGCGAGATGGCATCCATGATCACGGACTGAACCCGCCTTGCGTTTTCGCGGGGTGATCGTCCGTGATCAAGGATTCCGCGGTGCGTGAGGGGCCTGGGACGGGGCTGGTGCCGGGAGGCGGCCTTGTTGGGCGCGGGCGGGGTCCGGGGGTGGAAGGATTGGGTGGCATGAGCGCACGGTACGACTGCACGGACGCGGCGCAACGCGCGGCGGGCATCACCGAGGCCGCGGCGGCGCTGCGCAAGGGCGAGCTGGCCGTGATGCCCACCGATACGGTGTACGGCGTGGCGGCCGACGCATTCTCACCCGAAGCGGTCACCGCCCTGCTCGCGGCCAAGGGGCGGGGCAGGCAGATGCCGCCGCCCGTGCTGGTCGGCAGCAGGCGTGCCGCGCTCGCCCTGGTCGAGGACGTGAACACGTCCGGCAACGACCTCATCGACGAGTTCTGGCCCGGCGGCCTCACCATGGTGTTCCGGTCCGCCCGGAGCCTGGTGTGGGACCTCGGCGACACCAAGGGCACCGTGGCGGTGCGGATGCCCTTGCAACCGGTCGCCCTTGACCTGCTGCGGGAGACCGGCCCGCTCGCGGTGAGCAGCGCCAACCTGACCGGCTCGCCTGCCGCGACGACCGTCGCCGACGCCGAATCGCAACTTGGCGACGCGGTGAGCGTCTATCTGGATGCCGGACCATGCATCGCCGACGTCCCCTCCACGATCGTGGACATGACCGGGCCGGTGCCCCGGTTGCTGCGCAAGGGGGTGATCCCAGTCCGGCGCCTGCGCGAGGTCGTTGCCCTGATCGTGGACGACGGCGAGGAGGAGGACACATGATCGGCCGATGGCCGTGCGCCGTGCCCACGTGGCCTACAGTGGGCGTGATGCGCGCGAGCATACGGCTGTGGGGCGCCCATGACTGAGTATGTGATCACGCTGCTGGCCGCGGCCGCGGTGACCTACATACTGACACCGCTGGTGCGCCGTTTCGCGATCGCTGTGGGCGCCATGCACGCGGCCAGGGAACGCGACGTCCACGAACAGCCCACCCCCCTGCTCGGCGGGTTCGCCATCTACGGCGGGCTGGTCTTCGCCTTGCTCCTGGCGAGCCGCCTGAGCGGCCTGAACAGCGTGTTCACCGAGACCAACCTGGCGAAGGGCCTGCTGCTGGCGGGCGGCCTCGTCGTGATCATGGGTTTCGTGGACGACCGGTGGGGGATGGGGGCGCTCAGCAAGCTGGCCGGGCAGGTCGCCGCCGGCGTCATCCTGGTCTGGAGCGGCGCCGAGATCCCGTGGCTGCCGGAGCCCGGCGGGGTCACCCTCATCCTGACCAGCGACCAGCAGGTGGCGGTGACCATCCTGGTCGTGGTGGTCACCATGAACGCGGTCAACTTCATCGACGGCCTGGACGGCCTGGCCGCCGGGATCGTGGGCATCGGTGCCATCGCGTTCTTCGCCTATTACTTCACCCTCGTGCACCGGCTCGGGCTGCTGGACCAGAGCGAGCCCGCCCTGGTCTCGGTACTGCTCGCCGGGGTGTGCATCGGGTTCCTGCCCCACAACTTCTATCCGGCGCGCATCTTCATGGGGGACACCGGCTCGATGCTCATCGGGCTGCTGCTTGCCTACGCGCCGATCTCCAGCCTTGCGCTGCTTGACCCCGCCTCGCTGACCGACACCCAGGCCTACGCGGCGGGCACCGTCAACCGGTACGGCGCCTTCATTCCGCTACTGGTGCCGGCCGCTATCCTGCTCATCCCGTACGCCGACCTGCTGATGGCCGTGGTGCGCCGGACCCGGGCGGGAAAGTCCGTGTTCGCCCCGGACAAGAAGCACCTCCAGCACCGCCTCCTCGCCATCGGTCATTCGCACCGGACCAGCGTGCTGATCATGTACCTGTGGGCGGCGGTGTTCTCGGGCACCGTCATCCTGCTGTCGATCGTCCGGACCCCGCTGTACGTCCTGGCCATCGTCACCGTGGCCGCGGTGATGGGCCTGCTGCTCGTGACGATGCCGCGGCTGCGGCCGTGGTCGCGGGGCACCGCCGGGGATGGCGCGGCAGGCGGCCACGCCCTGCGGCCAGCGGTCGCGGCTCCAGCAGGCGCGGTCCCAGCAGGCGCGGTCCCAGCGAGCGCGCTGGCCGCCGCGGCCGCGGCAGGTGCGGTGCCGGGTGGACCGGCAGCCGGCCCTGGATCGGGCCGCCCGGCCGGAGCGGGTGCGGCGCCGGCCCCGGAGGCCGCCCGGGGAAGCACGGCCGGAACGGCTGCCCCGCAGCGAGCATCCCGGCGCCGGACCGGCCAGGCCGCGGCTCCGGAGGAAGTCGCCGCCGTGCGGCGGGCCGGGACAACGCCCGCCACGAAGGAAACAGCCGGGCGGACCGGGGCGGCGGACGAGGTCGGCTGGCCGCCGGCTGTCCGCCCCGAGCCTGCCAAGGGTCCCGCGGGCAGCGGCACCGCGGGGACCAGCGGCGTGGGGAACAGGGGCGCGGGGAGCGGCGGTGTGCCGGGCAAAGGCCGGGCCGGCAACGGGGCCGGGGGTAACGGTGCCGCGCCGGCCAAGGGCCGCAAGCGCAAGGATTCCGCGGCCGGCCCAGCTACCCCGGCGGCCACCCCTGAGGACGAGGCCGGCTCGCCGGTCACCCGTGCGGCCGGCCCGGGCGGATGGTCCTGGGAAGCAGCCGGCACGCTGCCGCCCCGGGACGGCGGCCGGGCGGTGCCGCCGTGGGAGGCCGATGACGCTGAGCCGTCCCCGGAACCGGCGGGGCCCGCCCCATCCTGGGAAACCGATGACGCCAAGCCGTCCCCGGAACCGGCGAGGTCCGCCCCGTCCTGGGAGGCCGGCCATAGCGCGCCGCCCTCGGGGACGGGTTCCCAGCCGCCTCTGGCGGCCGGCCGTTCCGTGCCGCCGTGGGAACTGCCCCCGGAGGTCGGCGGCTCCGCCATTCCGCCGTGGGCTGCTGGCCGTTCCGCGCCGCCGCCGGCCGCGGGCCGGTCGATGCCCCCTTGGGAGCTGGCCCAGTCGGCCGATCCGGACGCAACCGGCGCGGATCCGGTGCTGCCCTGGCCGGGCCCGGTCAGCTCCCCGCCGGAGGCTTCGGACCGGCCAGGGGACGGGCCCGCTGCCCCGCCATGGCCGCCCGCCGCCTCGCCGTGGCGACCCGCCGCTCCGCCCTGGCCGCCGGCCTCGCCCCCTTGGCCGTAAGCGCGGGGCCAGCTCGGGGGCGTGAGCACGGGGCCTGAGCACGGGCCATCCGGGCCGAATGACCAGCCGAAATCTGTTACCTATAGTGCCGAAGTTCTTACGAATAGTCATGGACATCACTATGGGTGACCCGGTAAAGCCTGGGTCAAGGAGCTTGTGATATCTTTCACGAGCACCCAGGTAAGGGCTAGCGATGGGGCTCGTGATACGTTTTCGCTCACCCGGCGGCGCACCCCGCCGCTTGTGCGGCGTTGCGGCCCCCGCGGCCGGCGCCAGGGCAGGATGGCCATGCTCGCCCGCTGGTCGTTCGTCCGACAGTCGACCCCTCGGAGTTTGGCAGATGGCAGGTTACGCCGTGATCCTCCGGCGTTCTGCCATGGTCACTGCCATCGCAGCGCTGGTCATGATCGTGCTGAGCGGCGCCTTCGGCGGCAGCAAGGGCCTGGTGGGCGCGCTGATCGGGGTCGCGCTCGTCGTCGCCTTCTTCGGCGTCAGCGCCGTCGCGATGAGCTGGGCCTCCCGGAAAAGCCCGCAGGTCACGATGGTGACCGCGGTATCCACCTACCTGATCAAGATCCTTGCGCTGTTCTACCTGGTCGTCAGGTACAGCGCCACCACAGCGTTCAACGGCAAGCTGTTCGGCTTCACGGTGGTCGTCTGCGTCGTCGTCTGGACGTCGGCCCAGGCCCTGGTCTCGGCCCGGCTCAAGGTTCCGTACGTCGAACCGGACGGGAAACGGTGACCGGTGGTGGCGACCAGGCGTCCGGACGGCGTAGCGCGGCCCGCAGGTCGGCCTGCCCGCGCCGCGGCGGCTCGCCTGGGGCCAGTGCCGCCCCCACCGTCCTGTCATGACCGGCGAACGCCCGCCGCCGGCCGACGGCGGGCAGAACATCGGAATGACCGTGTTCAGCTATCTTCTCGCGGGCATGCTTGCCTACGGGGGGCTTGGCTGGCTGATCGCACACTGGACGGGGCTCTCGCTGATCTTCCCGCTGGGGATGCTGTTCGGCCTTGCCCTTTCCATCTGGCTGGTGATCTACCGGTACGGCCGGTCCTGATAGTCGCTGCCCGGCACCGCGGCCCTGCATGCGCGGCGGTCGGCCCGGGTAGTGCAGGCCGTCCAGGTCACGCGCGCGCTTAAGGAGTCAAAGGGTGACTTTCACGTCCCGGGTACCGGTGGCAGAGGGATGCCACCTCGGCTCCGGCTGCGGGTACCCTGCCCCCAGCTACCCGGGGAGCTTCCACTTCAACCCGCTGTTCAGCATCGGCTCGTTCCACTTCATCATGCCGATGCTGCAGGCCATCCTCTGCGCCGCGCTGGTGATCGCTTTCTTCTGGGCGGCCTTCGCCAAGCCGAAGATCGTGCCCCGGGGCGTGCAGAACGTTGGCGAACTGGGCATCCTGTTCGTCCGGGACCAGATCCTGCGGCCGATGATGGGCAAGCGGGGCGACGGCTACCTGCCCTTCCTGGTGGGCCTGTTCTTCTTCATCTGGTTCATGAACCTGATGGAGATCGTGCCTGGGCTCCAGTTCCCGGCGATGGCGCACATCGCGTTCCCGATCTCGCTGATGCTCATGGTGTACATCACTTACAACTTCGTGAGCATCAAGAACCTGGGCCTGGGCGGCTATTT
The DNA here is from genome assembly GCA_963806145.1 of uncultured Actinomycetes bacterium. Classification (GTDB taxonomy): domain Bacteria; phylum Actinomycetota; class Actinomycetes; order Streptosporangiales; family Streptosporangiaceae; genus DASXKD01. Next base: position 33,172 of record CAWDXD010000006.1, read on the forward strand.
CAAGAGCATGGTCCCGTCGGGCGTGCCCATCGGCATCCTGTTCATTGTTGCGCCGCTTGAGGTCCTGCAGTACATCATCGTCCGGCCGTTCACGCTGGCAATCCGGCTGTTCGGGAACATGTTCGCCGGGCACATCCTGGTGGCGGTGTTCACGATCGCGACCTGGTACCTGGTCAGCGCCAGCATCGGGCTGGTGTTCGCCGCGGCGTCGTTCGCGATGACCATCGTGCTCACCGGGTTCGAGATGCTGATCCAGGCGCTGCAGGCCTACATTTTCACGATCCTGACCGCCCAGTACATCGGGGGCGCCTACGAGGCGGCGCACTGACATGGCCTGCGACCGGAACCGCGGCACGCCGCCGACGCGGCGGCGCGCCACTCCGGTCGTCCCTTCCGATCGCCGGGGAGAACACCGCCGGCCTTATCGCAAAGGAAAGCAAGGATGCTGCACCTAGTTCACTTCCTGGCAGCCGCCCCTACCACCCACAGCATCATCAGCATCAACATCGGTGCGGTGGCGTACGGCCTGGCGGCCATCGGGCCCGGCGTGGGCATCGGCCTGATCTTCGGCCACGGCGTGGAGGCCATGGCCAGGCAGCCAGAAGCCGCCGGAATGATCCGGTCCAACATGTACATCGGGTTCGCGCTGACCGAGGCACTCGCGCTAATCGGCTTCGTGGTGCCTTTCGTCTTCCACTACTCCTGATCGAACGCGGATCATGAGATGCGAGTAAGGCAGAAAGGCTGACCGTCATGTACCTTGCCGCTTCATCTGGCCTCGGGCCGCTATCCCCGGACCTCACCGAACTGATCATCGGCACGATCTCGTTCCTCGTCGTGTTCGCGGTGCTGTGGCGAGTGCTGCTGCCGCGGATCCAGCAAACGCTGACGGAGCGGACCGACCAGATCGAAGGCGGCCTGCAGCGCGCCGAAGAGGCCCAGGCCGAAGCAAAGCAGACACTGGAGCAGTACCAGGCGCAGCTCGCCGAGGCGCGCCACGAGGCATCCCGGATGCGCCAGGACGCCCAGGAGGAGGGCGCGCGGATCCTCGCGGAGCTACGCGAGCGGGGCGAGGCCGAGCGGCAGCGCCTGGTGGCGGCGGCGCACGACCAGATCGATGCGGACCGCGCCCAGGCCATCCAGGCACTGCGCACCGAGATGGGCGCGCTCGCGGTCGAGCTGGCCAGCCGGGTCGTGGGGGAGTCGCTGGACTCCGACGCGCGCCAGAGCCGCGTCGTGGACCGCTTCCTGGAAGAGCTGGATGCCGAGCAGGTGGCTACGGAGTCACCAACATGAGCGCGGCGCTCACGGTCACCGGCCGGGCCCGCGCAGGCCAGGCGGCCACGGTGACATCCGGGCGCACGGGGGCGGGAGGCAGGCATGCGCGGCGCTAGCCGTGTCGCCTTCGCGGACGCGCGCGACCGGCTGACCGAGGTCGTGGCCGACGCGGACGTCGCCGCCACCGTCGGGGACGAGCTGTTCGCGGTCGTTGGCCTGCTCGACAGGGAGCCGGGCCTGCGGCGTGCGCTCGCCGACTACACCAGGCCGCGGGAAGCCCGCACCGGGCTGGCGCGCGATCTGCTCGCCGACCGGGTGTCCGCGGCCACGCTGGAGGTGGTCTCCGGGCTGGCCAGCGCGCGCTGGTCGGTGCCCAGGGATCTGGCCGACGCGGCCGAGGAGCTTGCGGTCCTGGCCACGGCCGCCGCCGCCGGCAGCGCGGGTCGCCTGGACGACGTCGAGGACGAACTGTTCAGGTTCGGCCGGATCGCCAGCGGCGAGCCCGAGCTTCTCGCGGCCCTGGCCGACCAGCGGATGCCGGACGACCAGAAGCGCGGGCTGCTCGATGAGCTGCTCGGGGGCAAGGTCGCACCGGCCTCGCTGCGGCTCATCACCCAGGCGGTGATCAACCCCCGGGGGCGTAACCTGGAGGCGAACCTGGCGGACTACGCGAGGCTCGTTGCGGACTGGCGGCAGCGCCTGATCGCTGTCGTGCGGGTCGCCACCGAGCTGAGCGCCCGCCAGCGCCAGCGGCTGACCCGGGCGCTCTCGGCCATCTACGGCCACGGCATTCAGCTGAATGTCGTCCTCGATCCCCGGGTAGTGGGCGGAGTGTCTATTCAGATCGGGGACGAGCTCATCGACGGAACGCTGAGCAGCCGGCTCGCCGCGCTCAGACGGCACTGGGCAGCATGAGGCCAGCGTCCCGCGATCGGAAGCAGACGAGAAAGAGAGAACCATGGCGGAGCTGACAATCCGGCCCGACGAGATCCGCGACGCGCTGGCGAACTTCGTGCAGGCATACGAGCCGGACGAGGCCTCCAGGCAGGAGATTGGCACGGTCGCCGAGTGCGGCGACGGCATCGCGCGGGTCGAAGGGCTCCCCTCGGCGATGGCAAGCGAACTGCTTGAGTTCCCCGGCGGGATCCGCGGTCTCGCGCTCAACCTGGACATCCGCGAGATCGGCGTGGTCATCCTCGGCGACTTCAGCAAGGTGGAAGAGGGCCAGCAGGTGCGGCGCACCGGTGAGGTGCTGTCCGTGCCCGTGGGCGACGCGTTCCTCGGCCGGGTCGTGGACCCGCTCGGCATCCCGATGGACGGGAAGGGCGAGATCGAGGGCACCGAGCTTCGTGCCCTGGAACTGCAGGCCCCGACCGTGGTGCAGCGCAGCAAGGTGAACCAGCCGCTGCAGACCGGGATCAAGGCCATCGACGCGATGACCCCGATCGGGCGCGGCCAGCGCGAGCTGATCATCGGCGACCGGCAGACCGGCAAGACCGCCATCGCTATCGACACCATCATCAACCAGCGCGCGAACTGGGAATCCGGGGATCCGGAGCGGCAGGTCAAGTGCATCTACGTCGCGGTCGGCCAGAAGGGCTCCACCACCGCCCAGGTCCGCCAGGCGCTCGAAGACGCCGGCGCGATGGAGTACACGGCGATCGTCGCGTCGCCCGCCTCCGACCCCGCCGGGTACAAGTACATCGCCCCGTACACCGGGTCGGCCCTCGGACAGCACTGGATGTACCAGGGCCAGCACGTGCTGATCGTGTTCGACGACCTGTCCAAGCAGGCCGAGGCGTACCGCGCGATCTCGCTGCTGCTGCGCCGCCCGCCCGGCCGTGAGGCCTACCCGGGCGACGTCTTCTACCTGCACTCACGGCTGCTGGAGCGGTGCGCCAAGCTGTCCAAGGAGATGGGCGGCGGGTCGCTCACCGGGCTGCCGATCATCGAGACCAAGGCCAACGACATCTCCGCCTACATCCCGACCAACGTCATCTCGATCACCGACGGGCAGATCTTCCTGGAGACCGACCTGTTCAACTCCGGTGTCCGGCCCGCCATCAACGTCGGCCGGTCGGTGTCCCGGGTGGGCGGCGACGCGCAGATCAAGGCGATGAAGAAGGTCGCCGGGGGGCTCAAGCTGGCCCTGTCCCAGTATCGTGACCTGGAGGCCTTCGCCTCCTTCGCCTCCGACCTGGACGCCGCCTCGCGGGCCCAGCTTGACCGCGGCGAGCGGCTGGTCGAACTGCTCAAGCAGCCGCAGTACTCGCCCTCGCCGGTCGAGCGGCAGGTGGTCTCGGTATGGGCCGGTACCTCGGGCTTCCTCGACGACGTTCCGGTCGGGGACGTCGGCCGGTTCGAAGAGGAATTCCTCGGCACGCTGGGCCGCAAGCACGAGGGCATCTACCAGTCCATCAGCGAGACCGGGGAGCTGTCCGAGGACACCACCACGGCGCTGAAGGACGCGATCGAGCAGTTCCGGCGCGGCTTCGAGATCACCGGCGGCGGGCTGCTGGTGCCCGACGAGTCGGCCGAGCCACTCGGCGAGGACGAGGTCAGCCGCGACGCGGTCACCAAGCGCGTCCCACCGAAGCCGAAGCCGTCGGAGTAGGCGGGAAGGCAGAGCATGGGAGCACAGCTTCGCGCGGTCAGGCAGCGGATCCGGGCGATCCAGTCCACTGCCAAGATCACCCGCGCCCAGGAGCTCATCGCGTCCTCGCGGATCATCCAGGCACAGCAGCGGGTGCGGGCCTCGGCCCCCTACGCGGAGGAACTCACCCGCGCGGTGGAAGCGGTGGTCAGCCGGTCCGCGCACATCGATCATCCGCTGGTCCGCGAGCACGTCAGTGCCGAACGGGTGGCCATGCTGATCCTCACCAGCGACCGGGGCTTCGCCGGCGGCTACAACGCCAACGTGCTGCGCGAGGCACAGCGGCTGCGGGCGCTGCTCGAGGAGGAGCGCGGTGCCGCGGTGCAGACCTATGTGAGCGGGACCAAGGGCATCACCTGGCACCGGTTCCGCGAGCGCGAGCTGGCCGGGGAGTGGAGCGGTTTCTCCGAGCGGCCCGCCCCGGGCAACGCCGCCAAGATCGCCGAGGCGCTGATCGAGGCCTTCAACCGCCCGACGGCCGAGGGCGGCGTGGACGAGATCCACCTCGTGTACACCCAGTTCGTGTCGATGCTCACGCAGCGGCCCGCGGTCCGGCGCATCCTGCCGCTGGAGGTGCGGGAGACCGAGGAGCAGCGCCCCGAGGGCCCGATCCCGCTGTATGAGTTCGAGCCGTCACCGCAGGCAGTACTGGATGCTCTTCTCCCGTTGTACGTGGAGAACCGGATCTACCATGCGCTGCTGGAGAGCGCGGCCGCCGAGATCGCGGCGCGGCGGCGGGCTATGAAGTCGGCCACCGACAACGCCAACGACCTGCTTGAGCAGTTCACCCGTGAGGCCAACAAGGCCCGCCAGGCCGAGATCACCCAGGAAATCAGCGAGATCGTCGGGGGCGCCAACGCGCTGGCCGAGACGCTCGCAGGGAGCGAGTGAGGGTCGGAGATGACCGCAACCACAGAGAACTCAGCCACCGGCAGCGGCGGCCACGACGGCACTGGCCTGATCGGCCAGGTCGCAAGGGTCACCGGGCCCGTGGTGGACGTGGAGTTCGGCGCCGAGCAGATGCCCGACATCTACAACGCGCTGCACGTCGATGTGACCCTGGGCGAGACGACCAGGATGCTGACCCTGGAGGTGGCGCTGCACATCGGGGACAACATGGTCCGGGCGATCTCCATGCAGCCCACCGACGGCCTGGTCCGCGGGGCCACGGTCACCGATACCGGCGGCCCGATCACGGTGCCGGTGGGCGACGTGACCAAGGGGCACGTGTTCAACGTGCTCGGCGAGACGCTGGATGTGCCCACCGAATCCCTGAAGATCACCGAGCGCTGGTCGATCCACCGCGACGCCCCGGCGTTCGACCAGCTCGAGCCGAGGACGGAGATCCTGGAGACCGGGATCAAGGTCCTCGACCTGCTGACGCCGTACGTCAAGGGCGGCAAGGTCGGCCTGTTCGGCGGCGCGGGCGTCGGCAAGACCGTGCTCATCCAGGAAATGATCACCCGGGTCGCCAAGAACTTCGGCGGTGTCTCGGTGTTCGCCGGCGTCGGCGAGCGCACCCGTGAGGGCAACGACCTGATCATCGAGATGACCGAGTCGAACGTGATCAAGGACACCGCCCTGGTGTTCGGCCAGATGGACGAGCCGCCCGGCACCCGGCTCCGGGTCGGGCTGAGCGCGCTGACCATGGCCGAGTACTTCCGCGATGTGCAGGGCCAGGACGTGCTGCTGTTCATCGACAACATCTTCCGGTTCACCCAGGCAGGCTCGGAGGTATCCACCCTGCTCGGCCGGATGCCCTCGGCGGTGGGGTACCAGCCCACGCTCGCCGACGAGATGGGCCAGCTTCAGGAGCGGATCACCTCGACCCGGGGGCACTCGATCACCTCCATGCAGGCCATCTACGTCCCGGCCGACGACATCACCGACCCCGCCCCGCACACCACGTTCGCCCACCTGGACGCGACCACCGTGCTGTCCCGGGCGATCACCGAGAAGGGGATCTTCCCGGCCGTCGACCCGCTCGACTCCACCTCCCGCATCCTGGACGCCAAGTACGTCGGCGACGAGCACTACGAGGTGGCCCGCGAGGTGCAGCGGATCCTGCAGCGCTACAAGGAGCTGCAGGACATCATCGCGATCCTCGGCATCGACGAGCTGTCCGAAGAGGACCAGGTCACGGTCAAGCGGGCCCGGCGGATCGAGCGGTTCCTCTCGCACCCGATGTTCGTCGCCGAGCAGTTCACCGGCCAGCCGGGCGTGTTCGTGCCGCTGTCCGAGACGGTCTCCTCGTTCAAGGCGATCTGCGAGGGCAAGTACGACAACATCCCGGAGCAGGCGTTCTTCATGTGCGGCGGGATCGAGGACGTAGAGCGCAAGGCCGCGGAGCTGGAGAAGCAGTGAACGGAGCGCTCGAAGCGACGGGCGGGCCGGCCGCATGAGCGTGCGAGTGGCGCTGGTGGCCCCGGACGGCGAGATCTGGTCCGGCATGGCCCGGATGGTGATCGCCAAGACCCTCGACGGCGACATCGGCATCCTCACCGGGCACCCGCCGGTGGTCGGGGTCCTGGCCGACGCGAGCCTGATCCGGATCCTGGACGTCGAGGACGGCGCGGCCAGCGACGAGCGGGAGATGCGCGCGGCGGTGAGCGGCGGCTTCCTCTCGGTCGCCGACGACCGGGTCTCGATCCTGGTGCGCCAGGCCGAGCTCGGCTCCCAGGTGGAGGTCAACGCCGCCCGGGCCCGGCTGGAGACCGCGCTGTCCGAGGCCGGGCAGTTGCCGCCGGGCGAGGCCGAGCCCCTTGAGGTGAGATACTCCCGCGCCGTGCTGCGGGCCGCCGGCGACCAGTCCTGACGGGCGCCAGCAGCCGGGCCGGGGATGAGCAAAGCGATTGCGCTCGATGCGGCCTGGATCTTCGCCGCATTCCTGGCCATCGTCGTGCTCTGCGCGATCGGCCTGGCCACCCGCCGGATGCTCCTCGATCGCGGCGGCGGCACGGTGGAGTGCGGGCTGCGCAGGCCAGGCGGCACCTGGCGGCTGGGCGTCGCCGCCTACGCAGGGGATGAGCTGCGCTGGTACGACGCGGTCGGCGTGCTGCTCACCCCGGAGGAGGTGCTGGCCCGGCGGACGCTGTCTGTGGCGTCCAGGCGCGAGGCCTATCCCGCCGAAGCCACCCAGCTGGGACAGGGGATGGTCGTGGTGTCCTGCACCGTGGGGGAGACGCCGGAGAACGTGGAACTGGCCATGGCCGAGGGCGCGCTGACCGGTTTCCTGGCCTGGCTGGAATCCGCCCCGCCCGGCTCCTACCCGCTCAGCCCCTAGCCGGCCCGCTCCGCCCCGGGCGAGCACGCCCAGCGCCGGACGGCGCGGTCAGCGTTCGCCGCCCGGCTTCCACAGCACGTCGCCATGTCCAGCGTTGGCCCGGCGGCCCAGGATGAACAACAGGTCAGAGAGCCGGTTCAGGTACCTGGCGGTGGCCGGGTTCACCGAGTCGGGGTAGGCCTCCAGGGCCGCCCAGGCGCTGCGCTCGGCCCGGCGCACCACCGTGCGGGCGGTGTGCAGCAGCGCCGCCCCTGGCGTGCCGCCGGGCAGGATGAAGCTGCGCAGCGTGGGCAGGCCCTCGTTGTGCTCGTCGCACGCCCGCTCCAGGTCGCTCACATAGCCGTCATCGACCCGCAGCGGCGGGTACTTCGGATCGCTGACCACCGGGTTGCACAGGTCGGCGCCGACGTCGAACAGTTCGTTCTGAATCCGGGTGAGCAGCGCCGCGATACCGGAGTCAAGCTGGCCGAGCGCGAGCGCGGTGCCGATCGCGCTGTTGGCCTCGTCCACGTCGGCGTAGGCGGCCAGCCGCGGATCCCCCTTGGCCACGCGGCTGCCGTCCCCGAGCGCGGTGGTCCCGCCGTCCCCGGTCCTGGTGTAGATGCGGGAGAGCACCACGGGGTTGTCGCGGGCGTCTTTGGCGTCTGCTGGCATGGACTCACCGTAGCGGGCCGGGCGGCGGGTTAGGGTTGTCCCCTACGCACGCGTTCTGCGGTCTTGAGGTGGCTGTGTACGACTATGTCATCGTTGGTGCCGGCAGCGCGGGATGTGTCCTGGCGCTGCGCCTCACCGAGAACCCCTCGGCACGGGTTCTGCTGCTCGAAGCCGGCCCACCGGACGATGCCGATGAGATCCACATCCCGGCGGCGCTGAACCTGCTGTTCCAGAGCACCTACGACTGGGACTTCCGCACCGTCCCCCAGGAGCGGGCGGCAGGGCGGGCCATCTACTGGCCGCGCGGGAAGATGCTCGGCGGGTCTTCGTCGATGAACGCCATGATCTACATCCGGGGCAACCGGCACGACTACGACACCTGGCGAGACGAGTACGGCTGCAGCGGCTGGGGTTACGCCGACCTGATGCCGTACTTCCGCCGGGCCGAGGGCAACTCCCGCGGTGCCGATGCCTACCACGGCGGGACCGGGCCGCTGTCCGTGTCCGACCTGGCCTTCCAGTCGGCGATGACCAAGACGTGGGTCGCCGCCGCCCAGGAGTGCGGGCTGCCCGCCAACGACGACTTCAACGGCGCGCAGCAGGACGGGAGCGGCTTCTACCAGGTGACGCAGAAGGATGGCCGCCGGTGCTCGGCCGCGGACGCCTACCTCCGCCCCGCCATGGCGCGGCCCGGCCTTGAGGTCAAGACCGACGTGCGCGTCACCAAGGTCGTCGTGGAGGGCGGCCGGGCCGCCGGGGTGCGGTACCTGCAGCGGGGCGTCGAGGAGACCGCCTACGTGCAGGGCGAGGTGATTCTGAGCGCCGGCACCATCGGCAGCCCGCAACTGCTCATGCTGTCCGGCATCGGGCCCGCCAACGACCTGCGCGATGCCGGCGTCAGCGTGATCGTGGACAGCCCCGGCGTGGGCGCAAACCTGTCCGATCACCCGGTCGTGCCCGCAATCTGGCGGACCCCGAAGGTGCCCGCCCTGTGGGAGAAGGCAGGCCCGAAGAACCTGTTCCGCTGGCAGCTACGCCATTCCGGCCCGTTCACCTCGAACGTCGCCGAGGCCGGCGGGTTCAGCCGGACCCGGCCGTCGCTGGCCGCGCCCGACCTGCAGTGGCACGCGCTGCCCACCCCGTTCCTGAACGAGGGCCTGGCCGACCCGCAGACCCGGGCGTTCACGCTGCTCGTCACGCTGGTCGATGTCGGCAGCCGCGGCCGGATCTGGCTGCGCAGCGCCGACCCGCGGCACAAGCCCGCGATCGACCCGGCCTACCTGTCCGACAGCACGGACATCGCCCCGCTGGTGGAAGGCGTCCGGATGGCCCGCGAGTTCGCGGTGGCGAGTGCGCTGGCCAAGGTCTGCACCGAAGAACTCGCCCCAGGTCCGGAGGTGCATACGGACGCCGAGGTGCGCGAGTGGATCCGGCGTGACCTGGGCACCCTGTACCACCCGGTCGGGACCTGCGCCATGGGCGGCGACTCCCGGCTGGCCGTCGCCAAGATCACCAGCGTGGTGGACCCGGAACTGCGGGTGCGCGGCGTCGAGGGCCTGCGGGTCGTGGACGCGTCGGTCATGCCGGCCGTACCGCGGGGCAACACCAACGCCCCCACCATCGCCATCGCCGAGCGCGCCGCGGACCTGATCCTCGGCCGGGCGCCGCTGGAACCCGCCGACCCGGCCCTGGAGCCTGAGCCGCTCCCCGTCGAACTGGCCTGACCCCGGCGCCCGGAGAACTGCCCATCGGGGTAATCCGGGCGGCGGAACGGCGCGCCCGGCCGCATGCGGCCTGACTCAGCCCGTGCCGGCGCAATCGGCGCTCAATCTTCGCTAAATCCTCCGCTGACATGCTTCGGGCAAGTGCCTGAGCGGCCAGTCGGCGGGGGCCTGGCCGCTCGGACAGGTGCCAGGGCGGCCAGGCGCGGGGGCCTAGCCACCCGGAGCTATCGCTGAGTGGGGCCCCGAAGGGGAGAGCGGGGATCCACTCAGCGATAGCGCTTGCCGTGCAGCAGGGTGGTGAGCGACAGCAGCCGGCTCATGTCCTTGTCGCTGCGCGCCAGCGTGGTCAGGTTCAGCGGCGGCTTCATCCGCTGCCGGGTGATCGACTTGGGCCGGGTGAACTCCCGCAGCCCGTCCGCGCCGTGGATCCGGCCGAAACCGGAGTCGCCGACCCCGCCGAACGGGAGCGACGGCACGGTCGCGTACGCGATCACCGAGTTGATCGAGGTCATGCCGCTGCGCAGCGCCCGCGCCGTGGCCATGGCCTTCTTCGCGTTCCCGGCGAACACCGCGGAGCCGAGCGCGAACCGGCTCGCGTTCGCCAGTTTCACCGCCTCGGGCAGGTCGTTCACCCTGGTCACCGTGATGGTGGGCCCGAACGTCTCGTCCTGCACCGCCATGCTCTGCTCCGGCACATCGGCCAGCAGCACCGGGTCCACGTAAGGGCGGCGGATGCTCTGCATGCCGCCAATGACCGCGCGCCCGCCCCGGGCCAGGGCGTCCGCGATGTGGTCCTCCACCACGTCAAGCTGGCCGGGCATGGTCATCGGCCCGTAGGTGGCCTCCCGGTCGTCGCCGGCCCGCGCCGCGGCCATCCGCTCGGACAGTTTCTCCACGAACGAGTGGTAGACCTCATCCACGACGTAGACCCGCTCTACCCCGATGCAGGTCTGCCCGGCGTTGGACACCGCGCCCCAGGCGGCGGCGTCGGCGGCCGCGTCCAGGTCCGCGTCGGCACCCACGAGCATGGCGTCCTTACCGCCGCACTCGGCGATCATCGGCGTCAGGTTCTGCGCGCACGCGGCCATCACCTTGCGGGCGGTGGGGCTCGACCCGGTGAACGCGATCTTGTTGACCGCGCTCAGCGCGAGCGCCTCGCCGGTCGTCCCCGCGCCCGTGATCAGTTGCAGCACCGGCTTCTCCGGCACGACCTCCGCGAACGAGCTGACCAGCCAGCCGCCGACGGCGGGGGTGAGCTCGCTCGGCTTGAACACCACGGCGTTGCCCGCCGCGAGCGCGTAGGCCAGCGAGCCCATCGGGGTGAACACCGGGTAGTTCCACGGGCCGATCACGCCGATCACGCCGAGCGGCGCGTACTCGACGTAGGAGGCCTGGTTCAGCGCGGTGAGCCCGCTGCGCACCCGGTGCCCGCTCAGCACCCGGCGGGCGTTCTTGGCTGCCCAGTCGATGTGCACGATCGCCAGGACGATCTCCAGCTTGGCGTCGTCCAGTGGCTTGCCTGTCTCGGTGTGCACGAGTGCGGCGAGCCGCCCGATGTAGCGCGTCAGGTGCGACTTCCAGGCCAGCAGGCGGGTCTGCCGCTGCTTCCAGTCCAGCCCGGCCCACCAGGTCGCGGCATCGTGCGCCCGCTCCACGGTGGCGTTCACCTCGGCCTGGCCGAACACCGGGAAGGTGGCGATGACTTCGGAGGTCGCCGGGTCGACCGAATCGAAGGTCTCCGGGGCACTGGTCTGTCCTGCATGCAGCGTGTCCATCGCGTCCTCGCGTCTAGCCCGGGCCGCCATGCGCCGGCCTGTTACGCGCTAGTAAACCATCGCCGGCGCCCGCTCAGATACCGCCGCCGGGCCGCACCGGCCCGGCACCGCTCATCTGGTTGACTGGGGGATCGTGCACACCGAGCCGCTGCAGCCGCCCGAACGGCCATATGTGCTGTTGAGCTGCGCAATGTCCGTGGATGGCTGTCTGGACGCGCCGGGCCCGGAGCGGCTCGTGCTGTCCGGTCACGCCGACCTCGACCGGGTGGACGCCGAGCGGTCCGAGGCGGACGCGATCATGGTCGGCGCGGGTACCATCCGCCGCGACAACCCGCGCCTGGTGATCCGCTCGGCGGCGCGCCGGGCCGGCCGGGTGCGCCGCGGCCTCCCCGAGAACCCGGTCAGGGTGACCCTCACCGCCAGCGGCGACCTAGACCCGTCAGCCTGGTTCTTCGACGCCACCAGTGGCGCCGGTCCCGTTGTCTACTGCGCTGCCCCCCAGGCGCCCAGGCTCCAGAACATGCTGAACGATATTGCCCCGGTCATCGCCGTCCCGCCGCCCATGGGCCTCGGCGCGATCCTTGCCGACCTGTCCCGCCGCGGCGTGCACCGCCTGCTGGTCGAGGGCGGGGCACGGCTGGGACGCGAGTTCCTCGCGAACGGGTTCGTGGACGAACTGGCCCTGGCCGTGGCCCCGTTCTTCGTCGGCGCGGCGGCGGCGCCACGGTTCGCCGGGGCCGGTGTGTACCCGCATGACCCCGCACGGCCGATGCGCCTGGCGGAGGTACGCCAGCTCGACGATGTCGTATTGCTGCGATACCTGCTCGGCGGGGACGGCCGCCGGGCGCGCGGCGAAGCGTGGGCGCGGCCGGACCGTGGCGACCGGGACTTGCAAGCCGGTGGGTTCCAGGGCGAGCCGGAGGCACGGGACCGTGGCGACCGGGACCCGGAATCCAGCGGGATCCCGGGGCGGATCGTGACCGCGGGGGACCCGGGCGCACCAGGCGCCGGCGCGGCGGCGAACGCCGCCGACCGGGGCTGGCTGGCCCAGGCGATCGACCTGTCGCGCCGCTGCCCGCCGTCGCGGGCCGCTTACGCGGTCGGCGCCATCATCGTGGCGGCCGACGGCGCGGTGCTGGCCACCGGCCACTCCAGGGAGACCAGCCCGCTCGACCACGCGGAGGAGGCGGCGCTCGCCAAGATCGGCCCGGCCGGCTCCCGGCTCGGCGGCGCCACCCTCTACAGCTCGCTGGAACCGTGCCGGGTCCGTGCCTCCCGGCCCGTCCCGTGTGCGGAGCTCATCATCACCGCGGGCCTGCGCCGGGTGGTGATCGCCTGGCTGGAGCCGCCGGTCTTCGCCCCGGGGGGAGGGGCCGCCCTGCTCCGCGGGGCAGGGATTACCGTGGTGGAGGTCCCCGGACTGGCCGCCGAGGCGCGCGCCGTCAACGCCGCGGTCCTCGGCGAGCAGGGCCCGGCTTCATGACCACAGGCGGTTGACCTCGCATGGCGCGGAAGGGCGGCAGCATGGCTGACAGCGGGTATGTGGATCTACGCTCGGACACGGTGACCAGGCCCACCGCGGCGATGCGGCGGGCCATGGCTGACGCCGAGGTGGGCGATGACCTGTTCGGTGACGATCCGACGGTCATCCGGCTGCAGGAGCAGGCCGCCGGGCTGACCGGCAAGCAGGCCGCGCTCTACCTGCCCACCGGCACGCTGTGCAACCAGATCGCGCTGCACGTGCTGGCCGGCCCCGGGCACGTCGTGGTGTGCGAGCAGGCCGCGCACGTCGGCACGCACGAACTGATCTCGTCGGCGATGCTGTCGTCGATCACGTTCCGCACTATCGCGGGCCGGCCGCACGGCCTGCTGACCGCCGCCCAGGTAGCGGCCGCGGTGGAGCCGGTGCCCTACGACCCCGCCGTGGTGGGCCTTGTCACGGTGGAAAACACCCACCAGGTGGGCGGCGGCACGGTGATGCCGGCCGGCGCGCTGGCGGAGATCGCGGCGGTCTGCGCCGCCCGGGGGGTGCCGCTCTACCTGGACGGCGCGCGTATCTTCAACGCGTGCACGGTGAGCGGCACGCCGGTGTCGCAGTACGCCGCGCAGGCCAGCGCGATGATGTTCTGCCTGTCCAAGGGGCTCGGCGCGCCGATCGGCTCGATCCTGGCCGGAGACGCCGGGTTCATCGAGGAGGCGCTGCGGCTGAAGATCCTCTTCGGCGCCGGTTGGCGGCAGGCCGGGATCATGGCGGCGGCCGGGCTGATCGCCCTGGCCGAGGGGCCGGGGCGGCTGGCCGATGACCACGAGAACGCCCGCAGGCTGGCCGAGGGGATCGCCGCGATCCTGCCTGGGCACGTCGACCTGACCGCGGTGCAGACCAACATCGTGTTCGTGGACGTGGCGGGCACCGGGCAGCCGCTGCACGCGTGGACCGCCGCCCTGGCGGGCGAGGGCACGCTGGCGACGATCGTCGCGGGCAGGCTCCGGATGCTCACCCACGCGGACGTGGATGCGGCCGACGTTGACACCGCGCTGGGAGCGTTCCGCCGGGTTGCCGCCGCCTTCGGCGTGCCGTCCCCGGCCTCCGCGCACTGAGGGCGGGAACCGCCGCGCCCTCCGTCCTTCGTGATCATGACTTAGGTGGGGTGATAGGCCCCCCAAAGTCATGATCACGGCTGCGGGCCGGGGACCCGCGCCAGCCTTGCCTCGATGTCCGCGATGGCCTGGCCCGTGCTGGTAACAGGATCCCGCACGCACCGAGTTCGACGGCCGCCGTCACGTTCGGCTCCACATATCGGACATGCGATATGCCCGGGGCTACATGTGAAGTGGATCACATCGAAGATGTCTGGGGTGTGGACGGCGGCGCGCGCGGGCGGCTTACGCTACTGGGCGCTGGTGCCGGCAGGCGGGGCGGATGCCGGCAGTGACCCGGCGCCATCGTCGGCCGTCGGCGGCGCCTCAGCCTGGCTAGCTGGCGGCGCCTCAGCCTGGCTAGCTGGCGGCGCCTCAGCCTGGCTAGCGGACGGCGCCTCAGCCTGGCTAGCAGACGGCGCCTCCGGCTGGCTAGCGGACGGCGCCTCAGCACGGCCCGCGGACGGCGCGTCGCCGTTGGCGGCAGACTGCGCGGACTGGCTCTTACCCCGCGCCACCATGGCCGCCACCTGCGGATCCGCCAGCGCGGCGCCATAGCGGATCGCCACGAGCTTGCCCACGGCAGGGTGGCTGCCCAGCGGCGGGGCGCAGTCGGTGCTCGTCAGCGCGGCGATCGCCTCCAGCGTGCCCGAGGTCAGCTCCGGCCCGACCATGCAGGGTGCCAGGGCGACGCGCGGGACCGCCTGGCGCAACCGGGTGGCCGCATCCTTGATGCTGTCGGGGTCGGTGAGCGACGCGGCGGCCACCGGCGTGGTGAGGCGGGACGCGAGCAGCACGGCGACCACCTCAGCCGCCTGCACCGCTTCGTCGCCGCCCACGGCGCCCACGATGACCCCGTCGGCAGCGGTCTCGGTCACGATGCTGATCCGGCCGACCCTGGCGGCGCGGGCCAGGCCGACGTCGGCCAGCCGCGCGTGCAGCGCCTCGGCGAGCAGCGGGTGGGGGCCCAGGGGGTCGGCGATGAGCAGCGGTGCCTCGGCCGCCGCGACCGCGTCTGAGATGGCCCGGTCCACCTCCGGGTTCGAAAACGGCATCAGCGGTACCACCACGCCGGCCAGGCTGCCCTCCTGGCTGACCAGGTCGGCAAGCACGTCCTCCAGGTGATCCCTGTTGCCGCGCAGGAAGCCGATCCGCACCTCGGCGCCGGGGCAGGAAGCGGCCGCCATGTCGGCGATCCGCTCGGCGATCTCTTCGCTTTCTGGCCTGGCCGACCCTGGGACGGCGATCACCAGCGCGGGACTGTCGGACGGCAGTGAGAGCTGGTGCGGGCTGGAATGCCGCCCGGTCCGGCGGTATCGGGAGGTCCGGACCGGAAGGACCGCTCCCGGGTCCTGATCAGCGCTCATATCAGCGCATCGTAACCAAGCAGGCCCCCTCAGTGCGGACAATTCGGGTCACAGCTGTCTATCGGGCTCGCTGTGCCCGCCTCCGGACAATCGCGCGGCATGCGAGCGGCGCCGGATCGCCGCCGCCGCCAGGCCGGCGCTTCCCGGATCTGGATGACGGCACCCCCATACCCCCGGCCATCCTTGGTCACCCGTTTACGGCCAAACGACACAAAACCTGGGCAAAAGCGGACGTCAGCGGCCCGACGTCAGAACAGCCTGAGCGAGTCGTCCACGGCGCCGCGCATGGTGTCGTAGTCCAGGGTCACGCACCTGATGCCCCGGTCCTCGGCGAGCACCCGGGCCTGGGGCCTGATCTCCTGGGCCGCGAACACGCCGCGCACCGGGGACAGCGCCGGGTCCCGGTTGAGCAGTTCGAGGTATCGCGTCAACTGCTCGACTCCGTCGATGTCCCCGCGCCTCTTTATCTCCACGGCCACGGCCGCCGAGCCCTCGTCCCGGCACATCAGGTCCACCGGGCCGATCGCGGTCGGGTACTCCCGGCGGACCAGGCGCCAGCCCTGGCCGAGCAGTTGTACCTGTGCGGCGAGCAGTTCCTGCAGGTGCGCCTCGACGCCGTCCTTCCGCAGCCCCGGGTCCACCCCGAGTTCGTGGCTGGAGTCGTGCAGCACCTCTTCGAGCGTGATGCGCAGTTCCTCGCCGCCCTTGCTGACCACCCGCCAGGCACCCGGTGACTCCTCCAGCCGGCACGGCGGCGACATCCAGTTCAGCGGCTTATAGGAGCCGCCGTCGGAATGGACGAGCACCGAGCCGTCCGCTTTGACGATGAGCAGGCGCGTCGCCATCGGCAGATGCGCGCTGAGCCGCCCCACGTAGTCCACGCTGCACCGCGCAATGACAAGCCGCACGAGAGGTAACTCTAGTGCGGCGACCGGTAACGTTTGCCTCATTCCCTCCGCGGCCGATATGGCTGTGGGCCGGCACCTGGTCCGCCTCGTTCTGGGTTGTTATCAGGTCCTCGGCGTCGGCGCCCGGGCCGTCCCCGAACTGGGCATCCGGCGCGCACGCGTGGCACGAGATTAGGCCGGCATGTACCTCTCGAACCAGGTCACGAGCCGGGTCAGGTAATCAGTGACGGCCGGGAACCGGCTGACACCGTGTCCTTCCCGGGGGTAGATCACCAGTTCGGAGTCGACGCCATGACTGATCAGTGCCTGGTAGAACTCTCTGGCCTGGCCGGCCGGCGTGCACCGGTCCTTCGCGCCCGCTGTGAGCAGGGTCGGCGTCCTGGCCTTACTCGCGTGCATAACCGGACTGCGTGTGTGCAGCTGGTTGCCGATTTCCCCGGGATTGGCGTTGTCCAGGAACCACAGTCCCCAGCGGGGGATGTTGGTCGTGAACGTGAAGCTGTACCACTCAGTCACCGGCGAGCCGGCCACGGCGGCCTTGAACCTCTGGTCCTGGGTCACCAGCCAAGCAGACATGAACCCGCCGTAGCTGACGCCCATCGTGCCGATCCGCGCCGGGTCGGCGATGCCGCGCTCGATCATTGCGTCGATTCCGGACAGGTAGTCGTGGGTGTCCGCGCCGCCCATGTCGCCGACGACCGCGGCGGCGAACTCCTGGCCCCGCCCGGAGCTACCGCGCGGGTTCGGGAGCAGGACGGCATATCCGCGGGAGACCAGCAGGGGTACCGCGTAGTCACGCATCGTCCAGCTCCGCTGGTAGGCCCCGATCGGCCCGCCGTGGACGTGCAAGACCAGCGGGAACGGCCTGGCTCCGGGAGGCGTGCACAGGACTCCTTCGATCGGTGTCCCGTCGGGCGCGCTCCAGGCGACGTTCGCCGCCGAGCCCGCGACCGATCGGATGTAGTCGGTGCCGGCATGGGCCAGGGAGGCCAGCACCTGGTCGGCGCCCACGCCGACGATCGCGATCTCCTGCGGAAGGTCGTAGTCGTCCCGGACCACCACGACCCGGCCGTCGGACGTGAAGGCGCCGGCCGGGTAGAACCAGCTCGCCCACGACTGCGCGGACGCCGTCAGTTCCTTGCCGGTGATCGTCTCCGGCAGGGGCCCCTCCCCGGCGTCGGCGATCCCGGCCACACTGTCCAGATGGCGCTGGCCGATGTAGCCGAGCCGCGTTCTGTCGATCCACTGGACCGCGGTGACATCTGTCCCGGCGGTGTCTACGGTGCACCTGGTACCGGCCACCAGGTCCAGCAGGATCAGGTCTCCCGCCACGATCCACCGGTCGCTGCATACGGCCCCCACCACGGCGGCCCTCGTACCGTCGGACGTCCCGGCAGGCAGCCCGAGCTGGACGTCACTGCGGAGCAGTTCGGTCACCTCACCCGTCGAGATGTCAAGCCGGCTGAGCACCGCGGAGTACCAATCGTCCTCGCTGGGCTGTTCGCTGGTGATTGCCAGCACATGCCCGGAGCCGGACCAGGCCGCCTCCCAGACGTTCAGCCCGTCGGGCGAGACCCTGGCGAGCTCGCCTGAGGCCGGCGTGTAGAGCCACAGGCTGCGCCAGGCATCCTCCGGCGTCCCGGCCTCGACCTCCGGGTACCAGGACGGCAACCCGGACTCGCCCGAGCCGACCGTTCCCGATCCCTGCGCGTCAGCCATCTCCGCTCCGAGCCCGGCGACCCCTAGCAAGATCCGGGTACCGTCCGGTGACCACGCGAGATACTCGACCGTGCCGGGGACAGCAAGCGCTGGCCGGGCCTCGCCGAGCTGCCCGTCGGCCAGCAGGTAGAGCTGGAACACCTCAGCCTTGGCCCGGTCGGACAGGAAGGCCAGGGATGACCCGTCCGGCGCAAGCCGGGCGGCCTTGGCTGACCCGCCACCGGAAGTCAGCGCGCGCAGCGCGCCGTCCCACACCTCGTACAGGGCGGTGCGCGGCAGCCCGTCGAGTTCGTCATAGACCGATCCGGTCACCACGATGCGGCTGGCGTCGGTCGTCGTGACGAGGTCGGTGACATGGTGCGGCCTGCCGAAAGCCGGCTCGTGCAGCCGCCGGAGATGCTCGGCGACTGCGGCGTACTCAGGGGATTCCCGCAGGTCTTTGCGCATAGTCCGGGATGATCTCACGTACTAGGGGGTGCCGCTATCGGCCAGGCCACCCCCGGCCGGCGCGGGTCCCGGGAGGCCCCGTGCTGCTCGCGTCGGGGTGCACGTACCCGGGACGCGCGCGGGACACCGCTTGCGCGCCGCCTACGCGAGTACTCGCTGGTGCCTAACGTTCGCCTGAGGGTTCCTGCTTCGACACAACACTTGGCGGGGGGCACCCGAGCAGATCGAGGTCGCGCGCGCAGAAGCCGTGGTGCGCCCACTCCTCGTCCAGCACCACGTGCACGCACTCGAGCACCGACTTGCCCCTGGCGTACGGCGGCCAGCCTCGGCCCGCTGGCACTGGCGCGGGCGCCGACAGCTCATCGGGCGTAACGGTCGACAGCCAACGCTCTAGCTCGGCGCCCTGCTCGCCGCGCGCGGCCAGCACCTCGTCGAGGCTCGGGGCCGCTGCTCGATCCAGGCCCTGCTCCTCTTGGTCGGGGACGAACTCGGACGCCAAGCCGATCGCGGTGAACGGCTCGGCCGACCCCAGGCAGCAGCGCCGGAACCACGAGTCGTGCACGAACACCAGATGGCGCAGAGTCTCCACCGCCGACCACTCGCCTCCGGCACGCTGGTTCTCCGAACCCTTGGGCATCCACCGGAGCCGCCCGAGCGTCGCAGCCCAGTCCGCCCGAAGCTGCCGGAAGGCTTCCCGCAGGTCGGCCGGATCGGCCGAGCGGATCAGCAGCCGCACTGGATGCCGCCGGTCAAGCTCGGCCTCCACGTACGACGTCACCTCGACTCCGTTAACCACCAGGTTCCTGACCAGCCCGTCGATCACAGCGTCCTGCATCACCACCCCGATCAGACGGGCCCGGGTCAAGTCGCACTCACGAAATTCGGCATCGGTCAGGTCCTGGTCCTCAAATCTCGCCATGCCGGGCAGTATCCACCGGAGTACTGACACCCCGTGCCAGGACGGCGGGGTTGCGAATCCCGGGCGTGGCGGCACTCGCGAGGCCACCTGGACCTGTTATCCCGGCGGCCCATGTATAGCTAGCCGGGGCTGTCAGCGGGCCGGGTTCCCTTCCGCCGCTGCCCTGATGACGGCATGAACCCTTCCCTCGGGGAAGAACACGGTGAGATTCCGCGCCGCGGCAAGAGCCCGGTCACGGGCCTCGCCGCCGAGCTGGCGCGTTGCCCGCACGGCATACGTGGCCGCCCGGCGCCGGACTCCAGCGCGGTATCGCCCGATGTCCATGCTGATCGTCACGCCGTGAGCACCGGCCAGCTCCAGCGCCCCGGCGGTGATCTTCTTGCCCTTGGCCGAGTTGCATTCCTGGTGCAGGAGCTGAAGATTCCAGCGGCGATGCGGCCCGCCGTAAACCCTCGGGATGATGTGATCGATCGCGGTGCCGCGCGGAGAATCAGGCAAGTAATCCCCGCACCACGGGCAGCGCCAGCGCTGCGCCTCCACCAGTTCGGTCATGAATGCCAGGCTGTGCGATGCCCACGGCACCACCTCGACGTCATGCTGGCCATCACCGGCCCGGCCGCCAAACGGCCAGCGGCAGAACCTCTCCCCGGCAGGCACCGGCAACCCGCACACACCGCACCAGCCAGGCTCCGCAGACACCAGGCCAAGCTAACCGGACGGCCGGACATTCGCGGCAGCCGCTGATGGGGGCGAGCAGGACCTCGCGGCGGCCGGCTCGCAGCGCGATCCGCTGCCGATACCCAGGTGAGCAACCTTGCCGGGCGACGTGCTGCGCACGAATCGCCGCCGATCGGGGCGGTTCGGTCGCAGCTTTCTCGTGCGCTCGCGGTGGCTCGTTGCAGGCGATTCTGTGGCGGCATCCCGACGGTGCTCACCTGTTAGGGGGCTGCTGGCCCGGAGGCGCCCGCTGTGTTGCTCATGCGGGGCTGGCTGGCGGGGTTGCCGGGGCGGGGCGGTCTTGCAGGTCGGCCAGGACTAGGACCAGCCGCGTCCAGGTTCCCTCGTCGGGTTCGGCGGGCCGGGCGGTGATCTGGGCGAGGTGGCCGCGCAGGTCGGCCAGCGCCTCGTCGGTCAGCCGCAGCGCGGCCCGGGTCACGTCGACCTCCCGGCGGCGGCCTGCCTGCTTGGCCTGGAATGCCGTGGTGATGTCCATCGTGGTGGCCTCCAGCACCGATGAGAGGAATGCGGCGGTCTCCTGCGGGCTGGCGTCGTCGCCGGGGGGCTCGGTTTCGGCCGGGGCGTACACTCGTTCGGCCTTGCCCCGGGCCAGCCGCCGGTACTCGGCGACCTCGATCAGCCCGGCCTGCTCGAGCTGGCCGAGGTGGTAGTAGAGACGGTCGGCGGGCAGGCCGGCGCAGCCCGCCAGCTCCCGCGCCGACCGGGGCTGCTCCATCAGCCACTCCACCAGCCGGATCCGCAGCGGGCCGGCCAGCGCCTTGTGCACGCCGTGCCAGCCCTTCGCCGCCGGCGGGCGGGCCGGGGCCGGGCCGCCGCCGGTACTCATCGGTGGGCAGCGGCGGCGGCAGCCGCGGCGATGATCAGGATCCACGCCCAGGTCGGGATGCCGGCCAGCTGCCGCCGCGACGGCTGCCCGCCGCCTATCCCGCGGCGGGACAGCAGCCAGCAGGCGGCCCCCGCGGGCGGGCACAGGCACAGGAGCAGGCACAGCAGCCACGGGTCGGGCGCCATGGCCGGCCGCGCGGGCCGTACGTCCGCGCCGGGCAGGTCTGCGGTCAGGGCATGCAGCTGGTCCCTGGTCCGCGCCGCGAGGGCGGCGCCCACCCGGTCCCCGAGTTCGGCCTGGGTCAGCCGGCCGTCGGCGAAGTGACGCTGCAGCTGCGCCACTACCTGGTCCCGTTCGCCGTCGGAGGCGCGGATGGCCTGGCCGGCCTGCTGTGTGATGGCGTCGCTCATCGGGGGCTCCGTCGCGGGATGTCGGCTTCTGGGCAGTCCGGCGGCCTGGGTGCGCGGTGCCGGGCCGGTGCTATCGGCGGCTCGCCGGGCGGGTTGCCCGCAGGCGGGGCCGCGGCACCCCGTGACCTTTGCTGGAGTATCTTTCTTTCATTGAAAAGTATTACAACAGATTATGCCTGTCAAGCTGGCGGTAACTCTCCGCGGGACGGCGGCCCGGCCCCGGAATTCTTCGCAAGACCGCCTCGGCGGATGTCGATCCGCGGCGGGCACGTTCGTGTAGCAGGTGAGAGCACCCGCGATCACCGGGAGGAACACGCGATGAAGCAGTACCTGATCAGCATCTACCAGCCCGACGGGCCGCCACCGCCGCCGGAGATCCTGGACAAGGTGATGGCCGACATCGAGGCGATTCGCGCCGAACTGCGGGAAGCCGGGTCCTGGGTCTTCGGGGCCGGCCTGCATGCCCCGAGCACCGCGACCGTGCTGCGGCACAAGGACGGCGACGTGCTCGTCACGGACGGCCCGTTCGCCGAGGGCAAGGAGCACCTGGGCGGCTTCACCATCGTCAAGGCTCCCGACCTGGACGCGGCGCTGGGGTGGGGCCGCCGCTACGCGCTGGTGACCAGCCTGCCCATCGAGGTGCGCCCGTTCCAGGGCGAGACCGAGGACTGATGCCCGGCAGGCCGGCCCCTCGGCCGCGGAGATCGAAGACGCCTTCCGCGCCGAGTACGGCCGCGCGGTCGCCGTCCTGACCCGCACCTTCGGCGACCTCGATATCGCCGAAGATGCGGTACAGGACGCGTTCGCCGTGGCGGTGCAGCGGTGGCCATCGGATGGCCTGCCGCCGAGCCGGGCCGGCTGGATCATCACCACCGCCCGCAACCGGGCCATCGATCGCCTCCGCCGGGAGGCGTCCCGTGAGGACCGCCACGCCCAGGCTGCCCTGCTGCACGCCCGTGGCGAACCCGCCGAGGAGGGCCCCGTGCGCGACGACCGGCTGCGCCTCATCTTTACCTGCTGTCACCCGGCGCTCGCGCAGGCCGCGCAGGTCGCGCTGACCCTGCGGCTGCTGGGCGGGCTCACCACGGCGCAGATCTCCCGCGCCTTCCTGGTGCCGGAGCCGACCATGGCGCAGCGGCTTGTCCGGGCCAAGGGGAAGATCCGCGACGCGAGAATCCCGTACCGGGTCCCGGCCGAGGCCGACCTTCCCGACCGGCTCCGCGCCGTGCTCGCCGTCCTCTACCTCATTTTCAACGAGGGTTATACGGCAAGCTCGGGGTCGGCGCTCGTCCGCGACGACCTGTGCGCCGAGGCGATCCGGCTGGGGCGGCTGCTGGCCGAACTGATGCCGGACGAGCCGGAGGCCCTGGGCCTGCTCGCGCTGATGTTGCTCACCGATGCCCGCCGGCCGGCCCGCAGCAACGCCGCGGGCGGGCTGGTCTTGCTCGCCGACCAGGACCGGGGCCGCTGGGACCGGGCCCTCATCGCCGAGGGACAGGCCCTGGTCCGCCGGTGCCTGCGGCGGGACCAGCCGGGCCCGTACCAGATCCAGGCAGCGATCCAGGCCGTGCACAGCGACGCGGCGACCGCTGCGGACACCGACTGGCGGCAGATCGTGATGCTGTACGACCAGCTCCTGGCCATCACGCCGAGCCCGGTGGCGGCCCTCAACAGAGCCGTCGCGGTGGCCGAGATTGACGGCCCGGAAGTCGCGCTGGCCCTGGCGGATCGTATTGCACTCGAAGGCTTTTACCTCTTTCATGCCATCCGCGCCGACCTGCTGCGCCGGCTCGGCCGCGACGCCGAGGCGGCGCGGGCCTACCGGGCGGCCATCGCGCTGAACGACAACGCTGCCGAGCGGGATTTCCTCGAGCGCCGCCTGCGGGCGGTCTGTCCGCACTGACCGGCCGGTGCCGCCGCGGACCAGGCATGCGGCCGGCGGGTGCGGGCCCGGTCAGGAAAGCCCGTTGACATGCCCTACAGTGACGCCCGTGAGCCCTCGCAGAGCCCGGCGCCTGCCGCCCGGCATGCCGCGCCGGCCGCGCGGCGGCCTGCCGCCGGGGCGGCCCGCGGGCGAGGGAGAAGACGAGGCGGAGGTGCCGGCGCTGCGGCTCGGCCCGGAGCGGATCGAGTCGGGGCCGGAGGGGGACTGGGTGGTCCGGGCCATACCGGGCGAGGCGACCGTGAAGACCTACCGGTGCCCCGGCTGTGACCAGGAGATTCAGCCCGGAACCGCGCACCTGGTCGTATGGCCCGCCTACACGCCCGGGCTGGCGGAGCGCAGGCACTGGCACCGCCCGTGCTGGGACAGGTGGCTGCGCCGCCAAGGACGCGGCCGGCCCGGCAGGTAAGGAGCACCGTGACAGAGATCAGGGCCGCCACCGTACTGCCCGCGCGGCGCGAGGACATCACCCTGCACACCGCCGACGGCCTGGCCCTGGTCGGGGAGATCGCCCGGCCGCCCGCCAGGGACCCGGTGGCCACCCTGCTGTGCCTGCACCCGTTGCCTACGCAAGGCGGGATGATGGACAGCCACATCCTCCGCAAGGCCTCCTACCGCCTGCCCGCGCTGGCGGACCTGGCCGTGGTCCGGTTCAACACCCGGGGCGCCGAGTCGGAGCGGGGCCGCAGCGAGGGGGAGTTCGGCGGCGGCCTGGCCGAACGGAACGACGTGGCCGCGGCGATCGCCTGGTGCGTTGCCGCCGGCCTGCCCAGGGTGTGGCTGCTGGGCTGGTCATTCGGCACCGAACTCGTGCTGCTGTGGGGGAACGACCCGGCGGTGGAGGGCGCGATCCTGCTCTCCCCGCCGCTGCGCCGGGCCGGCGACGCCGAGCTGGACGCCTGGGCGGCCTCGGGCAAGCCGTTGCTGGTGCTGGTGCCCGAGTTCGACGACTACCTCCGGCCGGACGAGGCGCGTGCCAGGTTCGCGCGAGTGCCGAAGGCCGAGGTGATCGCCGGGGAACGGGCCAAGCACCTGTGGGTGGGGGAGCCTGCGGTGCGTACTGTTCTGGGTGAGATCGTGCGCCGGGTGAACCCGGCCGCGTGGCCGCTGCCAACCGAGTGGGAGGACCCAGGGTGACCCTTTTCGATCTGAGCGGTAAGAAGGCATTCATCACCGGGGCCTCCCGCGGTATCGGGCAGGAGGTCGCGGTGGCCTTCGCCGAGGCAGGAGCCGACCTCGCGCTGGTGGCGCGCAGCGAGGACGGGCTTGCGACCACCGCGGAGAAGGCGGCGGGGTACGGGCGTGAGGCGTTCGTGATCCGGGCGGATGTGACCGACCAGGAAGCCGTGGAAGGCGCCGTCGCCACGGCGATCGAGCGCCTCGGGCACGTGGACATCGTGGTCAACAACGCCGGCGGGTCCAACTTCGTGGTCCCGTTCATGGACCTGCGGGTGCCGGGCTGGGACAAGCTGATGCGGCTCAACCTGACCTCGGCCGTGTACGTGTGCCACGCGATCGGGCCGCACCTGGCCGAGCGCGGCCAGGGCTCGGTCATCAACGTGGCCTCGGTCGCGGGCCTGGCTGCCTCGCCGTTGCTGTCGCCCTACGGGGCGGCCAAAGCCGGGCTGATCTCACTCACCAAGTCGCTGGCGGTGGAGTGGGCGCCGCTGGGCATCCGGGTCAACGCCCTGTGCCCCGGCTGGACCGCGACCGAGCTCAACCGCTACCTGTGGGAGGACGAGACGACGGGGAAGGCGACCATCGCCACGGTGCCCATGCAGCGGTGGGGCCGCGCGACCGAGATGGCCGGGCCCGCGGTCTTCCTGGCCAGCGACGCGTCGTCCTACATGACCGGGCAGGTCCTCGTCGTCGACGGCGGCCAGACCACCATGGCGTGAGGCCCCGGCCGGCCGCAGCCGGGCCGGAGACGCCAAGAGGGGCGGCGCGCTCGCGCCGCCCCTCTTGGCGTGTCGGGTGTGGTGGTTACTCGGTCCACCACTCCTCGTCGCTGCCCTTGGCTGCCTTGGCCGGCACCGGCTGCTTCGGGCCGTTGGCCGGGGGCTGGGCCTGCGGCTGAGCCTGGGCCGATGCCCGGGTCTCCTGCCGGGGCGCGGGCGGCGGTCCCGCGACCGCCTTGGGTGCGGCCGGGGCAACCGCGGGCCGGGACTGGGCCGGCTTGAGCGCCTCGGACAAGCCCGGCATCTGGGTGCCGAGGAGCTGGCTGATCTGCGCCAGGTGAGTGGAGATGCTCTCCTTCTGCCTGGTCAGGTCGTCGACCTCGCGCTGCGCCCCAGCGCGGTGCCGCTCCATCTCGTTCTTGGCGTCCGCGGTGAGCTGATCGGCCTGGGCCTTGGCCTGGGCGACGATCTGGTCGGCGTTCTTCCTGGCGTTGGACACCAGCTGCTTGGAATGCTGCTCGGCCTCGCGCCGGGTGTGGTCGGCCTGCGCGCTGGCCTTGGCGGCCCGCTGCTCGGCGGTGGCGGCGCGCTGCTCCGCCTCGGTGACCAGCTTCTGCGTCGCCGCCTGCGCGGCCGACAGGCGCTCGGCCTCCTGGCGCTCGGACTCCTCGCGGCGCGAGGCGAGCTGGATCTCGAACTCGGCCTCGGCCTGCGCCCGCTGCGCCTCGCTCTCCTCCAGGATGCGCTGCGCCTGGCTGCGCATCTCGTCCGCCTGCCGCTTGGAGGTGGTGAGGATCTCGTCGCGCTCCCGCTTGGACGACGCCTTGAGCTGCGCGACCTCCCGCTCGGTGGTGGTGCGGAGCTTGGCGATGTCGCGCTCGATCGCGGCCCGCTTCTCGGCCACCTCGTGGTCGGCTATGGCGCGGAGCTTGGCGGCCTCGCGCTCGGTGGTGGAGGTCAGCTCGTCGGCCTCGCGGCGTGCCCCGGTGCGGATCGCGTCGGCTTCCCGCTCAGCCGAGCCGCGCAGGTCGTCGGTCTCCCGCTTGGCGCTGGCGCGCAGTGCGGCCGCCTCGTTCTCGGCACCGGCGCGCAGCTCGGCCGCGTCCACCTTGGCAGCGGCCTGCAGCTCGTTGGCCGCGGAGCGGGCCTCGCCGACGATCTCCGTCGCCTGCTCTTCAGCGAGGCGGAGCAATTGCTCGATCCGGGAGCCCAGGCCCGCATAGGTGGGGCGCTCCTGCTCCCGGAGCTGACGATGCGCCTCCGTCAACTCCTGCTGCAGCGCCCCGACCTGCTCGCGGTGCTGCCGGATCTCCAGATCGCTCTGCTTGAGGTACTCGTCGACCTGGTGCGGGTCGTAGCCGCGCATGACCTTGGCGAAGTCGCGGGCCGGGGCGTCTTCGAAGAAGTTGCTGAGCTGGGCGTCGATTTCAGGCTGCATGTGGCTTGATCCTGGCTAGACGGAGAGGGGGGCATGCGGGGGGGCAGACGAGTTCCTAGCACCCGCCGTGAGGGAAGGACAAGGTCCGGCAACCCCCTCCGGCGCGGACGCGTGAGACCGCTCGCCCGATCTCTGGCAGAGTACTCCCGTTGCTCAGGTGAAGACTGCGGCTTTCCGGCTTCCCGCCGGCCAAGATTCACTTTTCGGCGCGATCCGGTGCCCGCGGCCAGGCGCCGCCCCGATCATGCCTCCGGTGGCTGAACCAGCTCGGTCAGAACTCCGCCTACATCCGCCGGGTGCAGGAAGGCGATCGACGCGCCCATGGACCCGTGCCGGGGGCGCTGGTCGAGCAGGCGCACCCCGCGCGCCCCGATGGCCTCGAGCGCCACGGTGATGTTCGTCACCCGGTACCCGATGTGGTGGATGCCCTGCCCCCGCCGTGCCAGGAATTTCCCCACCGGCGTGTCCGGGCCGGTCGGTTCAAGCAACTGGATCCAGGAAGGCCCGGGCCCCTCGCCCAGGCGCAGCATGGCCTCATGGACCCCCTGGTCCTCGTGGGTCTCCCGGCTGGCCACGGTGAGGTCGAAGACGGACTCGTAGAAGGCGATGGCCGCCGCGAGGTCCTGGCAGGCGATCCCCACATGGTCGATCCGGTCCAGCACCGCTGCCTCCCGCGGGCGTCCTGGCAGTCCCCGGACGGCCCGGCGGCTGCGGGGCCGCGGGTCATCGGGGTGGTCCCTGGGTATCGTGGCAGACGTCCCGCCCGCGGCGCACCGGGCGGGGAAGCAGCGGAGGGAATCATGCCAGAAGCGGTGATCACAGGCGGAGCGCGGACGGCGATCGGCCGGCTGCTCGGCTCGCTCAAGGACCTCGCCGCCACCGACCTGGGCGGCGTCGTCGTCAAGGCCGCGCTGGAACGCTCGGGCGTCACCGGCGGCGATGTCCAGTACGTGATCATGGGGCAGGTTCTGCAGGCCGGCGCCGGGCAGATCACGGCCCGCCAGGCCGCGGTCGCGGCGGGCATCCCGATGACCGTGCCGTCGATCACCATCAACAAGGTGTGCCTGTCCGGGCTGGACGCCATCGCGCTCGCGGCCCAGCTCATCCGGGCCGGCGAGTTCGACATCGTGGTCGCGGGCGGCATGGAGTCGATGACCAGGGCCCCGCACCTGCTGCCAGGTGCCCGCGCCGGGCACAAGTACGGCGCCATGGAACTGCTGGACGCCATGGCCGTCGACGGGCTGACCGACCCGTTCGACCACACGCCGATGGGCGAACTGACCGACGCGCACAACAAGCGCCTCGGCATCGGCCGGGCCGAGCAGGATGAGTACGCTGCGCTCTCACATCAGCGCGCCGCTGCGGCGATCAAGGATGGTTTGCTGAACGATGAGATCGTGGCCGTCCCCGTGCCGCAGCGGCGCGGGGATCCGGTGCTGTTCGACACCGACGAGGGGGTGCGGGGCGAGACCACCGCCGAGTCGCTGGCCAGGCTGCGCCCTGCCTTCGGGGCCGGCGGGACGATCACCGCGGGCTCGGCGTCGCAGATCTCCGACGGGGCCTGCGCCGTGGTGGTGATGTCCGCGGCGGCGGCCGCCGCCCGGGGTGCCCCGGTGCTCGCCGAGATCGGCGCGCACGGCAACGTGGCCGGCCCGGACAACTCGCTGCAGTCCCAGCCGTCCCGGGCGATCCGCCATGCGCTGGGCAAGGCCCGGCTGGCCGTGGGCGACCTGGACCTGATCGAGATCAACGAGGCGTTCGCGGCCGTGGTGCTCCAGTCCATGCGCGACCTGGCCGTCGGCCCGGACAAGGTCAACGTCAACGGGGGCGCGATCGCCATCGGCCACCCGATCGGCGCCTCCGGCGCACGAATCGCCCTGCACCTGGTCCACGAGCTGCGCCGGCGCGGCGGCGGGCTGGGCGCTGCGGCACTGTGCGGCGGCGGCGGGCAGGGCAGCGCGCTGCTGCTCCGGGTACCGGGCGCTCATGGCTGACCGGCCTGCGAGAGCCTGTTGAACGCCGCGGACCGGGCGCGCGAGGCGATCGGGAAGGCCAGGGCAGGGGACGCGCGGGCACTTGCCCGGCTGATCTCGCTGGTCGAGAACTCCGCGCCGGAACTGCGCCAGGTCGCGGCGGCGGTCGCCCCGCTGACCGGGCAGGCTCGCGTCGTCGGGCTCACCGGGGCACCCGGAGTAGGCAAGTCCACGATCACCGCCGCCCTGGTGGCCGCCTACCGGGAACGCGGCCAGCGGGTGGCCGTGCTCGCCGTGGACCCGACCTCCCCGTTCAGCGGCGGTGCACTGCTCGGTGACCGGGTCCGGATGCAGGACCATGCCACCGACCCGGGCGTGTTCATCCGGTCCATGGCCACCAGAGGCCACCTCGGCGGCCTGTCGGAGGCGGCTCCGCAGGCGCTCCGGGTGCTGGACGCCGCCGGGTTCGCGGTGCTGATCGTGGAGACCGTCGGGGTGGGCCAGGCCGAGGTCGAGATCGCCGCGCTCGCCGACACCACGCTGGTCGCGGTGGCGCCAGGCATGGGCGACGCCATCCAGGCGGCCAAGGCGGGCATCCTCGAGGTCGGGGATGTGTTCGTGGTGAACAAGGCCGACAAGCCGGGTGCCCAGGAAGCAGTCAGAGACCTGCGGGGCATGATCGCGATGGCCCGTCGTAGCGCCGGAGAATGGAAGCCGCCCATCGTGACCACCGTCGCGGTCAAGGGAGAGGGCATCGCCGAACTGGCCGCGAAGGTGGACGCGCACTGGTCCTGGCTGGACTCCTCGGGCCAGGGCGAGGCCCGGCGGCGGGCGCGGGCCCGCGAGGAGATCACCGCCATCGCCCTCGCCGAACTGCGCCGGCGGGTGGGCGGGCTGCCCGGCGACTCGCAGCTGGAGGACCTGGCCGCCCAGGTCGCCGCGGGCAAGCTGGACCCCTTCGCCGCCGCCGACGAACTCATGGACGCGGCGGTGCCCGCCGAGAGCCCGTAACCGGAGCGAAGCCGCCGTGCGCCGCGCCCCGTGCGCGTGCGCAGCGCCCCGTGCCCGTGTGCCGCGCTCGTGCGCCGCGCGCCCCGCCCCGTGCGCCGCGGCCCGCAACCGCCGCCAGTCCGGGCGCGGCGATGCCGGCGATTGTGGTCGTTGGCACACTGACCACAAACCGTCGGCGCTAGGAGCGCGGGTGGCGGCGGGGCAGGGGTGGCGGCGCGGTCACGTCGGCCTCATCCGCATCTGGAGCCTCACCGGCCGCCCGGTCTGAGGGCTCGGGGGCTGGCGCCTCTTTGGCGGCGGCCACCGTGGCAGCCTGGAAGGGCTCGCGATGCACGGCCGGGTCCGTGGCGGCTTGGAAGGGCTCGGGGGGCGCGGCCGGGTCCGTGGCGGCTTGGACGGGCTCGGGGGGCGCGGCCGGGTCCGTGGCGGGGACCGGCTCGCCGGCGGGTGCCGGTCTGGCGTGCCGCCCAGGTTCGGGTTGCTGCTCCAGTTCCCCGCCGCCCTCGGCGGCCAGGGCGGCGATCTCGGCGTCCAGGATGGACTCGCCGCGCAGCCGGGCCTCGTAGGCCGCCTTGCCGCCGCGCACGCCGAACAGGCGCTTGGTCAACACCAGGTAGAGGACCAGGGCGAGGTTGATCAGGAAGGCCACCACCCGGAGCACGGTGACCTTGTTCGCCAGGTCGTAGATCTCGTAAGGCAGGCCAAGCGAGGTGACGATCATGGCGAAGTACTCGCCCCAGCGCTTGACCAGCCACAGCCCGACGCCCTCGATGACCTCGACCACCGCGTACGCGCCGAGGCCGATCGCGATGTAGCCCAGCTTGCGGGGGTCCACCGTGAAAGCCTCGTGGAGCAGACCGAGCAGCTTGGAGTGATCCACGCGGAAGCCGAAATCACTCAGCAGTGCCCTCAGCGGCGGCAGTGCCTGATCGTAGGCCTGCTCAAAGGAGAGCCGGGATACCGAGAAGCGCCACACCGCGATGGCCAGCGCGGCGAAGATCAGCGCCCGGATGAACCGCTCGACCGCGAAGATGCGCAGGATGAGCGCGCTGCGTACCTGTTCGGCGCGCCGCACCCGGGGCGCGCTGGCCGCCGGGCCGCTGGCGGTGGGCTCCCCGATGACAAAGGTGCCGCAGCGCAGGCAGCGCCAGGTCTGGCCCTCCGGCATGGCGACTCCAAGCCGGTCGCGCAGCCCGGGCTCGTCGGGGGCGAACGTGACATGCCCCCCGGCGCCACAGCCCAGCAGGCTCCAGTCCATGTCAGGCAGCCTAATAGCAGCCGGGCGTGGCGGTAGCGTGTGCCTGTGGCCAAGCCCCTGGACCTTCCGTTCGACCCGATCGAGCGCGCCGCGGAGATCTGGGAGGACAGGTTCGGCCCGGCGGGCGCGATGGCCGCGGTCACCTCGATCATGCGGGCGCAGCAGATCCTGCTGGCCGGTCTCGACGGCCTGCTCCGGCCGTACGGGCTCACCTTCGCCCGGTACGAGGCGCTGGTGCTGCTGGCGTTCAGCCGCCGCGGCGCGCTGCCGCTGCGGGTGATCGGCGAACGGCTGATGGTCCACCCGACCAGCGTCACCAACACGGTCGACCGGCTGGAGCGGGACGGCCTGGTCCGGCGCCGCCCTAACCCGCGAGACGGCAGGGGGACCCTGGCCGAGATCACGCCCGGCGGCCGTGACGTGGTGACGCGCTCGACCGCTGACCTGATGGCCGCCCGGTTCGGGATGGCCGACTACGGCCCGGTGGAACTCGCGGAGATCTTCACCCTGCTGCGCGGGCTGCGGGTGACCGCCGGGGACTTCCGCCCGGAGCCGGGCGCGGTGGCGGTCAGCGCACCGGGGACTCCGCCCAGTGCGCCCCGCCGTCGTAGGTGAACCAGACCGCGTCCAGGCTGTCGTTGGCCGGCACGGCGACCCCCTGCTCCGAGGTGGTCATGCCCACGTAGGAGTAGCCGCCCGCAGCCGTCGCGCCGCGGGCCGTGCGCCAGGTCAGGGCCCCGGATGCGCCGGGAGCGTTCGCGGAGACGTCGATGCCGCCGCTGGTCGCGACCAGCACAGGCCCGCCGGGCGTGCCGGACAGCGACATCGCGACGCCCCGGGCCGGGGCCGGGCCGGCCGGGCTCCACGAGCGGCCGCCGTCCGCCGAGTAGTACAGCGTCTTGGCCTGCCGGTTCCCGCTCGCCTGGCCCGCGCACAGCAGGGCGAGCCCGGGCCCGGTGGAGGCCAGCATGGCCTGCAGCGGATGGCCGCCGGTCTCCGCGGCCCCAGGCGCACACGGGAGCGGCACCGGGACGCCCGCCAGCGTGGTGACCGTGCGCCAGCGCGCGGGACGGGTGACCGGGCCGCTGAACAACTGGCCGCCCGGGGTCATCAGGTAACCCCTGGTGCCGGTGAGGACCAGTTGCGCGGAGCCGGGCGCGCCGCCGCTCGCCTGCAGGCCGGTGACGCCCGGCACCGGCGACCAGTGGTCTTGGCCGGCCGGGCTTGAGTACAGCGAAAAACTGGTGCAGCCCGCCGCGAAGTCCGCCCCGGTGCTGGCGCACCGGGCCCACACCGCGAAGGCGATGCCGTTCACCGTTTCCAGGCCGGTCACCCGCATCCCGTGGGTCGGGATCGGTGTCCAGTGCTGTCCGCCGTCGTGGGTGGCGTACAACTGCGGCCCGAACGCCCAGCCGCTCATGCCGTCCAGGGAGCGGATCTGGCTGACCCCGGTGCCGCCGTCCGGGGCGCCGGTGATCGGCGCCGGCACGCCGTGCCAGGTCGAGCCGCCGTCATCGGTGGCCGCGACCGAGGTGCAGAGGTCCGGGTTGGGCGGGCCGCACTGTCCTGGCGTCCCGGCCTGGCCGATCACCCATCCGGTGCTGGTGGACACGAAGGTGACCGAGGACGCGGCGAAGTTGGCCGGGACCGCGGGCGGCGCCGTGGGTGTGGGTGTGGGTGTCGCGGACTGGTCGTCGGGCCCGGAGGTGCCGGTGGCGGTCGGCTGGCCTGGTCCCGGCGAGGAACGCTGAGCCGGTGTCGTCGGACCAGATTGCGCGATGGGGGAGCCGCCGACCGGGCCGTTCAGTAGCAGCCGCGGGACGGTGATCGCGCCCGCCACCACGATGACCGCCCCGGCGGCGGCCAGTGCCGCGCGCCCCAGCTTCCGGCGGCGGGCCCGCCTCTTGATCTGCTCGAAGGCGCCTGGATGCGGCAGCAAGGGGGTCACCCGTTCCTCGAGCCAGGTGTCGATGTCGTCGCGGGGCTCATCCATGGGCTTCCCCCAGAACCGCGCGGAGCCTGGCCCGCGCGTGGTGCAGGTCGGCCTTGACAGTGCCTTCCGGCCGGCCGAGCATCTCCGCCACGTCCTTGATCGGGAACCCGCCGTAGTAGTGCAGCAGGAACGGCTGGCGCAGCCGGTCGGGCAGGCCCTGGATGAGGGCGCGCACATCCACGTCCTGGGCCGGGTGATAGGCGCTCTCGGCCGGGATGGTGGCGCTCACCGCGCGCAGCGCGCGCCGCTCCCGGCCGACCTTGCGCCAGTGGTCCCTGATCAGGTTTGTCGCGATCATGTAGAGGTAGCTCTGCGGGTTGTCCAGGGAGGACCACCGGGCCAGCAGCCTGGTGAAGGCCTCGGATGCGATCTCGTGGGCGGTGTCGTCGTCGTCCACCAGGCGGCGGACCCAGCCGGCCAGGCGCGGGTAGCAGGCATGGAACAGTTCCTCGGCGGCTAGCCGGTCGCTGGTGCGGAACGTGCCCACGTTCTCTCCCCGGCTGGATGTGCCCGAGGGGGTGACCCACGCGCCTGCCAGGGCCACCGTTGTTGGTGCGGGCGCGGCTACCTCAGCAGGTCCGGTTTGCACAGGTCTACCACACCTTCGGAGCCAGCTCTGACGGTCCGGGCACGGCCCCGTGCTGCCCGGGCACTACCTGAGACGGCGCAGCGGCCGCTCCGGTTGCGCCGAATCCCTGCCAGCTCACCGGGGAGTTACACTGGAACCGAGATAGTAGGACGTCCTACTATCTCGGCTACCGGCGGAGGATCTCCATGGACGCACCCACCAGCCCTGACGCGCAGGAGGCCGAGGACGGCAGGCGCCGCTGGCAGCGCCGTTACGACTCCGCGCGGCTGCGCGAGGCGGATTTCACCACCCTGTCCGGCCTCGAGGTGGATCCGGTGTACGGGCCGCCGCCCGGCACCGTGGTGCCCGGCTTCGCCCGGATCGGCTGGCCGGGCGCGTTCCCGTTCACCCGTGGGCTGTACCCGGCCGGATACCGGGGGAAGGCGTGGACGATCCGCCAGTTCTCCGGGTTCGGTAACGCGCGCCAGACCAATGAGCGGTACAAGATGCTGCTGAACGCGGGCGGTGCCGGGCTGTCGGTCGCCTTCGACATGCCCACCCTGATGGGACGTGACTCCGACGAGCCGCGGGCGGCGGGCGAGGTCGGCCACTGCGGGGTGGCCATCGACTCGGCCCGCGACATGGAAGCCCTGTTCGAGGGGATCCCGCTGGCCGAGGTCACCACGTCGATGACGATCAGCGGGCCGGCGATACCGGTGTTCTGCATGTACCTGGTGGCCGCGCAGCGGCAGGGCGCGGAGATCTCCGTGCTGAACGGCACGCTGCAGACCGACATCTTCAAGGAGTACATCGCGCAGAAGGAGTGGCTCTTCCCGCCTCAGCCGCACCTGCGCCTGATCGGCGACCTCATGGAGTTCTGCGCCGCGCAGATCCCCGACTACAAGCCGCTGTCGGTGTCCGGCTACCACATCAGGGAAGCGGGCGCCACGGCCGCGCAGGAGCTTGCGTTCACCCTGGCCGACGGGTTCGGTTACACCGAGCTCGGGCTCTCCCGCGGGCTCGACGTGGACGTGTTCGCGCCCGGCCTCTCCTTCTTCTTCGACGCCCACATCGACTTCTTCGAGGAGATCGCCAAGTTCCGCGCGGCGCGGCGGATCTGGGCGCGGTGGATGCGCGACACCTACGGCGCGCGGGCTGAGCGCGCCCAGTGGCTGCGGTTCCACACCCAGACCGCCGGGGTGTCGCTGACCGCGCAGCAGCCCGACAACAACGTGGTGCGCACCGCGATCGAGGCGCTGGCCGCGGTGCTGGGCGGGACCAACTCGCTGCACACCAACGCGCTCGACGAGGTGCTCGCGCTGCCCAGCGAGCGGGCGGCGGAGATCGCGGTGCGGACCCAGCAGGTGATCATGGAGGAGACCGGCGTGGTCAACGTGGCCGACCCGCTCGGCGGATCGTGGTACCTGGAGGCGCTCACCGACCGCCTGGAGCAGGAGGCGGAGGAGATCTTCGCCCGGATCCGGGCGCTCGGCGCGGACGGCACGATGATGGACGGGATCCTGCACGGCATCGAGACAGGCTGGTTCTCCGCCGAGATCGCCGATGCTGCCTTCGCCTACCAGCAGAAGCTGGAGAAGGGGGACAAGAAGGTCGTCGGCGTCAACTGCTATCCCGACACGGTGGGCCAGCCGGTGGAGATCCTGCGGGTCAGCCACCAGGTGGAGCGTGATCAGGTGGCCGAACTGGCGCGGCGCCGGACGGAGCGTGACGGTGCGGCCGTGGACCGGGCGCTGGCCGGGGTGGTCGCGGCGGCCAGGTCCTCGGCCAACATGATCCCGCCCATCCTGGCGGCCGCACAGGTGGAGGCCACCCTGGGCGAGATCTGCGGGGTGCTGCGAGATGAATGGGGCGTTTATTCGGAAAGCCCCGTATTCTAATTTGCGCTCATCCCGGCCATAACGTTCGGTAGCGAACCATTGCACCCAGGGCATGGACCTGACGTGCGGCGATCTGCGACGGTGAACCGGAGGCGGTTGGCGACCGTGAAAAGGGGAAGTCTCGCCGGTCCGGCATAGCGCCGGCACCGTGCGGGGGTCCTGAAGGGGGACCACGGGCCGATGGGTCTGCGGCCGCAGAAGCGAAGATGAGAGGCCATGCGCTTCGTTGCTTTGATCGTCTGGTTTATCACTGCCCTGTGGGGGCTCTACATGCTCGCGGTGTGGCTGATCGAGAACGACGCCACCCGGCAGGGCACCGCGGCCAGCCGGCTGCCGCTGCCGGTGATCCTGGCCCATGTGACGTTCGCGGTGACCGGCCTGGGCGTCTGGGTCGCGTACCTTCTGGTCGACCGGCCGGCGCTGGCCTGGACCGCCGTGGGCATCCTGGTTGCCATCGCCCTGCTCGGGCTGTCGATGTTCGCCCGGTGGATCCCGGTCTACCGGATGGCGGGCGACGAGGTCAGCGTGCCGGTGGGAGCCACGGTTCCGGGCGTGCCGGGAGCCGCGCCGGGAATGCCGTCGCTGCGGGAGCAGCCCGCTGAGGGCAGTTTCCCGTTGCTCATCGTCCTGGCGCACGGCGTGTTCGCTGTTTCCACCGTGGTCCTGGTCGTGCTCACCGCCCTTGGCGTCGGCGGCAGCTGACCGGCCCGGAACCGGCGGGCCCGGCGGGATTGCGCGCTGCTCGGCTACGCCACGGCCGCGGAGAACGCCGGATTCCGGCAGCTTCAGCCTGGTGGCGGCCAATCGCGGCTAGCCTCGGCTGAAGAGCCCACCGCGGCACGGCGCGACAAGGGAGTTGCCCATGGAATCCGAGACGCCTGCCGAGGTGGATCAGGCGATGCTGGACGTGGCGCTGGCCGAGGCCAGGGCCAGCCTCGCCGTCGGCGGGGTCCCCGTGGGTGCCGCTCTGGCGGCGGGCGGGCGCTTGATCGCCTCCGGGCATAACGAGCGCGTCCAGTCGGCCGACCCGATCGCCCACGGCGAGATGTCCTGCCTGCGCAATGCCGGGCGGCAGGCCTCCTACCGTGACATGACCCTTTACACCACGCTCTCCCCGTGCCAGATGTGCACCGGTGCGATCCTGCTCTTCCAGATTCCGAGGGTGGTCGTGGGCGAGGCCACCACGTTTGCCGGTGACCTTGACTTCCTCAGCGGCCGCGGGGTCACCGTGGTGCTGGCGGACGACGAGCGATGCGTCGCCGTCATGCGGGAGTTCCAGGAGCGCTTCCCCGAGGTATGGAGTGAGGACATCGGCGGGCGCTAGGACAGCGGGCACTGTGATTGGCGAGGAGTTCGCGGGCCTGCTGGCTGCGGCGCAGGGCGGCAGCGAGGCCGCGTTTTCCCGGCTGTGGCGGGATGCCAACCCGGCCCTGCTGCGCTATCTGCGGGTGATCGCGGCGGGCGCCGAGGAGGACATCGCGGCGGAGACCTGGGTGCACGTGGTCCGCGGGCTGCCGTCATTCCGCGGCGACGAGCAGGGCTGGCGGGCGTGGCTGTTCACCACGGCCCGGCGCCGCGCGATCGACCAGGCCAGGCACCGCTCGCGGCGTCCCGAGGCGCCGCTGGACGAGGTCACCGCGGCGCAGTTGCCCGGCGGCGCGGATTCCGCCGAAACGGCGATGGAGAACCTCAGCACGGCGGCGGCGATCGCCCTGCTGGCCGGGCTGCCACGGCTGCAGGCGGAGGTGATCCTGCTGCGGGTGGTCGCCGGGCTGGACACCGAGTCGGTGGCGCGGATACTGCGCAAGAGCCCCGGCGCCGTCCGGGTGGCCGCACACCGTGGCCTGCGCAGGCTGGCCCAGATCACCGCGGACGCAGGTGTAACGCTGTGACCGGTGACGACGTTCCTGATGTTGACATGCCGAACAGCCTCGCAGCCGCAGCGCCAGGACGAGCCCGCAGTGACGGACGCCGACCTGGCCGCGCTGCTTGCCGGGACGGCCGGCGCCGTCCCCGGGCTGCGGCCCGTGGCCGACGTGCTGGCCGCGCTGACCGCCGAGGCCACCGCCACGGAACTGGCCGGTGAGACCCGCGCCCTGGCCGAGTTCCGGCGCCGGGCCGGCGGCCCGGTACCGTCCCGGCGCGCCCGCCGCGGCACCGCCGGGCTCACCTCGCGGCTAGGGGTCAAGGTCGGCGCGTCGGCTGCCGCCGTGGCGGTCGCGCTCGGAGGTGGCGCGGCCGCGGCCTTCGCGGGCGTGCTCCCCGCCCCGATTCAGCGCCTGGCCCATGACACCATTGGCGCGCCTGCCCCAACGCCGCGAGCGCCTGCCCCAATGTCGCGGCATGGTCGTGGGCCTGCCACGCACGGGCGGCCCGCGGACGGGAAGCCCGCGCACGGGAAGCCCGCGGCGCGCGGAGGCCCCGGTGCCAAGCAGGCCCGCCCGCATGCCACGCCGGCCCCCGCGGCCCAGGGAAAGCCGCACGCCCAGGGCAAGCCGCACGCCCAGGGAAAGCACGGGAACCCGCATGGCAAGGGCACGCACGGCCAAGGGGACCAGGGGAACGGCAGGGGCCAGGGGAACGCCCTAGGGCGGGCAAACGGCAAAGGGCAGGGCAACGGGCAGGGCCAGCAAGGCGGCGGCCCGCATGACGCGGGCAAGCAGGGGAACCTTCAAGAAGAGGCCGCACAGCAGCCCGCCCGTGAACCTGAGGCCGGCGGGGCACCCGCGCCGGCCCGTCCACACTAGGCCGGTCATGGATCCCTGAGACTTCAAGGCCCGTCCCACGCCCAGGGTGCGGTGTGGCGGCGGCGCGGTGGGCCGGGTGGCCGGCCTAGCTATTCCCGGCCCACCGCTCAACCCATGGGACTGGGCGGGGCGTGACAGCGCCGCGCCCCGCCCAGCCCGCTGTTTTCCCTAGCCAGAAGCGGAGCCGGCCGCCGGGCCGAAGTCGACCGCGGTCGTGTTCGCGCCGCTGATCACCACGGCCACCGTCTCGCCTGCTGCGGGCTCGCAGCGCCCGGACACCAGGGCGGCGAGGGCCGCGCACCCGCCGGGCTCGGCCACCACCCGCAGCGTCTCCCAGAGCAGTCGCTGGGTCGCGACGATCGCATCGTCGTCCACCAGCAGCACCTTGGCCGCATTCTGGCGGATGATCGCGAAGGTCAGCTCGCCGACCCGGCGCGGTGCCAGCGAGTCCACCGCCACGCTGCCGGCCTCGGCGTCCACCGGCCGCCCGGCCCGCATCGCCGCGGTGAGGGTCGGCGCACCCTCCGGTTCGACGCCGACCACCTGGGCCCGGCCCGCATACCACCCGGCCACCCCGGCGAGCAGCCCGCCGCCACCCACGCTGGCCAGCACCTGGGTGGCATCCGGGGCCTGGTCCGCGAGTTCCATGCCGACAGTGCCCGCGCCGAGCATGGTTTCGGCCTGGTCGTAGGCGTGGACAGGAAGGGCACCCGAGCCGGCCGTCCACTCCTGGCTCGCCGCCAGCGCATCGGAGTAGGTGTCGCCCGCCACGACCAGGTCCGCGCCGTAACTCCGGATCCGGGCGATCTTGGCCGGTGAGGAGACGTGCGGCACATAGATGCGTGCCGGGATGCCCAGGGCACGGGCCGCGAACGCGACGGCAGCGCCGTGATTGCCTCCCGACGCGGCCACGACGCCGGCTGCTGGCATGTCGCGGAGCAGCAGGTTCGCGAACGCGCCGCGTGCCTTGAACGATCCGCCGTGCTGGAGTTGCTCGAGCTTGAGTACCAGCGGCCCGGGCGGCAGCCCGAAATCCGCCCGGTCCACCGTGATCGCTGGGGTATGGCGCAGGTAAGGCCGGATGAGCGGCTCCACCGTCTGGATCCCGTGGCGCGTGACAACGGTGCCGACATCGGCGGCGGTGATCTCGCGGTGCTGCTCCGGCGGCGCCTGGCCGGTGGTGCGCGGCGTGGTCATGGGTTCAGCCAAGCAGCCGCCGGCGGGCGGCGGCAACCTGGTGCCCCGGCCCGGGGTACCGTGAGGCCATGCCCGGTTTGCCAGATCATGGGGTGATGTCCCCCTCGCCCCGCCTGTGGCGGATGCGCTGCGCCGAAGTGGCCGCCGCCGGCGGCGCGGCCGCGGTGGCGGCGGGCACGGCGGCCGGTTTAACGCTCGGCGCGGCGGCGGCCGTGATCGCCGTTGCCGTGGTGATCGCCGCTGCGCTGGCAGCCCTGTGGTTCGTGCGCAACCGGTTCCGGTCCTGGGTGTACCAGGAACGCGACGAGGACCTCATCGTCGAGCGCGGGGTGATGATCCACCGCCTGTCGGTGGTTCCCTATGGCCGGATGCAGTTCGTCGACGTCAGCGCCGGGCCCATCGACCGCATCTTCCGCCTGGCCACGGTGAAGCTGCACACGGCGGCCGCGGCCAGCGATGCCCGGATCCCCGGCCTGGAGCGCGACGAGGCGGCGCGGCTGCGGGACCGCCTGGCCGCGCTCGGCGAAGCCAAGGCCGCGGGCCTGTGACGGAGCCGGACCGGAGCAGCGCGCCCCTGGAAGGGGGCAGCGCGCCGTTGGCGGGCGGCAGCGCGCCGCAGGCGCCGGGCCGGGCGCCCGGGGGGCAGACAATGCTGGACCAGGGCTGGCGGCGGCTGCATCCGCTGTCGCCGCTGGTGCGTTCCGGCCGCGGGCTGGTCGCGGTGCTGGCCCTGGCCGGGCTCTCCACCTCCGGGGTGGTCGGCAGCGGCACCGGCACCCGCTGGTACGACCTGGCGCTGCCGGTCCTCGTTGCCGTGGCCGCGCTGGTCAACTGGTTCGTCACCCGGTGGAAGGTGGACGGGGTCACCCTGCGCATCGAGACCGGCCTGCTGCGCCGGGACTCGCGGCAGTTGCCCATCGCCCGGATCCAGGCGGTGGACCTGTTGCGCCCGTTCTTCGCCCGGATGCTCGGCCTCGCCGAGATCAGGGTCCGGCTGGCCGGGTCCGGTGACGCCGACGGACGGCTCGCGTACCTGACGGAAGCGGCGGCGTTCGCGCTGCGGGCGCGCCTTCTCGCGGCCCACCACGGCCTGGATCCCGCCACTCCGGAGCCCGCGGAAAGCGTGGTCACCTCGGTCCGCACCGGCCGGCTCGTCGGCTCGACGCTGATTCCCGCCGCCCTGCTCGCCGTGGTGTCGGTCGCGGTGGGCGCGGCGATCGTGGCGGCCACCCCGGGCGGCCTGATCGCGGTCGGGGCCCCGCTGGCCTGGTGGCTGATCATCTGCGGCTCGATCGTCTGGCGGCGGGTCTCCACCCAGTACGCCTTCACCGTGGCGGTCTCGCCGGACGGCGTCCGGATCCGGCGCGGGCTGCTCGGCACGGTGGCCGAGACCATCCCGGTGCCGCGGATTCAGGCGGTACGGATGATCGAGCCGCTGCTCTGGCGGCCGCTGCACTGGTGCCGGCTGGAGGTCGACGTGGCCGGCGGCCTGGGCCACGGCCACCCGGAGGGCACCGGGGCGGTGCGGAAGGCGCTGCTGCCTGTGGGCACCCCGGACGAGGCCAGGCGGCTGCTTGCCGTGATAATCCGGGGGGGCGATCCCCCTGGAACCCCCCGATACTCCGGGGCCCCGTTCCTTCGTCACGGCGCCTCGGGGGGGCTGCCGGCCGCCGGGGGCTGGCCCGCGCTGAGCCCGCCGCCGCGCCGGGCCCGCTGGAAGGCGCCGCTGAGCTACCACTTCCTGGCGGCCGGGCACGACGGCATGCTGGCCGTGGCGGTCACCGGGCGGGTCCGCCGGGAGACCACCCTGGTGCCGCTGGCAAAGACGCAGAGCGTGCGGCTGGTCCAGGGCCCGCTGCAGCGCCGGCTCGGGCTGGCCACCGTGCACCTCGACGCCGCGGGCAAGCGGGTCCGGGCCGAGTTCAGGGAACGGCAGCAGGACCAGGCCAGGTCCCTGGTCGGCGAGCTGGCCGCGCTCAGCCGCAGCGCCCGCAGGCAGGCATCGCTGCCGGCTGGCCCGGCAGAGCCGCCCCAGCCGGGCGGGCCCGGTGCCGCGGCCCCGGCGAACGGCCGCGGGGCGCCGGATCAGGCGGCGAGCGTGGTGTCGCCGGTGAACGCGTCCCAGAGCGAGGCGTAGATACCGTCCGCCGCGAGCAGGTCGTCGTGGGTGCCGACCTCGGCGATCCGGCCCTGGTCGAGCACCACGATCCGGTCCGCGCGGGCGGCGGTGGTGAGCCGGTGCGCCACCACCAGCGTCGTCCGCGCGGCCAGCAGCCGCTCCGCGGCCCGCGCCACGGCCGCCTCGCTGACCAGGTCGAGCGCGGCGGTCGCCTCGTCGAGCAGGAGGATGTCCGGGTCGACCAGGTAGGCACGGGCCAGCGCGATGAGCTGGCGCTGCCCGGCGGACAGGTTGCGCCCGCGCTCGGCCACCTCATGGTCGAAGCCGCCCGGCAGGCGGCTGATCATGTCCACCGCGCCGACGGCGCTGGCCGCCGCCCGGACGTCGGCATCGCTGGCCTCCGGCCGGCCGTAGGCGATCGCGTCGCGCACCGTGCCCGCGAACAGGAACGCCTCCTGCGGGACCACGCCCAGGCGCCGCCGGTAACCGGCCAGGTCGAGATCACGGATGTCGGTGCCGTCCACGAGGACCCGGCCGCCGGTCACGTCGTAGTACCGTGCCACCAGCTTGACCAGGGTGGACTTGCCCGCGCCGGTCTGCCCGACGAGAGCGACCGTCTCGCCGGGCGCCACGGTCAGGCTGACCCCGGCGAGCGCCTCCTGGCCGGTTCCCGCGTAGCCGAAATGCACGTCCCGCAGCTCGATGCGGGCCCGGCCGCGCGGTGAGGGCAGCGGGCTGGCGGC
The DNA here is from genome assembly GCA_963806145.1 of uncultured Actinomycetes bacterium. Lineage (GTDB taxonomy): Bacteria > Actinomycetota > Actinomycetes > Streptosporangiales > Streptosporangiaceae > DASXKD01. Next base: position 75,295 of record CAWDXD010000006.1, read on the forward strand.
CTGCGGGGTGGACGTCGGGGTGTGCAGCAGTTCCCGGATCCGGCGCAGCCCCACGGCGGCCTGCTGATAGCCGTCGAACACCTGGGAGATCTGCTGGACCGGCGAGAACAGCATGTCGATGTAGAGCAGGTAGGCGATGAGCGCGCCGGCGGTCAGCGCGCCGCTGCGCATCTGGCCCGCCGCGACCAGCAGCACCAGGGCGCTGGCCAGGGTGGACAGGGACTGCACGAACGGGAAGTACAGCGCGATGTAGCGCTGGGCGCGCAGCCGGGACCGGCGGTAGGCGTCGCTGCGCCCGGCGAAGCGCTCCAGGTTGCGCCCCTCGCGGCGGTAGGCCTGGGAGACGCGCAGCCCGGCCACGTTCTCCTGGAGGTCGGCGTTGACCGCGCTGACCTTGTCCCTGGCGTCCTGGTAGGCCACCGAGGCCTTGCGGCGGAACACCACGGTGGCCACGACGGCCAGCGGCATGATCGCCAGCACGGTCAGCCCCAGTTCCAGGTTGATGATCAGCAGCGCGGCCAGCACCCCGGCGACCAGCAGCACCGAGTTCACCATGGTGATGAGCCCGGTCTGCAGGAACGAGGAGAGCGCCTCCACGTCCGTGGTCATCCTGGTCATGATGCGGCCGGACAGTTCGTGCTCGTAGTAGTCCAGGCCCAGCCGCTGCAGGTGCGCGAAGGTCTTCACGCGCAGGGTGTAGAGCAGTCGCTCGCTGGTCCGCCCCACCACCGTGGTCTGCACCGCGTTGATCACCCAGTCGGCCAGGGTGATCAGCAGCGCGACCGCCGAGACGGCGAAGATCGCCGACAGCATCTGGGCCTCGATGCCTTGGTCGATGCCACCGCGGACCAGGGCCGGCATGGCCAGGCTGGCCAGCGCGTCGAGGCCGTCGAGCGCCAGCCCCACGGCGAACGCCGCGAGGAACGGCCGCAGCAGCCGGCGCAGCGTGAAGTGCGGGTCGGGGGCACGGGCCGCGGCGGCGTCCACGCCGGGCTCCTCCGACGCGGGCGGCAGCGCGTCCACCTTGGCCAGCAGTTCGGGGGAGGCAGGTATCCCGCCGAGGAAGCCGGCCGAGGCCGCGGTGCGGAGCCTGCCCGGCGCCGGCCTCGCCGGTGCCCCCGGCCGGGCCGCCGCCAGGGCCACGGGTTCCGGGGCGCCCGCTCCGGTGGCGGTCACCGCGGCCGGAGCCGGGCCTGCGGCGCCCGGTTCCGCCTCGTCCGTATCGCCGGAATAGAAGCCAAGCTCGCCGGCGCCGATGCCTTCCGCGTCATCGCCCGGGCCGGCCAGCAGCAGCCGGTAGAGCGGGCACGATGCCATGAGCTCCTCGTGGCTGCCTGCCGCGACGAGCCGCCCCTCGTCCAGCACCGCGATCCGGTCCGCCAGCCGCAGGGTCGAGCGCCGGTGCGCGATCAGCAGCGTGGTCCTGCCCTCCATGACCCGCCGCAGGGTCTGGTGGATGTCCGCCTCGACCCGCGGGTCCACCGCCGAGGTGGCGTCGTCAAGCACCAGGATGCGCGGGTCGGTGAGCAGCGCGCGGGCCAGCGCGACCCGCTGCCGCTGGCCGCCGGACAGGGTGAGGCCCTGCTCGCCCACGACCGTGTCGTAGCCCTGGGGCAGCCCGGTGATGAACTCGTGGGCCTCGGCCGCCCGGGCCGCGGCCACGACCTGCTCCCTGGTCGCGTCCGGCCGGCCGAACGCGATGTTGGCGGCGACGGTGTCGGAGAACAGGAAGCTCTCCTCGAGGACCAGCCCGATCGCCGCGCGCAGGGAGTCCCGGGTGAGGTCCCTGACGTCGAAGCCGCCGACCCTGACGTGGCCGCCGCGCACGTCGTAGAAGCGGGGGAGCAGCAGCGAGATCGTGGACTTCCCCGATCCCGCGGTGCCGACCAGCGCCAGCGTCTCGCCGGGCGCCACCCGCAGCGACAAACCGCGCAGCACCGGCTGCGACGGCACGTAACCGAAAAAGACGTCGTCGAACTCCACGCCCGGGGTCTGCGGCGGCAGCGCCAGGGCGCCGGGCCGGTCGGTCACCACCGGGCGGGCGTCGATCACCTCGAACACCCGGATCACGCTGGCCCTTGCCTCCTGGCCCAGGGTGACCAGCGCGGCCAGGGACCGGACCGGCCCGACCAGGGCGATCAGGTAGGACGAGAAGGCCAGGAAGGTGCCCAGCGTGATGGACCCGCGCAGCGCCATCCAGCCGCCGAGCGCGAGCACCCCGACCTGGCCCAGCGCCGGTATCGCCTGCAGCGCCGGGTTGTACTTGGCCATCAGCCGCACGGTCCGCACCCGGGAGCCGTACAGGTCGGAGCCGGCCCGTTCGAGCCGCTCCATTTCCTGGTCTTCCTGCCCGAAGCCCTTCACCACGCGCACGCCGGTCACCGCGGCCTCGACCACCTCCGCGACGGCAGCCGCCCGCTGCTGCGCGTCCCAGCTCGCCGGGAACAGCGTGCGCCTGGCCCTGAGCGAGATGAACCACAAGGAAGGGGCGACCGCGAGCGCGACCAGGGTGAGCGGCGGCGAGAGCACCGCCATGGCGATCAGGGAACCGGCGAACAGGACCGCGTTGCCCATCAGCATCGGCACCATGGACAGCAGGCCCTGCACCATGGTGATGTCGGAGATCGAGCGGCTCACGATCTGGCCGGTGTGCAGCTCGTCCTGCCGGGTGCCGTCCAAGCGGGACAGCGAGGCCAGGATCTCCGTGCGCAGATCGTGCTGCACGTCGAGGGAGAGCTGGCCGGCCCGGTAACGCCGCAGGTACAGCGCGCCGAAGTTGGCCAGCGCCGCGACGATCAGGGCCACCGCCAGCGGCCAGATCGCGGCCTGGACGGAGGAGGTGAGGTTGTCCACGATGGCCCGCTGGATCAGCGGGATGGCGATCCCCACCGCACTGACCACCAGGGTCCCGCCGAGGGCGAGGATCACGTTGCGCGGGTAGCGCCAGCAGTACCCCGCAAGCCGCGCCATCCAGCCGCGCTCGCGCGGGCCCGGCGCCCGGTGCGCCGGCCGGGCCTTGCGCGCGATCAGTGGTTGTGTCCGGGTCCTTGCTCTCCTGACTGTTCTTGTCCGTCGCCGCTTCCTTCCATCCCCGAGGGGCCCGTTGCACCGCAGCCAGCCGGCCGCGGCCGCCCCCGGGAGCGTCCCCCGCGGCGCCTGTCCGGCCGGTGAATGCGGCCGCAGGGACGGCGCCGGGGCATGCGGGCAGGCTCCCGCTCCAACGGTCATCAACACCGGGAGGACGGCGCGCATTTCCGCACCGGTTCCGGCCGGCCGCGCCTGTCCGGCCCGGGCCGGCCGCGCCGCCGGGGCGGATCAGCCGGCGGCGCCCGGCTCGACCAGGCCGTGCTCGTACCCGAACACGACCGCCTGGACCCGGTCCCGCAGCCCCAGCTTGTCCAGGATGTGACCCAGGTGGGTCTTCACGGTGCTCTGCGACACGACCAGCGCGCCGGCGATCTCGGCGTTGGACCGGCCGCAGATGACCAGGTCGAGTACTTCCCGTTCGCGCGGGGTGAGCCGGGCCAGTTCCGGCGGTGGCCGCCGGGCCGCCGGGGGCCGGGCCGCGAACTCCGCCACCAGCCTGCGGGTCACCTGGGGGGACAGCAGCGCCCCGCCGTCGGCGGCCGCCCGGACGCCGAGCAGCAGTTCCTCGGGGGGCGCGTGCTTGAGCAGGAAGCCGGACGCGCCCGCGCGCAGCGCCTCGTACACGTACTCATCCAGGTCGTAGGTGGTCAGCACGACGACACGGACCGGCCGGGCCCCGGGCGCCGCGGGGGCGGAGAGGATGCGCCGGGTGGCGGCGAGCCCGTTGAGCACCGGCATCCTGATGTCCATCAGCACCACGTCCGGCGCGACCTTGCGGGTGAGCTGGACCGCTTCCTCGCCGGTGCTCGCCTGCCCGACGACGGTCAGCCCGGGCTGGCTGTCCAGCAGCGTGGCGAGCCCCGCCCGCACCAGCGCCTGGTCGTCCGCGATCACGATGCGGACCACCTCGCCGCCGGTCACCGCGGGCCGCCCGCGGCCGCCGCCCCGTCACCGGCCTGGTGGCCCGCCCCGTTGCCCGCCGCCGCGCCATAGGGCAGCGCCGCGGTGACCAGGAACCCGCCGTCCGGGCACGGGCCCGCGTCGAGGGTGCCGCCGTAGAGTTCGGCCCGCTCCCGCATCCCGCGCACCCCGAGCCCTGGCCCTGGCCGCGCCCCGGCTCCCGGCCGGGCGGGCGCGGCGCCCGGCCGGTGGTGGCCGGGCGGCGGGGCGGCGTTCCTGACAATGATCTCCAGCCGCTCCCCGGTGTAGCGGAGCACGACCCGGGCCGTGGCACCAGGGGCGTGCCTGGCCACGTTCGCCAGCGCTTCTGATGCGATGCGGTAGCCGGACAGTTCCGTGCCGGGCGACAGCACCCGTGGCCGGCCCTCGATGGCCAGCTCGGCCGGCACCCCCGCGTCCCCGGCCGAGGCGATGAGCGCGTCCAGCCCGGCCAGCGTCGGTGCGGGCGGCAGGTCAGCGGCGGCGTCCGGATCGCGCCGCAGGGCCCCGAGCAGGTGGCTGAGCTCGGCCAGCGCTTCCCTGGACAGCTGTTCCAGCCTGGCAAGGACCTCGGCCGTGCTGCCAAGTCCGCCCGCGTCCGGGCCGCCCGCGGCGACCCGGGCGGCGCCCGCCTGCACGGCGATGGCCGAGAGCTGGTGGGCGACCACGTCATGCAGCTCACGTGCGATGCGGGTGCGCTCCGCCTGGTGCGCCGCCGCCACCGCCGCGGCCGCCTCCGCGCGCCGGGCGCTCGCCGCGTCGCCGAGCACGAACGCGGCCCCCAGCAGTGCGAACGGCGCGGCGGCCAGCCTGATGTGGTTGACGGTGACGGTCACCAGCGCCACCGCCAGCGCCGCAAAGCCCAGCCAGCGCGCGTACCGCCTGGTGGCGGCCGAGTAGGCGCCCAGGCCGTAGGCGCCGATCAGCACGGCCGCGAACGCGGAGATCTCGTTGCGGCCCAGGGCGGCCCGGGTCGCCAGCACCCCGGCGGCCAGGGCCAGCACCAGCGCGGGAAAACGGCGGCGCCAGCAGAACGGAACCGACATGGCCAGCGTGAGCGCCAGCGAGCCGAGCACGTCCAGGGCGGACCCGGCGTGGCCGGACGGCTCCCACCACCACGGCACGTCCGGGAGCCCCCAGGCCAGCAGCACGGCCGCGATGGCCAGGTCCGCCCGCTGAGGGCGCCCGAGGTCACGCCAGGCCGGCACGCGCATGATCCGACAGTACGACCACCCGGCGCCGTCGTGCCTGGACCGCATGGTGCCCGCCACGTCAGCCGCTGATGTCGGCGCGGCGGAAGATCCGCTCCGCCACGGCCAGGCCGGCCACCACCAGGCCCGCCAGCCCGGCGAAACCGGCCAGCTGGCCGGGCGGGGCGCCGGTGCCGAGGAACCTGGACCAGAAGCTGGCCGGCAGGGCGGTGACCGAGCCGGGCCCCGCGGGGAAGCCCATCCAGGCGGCCACCCAGGTGGCCGGGGTCCACGGCCCGGCGCCGGGCAGCGCGGCCACGGCCAGCATCGCGATGATCGCGCCCGCCGTGGCTGCGATCGTGCCGACGGCGCCCCGGGTGATCACCGCGGCGAGCAGCCCGATGACGGCGAAGGCGGCCAGCACGAGCAGCGCCCTGGCCACCTGGGAGCCGGCCAGGCTGAGTCCCTGGGTGACCGTCTGGTGCGGCCCGGGCAGGTGGTCGACCCTGGCCAGCACCGGCCCGGCCAGCGCCAGCGCCGCCCAGCAGGCGGCGATGAGGCCGAGCCCGGCCAGCCACAGGCTCACCAGCTTGGCCAGCAGCACCTGCCAGCGGCGGCCATGCTGGGCAAGCAGGCTCTTCATGGTCCGGCCGGACCACTCGCCACCGACGTGGGCGCCCGCGAGCAGCGCCATCGCCAGCGCCCCGGGCAGGGATGCGATCAGCCCGGCCGCCTCGGCCCCGGCCGCGGCCGGGGCAAGCTGGCCGGCGACCCGGGCAGGCTCCGCCTCGATCTGCCGCAGCCCGGCCCGGGCAGCGGCCTGCCAGCGCGAGCACTGCGGCCCCGCGGGCACCCCTTCCGCCGCGCAGGAGGGCAGATGACGGGGCGCGCCCTGGGCGCCGAGTACCGCGTTGTGAGTGCCGCCGGCGGCCAGCAGCAGGCAGAACAGCGCCGCCGCGGCTGCCACCCCGAAGGTCAGCGGCCTGGCAAGCTTGGCCAGTTCAGCGCGAAGCAGTCGCATCGTTCACCGCCACGGTGTCCTCGGTCATGGTCAGGAACGCCTCCTCCAGCGCCGGCCGGTCCGCCGTGACCTGGTGCGGCCAGACGCCGCCCTGGCCGAGTGCCCGGGTCACCGCCTGGCCGTCGGCCCGGTCCACCAGCACCGCGTCCGCGCCGTCCGGCCGCGGCGCCCAGGGCGCCAGCAGCGCCAGCGCCGCCCGCTGGTCGGCGGGGTCCAGCACCACGCGCACCCGCGGCCTGGCCGTGGCGAGGCCGGCCACCGGGCCCTGTTCCACCAGCCGGCCGGACCGCAGCACCGCGACCTGGTCACAGATCTGCTCGACCTCGCTGAGCAGGTGACTGGACAGGAACACGGTGATGCCCCGGCCGGCCAGGGAGCGCAGCAGCGTGCGGAACTCGGCCATGCCCGCCGGGTCCATCCCGTTGGCCGGTTCGTCGAGCAGCAGCAGCGAGGGGTCGCGCATCAGGGCGGCCGCGAGGCCAAGCCGCTGCCGCATGCCCTGGGAGTAGCCCTTGACCTTGCGGTCCGCGGCCGCGCCGAGGCCGGCCGCCGCCAGCACCCGGCCGATCTGGCCCGGTGGCCCCGGCAGCGGCGGCCCGGACAGGGCCAGCACCTCCAGGTTGCGCCGCCCGGTGAGCCACGGGTAAAAGGCCGGCTCCTCGATCATCGCCCCGATCTGGGTCAGCCCGCCCGGGTCACCGGCCGGCCGCCCGTTCACCCAGGCCCGGCCCGCGGTCGGCGTGACCAGCCCGAGGAGGATGCGCAGCGTGGTCGTCTTGCCCGCGCCGTTCGGGCCAAGGAAGCCGAATACCTGGCCCGGCCCGACGTCGAGATCCAGCCCGTCCAGCGCGGTGACGCCGCGGTATCGCTTGGTCAGGCCCTCGCACCTGATCACGCTGGTCATGCCCGGGCCTCCCGCCGTCAGGTCCGGCCGGGACGGCGGGACCAGCAACGACGCTAGGGGCGGCGCGGCCCGCTGTCATCGGCGCAGCGACGACCTTCGCCTCGTCCCCAGGACGAGACGGGCAGGTGCCCAGGACGAGACGACGGGCCGGGTCAGGCCAGGGACCGGTCCTTCGTGGTGCCGAAGCCGGCGGCGGCGCTGAACATGATCAGCACGAACAGGGCGAACGTGATCACGTGGACGCTGGTGCACCACAGGCAGATCGCGCGGATCGTGAACAGTTCGGTGTAGACCAGGTAGAGCACGAACACGATGCCGACCACCATCGAGCCCACCCGCGCCCACCGGACCGGTGGCCACGTCATCCGCCATGCCCACGGGGAGTTGACGACGGAGAGGAACACGTAGAACGCCAGGCCGAGCACGGCGACCGGGATGCCGAAAACGACCGACTGCGGGCTGGTGATCACCTTCTCGCAGTTGATCGTGCTCGTCGCCGGGCAGGCCAGGGTCACCGAGGTGTTGTAGTGCACGATCGTGAGCCAGATGGAATCCGCGAGGCCGGCGAGCGACAGGCCCCAGGTGGTCCACACGAACCAGGACGGCGGCCCGGCGGCCGCTGTCTCCGCGGCGACGGCGGCCGCCACCGGGGCCGTGCGCCCGCGCTGTGCCTGGCCGGCCGCCGGCCCGTTGCCGGGCCTGCCCTGGCGCGCGGGCCGGTCAGCTTGCCGCTGGCCGGTCGTGGCGCTTGCCTCCGGGCGGCCGCCGCGGGTGCCCTTGTCCCGTGACTTGGCCCCGCCGCCCGGCCGGGTGGTCGTGCCCGGCTTGCGCGTGGCCATCTACAGGCCGCTCTGCACGGCGGTGACGGCTGCCGAGGAGCAGACGTCGGACGGCTGGTTGTTCGTCATCTTGCAGATGGCGCCGGTGATGTAGTTGGCCGCGCCGTCCACGCTCTGGGCGATCGGCGACGTCGGGTCCTTCAGCGCGGCGGCGATCTGGCTCCACGACTTGCCCTGCAGCACCGCGGCGTCGTAGATGGGGCCCTTCATGACCAGCTTGTTGCCGAAGTCGATGAACGGGTAGCCGCGGGTGTTCGGGTCCGGCTCGTACTTCGCCCAGAGCGCGTTCTGCGCCGCTCGTCGGGTTCTGCAGCGGGGCGTCGGCTGACGGTCAGGTTCTCCACCGGAGCGAAGTTCAGGTAGTTGCTGTGTGTAGCCGGTCTTGTAGAACGTCAGCGTCGCGGTGTTCGGGTCGGTGTCGGTGGACGAGGAATGGATGCCGTGCAGCGGGGTCAGCGTGCCGAACCGGCTCAGCGCGATCGCCATGGACCAGCGCGTCGCCGCGCAGTACGGGCAGAACTCGGCGCCGATGTAGAGCATCTGCGGTTTGCCGCCGCGGTCAGCGCCGCGCCCGAGCCGGCGGTGAACGGCGGCTGCCCTTGGGTGAACGAGGGCACCGCGCCCTTGCCCACCTTGTCCAGCGTCGCCGCGGGAACGCCGGTGACCTGGCTCGCCACGCTGGCCGGGAGCAGCGAGCCGGTGACCGAGTTGTCGCCCCCGCTGGAAGATGCCGAGCCCTGGGTGAGCTTGATCACGATGAACGCAAGGACGATCACCAGGACGATGACCGTGCTGCCGCCGGTGATCATGATCCGGTTGCGCCGTTCCGCCTTGCGTGCCGCCTCACGCTGCGCCGCGATCTTCTCGCGGGCACTCTGCTGCTTGATCCTGCTCGCCTTACCCATCGCCCGTCCTCATGAAAGGGGTCCACACAAGAATCCGCCGGCCGCCCTCCATCGTAGGGCGTAATCGGTGCACTGCCGGCCGGCCCCGGATGCGGATGCCTGGTTTTGGCCGGCCCGGCAGCGCAGCGGCGCGGTCAGCGCGGCAACGGGCTCAGTGCCCGAACACCGGGATCATCGTGGCCCGGGCGATGGTGTGGAAGCGCAGGTTGAACCCGGCGACCGCGGGCGAGGCGTCGGCGTCCACGCCCTGGCTGGCCAGGTCGTCCACGTCCAGCGCGTGCACGGCGAACACGTACCGGTGCGGCGGGTCGCCCGCGGGCGGCGCGGCACCGCCGAACGCCTTGGCGCCGTAGTCGTTGCGCACGCAGAACGCCCCGGCGGGCAGCCCGGACTGGTCGCCGCTGATCGCGCCGGTGGCCAGCTCGGTCACTGACGCGGGCACGTCGAGCAGCACCAGGTGCCAGAACCCGGAGCCGGTGGGGGCGTCCGGGTCGAAACAGGTCACCGCGAAGCTCCTGGTCTGCGCGGGGAAGCCGTGCCAGCTCAGCTGGGGGGAAATGTTCTGCCCGGTCATGCCGAAGCCATCGAAGACCTGGGCGTCGGGCATCTGCTGGCCGTCGGCCACGTCGGTGCTGGTCAGCGTGAACGACGGCACGGGCGGCATGAAGTCATAGGGCAAGGGCGGGCGCGCGGTCATGGGTCATCTCCGTACAAGTCGGTCGGTCGGGCCGCCGGTCAGCGGGCGGGGCAGGTGCGGCCACGCCTACGCTATCCACAGCCGCACCCGTCACGGGCGGCAAATCCCCTCCCCGCCGGTGCGGTGTCACCTGCCCGGCCAGGCTCTGCAGCCGGAGCGCCCCGCCCGGCCAGGACGCGGTGCTCCTCGCGATCTGCGGCCGGGTGACCGCCCAGGCGGCCGGGACCATCGTGCCGAGGTGCGCCCGCCCCGAGCTTGCCGTGCTCAACCGCTGACCCCGTGCCCGGCCAGCGGCCGGGACCAGGCGGCCGCGGGGAGCGTAGCGCAGCCGAATCCGGGTACCGCAGGAGACCGGCAGCCGGGGCATGTTTGCGCCGCCGGCCTGGTTGCCCATAGAGGGGGACAGGCAGATAACGACCGGCACGAAGGAGGCTCCGAGATGACATCGCGGCGCCGCCGCCAGCCGCCGGAGGGCACGCCCCGGGTGATCGTCATCGGGGCCGGCTTCGCCGGGCTGGCGGCAGTGGCGGAACTGCACCGCGCAGGTGCGCGGGTGCTGCTCATCGACCGGAACATCTACAGCACCTTCCAGCCGCTGCTGTACCAGGTGGCGACCAGCGGGCTGAACCCGGGCGACGTGGCGTACCCGCTCCGGGCGCTCGCGCGCAAGAAGGCCGCCAGGTTCCGGCCGGGGGAACTGGCCGGCATCGACGCGGGCAGCCGCCGGATCACTCTCACCGACGGCAGCGTGCTCGGCTACGACTACCTGGTGCTCGCCACCGGGGTGTCCGCCGCCTACTACGGCGTGACCGGCGCGGCCGAGCACACCTTCGGCCTGTACACCCGCCGCGACGCGGTCGTGCTGCGGGATCACATCATGGCCCGGCTGGAACGGCTCGACATCGAGGGCCCGGGCCGGCCGGTCAACTTCACCGTGGTCGGCGGCGGTGCGACCGGCGTGGAGCTGGCCGGCGCCCTGGCTGAGCTGCGCGCGCTCGATGACGCCTTCCCCGAGGTGGACCGGGCGGACGTGCGCATCAGGCTGGTCGAGATGGCCCCGGCGCTGCTGGCGCCGTTCCACCCCAAGCTCCAGGGCTACGCCCTGGCCGAGCTGCGCCGCCGCGGCGTGGACGTGCACCTGGACACCCAGATCAAGGAGATCACCGCTGGCCGGGTGCTCCTGGCGAATGGGGACGAGCTGCCCAGCGACGTCACCGTGTGGGCGGCTGGGGTGTCCGCGCCCGCCGAGGTGGGCGGCTGGGGGCTGCCGCAGGGGCGCGGCGGCCGCATCGAGGTCACCCCCGACCTGCGGGTCGCCGGCCAGGACCGGATCTTCGCCACCGGGGATATCGCGCTGATCGAGGGCCAGCCGCTGCCCCAGGTCGCCCAGCCGGCCATCCAGACCGGGCGGCATGCCGGAAAGCAGATCGCGCTGCTGATGGCGGGCCGCCCCACCCAGTCGTTCCGTTATCACGACAAGGGCATCATGGCGACCATCGGCCGGCGCAGCGCAGTGGCCGAGCTTGCCCACGGGGCGCGGATCCACGGCACGCTGGCCTGGCTGGCCTGGCTGGGCCTGCACCTGTTCTACTTGCTCGGCGGCCGCAACAGGCTGTCCGCCCTGCTCAACCTGTCCTACCGGTACCTGGTCTGGGGCCACGGCGGCGGCGTGATGGCCGGGGACGGCCCGCCCGCGGCCATCCCGGGCGGCCCGCCGCAGGCGGTGCCTGGGGCCATGGCAGGTTCCCGTCAAGGCTCCGCGTGAGGGCTGCTTAACTAGAACCTATGCCCGCAGCCGCCGAGAGGCCGTTCCCGTCCGCGCCGCTGCCCCGCGGGCCTGCCTGCCCGCCCGAGCAGGTCGCGGCGGGGCCGCTGGTGCTGCGGCGGGTGCACGCCGACGACGCGGGCGCGATCGCCGTGGCCGTGGCCGCGAGCCTGGAGCACCTGCGCCCGTGGATGCCGTGGGCCACCCCGGAAGCGGCCAGCCTGCGGGCCCAGCTCGTGCGGGTGGCCGAGGCCGACGAGCTGTGGGAGTCGGGCACCGGGTTCATCTACGAGATGATCGCCACCGGCACCGGCCCGTCCGGCCCGGGCGCCGCTGGCGCGGTGAAGGACCCGGACGGCGAGTTCGCCGGCACGATCGGGCTGCACCGCAGGCTCGGTGACGACGCGGTGGAGATCGGCTACTGGACCGTGGCGGGGAAGACCCGGCGCGGTTATGCGACCGCGGCGGCGCAGGCGCTGACCCGGGTGGCGCTGGCGCTGCCCGGCACGCGGCGGGTGGAGATCCACTGCGACGAGGCCAACACCGCGAGCGCGGGCGTGCCCCGCAAGCTGGGCTACCGGCTCGACCGGGTGGAGAAGCACGAACGGGAGGCGCCGGGGGAGCGGGGCCGCCGGATGATCTGGGTCTGGGACCCGGCCGAGGGGCCCCGGGCCACCGGGCCGTCGGCCGGCGAGGCGCGCGCGGTGCGGGGAGGTGCCCGGTGAAAACGGTGAGCCTGGCCCGCGGGGCGGTCCTGGCGGCGTGCGGGCTGGCCCTGGCGGCGTGCGCGGCCGGCGCGGCGGGATCGCCGGCGGCGGACAGCGGCGCCGGGCACTCCGGCAGCGGCGGCATGCAGGCGATGGCGAATCCGGCGCTGGACCCCGGCAGCTCGCTGGCCGGGGTGCCGGCCCCGGACATCCGGCTGGAGAACCAGTTCGGCCAGCGGATGGCGCTGAGCCAGTTCCGCGGCAAGACGGTCGTCCTGGCGTTCGTGGACTCGCAGTGCACCACGGTGTGCCCGCTGACCACGGTGAGCATGGTGGAGGCCAAGGAACTACTCGGCGCGGCGGGCAGCCATGTGCAGTTGCTGGGCGTGGACGCCAACCCGCAGGCCACCAGCGTGGCCGATGTCATGGCCTACTCCCGGGCACATGCCATGGTGAACCAGTGGGACTTCCTGACCGGCACCCTGCCGCAGCTCCAGGCGACCTGGCGGGCCTATCACATCGCGGTGCAGGTCCAGCAGGGGATGATCGACCACACCCCGGCCCTGTTCGTGATCGACCCGCAGGGCCGCGAGCGCACCGTGTACCTCACCCAGATGAACTACGCCAGCATCACCCAGGCCGCGCAGATCATCGCCAAGCGCGTGTCCAGCCTGCTGCCCGGCCATCCGCCGCTGGCGGGCACCCGCTCGCTGGGCTACATCTCCGGCCAGACCCCGGCGGCGCGGGTCACGCTGCCCGGCGTGCCGTCCGGCTCGGTGACGCTGGGGCCGGGGCAGCCCCGGCTGGTGATGTTTTTCGCCACCTGGGTCGCGGAGACCTCCGACCTGCGGGCCCGCCTGCTCGCACTCAACTCCTACGCGCGCGCCGCGAGTGAAGGGGGAAGGGGAGGCGGGCGGGGGCTGCCCGGACTGGTCGCGGTGGACGAGCAGACCACCGAGCCGTCACCCGGCGCGGCCGCTGCGTACCTGAAGAACCTGGGTACGCCGCTGCGCTTCCCGGTAGCGGCCGACGCCACCGGCCGGGTCGCCGACGGGTACGGCGTGGCGGATCAGCCGTGGTTCGTGCTGACCTCGGCTACCGGGAAGATCCTCTGGAAGCACGATGGCTGGCTGAGCGCGCGGGCGCTGGAGGCCGCGGCGCACCAGGCGTGATCCGCCGCTGCTGAGCCGCCGCCTCCCGGCGCGGCCGTCGGGTGCCCGGGGCAGGTCAGCAGGCCGCGAAGGCGGGCATTCTTATCATCGTCCGGCACAGCCGGGCCCTGGCCACCAGGTCGCGGGACTTGTCGCGGGACTTGACGACGAGTTCGCGTGCGGCAGGGGCCTTGGCGCCGGGCACGTGCCGCTGGCTGCCGGGGAAGCCGAACGCGAGGGTCAGGGCACAGGCGACTGCGGTCAGCGCGGCAGGCAGCAGCACCATGGCGCGCAGCCGCGCGGCCGGGCCCCTGGCCGTCCACCGGAACCAGATCCCGATGCTGGCCAGCCGGTCGGCCACCGGCCGCACCGCGACCTCCTCGATCCAGGGCATCTTCTCGGTCAGGTTGAGCCGGGTGAAGATTGAGAACAGTGAGGTGAGGCGGGGATCGGATTCGGCGAGCTTGCCCTCGATCGACTCCAAAATTCGCTGTTGACCGGTGGGTAGGCTCATCTGGAAACATCTCCGCTCTGCGGTCTCTCGCCCTGGGTGCCGGTGCCGTAGATGTTCTACGTTACCGGCCGGGAATGCGCAGTGACCGGCGGGTTAGCGTTACTTCGGTGCGATACGCCTACACCGGGATCGCGGCGCCCGACACCAGATGTGCCCCCGGGGAAGCCAGGAACAGGTAGGCCCGGGCGATGTCAGCGACCTTCGGCCAGGCCCGGTGGTCGGCGTCCGGCATGGCCGCCCGGTTGGCCGGGGTGTCGATGATGCTCGGCACCACGCAGTTGACGGTGACCCCGGTGCCCCGGGTCTCATCGGCGGCCATCGCCACCAGGTGCAGCACGCCCAGCTTGCTCACCGAATAGGCGAACCCCTGGCCCTTGGTCACCTGGGCGGCCCGGCTGGCCGTGTGCACGACCCGGCCCTCGCCGGTGCGCCGCAGGGCCGCCAGCGCGTGCTTGGTTATCAGCGCGGCGCTCACCAGGTTCAGGTTGAGCTGGGTGGTGAGCTCGCCGGGGTCGAGCGCGTCCAGCCGCGTGTGCGGTGCGTAGCCCCCGATGGCGTTGACCACCGCCCAGGGCGGCGGCTGCTGGCCGAACAGGTCCGCGAGCGCGGCGTCGTCCAGCACGTCCACCTGGTGATAGCGCACCCCGTCCAGCCGCCGGCTGGCTGACGGCAGGTGCCTGTCGGCACCGGCCACCGCCGCACCGGCCGCGGCGAACGCCGCGGCCAGGCCCCCGCCCAGGGCTCCCGCCGCGCCGAACACCAGCACGGTCCGGCCCGCGTACCCGCCATCTGCCATGGTCACATTCCCAGCCTTTCTGGTCAGCCCTTCCTGGTGTCCGGGGCCTTCCTGATGTCCGGCAGCGAGCCCGGCTCCGCCGCCGCGGCGCGGCGCCGCCGGCGCAGCACGGCGCGGGTGATCCAGGCGGCGACCAGGACCGCCAGCGCGATCAGCAGGTACAGCGAGTAGCGGACGATGTCGGCGTAGATCGTGCCGATGTGGTCCCCGGCCAGGTAGCCCAGCGGCGCCCAGAGCGCGACCCAGAGCACGGCGCCGATCGTGGTGAAGACAACGAAGCGCCGCCACGGCATCTCGGCGATGCCCGCGATAAGGCCGGCCACCTGGCGGAGCCCTTCGAAGAACCTCGCGGCGACGACCAGCAGGCCGCCGCGGCGCTCGAAGTACCGCTCGGCCTTCTCCAGCCGCTCACTGGTCAGGAAGACGTACTTGCCGAACCGCAGCGCGAGCGCGTGGCCGCCGAAGTACCCGATCGCGTAACCGATGCAGTTGCCCGCGACCGCTGCCAGCACCGCGATGACGCCGACCGCGACGATGTTGAGCCTGCCGGTGCCGGCATACACCGAGGCCGCGACCAGGATCGTCTCCCCGGGTGCGGGCACTCCGAAGTTCTCCACCAGGATGAGCCCGGCGACCGCCAGGTACCCGTAATTCTCGAGTACCGGTGCCACGGTCCCCAGGAGCCCTGGCAGGGGTGTCGCGGACATCTGCGTGCCTCTCGCTGTCGGCGGCCCCGCGCCCGTGGTGGACCGGCGCGGTGCCAGGATGCCGAAGTTACCCGATCCCTGCCTACCAGCCCGATGCGACTGCGGGGTGTAATGGCCCGATGAGGCCGTGACATGTGGAAGGACGGGAACCATGCAGGCTCCGGGGGCGTTCGCCGACATGACGGCACTGCGTGAATGCTGGCATCCGGTCGCGTTCGCCGGTGAACTCACCGACAAGCCGGTGCCGGCCGGCCTGCTCGGCCAGCCGCTGGTCCTGTGGCGCGGCCAGGACGGCCGGCCACGGGCCAACTCCGATCTGTGCGTGCACCGGGGCACGGCCCTGTCCCTCGGCTGGGTCAGCGGCGACGAACTGGTCTGCCCCTACCACGGCTGGCGCTACCGCGCCGACGGGCGCTGCGCCGCGATACCCCAGTTGGAGGACCCGTCCCGGGTCCCGCGCAAGGCGCGCATCGGCGCGTTCGGCTGCCAGGAGCGGTACGGGCTGATCTGGGTGGCGCTGGCGCAGCCGCGCTGGCCGCTGCCCGAGGTGCCGGAACTGGAGAACGGGACGTGGGCGCTGGTGCCCGCGGGACCGTACCGCTGGCGCTGCGACGCCGCCCGCCAGGTGGAGAACTTCACCGACTTCGGCCACTTCCCCTGGGTGCACCCGGGGCTGCTGGGGGATCCGGACCGGCCGGTGGTGCCGCGGCACGAGGTCAGCACGGAGGGCAACGTGCTGCGTTACTCGATCGTCCGGCCGGAGGCGGCCAACACCGGCGACTTCCCGGTGTTCGGCAACGAGCAGGCCGGGCCGCCCGAGCGGCGCAGCCGCTACGAACTGCACCTGCCGTACACGATCGTGCTGCGCCTGGGCTGGGGCGGCGAGCGCGGCATGGTGTACTTCTTCGCCTCCCAGCCGGTCGCCGCCGACCGCTGCGCCGGTTACGTGGTGATCGGCCGCAACTACAACCTCGACCAGCCGGAACGGGTGATCCAGGAGTTCGAGGACACCATCTTCGGCCAGGACCAGGTGGTGGTGGAGTCGCAGCGGCCCGAGCAGGTGCCCTTCGACCTCGCGGCCGAACTGCACCTGAAGTTCGACGCGGTGGCGGTCGCGTACCGCAAGGCAATGCGCGGGCTGGGCCTGGCCACCAGCGACCCGGTGCGCCGCTAGCCGGGTGCGCGCCGGTGCTAGCGGCCGGCCCGGGCCTCCTCGACGGTAAGCTCCGCCGCGGGGTCGGCTTCCAGCCGTTCCGGCGGTATCGGCACGCCGCTGCGCACCGACCGGCCGTAGCTGCCGTCATCCAGTCGCTTCAGCGCGCGGTCCAGTGTGGCCAGCCGGTCCCGCAGGCTCTCCGCGATGGCGTCGTCCTGGCCCTCGGCGGCCAGTGGCTGCGCCGCGTCAGCGCTGTCACCCGTCTCCGCCGAGTCGACCTCGGTCTCCCGGTCCTCTTGGCCCGCCCGTTCGGTGTCCCGGAGCAGACCTTCCACTTCGGCGCGCTCGCTCAGCAGCCGTGCCCGCGCTTGCTCGTTGTCCATGACCCGCAACCCTAACCGCCCCGCCGCCGGTCTTCGCCCGCCAGCCCTGCACCCCGGCCCGCCACCGGCGCGAGGGAGGGCAGAGAGGAGCCCTGCCGGGGCAGGTCAGCCGGGGAGCTGGGTCAGCGAAAGGAGGTTGCCGTCCGGGTCGCGGAACCAGGCCACCTGGGCACCGCCGGGTGCGGTCCACACGCCGGCGGGGTCCTGGTCCATGCCCTGGTACCTGACGACCTCCACGCCGCGGCCGGCCAGGTCGGCGACCGTGTCGCGAATCGCCGCGACCTCCCAGCCGAACACCGTGAAAGGCGGCGGCGCCAGCTCGCCGACCAGGGTCACCCGCAGCGTGATCGGGCCTGCCCGGAACACGCAGGCGAAGCCGCTGACATCCAGTACCGGGAGGCCGAGGGCCCCCTCGTAGAAGTCCTGTGCCCGGCCCAGGTCGGTAGCCGGGACAAAGGCGACGGGAAGCGCTGATTCCAGCATCCCCCCACCGTAGAAGACTCCTGCGACACAGGTGGATGCGGACAGCGGGCCGATCACTCCGGCGCCGCGATTGTCCCTGGCATGCCCTCCCGTGCGAGCCATGGCCAAGGCTGCGCGTGTCCTCGCGGCGCTTAAGCGTGATGGGTGGGTCGAGATCAGGCGCCCGGGCTCTCATCGCGTGCTCGTCAAGGGCAGCCGGCAGCGCGTCTGGGCCTACCATGACGGTGTGGACTTAGGCGGACCGGCGATGGCTGTGATTGCCCGGGACTACGGGTACACCGTTGCTGAACTGCGGAAACTATAGGACGATCGTGCCATGAGCCTGCTGCGGGTAGAGCTGTTCCATGACGATGAGGCCGGTAACTGGCACTATCGCGTGCCCGCCCTGCACATCAATGGTGGCGGCGCGGGGACCCGCGAGGAAGCCGAGCGTGATTGCCTGGAGGCCATCGACTTCGCGCTCCAAGGGGATCCGCGGGACTACGACACCGACGCGGAAGCCATCACGCTCGTAGTGAGCGTTGCCCCGGCGGCTTGACCGCGCGGGTGTGGCAGGCTTGGGGCATGCGGTTCGATTCCGGGGATCTTGACTGGGCGGCCGGCATCGTGGGGCGGTGGGTGCCGCCGACGCCCCAGTACGTGTGGCCGCTGCTCGCGGAGCACATCGGCGCCGAGGTGTGGGTCAAGCACGAGAACCACACCCCGACCGGGGCCTTCAAGGTGCGCGGCGGGCTGGTCTACGCCGAACGGCTCAGGGCCGGGCGGCCAGAGGTCAAGGGCATCGTGTCGGCGACCCGGGGCAACCACGGCCAGAGCCTGGCCTTTGCCGGGCGGGCGGCCGGCATCAGCGTCACGATCGTGGTCCCCGAGGGCAACAGCCCGGACAAGAACGCGGCCATGTGCGGCTTCGGCGCGGAGCTGATCGTGCACGGCCGGGACTACCAGTCCTCCCGGGAGCACGCCGCCGAACTTGGCGCCCAGCGCGGGCTGGAGACCGTCCCGCCGTTCCACCCGGACCTGGTTCTCGGCGTGGCCACCTACGCCAGGGAACTGTTCGGCGCCGCCGGTGAGCTTGATGCCGTCTATGTGCCGGTGGGCATGGGCTCGGGCATCTGCGGCATCATCGGCGTGCGCGATCTGCTCGGCCTGCGCACCGAGGTGATCGGGGTGGTCGCGGCGGAGGCCCCGGCCACGGCGCTGTCGTTCGAGGCCGGGCGGGTGGTCACCACGGAAACCGCGCACACGTTTGCGGACGGCGTCGCCTGCCGGGTCCCGGACTCCGGCGCCATCGCGGCGATCAACGCGGGCGCCGCGCGCGTGCTCACCGTCAGCGAGGACGACGCGGCGCAGGCGATGCGGATCCTGTTCAGCACCACGCACAACGTTCCCGAGCCCGCGGGGGCACTGGCCCTGGCGGGCCTGCTCGCCGAGCGCTCCCGGGCGGCGGGCAAGCGCGTCGCGGTGATCCAGACGGGCGGGAACGCGGACACCGGGCTGCTGCTCCAGGTCCTGGCCGGGCAGACGCCGGCCGTCTGAGGACCGCAGCGAACTCGCGCCGGTGTTGCTCCACAACTGCCGCACGCATGAGCGGGCCGTTTCCTTGCACCCCCGCGCACAAGGGCTGAGGGGACCGCCTCGCGGCGGTCCCCTCAGCGGGTACCGATGTCACCGGCGCCCGAAGGCCCTTAACGCAGCAGCGTTATGCCTGCGGGCATGGGTTGGGCGTGATGTTGCGGAAGTCCTCGAAGAAGTTCGAGGAGCTGCCGCCCGGGTTGGTGAAGTCCAGCGGGGTCAGCGTGCCCCACTGGCCGTTCTGACCGAAGTTGCTGATCTCACCTGGAATGTCGTTGCCGAACTGCCAGATGCAGCCACCGCCGCCCACCTTGGTGTCGGAGAAGAACGGGTAGAAGGTTGCCGGGCCGCCGCTGTCGGTCTGCGGTATCAGCGTGCAACCGTTGCCGGTGGATGTGTCACAGGTACCTTCCACCGCCGGCAAGTCGGCTTCGAACACCGCCTGACTGTATTGCTGCCCTGCTGTTGTCGGGCTGCTGAACTGGAACGGCGTCGGGTGCATCGTGGTGTTGCCGTTCGCCCAGAGCCGCTGGTACGAGGCGCCGTCGAACCCGGTGTTGGTGAAGGTGCAGCCCGCCACCTTGTACACCGGTGGCTCGCTGGCCGGGAAGCAGAAGGCATCGTCGCCGTCTGCTGGCGTCGCGTTCAGCCCGCGCCCCTCGTTGTCGCCCTTGGGGCACACGGTCGGGTTGCCATTGGGCAGGAGACCGAACTCGGTAGCCGGGATCGGCTTCGGGCCGGTGCAGAACTGGAAGTGGCCGATCTCGCTGTCGAAGCCAATGTTGAACCCGTGCGAGGCCCAGGGCACCCGGGTTTTGGTGGACGACGTCTTGTACATCGGGTGGAAGTTGTACGGGATGGCATTGCAGGACGTGCCGTTGGGGTCGAACCCCACCTGCGCGAAGCCGTTGGCCTTGCTGGCCGTCATGGACCCACTCTGGCCGGTGGTCAGGTCGTTGATGGTGACCTTGAGGCCGTTCGTGGTGTCGCCGAAGGCCACCTTCAGGTGGTCGCCCTGGTTCATGAACAGGTCCTGGGCGGTCGGTGTGAACGTGGCCAGCGTCGAGTCGAGCGGGTTGGCGGGGCCTGTGGACTTGCCGTTCTTGGTGATGAAGGCGAAGTTGAGGTACTCAAAACCGGCCTTCGCCAGGCAGCCGGCGTTGTTCGCCTGGTTGGTCACCGGGTTCAGCGAGAGGCTGTCGATGTTCAGCGCGGCACACCACCGCGTCGGGTCGCAGGAACTGGCGCCCACGGCCGTCCGCCAGGTCGGCCACTGGATCCAGCCGGGCGGGTAGAACTGCATCTCCATGAAGGCGGTGCCCGCGTGCCGGGGGCTGGTCGCCGGGTTGAGGATGTTGCTGTCGCTGTCCGGCGTACATGTCTTGATCTGCTCGGGGTACGACTGGGTGTCGCACATGGCCATGCCGAACCAGTCGGCCCCGCTCAGTTCGAAGGAGAACGCCTTGTTCACGTTGTTCGGGTTGCTCGCGGGCGGCTCGACCGGCAGCGTCACGTTGTAGCTCATGTGGTTGCCGGATCCGGCCTTGTGCGAGTAGAAGGCCAGCGACGGCTCGTCGTGGCCCACGTAGTGGCCGAACACCTTGTCCGAGTTCGCGACCTCGGTGCACATCGCCGCCGCCGTCGAGCAGTTGATGTGCATGTGCTGATTCATGTTGGCGTGCTTGACCGCTGCCGTGTGCGTGACCATGCGGGTCGCGGCCTGCGAAGCGGTACCGCTGGTTGCCGCCACGGGTGCGATCGCCACCGCGGCCCCCGCGACCACATACATCCAGGACCTGACGGGTTTTCTCATACCCCCACCTCCTTGTGGATGAAGAGCCCCGGGCGACATCCGCCACGCCTTTTGCACCACCTGTCACCTCTGGGCACTTTGCCTAGAATGGCACCCCGCTTTGTACTCGTCCATAGGCCAATCGCGCTCCGCCTGCTCATCGATCACGCGGTGTTCGCGAACCGTGCATGAGATCTTCACCGGATCAGAAGAGGGCCACCTCGCATATTGACGAGCGACAGGCCTGCCGTGCGAGAGTCATACCCGGTGGCCCAATTCAGCGTCGATCGGAGTGATTCGGCATGGCTGACATCCCCCGGATCTGGCGGCCCGGGCGGCTGAGGAGCCGGGCGGCACGCGTCGCCGGGATGTCCCTCATCGAGCACTGGAACGGCAGCGCATGGTCGATTACCGCCTGACCGGGCTGGCAGACATGCGCGTGCTGCTGGCCAGCGAGCCCAGCGCGGCGGGCCGGCCGAACGAGGACTTCGCCGCCGTCGTGCCCGGGGCCGCGGTGCTCCTCGACGGGGCCGGTTACCATCCCGCGTCGGGCATCGGCTGCGTGCACGGCATCGCCTGGTACGCGCGCACGCTCGGCGGGCTGCTCGCCGCGGGGGCGTGCGACGACGGGGTGCCGCTGGCCGAGGTGCTCAGCCGGGGGATCGAGCGGGTCAGCCAGATGCACGTGGGCACCTGCGACCTCGGGCACCCGGCCACGCCGGGCGCCACGGTGATCATCGCCCGGCAGCGCGGCGACACGCTGGAATGGCTGGTGCTGTGCGACTCGGTGCTGCTGCTCCAGCCCCGTGCGGGCGAGCCACGCGCGATCACCGACACCAAGCTCGGCGAAACCAGCGCCAGGTTCTGGCCGGCCGCCAGCCTGGTGTCCGGCACACCGGAGCACGATGCCGCGTGGCGCGCCTACTCGCAGGAACTGGAGGATGCGCGCAACCAGCCCGGCGGATACTGGCTCGCGGCCGCGGACCCCGCTGCCGCCGGCCACGCACTGACCGGCTCCGAGCCGCTGGCCGGCCTGTCGGCGGTGGCGTTGCTCAGCGACGGCGCCAGCCGCCTGGCCGACCGGTTCCACCTGGCCGGCTGGGCGCAGATCTGCGGCATCCTCGCCGCGGACGGGCCGCGCGGCCTGATCGAGCAGGTCCGGGCGGCCGAGTCCGCCGACCCCCGGGGCGAGCGCTGGCCCCGGGGCAAGATCCACGACGACGCCACCGCCGTCTTCTGGCCGATCCCGGGCTGAGTCCGGCGCCCGGGGCCAGGTTGCCCGGGGGCGTCGTATGGCACAGAAATCGTGCCTGTGCCGGGACATGGTGGCGACCACCGAGATGTCTATCCAGACCTGCCCGGCCGGCGCGAGGGGCAGATTTCGTCACAGCGCCTGGCGGCCTGGCGGCGTGGCGTCCTGGCCGAGGGCCACCGGCCTCGCGGGCAGACCAGGATGGCGCAGGAAGCTGTCCACAAGCGCGCCAGGACCGCCGATGCAGCTCCAGTCGTCGTCCCACAGAGTCGAAACCAGCCAGGAGCGGTCGGCGGGGAACATCAGGTTGGGCAAGGCGCCTTTCCAGAACGACCAGTCTCCGCTCTGGCGCCAAGCGGCGGCCTGCTCCCGTCCCGCCCCGACCAGCACGTAATCCCACCCCGAATACAAGCTCACCGTTGGGGCGTCGGGGAAGACGATGTCATCGGCACCGGTGTCGAGATACCCAAGCCACCACGGTTGTCCGGCCGACTGCTCACTCAGCAGTGCGAGCAGGAGCCGGTCATGCTCGTCCTGCCCCCGGCCTGCGAACGGCAGCACGACCGTGGCATAAGCCTCGAAGACCGGCGGGATAGCAGCCGTGATGGTCCGGCCAACGGATGTGCCCTTGGCGATCCACGCGACCTCCGCATCCGTGCCGATGCGCCACGTGCCGCCGTCCCTGGCCCGGCTGACCATGCCGCCAGCCTAAGTGCCGCGTCAGCTGATCTGAGCCCGGGTTCTGATTGTGAGCCTTTGGGAGAAATGTCTCCCAGTTCACTGGGCCTGCAAGCGACTGTTTGTGGCTTTTGGAGCCAGGCATATGCCGAGGGGGGTGAGGGGGATATCGGGATAGGTCTGGCGGGCATTACCGGCGTCGTGGTCGAGGCGGATTCGGTCCATGACAAGCGCGGCGCGCGCCTGGCGGCCGAGTTCGGGCTTGAGACGTCCGGCGGTCTGGGCCATGAGCCGCAGCACGAGCGGGGGAACGTGGCGTGGTGCGGTGGTGCGCCCGGCGGCTGCCTGGATCGCAGCGGCGAGCTGGTTGAAGGTGAGGTTTTCGGGCCCGCCGATCTGGAGTACGCGGCCGCGGGTCGCGGGGTCGGTCACGGCATGTTCGACCAGCGCGGCGACGTCCGTAACGGAGACGAAGTTGATCGGGTTGTCTCCCCGTCCGAAGACAACGGGCCGGCCCGAGCGGGCAGCGGTCTGGCTGAGCACGTCGATCCACAGCTCGAAGAACGCGGTGGCCCGCACGATGGTCCAGCGAACCCCGCTGGCCCGCAGGTGCTCTTCGGCGGCATGCTTCATCCGGAACAGCTCCATCGGGCTGTCCGCCGCGGCGCCGGCGACCGACATCAGTACCAGCTGAGCGCCCGTGGCTTTTGCGGCATCGATCAGGTTGATGTTGCCCTGGTAATCGACCGTGGCCGGGGATACCCTCCCGGGCCCGGTGAACCCGTGGACCGCGGACACGACCACGTCGGCACCTTCGACGGCCGGTGTCAGGCTGGCGCGGTTGCGCACGTCGCCGGTTGCCACCTCGACGCCCTGCGCGGCGAGATGGCCGGCCCGCGCCGGGTCGCGGGTCAGGACGCGTACGGCCAGCCCATGCCCGGTCAGCCGGGTCGCCAGGGCGGTGCCGAGCCGGCCGGTGCCGCCGGCGAGGAGGATCATCTCGGGCCGCCTGGAGCGACCTGCAGGCGCACGGCCGCATCGGCGTCCCCGTCACCTGCATGGACTGGCTCCAGATAGAAGCGGGCCCACTCGGCCACGCCGCCGCCCACGCCGAAGATCACCACGCCGCGCATCAGGTGCCGCGACCCGTCGGGCCGGGTGCCACGGTGTTCCCACTCGGTCCAGGCCGTATCCCCATCCACAGCGCAGCGGAGCACCTCGGCGGTGAGATCCGGGATGGCAGCGAAGATCTGCTCCCAGTTCCTGCGCACCTGGTCCCGCCCGGTAAAACCACGCTCTGGGTGCGCCGGGGTCTCGTTGCGGTAGTCAGCGGCGAAACAGCCGACGAGCGCCGGCAGGTCGTGATCGTTGGAAGCCACGCGCAGCCGCTCGACCATCGCCGCCGGCCCGCCGTCAGTTCCGGCATCATCCATGCTGATCCCTCATTATTCTGCTACAGTTTCATGTAATTGATACCTCACTATGGAACGGAATATGGCTCCTGTCAAACCGAAGCGCCGCTATTACTCCCCCCGCCGGGCCGAGCAGGCGCAGCAGACCCGCGCTGCGGTGGTCGAGGTTGCCCGGCAGCTGTTTCTGCGCGACGGCTTCGCGGCGACGACCGTCGCCACGATCGCGGAGCAGGCGCAAGTCTCGGTCGAGACGATCTACAAGGCATTCGGTGGCAAGCCCGGCCTGGTACGCGCGATCTGTGCCACGGCGCTGACCGGCGAGGGACCCGTCCCGGCTGAAACGCGGTCCGATGAGCTGCAGGCACAGCAGCCCGATCCCCGCAAGATCATCCGAGGCTGGGGAAAGCTGACCACAGAGGTAGCCCCCCGGATCGCGCCGATCCTGCTGCTCATCCGCTCCGCCGCCGCGACCGACCCCGAGATGGCCGCCCTGCGCGCCGAGATGGACACCAGCCGCCTCACCCGCATGACCAGCAACGCGCGCAACCTGGCCGAGGCCGGGCACCTGCGCGACGACATCACCGCCGAGCAAGCAGGCGAGGTGTTGTGGACCTACAGCTCACCCGAACTCTACGAGCTGCTCGTCCTGGGCCGCGGCTGGCCGGCCGAACGCTACAGCACCTTCATCGCCGACGCGATGATCGCCGCCCTGCTCCCACCCGAACCACCGCCACCCCACAATGACCGCCGCCCCGGCCCCGGCCGATGAGCACAAGATCTGGCGAAACCAGGCGACGAAAGAGCTCTAACCCCCGGCACCGCCCCTCTTCTCCAGCGCCATCTCCCGCCGCCGGACCGCCGGTGTCGACGTCCACGACACGCCCTCCGCCGATTCAGCCAGCAAAACGAGCCGCACCGGGCCGCCTTTCGGCCTCATGCCGGCCAACGCCCCGCCCATGACCGGACCGGACGCCGGAGGTCAGCGTTCGTCGCCCAGCACCAGGTCGAGGATCCAGGTCCATGCCAGTCCCGGCGGCACCGACGACGACCAGACTTACTGTTCACAAACGCGGCCAACGCCTCCGCCCGGCCGGCGGCCGCGGGCCGGGTCAGCCGCCGAGGGCGTCGAGCAGTTCCTGCAGAGTGCGGCAGGTGCCGGCGAAGCGGGCCTCCCCGACGACCTGTGACCAGTGCTGTTCGATTTCGGCGACCCGGTTGCCGGCGTCGTCGAGTGCCGCGCGGCCGCGGGTGGTCGGGAAGATCAATTTGGCCCGTCCGTCGGTGGCGTCCGGCCGACGTTCGATGTACCCGAACTTCTGCAGGTCGTTGACCAGTTCGGAGGCCGCGGCGAGGCTCAGCTGGGCGCGGGCGGCGAGCTCGGTCAGGCGGATGCCGTCGATGCCGAGGTTGCCGAAGATCTGCAGGTGCGCCACCCGCAGGTCGGGATAGCCGCCCTCGGCTGCGGGCTCGAACAGCTCGGCCCGGAACTGCCGCAGCAGCCGTCCCAGCAGCTGCCCGATGGCGAGCCGGTCGGCGGGCAGGTCGCTTGACGTTGCCACGATCCTGGATAATACTTCAGGTACCGAAACTTAGGCTACCGAAGCATTTTGCCGGGAGGCAGTCATGGACGGTCCCGCGCACATCTCAGCGACACAGGTCCCCACCCGGCTCGGACCACTCCACGTGCAGACCGCCGGCTCCGGCCCCCCCGCGGTGCTCTGGCACAGCCTGTTCGTCGACTCCACCACCTGGATACGCGTCGCCCGGCCCCTCGCCGCTACCCGGCGGCTGGTGCTCATCGACGGCCCCGCCCACGGCGATAACCCCCCGGTGCCCTACCGGTTCACCCTCGACGACTGCGTCGGCGCAGCCGCCGACGTCCTCGATCATTTCGGCATCGACCAGCCGGTGGACTGGCTAGGCAACGCGTGGGGCGGCCACGTCGGCATCCTGTTCGCCGCCGCCCATCCCGGCCGCTGCCGCACCCTGACCGCGATCGGCGCCCCGGTCTTGCCGCTCACCGCGGCTGAACGGCGGCAGATCGTGCTGCTTTCCTCGCTGTACCGGATCACCGGCCCGGTGCACCCGCTGGTCAATCCGCTCGTGGACGCGCTGCTCGGGCCGAGCGCCAGGGCCGACGACCCCGCCGGCGCCGCGGTCGTCGCCGACGCATTCCGCCGCGCCAACCGGCGCGGCATGTACGCGGCCATCCGGTGGCTCAGCCTCCGGCGGCCAGACCTGACACCGGTGCTGGACACCATCAGCACGCCGACCTTGCTCACCACCGGCGCCCACGACCCGATGTGGACCATCACCAACGCCCGCGCCGCCGCAGCCCACCTCCCCCACGGCGCACTGGTCATCCTCCCCGGCGACGGCCACATCGGGCCGCTCCTGCAAGCCCCCTCCGATGTCGCCGCACTAGTCACCGGATTCTGGCACGACCCAGCCGCCCAACTGGCCCACCACCCAGATTCCCCGGCACCGCCAGCGGCCCGCCCGCTGGCGACCTGAACCGCAGGGCGGCGGGGGGCGGGTGGAGGTGGCGGCGGGCGACGTGGTGCCGCGCCATCAGCATGCCGCCAGATGACCGGTGGCGAGCGCAACACCGTCGAGCGTGCCTTCAACCGGCTCCGCCAGCACCGGGCGGTCGCCACCCGGTATGACAAGCGCGACTTCGTCTACCGCGGAACCGTCGACGTCGCCGCTATCCGCGTCTGGCTCCGTGGTCCCGCCCTATGATCTACGGGACACGGCCTAGCCCGGACACCGGCGCACCAGGTCGCGCCGGAGCCGGCGGCAAGCCGTCTGCGCCGTGACACCCGGCCGGCCTGTGGATCACCCCGGAGCGTGTCAGTCAACGCTGGACGGCGATAGCACCGCGGCGCTCTCCAGAAGTTCCCGAAATTCGGCGGCGAAGCGGGCGGCGGGCGCGCCGTCTACCACGTTGTGGTCGATTGCCACAGTCAGGTCCAGGACGTCGCGGACGGTGACCTGGCCGTCGATGACACGTGGGCGCTGGCTCATCCCGCCGACGATGACCTCCAGGGACATCAAGGACAGGGACGTGATGCCGAAGCCTCCGCCGCCGGCGAACATGCCCACAGCCGTCACAGCGACGGTACCGATGCGCTGCCGGGCAGCGACCGATCTGGCCATCACGGCATACATGGCCGGGATCACGCCCGGGATCCGGGTCGCGGCCGGCCCGGCTCGCTCCAGCCACCGGCCGCTGCTGCTGGCCGATGGGTCGCGCTTGACGCGGCGCAGCTCGGCGGTGAGGTCGGGCACCCCGCGGATGTCGGCGTCGCGCAGCAGATGGGGAATGGCGAACGGCCCTTGCGGCGTGGTGATCTCCACCATCGTGCCGACATCAACGTGCCGGTGGGTCACCAGCTGCCCGCGCCAGTTGCGGTAAGCATGGACGGCCGGGTGGGCGGCGGCTGCGCGGGCCACGCTGGCCACCACGAAGGCGGTCAGCGACCTGGGCGGATCGTGCCCGGCCAGCAACTGGTTCGCTGTGGTTATGTCCACATCTACCAGCCCGTACATCGGCATCTTGCTGCGGCCAGCGCGCATGGCCGCAGTGACCAGCCGCCGGTTGGAGGGAAAAGCCCGCACCTCCACCCGGCGCGGACGATCGGGCGCCACCACTAGAGTCTGACATCGGGCGTGCCCCGCTTTGAACGACAGCCGGCCATCCGGCGGTTCTGGCACGATTTGGGAGCGCAGCGCGATGGCTGACCGCACCGACCCGCGCATCACCCGGACGGCCCAGGCCTTTGAGCATGCGGTCGTTGAACTCGCCTCACAGCGGCCCGTCTCCCAGATCACCGTCGCTGAGCTGGCCGACCGCGCCGGGATGACCCGCGCGACGTCCTACAACCGCTAGAACAGCCCCTTGAATCGCCCGCAGCACGCCCAGCGCTCGCTGCGCGGACGCCTCCGCTGTGGTGAGCTGCCCGCGCCCTAGCTCAACCACAGCACGGCCAAGCACAACCATCGCAAATTGCTGCCGCCGCCCCGGGCGGGCAGTCAACCGGATGGCATCGCGGAGGGGCTCGACGGCCGCGCCGGAACGTCCGGCGAAATGGCGGGCCCAGGCGGGCCCGCGCACGGTTGCCAAATCATGCTCTGCGATCAGAGCCACCTGTCGATTTGCGCGCATGCGAGCGTCCGTGACGGCATGGCTCGCCGCTGAAGGCTCGCCCTGGGCTCCTCGAAGCCGGATACTGCCGTTGGCTGCCTGTGTCCCGGCTTAACCTCATCGCGGCATGCAGGTGAGGATGTTTCTGTGCGCCGGGTGTGCCGCATGTTTGTCCACCCGTGCCGTGATCCGTACGCTGCGGCGCCGCAGCTCGTCTTGTTGCCGTCCGTGGGCATGACCTGCGAGGCCTTGACCAGGCATCTTTGAACAAATCTAGAAATTCACTTGACCATATCATTGCATTTATAGGGCTGCCCAGGGTGTACTACCTCTTGGGGTTTCTTGACGTCACGATCGTGTAAGGGGGCAAAATGAGGCGATTCTTGACGGCACTGCCCGCCATCGCACTCGCTGGTTTCCTAGGGTTCGCGGAAAGCGGCCCAGCGTCGGCCCGCCAGGTGCCCGCAAGCTCGCATGGCGCAGCGGTGGTGTCGGTCTTCGCGACAGGCTTGAACAATCCACGCGGGCTAACGTTCGGGCCCGACGGAAACCTCTACGTCGCCGAAGGCGGTCTCGGCGGCTCCCACTCGACGGTCGGTAAGTGCCGCCAGGCTGCGGGCGCAGCCGCCCCGTACACCGGAAGCACCCACAACCGGGTGCTCGGCGGACGCATCTCGAGGATCAGCCGAGCTGGCGTGGTTTCCACTGTCGTGGACGCGCTGCCCTCAAGCCAGACGAGCAACGCCATCGGGGGCCTGGTCAGCGGCGTTTCCAGCGTCGCCTTCATCGGCCACCACCTCTACGCGCTGCTGTCCGGCGCGGGCTGCTCCCATGGCGTGCCCACCGTCCCGAACGGAGTCATCAAGGTCGGCCGCTACGGCAAGTGGAAGCTGATCGCCAACCTGAGCGCCTTCCAGAAGGCGCATCCGGTCGCCCACCCCGACCCGGAAGACTTCGAGCCGGACGGCACTTGGTACAGCATGATCGCCTTCGGCGGGGCGCTGTACCCGATGGACTCCAACCACGGCGAACTCGACCGGGTCACGCGGGCCGGCCGGATCAGCCGCGTGATCGACATCTCGGCGAGCCAGGGGCACGTGGTCCCGACCGCGCTGGTCCATCACGGCGCGACCTACATCGCGAACCTGGGCGTGTTCGATCCCACCGACGGCGCGGGTGACGAGAACGTGTGGCGGCTCACCAGCCACCACACGCTGAAGGTCCACGCGACCGGGGTGGAGAAGGTCCTCGGGCTCGCCTTCCGCGACGGCAAGCTGTACGCGCTGGAAATGAGCACGGCCGCAGGCGGCCCGACGCCGGGGACCGGGGCGATCGTGCAGGTCGGGCCGAACGGCCCTGCCAAGACAATCGTCTCGGACCTGACGTTTCCGACCGGCATGACGGTCGGCCCCGATGGCGCCTTCTACGTCTCCAACCAAGGCTTCGGCTTTGGCGCCAGACAGGGCCAGATCCTGCGCATCAAGCCCTGACCGCGTAGCGATCCCGGGCCAGCCCAGCGGCGGCCCGGGATCGCCCGCCCTCAGCAGCCGTGAAAGCAGCGGGAGCGCCGGTCGTGGCCATAGCGGGAAGTCAAGCCCGTGATGCGGCCGAAGAACCGGCGGACTGCCGCGAGAAAGCCGCCCTGAACACCACGAGCTCCGCGTTCGGCAAGCCACCAAGCCACGTCCCCCCGCCAGCCGACCCGCCAGATCGATAGCGAAGGGCCATGGCTTAAGGACGGAGGCCGTTGGCTGAGCGGTGATCGCGGGCACGGAATTCTTGCGGTTGCCCGGTGGATTCCGCTTGGCCAGGCAGGAGACGCAGCCAGGTAGCTCGGCGAGCTGCTGCCCGCGTTC
The DNA here is from genome assembly GCA_963806145.1 of uncultured Actinomycetes bacterium. Lineage (GTDB taxonomy): Bacteria > Actinomycetota > Actinomycetes > Streptosporangiales > Streptosporangiaceae > DASXKD01. The sequence continues at coordinate 105,248 of CAWDXD010000006.1, forward strand.
TCGAGGTTTGCCGTAATGCATAGCTGACTGCATCGGTCACACGCCCTAACCTCAACAACCGGCTCGCCCTAGCACCCGGGCGCTGGCCGGCCCCGGCAAGGCGCCGCCGCCGAGCCACCTCATTGCGGGGTGTCACGCCGAACGGTCGCGACCCACGCGGCGATCTCTGCGCGGCGGCCGGCACCCAGTTTCGTGAGGATGTGGGTTATGTGGGCCGAGATCGTCTTCGGTGCCAGCACCAGTTGCTGCGCGATCTGCCGGTTGGTGAGCCCGGCCGCCACAAGCTGGGCGACCTCGTATTCGCGCTCGCTCAGCGGATGCCACGGCTCGACCGGCCGCCCAGGACCGAACGATCGGGTGAGCCGCTCAGCGTCATCGGCGAGAGTGGTGGCACCGGCTGCCGCGGCGATGGTGCGGGTCTCATCCAGGAGCAGGGCCGCCTCACCACGGCGCCGGGTTTTGGCGGCGGCCACGGCGAGGTCTAGCAGGGCCCACGTGCCCTCCCAGAACCGGCGTCGGGCCCGCCACGACTGCCTCGCCCACTCCAGCGCCTGGTGCGCCGCGGAAATATCGCCACGGGCGAGCAGGATGAGCCCCCGGCCGTGGCCGATCGCGGGCAGCGTCCCGGGTATAGCGCGCGCCGTCAGCACCGCGCCGACCCGGACCGACCACTCCTCGGCGGCCTCAACGTCGCCGCGCGCCAGGTGCGCCCGCACGCCGGTGAGCAGGTAGGGGAACAGGCACGCGGCGTCCATGACCTCAGCCGAGGCCTGGTAGCCGCGCTCGCAAAGGATGAGCGCCGTGTCATAGTCACCGCGGCACCGCGCCGCCTCGGCCAGGCCCCACAGCGGCGGCGACAACCGCTGCAACTCGGCCATACGCTCGCCGTCGGTGAGCGCTTCCTGCAGCAGGTTGCCGGCGGCGCTCCAGTCACCGCGGCCCATCGCGAGGTATCCCAATACGTATTGCGCGGTGATCCGGGTGGTGATGCCGCCGCGCCCGTCCGCCAGGGCGCCCTGTGCGGTCCGGGCAGACGCATCCCATTGACCGGTCGCCCACTGGACGTGGGCGAGGTGCGATGCCATGTAGTGCCGGTGATTCCAGAGCTCGGCATTCTCCGCATAACGGACGCCCTCGGTGAGCCAGCGCTCGGCGCGATCGTATTCCATCAGCTCTGAGGCAGACGATCCGACCATGCGGTATCCGCGGGCCGCCTCCGCTTCCTGGCAAGTCTCGCCAGCGGCGGCTATCGCCTCTTCGAGCAGTTGCCAGCCTTCATCCATCCGGCCGGCGAAGACCAGCACCGATCCGAGCGTGGTGGCGGCGTTGAGAGCAGCCTCGTCATCGCCGATTCGCTGGCTCTCCGCGCGGCCGCGTTCCCCGTGGCTGATGGCCTCGTCGAGACGGTCGTCCACCAGGTAGGCAGCAGCCATTGCGGAGTGCAACCGGGCACGCTCACGATCCGCGCTGGCCACCGCCTCCAGGCTGTCAAGCGCGGCTTGCAGTGTGCCGACACGAGCATCGAGACCAGTACCGAGCAGGTGCGCGACCGCGACCATGCGCGGCACCAGCGCGGCTGCCGCACGCACGTCGCCGGCACTGGTAGTGAGCTCATGGGCCGTCCGGTAGGCCTCGGCCGCGGCGATGTTGTCATCGGTCGCCGCGGCTTCGTCGCCGAGCGCGGCGAACAGCCCGGCCTGCTCCAGCGCCGGGAGCTGGGCAGGCAGGTTACGCACCGCCCGGCGGCACAGCTCGAGGGCCTCGCCGTGCGCCGATATCGCACTGGCCTCGCGCGCGGCGGCGGCTGCGTACTCGTAGGCAGGTCTGGGACACCCGGCCTGCTCGAAGTGCGCCGAGATGAACGCGCCGCGGTAGCCGCGTTCGGCAGCGGCTCCCGCCACCCTTTCGTGCAGGCGGCGCCGCAATGGCAGGCCGGTGTCGGCGTACAGGGTGTCGCGGATCAGCGCGTGCCGGAAGTCGAAGGTGGCCGCGTCGGCGCCGGGGAGGACGAAGTATGCCGCCTGCAGCTCGCGCAGGGCGCCAGCCACGTCATCCGGGCCGGTACCGGTGACCGCGGTCAGCAGGTCGAAGTCGAAGGAACGCCCGATGGCGGCGGCGGCCGATGCCACGTCGCGCGTCAGTGTGGTCAGGTGCCGGGCGCGGCTCAGCACGGCGTCGCTCAGCGTGTCCGGCACCGCGGCCGCCTGCACCGCCGCACCGGACTGCGGGGTCAGGGTGTTCTCGTCGATGGCGGCCAGGAATTCCTCGATGTGCAGCGGGATGCCGTCGGTGCGCTCGTGGACCGCTGCCACCAGCTGAGCCGGGACCGGCCGGCCGAGCGTCGCGCTGGTCATGGTCGCGGTCTGGTCCAGTCCCAAGCGCGGCAGCCGGACCTCCTCGGCAAGCCGCTGGGCCAGCAGGCGGGCGCGCAGGTCACGCAGGGGCAGGCTGGGGTAGAGTTCGTCGCTGCGGTACGCGCCCGTGATCAGCATCGGCCTGTTCGCGATCCGGCCGGCCAGATGGCCCAGCACATCGAGGCTGAGCTCGTCGGCCCAGTGCAGGTCTTCGAGAATGATCAGCACCGGGGTGTCAGGTTCGACGGTGACGAGAAGGTCGGCTAGGTCCTGCACTAGCAGGCGGCGCCGGTGATGCGGGTCACCAGCGTCAGTGGGGATCGCACGTATCCGCGACGTGAGGCTCTGCCCCAGGTTGCCCAAGACCGGCTCGGGTGCGGACACCAGATCGCTGGCCAGGTCGAGCAGCAGGCCAGCGAGCGACTGCACGTCACCCGGAAATGCGGCCGCGCGGACAACGGCGAAGCTGCTGGCGTGGGCGCGCCGCGCGATCGAGCCGAGCAGCCGTGTCTTGCCGATGCCCGCTTCCCCCGCCACGAACAGCACCCGGCCAGCGCCCGCTGCGGCGTCTACTAGCCGGCCCTCGATGAGGGTGAGGAAAGCGTCCCGGCCGACCAGAACCGGTGACTGGATCACGCCCCGAACCGGCACTTCGCCACCTCCCCGTAGAGGTTAAGTACCCGCTACCCGCTGATTAGGGCAACTGACCGATGAATTGCAGGCGCCGCTGGCCGAGGCTGAAGTCATTCCCATCGGGGACTGTGAGGAGCCTGACATGGCGAAGTTCATGGACGTCCACACCGGATTCGTCGGCGTGACCGGGCACCAGCTGCGCGAGGCCCGCGAGCGCGACCTGGCGGTTGAGGCCGCTGAGGGCGTGCATTTCGAGCACGCGTGGCTCGACCCCGAATCAGGCACGGTGTTCTGCCTGTCGTCCGGGCCGTCGAAAGAGGCGGTACGCCGGGTGCACGACAAAGCCGGACACCCAACTGAGGAAATCTACGAGCTGTCGGTCGAGGTCGACTAGCCGCCCTGGGCGGTGCAGCCGGACCTCACCGGAGCGATCGTGAACTGGCCAACTTCGAGGGAGCAAACCCCAAAATGATCAACCATCACATCCATGCCGCGCTGGCCCGCGAGCGTCGCGACACCCTGCTGGCCGCGGCAGAAGCCGCCCGCCGGGCCAGGCAAGCGGGACCGCACCGGCAGCGCGTGGACGCGGACGCTGCCCGCAGATCGCGGCTCTACTGGCCCCCACACTGGCTGCGTCCCGCCCGAGGCCACCTGCTTAGTCTCCTGCCGCGATCTGTGCCGGGTAAGCGAATAGTGCTGCACGACGGGTCACGCGTGCTGATACGACAGGTGCAGAGCGCTGACGCTCCGCTCTTGGCTGACGGCTTCGCCCGGCTGAGTGCCACATCCCGCTGGATGCGGTTCCTTACGCCAAAGAAGGAACTGTCTCCAGCGGAGTTGAGCTACCTCACGGACGTTGACCACCACAACCATGAGGCCCTCGGCGCAGTGGATCACGGCGACGGGCGCGGGGTGGGCATCGCCCGCTACGTCCGGCACGCCGATGACCCGTACGCGGCCGCCATCGCCGTCACGATCGTCGATGACTGGCAAGGCCGGGGACTGGGCACCGAATTGCTGGCCCAGCTGTCGGATCGTGCCCGCCAAGAGGGCATCCACCGCTTCACCGCGCTGGTCGCGGCCGAAAACGTGGCGGTTGCCGGACTGCTGCGGAACGTGTGCGCCAGCCTTGTCCGCCGCGAGTCCAACACCCTGCAGTACGAGATCACCCTGGTGCCCAACGAAGAGCAGGACCACGACCAGGGTGCTCTGCTCCCGAGATGATCGGCGCCCTGATCGTCCGGGCGATGGGCGCGCGCTGATGCGGACCAGTGACGGCGCTCGCCGTGCCGCCGGACATCGGTATCTCAGCACGGTGCGAGGGCCGTGCCGAGGCCGCCCGGCACGGTCAGAAGAGCTGAGACCGGAGGATGAATGTCAATGACCTACCAATGGCGGGCGCGCCAGGAGGCAGCCCCCGCCGGCGGTGCCTGGACGGCCGGCCAGGCCAGTCCCGGCCACGCCACCCAGGTGAGGGACGGGATTGCGTGCCTGGAAATGCTCGCGGCGCAGATGCACGCCCGCGGCTGGACCGCTCACATCAGCACGCCGGCTGCGCGGCTCGCGTCCTTGTTCGTGCAAGACCCACACGACCGGGCGAAGTGCAGCGACATCATCGCGGCGCCCGGCGGCACCGCTGGTGATTGGTGGTATTGGTTCAGCTGGGCCGAGCGGATCGCACCCGTCCACGCGCCCGCCGCAGCGGCGGATGCGATCGTCGGGGCCTTCCAGCGGCCCACTGCCGCTACCCTGGCCCCGCCCGCACACAATTAGCTAGTTGTTGATCGAGGTCAGCCGCAGGGAAGAAGAGACATCAACGTCTGGACGCCGGAGCCTCGGTTCTCCAGAGCCCCTCGCAGGATCTCCGTAATCACTCAAACGTTTACCGTCAACCAGCAGGCCGCTGTGCCTGAATTCCCGCCGATCGCTCACGTCGCTGTGACTGCGACTGACCGGCCTCCCATCTTCGGAGGTTCAAACGCATACTGCTCGACGTCCGCTCATCAGGCAGAATCGCGCATCGGGTCAAGGGTGCGGCCACGCCCGCGGCCGCACAGAGATCACTCGTTCGGGCGCAGTACGAGCGGCCACGCTGGCGACCGGGTTGCCGCACCTATCTGCGGCTCGGGCGTGTCATGCGGTAGGCAGAGTCGGTCACAGATTGTGACGTGAACGGTGGTGCCTGCTGGCATACTGTCGCTGCCCCGGCCGGGCGGGTCAGGTGGCGCATGCCCGGACGCCGGTGATGGCACACTGATGCGATGGCGCCGTGGCGGGTCCGTGATTTCCATTTTGATGACCTCGACGCGGCGGTGCGGTTGTGGGACACTCCGGCGGCGGGCAACGAGGCGCCGGCGTTCGGGCTGTCTGACCTGATCGCTGCTGTCCGGTCGCATGAGCCCGCGGTAGTGGCCGCCGTCGGTGACGAGCTGGTGGGGGTCGCGGTGGCGACCGTGACCGGTGACCGGGCCTGGGTGATGCGGGTGAGCCTGGCTGCCGCGTGGCGGCACCGCGGGATCGGCAGCGCGATGCTCGGCGAGCTGGAGCGGCGGCTGGTGGCGGCCGGGGTGCACCGGATCCACTGCCTTCTTGCGGAGGAGAGCGAGATCGGTGCCCTGGCGCTGGAGCATTCGGGGTACTCCGGTCGCCGGGGGATGGTCTTTTACGAGCGGCTCGAACCGGTCGACCCCGGCAGCGCCGGGGCCCTGGGCCAGCTTGGCGGCCGGATGGTGCGGGCCGGCGCCTGGGATCAGCTCGGCGGCATGGCCAGGGAGAAGGAGCTGATCGAGCGGAGGGTCATCCTGCCGCTGGCCCAGCCGCAGCTGGCTGAGCGGCTGGGTCTGGTGCCGCCCCGGGCGATCGTGCTGTTCGGCCCGCCGGGAACCGGCAAGACGACCTTCGCCAAGGGCGCCGCGTCGCGGCTTGGCTGGCCGTTCGTGGAGCTGTTCCCGTCTCGGCTGGCGGGCGAGTCCCCGGCCGGCCTGGCATCGGCCCTGCGGGAAGCGTTCTCCCTGGTCGCCGAGCTGGACAAGGTGGTGCTGTTCATCGACGAGGTGGAGGAGATCGCGGGAATGCGCCAGCCCCGCGCTGTCTCGGCGGCGCAAGGGGTCACCAACGAGATGCTCAAGCTGATCCCGCCGTTCCGGGAGCAGGATGAGCGGCTGCTGATCTGTGCCACGAACTCGGTTCGTGCCCTGGACAGTGCGTTTCTGCGGCACGGCAGGTTCGACTACGTCATCCCCATCGGACCGCCTGACCCGCCTGCGCGGGCGGCGATCTGGGACCGCTATCTCGCCGCCATCCCGCATGGCGACCTGGACATGGCGGCGATCGTGGAGGAGTCGCGGCTTTTCACCCCGGCTGACATCGAGTTCGCCGCCCGAAGGACGTCGCAGCTGGTGTTCGAGCGCGTGCTATTCGAGCGCGGCGAGGAGGAGGTGACCACGGGCGACATCCTGCACGCCATCGGCCAGACGCGGCGTACCCTCACCCCCGAGCTCGTCGCCGAGTTCGAGCAGGACATCGAGGACTACGCCAGGCTGTGAGCGGCGCCAGCCCCGCACACAGCGACAGGCCGCGCGTGACAGGCTCGCCGCGCGGGCTGCCACGGCCCATTCCCAGCACACTCTTCTGCCGCGCCTCGGGCCCTGGCACGAGGTCCCGCGACGCTTCGCAGCAGGGCGCGGATTGCCGTCATCGCGACGGGTTCAGGTCGCCTGCCCGGCGTGGTGACCGCCACCGGCACGCCCACTCTGCGGGACACAGAAACTCTCGGCTGCCTCCGGCTGATCGAGGCAGCCCGGTTGTTGGCAGTCTTTTCAGAAAGACTCCCCCGTCACCGAAGTTCGCTGGGTCGGCCCGGGTAGGAGCCCGCAGGCCAAGACACTGAGCACCGCCCCGGACTCTCTCATGAGACGGCAAAGTGCCAGGTTGGTCAGGTGGCTGATGAGTCGGGCGCTGGTTCCCGGACTAGTGGGCTTTGTGGTGCTGGTTTGGGCTGACGGAGCGCCTGGACGGACCCGCCGCCGAGGCCGAGTGCCATGCCGAGCAGCGGGCCGAAGAAGAGCACCAACATGAGCGCCTCAGTGCTTGGGGCAGGGGATTGGCGGTGGAGCACCACCATGGTGCCGAAGATGAGAATGGTGATCAGCAGTGCGGCCACGCCGCCGGTCAGCGCGCCGGCCGCCAAGCCCTGGCGCAGACGATCGCGCCTGAGCGCCTCTAGGTCATCCCGCCGAGGGGTGCGCCATGCCGCCGCCGCGCCCGCCGCGACGGGCGCAGCGAACACCGCCACGACGACGATGAGGATGAGCCAGGGGTTGCCCGTCTGCGCCGCCGCGTACCAAATGAGGCCACCGGCGACGCCGGCGCCGGCGCCGAAAACAAAAGTGGCTGGGGCGATCCTCGACCCGCGTGCCGTTACCGCGAAGATCCCGGCCACGTAGGCGGTGATCAGCTCGCTAGTGCCCCCGACGAAGAACAAGATCAACACGGCGATGCCGAAGCCGAGGGTTAGGAGAGTCTTAACCTCGGCTTCGGCCGCGTGCCCCGGACCGCGAAGCCACAGCCGCGCCGCGACCACGAGGATCACGGTCAGTGACGTGGCAATCGCCCCCATCAGCGCCCCGCCGGTCGCTAGGTCCTCGCCCAGGGTCTGGGCCAGGCGGGCAAGGACGAACACCAGGACGCAGATCGCCGCGCAGCCGCCCACCCGTACCACTCGCGCGGCCGAGTTGTGGCTGGCCGGGCCGAAATCACCGCGCCGCCCGGCTACCCACGGCAGTGCCGCCAACACGACCACCGTCGTGATCGCCAGCGACCTGAAGTCCCCGGTGGTGTTCGGATCGACGTATATCCCGGTGCCCAAACTGATTGTGGGCACCGAAACGGACCTGAGGCCCGGAGCGACCGGCGCGCCCCGCCAGACAAGCGACACCATCTCGGACGCGCCGACCGCCAGCGCCGCGACGCCCAGCCAGTATCCGAGCCGGCGGACGATGCCGGCCTGCCTGGTCACGGTCCACAACCCGCCAGCCACCCATGAAAGCCGCTGGTGGGCCGGCACCTCGCCTGCCTCAGCCCACACCGCCTCGGCCCACTCGCGCCGCTCGGCCGGCATGACCCGGAGCGAGCATCGCGCCAGGCCGGTGATAGCCCGGTCTAGCCTGTCCATTACATCCCCTCCGGCGCGATCTTGCCGACGGTCCGCCTCGGCTTTCCGGTGGTCCTTGCCGGGGCGGGCACCTCAGCGAGGGCCTGGCCGCCCAGGGCGAGCCCTTCGCTGGTCAGCCGGTAGAGGTGCCGGCGGGGGCGGCCGGCTGGCTGCTCGTCCTCCCAACACGCTTCGAGCCATCCGCGGTCCGCCAGGCGGATCAAGATCGGGTACAGCGTGCCCGACTTGACCCCCGTCTCCCGTGCGATGTCGTAGCCGTGGCGCCACATCAGAGGTTCGGCGCACAGCACCGTCAAGACCGACAACGTCTGTGCGGAGAACTTACGATCGCGAACCACGGTGCTAAATCTATCTAGGTAGAGATAATGCGTCAAGCCGGAGCAAGACCTGCCGGCCTGGAAGCGCCCAGAACGACACCGGCCGCCTCGTTGCCGAGGGCCTCTCCTATCCCCGTGGACGAGAGCCGGACGGTCGCGCCACCTGCCGCGCGGAAGGAGCAGCCGGGTGCGACACCTCAGGCAGGTGCTGGCGCGAAGACGCCAGAAGAGCACCGTCAGGCGCGGAACTTCGGTCAGCGCCCGAGACGGGCGGCCCACAAACCACAGCCGGCCATGGCCACCGGCCACAGCTCCCACAGGCCGGTCAAGGCCTGGACGACCACCGCGGCGAGGATGGTGATAGCTGCCACGGCAAGAAGCCCAAGACGCAGCGGCGAGGAGCCCCACGTTTGCCAGGCTCCGAGAGCGCGGGTTGCGGCAGATCACCCACCAGTCCGGCCAGTTCGTGGCGGTGACGACTATGCAGCACTGCCTCGATTCGCCGCTCGGCTTCACTGAGGTTCAGCCGGCCCTCCCCGACGGCGTGCGAGATCGTCTGGAGTGTCTGGTCCCGCTCGAGATCCGAAGCGAGCACCGGGTGCACCTGCACGTCGCCCCCGGCGCTGGGGGAGAGACCCGGGTACGGCGGGTGGTACCTGGTCCTGGTCAGCCGGTAGAGATGCCGGTGGGGGCGGCCTGCTGGCTGCTCGTCCTCCCAGCACGCTTCGAGCCATCCGCAGTCTGCCAGGCGGATCAAGATCTGGTACAGCGTGCCCGACTTGAGCCCGACTTCCCGTGCGATGTCGTAGCCGTGCCGCCACATCAGTGGTCGGGCACACAGCACCGCCAGGACCGACGACGCCTCCCCGGAGAACCCACGGCCGCGAACCACGACGCCAAATCTATCTAGGTAGAGATAACGCGTCAAGCCGGGCAAGACCTGCCGCCTGGAAGCGCCCAGAACGACATCAGCCGCCTCGTTACCCAAGGCGTCCCCTATCCGCGCGGGCCGAGAGCCGGACGGTCGCCTCACCCCCGCCGCCTGGTGACCATGGCACGCGGCGATCCTGCTCACTCTTGCAAGCATCACCGAATATCCGATCTGTTATCTGGCGGCATGGCTTCTTGACGACGCGAAACCCGACCCGATCAGATCAGGCGCGGCCCATGTCGGCGCGCCACCATCCGGGAGGACCCGATGCACCGCACCCCGCTCAAGCCGGCATTGCTCACTATTACCCGCGGCTAGCGGAGCTGTCCACGCTGCGGGCATCGCACGGCTGCAGCAACCGTCGATGCTCCCGGGCCCTGTGATTAGCGGAGGACACGATGATGTTTCTTGACTGCCCGGCCTACCTGGACCATGAACGTACCGTCCGATGCGGGCTTCCCGCCGAGGTCAGGTGCCGGTTTACCATGCGCTCAACCGGCGGGCCCATCGAAAGCGCCATGATCAGGTGCCCGGCCGGCCACCACTTCAACGGGGCCATCGAATCCCTCACCTGGGACCGTAAGAACAGGCACGATCCGGACACCACCGCAGCGGCGCCACGCGCCGGGCGCGACAGCGTCCAGGGCAGTCATGATGGCCGTGACGGTGAGGGCGGGATCGCCGTCCGGGATTTCCCCGCCAAGCCGGAGCCGGAAATCTCCCGCCCCAACACCGCTCCGGCCTACTATCTAGGCCACCCCGCCCGCCTGTGGATCACCGTGATGGGTCCGCGCCGCAGGCGCACCACATCCCATCACGCGATGCAAACCATCACCGGCGTCGGGAAACAGACCCCATCCGGGCACGGCGGGCCCCCCGCCGGCGCCGGAGCCGAAACCGCCTATATGACCCCTGCCACCACCCCGTGGCCGGTCATACGGGCGCAGTGATGCCCGGCTCGCACCCCAATCCGGGTCGGCCAACCGGCCCCGCGCTGGTCACCGGCGCATCCGGGGCCATCGGACGGCGGCTGGTCCCGGCACTGGTGGCCGCCGGTCACCAGGTGCGCGCCATGACCAGGTCCGACACAGCGGCCCAGACCGCCGCGGCGGCCGGCGCTGAGCCGGTCCATGGCGACGTGACCGATCCGGCATCACTGCGCGCCGCGGTGCGCGGCTGCGCGGTAGTCATCCACGCCGCGGGCCGGATGGGCGCCTCGCCGGCCGTCGGGCCGTTCGTGCCGGTGAACGTCACCGGGACCCAGAACATGCTGGCCGCGGCAGCCGAAGCACAGGTGCGCCGGTTCATCTACCTCGGCGCGGCGATGAGCCTGCTCGGCAGCCCCCGGCCGATCACCGGCGCGGACGAAAGCTGGCCGCTGCAGCAGCCACGGTGCTCCGGATACGCGGCGTCGAAGACACGCGCCGACCTAGCCGTCCAAGCCGCCAATGGCACCCCGATGGCCACGGTGGTGATCCGGCCCGGCTGGGTCTGGGGCACCGCCGACGATCCGCAAGCCGCCAGCTTCGTGCAGGCAGTGCGCGCCGGCCACCTGCGCCTGATCGACGGCGGCCGGCACCGCATCGTCGCCACCCACATGGACAACCTCATCCATGCCGTCGGCCTCGCCATCGACCACGGCGCCGGCGGCTGCGGCTACTACGTCTTCGACGACGGCAGCACCACCGTCCGGGATTTCCTCGCCGGGCTCCTCCAGGCGCACGGCCTGACCCTGCCCGAGGCCTCCATCCCCGGACCGGCCGCGGCCGGCGTGGCCCGGGCCCTCGACGTTGGGTGGCGCATCACCAGGCGCCCGGGCGACCCGCCCATCACCAGAATGATCGTCGAACTGAACCGGCGTCCTTTCCTCATTTCGGACGCCCGGGCCCGCCAGGAACTCCGATACCAGCCCGTCGTCACCCGCCAGCAAGGCATCCAGCGGCTGCGCAACGCCATGCGCGCCACCGTGCAACCGGCTAACCCGGGCGTGTTATCCGCGGACCAAACCAGCGGGACACTGTCGACCAAGACCACTAACAGACCATCGGCCCTCATTCAGGGTCTACAGATTGTTCTTTCGGGCACCAGGATAGGTGCGACTCGGGAAGCCAGATCGCTACACATAACGAAGCCTCGGCGCGCGTTATCCCTGGCGCTTTTCATCACCTAGGGTAATGGCCTGGGTTCAACGCTCTGGCTGTGCCCGTCATCGTTGGCCGTCGTACCGGACCGGGGCAGAGAACCGGGGGTCCTGGTGGCGGGCCCAGTACCGCTCCCGCAGCGAGGTGGTCCGGGGCCCGGGGGTGCCCGTGCCCACCGGGTGGCCGTCGATGAGGGTCACCGGCATGATGCCTCCGGCGGTGGAGGTGATCAGCACCTCGGCGGCCCGGCGCAGGTCGCCAGCGCTCACCCGTCCTTGCTGCACCTGGTCCCCGGCTTCGGCAGCGAGCTCGATTAGCGACCGGCGGGTGATGCCCGCCAGCGTGCCGCTGACCGGGGTCAGCCACCGCCCATCCACGTGGGCGAACACGTTGAACCCGGGGCCCTCGGTGATCGCCCCGGAGTCATCGCGCAGGACGACGAGCTGGGCGCCGTGGTCGTAAGCGTCGAGCTGAGCCACCTCCATGTCCAGCCAGTGGTAGTTCTTCACCAACGGGTCCACGCTGCGCGGCGGGATCCGGGTCACCTGGCTGATCCACAGGCTCGCGCCGGTGTCCTGCTGGCCCGGGGTGGCAATCCAGACGAACGGCACCGCGTAGCAGTAGAAGGTGCACCGGGCGGTGCGCAGATCCCGGCTGCCCGCCGCCAGCCGGCCGCGGGTGCAGGTCATCGACACATACGCCTCGCGCAGGCCCGTAGCTCGCACGCACCCGTGCAGGATGGCCTCGATGCCGGCCCGGTCATGCCCGGGGTCCAGCCGCAGCCGGGCGCAGCTCGCGGCGAACCGGTCCAGGTGGTCATCCAGCCGGTAAAACCGCCCGCGCCAGACATGCACCACGTCATAGGTGGCATCCGAACGGGTGATGCCCAGATCGAGCACCGAGATTTTCGCCTCCTCGATCGGGCAGTACTCGCCGCCGATCCAGGCAGCGCCGCCCGGCCACGGCGCCCGCGCCGCCTGGTTCCCGCCTGCGTGGGTCATCGGCTCCCTCCGCATGCCAATCCCGCGATGGGGGCCTGGCGGCTCCCGCGCCCAGCCTGGCTGCCCACTGCCGCATGTACGGATCAAGTGTCATACGGCGATCACCCCAACGCCGCCACCATCGGCCGATGCATGGCCCGGCATACTCCGGCCCATCAGCGGTATGTGTGAGCGTTCTCGCCCGCCGGGCTGCCGCATGGTCATGCAACCGGTGGCCCTCGACGTGCAGCCGCGGCGGTGGGCGCTGGCGTGGGCTGGTGCTGACGAATCCGCGGCCGCGGAAAAATCGTTCTGGCCGGCGGCGGGGGCGGCATTAGGGTCGGGTGGTGCTTGCGCTGAGGACGATCAGGGCTGCGCCGCACGTGGCGCTCGCCGAGGTGGCTGATCCGGTGCCGCTGCCCGGTCAGGTCCTGGTCCGGGTGGTGGCCTCGTCGCTGAACCGGGGCGAGGTCCTCGACCTGCCGGGGAAGCCGCTCGGGTCGGCGGCTGGGTGGGATGTGGCGGGTGTCGTCGAACAGGCTGCCGCCGATGGCAGCGGGCCGCCGCCGGGGGCCAGGGTGGCCGGGCTGGTGCGCAGCGGGGCGTGGGCGCAGTTGGCCGCGGTGCCGGCCGACCGGATGACACCCATCCCGCCGCAGGTGCCCGACGCCCAGGCCGCCGCGCTGCCCACCGCCGGGCTGACGGCGCTGCGCGTGCTGGAGGTCGGCGGCCTGGTCTTGGGCAAACGGGTGCTGGTCACCGGCGCGACCGGCGGGGTCGGCCGGATGGCGGTCCAGCTCGCGCATCTGGCTGGCGCCCAGGTGACCGCGCTGGTGCGCGACCCGGCCGCCTCCGCTGACCTGCTGCGCCGCCTGGGCGCCACGGTCGTCACCGCCGACCTGGCCGGGGACTTCGACGTCATCGTGGAGGGCGTCGGCGGGGCGATATTCGGGCTGGCGATCGGGCACCTGGCCCCGCACGGGGTGCTGGTGAACATCGCCACCCAAGATGATGCCGGGACCGTCACCTTCCGGGCCAAAGGCTTCGACCGTGCCCACGGCGCGCGGATCTACACCCTCGACCTCCCCGGCGAGCTCACCGCGCACGCCAGCGGGTCCAGCGATCTGGCGCGCCTGTGCGCCCTGGCCGCAGGCGGCCGCCTCGACGCCCAGGTCGAGCTGGAATGCTCCTGGCGCCACCCCGCCGAGGCGATCGACGCCCTGCTCGGCCGCCGCATCGGCGGCAAAGCCGTGCTGCACATCGACTGACCCAGCCCAGCCGGGCCGGCGGCCAAGGGGACCCCGGCCGCGGCGAACGCGGCCACGCTGGGCCGCGCCACCCAGCTTGACCCGAACCTGTCCGGGGCCTGGAAGCTAGCAGCCTGAGGACGAAGGGAGACACCAGATCCTTAAGTTACGACATTGACACTGCCGAACGCATGCGGCATTCGGGACCACCCGTCCCGTCATCTGCACTACTCGCGGCAGAACCGGAAGTTCACGCGAGCGCTGACGATGCATAAAAATACGGCCTCGCCGCTGTCTGCGCGGCCTTGATCGGGATTGCCAACCATGCGAAGAGCTCTTAATAACCGCGCGCCGAGCCGCCGTTCTGGACGAGCTTCGCCTTGATGGTGATCAGAATGCTGCCCGTGCAGGTTTGGGCGTTCTGCGCGCCTGCGAGCTGGTCGGGTCAGGGGGGCGGTATCCGCGTACCGGGTCCGTCCGCCTTGTTGACCCGCAACCTTTGGTACTGGTAGTCGGTATGCCGCACCAACCCAACCCCATTGAAGGCTATTGTCATTTAGGACGTCTGGCTGATAACGCCGAGGGCACGCCCGGCGCACGGGCCGTCGGGCCTGGCCGCACATTCGGCCAGGCCGGTTGAGGACTGTTCACGTAGCCTGTGCACTGGAGGGGGGATGGAGTTTCGCTTACTGGGTCCGTTCGAGGTGACGGATGCTGGCGGGCGAGTTGTTGACGCCGGCCGGCCGGTTCAGCGTGGGCTCCTGGCGTTGTTGCTGCTGAACGCGAACCGGGTTGTTCCGTTGCGGACGATCTGTGATGGCCTGTGGGGCGATGAGCCACCCCGGTCGGCGGCGAACTCGGTTCAGGTGTACGTATCGCGGCTGCGCAAGGTGCTTGGTGCTGACTTGCCGTTGACGATGGTCGCTCGTGGTTACCGGCTCGAGGTGCCGCCCGAGACGATCGACGTGGTGCTGTTCGAGCGGCTTGCCGCGGATGGCGGTTCGGCGCTGGAGCGGGGCGATCCCGCGGCGGCGGTGATCACGCTGCGCGCGGCCCTGGACCTGCGGCGGGGACCGCCTTTGGCGGAGTTCGCCGAGATCCCGTTCGCAGCGGCCGAGTGTGCGCGCATTAACCGGCTGGTCCGTGTGGCGGAGGAGAACCACGCCGAAGCGCGCCTCGCGGCCGGCCAGCACCGTGAGCTGGTGGGAGACCTTGAGCGGCTGGTGGAGCTGGACCCCTTCAGCGAGCGATGCTGGGGCCTGCTGATGACGGCCCTGTACCGGTGCGGCCGCCAGGCCGACGCCCTGGCCGCCTACCAGCGGGCCCGCCGGATCTTGATCGAGCAGCTCGGTATCGAGCCAGGTCCTGAGTTGCGCCGGATCGAGGCGGCAGTCCTGGCCCAGTCGCTCGCGCCCACCGAAGCGCACGTCTCCTCAATGCGCGGCCGGGTGAACCTGCCGAGCAGGGCGGCCAGCTTCGTTGGCCGTGACCGCGAAGTCGCCGAGCTTGAGCAGCTCATGGCCACCGCGCGCTTGGTGATGCTGACCGGGCCCGGCGGATGCGGGAAGACCAGCCTCGCAATCGCGCTGGCGCGTGCGACGGCCGGCAGCTACGCCGATGGCCTGTGGTTCGTTGACCTCGCGCCGCTCGGATCACCCGACCAGGTGCCCGGCGCGGTCTGCAACGCCCTCGGCGTCCGGCAGCCACCTGGCCGCACACTCGTCCAGACCGCCGCGGAGTACGTCGGCCATCAGAACGCGCTGGTCATCCTTGACAACTGCGAGCACGTCCTGGAGGCAAGCCGCGAGGTCGCCGAGGCGATGTTGCGAGCCGGGCCGGCGGTAAAGGTGCTGGCCACGAGCCGGGAGCGTTCCGGCCTGCCCGGGGAGGTCATCTGGCAGGTTCCGCCTCTTGCCGACTCAGACGCGGTTCGCCTGTTCACAGAACGCGCCGAGAGCGCGCTGCCCTCGTTCCGGCGGGGTGCGCAGAGCGAGAGCGTGATCAACGGCATCTGCCGTCGCCTCGACTGCATTCCGCTGGCGATCGAGCTGGCCGCCGCCCGGGTCAGCGCCCTGTCTCCGGAGCAGATCGCGGCGCGCATGGACGACGCCCTCAGTTTCCTCGGCCGGCGGCCGGCCAGCGCCATCGCGAGGCAACGGACGCTGCGGGCGACCTTGGACTGGAGCTACGACCTGCTCTCCGTGCCCGAGCGCAGGCTGCTGGCCCGGCTGGCGGTGTTCGCCGGCGGCTTCACGCTCGAAGCCGTCGAGGCGGTCGGTCCGTGCCATGAGGTGCCGGCGCAGGACGTGGTGGATCTGTTCACCAGGCTGGCCGACAAGTCCCTGGTCACCCGGGTCAGCTCCGGCGAGACAGACCGCGAGCCACGCTACCGGCTGCTGGCGACGATCAGGCAGTACGCCTGGGCGCGGCTAGCGGAGCAGGACAGTGACGAAACAGCCAGGGTCAGGTCGGATCACGCCGCTTACCACCTGGAGCTCGCCGAGAAGATCGAGCCTAACCTGTACGTGGCTGGCTCGCGGCCATGGTTCGACCGCGCCGACGCTGAGCATGACAACTTCAGTGCGGCGCTCGAATGGGCGTTCGGGGGCGGGCCGGATGCTGAGATCGGGCCGCGGCTGGTCGCCGCGCTGGCTTGGGCCTGGTTCATCGACGGCCGTATCGGTGAAGGACGCGCATGGGCGGACCATGCGCTCGCCGTCACGGACGGGCAGCGGACCTTGGTCAGGGGCCGGGCGCTACTAGCTGGCGCCGCGCTCGCGAGTGCCCAATCTGACCTGGACCATCAGGCCCAGCTGGCCAGTGAAGCCACCAGCTTGGGGGACGAGCTCGGGTCCGCCTTTCTCTATGCCGCTGGCCTGGACTGGCTGGGGCTCGCCCGCTGGGCACAAGGAAACCTGGCGGAGGCCGTCACGCTGCTCGAGAAGGCGGCCGACCTGCATGGCAGCCATGGCAACAAGTGGTATGAGGCCGCTTGCTCGGCGGAGCTCGGGCGGGCCCTCGCCGACAGCGGACGGCTCGGCGAGGCCCGGCAGATGCTCGATCTGGGCGTGCGGCGCGCCCGCCGGCTCGGCGAAGACGCGGCCCTTGGCTTCACCCTGGACGCTCGCGCGCTCTTCGCCCTGAAATGCGGGGAACTGGAGACCGCCGCGGAGATCATCGGCGAAGCTGTCAGTCATTATCGCGCGTCGGGTTACCTTGAGGGACTGGCGTCAGGGCTGAACACTCAGGCGTTCGCGGCCATCGGCCGCGGCGATCCGGCGTCGGCGTCGGCGAGCTTGGCTGAGGCACTGGCAGCCTGCCGGCGCCTGGGTCACCTGGGCGGGGCGGCCACCGCTCTGGCCGGCCTGGCCCATGTCGCCGACATGACCGGCGACTCGGCGCGCGCGGCCGAGTTCTGCGCGGCGGCGGCGACGCTTCGCGCGCAGGCTGGCGCTGGCCTGGCCGGCCCGGAACAGGCATCGCTCGACGAGCTCGCCGGCCGGCTGGCCGCGCAGCTCGGGCCGGTGGCCTTCGGTGACGCGTGGGCTTCTGGCCAAGCCATCCGCCTGGACCAGGCCCAGGAACTGGCCGGCCAGCACTAAAGCCACAGCGGGAGGCCGGGTTGGCGGCATCTGGCGGCCCGGGCGTTCAGCGGACGGCAAGCAGATGTCCAGCGGCCGGGACCATGCTGATGTCATGAACAGTGATCCGATCGGCCGCGAAAGCCCAGCTGACGCGCTCCGGGCCACGATGCGGGGCCCGGTCCTGGCACCAGGGGATCCGGGCTACGACGCCGCCCGCCGAGTCTGGAACGGCAGCATCAGCAAGAATCCTGCTCTGGTCGCCCGATGCTCAGGTGTTGCCGATGTCATTGCCGCGCTGCGGTTCGCGGCCAGCTATGACCTGCCGGTCTCGGTCAGAGGCGGGGGGCATAGCTTCGCCGGATTCGGGACATGTGACGACGGCCTGGTGATCGACCTGGTGCTGATGAAGGGCATCAGGGTCGATCCCCGGACCCGGCGCGTCATCGCCCAGGGCGGCGTCACCTGGGGCGATCTGGATCACGAGACGGCCGCGTTCGGGCTCGCCACCACCGGCGGGCTGATCTCAACAACCGGGATCGGCGGGCTCACACTCGGCGGCGGTATCGGCTGGCTCATGCGCAAGCACGGCCTGGCCTGCGACAACCTGGTCGCCGCCGACGTCGTTACCGCCGATGGGCAGATGCTGCATGTCAGTGGCGATGAGCACCCTGACCTGTTCTGGGCGCTGCGAGGCGGCGGAGGGAACTTCGGGATCGTCACAGCGTTCGAGTACCAACTCCACCCCGTCTCGACCGTGCTCGCCGGGGCGCTGGTCTGCCCCGGCGAGCGGGCAGCCGAGGTGATGAAGCACTACGCCGAGTGGGCCGCGGACGAGCCGGACGAGCTGTGCACCCTGGTTGAGTTCGCGACCGCGCCCGACGCCGACTTCATCCCTCAGGCCCACCGCGGCAAGCCTGCCGTGTTCGTCGTGCTGTGCCACTGCGGCCCGCCGGCCGACGCCGAAGCGGCGGTCGGCAGACTGCGGGACGCCCTGCCGGCGATCGCCGACCTCGTAGAACCCATGCCCTATCCGGCTATGCAGTCGTTCTTCGACGAGGACTACCCGGCCGGCTTGTGGTCCTACACCAAGTCGCACTACCTCGACAACCTCGACAGTGCAGCCGTAGATGCCCTCGCGGCCGCCGCTGCCGCCCTGCCCGGCCGGTCGTTCATCGACCTGCACCACCTGGAGGGCGCGCCATCACGGACCGACCCGCAGACCGCTGCGTTCGGCCACCGCAAAGCCCGCTACGCCGTCGTGTTCGGCGGGGTATGCGAGGACGAGGCCGGCTTCGCTGACTGCCGGGCCTGGGCACAGGAACACTGGTCGGCGCTCGCCAGCCACGCCACCGGCAGCGCCTACTCCAACTTCATGGCGGACGCTGACGAGGATGCCGTCCGCGCGGCGTGGGAGCCGGAAAAGTATGAGCGGCTCGTCGCCGTGAAAGGAAGATACGACCCAGCCAACCGATTCCGGTTCAACCACAACATTCCCCCGGCGATCCGCGGGGCAGGCAGCTGAGACACGACCCCAATACCGGCCCGCGACGGCGGGCGTGTCAGCCGCCGCGCGCTGTCCTGCCGGTGCGGACAACGGCAACACCCGCCCAACATCGCCCGCCTCATAGCCGAAGGAGCCACCCCCATGAACCCACCGCCCGCACCAGCACCGCCGCACCCCCCTGCGCGCCGTCGAAGCGGCTGGCGATGGTAGAACCAGCCGCGATACCGGCCCTGCTGAGCTCATCAGGTCCCGACATCCGCCAGACACCCCGGACACAACCCCGGCAGCCTTCGGGCCGTTGCGGCGCGCCGCATGCTCACCGTGCTGGGTGGCGGCAGCGTTCGGTAGCGCCGACGCCGCCCGTCACCACGAAGGAGGCAGCATGGACCGGCAAGCCTGGCTCGGCCAGCGGCGTGTAACAAATGCCGAAGTCGATTCGGTGATCATCGCTGACGTTGAGCCTCGATCGAAATATGCCAAGCGACGCATGAGTATGCGCATGGGTCAACGCCCCGCTATTCGGCAACTGCCGGGCGGGTGGCCGCCGCGGACGGGACGGTGTTCCGCGGCGTCTGGCTGTGCTGGTCGTGGTGGCCTTGGCATCCTGGGGGGCATGCGCAGTGTGTATGAGGCGGCCGGTGGCAGCGAGGGCTTGCTCCGCGTGGCTGAGGCGTGGCACAGCCGGGTGATGGCCGATGAGATAGTCAGCCACGCGTTCAGCCATGGGTTCCATCCTCAGCACAGCCGGCGGCTCGCCGCGTATTGGGCCGAGGCGCTCGGCGGGCCTGCCAGCTACTCCGGTAGCTATGGGGATGAGACGTCGGTAGTGCGGATCCATAGCGGCAACGGCCCGCACGAGGAGATGGACCGCCGGGCGATCGCCTGCTTCGGCCAGGCCCTGGGCGATGCAGGGCTGAGCGCAGACGACCCTGTCCGGCAGGTCCTGCATGACTACTTCGCCTGGGCCGCCACGGCCACCATGTCGCGTTACCACGACTCTGCTGCCGATGTCCCCGAGGGGTTGCCGATCCCGCACTGGTCCTGGGACGGGCTACAGCGCTGAGTGCCGCAATCCAGGCCCCGGCCGGTCCTGGAAGCACGGACCGTCCCAGAGCGGCAGGCAGGGTCCGCAGCGCGGGCCGCACCACACTGTCGGCGGCAGATGCGCGCATCCCCGCGCAAGGCCACGATGGATACTTATGCAGGACGGCGAACTGCTCAGTGGTCGAACTCAAGGGATCGCCACCCGTGAGCGACGACCTTGCGGCCGCTCACCTACCCGCCGATCTGGTCGGGCACCCGGATCGCCAAGGTGGCTGTCGTTACCGCCCCGAACGGCTGATCGGCTCGGGCTCGGGGTAACAAGCCTCCGCATGTTTCCTGTAGTCCCCCTGGGCTGGCCTAGCTGATGATGGGGCTCGTTATCCCCGGCCACGTCCTGGCCGGGATCCTGGGGTGACCGGGGGTGGCCGGATGCTCGCCCGGCTGCCCGCCGCCCTGGTCACCATGCAGGTCAGTTAGGGGTCAGCTTCCTCGCCAGCCCGCGCCGCCTGCTGGCCGACCCGGCGCGATCCCGCGTGGCGTAACGGGGCGGGGCGAGGGAAGGGCCGGGGATCCCGCGGATCCCCGGCCCTCGTGCTTGGCCGGCTAGTCCATGCGGGCTAGCCGATCGTGTAGGTGTACGGGATCGCGGCCATTTCGTTGGCGCCCTGCTGGCCGTACGGCGGGACATTGGTGAGGAAGTCATCCACGTACAGGGTGCCGGTGACCACGGTGCCGGCCGACCCGGACGGGGTGATCGTGACGTGGACCGTCGCGGACTGGCCCGGCTGGATGACGACTGGCGAGAACGTTGTCGCCGGGTTCAGCGACGCCTGTTCGAGGTCGCCGGTGTCGGAGGTCACGGCGGGGTCGAACGCCCTGAAGGTGGCGCTCATCGACATGCTCACCGTGCCTGCGGGCGCCCCGCCGCTGGGTACGGCCCGATCTCGCTCGGCGTGGCAAACCAGAAACCGTTCGCGAGGTTCCCGGCCGGCGGGGTGTAGGACCCGCTCGCCGAGGTGCCGGTGCTGCTGACCAGGTCCGGGTCTCCGGTGTTGGGGCCGTAGTCGAACATGACCGGCAGCGAGGCAGTGGCCGATACCGAGACCGACGACGCCTCCGTTGGCATGAACCACACCGGCGATCCGACCGTCAGCGGCAGGCTAAGCCCGGACGCCTGGGAGAACGGTGCCAGCGTGGCGGTCTCAGACGAGGACAGCCGCGGGTCGACGTCGAAGTCCTGCGCCTGTGTGCCGTTGTTGGTGATGGTCACCGGGACCGTCACCGGCTGGCCCGCGGGCAGTGTGGTGGCGGTGCTGTCGGGCATGCCCGCGGCGGTCACCCTGACCTTGTTGAACGCGATGTTGCCGGTGAACGGCTGGGACACCTCGTCCCCGACGACCGGTTCGGCGAAGTCGACGATCAGCGTCCAGGTCCCCGGGATGGGGTTGACCGAGTACGCCGTCAGCGATGTCGTCTGGGTGCCGTTGATGGAGTTCTGGCCGAAGCCGCCGATGTTGCCGTTGGGATCGATCAGGTAGGCGCCGACCGGGTCGCTGGCGTCGTTGGTGAGCGACACGTTGGTGGTGATGTTGCTCACGCCGGGCGGGACGTTGAACTGGTAGTAGTCCTGCTGGCCCTCGCCGGGCGGCCGGCCGTTGCCGCCGGTCAGCACGCCGCTGAACGCGCCGCCGTGGGTCACGTCGACCATGCTGCGCAGCGTGACCGGGACCGACGTGGCGCCGCCGAGGCTGGGGTTGAGCACGAGCGATGCCGCCGCGTCGCCCGGGCTGGACGGCGCGTGCGTGTGGAATGTCACCGTCCCGGTCTGGCCGGGCGCCAGGGACAGGGTGCCGGGGGTGACGGAGCCGAACGAGGCGAACTGCTGGGTCGCGACCCGCCACGGGATGGTGCCGTTGGTGCCGTTGTCCGCGGCCGTGATGCCGAAGATGACGCCGGTCCAGGTGCCGGCGGCGGGCTCGGTGACGTCGACGTTGCCGAAGTTGCCCACCCCCTGCGGCAGCGAGTGCGCGGCGAACTTTCCGCTCGGGTCGATGAGGATCAGCCGGACCCGCTGGTTGTTCCCCTTGGCCGGGTTACCCGGGTAGGCGATCGAGGCGTCCAGCCGGTCCTGGCCGGCCGGGACGTTGAAGGTGAACGTCCCGTAGTTGTTCGGCAGGCCCTGGAAGTTGGTGAACTGCGGGCTGGTGGCGTCGTTGAGCGTGATGCTGCCGGTCTGCACGTTCTTGTCCGGCCCGAAGGTCCGGCCGCTCAGCTGCACCTTCTGGGCGTCCGCGCCGGTGTTGGTGACCGACACGGGGAAGTTCTCCGGCATGCCCGGCTTGGTTGCCACCGCGTTGAGCGATGTGGCGGAGGTTAGCAGGGTGTCCCCGGCCGGGGCCGGGGAGCCGTCGGCGGTCGGGATGGATTCGGCGAGCTGGACGGCCTTGTAGCTGTTCAGCAGCCCGGCGCCCTGCTCGGCCGCGGGAGCGCCCAGGTCGGTGGCGGTGCTGACCAGGATCTGCTTGACCAGGGCCGGTGTCGGGGTGGCGCCGCCGTGGGTCTGGCGGTAGGCCTGGATGACCAGCGCCGCGGCGCCGGCCACGAACGGCGACGACTCGCTGGTGCCGCCGGCCTCCTCGATGGGGGAGGACTGGCCCTTGAAGTTGACACACTGGAAGAAGACCGGGCTGGCGTCGCAGGAGGCGTAGCTCAGGTCGCCGGGGGCGACCAGGTTGACGGTGCCGCCGGTCTCGTCGAAGCCTCCTGAGCTCAGCGAGCTGATGTTGTTGTTGAGCCAGCCGGTGGTCGCGAAGTCACGCGCCGCGGCGTAGTTGGTCTGGGCGTAGAAGCGGAAGTCGGTGCTCGCGCCCGCCGAGATCAGGTTCGGGTCGGTCGCGGGGGAGCCGATCGTGTTGGTGGTCCCGGCGTCGCCGGTGGAGACGGTGACGACCACGCCGGCGGCGACGGCCGCGTCGTCGAACTGCTTGGTCGCGTCCAGCGAGGTGATGTCGGGGAACGGATTGGAGCCGAACGATTCGTTGATCACGTTGACGTGGTCGGTCTCCACCGCGTAGTTGATCGCCTGCAGGAAGTTCGACTCGGTGGTGTCCTCGAACGTGCCGAACACGTCCAGGCCCACCAGGCTGGCGCCCGGCGCCACGCCCTCGATGCGGATGTTGCACGCGGTCGGGTCCGGCTGGGCGCTGAAGCCGTTTACGTCGTAGGTGTGCAGGCCCTGGCCCGCGATCGTGTTCGCGTCAAGGAACGCCTCATCGCCGCCGGTCGGCTGGCCGGGGCCGTCACCGGTGAAGTCCTGGTAGTCGACGAACGCCGAGGTGTTGTTCGGCCGGATGAAGTTGATGTTGTTCGGGTCGATCCCGTCAGCGATCCAGGCCACCTTGACCCCGGCCCCGGTAATGCCCGCCGACCGGGCGGTCGGCTGGCCCGCGTTG
Source organism: uncultured Actinomycetes bacterium (assembly GCA_963806145.1). Taxonomy (GTDB): domain Bacteria; phylum Actinomycetota; class Actinomycetes; order Streptosporangiales; family Streptosporangiaceae; genus DASXKD01. Next base: position 128,608 of record CAWDXD010000006.1, read on the forward strand.
TCGGAGTCGGTGTTGGTCAGCGATAGCCCTTCGGGGTCAAGCTGGGGGGTGGTGGTGCTGCAGGCGCCCGGGATGTTGTTCGGGGTCAGATCGGCGCTGATCGTCGCCGTCCGGGGTGTGGCCTTCCGCGCGGCCGGTGCCGGCGGCAGGCCCGGTGCCCCACCGTGAATGGTCACGTCGGGGATGACCTCTGCCACCGCCGGGTTGGCCTTCAGCCGGGCCACCTCACCCGCCGAGACGGTCGCGGCGAGCGCGTTCACCAGGTGGTAGGTCTTCAGGTGTGTCGCGTGCACCTGGCGCAGTTCGCGCACCAGGGGTGCCTGGGCGCTGGCGACCGCGCTGGCCCGGGTCATCGCGGCATTGCTGCCGGCGTGGGCGGCCGCGAACTGGTGCTTCATGATCACGATGACGTTCCGGCTGACGTTCTTGGACAACTGGGCGGCCAGCGCCGGGGTCAGCAGTTGCTGCGCCGTGTCGACCGCCTGCGTGCTGGCGGCCGCCGGGCTGCCACCGGCTACCACGGCCTGCGACGCCACGAGGGCGGGAACAGACACGGCTACGAGTAGGGACAGGGCCCGGGTCCGGGCACGCGCTGATCGCGCCGCCCGCAACATGCGTCGTTGCATGAGCATCCTCGTCGGACAGGGCGGCGACACACGTCAGCCGCACGTGGCTATTTTGCGGGGCCGAGGTGGACGCTAACACTGAAATCCTTGCATGAAATTTCCAGCGGTATAACTCTTTGATAACGTCCTGGCCGAAGAGGCCGTCATTACCGACAGCGGCCATATATCAGGGTTCCGGCGCAGTGGCGTGATGTCCGCTTGATGGCATGATGCCCGTTTGGGTGTTTAACGGGCAGTGCAAGCTTGGCTTCCAAGATCATGTGGTTGTCGAGTCCTCATGATCATCGCGGAATGCCCTGCCTGCATCCTCATCTTCTCTGATCAGCGCTTGCCCTCGGGCAACTGGCCGAACTGCCCGAGAGTGAGCGTGGCCTGCTGGCAGGCGGGCGCCCTAGCCTGGCCGATTGCCTGGCGCAGATCCCTGATCCGTGTGACCTGCGCGGGGTGCGGCACACGCTGACGTCGTTGTTACCGACCGCTGTGGCGGCCGTGCTGGCCGGAGCACGGTCGTTCGCCGCGATCGGTGAATGGGTCGCCGATGCGCCGCCGCAGGTCTTGGCCGCGCCGCGCATATTTGCGCGCTCGGCAATAGCCGCCCGACAATCCCGGAGCCCCCTCGTAATCGGTTCTGGCCGCTGCAGAGGTGGATCAGGCGGTTGGCCTGATGCCTCCAACGGAAGTACTGGCAACACATAATCATGCTGATCTGCGCATAGGAATGCACTGACGCAACGCGCGCTATTCGGCATGCAGATCCGGTCGAGGCCAAGACAGCATTCGATAGCGAGTTTGTCGAACCTGCTAGCCGAAGATCTGGTCCATGACCTCGGCGCCGCGAGTCAGGGCAGGCACGATCTGGTGCCGGTACACCATCTCGGTCGTCGCGGTCTGGTTATGCCCAGCCAGAAGTGCGATCGTCTCCACTGGGACGCCGTGGGCCGACAGCAGCGACACGAAGGTATGCCGCAGTTCCCGTGGCACCCAGGTGGAGCCCAGTCCGGCGGTCTCGGTGATCTTGCGGAACTGTCTCCGGATGTTGTGATCGTCGAGTGGTGTACCGACGGTGGAGGCAAATATCAGGTCGTGGTCTTGCCAGAGCTGCCCGGCGGCGAGCCGATCAACCGCCTGCCGTGCCCTCTGCTCGTGCAGCGCCTCTGCGCACTTGCGCGCCAGGGCTAGTGTCCTGCGGGACTTCGGCGTCTTGGTATCGCCTCCCACGCGTTGGGAGCGCCATACGAACAACGCGAGCTGGCCGTGGTCGAATCCGGTCTCGGCGACCGGCCGCCATTGGCCATCTACCCAGGCCACGACGTGATCCCAGCACAACGCCCGCGCTTCCTCGGTCCGCAGGCCCGTAAGCAGCGACAAGGTGATGTAGGCCTCCAGCCGGGTGTCTTTGGCCGCGTCCAGGAGGGCGATCGCCTGCTCCAGGGTGAGCGCCTTCGACGGGCGCCCGGCCCGCTGTCCTCGAGGCAGCTTGACTAGGGTGGCGACATTGCGTGCGACCACGCCATCCCGCTCGGCGCGGCGGATCGCTCGGGCCAGCACGTTGCGCGAGATCTGGACCGTCCGTGTGGATACCCGCGATGCCAACGCGGTGAGCGCGGCCTGGACGTCGCCAGCGGTAAGTTCTCGCAGCTTGACGGTGCCGAACTGCTCTCTCAGCATCGGTGTGATGGTGCCCCGGTACAGGGCCACGGTGCGGGCTGACACTTCGTCGAGATCGTGGGCCAGCCAGTCGTCGAGTGCGTCGTTCACGGTGTAGCTGTGGCTGGTCTTCAGGCCGCTGTCGACTTCCTGGTGCAACTCCCGGAGCTTGTCTCGGACTTCGGCTTTAGTGCGGCCGGTCACCTTCCTCCGGACGCGGGTACCTGCCGGGCTGAATCCTAAGCTGAGGGCGCCGACGTACCGGTTCTTGGATGAGTCCCAGTAGATGGAGTCTTCGCCCTGGCCTCGGCGCTTCCCCTTGGCTTGCGTCACAGGCCCGAGCCCACGCCACTGGCTCCCCGTTTGGCTCCCCATCTAACATTGACAAGACCCCAATATGGCTTCTAGCTGGCGCGCCTGGCAGGATTCGAACCCGCGACCCGCTGCTTAGAAGGCAGCTGCTCTATCCGGCTGAGCTACAGGCGCCTACCGAACGTATTGTGCAGGATCCAGGTCACGCACAGGACACATCGCCTGGATAACGGCCATGTTCGTGACCTCTCGGGCGTGCTGGGCAGGGCCCGCCCATGACGGGTGTCATGGACCGGACAGGAGAGTATTCACTGGCTGGCCGTAACCGGGGACCCTAGCGTGGAGCTGTCCCCAAACGAGTTCCCTGCCTGAGGAGGAGCCGTGACTGCGGCCAGCCTGGCGATCGGAATCCTGGTACTCGGCCTGGTCATCTACCGGCAATTGATACCGCGCCGGGTCAAGTCCAACACGCGAATCGTGCTCATCCTGGCGGTCATCGGATTGATCGAGACCGGGCAATACCTCAACGGCCGGCACCTGGATGCCACCCTCATCGCCGAGATCCTGGGCAGCCTGCTGCTGGCGGCGGTGTTCGGGCTGGCCCGCGCCTCGACGGTGCGGCTGTTCTTCCGGGACGGGCAGTGGTGGAGCCGGGGCAGCTGGGTGACCGCGATCCTGTGGGTCGTGTCGGTCGCCGCGCACCTGGGGTTCGATTACCTCGTCGGCGGCCACGGCTCCGGCAGCGCCTCTTTTGGCAATGCCACGATCCTGCTCTACCTTGCGGTCACGTTCGCCGCGCAGCGCATGGTCGTCATTGCGCGCTCGCAGCACATGTCGATTTCCGGTCAGAACGAGGTATCCGGCCTGGTCTGACCGGTCCCGGTCGGCGTCGCAGTGTGGCTGGTGGTGTACCCCGGGCCTGGCGTTCGGCATGATTAAAGTGCACGAAGCGCAAGGCCTGGCCTTCCCCGGCCACCTGGCGCCGCGCAGTGCCCCGAGGAGGTCACCATGCATCAGCCGCCCATCCCGCATGTTGAGAGCACGGATCCGGAGATCGCGGATCTGATCCACGCGGAGGCGCGCCGGCAGTTCCAGAAGATCCGGCTGATCCCGTCGGAGAACTACGTGTCCACCGCGGTGCTCGAGGCCTCGGGGTCCGTGCTGACCAACAAGTACTCGGAGGGGTATCCGGGGCGGCGCTACTACGAGGGCCAGCAGATCATCGACCCGGTCGAGGAGTTGGCGGCGCGGCGGGCGGAGGTGCTGTTCGGCGTGGACCACGCCAACGTGCAGCCGTACTCGGGCTCACCCGCCAACCTCGCGGTCTACCTGGCGTTCCTGCAGCCGGGCGAGACGGTGATGGGCATGGCGCTGCCGGCCGGCGGTCACCTCACCCACGGATGGAAGGTCTCTGTCACCGGCAAATGGTTCCACTCGGTCCAGTACGGGGTCCGGGCTGACACAGGGCGTATCGACTTTGACGAGGTCCGTGACCTGGCACTGGCAGAGCGGCCGAAGATTATTTATTGCGGCGGTACGGCCATTCCCCGGACGATCGACTTCCCGGCGTTCGCCGCCATCGCCGGTGAGGTGGACGCGATTCTGGTTGCGGACATCGCGCACATCGCAGGGCTGATCGCGGGCGGGGCGCACCCGTCCCCGGTCGGCCACGCGCCGGTGATCACCACGACGACCCACAAGACCCTGCGCGGCCCCCGCGGCGCGATGATCATGTCCACGGCCGAGCACGCGTCAGCGCTGGACAAGGCCGTCTTCCCGGGGCTGCAGGGCGGACCGCACAACCACACCACGGCCGCGATCGCCGTCGCGCTGCACGAGGCCGGGCGGCCGGAGTTCGCCGCGTATGCCCATCAGGTCGTGGCCAACGCGAAGGCACTGGCGGACGCCCTGGTGGCGCGGGGGTTCGACCTGGTGTCCGGCGGCACAGACAACCACCTCATCCTGATGGACCTGACGTCCAAGGGCATCGCCGGGAAGCCGGCCGCGAAGGCCATGGACCGGGCCGGGCTCGAGACGAACTACAACACCGTGCCGTTCGACCCGCGCAAGCCGTTCGACCCGTCCGGGCTCCGGATCGGCACCCCGGCGCTCACCACGCGCGGGCTGCGGGAGGAGCACATGCCGCAGGTCGCCGCCTGGATGGACGAGGCGGTCGGTGCCGCGCTCAAGGAAGACGAGCCGGTCATCGAGCGGATCGCGGGGGAGGTCAGGGAACTGCTTGCCGGGTTCCCCATGGACGGGTGGTCCGAAGCCTGAGGCGCGGGCAGGCCGCTCCCAGGTCGATCATGACTTTGCTGTACCTCGCGCAGCACTGAAGTCATGACCACGAGACGAGATAGTGCGAGCGCTGCTCTCATAGAGAGAGCGATGCTCTGATATTCTGCTTCCGTGAACGCGAGCCGCACCGCCCGTGAGCGGGTCCGCGCCGAGCTGATCAGGGAAATCACCGAGATCGCCCGGCGGCAGCTGGCCACCGAGGGCGCGGCCGGGCTGTCGCTGCGTGCGGTCGCGCGGGAGATGGGGATGGTCTCCTCCGCCATCTACCGTTACTTCCCGAGCCGGGACGACCTGCTGACCACGCTGATCATCGACGGCTACAACGCGGTCGGCGCGGCCGTGGAGAAGGCCGAGGCCGCATCCCCCCCGGAGGACTATGCCGGCCGGTGGCTCGCTGCCTGCCGTGCCGTCCGCAACTGGGCCCTGGCCCATCCGCACGAGTACGCCCTGGTCTACGGCTCGCCGGTGCCGGGGTACCAGGCACCGGAGCGGACGATCGGGCCTGCGTCCCGGCCGGCTGCGATATTCGGGAAGATCATCGGCGATGCGTACCGTGCCGGGGCCACCGCGGATCCGCCCGGGCCGCTGGCGCCGGTGCCCGCGTCGTTCGCCCCGGATGCGGCGCGGCTGCGGGAAGCCATCCTGGATGGAGTACCCGACCACATCGCCGCGGCGGCCCTGATCGCCTGGTCAGGACTGTTCGGCCTGGTGAGCTTCGAGTTGTTCGGCCAGTTCGAGAACGTGGTCACCGACCGGGCGGCGTTCTTCGACCATGCGGCGGCGTGCCTCGGCCGCCTCACCGGCGTGCCCGCCTGATCCCCGGAAACACCCGGGCCGCCATTCGGTCACGGACAGAAGCCTTTGTCATGAAAAGTGGTCAAATGCCTGGTTAGGGACCGGCCCACCGGCCGCTGGCCCACGTGAGCACCATGGCAGTCCCACGGGAGTCTCAAGGAGTCGTTTACCGGCCGGCAGGCGGGTAGCCTTGGCGGGTATGGCCGGGAAAGTCCGGCCGCTGACGGCGCGCTTCGCCTGCGGCACGTATGCAGCCGCGATAGCGTGGCCAGGATCGCAGCCCGGAGGCCGCCCGCTTCCGCCGCCAGGGCTTATAACCCAAAAGGCCGCCGGCCAGTGATAGGGCCGGCCCCCGCAACGAGGATGCTGCATGACAGTCGGATCGTCTCGGATCGGCACGGCCGTGAAGCGCAGGATGCAAACCTCTGTCGGCAAACGGTTCAGCAGGTTCATCGTGGTGGCGGCCGGCGCGGTCGTCGCCAGCCAGATCACGCTGACCGTGTGCCTGGGGCCTGTGGGCTGGACCGCTGGCCGTTCGGCCGTTGCGGCCTGGCTGGTGGGCGCAGCCGTGAGCTACATCCTGTCGCGGTGGGCCTGGGAGCGCAAAGGCAAGCCCAACCTGCTGAAGGAGACGCTGCCGTTCTGGATCGTGGCGGTCGGCACCGCGGTCGTGCTGACCCTCACCACCAAGTGGGCCAACCAGCAGGCCATCTCGATGGACCTGAGCCACGTCCAGCGGGTGCTGTTCGTCGACCTCGCCTACTTCGTAGCGAACTGCGTGACGTTCCTGACCCGGTTCCTGATCTTCCACTACATCCTGTTCAAGGACCGGGGATCCCAGGTCTCGGAGCTGGTGTCGGAACTGCCGGCCTCGGAAATGCCCGGCGCGCGGGCTCAGTCAGCCGCAGGTGGCATCCCGTCCGTTGCTGCCGCGGGTGACGGCAACGGCTCCGAGCCGTTGGCGGCCGCAGGCTCGGGAGCGTGGGTGAACGGGTCGGCATGGTCGGACACCGCCGCCGAGCGCTCGCCCGGCCGCGTGCCGCCCCGGGACGACGCGACCCTGCCGGAGCCGGGCACCCGGCGCTGACGCTCGCGCAACCAGGTGCCGAGCACGACGCCGGCGTACTTCAGCCCGTAGATGGCGTTGTGCCCCTTCTTGCTCTCGCCGACCTTGCGCTTGTGAATGGTGGCCGGTACCTCCGCCACCCGGAACCCGTGCGTGAGTACGGCGATGAGCAGTTCGGACGACTGGTACTGAGGCTGCTCCAGGCGGATCGCCCCGGTTACCTCGGCGCGCATGGCGCGCAGGCCGAATGAGGAGTCGGTGATGCGCTGCCCGGTCAGCAGGCTGATCATCACCGCGAACACCCAGGTGCCCAGGCGGCGCACCGGGTCGTTGGTCTCCTGGCTGCCGAGCTTGCGCGATCCGGTGACGAAATCGGCCCGGCCGTCCACCACGGGCCGCAGCACAGCGTCCATCTCGGCCGGGTTGTACTGGCCGTCGGCATCGGTGGTGATGATGTACTGGGCGCCGCCTTCGCGTGCCAGCCGGTAGCCCAGCCGCAGCGCGGCACCCTGGCCCCGGTTCACCGTCACGTCAGAGACCAGCGCGCCGTGCGCGTTCGCCTCTTCAGCGGTGCCGTCCTTGGAGCCGTCCGACACGACGATCGCCATGGTGCCCAGCCCGCACAGCGTGTTGGGCAGCGCGTCCACGACCGAGCCGACCACGCCTTCCTCGTTGTAGGCGGCGATGACGATGGCTACCGGGGGCAGCGCGGTCGCCCGCTCGCCGTTCTGGCTGAAGAAGGCGGTCGCCGCGGCGTTGTCGACCGCCACGTCTTGACGGGTGCTGGTCACGGTGCAGCCTTTCCATCCGGGGCCTGCGCCCCTTTACCAGGAGCCGGCGCCGCGCCGGCCGGTGCGAACTCTGGCCATACTGTGGCGATCCCCGACTTCAGGTCGTGCGTGGGCCGGTAGCCCATTGCCCGGGCGGCAGAGATGTCGACGATGACCGCTGGCATCTCGCCGGGCTTGGCAGCGATGTTCTCGACCGGGATAGGCGCACCCGTGACGCTCCGCGCGGCCGCGATGATGTCGTTCACGGTGACGGACTCCCCGGCCCCGATGATGGTCGAGCCGGTGTGCCGGCTGCGCCAGGCCAGGAGCAGCGCCGACACGATGTCATCCACGTGGATCAGGTCACGGATCTGGGTGCCGTCGCCGTACACCTGCACCCCGTGGCCGTCGCGCGCCGCGCGCATGAGGCGCGGCACGAAGCTGTCCTTGTGCTGCATGCCCGGGCCATACACGTTGGAGAACCGCAGCGCGCAGCCGGCGATCCCGTAAGCCGCGGTGTAGCAGCTCACCAGCATCTCCCCGGCCGCCTTGGTGGCTCCATAGGGAGTCAGCGGCTTGAGGGCGGCCTGCTCGGTGATGACGTTCCTGCCGACGTCCCCGACCACGGCGTTGGTGGACGCCAGGATGAAGCTGCCCACCCCGCGGGTCCGGGCCAGTTCCAGCAGCGTGGCGGTCGCCTGCACGTTGGTCTGGTAGGTCCCCGCGGGATCCTCAAGGGAACGGAGCACAGACGTCACGGCGGCCAGGTGGAAGATCGTGTCCGTGCCTGGGCTGACGGCCCGGGCAGCGACAGACTCGTCGCGCAGGTCGCCGACTACCGCGTGAACTCCCGGCTCGGCCGGCTCGATCAGGTCCGCCACGGTGACTTCGGCGCCGGAATCGAGCAGCGCCCGCACGAGCCGCCGCCCGATGAACCCGGAACCTCCGGTCACCAGCACCCGGGAACCCTGTTCAGCCGTCATATGTTCTCCGTTCGCGGTAGCGACATCGCAGTTGTGCCTCACCCGGTTCTATCGGGATCCTGCGGGCGGTGTGGTCCGGTCCGGTGAAGCCGCCAGGTATGACCCGGCCGCTGTGAGTCCTGGTTGTCTTCCGGCCTTCCGCGGCCTTGCGCTTGTGACGGGGTATGCGAGCACCCTTGACCATCGAAGTTCCCGGTGCCCCGCCCTGGCAGCCGGGCTCTGGCTGCCGCGCAGCGCGCTTCGGCCTGGGCTGGTAGCGCACGGCGCGTGGACAGTGTAGCCGCAGGCTGTCAGTGCTTTCCCTAGGAAGCCGCGGGTGTTGAGAACTCCGGGCTACTCTTAATGCGCCAGCCGGGCCGCAGCCGGGGAGCGACGGGGGGCGCGTCAGGGCCCGGAGGCCCCTCTTTCGTACATCCTCATGGGTACTCCGCCTAGTCGGTACATAATGACCACAGTAGGTAACACGGCTACGCGGAAGGATGGCTGTCACTAAGAGTGACTACGCGATGTCAGTTACCGGGGGGCGAGTCTGACGCGGAATGATCGTGACGTGTGCCACGGCCCCTGGTGGCAAGGGGGAACCAGGGTGACCTGTGGGATAACCGCTGGATAGAAGTGTCAGCACATGGTGGAAGGGCGATGACCGAGGGTCAGAAAGTAACGGCTGCCGCGGCGCGCGACCCGGGGGCGGGCGCGAGTGCGGGGCCGGTTGCCGACGCCCAGCCTGCCCCGGCTGGCTCTGCCCCGGCCGGGTCCGCGCCCGTCGCGCCTGTCCCTGCCGAGCCCGCGCCTTCCGCGCCGACTGGGCCAGCCGCCCAGGAGCCGGCCCGAGCCGCGGAGCCGCCCAGGAGCCAGCAGGCCCAGGAGTCACCGCGTACCGAGGACCCGGCCCAGGTCCAGGAGGCACCGCAGGCCCGGGAGAAGCCGCAAGGCCAGGAGCCGGCGCGGGGCATGGAGATCGAGCCTCACGTCCGGGTGGACGGCCGGCTCCTCGAGTCCGCGATTCTCGCGTTGCGCAAGCCCATCGTCGCGGCCTCGCTGCCGCTTGAAGCGCCCGGCGTGGACGAGGCGCGGCAGGAACGGCACAAGCTGCTCAGCCAGATCGACGACTACCTGCTGCCGCGGCTGCGCGAGTCGGGCGCCCCGATATTGGTGGCCCTGGTCGGGTCGACGGGCGCGGGCAAGTCGACGCTGGTGAACAGCATCGTCGGAACCCATGTCAGCATGACCGGCATCCGCAGGCCCACGACCAACAGCCCGGTGCTCGCCTGCCATCCCGATGATGTGGGCTGGTTCGCGGAGAACGTCTTCCTGCCCACCGTGCCGCGGGTGCGCCAGGAGGGGCTCGCCCGGTCCGGCAAGGACGGCCTGCTGGTGCTCGCGGCGAACGAGGGGATGCCCAAGGGCGTGGCGCTGCTCGACACGCCGGACATCGACTCGGTGGTGCAGGCGCACCGCGAGTTCGCGTACCAGTTCCTGGACGCCTCCGACCTGTGGCTGTTCATGACCACGGCAAGCCGTTATGCCGATGCCATGGTGTGGGAACTACTCCAGCATGCCAGGGACCGGGGAGCAGCCCTGGGGATCGTTTTGTCTCGTGTTCTTCCTGCCGTCAGCTCTGAGGTGGTCGGGCACTTCCACGCCATGCTGGAAGCGAACGGGCTGGGCGGCGATCAGCGTTTCGTCATCCCAGAGACCGTCCTCATCGACGGCAAGCTGCCGCCGGAGGTCTGTGCGCCGGTCCGGGAGTGGCTGGAGGAAACCGCCGAACAGCCCGATCGCCGCGTGGCCGTGCTCACCAGGACCATGTCCGGGGTCCTCGACACGTTCCGCACCCGGGTGCCCGCCCTGGCTGCCCAGGTCGAGGATCAGGTCACCCTGCGGGCGGGCCTGACCAGCGCCGTCGCCGGGCCCTACCAGGCGGGCCTGGACGAGATCGACCGGAGACTGCAGGACGGCTCCCTGATGAGCGGGGAGGTGCTCGCGCGATGGCAGGACTTCGCCGGCGCCGGCGACGTCCTGCAGTCCCTGCAGTCGCGGCGGGGTAACCGCCGGCACCGTGCCCCGGCCAAGGCCCAGGCGCTGAAGATGGCGGCGCGCACCGCGGTCGAGTCGCTGATCACCTCGGTGGCCGACCGGGCCGCGGAGGACTGCCTGGCCCGCTGGCGGGACCATCCGGCGGGCGCGGTCCTGCTCGACCACCTCGGCTCGGGTGGTGGCACCGCGGCCTGGCAGTCGGAGTTCGCCGCGGAGGCAGGCCTGATCTTCGGGTGGGAGCCGGATGAATCCGGCGTGGCCGCGAGCGAGGGGCTCAGCGACCCGCAGGCGCGGACCGCGGCACTGGGCAGGTCGTCACCGGACCTGGCGACGCACGCGGCACAGGCCGTCAGCGCCTGGCAGGACCAGGTGACGCGCCTCGTGCAGGCGGAGAACATCACCAAACGATCCATCGCCAAGGTCGTATCCCTCGACAACGACTCGCTGGCCACTGTGCTCATCGTCAGCGTGTTCGGGGCCGGCGAGGACGACACGGGGACGGCCGCGATTCCGCGCCGCCTGCTCACGTCGCTGTTCGGGGCCGGTCCGTTGCGGGACATCATGGCGCGGACCGGGGCCGACCTGCGGCACCGGATCACGCTCCTCCTTGACGAGGAGATGCGCCGGTTCGCCGACGTGATCGACGCGGTGGGCACGCCGGACGCGGCCGCCAGCCTGCATCTTTACCAGGCGACCTACGCACTGGAGGTGGCGCGGTGAGCACCGCCTCGGCGGTGCGCGAGACCGCAGCGGTGCGCGAGACCGCGGCGGTACCGGGGGCCGCCGTGGTGCGCGAGGGCACGCGGTGATGGAGACGGAGGCGCCGATCACCGGGCCGATGGGCCCAGGCGGGCCCCGCGCCGGGACGCACCGCCTGGCCGGGACTGCGCTGGCCGGCTCGGCATATCCAGGTGGGCTGCCCGCGAACGGTGTGAGCCTCTCCGAGCGGCTCAGCGCGCTGGCGCGGCTGGTCCAGATCGGCTCCGCCCGGGTGGGGCCGGGCGGCTTCAGCGCCGACCTGCTGGCCGATGCGGAGGCACTGCTGACAAGGGCGGGGGAGCGGTTGCGCCTGTCCTCCCATCACACGATCGTGGTGCTGGCCGGCGGAACAGGCAGCGGCAAGTCGTCGCTGTTCAACCAGCTTGCCGGGGCACAGTTCTCACCAGCCGGGGTGCTCCGCCCGGTGACCAGGGAGCCGCACGCCTGCGTCTGGGGCGTGGAGGGAGCCGGGCCACTGCTGGACTGGCTGGGCATCGAACCGCGCCGTCGCTACGCCCGCTCCAGTGCCCTGGAGGAGGGCGAGCGCGCACTGACCGGCCTGCTCCTGGTGGACCTACCCGACCACGACTCGGTCGCCAGCGGATCCTCCGAGGTGAGCCGGCTGGTCGCCCAGGCCGACCTGATGGTGTGGGTGCTCGATCCGCAGAAATACGCCGACGCGGCGGTGCACAGCCGGTATCTGGTGCCGATGGCCGGGCACTCGTCGGTGATCGCGGCCGCGCTGAACCAGGCCGACCTGCTGACCCCGGAGCAGGCCGAAGATTGCGTATCCGACCTGCGCCGCCTGCTGGACGCCGAAGGACTGCAGGACGCCAGGGTCCTGGTGACCTCGGCCACCAGCGCGGCGGGTGTCGCCGATCTGCGCAGGGCCCTGATCGAGACGGTGATCGCCAGGCAGGCGGCGCTACGGCGGATCAGCGCGGACGTGGACGCCGTGGCCGCGCGGTTCGTGCCTTACGCGGGCGACGCCGAGGCACGGGCGCGAGTGAGGTCGGCCGCGCCCTGGGCGGCCGCGCTTGAACCGGCCGCGCTTGAACCGGCCGCGCTTGACCGGCCGCGCTTAATTCGGCCCCATTCGGGCCGGCCGCGCCGCCGGGGACCGCGTCCGAGCCGGCGGGCGGCCCGGACGCCAACGGTTACCCGGCGGGCGCCCCAGTCGGCCCAGGTGCCGCCGACAGCACGGAGAGCGGCGCGGCACCGGGCGACACGGGTGATGCGGAGAGGCCTGCCCTGCCCGCGGCCGCGGGCGACGCGCTGGCCGCCGCGTTCTCCGCGGCCGCCGGGGTGAGTGGTGTCGGCCGGGCACTGCAGAGCGCCAGGGAGTTGAAGGCCGTCGACTACGTGGGCTGGCCTGTGGCCTGGCTGGCGGACCGGGTGGCCCGTCGCGACCCGGTGCGCAAGGTCCGGCTGGGCGCGCTCTGGGATGAGTTGCGCGACGTGTCGGCGGGCGCCACCGGCGCGCAGCGGGCGGAGATCAGCAACGCGATCACCGCGCTTGCGGACGAGGCGGACCGTGGGCTGCCCGGGCCCTGGCAGGCCAGCGTCCGCCACGCCGCTAGGTCCAGGACCGAAGAAATCCCGGCAGCGCTCGGCGCCGCCATCGCGGAGTCGCTGCCAAAGGAGAACAGCGTGGCGCCCTGGTGGCGGGCGGTGGCGGCGTGGCAGGGCCTGCTACTGGGTGCCGCTGCGATCGGCGTGGTCTGGCTGTTGACGATCATCATCCTTGGCGCGTTCGGGGCAGCGCCACATGCCATGCTGCTCCTGCGCGACGTCAGCCTGCTGCCATGGGTCGCGCTGATGGTGGCGGCGATCCTGCTGCTCGGGTGGCTGACCGCCAACGGCTGCATGGCGCTGGTCATCCGCGAGGCGGACCAGGAGCGGGAGCAGGCGCAACAGCGGATGCGCGCCGCAATCGCCGATGTCGCGCGGCAGTTCGTGCTCGCGCCGGTGGAGCAGGAACTGTCCGAGTTCGCCAGGTTCCACGACGAGCTGACGGTCGCCCGCGCCACGGGCTGAACGGTGCCTTGCGCTACGGGCGAACAGGGCCTTGCGTTACGGGCTGAACAGGGCCTTGCGTTACGGGCTGAACAGGGCCTTGCGCCGCAGGCTGGACGGTGCCCGCGCCGCAAAATGGGGGCCGGGCCCCGGGGCATCTCGTGAAGGCGGCAGGAAGCAATCTCCCCATCCTGAGGTTCACATGTAATGATGTAATCTCGGTTACGGAGATGGACGTTTGATCATGGCCCCGCTTGACGCGTATTCCCAGATTGTGGCCGGGGTCGCGGCCGAACTCACCGGCAGGGTGGCCAGCCTGCGTGTGCCCCAGCGGGGCTCGGGGCGGGCCGGCGAGAGCCTCGGTTCCGCGGTTGTCTACACCAGCGACGGCTTCCTGCTGACCAACGCGCATGTGGTCGGCAGCGCGCAGTCGGGCACCGCCTCCTTCGGCGACGGTACCTCGGTGCCCTTCACCACCGTGGGTGCCGACCCGCTCTCCGACCTGGCGGTGCTGCGCGCCGCCGGGCCGACGCCCTCGCCCGCCGAACTGGGCGAGGCGGACGAACTCGTCGTCGGCCAGCTTGTGGTCGCGGTGGGCAACCCACTCGGCCTGGCCGGCTCGGTGACCGCGGGCGTGGTGAGTGCCCTCGGGCGCTCGCTGCCCACCCGCAGCGGATCCGCGGCCCGGCTGGTCGAGGACGTGATCCAGACCGACGCCGCGCTGAACCCCGGCAACTCCGGCGGGGCGCTCGCCGACAGCCAGGCCAAGGTGGTGGGGATCAACACGGCCGTCGCCGGGGTGGGCCTCGGCCTCGCGGTGCCGGTCAACGCCACATCCCGCAAGATCATCTCTACCCTGATGCAGCACGGCCGGGTGCGGCGTGCCTACCTGGGCCTGGTCAGCGTCCCGGCGCCACTGCCCGCCCAACAGCGGGAGCGGTGGGGCAGGACCAACGGGCTGCGCGTGGCGGAGGTCGTCCCTGCCGGCCCGGCGGCGCGCGCTGGCCTGCGGGCCGGCGACCTGCTGCTGACCGCTGCGGGCCAGCCGGTCGAGAAGGCCCAGGACCTACAGCGGCTGATGTTCGACGAGGCGATCGGCCGGCCACTGGCCATGACTGTGTTCCGCAACGGCGCCCTCGTGGACGTGATCGCCGAACCCGACGAACTCGTCGCCGCCTGACCCTCGCGCAACGGTGCCCGCCGGTACGGCCGGCGCCGTTGCGCCCGGTCCGCGTCCCCGCGCCCCAGGCCGGCGGTGGCTGGCGCACGCCCGGGCGGGATCCCAGGGCGTCGGCGCGCGCATTTTCGCACAAAACGATAGAGCTCTCGCTGGCTTGTCCACAGGCGGGCGGGTTTCGCGTGGTTGTCCACAGACGGCAGATGCCCGATGGCCCAGGATGCCCGGTCGGGTGAGCGTAGTGGGCAGCCGGTGCCCGTTCCCGGGCCGGCCCGGAACGGGCGCTAGCTCACCGCGCTCCTCCGGCTAGGACAGGAGGACCGAGATGATCCACGACGCACAGGTGCACCTGGCCGGGTACGTGGCCACCGAGCCCAGGTTCAAGAAGGTCGCCGGTGATACCTCGTCGGTGCGGCTGCGGGTCGCCTATACCGCGCGCCGCCGGGACAAGGAGAGCGGTGAGTGGACCGACGGGCCCACGTCGTTCGTGACGATCCAGTGCTGGCGGACGCTGGCCGACAACGTGAGCATGTCCGTGCACAAGGGAGAGCCGGTGCTGATCACGGGCCGCCTGCAGATCAGGCGCTTCGAGGACGCGGAGGGCGCGCCCAGGACCGCCGTGGAGGTCGAGGCGGCGTCTGTCGGCCACGACCTGACCCGTGGGGTGGCTCAGTTCTCGCGCACCCGGTGGCCCGTGGCCCCAGCGGCGACTGAGGCTGCCGCCATGCCGGACGGTGCGCCCGGATCCGAGGAAGGCGCGGTGCCGGGGGACGGCACGGACCTCTCCGACGGATTGGAGCCCGCCGGGCGCCCGAACGGGGCCACGACCGGTGGCGCTGCGTCCGGGGCCGGGGTGATCGACGAGCGTGCCGTGGCCGAGTTCGCCAGGGAACTCAGCGAGTCGCTCGGTACGGCGGCCACGGCGGACCCTGCGGCGGATGGCGCCGAGGACGCCGGGGCAGCGGCCGAAACTGGCGTGCGCGCCTGACCGCCGTCCGCAGGCGTGCGGGGCCCGGGGACCCCGGTCAGGACCGCCGTCCGCACGCACGCGGGGCCTTGGGTACCCGGTCAAGCCGCCGCCGGCCACGATCAGGCGCCGCGCGTCCGGGGGTAGCTCAAGTGGGCCGGTCGGCCTGGGGGCCGGTCCGTCCTGGGATCCCGGTCTCGGTGCTCCGGGGCCGGTCAGTCCCGGCGCCCGGCCAAGGTGAACTGCGTCTGCGGGGCTTCCAGTTCGTCCGATCCTGGCGCCGGAAGCCCCTACCCTGGAGGTATGCCTGAGTTCATCTACCAGATGCGCGCCGTGCGGAAGGCCCACGGCGAAAAGGTCATCCTGGACGCCGTCACGCTGGCTTTTCTGCCCGGCGCGAAGATCGGCGTCGTGGGGCCCAACGGCATGGGGAAGTCGACCCTGCTGCGCATGATGGCAGGCGTTGAACAGCCTTCCAATGGGGAGGCGAGGCTGATGCCCGGCTTCACGGTCGGGATGCTGGCCCAGGAGCCGGAGCTGGACGACAGCCTCACGGTGCTCGGCAACGTGGAGAAGGGCGTCGCCGACGTTAAGGCGCTGCTTGAGCAGTACAACACGGTCGCCGAGAAGATGGCGACCGACTACTCCGACGAGCTGCTCGCCGAGATGGGCAAGCTCCAGGAGCAGCTCGACCACCGGGACGCCTGGGACCTGGACAGCCAGGTCGAGCAGGCCATGGACGCGCTGCGGTGCCCGCCGCCCGACGCCGAGGTTGACATCCTGTCCGGCGGTGAGCGGCGCCGGGTGGCGCTGTGCGCGCTGCTGCTCGCGCAGCCCGACCTGCTGCTGCTGGACGAGCCGACCAACCACCTGGACGCCGAGAGCGTGCTCTGGCTGGAACAGCACCTGGAGAAGTACGCGGGCACGGTGGTGGCGGTCACCCACGACCGGTACTTCCTGGACAACGTGGCGCAGTGGATCCTCGAGCTTGACCGCGGCCACGCCTATCCCTACGAGGGCAACTACTCGACCTACCTGGAGACGAAGGCGGCCCGGCTGAAGATCGAGGGGCAGAAGGACGTCAAGCGCCGCAAGCTGCTCGAAGACGAGCTGGAGTGGGTCCGGTCGAACCCGCGGGCGCGCCAGGCCAAGAGCCGCGCCAGGCTGCAGCGCTACGAGGAGATGGCCGCCGAGGCCGACACACGCCGCAAGATCGACTTCGAAGAGATCCAGATCCCGCCCGGGCCCAGGCTCGGCAGCCAGGTCGTGGAGACCGACGGGCTGACCAAGGGCTTCGACGACCGCGTGCTGCTCGAGGACCTGAGCTTCTCCCTGCCCCAGGGCGGCATCGTCGGCATCATAGGCCCGAACGGCGTGGGCAAGACCACGCTGATGAAGATGATCATCGGGGACGAGCAGCCGGACGCGGGCAGCATCACGGTCGGCAACACCGTGCAGATCTCCTACGTGGACCAGAACAGGTCGCGCATCGACCCGGACAAGAACGTCTGGGAGGCGATCTCCGACGGCGAGACCTCGATCCGGGTCGGCAAGACCGAGATTCCAAGCCGCGCCTATGTGGCCGCGTTCGGGTTCAAGGGTTCCGACCAGCAAAAGCCGGCCGGCGTGCTCTCCGGCGGGGAGCGCAACAGGGTGAACCTGGCGCTCACCCTGAAGCAGGGGGGGAACCTGCTGCTGCTCGACGAGCCCACCAACGACCTGGACGTGGAGACGCTGTCGTCGCTGGAGAACGCCCTGCTCGACTTCCCTGGCTGCGCGGTGATCACCAGCCACGACCGGTGGTTCCTGGACCGGGTCGCCACTCACATCCTGGCATGGGAGGGCGGCGCGTCGTGGTTCTGGTTCGAGGGCAACTTCGAGGGCTACGAGAAGAACAAGGTCGAGCGGCTCGGCGCCGAGGCCGCCCGGCCGCACCGCGTCACCTACCGCAAGCTGACCCGCGGTTGAAGAGAGCCCGAGGCGGCTGACCGTGCTCGTCGGCCTGCCGAGGCGGTGGACCACGCTCGTCGGCCTGCCGAGGCGGTGGACCACGCTCGTCGGCCTTCGGCCGCCTTCGCTATAGCCCGCCGTATCCACCCGGGTGCACGAGCCCCCGGACCCCCACGGCCCAGGTTGAGCCCGGCTGATCGCGCTCAGGCTAGCCCCGCGATCGAGGCTTTGGGCCCAGCGGTTTGCGGCTGTGGTCGGCCACTCGGCTTCCCGCCTTGCTATGGCGGAAAGGCTGGCCAGGTTGGGCGGCGCTTGGCCGGTCGCCGTCCCGGCGGGTTAGGCGCGGGTCAGGCCGAGGTCGGGGCCGCCGGACTCACGTGGCCGGTTGACGAGGCTGTGCGCGGCCATGACGAGGTAGTCCCACAGCTGGGAGTCGTGCTCCGGATCGAGGCCAAGCTCGTCCAGGGCGGCGCGCATGTGGCGCAGCCACGCGTCCCGTTCCGCTTCCCCGATGGAGAAGTGCGCGTGGCGCATGCGCAGCCGCGGGTGCCCGCGGCGCTCGTCATAGGTGCGCGGCCCGCCCCAGTACTGCATGAGGAACAGCCGCAGGTGCTCCTCGGCGGGCCCGAGATCCTTGCTCGGGTACACCGGCCGGAGCTCTGGATCGGCAGCCACGCCCTGGTAGAAGACGTGCACCAGTCGGCGGAAGGTCTCCTCGCCGCCGATCGCCTCATAGAAGCTGGCCGGTTCTGTAGTCGTGTCCATAGCTGGCGTCCAGGGTACGTGGCCTTGTGCCTGCCGTTACGCGGTCCGCAGCGGTTACTAAGGGTGATAGTTACCAGACGGACACAGTTTTGCTCTAGCATTGCAGCCCCGGCTCTCCTATATGCAGCATGCACTAAGGCTTTGCGCCATATGTGCATGCCGCACACCAATTAGCGCAATGTCTATTTCACAGATTCCGATTCTCGCTGAGCGACTCTCAAGTTACCTTGAGTCGATATCACCCGCCCTGGGACGGGCCAGCGTCGAAGGAGAGGGGCCCGGGATGTTGCAAGGCGCCGACGAGCTCTCACGGGCTGACGAGCACACCGATCAGACGCATCTGCCGCCCCAGCAGCCGTTCGGGCCATCGTCACCGCCGATGTCGTCACCCGCTGTGTCATCGTCCCCCGGATGGTCGTCCCCCGCACCACCATCCGCAGGGTCGTCATCCCCAGCACCATCATCCGCAGGGTCGCCCTCCGCCCCACCATCATCCCCAGGGTCGTCATCGCCGGGGTCGTCATCCCTGCCACCCTCGTCCGCACCATTGCCCACCCCGGCAGCCGTCCCGCCGGCCGATCTGGTGGCGCGGCTGGCCGGCGGAGGGGCGCGGCAGGAGTTCGTGGTCGCCCGGGAAACCCGCGCCGCCGGGCTGGTCGGCGGGCTGAACGCAGCGCAGATCGCGGCCGAGATCCACGACCGGTGCACCCCGCTCGCCGGGACGAGCCGGATCCGCGCCTACCGCCTGGCGCTCGGCGTCTCGCTCGCCGATGTCGTCGCCCAGATCCGCGCCTGGTATGCCAGCGAGGGTCGGCCTGCCCCCCGGTTCAGCGAGACGCTGCTGTCCGCGTATGAGAGCGGCCAGAAGCGCCCTGGCCCGGAATACCTGCACTACCTGTGCGCGGTGTACCGGGCCGAGCCTGCGGACCTCGGGTATCCGGGCCAGTGCTTCTGCGGCCGGCCGCACCGCGCCGGGCCGAGGGCCCAGCCGGCCGCCCAGGTGCCTGCGCAATCGGGCGCGGCCTTCGGCGACACCCAGGACCGGGCGGCCGCTGGCTCATCGGAGGTGACCTGCCTGCGGAGCCGGCCGTCGGCCGGTGCGTCACCGGTGCCGCTCCGGGCCGAGGGCTTCGGCTTCCCGGCGGACCCACGTGAAGCCGAGGACGACGACGACGTGCTCCGCCGGGCCCAGCTGCGCATGATCGCGGACACGGCAGCCGGGGTGGACAGCCAGTTCCTTGGTGCCGTGGAACGCATCCGTCGCCGGATGGACGACGCCCTGGTGGGCGGGACGGTCTCGGCCACGATGCTGGACCAGTGGGAAGAGACAACCGCCGACTATGGCATCCAGTACCTGACCGTCCCGCCGCTGCGGCTGCTATGTGACGTGCTCCTGGACCTCGGCGACGTGCGCCGGATGTGCGAGCACCGGCAGCCGCTCGATTTCAGCGAGCGGCTGTGCCGGCTCGCGGCGCAGCTCGCCGGACTGGCCGGCATGATCATGATCGATGTCGGCCACCAGCGGCTGGCCAGGTCCTTCTTCCGTACCGCGCGGACCGCCGGAGACGAGACCGGTGACCGGCAGCTCCGGGCCTGGATAGCGGTGCGCGAGGCGCTCGTCCCGCTGTACTACGGCGACCCGGCCGAGGCGGTGGCGCTGGCCAGGGCCGGGGCCGGCCTGGCCGGGCGCAGCGTGTGCGTCGCCGCGGCGATGGCCCCGGTCATGGAGGCGCGGGCGCTCGCCAGGGTCGCGGCCCGGCGTGGCGGCACCGCCAAACCCCAGGGGCTGCGGCGCGCCTCCGGCCTGCTCGACAGCGCTCATGAGGCCCTGTCCCGGCTTCCGGCCACCGACCGCGGCGATACCGCCTTCGGCTACACCGAGCGCCAGTTGCTGTTTCATGAGGGCGACACGCTGGTCACGCTTGCCGATCACCAAGGCGCGGAGAAGGCACTGAAGCACGCCCTGCGGCTGTACGCCACGGAGGAGGTCCTGGACCGGTCCCTGACCACGCTGGGTCTGGCCCGGTGCCGTCTGGAGGCCGACGAGCCGGAGGAGGCGCTGCGGCTGAGCAGGGAGACCTTGTTCGCCGTGCCGCGCGAGCACCGGTCCGAGATCATGGTGCGGGCGGCGAGGTCCCTGGGGGACTGCGTGGCCGGGCGCCATGGCGAGGTCAGCGCGGTGCGTGAGTACCGCGAGGCCCTGGCCACCGCTTGAAGAGGTCCGGGCAGGGCCCGGCGCAAGCCGGCACCGGCTGAGGGCCGCCGGGCCGGCGCCCCCCGCACCGCCGACCCCGCGGCCCCCGGCCGCCCCCCGCTTACCCGGACCCGCGCGATCCGTAATCAGAAAATATAATAAATCGGACATCAAGGCGGCCGAATCTCACAACAAGTCACCGTTGGCGGGCAAACGCTGCGATGCGAGTCGTGGGATGGATGCGATCCGGGCGATCGCCAGATAGCCACGGACAACCGGTCAGCGGGCAGGATCGGTCAGCGGCGGCGGGAGCGGGCAGCATGCGCGGCAGGACCCGGCTCCGTGCCGGGTGATAGAGCGTTCGGGCCGCGCCCGTTAGGCTGTGCTTGGCATAGCACCCATGCGGCTGGCATAGGCACCCCAGGCGGGAGGCGGCGTGCGACGGGTATTGCTGCTCAACGTGACGTATGAACCGCTGACCACGGTCGGCCTGCGCCGTGCGGTGTGCCTGGTCCTGGGGGACAAGGCCGAGGTTGTGCACGATGATTCGGAGGGCGCCTTGTTGCGCTCAACGTCGCTCGTGCTCGCAATGCCCTCGGTCATCCGGCTGCGCCGCTATGTCCGGGTGCCGCACCGGAGCCGGATCCCGCTCACCCGCGGTGCGCTCATGCGCCGGGACAACTACCAGTGCGCCTATTGCAGCCACCGGGCCGAGACCATCGACCATGTGGTGCCGCGGAGCAGGGGCGGCACGCACACCTGGGAGAACTGCGTGGCCTCGTGCATGCGGTGCAATCACAGCAAGGGCGACCGGCTGGTCGAGGAACTCGGCTGGACGATGCGCTGCGCTCCCGCCGTGCCGCGCGGCCCACACTGGCGGTTGATCGGGGCCATGTACGACGGCGACCCGCAGTGGGCCGCCTACCTGGTCGAACCCAGCGCCGCCTGAGCCTGCCGTTGCGGGGTCAGCCCTCCGCGCAATCCTGCGCGGTCAGTCCTGCGGGCCGTCGGCGGCCGCCCCCCACTTCTGCTCGATCTTGCCGAAGTGCCACACGGCGAGCGCGACGGCCCAGGTGACCACGAACACCCCGACGACCACGAACCCGGCCTTGTTGATGTTGAAGCCCGCCAGGAACGACCAGAAGGTACCGCTGAGGTTCTCATTCTGCGCGATCAGCCCGAGCACCTCGACACCACCGATGAACACGGCCACGAACACCGAGAGCCCGGTGATGGTGAGGTTATAAAAGATCTTGCGTGCGGGCCTGGCGAAGGCCCAGTCATAGGCGAAGTTCATGAAGCAGCCGTCCGCGGTGTCGAACAGGCTCATGCCGGCCGCGAACAAGATGGGCAGCGAGAGGATCGCGTAGAACGGCAGCCCGCCGACCACCGCCGTGCCCGCCAGCACCAGCAGGGCCACCTCGGTTGCCGTGTCGAAGCCCAGGCCGAACAGGACGCCGATGGGGTACATCCGCCACGGCGCGTCCACCTTGCGGGCGAGCGGGCCAAGGAACCGCATCATCAGGCCGCGCTTGTCCAGTTGCTCGTCGAGTTCCGCTTCGCTGTAGGCGCCTGAGCGCAGTTCCCGGATGAACCGCAGGATCCCGACGAGAATGACTGCGTTGAGGGCCGCGATCAGGAACAGGAACGTGGCCGACACCAGCGTGCCGACCACGCTGGTCACGTGCTGGAGCCCGGAGTTGCCCGCCCGTACCTGCGTGTCGAGGCGGCGGATGCCGAAGTTCAGCAGCACCGCGAGCACGAAGACCACCGAGGAGTGGCCCAGCGAGAAGAAGAAGCCGACCGACAGCGGCCGCTTGCCCTCGCCCACCAGCTTGCGGGTGGTGTTATCGATGGCCGCGATGTGGTCGGCGTCGAACGCGTGCCGCATGCCCAGGGTGTAGGCGAGGAACCCGGTGCCGAGCCCGAAGATCTCGGTCTTGCCGATGTGGTAATGCCCGCTCAGGGCGGCTGCGAGCATCCCCCAGCCGAGCACATGCAGCCCGGCCACGGTCCCGGCCATACCGCCCATCCGGCTCCACTCGCCGGGGGTCAATGCCGCCCTGATGCGCCTGGCCCGGGCTTGCACGGTGACCATGGACCGATAACCCCCTCAGTGCCAGCGGATAAGAGGCACTCTATGGAAGATGCAAATTACTCGCAATAGCAACAGGTACGTAGCTGGTTCACGGTGGCACGACACGCTGGCGCGAGCGGCCACGGACCGGGCCAGACCCAGGCTGCACCCAGACCGCGCGGACTGCCCGGCCCTGCGGTGTTACGTTCACTTTCAGGCGGCTGCCTGCGGGACCACGCAGTCGGCCGGGCCCCGGGGCAGGGAACGAGCGGCAGGAGAGCACCGCATGCAGCGCGACATCTTCACCAGCGAGCACGACGACTTCCGGGAAATGGTCCGTGCCTTCATCGCCAGGGAGGTCACGCCCTACCACGAGAAGTGGGAGGAGGACCGGATGGTCTCCCGGGATGTGTGGCTGGCGGCGGGCCGCGCCGGGCTGCTCGGCATCGAGATCGACGAGAAGTACGGCGGCGGCGGCGCGCAGGACTACCGGTACTACCTGATCCTCGACGAAGAGCTGGCCAAGGCGGGAGCCACCGGGCCCGGCTTCGCCGTGCACAACGACATCAACGGGCCGTACATCCAGCGCCTGGCCACGCCGGAGCAGTGCGAGCGGTGGCTGCCAGGCTATTGCTCCGGCGAGCTGATCACCGCCATCGCCATGACCGAGCCGGGGGCGGGCAGCGACCTGCAGGGCATGCGCACCACCGCGGTCCGCGACGGTGACGGCTACGTGCTCAACGGGTCGAAGACCTTCATCTCCAACGGCCAGCTCTGCGACCTGGTGATCGTCGCGGCCCGGACCGACCCGGAAGCCGGTTACCGGGGGATCAGCCTGCTCGTGGTGGAGCGCGGGATGCCCGGCTTCGAGCGCGGCCGCAACCTGGACAAGGTCGGCATGCACGCCCAGGACACCTCGGAACTGTTCTTCAACGACGTCCGTGTCCCGGCCGGCAACCTGCTCGGCGGGGAAGGCGGCGGATTCGTGGCGCTGATGCAGAACCTGCCCAGGGAACGCCTGGCCATCGGCGCCACGGCGCTGGCCGGCGCCGAGGCGGTGTTCACCACGACACTTGCGTATTGCAAAGAAAGAGAGGCTTTCGGCAGGCCCATCGGCAAGTTCCAGCACAACCGTTTCGTCCTCGCCGAGATCGCGACCGAGATCGCGGTGGCGCGCGCGTTCACCGACAAGGCCGTGCTCGAGCACAACGCGGGCAAGCTGTCGGTCGCCGACGCGGCAATGGTGAAGTGGTGGGACACCGAGCTTTGCAACAGGATCGTGGACCGGTGCGTGCAACTGCACGGGGGGTACGGGTACATGCGTGAGTTCCCGGTGGCCCGGGCGTTCACCGACAGCAGGGTGCAGACGATCTTCGGCGGCACGACCGAGATCATGAAGGAGATCATCGGCCGCGACCTCGGGCTCTGACCGGGGGAGCGCTATGACGGCCTGCCGCAGATTTAGCCGTACCCTGTCATAGAGTGCTGTCGAGCGCAGGACGGAGCACGCAGGTGGCAGAGCCGGATCGCGAGCTGGTCATCCCCGAGGGCGGGTTCTGGCCCGCCCCGGAGATCCCGCAGCCGAACATCTATCCGATGGAATGGCGGGTGGAGACCGACAAGCTCGCCGCCATCTACCAGAAGTCCAAGCGCGCCACCTGGAACCCCGCCGACCTGCCGTGGGACGGGCTGCGGCCCGAGGATTTCACCACCGAGCAGCGGCTCGGCATCATGTACTGGTTCTCCGTGCTGGCCAACTTCGACGCCTCCGGGCCCGCCGTGTTCGCCCGCGCCACCATCCACGCGTTCGAGCAGCACGAGGAGGACCCGGTCCGCAAGTGCTTCTTCTCGATCACCCGCGACGAGATGAACCACGAGGAGTGCTGCCAGCGCAGCATCGCCAAGCTGTGGCCGGGCGGGCCGCTGGACTGGCAGCCGGTCACGCCGCTGGAGCAGGCGGCGCACAACAACATCGGCTGGCTGTACCACAACGGCGGCCGGTACTGGACCGGCTACAACAAGGCGGTCGGCAAGTACTCCCTGCCCGTGCTCTTCACCAGCTTCATGATGGGCGAGATGGCCGCGTCCACGCTGTTCCGCGGCATGTCCTCGGGTACCACGCACCCGGTGTTCTCGGAGATGTTCCAGCGGATCGGCCGGGACGAATCGCGCCACCTGCAGATCTGCATGACGATCCTGGAGAACGAGTGGCCGGGCCTGACCGAGGACGTCAAGGACCTGATCACCCGGCAACTGCGGGCCGGGTTCATCTTCCTCTCGATGATCCTCTGGGAGCCGCCGGACGGGTTCTGGGAGCTCCCGCCGTACTTCATGGCCAATCACCGGATCCTGATGAACCACGCCCGCGAGGGCGGCCTCGGCGTGCTGTCCTACGAGGAACAAGCGGAGAACTGGCGGGTGGCCATCGCCCGCGTCCGGGCGATCGTCACCCGGTGGGGCATCGCGTTCCCGGCCATCCCGGAACTGGACATCGAGGGCGTCGACGTGGGCGACGACATCAACCCCGAGGACATCATCCCGGTTTTCTGAGCCTGGCCGACCGCGCACACGATCTGTGATCTGTTGGTAACACGGCGGTGCTGGTTTGCGATGTACGGCGTAGACGCGGCCGACGTGGGTGGCCCCGAGCGCACGTCGGCCGCGTCTTCGCGTGCTCATGCGGGCACGCGCCGGTAGTTTTCATCTATGACCGAGACTCAGCAGGCGCCCGCGGGCCAGACCGGCGGCGCGTCCCGTGACGGGGCGCCCTTCGGCAGGATGCTTACCGCGATGATCACGCCGTTCTCCGCCGACGGAGCACTCGACACCGACGGGGCCGCCCGCCTCGCCACCTACCTGGTCGACGATATGCGTAACGACGGCCTGGTCATCAGCGGGACCACCGGCGAGTCGCCGACCACCACCAACGCGGAAAAGGACCGCCTGCTGCGGGCGGTCATCGAGGCGGTGGGCGACCGCGCGACGATCGTGGCCGGGGTCGGCACCAACGACACCGCGCACACCTGCGAGCTGGCCAGGCAGGCGGAACGGGCGGGTGCGGACGCACTGCTGCTCGTCACGCCGTACTACAACAAGCCGCCCCAGGAAGGCCTGGTGGCGCACTTCACCGCCGCCGCGGACGCGACCGGGCTGCCGTGCATGCTCTACGACATCCCCGGCCGCACCGGCATGGCGATCAAGACGGAGACGCTGATCCGGCTGGCCCAGCACCCAAGGATCGTCGCGGTCAAGGACGCCAAGGGCGACTTCGGCGCGACCTCCCAGGTGATGGCCGCCACGGACATGGTGTTCTACAGCGGCGACGACATCCTCAACCTGCCGTGGCTTTCTGTCGGCGCGGCCGGGTTCGTCAGCGTGGTCGGGCACGTGGTCGGCGACCGGCTGCACGACATGGTCGACGCCTACCGGGCGGGACGGGTGGGCGAGGCCCGCCGGATCCACCTCGACGTGCTGCCTGTCATCATCGGGATCATGACCCGTACCCAAGGCGCGATCATGGCGAAGGCGGCGCTCGGCCTGCTGGGGCTGCCCGGCGGGGTCACCCGCCCGCCGCTCATCGACGCCACGCCGGCCCAGCTCGAGCAACTGCGCACCGATCTGGTGGCCGGCGGCGTGAAGCTGCCGGGGACCTTCGCATGAGCGCCCGCGCCGCCCGGGCGGGCGGGACCGCCTGGTGAGCCACCCGCACCCCGACCTCGGCCTGCCCCCCCGGCTGGCCCGCAACGGCCTGCGCATCACCGGGCTCGGCGGTCTCGGTGAGATCGGCCGGAACATGACCGTGTTCGAGCACGCTGGCCGCCTGCTCATCGTGGACTGCGGCGTGCTGTTCCCCGAGCCCGACCAGCCCGGGGTGGACCTGATCCTGCCCGACTTCACCAGCCTGGAGGGACGCTACGACCTCATCGAGGCCGTGGTGATCACCCATGCCCACGAGGATCACATCGGCGCCATCCCGTACCTGCTGCGGGAACGGCGGGACATCCCGCTGGTCGGCTCGAAGCTGACCCTCGGCCTGATCCGCGGCAAGCTCACCGAGCACCGGATGACGCCACAGACCGTCGAGGTCGGCGCCGGAGCGCGGCAGTCGTTCGGCCCGTTCAACTGCGAGTTCCTGGCGGTGAACCACTCGATCCCGGACGCGCTCGCGGTCGCCATCCGGACCCGGGCGGGCACGGTCCTGCACACCGGCGACTTCAAGATGGACCAGCTGCCGCTGGACGGGCGGCTGACCGACCTCGGCGGGATCGCCCGGCTCGGCGTCGAGGGCATCGACCTGCTCATGTCTGACTCCACCAACGCCGAGGTCCCGGGGATCGTGACGCCCGAGCGCGACATCGCCCCGGTGCTTGCCGACATCTTCGCCTCCGCCACCCAGCGGATCATCGTGGCCTGCTTCGCCAGCCACGTGCACCGCGTACAGCAGGTTCTCGACACCGCGGCGACGCACGGGCGCAAGGTGGCGCTGGTGGGCCGGTCCATGGTGCGCAACATGGGAGTCGCCAGGGACCTGGGCTACCTGCGGATCCCGGTGGTGCCCGGCGGCCTCATGGTCGACCTCAAGGAGGCGGAGGAGATGCCGCCCGAGCGGATCGTGCTCATCTCCACCGGGTCCCAGGGTGAGCCGATGTCGGCGCTGTCGCGGATGGCCGGGCGGGACCACCCGATCAGGGTGGCCGAGGGCGACACCGTGATCCTCGCGTCCTCGCTGATCCCCGGCAACGAGACCGCCGTGTACCGGGTGATCAACGCGCTGACCCGGTGGGGCGCCAAGGTCGTGCACCGGGGCAACGCGATGGTGCACGTGTCCGGGCACGCGTCCGAGGGCGAACTGCTCTACGTGCTGAATCTGGCCCGCCCGCGCAACTTCATGCCGGTGCACGGGGAATGGCGGCACCTGCGGGCCCACGCCAGGCTCGCGTCGCTGACCGGGGTGAGTGACGACAACATCGTGATCGCCGAGAACGGCCTGGTCGTCGACCTGGTCGACGGCAAGGCCGCGGTGACCGGCGCGGTCCCGTGCGGCTATGTGTACGTGGACGGCCTGTCGGTCGGCGAGGTGACCGAGACCTCGCTGAAGGACCGGCGGATCCTCGGTGACGAGGGATTCATCTCGATCGTCGTGGTGGTCGACTCCACCACGGGCAAGCTCGCCGCCCCGCCGGAGATCCACGCCCGGGGCTCGGGGATCGATGACGCCGCGTTCAGCGCGGTGATGCCCCGGATCGAGGAGGCGCTGGCCGCCGCCGCGGTCGAGGGCATCAACGACTCCCGGCAGCTCAGCCAGCTGGTGCGGCGGACCGTCGGCCGGTGGGTGAACGAGAACTACCGGCGCCGTCCCATGATCATCCCGATGGTGGTGGACGTCTGACCGGGGCGCCAGGAGGGATGCCTGGAGGGGCGCCGGGAGCGGCCGGCGTGCCCGGCTGACCGGTTAAGCCGAGCGCGAGACGCGCGGCGTGTCATTCGCCCGGATCCGCGGGTACTCGTTACCGTGGTCATCATGGCGACCCGTGTCCCCAAGACTGGTGCGTCAAAGGGCGGTGTGTCGCAGGGCGGCGCCCGCCCGCAGGCCAGGACGGCCTCACGGCCCCGGCCCGCGGGCACCTCGCCGCGCACCCGGGTCAGCAACAACACCCGGGCGCCGTACGGGGGGCGGGGCAGAAGGCCCAAGGGGCGGCCCAGGAAGGGCCGGGGTCGCAGCGCATCGGGCCGCACGCGGCGGCAGCCGACCAGCAACGGCTTCCTGATCCTGTTCGGCTGGATGGCCGGCGCCCTCGCCGCCGCCTGGATGGTGGCCGCGCACGCGGTCGGCTTCGCCGCGCGGGGGCTGGGCCGCAGCGCGGCCGACCTGGACCCGATGCACCGCAGGGACGGGATCGGGCTCACCCTCCTCGGCGCGGCCCTGGTAGTCGCCGCCACCACCTGGTTTCACCTGGGCAACGCCGTCGGCAGGCTGATGACCGGCGTGGCCCACGGCGGGTTCGGTTCCATGGCCTGGGTCCTGCCGGTGCTGCTCGCCCTGCTGGCCTGGCGGTACCTGCGGCACCCGGACCGGAACGCGGAAACCGGGCGGATCGTCATCGGCGGGCTGGCGCTGATCGTGGGCGTGCTGGGCTTGGTGCACATCGCGCACGGCACGCCGTCCCCGGCCGACGGCACGGGCGCGATCCGGGCCGCCGGAGGGTTCATCGGCTACTTCGCCTCGGCGCCGCTCGTCGCGGCCGTCACCCCCTGGGTCGCGGCCCCGCTGCTCGCGCTGGTCTGCGGATTCGGGCTGCTGGTGATCACCGGCACCCCGTTGCACCGGGTGCCGGAACGCCTCGCCGGGCTGCGCGGCACCCTGCAGGAGGACGATGCGGCCGAGCCGGGGGCCAAGAGGTCCGCGGTCGGCCGCGGCGGCCGCAAGCGGCTCTCGGCCATTGAGGCGGGCGATCATGTCAAGCCATACGACACCCCGCTCCTAGGGGGACCCGGCGGCGCACCGGATGCCGGCAGGCCGGGGCGCAAGGGCCCGGTGCTGGAGGAGCCGTCCCGCCCGGCGGGCGCGGTCGCCGCCGAACTGAGGGCTTCCGGGGATACCGAGGGCCTGCTCGAAGCGCTGGGATTCGGGCCGTCGGAGACCGGGCGCAAGCCCGGCCAGCCACTGGAGCACCTGGGGCCGGTCAAGGGCGAGCAGCTCACGCTGGCCGGGGCCAGCGATGCCAGCTACACGCTGCCGCCCGCCGCGCTGCTGAAGCCGGGGACCGCGGCTAAGGAGCGGACCGGGGCCAACGACACCGTGGTGCGGGCCCTGACCGAGGTGCTCGACCAGTTCGACGTGGATGCGGCGGTGACCGGGTTCACCCGCGGGCCGACGGTGACCCGGTACGAGATCACCCTGGGCCCGGCCGTCAAGGTGGAACGGGTCACCCAGCTCACCAGGAATATCGCCTACGCGGTGAAGAGCGCGGACGTGCGGATCGTGTCGCCTATCCCGGGCAAGTCCGCGATCGGGGTGGAGATCCCCAACACCGACCGCGAGATCGTGAGCCTGGGTGACGTGCTGCGCTCACCGGTCGCCCTCACCGACCACCACCCGATGGTGGTGGGCCTCGGCAAGGACGTCGAAGGCGCCACGGTCATCGCCAACCTCGCGAAGATGCCTCATATTCTTATTGCCGGCGCGACTGGCGCCGGGAAAAGTACTTGCGTAAATGGACTGATTACCTCGATTCTGCTGCGGGCCACACCGGACGACGTGCGGATGATCCTGATCGACCCCAAGCGGGTGGAGCTGTCGCACTACCAGGGCATCCCGCACCTGATCACGCCGATCATCACCAGCCCGAAGAGGGCCGCCGAGGCGCTGGGCTGGGTAGTCGGGGAGATGGACCGGCGCTACGACGACCTGGCCGCGTCGGGGTTCCGGCACATCGATGACTTCAACAAGGCGGTGCGCGCGGGCAAGCTCACCCCGCCGCCAGGCAGCGAGCGCACCTTCGTGCCGTACCCGTACCTGCTGGTGATCGTGGACGAGCTGGCCGACCTGATGATGATCGCGCCCAGGGACGTGGAAGACGCGGTGGTCAGGATCACCCAGCTGGCCCGGGCCGCCGGCATCCACCTGGTGCTCGCCACCCAACGCCCGTCGGTGGACGTGGTGACCGGGCTGATCAAGGCCAACGTGCCGTCCCGGCTGGCCTTCGCCGCCGCGAGCGCCACCGACAGCAGGGTCATCCTGGACCAGACCGGCGCGGAGAAGCTCATCGGCCAGGGTGACTCGCTGTTCCTGCCGATGGGAGCGAGCAAGCCGCTGCGGCTGCAGAACGCCTTCGTCACTGAGAAGGAGATCCGGGAGATCGTCGCGCACTGCCGTAAGCAGGCGCAGCCCGACTACCGCGAGGACGTCGCCGTTCCCGAGGCCAAGGCCCGCGAGGTCGACTCCGACATCGGCGATGACCTGGATGACCTCGTCCGGGCAGCGGAACTCGTGGTCAGCACCCAGTTCGGCTCCACCTCGATGCTGCAGCGCAAGATGCGGGTGGGCTTCGCCAAGGCCGGCTCATGGACCTGCTGGAGAGCCGGGGGATCGTCGGGCCCAGCGAGGGCTCCAAAGCACGCGACGTCCTGGTGCTTCCGGATGATCTGCCCGGTTTGCTGGCATCTCTGCGGGGCGGCGGGGACGACTGAGGCGGCCCGGTGTCCATGCTCCTGATCGCGGGCATGTCTACACTTGGTGACTGCTCCCGTACTGCAGGAGCACGCAGCATTGGGCCACTGCGCCGCGTCCCCGGGCGGCCCGCAGTGCTAACAGTCAAGTTGGAGGCGCCGCGTGAGCGTTGGTGATGCCCTGGCGCAGGCGCGCAGCCAGGCCGGTCTCACGATTGCGCAGGTCAGTCAGCAGACCTGCATCAGGGAGACGATCATCCGGGGGATCGAGCGCGGCGACTTCTCGGCATGCGGCGGTGACTTCTACGCTCGGGGACACATCCGCAGCATCGCGCGGGTGGTCGGGCTCGATCCCGAGGAACTGGTTCGCGAATACGACGCGATCCACGGTGCGCCGCACGCGATCACCGCTGCTGACGTCTTTGAGCCCTCGACCCCGATCCGGCTGAAGGAACGGCGCTCCGCGAACTGGAGCGTGGTGATGGTCATCGTGCTGGCCCTGGTGCTCGGCTATGGGGTGTACCGGCTGGTCGCTCACGGAGGCCCGCCCCGGCCGGTCGCGGCGGCCGACGGAGCGCACGCCAAGGCGTCCAAGTCGCCGGCCAGCAGCCCGTCACCCACCCCGTCCGCCGTGCACCACCGCCGCCTGACCATCAGGCTCACCGCCACGCAGGACTGCTGGGTGCAATTCAACAGACCGCACGGCCAGCTCCTGTTCCAGGTCTACGTGCTGAGCGGCAGCACCCGCACCTGGCGCTTCCGGCACGCGGTGTCCATGCAGATCGGCAACCCCGGCGGGATCGTGCTCACGGTCAACGGCAAGGATCTGGGCCATCCCGGTACCTACGGCCAGCCGGTGACGCTCAATTTCGGTCCGGGCCAGAAGCTGCCGCGCACCGCCACGGGCTAGCGGGCCGCCGGCCGGCGCACGGGCACGGTTACCGTAGTCTGCCGGTGTGCCTTCGAGTCATGCATCCGTTCCCGGGCGCCGCACCGTCAGCCTGGTCACCTTGGGCTGCGCGCGCAACGAGGTGGACTCCGAGGAACTCGCGGGCAGGCTCGAAGCCTCCGGCTGGACCCTGACCGACCGGGACGAGGCCGCCGTGGTGCTCGTCAACACCTGTGGCTTCATCGAGGCCGCCAAGCAGGAGTCCGTCGCGGAACTGCTGGACGCGAGCGGCTCGGCGGCGAAGGTCGTGGCCGCGGGCTGCCTGGCCGAACGGTACGGCTCCGAACTCGCCGGCGCCCTGCCGGAGGCACAGGTCCTGAGCTTCGACGACTACGGTGACATCGGCGCCCGGCTGGATGCGGTCCTCGCCGGCGAGCGGCGGCCCGCCCACGAGCCCCGGGACCGGCGCCAGCTGCTTCCCATAGCCCCGGCAGGCCGGCGCGACGCGGTCGCGGGCCACGTCCCCGGGCACGGCATCCCCGGCCCCGGGTTGCTCTCCGCGGTTCCCGATCTGCCCCAGGGAGTCGCACCGGCGTCCGGGCCCCGGGTGCTGCGGCGCCGCCTGGACGGTGGCCCGGTGGCGCCGCTCAAGATCGCCTCGGGTTGTGACCGGCGCTGCTCGTTCTGCGCTATTCCGGCCTTCCGCGGTGCCTTCCTGTCCCGCCCGCCCGCCGACGTGATCGCCGAAGCGGAGTGGCTGGCCAGCCAGGGGGCCCGCGAGCTGTTCCTGGTCAGCGAGAACTCCACGTCCTACGGCAAGGACCTGGGGGACCTGCGGATGCTCGACGAACTGCTCCCCGGCCTGGCGGCGGTTCCTGGTATCTCCCGGATCCGGGTCAGCTACCTGCAGCCCGCTGAGCTGCGCCCGGGACTCGTCGATGTCATGACCTCCACCCCCGGCGTCGCACCCTACTTCGACCTGTCGTTCCAGCACGCCAGCGGCCGGGTGCTGCGGGCGATGCGCAGGTTCGGGGACGGCCCCCGGTTCTGCGCGCTCCTCGACCAGATCAGAGAGCGGTGCCCAGAGGCCGGCGTCCGGTCCAACTTCATCGTCGGCTTCCCCGGCGAGACCCCCGGGGATGTCGCGGAGCTCGAACGGTTCCTCTCCGACGCCCGTCTGGACGCCATCGGCATCTTCGGCTACTCCGACGAGGACGGGACCGAAGCCGCCTCCCTGGACGGGCATGTGGACCCGGCGGAGATCGCGCGCCGGGCCGACGACCTGTCCGACCTCGCCGAGGAACTCATGGCCCAGCGTGCCGCCGACCGGTGCGGCGAAACCATCGGTGTGCTCATCGAGGAGCCCCTGGACGCCGGTCGCTACCAGGGCCGGGCCGCGCACCAGGCGCCCGAGGTGGACGGGGTGACGACCGTGCGGTCACCGGCCCCCTTGACCGTCGGTGACATCGTTAGCGCCGTCGTGGTCGGGTCCGAGGGGGTGGACCTGATAGCCGAGGCCCGCCTCAGCGCCCCGGCCGGGGCGCCGGGCCTGGCCGGGACGCGTTGACCCGGCGGGGCCACGGTGACAGCCGAAGCTGAGCCTCCGGCCCGCGGGGCGGCCGGGCCGGTGGTGCCGCCGCCGCCGGGGCTCGTCAACCTGGCCAACGCGCTGACCGTGATCCGCCTGGGGCTCGTCCCCGTGGTCGTGGCCTGCCTGCTGGCCGGCGGCACAGCTTGGCGAGTGGCGGCGTTCGTCGCGTTCGGCGCCGCCTCGGTCACCGACCTGCTGGACGGCCGCATCGCCCGGAGCAGGGGCCTGATCACCGATTTCGGCAAGATCGCCGACCCGATCGCGGACAAGGCCCTCACCGGCGCGACGCTAGTGACGCTGTCGTACCTCGGCTGGCTCCCGTGGTGGGTGACCATCGTGATTCTCGCCAGAGAGGTCGCCGTGACCGGGCTGCGGTTCTGGGTCATCAGGTACGGCGTGATCGCGGCGAGCCGGGGCGGGAAGCTCAAGACCCTCCTCCAGGTGCTGGCGATCTCGCTGTACATGCTGCCCGGGCTGCCGCAGTGGCTGCGTGCCGTGGTGATGGCCGCCGCGGTGCTGGTCACCCTGGTCACCGGCGCCGACTACGTCATACGAGCCGCACGGCTGCGCCGCCGGCCGGTTCCCGGCCAGGCCCACCGGGCGCCTTGACGCACCTGCGCGCCCCCCGCACCCCGGGAGGCCATGATGGTCCCGTGGACCCACGCGGCGACCTGGCGGCCCGGATCGTGGGCGCGCTGGGAGAGCGGGGCCAGACTCTCGCCACGGCCGAGTCGCTCACCGGCGGCATGCTAGGCGCGGCCATCACCGCCATCCCGGGCGCCTCCGCGGTGTACCGCGGCGGCATCGTCGCCTACGCCACCGACCTCAAGACGGCGCTCCTCGGCGTCCCCGCTGCCCTGCTGGCCCGGCATGGCCCGGTCCACCCCGACGTGGCATGCGCCATGGCAGCGGGCGTCCGCGACCGGCTCGGCGCCACCTGGGGACTGGCCACGACGGGCGTGGCAGGACCGGATCCCGTGGACGGGCTGGCGCCCGGCACCGTGCACATCGCGGCAAGCGCGGGCATGCCGGCCACCCGGGCCCTGGCCCTGGCCGGCGGCCGGAACGAGGTCCGCCGGGACACCGTCCGGGAAGCCCTGAAACTGCTGTGGGAGCTGCTTCGGGAAGATGATCCCTGATTACAGCGTTACGTCATCAGCGAACACGGCTCCGCCTGCTCTCCCCGAGTGTCGGTGAGGCCAGGTACCGTGGTGACTGCCAGACTCACTTCGCGAAGGGAGCGCGACATGGTCCTGCTTCGTCACTTGCTCGGTGACGCGCTGCGGCGGCTGCGCCTGCGCCAGGGTCGTACCCTCCGTGAGGTGTCCGCCGCCGCCCGGGTGTCGCTCGGCTATCTGTCCGAAGTCGAACGCGGCCAGAAAGAAGCGTCTTCGGAGCTTCTCGCGGCAATCTGCGGCGCCCTGGAAACCCCGCTGTCCCAGGTTTTCCGCGAGGTGTCGGACAACTTCGCCCTGGCGGAACTGCAGAGCGAGCCGGTTCTGTCCGGCACCAGGGAGCCGTCGCTGCGGCGGTCCGAGAATCCAGCGCTCGCACAGCAGGCGGTGCGCACCTTCCGTGGTGCCGTGCCGGCGTCGCTCAACCTGGCCGGCGCGCGCGAGCTGGGCGACGGTGCCAAGCTCGGCGATGGCGCGAAGCTGGGCGAAGGGGCCGAGCCCGTCATCAGCACGATCAAGCTGCCCGCTGGTCACCAGGCCGGGTTCGACGACGTGGCCCGCCGGATCCGCGACATCACCGACATGGTGCCGGTCTAGGCGCGGCGGGCTAACTGTGCTCATCGGCCGTTCGGCCGATTTCGCCGTGGGCTGCGCCTACGTGCTGACCCTGGGGCCGAGCCCGCGGAACCCCTGCAATTGACGGTTGCGGTCGGTTGTTCACCGCCCGGTGCCGCTGGCAGGAACTGTGATGATCATGGGGATGTGGCCCACCGGCGGGCCACATCCCCATGATCATCACTTCTCGCTCCGGCGCAACACGCGGTGCGCGGGCGGCTGCTAGGCCCAGGCCCGCGGGTCGTTGATGAGTTCGCGGACCCGCTCGGGCAGTTCACCTGTGACGATGTGATCCAGGGTGACCTCATCGAGGATGGCCCGCTCGTTGGCCCGCAGCGCGATCCAGACGCTCTGCAGCGGCTCCGCTGCGCCGATATAGCCGAGGTTCTCCGGGCGCTCACCGCGCACCCCGACAAGCTGCCCGTCCACGGCACGGATGATGTCGGCCAGCGAGATCTCGTTGGCGGGCCTCGCCAGCCAGAAACCTCCCTCGGGGCCGCGCTGGCTGCGCACCAGCCCCGCCCGGCGAAGCTGGGTGAGGATCGCCTCAAGAAACTTCGCCGGAATGTTCTGCGCCCGCGCCAGTTGCTCGGCCGTGGTGTGACCCCCGCTGGAGGCCGCCAGTTCCACGGCTGCACGCAGAGCGTAGTCAGCACGGGCAGACAATCTCATGCCCAGCATTATGGCCCTTATGACGGGGTGGATGGTGCACTGGCCGGTACGGCACGCCGCCGGCAGGTCCCCGGCAAGGGTCAGATAGCGTGGTCAAAGTGACCTTCCGTGACCAGAATCGAGGGGCTCGTCCCGAATCCGGCCCGGGCGCGTTCCCGCTGGGTGCGGCCATCACCCTGGCGGATCTCGACCACGACCCACACCCCTGGCTGGCCCGCCTGCGCGACACCGAACCGATTTCCTGGCTACCCGCCTTGCACGGCTGGCTGATTACCAGGCACGACCTCGCGGTCGCGGTAATGCGAGACAGCGCGGCCTTCACGGTGGACGACCCGAGGTTCTCCACGGCCCGCGTCGTCGGACCGAGCATGCTCTCCCTGGACGGCACCGCACACGGCCGCCACCGCGCCCCGTTCACCAAGGGCTTCGGCCGTGCCGAGATCCACGCCCGGCTCGCCGGGTTCGTGGTAGCGGAAGCCGATCGCCTGGTGGCGGCCATGCGGCCCGGCGGTGCGGCGGATCTGCGGCGCGCCCTGGCCGGCCCGCTGGCCGTGGCGGTCGTCGCCGAGGCACTCGGCTTGGGTGACGCCGACCCCGCGACCGTCCTCGACTGGTACGCGGGGATCGTCGGATCGGTGTCCGCCCTGGCCGGTGAGCACAGCCCGGCCCCGCCCGGGCAGGATGCCCGCGCGGACCAGGCCCGCCGAGACCAGGCCCGCGCGGCCGGGGCCGAGGCGTTCGGCTCGCTGAGCGCGCGGCTCACGGCGGTGATCGGTTCGGCTGGCGAGCCGCCGTCGCTCCTTGCCGCCGCGGCCGGTGCCCGCGGAGACGCCACGGCGGGCACCGCCAGGGACGGCACGGCGGGAAACGGCGACAGCGGCGGCGCCAGGGACGGCACAGCGGAAAACGGCGACAGCGGCGGCGGGCCAGCCGCTCCGGCGCTGACCACCGCCGAGGTCATCTCCAACGCGGCAGTGATCATGTTCGGCGGCATCGAGACGACCGAAGGCATGATCAGCAACGTCATCCTGCACCTGCTCCGGCATCCCGGCCAGCTGGCCCTGGTCCGCGAAGATCCGGACCTGGTGCCCAACGCGGTGGAGGAGTCCCTGCGGCTGGAGCCCGCGGCCGCCGTGGTGGACCGCTACGCCACCCGCGACATCACGATCGGCGGAGCCCGGATCCGCGCCGGCGACCTGGTCACGGTCTCGCTGGCGGGGGCCGGCCGAGACCCTGCCGTGTACCCGGAGCCCGGCACGTTCTATGTGCGCAGGCGGGACGCCCGGCTGAACCTTGCCTTCGCTCACGGCCCGCACTTCTGCCTGGGGGCCCACCTGGCCAGGCTGGAGGCGCAGGCCGCCGTCCGCGCCGTGCTCACCCTGCCGGAACTGCGCCTCGACCCGGCGCACCCGGCCGCGCCGCGTGGGCTGGTGTTCCGCAAGCCGCCGTCGTTGCGCGTACGGTGGGCCGCCTGACCACTGGGCGGACGTTCGTCACTGACCCGGAATGCGCCGCCGGACGCGACGTGCCGCGGGCCCGTCTCGTGCAGGCCGGCGGGGATCGTTCGGGATCGTTCGGGACCAGCGGGCAGTTGGCCGGCCGCTGGCTGGCCTTGGTCCGGGTCAGCGGCGAGCGGCTGGCTCAGCCGCGCAGGCGCAGGCCGCGGGGGGTCGGCCGGAAGCCCGCGTCGGCGAGGGCCTGGGCCAGCGGCGTGTCGTAGACGCCGGTGCCGTCGGCACGCTCCACGGTGAGGCGGCCCAGTGCGCCACCCCGGACCGCCTCGGCGAGCCCCGCCGCCGCCGGGACGAGCACATCCGGGTCGCTGGTCCAGGAGAGCAGGGTCTTGCCGCCGCGCTCCACGTAGAGCACGAGCTTCCCATCGGACAGCACCACCAGCGCGCCCGCCTTGCGGCCAGGCCGGTGCGCCCCGGGAACCTCGCCGGGGCGTTGCGGCCAGGGCAGGGCGGCACCGAACGCGTTCGCCGGGTCCGCCGCCGCGAGCACCGTGATCGCCGGTCCGGTCCCCGCAACTCCGGCGCTCCCCGCAACTCCGGCGCTCCCCGAAGGCCCAGCCCCCCCCGAAGGCCCAGCGCCCCCCGAAGGGCCGGTACCGGCCACCCCGCTCGCGGCCGTGGCGCCCCCGCCGCCCCAGGCCGCCGTGTCTCCCGCTGCGGCCCTTCCGGCCGCCGTGTCTCCCGCTGCGGCACCCCCGGCCGCGGGGCCACCGGCTCCCTCATCGGCCCAGATAGCACCCTCCGGCCACGAGACACCTTCTGGCCACGCGGCACCCGCTCGGCCGATCAGTTCCCGTCGGCCGATCACCTTCCCCTGGCCTAGCAGTACCCGCTGGCCGAGCACCATCCGCTCGCCGAGCACCATCCGTTCGCCGCGAAGCGTCACCGGCCCGCGGCGGGCCTGCCGGTGACGGCTGGCCGGGCCAGTGCGGGTGCCCGGCATCGCCGGGCGGGCCGGCCGCGGCCGCCTCCTGGGCCGAGGCGACGGCCCGCATCCGGTCCACCGCGCCTGGCAAGGCGAACTGCGCCGCGCCGAGCCCCTCGACGAAGTACCCGCGCCGGCACTGCCCGGCCTCCTCCATGGCCCGCAGCACCGGGTACAGCGCGCCGAACCCTCCCGGCACGCGCTCGGCCACCACCGAGCCGCGGGTCACGATGCCGTGCCGGTCGAGCAGCGCCTGGGCGATGGCGTGTGAGCGCCGGGTTGTGTCGGGATCGCGATCGGGCAGCAGCGACCACCTGCCGGTCACCGTCGGCGGCCCGGTCCGCGTGGGCACCACCGGCCGCCCGTACCCGCGCCTGCGGGCACCCATCCGGCCCGAACGGCCCGCCATCCGCATGCTCACCGGGACCACACCGGCACCGCCCAGCCCCGCGGTGCCCTGGCCCGCAGCACCGTGGCCCACGCCATTAGCCCCGCCGTTGACCCCGGAACCCGCTCCCGCCAGCGGGCCAGGTGCCGTGGGAATCGCCTGCCGCCCGGGCGGCACCCCCTCGAACACCGGCCGGCCGGTACCGAGAACCGTGCGCAACGGCGCTAGCGTGTCGTTGGTCAGCCGTCCAGCCCAGGCAAGGTCCCAGATCGCCGCCGCCACGGCCATGTCGGACAGCCCCCGCCAGTCATGGTCTTTGAGCATCCCGGCGACGCGGTCGGCCAGCATGCGGAAGAACAGGCCACCGCCGCCCTCCAGCACCGCCAGGACCGCGTCGTGCACCGGGGTCATGGTGATCTCGACGGGCGGCGGCAGCAGCAGCGGCACCGCCTGCGCGGGCGCGAGCACCACCCAGCCGTCCCCGCCGGGCAGCCCGCCCGCACCGGACCACACGATCTCCCCGGCGGCGGTCAGTTCGTCGAGCACGGCGGGCTGGTAACCCGGAACCCGGCCCGGGAGGACGAGCGTCTCGAGCGCCGAGGCTGGCAGCGCCGCCCCGGCCAGTTGATCGACCGCGTCGAAGACCGCATCCGCGCTGGCCGGGCGCCAGCCACGGGCGGCCCGCCCCGCCGTGCCGCGGCGCGGGCCTTCGACGGGCTGGCCCGCGTTCTGCCAGGCGGGCAGGAATGCCGCCAGCGCCTCCGGCGGCGCGGGCTCGACCTCCTTGCGCAGCTTCGCCAGGCAGCGGCGGCGCAGCATGCGGAGCACCTCCGCGTCGCACCACTCGGTACCCCGGCCGCCGGGCACGAACTCGCCCTCGACGACACGGTGCTCCGCGGCGAGCCGGTGCAGCGTGCCGGTGATCACGGCCACGCCCAGCCCATACCGGCCGGCCGCCGCCTGCGCGGTGAACGGCCCATGACATCGCGCGTACCGGGCCACCAGGTCACCGAGCGGGTCGGCGACCGGCTCGGTGAACGCCAGGGGCACCCCGGGTGGCAGCGGCACCCCGAGCGCGTCCCGCAGTCGGCCTGCATCCTCGATGGCCGCCCACCTGGCCTCGCCGCCGACCCGCACCTCGATCGCCCGCCGGGAGGCGTCCAGCTCAGCGAGCCAGCCCGCGGCCATGCCCGGCTCGGCGCAGCGCTGCGCGACCTCTGCCTCGGACAGCGGCCCGATGACCCGGAGCAGGTCGGCCACGGCTTCCAGGCTGCGGCAGGCGCGCTCGGTGGTACGCCGCTGCAGTTCCGCCTCCACCTGGACGACGACCGCAGGGTCGAGCAGTTCCCGCAGATCCGCCTGGCCGAGTAGTTCGGCCAGCAGCGAGGAGTCCAGTGCCAGCGCCTGCGCCTTGCGCTCGGCGAGCGGCGAGTCGCCCTCGTACATGAACGCGCCGATATAGCTGAACAGCAGCGACTTGGCGAACGGGGACGGGACCGGGGTCTCCACTTCGACCAGCCGGACCTTGCGGCTGGCCAGGTCCCGCATCAGGCCGGCCAGGGCGGGCACGTCGAAGGTGTCCTGCAGGCATTCCCTGACTGTCTCCAGCACCACGGGGAACGTGCCGTACTTGGACGCCACGGCGAGCAACTGGGCCGAGCGCTGCCGCTGCTGCCACAGCGGGGACCTGTGGCCCGGCCGGCGGCGCGGGAGCAGCAGCGCCCGGGCCGCGCACTCCCGGAACCGGGACGCGAACAGCGCCGAGCCGCCAAGCTCCGCGGTGACGATCGGCTCGACCTCCTCGGCCGCCAGCTCGACGATGCCCGCGGGCGGCGGCTCGTCGGTGTCCGGAACCCGCAGCACGATTCCGTCGTCGGTGTGCAGCGCCTGCACGTCCATGCCCTCGTAGCGCTCCCGGAGCCGCGCGGCGATCGCCAGCGCCCACGGTGCGTGCACCCGGGCCCCGTACGGGCTGTGCAGCACCAGCCGCCAGTCCCCGAGCTCATCGCGGAACCGTTCCATCACCAGCGTGCGGTCGTCGGGCAGGTAGCCGGTGGCTTCGCGCTGGCCGTCCAGGTACCGGATCAGGTTCTGCGCCGCCAGATCGTCCAATCCGGCAATACGCAGCCTCGTGGCCGCCTCGTCCCGGCCCGCTGCGGCGATTTCCCGGCAGAACGCGCCCACGGCCCGGCCCAGCTCCGCGGGGCGGCCCATCGTGTCCCCGTGCCAGAACGGGAGCCTGCCCGGCTGCCCGGGCGCGGGGGAGACCAGGACCTGGTCGGCGGTGATGTCCTCGATCCGCCAGGAACTGGCGCCGAGAACGAACACGTCACCCACCCGCGACTCGTACACCATCTCCTCGTCGAGCTCGCCGACGCGATGCGAGTTCCGCCCCTGGCGCTGCGGGCCGGCCAGGAACACCCCGAACAGGCCCCGGTCGGGAATGGTGCCGCCGCTGGTCACCGCGAGCCGCTGCGCACCCGGCCGGCCGCGCAAGGTGCCCGTCGTGCGGTCCCAGATCAGCCGCGGGCGCAGTTCCGCGAACTCCTCGCTCGGGTAGCGCCCCGCCAGCATGTCCAGCACCGCGTCGAGCACGCCCCTGGTGAGCCCGCTGAACGGGGCGGCTCGCCGGACAAGCTGCTCCACGTCGCCGACCTGCCAGTCGTCCATCGCGACCATGGCGACGATCTGCTGGGCGAGCACGTCGAGCGGGTTGCGCGGCACGCGCAGTTCCTCGATCTCGCCGTCCCGCATGCGCTGCACGACGACGGTCGCCTCGACCAGGTCACCTGGGTACTTCGGGAAGATCACGCTGCGCGACACGTCGCCCACCCGGTGCCCCGCCCGGCCGGTGCGCTGCAGCCCGCTCGCCACCGACGGCGCAGACTCCACCTGGATGACCAGGTCCACTGCGCCCATGTCGATGCCCAGTTCCAGGCTGGACGTGGCCACCACGGCGGGGAGCCGCCCGGCCTTCAGCGCCTCCTCGATCTGCGCCCGCTCCTGCCGGGACACCGAGCCGTGATGCGCGCGGGCCACCTCGGCCGGGGCACCCGCCGCGGCGCCGGACTGCCCCATGATCTGCGCCGGCGGCCCGGGGGGCGGCCCGCCCGGCTCGTCCAGGCCCGCGGCGGCCTCGTCGCGGGCCTGCGCCCGTTCTGCGGCGAGCTCGTTCAGCCGGCCGCACAGCCGCTCCGCCAGGCGGCGCGAGTTGGCGAACACGATCGTCGACCGGTGCGCCTCGATCAGGTCGAGCACCTTCTCCTCGACGTGCGGCCAGATGGACCGC
The DNA here is from genome assembly GCA_963806145.1 of uncultured Actinomycetes bacterium. Classification (GTDB taxonomy): domain Bacteria; phylum Actinomycetota; class Actinomycetes; order Streptosporangiales; family Streptosporangiaceae; genus DASXKD01. The sequence goes on from CAWDXD010000006.1 coordinate 170,274, forward strand.
TGGCCCTGGGCGGCGTCACGCAGATCGGATTCCCCCGCTGGCGCGCCGTCGCCGGGCGCCGGGCGGGCACTGGCGGGCGCCGGATCCGGATCGGTCATGTCCTCGACCGGGACGACGATCCGCAGCTCCATCTGCTTGACGTAGGGCGGCGCCGCGATCGTTACCGGCCGGGCGCCGCCGAGGAACGTGGCCACCTCCTCTGGTGGCCGGACGGTTGCCGACAACCCGATCCGCTGGGCCGGCCCGGCGGGCTCGTCCTGGCCGGGCTCGTCCGGCACGGCGCCGCTCCGCAGCGCGTCCAGCCGTTCCAGCGAGATGGCCAGGTGCGCGCCGCGCTTGTTGCCGGCCAGGGCGTGTACCTCGTCCACGATGACGGTGTCCACGCCGCGCAGCGAGTCGCGCGCCTTGGAGGTAAGGATGAGGAACAGCGACTCGGGTGTGGTGATCAGGATGTCCGGCGGCTTGCTGGACATCCGCCGCCGCTCGTCGGCGCCGGTATCGCCGGTGCGCACCGCCACCCGGATGTCCGGCTCGGGCAGCCCGCGGCGCTGCGCGACCTGGCGGATCCCGGCCAGTGGGGCGCGCAGGTTCCGCTCGATGTCCACGGCCAGGGCCTTGAGCGGGGAGATGTATAGCACCCGGCAGCGCAGCTTCGGGTCGGCGGGCACCGGGCTGCGGGCCAGCCGGTCTAGCGCCCACAGGAAGGCCGCCAGCGTCTTGCCGGACCCGGTGGGGGCGATGACCAGCGTGTTGTCGCCGTCCGCGATGGAGGCCCACGCGCCCGCCTGAGCCGCGGTCGGCTCGGCGAACGCGGCGGTGAACCACTCCCCGGTCAGCGCGCTGAACCCGGCTAGCGGATCCGCGCCTGCTGCGCCGTCCGCGTGCGCCAATGGCGGCGCTTCGCTCCTGACTCGGGTCCTGGCGGGCATCCTTCCATCCTGCCCTGTCCCACGGACAATTCCGCCCTGAGAGTCGGGCTACCGGATGTGCGACGCCAAAGTAGGGAGCTAGGGAAGGCGCAGCGTGCGGGGGTAGCCTGGAAGTGTTGACACTTCCAGAGGAGCTATGGATGACTGAGCCATCCCTTCCTGACCTGGAGCAGCAGCGGGCCCGGCTGTACCAGCGGCTGGCTGCGGCCGGCGACTTGCGGCCGGGCAGCATCAATTCGACCTACCGCCGTTGCGGCAAGCCGAACTGCGCGTGCGCCCGGCCCGGCCATCCTGGCCACGGCCCGCGGTGGCTGTGGACCCGCTCGGCGGGCGGCAAGACGCGCACCCGCCAGCTAGCCGCCGCCGAGCTGGAGAAGGTCCGGGGGGAGCTGGCGAACTACAAGCAGTTCGCCGCGCTGAGCGAGCAGATCGTGGAGGTGAACGAGGCAATCTGCGAGGCCAGGCCGGTCACGTCGGCTGCTGGGCAGCCCCCGGCCGGGCCGGCCGGGGAAAGGGGGGCTCCGCGAGGCGCTCGCGGAGGAGGCCACGGCCGAGGTAGGGCGCCTGGCCGCCCTGGCGGCGCGGTCGCTGGGCGCAGGCGAGGGCCTGGAGGCGGTGGAACTGGCACTCCGGGCGGCGATGATCAAGCTGGGTGCGGGGCTGCTGGAAGACCTGCTGGGGCTGGATGCCGGCTACCGCGGCCCGCGGGCGGATTGCGGGTCCGGCCACGAGGCGGAGTTTGTCTCCTACCGGGACAAGACCATCGACACCGTGCTTGGCCCGGTCAGCCTCCGCCGGGCCTGGTGCCACTGCGCCGCCTGCGGTCATGGCACCGCTCCCAGGGACGCCGAGCTTGGCACCGGGCGGGGGTCGATGTCTCCTGGCCTGGCCAAGATGACCGCGCAGGCGGCGACGGCAGTGCCGTTTGCCAAGGCTGCCCGCCTGCTCGCAGGCCTGGCTGGCATCGATCTGACCGTCAAGCGTGTCGAACGGTCCGCCGAAGCGGCCGGCGCCGCGGCTGCCGCGGCCACCAGCGCGGCGGCCGATGCGATCTGCTCGCGCCGGGTGACCCCTCTCCCGCCGCCTGAGCCGGTGCCGGACATGCTCCATATCGCCGTTGATGGCACCGGGGTCCCCATGGTGGCAGCGGCAACCCAGGGCCGGGCCGGCAAGGCAGACGACGGCCAGGCCCGGACCCGGGAGGTCAAGCTCGCCTGCCTCTTCACCCAGACCACCGTGGATGACGACGGCTACCCGGTCCGTGACCCGCGCTCCTCGTCCTACCTGGCCACCTTCGAACCGGCCGCCCGGTTCGGTCAGCTGGTGCACGCCGAGGCGCGCCGCCGAGGCGCCGGGCACATCCGCCAGCTCACCGTGCTCGGCGACGGGGCGGTGTGGATCTGGAACCTCGCCGATGAGCTGTTCCCCGCCGCCACCCAGATCGTGGACCTCTATCACGCCCGCGAGCACGTCCACGACCTAGCTGCCCTCGCCACCCGGCTGCTGCGCGACAGCCAGCCGGACTGGCTCACCCAGCGCCTGGACGAACTCGACAACGGGAACATCCCCGCCTTGCTGGCCGCCGGACACGACCTGAAATTCACCGGCGCACTGGCCCGCGAACGCGACAAAGCCCTCGGCTACTTCGAGGCCAACGCCCACCGGATGCGCTACCAGCACTTCCGCTCCCTGGGCATGTTCGCCGGCTCCGGGGTGGTCGAAGCCGGCTGCAAAGCCGTCATCGGCCAGCGGCTCAAGCTCTCCGGCATGCGCTGGAACGTTCCCGGCGCCGCCAGCATCGCCACCTTGCGCTGCCAAGAAGCCAGCAACCGCTGGGAAGAAATCTGGCAGCGGCCCCACAGCCAGACACCAGGCGCTGACCTCACCACACAGGCAAGCTGATCTTGCTACCTACAAAATTGGCGCACACCCCGGGCTACCAGGCCAGCCCGTGCAACGGTTCCCATTGACCGTGGGGCATGAATGTGACAGCGAGGCCTTTAGAAGGTGTTGCGAGGAAGCCACAACTGGATGCCACTGACCAGGCTCGACGCCTCATCATCGAGTGGGCCGCCGCCCTGTGACAGACGACCAAGCCCACCTACCCGGCCCACGCTGGTGGCGTGACCACTAACGTTCGCCCTGTTCGTCCGAGGTCGATGCGGCTGCGGGTCGACGCCCGATCCGCCGATATGGCGCAGGTCCGTCACGCCACGCGGGCCGGCATTGACCCAGTCGCCTCCGGCACCTGAGAGCCGGCATCCCTGGCCCGGTATGACCGGCCTCTGGCGGTGAAATGGGCCGTCCGGCCCACACCTGGCGCGCTCGATGGGGCCGTCCGGCCCCTGCCGTTGGGTTCTGGCCCGGCGCAGGCTGGGTCCGGTGCTCCGCCATCTGGGCGGGACTGCGAACCGAAGGGGCAGACATGTCCGGGCTGATTCTTATCTTCGTCATCTGGTGCTGCTTCGCCATCCCGATCGGCTGGGGCTTCGCGAAGATCGAGCAGAAGGTCAACAACCTGCCTGAGCCGCGCACGAAGTCCGCGATCTTGTTCTCGGTCTTCCTCGGGCCGATCGGCTGGATCATCCTGGCCGCGCGGTCCGGCATGAAGTTCGCCGGCACGGTCAACCAGAGCCAGAAGTTGCAGGCTCAGATGGCGCAGCAGCAGCTGCAGGACCGCCACGGCACCGGGGGCCAAGCGCCCCCCAGCTAGCGCTCCGGCGGGCTCCTGGCCTGGCCGGGAGCCCGCCGTCGTCATGCCGCTACCGCCCGGGGTGCACCCAGGTGGCCGGGTGATACCGCACACTGGGCACATCCGGGAGGCGCCGCCCTTGTTCCTCAGCTGCCGCTCGCACTTGCGCCCGCCCGCCCAGGTGCGGGCCCACCGGCCTCAAGCCCAAGACCCACCACCACTATCATGCGGCCTTGGGCTTGGGCCGCCCCCAGCGCCGTTGGCGTTCGCTGCGGATGCGGGCCCGTTCGCGGCGCTGGGCGGCGAGCACATCGGGGCGGCGGGCGTGGGCGTTGCGCCAGCGCAGGTAGTCCTGCAGCCGCGGGCCATCACGGTGTGGTCCGGGTGGTCCGGGCCGCCGGTGACGAAGGTGCGGACCGGCCCGAACTGCGCTTCGACCGGGTTGGCCCAGGAGGCGCTGACCGAGGTGAAGCACAGCTCGCCGCCGGCCCGGCCGGCCCAGCGGCGGATGGCCGGTGTCTTGTCCGCGGACAGGTTGTCCAAGATCACATAGAGCCGGTAGCCGGCGGGTTCGCTGGCCCGGATCGACTTCAGCGCGGCCAGGGTGTGATCGGCGCCCTTGCGCTCGCCGGTCACCCCCCACAGCTGGTCCTCGCCCAGGGCAGACAGCCGTGGAAGTAGCGGATGCCGTGGGTGCGGTGGCAGGTGGCTGGCAGCCGGGCCGGCCGGGAGCGCCGGGCCCAGGAGGCGCCGCCGACCGGCCGGACCGACAGCGGCCCGAACTGGTCGAAGGCGTAGCACCGGTGCGGGAAGCGGCTGGTCACCTCCTCGATCCGGTCCAGCTTGGCGTCCCGCTCGGGTCGGCCGATTCCTTCCAGGTCCGGGTGCGCCCGAAGGTGATCCCCCGGGCATGCAGGATCTGCCGCAGCCGTTCTCGGCCTATCTGCACGGGCTGGGCGGCACCGGCTAAGTGCGCGGCCAACTTGCGCAGGCTCCAGCAGGTGAACGGCAGGCCCAGCTTCTCCGGCCGGGTGCTGGCCGCCGTGACGATCACCCCGATGTCGCCATCACTGATCCAGCGGGGGACGGCCGCCCGCCCAGTTAGGGTCCAGCGCGGCCAGCCCCTTGGCGTTGAACAGATGGATCACGTCCCGGACGGTGTCCTCATCCGCGGCCACCAGCCGGGCGATCGCGCTCACCAGCGTCCCCGACGCCGACGCCATGATGATCAACGCCCGGCGCACCCGGACCGATCCGTGCTTGCCCCGCCGCACGATCTGCTGCAGCCGCTGCCCCTCCTGATCAGTCAGCCGCCGGGCCCGCACCGGCTCAGCCATCACACCCCAGCACCCGGTCTCCAACACAAGATCAAGTGTGAGAGCAGACCAGGCGGCGCGTCAGCAGACCCGGTGAACGTTCGTGGTCAGCCCACTAGCGACGAGGAAACACCAGCAACCGACCGCAGGACAGGAGGCAGATCTAACCCTGGCCCCGGCCCGGCATGAGGAACACACCCAGCGGGGGAGGCGGCCCGCCCCCCGAAGCTCTGACGCCGCGACTGTCCCTGGGAGTTAGTCGGCGAGCAGGTGGCGGAAGTAGGAGGCTGGCTCGGTCAGGAAGCGGCGCCAGGCACCGACCAGGTGCAGGTCTTCCCACCGGGCGGGGCGGATGCCCCAGTCGCCCAGTTCCAGGATGCTCGCGCCGGGGACGGCGGCGACGATAGGCGAGTGGGTGGCGACGACGGCCTGGGAACCGGCCTGGGTCAGGTCATGCAGCAGGGCGGCCAGCCCGAGGCAGGCGGTGAACGACAGCGGCGCGTTGGGTTCGTCCATGAGGTAAAACCCTGGCTGGCTGACCCGGGTGCGCAGGATTTCCAGGAAGACTCTCCGTGGCTGAGCTCATGCAGCCGCTCCTGGCGGCGGCCGGGGTTGTCTTCCAGGTAGGTGTAGAGGATGTGCATGGTGTCGGCGCGCAGGAAATAAGACCAGCGCGGCCGGACGGCCCGCGCTCCACGATCATGTGCTTGCCCAGGCCCGGCTCGCTGTCGCGGGTCCGGAAAAGCCCGGCCTGAACCGACCCGCCCTGCGGGTTGAGCCCGCAGGCTTCGGCCAGCATCTCCATCACGGTGGACTTGCCGGAACCGTTCTCGCCGACCAGCACGGTCAGGCCCGCAGGCAGCTCCAGCTCCTCGCACAGCAACTGTTCGACCGCCGGGACCGTCGCGGGCCAACATGAGGTATCGACCGAGCTGCCCGGGTCATGGCGAACCAGCCGGACCGCACGGCCGTCTCACGCCCAGCCTGGGCTGCCGCCGAGGCCCATACGCCCATCATGCCGTGCACGCCGGGCAACGTGGTTGACCTGTTGCCCAGTCCAGGCACCATCGATGCACTGCCGCTGCTCCGCAAACGGGTCCTGCCACCGCTCCGGTGGCGGCGGCAGTAACCGTCAGCGTTCTCTGACGGTCACCGGCGGATGCAACAGATGGGGACGGCTGGCGCATCATCTGAGTAGGCCCGAGGTGGTGGCGTGGATCTTGATGACGCGCTGGCGGAGCTGGTCGCGCATTCCGGTGACCGGCTGCTGCGGGTTGCCTATCAGCTGACCCACGACCGGGCGGCAGCGCAGGACCTGGTGCAGGACGCCCTGTTGCGGGTTTACCGCTCGATGCGCCGCCGCGGCGTCCCGCCCGGGGACTGGTATGCCTACCTGCGCCGGGCGGTGATCAACGAATATCTGCGCGCCCGGCGGCTGCGCAGCAGCGGCGAGGTGGTGACCGACAGGATGCCCGAACAGCCGGTGGCCGGCAGCCCGGAAGACCAGATCGCCGACCGGGCGCAGCTGTGGGCGGCACTGGGGGCGCTGAGCGCGCGGCAGCGCGCGGTGCTGGTGCTGCGGTACTACGAGGACCTGCCCGACCACCAGATCGCGGCGCTGCTCGGCTGCCGCGAGGCGAGCGTACGCAGCCTGGCCAGCCGCGGGCTAGCCGTCTTGCGGCAGCTGGCCGTGCCCGCCGGCATCGGAGAGGAAGATCGGCGGTGAGCGGCATCGAAGACATCCTTGGCCAGGTGATGGCCAGCCACGACCAGGACGCGCCGGCCGCGCCAGACCTGCTCCGCGCCCTCAAGGCCACGCCCGGGCCGCCCGGCCGGCGCGGGATGTGGCCTGGCCTGATCACGCCGCTGGCCGCCGCCGCCGCGGTCACCGCCGTGGTCGCCGCTTCGCTGGCCATCTCCGCCGTCTTCCGCGGCCACGCCCGCCCGGCCGGCCCGGGCCCGGCCGCGCAGTCCCACCCCTCCCCGGCGCCGCTCCGCCCGGCGGCGCTGCGCCAGGCGGCGCTGCATCAGGTGCCCCGCTACTTCGCCGCGCTGGCCCGGACCGGCCCGGTCCAGCTGATAGGCGGCGAGGCCGCGGTGGTGCGCTCGACTGTCACCGGGCACATACTGGCCACGGTCGCCCCGCCCCGGCCCTACCGGATCTTCACCTGGGTCAGCGCCGCCGACGACGACCGCACGTTCGTCCTGGCCGCCCAGCGGTACTGGCCCATCGCCTCCGGCCAGGCCGGGATGCCCGCCCAGAACCGGGATATCACCACCCCCACGGTGTTCTTCAAGCTGGCCTTCGACCCGGCCACCCACACGGCCAAGCTGGCCCGCCTCGCCGTCCCGGAGACGATCCAGGCCAGCCAGCTTGCCGGGATGACCGTGTCCCCCGACGGCACCAGGCTCGCCCTGGACTTCCGCCAATCCATCCAGGTCGTCACCCTCGCCACCGGGGCGATCCGGTCCTGGGCCTGGCAGGGCGGCGGCTGGATCGGCAACTTCAAGCCGTCCGGCCAGGTCTTCTCCTGGACCGCGGACGGGACGACGCTGGAGTTCCAGCAATGGGGCACCGGGCACCCCAGGCCCATCTACATCCGGCTGCTCGACACCACCACGCAGGGCACCAGCCTGGCGTCCTCCAAGATCGTCCTCACCTTCGCGGACGCAGGAGCGCTAGGCTTCACCACGCTCCTCACCCCCGACGGCACCAGGATCGTCACCGCCACCCCCCAGGGGATCACCGAGTTCTCCGCCCGCACCGGACAGCCCATCCTGTCCGAGGACCAGTTCCACCTGGGCTTGTACGGCTGGCAGGATGTGCTGTGGGCAGGCAAGGGCGGCCAGGCGCTCGTCGTCTCCGACCCCCGCGGCAAGCAAACCCGCTACGGCCCCGGCCACATCCTCGGCGTCCTCACCGGGAACACGTTCACCCCGATCCCCAACGGCGCCGACCCGGGCGCTCAGATCGCCTGGTAGACGTTCCCTTTACTCGATGACCTTCTGGACGCGCCCGGCCACGGGCCGCGCCCGGCGACCGATGCGCCAGGCCAGGACAGAGCAGGCACAACCAGCCGCAGCGGGTGTTTGGACCTGCCACGTCACAAGAGGGGCACCAACCTCGCATTCATGCCCGGGGAATGCGGGTCGGGCGGGTCTGCCAGCCGCGGGCCGGGTCGGCTGCGGGTCTGCCAGCCGCGGGGGCGGATCGCCCGCGGGCCTGCAGCCGCAGGCCGGGTCGGCTGCGGGCCTTCCAGCCGTAGGGTGGGTCAGCCGCGGGTCAGCCGCGTGCCTGCAGCTGCGGGTTTGCCAGCTGCGGGCCGGGTCAGCAGTGGGCCTGCCAGCCGCGGGCTGCGGGTTAGGCGAGGCAGTCAGGGGTGGGTCGGCCGCGGGGCGGTCAGGGGCTGGAAGCGCGGACGGAACCGGTCAGCTTGCCCTGGGTGCCGCCGATCTCGCAGATCACCGAACGCTCGCCCGCCGCCCAGGCTCCCTGGTTGGGGTAGGCATAGGAGTCAGTCAGGCCACCGGTGGCCAGTTGCGGGTTCAGGTAGCCGGCCAGCCTGGCCTGGCAGCCCAGCCGGGCCTGGCTGGCCAGAACGGCGCTCCCCAGCCAATCGTGGCCCGCCACGCGGAACACGCCGTAGATCTCCCCGTCATGCGGCTGCGCGCAGGGAACCGCATGAGCCCCGGCTATTCCGTTTGGCAAAGAATTGAAGCACTGGCCCGGGCGCAAGCCGAACACCGTGGCGTGAAGCGGATGTGCCGCTGCGTGCGCCTGGTGAGGGCGGTGCGCCAGCAGCACGGCGGTCACCGCCGCGGCGGCGATGGCCACCGCAATGCTGACCGCGAACAGGATGATGAGCAGGCGCTTCCCGTGTCGGCGGGGGCTGGCGGGTGCCGCCGCACCGGCCGGAGCCTGGCCGCCGGGCCGCTCAGCCGCGCGGGCAGGAGCAGGGCCCGGGGCCTTGTCCTCCAGGCCGGTCGCGGCAGGGCCGGCCTCCGGCATCTCGCTGCTCATCACGCCCCGTCCCGAAACTTCTGTCGGAGAAGCTTTCCCCTGGTAGTCGTACCCCGGCCAGGCACCAGACATTCACGTACATTTCCTGGCCGGGCCTGCGGTCCTGCCGAAACTCCGCTGGGGTGGCCGCACGGGCGAAGCGATAGCGTCGAATCCGTGAGGCTCTCCGGGTGCCCCGCCATCGCCACCGCGATGCTGGCGCTGGTGCTGGCGGCCTGCACCTCCAGCACGCCGCGCGCGGCGCCGGCCCACCGCTCAGCATCGACCGGTCCGGTGGTGTCCACTGTCGCTGTGCCCGGCTGCAGCGCCGCGAGCGCGCCCGGGCGGCAGCTTCCGGCCGGGCTGGCCCGGCTGTCGCCGGTGCCCGGCGACCCGTTCGGCGTCGCGGTGACCGCCGACGGCCGCTGGTCCTTCGTATCGCTGGTGCCCAACGGGAGCGGGGGCGTGCTCGGCGTGTTCGCCGACGCCGGCTCCGCCAGCCTCAGGCTGGTCAAGCAGGTCCCGGTGAGCGGCCAGCCGCTGGGCGTGACGCTCACGCCGGACGGCCGCTACCTGCTCGCCGCGAACGGCAGCGGCGCCACGGTGGTCAGCGTGCAGGCCGCCGAGCAGGGCAGCGGGAACGCGGTCCTGGGCACGCTGAGCAGTGGCGGCAGCGGGCCGGCGGGCGGCGCGATCGAGGTGGCCACCTCACGCGATGGCAGGTTCGCGTTCGTCAGCCTGGAAGGCTCGGACAAGATAGCTGTCTTCAACCTGCAAAAGGCGCTGGCCAGCCACTTCCGGACCGCCGGCTTCGTCGGGGACGTGCCGGCCGGGGTCGCGCCAGTCGGGCTTGCCGTGTCGCCGAACGGGGACTGGCTGTACTCGACCAGCGAGCTGAAGTCCTTCAGCGAACTGCGGCGAGCCGCACACAGCGGGTCGCAGAGCCTCGACCTGGGCGGCCAGGGGACGCTGGCGGTGATCAGCGTGCGCAAGGCGGAGACCGATCCGGCGCACGCGATCGTGTCCACGGTCACCGCCGGCTGCAGCCCGGTGCGGGTGATCACCTCCACGAGCGGGGGGACGGTGTGGGTGACCGCCCGGGGGAGTGACATGCTGCTCGGCTTCTCCGCCTCCCGGCTGCGCGGTGACCCGGCGCACTCGCTGATCGCGCGGGCCGAGGTGGGCGAGGCCCCGGTCGGCCTGGCCCTGGTGGACAGCGGGCAGCGGGTTGTCGTTGCGGATTCCAACCGGTTCGGCCAGCAGGGTGCGAAGTCCAGCCTCGCGGTGGTGAACGTCGCCGCGGCCCTGGCGCACCGGCCCGCTCTCGCCGGGTACCTGCCTGCAGGAGGATTCCCGCGGCAGATGGCCCTGGAGCCGGACGGCCACGTGCTGCTGGTGACGGACTTCGACTCACGGCAACTGGAGACCGTGAACGTCACGAACCTGCCCTGAGCCGCCGCCCCCGGTGTCCCGCGCGCTGCGGGGACGATGTGCTGAGGCTGCGCGGGCCCGGGTCGCGCAGGTCCTGGGGCTGCCCAGGGCCGGCCGCCGGTACCCTGGCGCCGTGCGGCTCACGGTGTTCTGGGAAAAGATGCGCGGGCAGTTCGGCGAGGCTTACGCCGCCAGCGTTGCCAAGGACTATGTGCTGACCGGGCTGGGCGGCGCGACAGTGGACCAGGCCCTGGCCGCGGGGAAAGAACCGAAAACCGTGTGGCTCGCGGTGTGCGAGGCCTTCGAGATACCGGAGGAATCGCGCTGACGCCATTCCTGACGGGGTGCCGGCGAGCCCCGGCGGCCCGGGCGGTGGTGGCCGGATGTTTCTTCTCGAACGTGTGCGTGTCCTGTACCTGATCGAACAGTTGTTCGCCTAGAGTGGTGAGCTGTGTGGCGGCCGCCGCGGCGGCCGCGGCGCGACCTCGGTTGGTGTTCACCGCGCGGGAGAGTTTTGTCGGTGGCGGCGCGTAGCGTCAGCGCGGACAAAGAAGCCCCTTATCCAATGGGAGTACCCATGGCAGGCATCGACAGGCCGGGCGGGAAAGCCGGCGACAGGGACAAGTCCCTGGAAACCGCCCTCGCCCAGATCGAGCGGCAGTTCGGCAGAGGCTCCGTCATGCGGCTCGGTGACGAGGTCCGGGCACCGATCGAGGTGATCCCCACCGGGGCGATCTCGCTGGACATCGCGCTGGGTATCGGGGGGCTCCCACGCGGCCGGGTCGTGGAAATATTTGGACCAGAAGGATCGGGCAAGACCACCCTGGCCCTCGAGGCGATCGCTAACGCACAGAAAGCGGGTGGGATCGCAGCCTTCATCGACGCCGAGCACGCCCTCGATCCCGAGTACGCCGGGAAGCTCGGCGTGGACACTGACGCGCTGCTGGTCTCCCAGCCGGACACCGGCGAGCAGGCACTGGAGATCGCCGACATGCTGATCCGCTCCAGCGCGATCGACGTCATCGTCATCGACTCCGTCGCCGCGCTGGTGCCGCGGGCCGAGATCGAGGGCGAGATGGGGGACGCCCATGTCGGCCTGCAGGCCCGGCTCATGTCGCAGGCGCTGCGCAAGCTCGCGGGCGCGCTGAACCAGACCAAGACCACGGCGATCTTCATCAACCAGCTGCGGGAAAAGGTCGGCGTCATGTTCGGCGTCCCGAAACCACCTCCGTGGCCGGGACCAGGTTCACCCTCGTCCGGCTGACGTACGCAGGATCGAGAGAAGAACGGCAAGATCGTCAACCAAGCGGAAGGACGTCGAGGTCCTTTCGTACGGCAGCCGGCATTCGATCCCGTGACTGGCGTTACCCCCGATCGAAGCATCGTGGAAGGGCGGTGGTTCAACAGGTACGGCGAAGGCGAGCAGTGCAGCTCCGAGGTCGTGTCGTGGTTCGACCAAGTCGAGCAGGAAGTCATCGGGCTCGCAGTTCGCCGCGACACGGAACGCGCCTCATCCGATCACAGTCCCCGGCGGCTGGCGGTCCGCCGGTGAGCTGATTGCCGGGGATCGGGTAGCGAGGCCCAGAGCTGCAGCGGGTTCGGTGCGTCCGAGCCGGTCCCGCCCGAGCACGCCCGGCTGCTCGGGTATCTCATCGGGGATGGCTACGTGGGCGGCCGGACGCCGGTCCAGTTCATCGAACGTTGCCGAGGCACTGCATGAGGACGCGGCCCGGATCGCCGGCACTGGGATGCGAGGCGAAGCCGACGAGCCAGGACATCACGATCGCCTATTCACCCCGGCCGGGCGAGATGAACGGCGTTCGGGATCGTCTACTTCGGTGGGCAGGAAGCACCTCACCTGGGACTACCTCAAGAGGATTCCCCCGGCTTTCTTCGCACCTGACGTCTCGTCCAAGGACGTCGGCTGTTTCGCCATCCGAGACGGAAGGGTGTCCAGGAGCGCACAGGGGCCTTCGGGCCGGATCCAGCACCAGCGTCGAGGCATGAGCCCAGCAGTTGCACTGGCTGCTGCTGCGCTGGGCCATCGGGAAGCAGCGTGCTGCACGTGATCCACATGCGCAGCGAGGCGGCTTGATCAAGGGCCGCGGATCACCGGCCGGCACACGGCCGGGAGGTCCGGGTCTCCGGGGGTCGAAGAATGTCTCGGAGTTCGTCGCGGACCCTACGTGCACCCCTCGCGGTACAAGCTGCTGCCGGGGTTCCGAGGCCGATCGGCCGTTCCAGGGATCCAGCGGATTCGCTCCCGGATGGTACACCGGCCTGTCTCGCCCACCTGGACATCGAGGATCAGCCAGCGGGCCGCCCAGTCGATCGGCGAGCCGCGTCGACATCGAGGTCGAGGGATCGCACTGCTACTCGGCGCATGGCGTCATCGACCGGTTCCAGCAACAGCCCGAGGCGCGAGACCACCTCCGGGGGCATCGCGCGGCGCGCTGAAGTTCTACTCCTCCGTCCGGCTCGACGTGCGCCGGATCGAGACGCTCAAGGACGGCACCGAGGCCGTCGGCAACCGCACGAAGGTGAAGGTCGTCAAGAACAAGGTGGCGCCCCCCTTCAAGACCGCGGAGTTCGACATCCTGTTCGGGACCGGCATCAGCCGGGAGGGCGGCCTCATCGACCTCGGGGTGGAGCAGAACATCGTGCGCAAGTCCGGTGCCTGGTACACCTACGAGGGCGATCAGCTCGGCCAGGGCAAGGAGAACGCGCGGAACTTCCTGCGCGACAACCCCGATCTCGCCAACGAGATCGAGAAGAAGATCAGGGAGAAGCTCGGCGTCGGCGCACGCCTGGACGCGGAGGCGGCGGACAAGGACAAGGAGTCGACGGCGGGCGCGGGCTTGCGTGCGGTCCCGAACGCAGCCGCGGACGCGGCAGCCGCGGCTGCGGGCGCTTCTGGCGGCAGGGGTGTCACCAGGGTCACCGGAGGGCCCGGTGGTGCGGGATAACGCTGGTGGCGCGGGATAGGGGCCTCCCGGGCCAGGGAGGCCGCAGAGCCCGGAGCGGGTCATCCGGTCGGAAGAGGGGTACCGGGCACCTGGCTTTGGTCCCAGACCCAGATCCCGGGTTGGTGCCGAATTCTGACGAGCATGCCGGCGAGGGCCCTGCCGTCGCGGGTTCCGCCGAGGCAGATCCCGGCGCGGAGTCCGGCGGTCAGGGCCAGCGCCGTGGCAATCGTCGCTCCCTTGCCCGGAACCGCAGCGGCGCGGACCCCAGCGCTGCGGGCCCCGGCGGTGAGGGCCCTGGGAGCGAGGGCCCTGGGAGCGAAGAGGCGGCGCGGGCGATCTGCTTGCGGCTGCTCACCACCGGGCCGCGCACCCGGGCGCAACTGGCCACCGCGCTGCGCAAGCGGGAGATTCCGGACGGGGTCGCGGAATTCGTGCTGAGCCGGTTCGCCGAGGTCGGCCTGATCGACGACGCGGCCTTCGCCCGGGCATGGGTGGAGAGCCGGCACCACGGCCGCGGCCTTGCCCGCCGCGCGCTCAGCGCCGAACTGCGGCAGCGCGGGATACCCGACGGCGAGGTGCGGTCAGCGGTCGGTCTGCTCGGGCCGCAGGACGAACTGGCCACCGCCCGGCGGCTGGTGGCCAAGCGGGTGCCGGCCAGCCGGGGCAAGCCGATGCCCGCGCGGGCCCGGCAGCTGATGGGCATGCTGGCCCGCAAGGGCTACCCGGCCGGCCTGGCCGCTCAGGTGGTACGGGAAGCCCTGGAACAAGACCAGGAAACCAGCGCGGGCCTCAGTGCGGATCTGGCGTGGATTAGCGAGGACGGCGCCGGTGACGATTGGCCGTGAGCGGGGCACGGTGCGTTGAGTAACGGAAGCATCACTAGGCCGAGCTTGCCCAAATTGTTATCAGCGCTTAACCTCACGGCAGCGAGGTGTTAGTCCGTAATAGGCGATTGGAACATATGACAGGCCCGGCAACTGGTTGCGCCCGGTTGCCGGTAAGGACACAGATCCGGCCGTAGCCGGGTTCCGGCAAGGTGCTGGCCAGCCAGGCCAGTCTGGGGTCGGGTTCGGCTAGGCAGTAGCCGCAGCCCCGCGGAGGCGGTGGCTGATAAGGGGCGGACAGGGCTTGAGATGGTGCCTGGGCACGGGCCCGCGAGGACCCGCAATGCGGGCCCGGGCGGGACGACCGGTCCAGGAGCCGGGTGGGCAGATGATGTGCCCGGCAGGCTCTGGCCGCGGCCGGACCCGCGCTGGCGAGATGCCAAGCCGCGGGCAGGTGCGACGCGGGCTGGCTTGCCAGCGGCCGCGGGGCACGGTGCTCACGACGGCAGGCTGGCGGCGACATCGGCCGTCGGTGCAGGTCATCGGCTGCTGGCTGATGTCCGGACAGCTGTCGTTGTCCCGGTCACGTGCCAGGTGCCACAGGGGCTGGGGCCCACTGGCAAACCTGGTCCCGCCGGTGGCGCTCTCATGAGCGGCGCCTTGACGGGTAGTAATACTCCTGCGGGCGGCGTTTTCCGTGGGTACGGCCCTCCGGGCACGGCCCTGTGGGGTGGCGGCAGAGCCGCTGACCGCATGGCCGCGCCGTGAGGCACAGGTACGGCTGCCGGAACCACCGGCGGCCGGGCTGGCCCGGCTGACCGGTTCGCCGGTAGCCGTCGTCCGCGCAGTAACACGCCGCGCATGGCGCGCCTGACCCTCGCCACAGGGATCAGCCCTGGCGCCGCACCACGGAGCCAGGGCCCGCGAGCAGGATTGAGGTGTGCCATGAGCAACACAATCGCTGTAGTGATCGCGGTGATCGGGATCCTTGCGCTGTTCGCCGTTGCGGGTGCGTTGTTCGCCGTCGTGCGCAAGGCCGGGAACCGCACGGTTCCGGCACCCCAGGAAACCGCCGCCCACTCATCCGTCAGCCCAGAACTGGCCGCCGAGGCAGAACGCCGGGCGGCGGAGGCTGGCCGCGCCGCAGAACGGCGCCTTGAAGAAGCCGACCGGGCCGCCGAGCAGATCCGGGCCAGCGCGGAGT
Organism: uncultured Actinomycetes bacterium; assembly: GCA_963806145.1. Taxonomy (GTDB): domain Bacteria; phylum Actinomycetota; class Actinomycetes; order Streptosporangiales; family Streptosporangiaceae; genus DASXKD01. The sequence goes on from CAWDXD010000006.1 coordinate 185,636, forward strand.
CCGACGCCGCGGCGGTCATGCGGCGGGCCGAGGAGTCGGCGCGCCAGGTCACGCAGGTACAGCGGACCGCCGAGGAACAGGTCCAGGCAACCAGGGAGGAAGCCGCACAGCTTCGCGCCGACCTCGAACGCAGGGAGGCGCGGCTCGCCGAGCGCGAAGGCAGGCTGGACGGCGAACTGCGCAAGCTGGAACAGCGGTCCGCAGGGCTCGAGGAGGCCAGCGCCGAACTCGACGTCCAGCGGGCCGAGCTCGCGCGCCTGGACGACGAGCGCCGCGTGGTACTCGAGCGGGCTGCCGGGCTGACCGCGGAACAGGCCAAGACCGAACTCGTCACCGCCATCGAGAACCAGGCCAAGCGCGAGGCCACGCTGATCGTCCGTGAAACCGAGACCCAGGCCCGCCGCGACGGGGAAGAACGGGCCAGGCGGATCGTGACGCTTGCCATCCAGCGGGTCGCGAGCGAGCAGACCAGCGAGTCCGTGGTGTCGGTGCTGCACCTTCCGGGCGAGGAGATGAAGGGCAGGATCATCGGCCGCGAAGGCCGCAACATCCGCGCCTTCGAATCGGTGACCGGGGTCAACCTGATCATCGACGACACACCCGAGGCCGTCCTGCTGTCCTGCTTCGACCCGGTCCGGCGGGAGGTGGGCCGGCTCGCACTGGAGAAGCTGGTGCTCGACGGCCGCATCCACCCCCAGCGGATCGAGGAGGCCTACGAGCGCAGCAAGGCCGAAGTGGAGCAGTTGTGCGTGCGCGCCGGTGAGGACGCCATGGTCGAACTGGCCATCACCGACATGCACCCGGAACTGGTGACGCTGCTCGGCCAGCTCCGGTACCGCACCTCCTACGGCCAGAACGTGCTCGCCCACCTGGTGGAGTCCGCGCACATCGCCGCCATGATGGCCAGCGAGCTGGGCATGGACCCCGTGCTGCTGAGGCGGTGCACCGTGCTCCACGACATCGGCAAGGCGCTGACCCACGAGGTGGAGGGCAGCCACGCCCTGATCGGCGCGGAGATCGCGCACAAGTACGGTGAGTCGGCCGACGTGGTCCACGCCATCGAGGCGCACCACAACGAGGTCGAGGTCCGCACCGTCGAAGCCGTCCTCACCCAGGCTGCCGACGCGATCAGCGGCAGCAGGCCGGGAGCCCGGCGCGAGTCGCTGGAGGCCTACGTCAAGCGGCTGGAGCGCCTCGAGGAGATCGCGACCGCCCACGACGGCGTCGACAAGGTGTTCGCCATGCAGGCCGGGCGGGAGATCCGGGTCATGGTCAAGCCGGACCGGGTCGATGACATCCAGGCTCAAGTGATCGCGCGGGACGTGGCCAAGCAGGTCGAGGAGGAGCTGACTTATCCGGGGCAGATCCGGGTCACGGTAGTGCGTGAATCGCGTGCTACGGAATTTGCTCGCTGAGTTTGGGACGGGATGAGCGCAATGCGTTCCGCCCCGCGCGGAGATTAGGCGCGGGAGGGTTGCTCTCGGCCTGGGGCTGGCGGGGAGCGGGAGGTGGATCCGGCGCCGGTCGAGTCCGGAGCATCGGGACGTGATTCCGGGGTCATGGGGGTTCCGGGGCTGGAGGGCTTTCCGGGAGGTCGGGGGTGGTGGTGTGGAGTCTTAGCAGGGGGGTGTCGGGGTGGGGGAAGTTTAGGGTCTGGGCGTAGAGGGAGAGCTCGGCTTCCAATGCCGTGATGATTGTTTCGGTGCGGCGGAAGCCGTGGGCCTCTTCTTTGAACTCCAGCAGGGCGTGGGGGATGCCTTGGTGGGTGAGCTGGGCCGCCAGGGCGTGGGCCTGAGCCGGGGGGACTATGTGATCGTCCTGGCCGTGCAGCTGGAGGATGGGGCAGGTCTTGCTGCTGACGCGCTGGGCTGGGGAGCGCTCGGCGTAGGCCGCCGCGAAACCGGGCAGCGGGCCGATCAGGCCGTCGGTGTACCTGGACTCGAAGTCATGCGTGGCGGCGGCGAAACTGCGCAGGTCGGTGATGCCGTAGTAGGACGTCGCGGCCTTGAACGGGCTTTGTGAGGCGTGGGCGGTGACCGCCGCCAGCGCGGTCCACCCGCCCGCGGAGCCGCCACGGATCACCAGCCTGGTGCCGTCCGCGTCGCCGGATTTGACCAGCGCCTCTGCTGCCGCGATCACGTCTTCCACGTCAACCACGCCCCACTGCTGGCGCAGCCGTTCCCGGTACACCCGGCCATAGCCGGCCGAGCCGCTGTAGTTCACGTCGATGACGCCGATGCCCCGGCTGGTGAAGTACGCCTTCTCCAGGTCGAGCCGGTGGTCCGCCTGGGACGCCGGGCCGCCGTGCGCCCAGACCACGTACGGCGGAAGCTCTCCCTCGCCGGCCGTCGCCTCCGGGTTGGCGGGCGGGTACACCCAGGCGTGCACATCCTGGCCGAACTTCCCCTCGAACTCCAGCTTGCGCGCCTTGGGCAGGTACCCGGACGCGGGCGCGCGCCCGGCCGGCGAATAGAGCTTCTTCGCCTTCCCCGTGGTCATGTCGACCCGGATCACCGACATCGGCGCGGCCGGGCCGCCGGCCACCAGCACGACGGACATGCCGTCCGCAGACAGCCCGGGTGCGAAGATCTGGTACGGGATGTCCACGTCGGCCAGTTCCCCGGTCCCCGGGTCGAGCACGCCCAGCCGCAGCCCGCCGCAGCCGTGCAGCACCGCGAGCCGGCCGTCGGCCAGCACCGCGTACGGGCGCTGCCCGAGCTGCCACAGCGGCGCGGCGAACTCCTCCTCGGCCGGGTAGACCGCCTCGGCGGGCCCGGCGGCCAGGCTCAGCGAGTACAGGTTCCACCAGCCCGGCCAGTCGGAGATCAGGTACAGGCTCGTGTCGCCGTGCCAGACCGGGGCCAGAACGGACTCACCGGTGCCGCCCTTGACCAGCCCGCCCTTGCCCGGCACCCCGTCGTCCACCCGGGCCACCCGCAGCTCGGTGCCGTCCCACGGCATCCGCGGATGGTTCCAGCACACCCAGGCCAGGTGGCGGCCGTCGGGGGAGGGGGCCGGGAACGCGTAGAAATCGGCCCCGCTGGCCAGCTCACGGATCGCGCCGGCACGCTCCGCGGCCGAGCCGTCTAGCGGCACCGCGACGATCGCGCGGGTCACCTTGCCGGCTTCGTGCCGCTCCTGTACGCACCACACTTCCCCGCCGTCCGGCGACAAGGCGAAGTCTGCAAAACGAAGCTCCGGGGTACCCGGCTCCGCCAGCGGCGCGGGGGCCAGCGGCCCGGGGGTCGGCGGCGCGGGGGTCGGCGGCGCGGGGGTCGGCGGCGCGGGGGTCGGCGGCGCGGGGGTCAGCGGCCGGGGCGTGGCGCCGGCCCCGTCCGCACCTGGCTCATCCGCGAGATAGAGGCGCTGGTCGGCGAAGTTCGTGAAGACGATCGCCCACGACTGCCCGCCCCCCGGCCGCACCGCGCGCACCGGAAGGTAGGACCGGCCCCCGTATTCGTGCACCCGGGTCCGGGCGTTCCACGGAGCAGACAGCACCTGCCTGGGCTTTCCCGCCGCGCCCAGGTGAACGACCGTGGTCCGGCCCAGTTCGGAGGGCACGGTTTCCTGCCACCACACCTCGCCATCGATCGCTAGGGGAAAGCAAACCTGGCGGTACTGGCCGGCGACATCCGCCGCGGTGATGGGCGAAGGCCAGGTACCGCACGGGAGGGGCCGCGCGGCAGTGCTGTCAGTCATGCCAACATGGTCCACCAAGGCCGGGCTGGCCACGGGAGATTCCGGATATGCCGAGGGGTGCGCGTACCCTCGTTTGTTGACATGAACACGGTCCGCACTTACGAGATCCGCACCTACGGGTGCCAGATGAACTTCCACGACTCCGAGCGCCTCGCCGGCCTGCTCGAGCAGTCGGGTTACCAGCGCGCGGACACCGGCGCGGTGCCCGACGTGGTCGTGTTCAACACCTGCGCGGTGCGGGAGAACGCCGACAACCGGCTGTACGGGAACCTCGGCCACCTGCTGCCGGTGAAGGACTCGCACCCGGGCATGCAGATCGCCGTGGGCGGCTGCCTGGCGCAGAAGGACCGGGCCGGGATCACCGAGCGGGCCCCGTGGGTGGACGTGGTGTTCGGCACGCACAACATCGGATCGCTCCCGGCGCTGCTGGAACGAGCCCGGGTGCAGGCCGAGGCACAGGTCGAGATCGCCGAATCGCTGGAGCGGTTCCCCTCCGTGCTGCCGGTGCGCCGCGAGTCCCCGTACGCGGCGTGGGTGGCCATCTCCGTGGGCTGCAACAACACCTGCACGTTCTGCATCGTGCCGAGCTTGCGCGGCCGGGAGGAGGACCGCCGCCCCGGCGACGTGCTCGCCGAGGTCACGGCGCTGGCCAGCGAGGGCGTGCTTGAGGTCACGCTGCTCGGGCAGAACGTCAACTCCTACGGAGCGGCATTCGGGGACCGGCAGGCGTTCGGCAAACTCCTGAGGGCCTGCGGGGGGATCGACGGGCTTGAACGGGTGCGCTTCACCTCGCCGCACCCGCGGGACTTCACCGCCGACGTGATCGCGGCGATGGCCGAGACGCCGAACGTCATGCCGAGCCTGCACATGCCACTGCAGTCGGGCTCGGATGCGGTGCTCCGGGCTATGCGCAGGTCCTACCGCCAGGAGCGGTACCTGGGCATCCTGGAGCAGGTACGGGCGGCCATCCCGGACGCGGCCATCACCACGGACATCATCGTGGGCTTCCCCGGCGAGACCGAGCGGGATTTCGCCGCCACCCTGGACACCGTGCGGGCGGCCCGGTTCGCCGGCGCGTTCACGTTCCAGTACTCGCAGCGGCCCGGCACGCCCGCCGCGGCCATGCCCGGCCAGGTGCCCCCTGAGGTGGTCGCCGAGCGGTACGGGCGGCTCACCGCGCTGGTCGCGGAGATCGCGGGCGCGGAAAACGAGGCACTCGTCGGCCGCGAGATCGAGGTGCTCGTCGCCGAGGGGGAGGGGCGCAAGGACAGCGCCACCCACCGCGCCAGCGGGCGGGCGCGGGACAACCGGCTCGTCCACTTCGCGCCCTCGGGAACCGCGCCGCGCCCTGGCGACGTGGTGACCACCGTGGTGACCAGGGCAGCGCCGCACTACCTGATCGCGGACGCCCCGCCGCTGGCGGTGCGGCGAACCCGGGGCGGGGATGCGTGGCAGGCCCGCAAGGACGGCCGAGCAGGGCCGGGTGCCGCGGCCGCGGGCGCCGCCGGGCCGCCGGTGCTGCTGGGCATGCCCGCCGCCGGCCGGCCCGGCGCGTGACCGCACCCGCGTGACCGCACCCGCGTGACCGCACCCGCGTGACCGCACCCGCGTGACCGCACCCGCGTGACCGCACCCGCGTGACCGGCCCCGGCATGGTCGTCGCGACCAGAGCTGGGGCAAACTGACGCCATGCTGATCGCTGGGGCCGTCTGCCCGCACCCGCCCCTGCTGATCCCGGCCGCGCTCGGCTCGGCCGCCAGCGACCCCCCGCCCGAGTTGCGCAAGGTGACCGCCGCCGCGGCCCGGGCTGTCGCGGGGCTCGCCGAAGCGCAGCCGGAGGTGATCGTGGTGGCGGGCGGCGGCGCGGCGGAACGCGAGTACGGCGCGGACGCCTCCGGGGGGCTGCACGCGTTCGGTGTCGGCGTGACGGTCGGCGCGGGCGACCCCGTCCTGCCGCTGTCGCTGACCGTGGGCCGCTGGCTGCTGGAGCACGTCGGCGTCCTCGACCGCGGCGGTATCCCGGCGGGCGGCGTGCCGGTGGTATTCCAGGAGGTGGCTCGGTCCGCCGCTGCGGGTGACTGCCTCAAGCTCGGCCGGATCATCGCCGACCGTGCCCCCAGGGTCGCGCTGCTCGCCATGGGCGACGCCTGCGCCCGGCCGGCCCGGGAGGCGTCCGGCGTGCCCGACCCGGATGCGCAGGATTACGACTGGGAGGTCGCCGAGGCGCTCGCCGCCGCGGACGCCCGCTGGCTCGCCCGGCTGGACCCAGCACTGGACGAGGAGCTTGTGGTGGCGGGCAGGGCGGCCTGGCAGGTCCTGGCGGGAGCGGCCGGGGGACACCGCATGCAGGGGCGGCTGCTGTGCATGTCCGCCCCCTACGGTGTCACCTACCTGGTCGCCTCCTGGGAGGAGCCCCGGCCGGATTGACGCCATGCCCGCGCTGGCGATCACCGTGGACGCCGGTGACCTGCCGGGGAAACGCTGGCTACGATCGGGGCCATGCGGTTCGCGAAGGGGCACGGCACCGAGAACGACTTCGTGGTCCTGCTCGACCCGGACGGGAGCGAGGGGCTCACCGCCGCTCTCGCGTCCCGGCTGTGCGACCGCCGGTCGGGGATCGGCGGCGACGGGGTGCTCCGGGCGGTGCGGGCCGCCGCGCACGGGCCAGCCAGGCCGGGAGGCGGCGCGGGCACGCTGGCGGACGCCGCATCTGGGTCCAGGGGCGGCGCGGGAAGCGGCGCGGGCGGGCTGGGAGACGCCGCATCCGTGCCCGGGCCGGCCTGGCGCGGCCGGAGTGGTTCATGGACTACCGCAACGCCGACGGCAGCGTCGCGGAAATGTGCGGCAACGGGATCCGGGTGTTCGCGCGCTACCTGGCGCAGCATGGCCTGGCGCCGGGACCGGAGTTCGCCGTGGCCACCAGGTCCGGGCCGCGCCAGGTCCGGCTCGGGGCGAGCGGCGAGATTACGGTGGAGATGGGCAGCGTGGCCGTGCTGGGCCCGGGCAGCGCCGTCATCGCTGGCCAGGCCTACCGGGGGCTGCGGATGTCGGTGGGAAACCCGCATCTGGCCTGCCTGGTCGATGGCCCGCTGGCCGGGCTGGACCTGTCCGAGGCACCGAAACTGGATCCGGGGGAGTTCCCCGAGGGCGGCAACGTGGAACTGGTCCGGATGACCGGTCCGGCGAGCGTGGCCATGCGGGTATACGAGCGCGGCTCGGGGGAAACACGCTCGTGCGGCACCGGCGCCGTGGCGGCCGCGACCGCCGCCGCGGCGGCGAGTGGGCGCGGTGACGGCACCTGGGCGGTGCGCGTGCCGGGCGGCGATCTCACGGTCACCCTGGCGACGGGTCGCGCCTGGCTCACCGGACCGGCCGTCATCGTCGCCGAAGGTGAACTCGACCCGTCTTGGCTCGCCGACACTGCCCCCAGCCACCATGATCAAGCCCGCTCGCACACCGTCTGCCGTACGTGATCATGACCTTGCTGTCCCCCAGCGACACCAAGGTCATGATCACGGGGTGCCGGTGCCGGTCACGACGGAGGGGGGCGCTCGTAGCGGAGCAGGGCGACGCCGTTGCCGAAGGTGCGGGTCTCGGCGAGCCGGAGGCTGATCTTCGCGTCCCAGGGCTGGAACAGCAGCCTGCCCCGGCCAAGGATCACCGGCTGGACGTAGAAGCGGAACTCGTCGATCAGGTCATGGGCCAGGAATGACGCAGCGAGGATCGAGCCGCCGATCACCAAGTCCCCGCCCGGCTGCGCTTTGAGTTCGGCGATCTGCTCCGGCACCACTTCCCGGACGATCGTGGTGTTCCAGCCGGCTTGCTCCAGGGTCCGGGAGAACACGGTCTTGGGCATGTCCCGCCAGATCCGGGCGAACTCGATCACCTGCGCGGAAGCCGTCGGATCCTGGTCGGCGGTCGGCCAGTGACTGGCCATCAGCTCGTAGGTGACCCGCCCGTCCAGGAAGCCGCCCGCGGTGGCGAGCCAGTCATTGAAGTGCTGGTGCACTTCCTCGCCTATCAATTGCCAGCCGAGATCGTGATCCGGTCCCTCGAAGTACCCGTCGACAGACACCGACATCATGAAGATGATCTTCCGCATCACGGTTCCCTTCGCGGCGGCCCACGTCCTGGGCGCAGCGGCAGGTTACTAGCCGGCCCCGACAGCCAGGGCGGACAGCGGCAGCCCGCGCAACGAGGCGTCGAGCACCTCGGCGATGTGCGCCACGAGTACCGGATCGCCGCCGTCGGCGGCCAGCGCGGCGGCGATCTGCAGGCTGCAGCCGGGGTTGGCGGACACGACCAGGCGCGCCCCGGTCGCCCGGAGGGCGGCGGCCTTGCGCTGGCCCAATTCGGCGGCCGCCTCCGGCTGCACCAGGTTGTAGATGCCCGCGGAACCGCAGCAGGTCCCGCCGCCGCCGACCTCGATCAGGTCCAGGCCGGGGATGCCGCCAAGCAGGTCCCGCGGCTGCTGCTTGATCCGCTGCGCGTGCGCGAGATGGCAGGCGTCGTGGTAGGCGGTGAGCGCCTTCAGCTCGTGCCGGACCGCGCGCGGGCCGCCTTGGTCGCGGTACAGCCCGGCGAGGAACTCGCTGAAGTCGCGTACCCGGCCGCTGAACGCCGCCGCCCGACCGGCCAGGGGGCCGGGCTCACCGTCGGCCCCGCGGGCGAAGAACGTGCCGTATTCCTTCATCGCCGACCCGCACCCGGCCGAGTTGATCACGATCGCGTCCACGCCCGCGCGCTCGAACTCGGCGATCGTCCGCTCGGCGAAGCGGGCGGCCTCGTCCGCACGGCCCGCGTGCAGCGACAGCGCACCGCAGCAGCCCTGGCCGGGCGGCACGATCACGTCGCAGCCCTCGGCGGCGAGCACGCGCGCGGTGGCGGCGTTGACGTGCGGGAAGAACACCTGCTGTACGCAGCCGGTGAGCATGCCCACCACCGCGCGGCGCTCGCCCCGGGCCGGGATGCGCGCGGGGAGCTTGCCCTGGCGGCCGGGGAAGCGCGGCGCCAGCCGCATCGATCCGGCGAGTTCGGGAGCGTACCGGGCCACCGGGCCGCGCTGGGCCAGGCGGTCGAACCCGGCGCGCTGCGCCGCGCGCAGCGGGCCGGACAGGGCGCGGAGCCGCTTCGGGTAGGGGAACGTCGCAAAGATCGCGGCGCGCAGGGCCTTGTCGCGGACCGAGCGGGCCGCGCCGGCCTGCACCGGGCCGGCCCCGGAGCCCGCCTGTTCCGGCCAGGCGCGGGCCGCCTCGATCAGCTCGTTGTAGCGCACACCGGACGGGCAGGCCGGCACGCAGGCCATGCAGCCCAGGCACCGGTCCAGGTGCATGGTCACCTTCTCGCTGACCGGGGCACCGTCCAGGACCTGCGAGATCAGGTGGATCCGCCCGCGCGGCGAGTCCATCTCCTCGCCCCAGAGCTGGTAGGTCGGGCAGGCGGGCAGGCAGAAGCCGCAATGGACGCAGTCACCGGCCGCGGCGGCAAGGTGCCCGCCGGGGTCGATCGGACCGGCTCGTTCGTCCATCAGATCCCTCCCGCGAACCGGCCCGGCGCCATCCGGTGGCCAGGGTCGAACTGGTCCTTGACCGCGCGCATGAGCGGCAGCGACGGTACCGGGCCCCAGAGGTCCATCAGGTCCCGTGCCCCGGGCGGGGCGTGCACGACGACGGCGCTGGCCAGCACGGGCGGCCCGTCGGCAACCGGGGCGGACGCGGGCCGTGCGTCACCGTCTCCGCGGGCCAGCGCGTCGCGCAGCCCGGACACGAACGCCGCAACCGCGGCCGGGTCCGTGTCCGGCCCGACCGTGGCGTAGATCACCCCTGCCGCGGCGGACCCGCCGACGGCCGGGTCGAGCCCGGCGGCCAGGGCCGCGCGGTCGATCGCCCGCAGGATCTGCGGCAGCCCCGCGGCCCAGAATCCGATCCGGATCAGCGTGCCGTCCTGCCCGGCACCCGCCGCGCCACCCGGCTGCCCGTCACCGGATTGCCCGTCACCGGGCCGGCTGTTACCGGGCTGGCCGCTGCCGGGCCGCCCGTTGCCGTTCGCCGGCCACCCCCACCAGAGCGGCGCGGACGGCCGCGCCGCCGAGCCACCGCCGAGCAGCGCGCACATCAGGCCGGTCCGTTCCGCCGTGCCGTCCGGGTCCCCCTCCACCAGCACGGCCACCCGCACCGGCTGGTCTCGTGCCGGGCGGTCAAGCTCGATGGCCGACGGTGCCAGCTCGCTGCCCGCTGCCGCGGCGACCGCCCGGTACGCCTCGTCCGGGCCGGCGCACTCCACCGTGACGTAGGCGGCGGAGGCGGGCCGGGGATGCAGCCGGAACACCGCCTCCACGATCAGCCCCAGCGTGCCGAACGAGCCGGTGAACAGCTTGCCCAGGTCATAGCCCGCGACGTTCTTGACCACCTTCCCGCCGGAGCGTGCCACGGTGCCGTCGGCGCGGACCACGGTGATCCCGATCAGCAGGTCCCGTGGCGTCCCGTAGCGCAGGCGGCGCGGGCCAGCGGCCCCGGTCGCCAAGGTCCCGCCGACGGTCGCGCCCAGCCACGGCGGCGGCGCGGCGCGGGGCGGCATGGCCCCGGTCGCGGGGGTCCCGCCGGCGATCGCGCCTGGCAGCGCCGGTGGCGCCGGGCCGTCCGCCGTAGACGGCGGCACCGGGCAGGGCGGCGGGTCCAGCGCGAGCTGCTGCCCGGCGGCGGCCAGCACCTCACCGAGCTGGGCCAGGCTCACCCCGGCCTGGACGCGGACGACCAGGTCCCCCGCGGCGTGCTCGAGCACCTGGTCCAGCGAGCCGGTGTCCACCACGAGGTCACACCGCCGTGGCGGGGCGCCCCAGCCGAGCTTGCTGCTGCCGCCGCGGGCCACCACGGCCAGGTCGTGCACGGCGGCCGCGCGCAGGAGTTCGCTCGCCTCCGTGACGGTGGCCGGGGCGGCGGCGAAGCGCGGCATCACCCCGGCGACAGCGTCCCCTGGCTGCGCCGGACGGGCCGCCGGGCAGGCCGCGGCCAGTGCGGCCAGGACCGGGTCAGCGCCCACGGCACCCCCGCGGGGCGGCGGACGGCGGGACTGCGCGAGGTGGCGTATTGCCGCTCAAAATTGATCCACCTGCCCCGAGGCCACCAGCGGATGAGGAGCACGGCGCGCCCCGGGAACCTCTCCGCACAGCCGGGGCGTCGGGAACACCTTGCCCGGGTTGCACAGGGTGGCCGGGTCGAACGCGCAGCGCAGCAGTTGCATCGTGTCGAGGTCTTCGCGGGAGAACATCTTGGGCATGTACCTGGACTTGTCCACCCCCACGCCGTGCTCGCCGGTGATCGACCCGCCGTGCGCGATGCACAGATCCAGGATCGCCCCGGAGAGAGTCTCGGCCGCCTCGGTGGCGCCGGGTACGTCGTCGTCGTAGAGCACCAGCGGGTGCAGGTTCCCGTCGCCCGCGTGGAACACGTTGGCCACCCGGATGCCCGACTCCGCCGACAGTTCAGCGATCTTGTCGAGCACCTCGCCGAGGGCACTGCGCGGCACCACGCCGTCCTGGACGATGTACGCCGGCGCGATCCTGCCGACCGCCGCGAACGCGGACCTGCGGCCCACCCAGATCGCCGCCCGCTCGGCCGGGTCGTCCGCCTCCCTGATCTCGGTCGCGCCCGCCTGCTCGCAGAGCGCGCGGACCGCGGCGCACTCCCGCTCCGCGTCGCCCTGCGGGCCGTCCAGTTCCACGATCAGCACCGCGCCGGCGCCTTCGGGGTAGCGGCAGCTCACCGCGGCCTCGGCAGCCTCGATCGCGAGCGCGTCCATCATCTCGATCGCCGCGGGGACGATGCCGGCCCCGATGATCGCCGACACCGCGTTCCCGCCGGCGCCGGTGGTCTCGAACGCGGCCAGCAGGCACTTGACCAGCTGCGGCACCTTCGTCAGCTTGACCACGATCTTGGTGACGATGCCCAGCGTGCCCTCCGAGCCGGTGAACGCGCCGAGCAGGTCGTAACCGGGGGCGGCCCCGGTGCCGTCGCCGAGCCAGGTCAGCTCCCCGCTTGGCGTGACGATCTGCAGCCCGGTGATGTGGTGCACGGTAAAGCCGTACTTGAGGCAGTGCGCCCCGCCGGAGTTCTCCGCCACGTTCCCGCCCACCGAGCAGACCACCTGGCTGGAGGGATCCGGGGCGTAGAAGTAGCCGAACGGCCGCGCCGCCTCGCTCACCGACAGGTTGGTGCAACCGGGCTCCACGATCGCACGCCGGCTGGCCGGGTCGATCGCGATGATGCGGCGCATCTTCGAGGTCACGATCAGCACGCCCGCGGCGTGCGGCAGCGCCCCGCCGGACAGGCCCGTGCCGGAGCCCCTGGCCACGAACGGCACCTTCGCCGCCGGCGCATTCGGCCACCACCGCGGCGACCTCCTCCGCGGTCCTGGGCAGGACGACGAGTGCCGGGGTGACCCGGTGCGAGGTGAGGCCGTCGCACTCGTAGGTGCGCAGCTCCGCGGCGTCGGTGATCACGCCGTCGGGACCGCAGATCTCGGTCATCCGGGGGATGAGCTGCTTGATCATCGTCTCCCCTCGGGCGCGGTGCCGTTCCCTCCAGGGTGCCCCTGCCGCGGGCTGCCTGCAACGCCCGGCCGGGTTGCCTGCGGGCCGGGGCAGGCCGCGGGCCGTCAGGGCATCCGCTCGTAGGCGGGCAGCGTGAGGAACTCGGCGTAGTCGTCGGCCAGCGCCACCTCGGTGAACAGGACGGCCGCCTGCTGGTAACGGGCGGCGTCGAACGCCCCGCCGAGGGCGGCGGAGATCTTCCCGAGCTCCTCGGAGATGATCTGCTCGACCAGGCCGCGGGTCACCTGCGGGCCGTCGTCCAGGGTGATGTCGTTGTGCACCCACTGCCAGATCTGGGAGCGGGAGATCTCCGCGGTGGCCGCGTCCTCCATCAGGTTGAAGATCGCCACGGCACCGTTCCCGCCGAGCCAGCTGGCCAGGTACTGCAGCGCCACGCTGACGTTGCTGCGCAGCCCGGCCTCGGTGATGCTGCCGGGCGTCTTGGCGACCGCGAGCAGGTCCTGGGCGGTGACACTGACCTCCTCGCGCAGCCGGTCGAGCTGGTTGGGCCGGGTGCCAAGCGCCGCGTCGAAGACCTCCTTGCACAGCGGGACCAGGTCGGGGTGCGCCACCCAGGAGCCGTCGAAACCGTCCGCCGACTCACGGGTCTTGTCGTCGCGCACCTTGGCCAGCGCGGTTGCGTTCACCGCCGCGTCACGCCGGCTCGGGATGAACGCGGCCATCCCGCCCATGGCGTGCGCACCGCGGCCGTGGCAGGTCTTCACCAGCAGCTCGGTGTAGGCGCGCATGAACGGCGCCGTCATCGTGACCGCGTTGCGCTCCGGCAGCACGAACTCCCGGCCACGGGAGCGGAACTTCTTGATGATGCTGAACAGGTAGTCCCAGCGGCCCGCGTTCAGCCCCGCGCTGTGCTCGCGCAGCTCGTAGAGGATCTCCTCCATCTCGAAGGCGGCCGGGATCGTCTCGATAAGCACGGTCGCCCTGATGGTGCCGCGCGGGAGGCCGAGCGCGGCCTGGGCGACGCCGAAGACGTCGTTCCAGAGCCGCGCCTCCAGGTGGCTCTCCATCTTCGGCAGGTAGAAGTAGGGGCCCTTGCCCTTGCCGAGCTGGCGCTGGGCGCAGTGGAAGAAATACAGCGCGAAGTCGAACAGGCCGCCGGTGACCCGCTCGCCGTCCACCAGCACGTGCTTCTCGTCGAGATGCCAGCCACGGGGGCGGACCACGATCGTGGCCAGCTCGCCATCGGGCCGCAGCCGGTAGTCCTTGCCCTCGTCGCTGGTGAAGTCGATGGTGCGGTCCAGGGCGTCGCACAGGTTGAGCTGGCCGGTGATCATGTTCTCCCAGAGCGGGGTGTTGGCGTCCTCGAAGTCGGCCAGCCACACGTTCGCGCCGGAGTTGAGCGCGTTGATGGTCATCTTGCGGTCGGTGGGCCCGGTGATCTCGACCCGCCGGTCCGCCAGGCCCGGCGCGGGCGGCGGCACCCGCCAGAGGGTGTCCTCCCTGATGTGCCGGGTCTCGGGCAGGAAGTCCAGCGTGCCGCCGGCGGACAGTTCCTCCTGGCGGGCCGCGCGGGCGGCGAGCAGCTCCGCGCGCCTGCCGCCGAACTCGCGCTGCAGCATGCCGACCAGATTCAGCGCATCGGGGGTGAGGATCTCCTCGAACCGGTCCCCGGGCGGGCCAATGATCTCGACGCCCTTACCAGCCACCATCTGGCACCCCTTCTCTGCCGGGAATGTGAAATTGACGCTAGCCCGCGGCCGTGATGGCGGTCAAAGCCGGCGTGCCGCAAACTTACCCGTCGGTAACCGGGGCACAACCAGCGGCCCCTCAGCGTTATTGGAATGACCTGGATACGCCGGCATGACAGCATTGACCACCCAGGCCCGGAGGTGCTTGTGCCTGTTCAGCAGGCCGTGGCGCGCCGGGCGCAGACCAACCCAAGGCAGCGATGAGCCCTACTCCCGAGGTTGACAGCGACTTCGCCAGCGAGATCACCCCGGGTGCCGCCGCAGCCCCGCCCGGGCCCGCGCCCGCGCCTGGGCCCGGGCCGGGGGAGCGTACCGGGGACCTGGATCTCGCCGACCGGCACGCCCTGCGCCGGGTCAGCGGCCTGTCCACCGAGCTCACCGACGTCACCGAGGTCGAGTACCGGGCCCTGCGGCTGGAGCGGGTCGTCCTGGTCGGCGTCTGGACCGAGGGCACGCTGGCCAGCGCCGAGAACTCGCTGCGGGAACTGTCCGCTCTGGCCGAGACCGCCGGTTCGGTGGTCCTGGCCGGGATGGTGCAGCGCCGGGGCAAGCCCGACCCGGCGACCTACATCGGCTCGGGCAAGGCGCGCGAACTGGCGGACGTGGTCACCGAGACCGGCGCGGACACGGTGATCTGCGACGGCGAGCTCGCCCCAGGCCAGCTCCGCAGCCTGGAGGGCGTGGTGCGGGTCAAGGTCGTGGACCGGACCGCGCTCATCCTCGACATCTTCGCGCAGCACGCCCGCACCAAGGCCGGCAAGGCCCAGGTGGAGCTGGCACAACTGGAGTACCTGCTGCCCCGGCTGCGCGGCTGGGGCGAATCGCTGACCCGGCAGGCCGGCGGCCGCGTGGCGGCCGGCGGCGGTATCGGCGGCCGCGGGCCCGGCGAGACCAAGATCGAGACGGACCGGCGCCGGATCCGGGCGCGAGCCGCCAAGCTGCGCCGCGAGATCGCCGGGATATCCGCGGGCCGTGAGGTGCAGCGCCGCTCGCGGCGCCGCGCAAACGTCCCGTCGGTCGCCATAGCCGGGTACACGAACGCCGGCAAATCGACATTGCTGAACGCGCTGACCGGGGCCGGCGTGCTCGTCGACGATTCGCTGTTCGCCACCCTGGACCCGGCCGTGCGGCGGGCCCGCACGCCGTCCGGCCGGTGGTTCACCCTGACCGACACCGTCGGGTTCGTCCGCCACCTGCCGCACCAGCTGGTCGAGGCGTTCCGGTCCACGCTGGAGGAGGTCGCCGAGGCCGACCTGATCCTGCACGTCGTGGACGGCAGCGATGCCGACCCGCGGGCCCAGATCAGCGCGGTCCGCGAGGTGCTCGGCGAGATCGGCGCGGACAAGGTGCCCGAGCTCGTGGTGGTGAACAAGGCCGACGAGGCCGACCCGCTCGAGATCAAGGGACTGTGCGTGGCCGAGCGCGGCGCCGTGGTGGTGTCGGCCAGGACCGGGGAGGGGCTCGACGACCTGCTCGCCGCCGTCGAGGCCGCGCTGCCCGGGCGCGACACCGAAGTCAGCGCGCTCGTGCCCTACGGCCGCGGCGACCTGGTGGCACGGGCGCACCAGGAGGGTGAGGTCCTGGCGGTGGCGCACTGCGCGGGCGGCACCCAGCTCACCGCGCGGGTGCCGCCGGACCTGGCCGCCCAGCTGGCCGGCGCGAGCACCGGGGCGGCAACGGGCACCAAAGCCCCCCCGGCGGCCGGATCCGGGCCCGGCGGCGAGCCGTCCTGAGCCCTGTGCCAGGCTGCTGCCTGCGTAAATGTCACCTGGTATGGTCGGCCTCGCCCGGGACACGCCGGTGGCGGGCAGGTGCGCGCGGAAGGCGCTGTCGTGGGCCGGTCCTCCGAACTGGCTATGAATCTGGCCGGCCTTCTTCCGATTCGGCCTGTACACGCACCCTCTCGTGCAATACCGTGACTGAACCGACATTGTTGGTTGCCGCACCTTCCCCAGCACTCGGGCGGCTCTACACGCGATTCAAGGTCCCGGGGGCGTGGTGTGGTGCTCTACCACACGGCACGAGCCATGGCAGGTGACCGCTTGACGACGCAGGGGACCCACATCTGGGTTATACCCGCGTGGGAGCGTGCGCCATGGTGAACGCGAACGTGCGCCTGCTGACCAACATCGGCCGGCTGTGGACCGGTTCTGAGGTGTGGAACAACGCGGCGATCCTCACCCACGGGGACCAGATCGCCTGGGTGGGCCAGGCCTCGGAGCTGCCACGCAGCCTGCCCGGCGTCATCGACGACATCGTCGATGTGGATGACGTGCAGAACCTCAACGGCGGCCTGGTCACTCCCGGGCTGATCGACGCGCACACCCACCCGGTCTACGCGGGCAACCGGTGGGCCGAGATCGCGATGCGCACCGGCGGGTCCTCGCCCAGCGAGATCACCGCGGCCGGCGGCGGCATGGCCTCGACCGTCACGGTGACCCGCGGAACGGACCCCTGGACGCTGTGCCACGGCGTGCGGAACCGGCTGCGCGAGTGGCTGCTGTCCGGCACCACGACCATCGAGGCGAAAACCGGGTATCACCTCACCCGCGACGGGGAACTCGCCGATGTGCGCATGCTCCGGTCGCTGGAGAACGAGCCCGGGATGCCCCGGGTGCACGTGACCTTCCTCGCCGCCCACGCGGTGCCGCCGGAGTTCTTCGGCCGCCGCCACGATTACGTGGATGCGGTGGGTTCCTGGTGCGCGGATGCGGCCGCCGCCGGGGCCGACAGCGTGGACGTGTACTGCGAGGAGGGCCGGTTCACCGAGCGCGAGGCGCGCTGGGTGCTCGGCGCCGGCCGTGCGGCCGGCCTGCTGCCCCGGCTGCATGCGTGCGGGCAGTCCCGCACCGGCGCTGCCACGCTGGCCGCGGAGCTCGGCTGCGCGTCCGCGGACCTGCTGCACGAGGCCTGCGAGGAGGACGTGATCGTCCTGGCCACGGCGGGCGTCGCCGCCGTGCTCTGCCCGGGCACGGCGCTGCAGCTGGGCAAGGTGCCACCGGTCCGCTCGCTGCTCGACAAGGGCGTGGCGGTCGCGCTGGGATCCGACCACTCGCCGGGCGTCAACGGCATCACGAGCATGTCGCTGGTGGTCTCCCTGGCGATCACCCACTTCGGCATGAGCGTGACCGAGGCGCTGCGCGCGGCGACCCTGGGCGGTGCCCAGGCGCTGCGCAGCCCGGAACTCGGCAGGATGGCTCCCGGCCGGTACGCCGACATCGTCGCCTGGGATGCCGACCACGAGGGCGCCTTCGCCTGGTCGTACGGGCTGCGCCCGCTCCGCGTGTGGCGCGGCGGCGAGCCCGTCCTCGCCTGAGTAGAACCCGTCCCCCCGCTTCATGGGATGCTGCTGGCATGCCCGTGCGTGAAGCCAAGGCCGCGCCCGGGGGCGCACGCGTCAGCGTGGTCACCGGGGACGAGGAACTGCTCGTGGAACGGGCCGTCGCCCGCCTGGCCGCCGCCGCGACCGGTGACGGCGCGGCGGTGCGCGAGGTGCCCGCGGCCGCGCTCGCGCCCGGCGAGCTAGCCATGATCACCGCCCCCTCGCTGTTCGACGCCGTGCCCGTCGTGGTCGTCCGCGACGCCCAGGACGCCGGCAAGGAGGTGGCCGATGAGCTCGCGGCGCTGGCCGCCGAACCGCCCCCGGACCTGACCCTGGTGATCACGCACGCGGGCGGCGCGAAGGGCAAGGCGCTGCTGGCCAAGCTCACCGGCAGCGGCGCCCGGGTCGCCCAGTACCCCAAGAGCACCCGGATCGGCGACCGGATGACGTTCATCCGCGAGGAGTTCCGCGCCGAAGGCCGCAGGATCGACGACGGCGGCCTGCGGGCGCTCATCGACGCTCTCGGCTCCGACCTGCGCGAGATCGCCTCCGCGTGCGCCCAGCTGGCCGCCGACACTGCCGGCCTGATCGACCAGGCCACGGTGGCCAGGTACTACCGGGGGCGAGCGGAGGCCTCGGGGTTCGCGGTGGCCGACCGGGCGGTGGAAGGCCGCCTCGCCGAGGCGCTGGAGTACCTGCGCTGGG
Organism: uncultured Actinomycetes bacterium; assembly: GCA_963806145.1. Taxonomy (GTDB): domain Bacteria; phylum Actinomycetota; class Actinomycetes; order Streptosporangiales; family Streptosporangiaceae; genus DASXKD01. Next base: position 203,658 of record CAWDXD010000006.1, read on the forward strand.
CCCTGGCCGTCGGAGTGTCGCCGGTCCTGATCACCAGCGCCCTGGCCCAGGGGGTCCGCCTCATCGGGCGGGTCGGCGCCGCGTCACGCGCTCAGCCGGCCGCGGCGCTCGCCGCCCAGCTCGGCGCCCCGCCCTGGCGGATCGACAAGGTGCGCCAGCAGTTGCGCGGCTGGACGCCGGACGGGATCACCCGGGCGCTCACCGCCGTGGCGGAGGCCGACGCGCAGGTGAAGGGCGAGGGCGCGAACCCGGGTTATGCCCTGGAGGTGGCCGTCCGCACGATCGTGGCCTGCCGCGCCAGCCGCTGACGAGGCCCTGGAACGGAGCCGCGTTCTCCTTTTCAACGCGCGCTGGGCACGGCTGGCACTCGAACTCGCCGGGCGGCTCGGCCTCTAGCACGGCACCAGCCCGGCGATATGCGGCCGCTGGTTTGAGTGCAGGCCGCAGGTTGGGATATCCTTCCTCGTCGGAGTGTTGCGCCCCGCTTTGGATCGTGTGGGGCTGCCGCGGGCGCAGAAAACCGCCCGCGCCCACCGACGAGACCAGAACCTGAGCGAGGCTTCCGCGTGGCGAATATCAAGTCCCAGATCAAGCGCAACAAGCAGAACGAGAAGGCCCGGCTGCGCAACAAGGCCGTCAAGTCATCGCTGAAGACCGCGGTGCGCAAGTTCCGTGAGGCTGCCGACTCCGGCGACGCGGAAGCGGCGGCCGTGGCCATGCGCACCGCGTCGCAGAGCCTGGACAAGGCCGCGAGCAAGGGCGTCATCCACAAGAACCAGGCCGCGAACCGCAAGTCCGCGATCGCCAGGCGCTGCGCGGAGCTGAGCGAGAACTGACGCCGGGCAGCGTGCCCGGGGTTCTGCCGCAGCACACCCGGGGCGCAGTACCCCGCGGGCGCAGCACCCCCGGGTGCCCGGGACCGGCCAGTCCTCGCGGCATGCGACGATGGACGGTGCAGCCTAGGGCGTGCCCGGTGGATCTCTGGGGCATGCCCTTCATCAACTTTGAGGTTTCCTGTGTCCTCCATGCCTGAGCAGGCCCTGCCGTCCGGCCGGCGCCTTGCGTCCCCGGCCGGAGCCGCACCTGCCATCGGGCATACGCCCACGGGCATCATCAGGAACTTCTGCATCATCGCGCACATCGATCATGGGAAGTCCACCCTGGCGGACCGGATGCTGCAGCTCACCGGCGTCGTCGGCGAGCGGGACATGCGCGCCCAGTACCTGGACCGGATGGACATCGAGCGCGAGCGCGGCATCACGATCAAGAGCCAGGCCGTCCGGCTGCCCTGGACCGGCCCCGACGGCCGCCAGTACGTGCTGAACCTCATCGACACGCCCGGCCACGTGGACTTCTCCTACGAGGTGTCCCGCTCGCTGGCCGCGTGCGAGGGGGCGATCTTGCTGGTGGACGCCGCGCAGGGCATCGAAGCCCAGACGCTCGCCAACCTCTACCTCGCCCTCGACGCCGACCTGCACCTGATCCCGGTGCTGAACAAGATCGACCTGCCGGCCGCCCAGCCGGCCAGGTACGCCGAGGAACTGGCCCGGGTGATCGGCTGCGACCCCGGCGACGTGATGCAGGTCTCGGCGAAAACCGGGGCAGGGGTGACCGACCTGCTCAACGCGGTCGTCGCCCAGGTGCCGCCGCCCGGCGGCGAGCCGGATGCCCCCGCCCGCGCGCTGATCTTCGACTCGGTCTACGACACCTACCGGGGCGTCGTCACCTATGTCCGGGTGGTGGACGGGCGGCTGTCCCGGCGCGAGAAGAGCCTGATGATGTCCACCCGCAGCGCGCACGACACGCTCGAGGTGGGCGTCATCTCGCCGGAGCCGATCCCGGCCGAGGGCCTGGGCGCGGGCGAGGTCGGCTATCTCATCACCGGGGTCAAGAACGTACGCCAGGCCCGGGTCGGCGACACGGTGACCAGCGCCGCCCGCCCGGCGACCGAGCCGCTGGCCGGTTACGCGCACCCCAGGCCGATGGTCTTCTCTGGCCTGTACCCGCTGGACGGGGACGACTACCCGGAGCTGCGGGACGCCCTGGACAAGCTGCAGCTGAACGACGCCGCGCTGGTGTACGAGCCGGAGACGAGCCTGGCGCTGGGCTTTGGCTTCCGGTGCGGGTTCCTCGGCCTGCTGCACATGGAGATCGTGCGGGAACGGCTGGAGCGGGAGTTCGGCCTGTCGCTCATCTCCACCGCGCCGAACGTCGTCTACCGGGTCGCCCTGGAGGGCGGCAGCGAGACAATCGTCACCAACCCCAGTGAGTTCCCCGAGGGGAAGGTGGCGCAGATCTTCGAGCCCATAGTCAGGGCCACGGTGCTGGCGCCCGCTGAGTACATCGGCGCGATCATGGAGCTGTGCCAGAGCCGGCGGGGCACGCTCGGCGGCATGGAATACCTGTCCGAGGACCGGGTGGAGATCCGCTACACGATGCCGCTCGCCGAGATCATCTTCGACTTCTTCGACCAGCTCAAATCGCGGACCCGCGGCTACGCCTCGCTGGATTACGAGCCCGCGGGCGAGCAGGAGGCCAGCCTGGTCAAGGTGGACATCCTGCTCCAGGGCCAGCCGGTGGACGCATTCAGCCAGATCGTGCACTCGGACAAGGCGCGCGACTACGGGGTTGCGATGACCTCGAAGCTGCGCGAACTGATCCCGCGCCAGCAGTTCGAGGTGCCGATCCAGGCGGCCATCGGGTCCAAGATCATCGCGCGGGAGAACATCCGGGCGCTGCGCAAGGACGTGCTGGCCAAGTGCTACGGCGGCGACATCACCCGCAAGCGCAAGCTGCTGGAGAAGCAGAAGGAGGGCAAGCGCCGGATGAAGGTGATCGGCCGGGTCGAGGTGCCGCAGGAGGCCTTCATCGCCGCGCTGTCCACCCAGCCGGACAAGCAGCGCTGATCAGGGCGGCGGCGGCGGTGGCAGCGGCCTCAGCCCCCCGGGCAGCACGTGCGCGTTCACCACGGCCGCGTGGCCGGTGTGCGTAAAGACGAGCAGCGTGATGCCCAGGATGGCAAGGACGCCCAGGCCAACCGCCGCCCAGCCCAGCAGGAGGCCCGCCAGTGCCATCCCGGCGCCCTGCTCCCCGGTGCGCTTGATCTGGTGCCTGGCCATGTGACCGAGCACGATGGCCGGGATGGTCGGCAGCGGCCCGAACGCGAACTGTGCCACCCCGCAGGCCAGGCTGGCGATCGCCAGCCCGTTGGTCGGAGTGGGGCCCCGCCGTGGCACCGGGCCGACCCGCGCGCCCGGCAGGTCGGTCACGACCTGGTCCAGCTCGGCGTAGGTGCGCGCGGACAGGGCGGTCTCCAGGCGTGCGTCGTACTCGTCCTTGGCCAGCCGGCCCTCGGTGTAAGCGGTGCTGAGGTAGTTCACCGCGCGATCCCGGTCCGCGTCGGCGGCACGCATCTGGCCGCGCCCGCCGCCCGGTACCGGATAGCCCTGCCCGACCGCCATAGGTCCCTCCAAGCCCCGGAGCTTCCCTCGGTGCCGTCCAGCATAATCTGGCTCGTCCGTACCCAGACCGTTCCTAGCAGCCTAATTCCGCCTGGCCCCCGGCTGCCTGCAGCCGCGTGGGCGCGAAATTTATGGTTCGACCTGGTCTGGCCGCTGCGCTAGCGTCGGGAAGCGTGACAAGCGCGCGCGTGATCTCGGTGAACGCCGGCCGTGGCAGGGACGCGGGCTGGGCTGGGAAGCTGGGCCGGACCGCGATCGACAAGCGCCCGGCGGCCGGGCGGGTCGAGGTGGGCAGGCTCGGCCTCGGCGGTGACGAGCAGGTGGACAAGCCCGCCCACGGCGGCCCCGAGCAGGCGGTGTACGCCTATGCGAGGGAGGACCTGGACTGGTGGGTGGAGCAGCTCGGCCGCGAGGTGACCAACGGCCTGTTCGGCGAGAACGTCACCACCGCGGGCGTGGCCGTCACCGGGGCGCTGATCGGGGAGATCTGGCAGCTGGGCACCGCCACGGTCCAGGTCACCGGGCCGCGGATCCCTTGTGCGGTGTTCGCGGGCTGGATGGATGAGCGGCACTGGGTCAAGCGGTTCGCCGATGCGCGGCGGCCCGGCGCGTACCTGCGCGTGCTGCGCTCGGGCGTGGTGGCCGCCGGGGATCCGGTCGAGGTGGTGTCCCGCCCGGACGAGCGGGTCACGATCGCGGAGTCGATGGCCGCGTACTACGGCGACGCCGGCCTGATGTCGCGGCTGCTGCGGGTCGAGGGGAGGGGCCTGGCCTGGGACGAGATCGCGCCCGGCGTGCTCGAGCGGGCAGCTGCGGGCTCATGAGCGCTACCCTGGCCCGCCCGGCCGGGTGGCCATCGCGAGGGGAGAGCCGTGCCGGGCGCGCCTCCCGCCGGTGAGCCCGCGCCCCGCGACGGGAGCCTGCCCGGCGGTGCGGCGCAGGGCCTGGCGGGCCGTCCGTTCGGCATCTATGTGCATGTGCCGTTCTGCCAGACCCGCTGCGGCTACTGCGACTTCAACACCTACACCGCCGCCGAGCTCGGCGGCGGGGCCAGCCGTGAGTCCTACGCGGGCCAGGCGGCCGCCGAGATCAGGTTCGCCCGGAAGGTACTCGGGCCCGATGTCCCGCAGGTGGCGACCGTATTCGTGGGCGGCGGCACGCCGACGCTGCTGCCGCCCGCTCAGCTCGCCGGGATCCTGGCCGCGATCGGCGGCGAGTTCGGGCTCGCCGGGGGCTGCGAGGTGACGGTCGAGGCCAACCCGGAGACCGTGGACGAAGCGTCGCTGGCGGCGCTGCGGGCCGCCGGGGTGACCCGGATCTCGCTGGGCATGCAGAGCGCGGTCCCGCACGTGCTGGCCGTGCTGGACCGGGTGCACCAGCCGGGCAGGCCTGCCCAGTGCGCCCGCTGGGCCCGCGCGGCCGGGTTCGAGCACGTCAGCCTGGACCTGATCTACGGGACCCCGGGGGAGAGCGACGCGGACTGGCAGGAGTCGCTGGAGGCGGCCCTGGCCGCGGGCCCGGACCACATCTCCGCGTACGCGCTGATCGTGGAGGAGGGCACCCGGCTGGCCGCCCGCATCCGGCGCGGCGAGGTACCGCCGCCCGACGACGACGCGATGGCCGACCGGTACCTGGCCGCCGACGACCTGCTGACCGCCGCCGGGCTGCACTGGTATGAGATCTCCAACTGGGCCGCGGGGCCGGGCTCGCAGTGCCGGCACAACCTGCTCTACTGGGCGAGCGGCAACTGGTGGGGCGCCGGGCCCGGCGCGCACAGCCACGTCGGCGGCACCCGGTGGTGGAACGTCCGGCACCCGTCCGCGTACGCCGCGCGTGTGTCGGCCGGCGAAAGCCCCGCTCAGGCACGGGAGATTCTGACAGAACGAGAGCGCCGCCTGGAACGGATCCTGCTGCTCACCCGCCTTTCGGGGGGCTGTCCGGTGAGCGAACTCGACCAGGCCGGAGCCGGCGCCGCGCGGGCGGCCGTGGCGGACGGGCTGGCCGGGCGGGAGGCACACCGGGAGGGACGGGTGGTGCTCACCCGGCGGGGCCGCCTGCTCGCCGACGCCGTGGTACGGGACCTGACCGGCTGACCGCCGGCACGCTGGTGTCCCCGCCACGGTGCCCTTGGGGCCCAGTCCGCCATAGAATTGGCACTCTGGATGATGGAGTGCTAGGGAGGTGGGCAGGTGCTGGACGAGAGGAAGCTCGCGGTCCTGCGCGCCATCGTCCGCGACTACGTCTCCACCATGGAGCCCGTCGGCTCGAAGTCCCTGGTGGACCGGCACCATCTCGACGTGTCTCCGGCGACGATCCGCAACGACATGGCCGTCCTCGAGGAGCAGGGCTACATCTCCCAGCCGCACACCAGCGCCGGCCGCATCCCCACGGACAAGGGGTACCGGCTGTTCGTGGACCGGCTGTCGGGTATCAAGCCGCTGTCGGTGGCCGAGCGGCGGGCGATCGAGACCTTCCTGGCCGGGGCCTACGACCTCGACGACGTGGTGTTGCGGACCGTGCGGCTGCTTGCCCAGCTCACCAGGCAGGTGGCGCTGGTCCAGTACCCGTCGCTGAGCCGGGCGGCGGTCCGGCACATCGAGCTTGTCCCGCTGGCGCCGCAGCGGCTGCTGCTGGTGCTGATCACCGACTCCGGGCGGGTGGAGCAGCGCGCGGTGGAACTGCCCGAGCCCATCGAGGAGACGGCCGTCGCGCACCTGCGCGCGGTGCTCAACGCGTGCCTGGACGGCCGGCGGCTGTCCGAGGCGGCGTCGCTTGTGGTCGAGCTTCCCGATCAGGTGCAGCATGGCGACCGGTATAACGCTGCCGCGGTGTTCTCGGTGATCCTCGACACGCTGGTCGAGCATCACGAGGAGCGGGTGGTGGTGAGCGGTGCCGCTAATCTCACCCCCGCGGACTTCTCCCAGGGCCTGCGGGAGGTCCTTGAGTCGCTGGAGGAGCAGGTAGTGCTGATGCGGTTGCTCGGCGAATCCGCCGAGCAGGCCACGGTCACGATCAGGATCGGCGCGGAGAACGAGGTCGAGGGGCTGCGCAGTACCTCGCTGGTGGCCGCCGCCTACGGCGGGCCCGGGGATCAGGCGCTCGCCAGGCTCGGCGTGATCGGCCCGACGCGAATGGATTACCCGACGGCGATTGGAGCGGTGCGCGCGGTGGCACGGTATGTAGGCCAGATCCTGGCGGGGTCGTAGTGGCCAGCGACTACTACGCCAGCCTGGGCGTGCCGCGGGACGCCAGCCCGGAGGACATCAAGAAGGCGTACCGGCGGCTCGCCCGCGAACTGCATCCTGACGTCAACCCCGACGTCACCACGCAGGAGCGGTTCAAGGAGATCACGCAGGCCTACGAGGTGCTCTCCGATGCCGAGAAGCGCCAGATGTACGACCTCGGCGTGGACCCGTTGTCCCGGGCCGGTGCGCCCGGGGCGGGCGGCTTCGGGGCCGGGTTCCCGTTCAGCGACATCATGGACGCGTTCTTCGGGGCCGGCGCGGCCTCCCGCGGCCCGCGCAGCCGGGCCAGACGGGGCCGGAACGCGACCGTCCGGGTGGATCTCGACCTGTCCGAATGCGCGTTCGGCGCGACCAGGGACCTGACCGTGGACACCGCGGTCGTCTGCCCGACCTGCTCCGGTGAGGGCACGGCGCCAGGCACCCACCCGGAGACCTGCGACGTCTGCGGCGGCCGTGGTGAGGTCAGCCACGTCACCCGCTCATTCCTGGGACAGGTGATGACGTCGCGGCCGTGCCCGGCCTGCGGCGGCTTCGGCACGGTCATCCGGCGGCCCTGCCCGGAATGTGACGCCGACGGCCGGGTCCGCACCCGGCGCACCATCAAGGTCCGGATTCCCGCGGGGGTCGAGGACGGTACCCACATACAGCTCGCTGGCGAGGGCGAGATCGGGCCCGGCGGCGGCCCCCCTGGTGACCTCTTCCTCGAGATCGTCCAAAGCCCGCACCCCATATTCGAGCGCGAGGCCGACGACCTGCACTGCACGGTGACCATCCCGATGACCGCGGCCGCCCTTGGCGCCGCCCTGAGCGTGGAGACCCTGGACGGGACCAGGGAACTGGACATCCGGCCGGGAACCCAGTCCGGCCAGGTCATCCCCTTGTATGGGCTGGGGGTGCGGCACCTGAACTCCTCCGGCCGGGGTGACCTGGTCATCCACGTGACCGTCGAGACGCCGACCAAGATCGACGAGGAGCAGGAGGCCGTGCTCAAGCAGTTGGCGAAGCTCCGGGCCGAGGAGACGCCGCCCGGCCGGTTCGCGCCCGGCCAGCAGGGCTTCTTCTCCAGGCTGCGGGATGCCTTCAACGGCCGCTGAGCCCGACTCCCGGCCGCCGGTCTTCCTCAGCGACCCGGCCGCCCTGGCCGCCGACACGGTGATCCTGGATGGCCCGGAGGGGCGGCACGCCGCCACGGTACGGCGCCTCGCGGTGGGGGAGCGCGCCGACCTGACCGACGGCGCCGGGCTGGTCGCCGAGTGCGTCGTCACCGCCGCCGGGGCGGGCACGCTGGAACTGAGCGTCCTGGCCCGGCGCAGCGAGCCCCGCCCGGAGCCGGCCCTGGTGGTGGCCCAGGCCCTGCCCAAGGGAGATCACGGCCCGCTGGCGGTGGACCTGATGACCGAGGGCGGCGTGGATGTGATCGTGCCCTGGGCGGCGCGCCGCTGCGTGACCCGCTGGGAGGGCGCCCGCGGGGAGCGTGCCCTGGCCCGCTGGCGCGCGGCGGCGGCCCAGGCCGCCAAGCAGTCCCGCCGGGCCTGGCTGCCGGAGGTGACCGCCCTGGCCAGCACCGCCGAACTCGCGGGGCGGGTGGCCACGGCCACCCTGGCGGTGCTGCTCGATCCGGCCGGGCCGGTGGCGCTGGGCGGACTCGACCTTCCCGGCAGCGGGAACATCCTGGTGATCGTCGGCCCGGAAGGCGGTGTCAGCCCGCAGGAGGCCGCGCAGCTCACCCAGGCGGGCGCCGTGCCCGCCCGGCTGGGCCCCACCGTGCTGCGGACCTCCTCGGCCGGGCTGGTGGCGGCCGCGGTCCTGGCGAGCCGCTCCGGCCGCTGGGACTGACCCCGGCCCCGCTACGGCCCGGGGGGCGCCTGGTTCGACGGACTCGCCTGCGCGCTCGGGGGGGGCCGCTCGCACATCACCAGGGCCGTCGTCCCGATGGCCTCCTGCGTCTGAGCGCCAACGCCGCCGGTGATGGGAGCTTGCGAGGTAGTCGGCGACGGGCTCGCGGACGTCGGCGTCGGCGACGGGCTCGCCGTGGTCGGCGTCGGCGACGGGCTGGCAGACGTCGGTGACGGCGACGGCGACGGGCTGCTGACCGACCGGCTCGGCGAAATGCAGGGCCCCGGCGACGGGAGTGTCCTATTGTGCGCCGCGGACGCGCCGGGCTTGGGTGCCCCCGAACGGCCCAGGCTCGGCGAACTCGAGCTCTTCAGCGTGGCGCCGCCGCCGTTCGGGTTGCCGTTCCCGGGCACGTGGCCGGTGTTTGAGCCGTTGGTCCCGCTGGCGTTATCCAGGCCGAGGAACAGCCCCTGGCGGATCTGCCCCAGGGCGAAGACTCCCGCCACCACGAGCACCACGGCCCCCGCCACCGCGAGAGCAGGGCGCAGCCAGGCCATGGCCGGGCCGACCGACTTGCGCGGCTTGCCCGAGGCCCACGTCTTGCCCGAGGCCCACGCCTTGCCCGAGGCCCACGCCTTGCCCGAGGCCCACGCCTTGCCCGAGGCCCACGCCGTGATGCCGCCGAGGACGGGCCGCAGCGACCTGCGCCGCCTGCTGTGCTCTTCGGTGCCCGGGGTGGCGCACGCCAGGAGCGGCGCGAGCGGGCCTGCGGCGGGGTCCGCCGCGGCAGGGCCGGACTTGCCGGACTTGACCGTGCTGAAGCTGGACTTGACCGTGCTGAAGCTGGACTTGACCGTGCTGAAGAAGGACTCACACCGGACGACGACGAGCCAGCGAAGCGCTATCCACTCGCTGCGCAGCAGCCACCACTGCCGTTTGAGCCACGGCTCGCTGAGCCGTCCGCGGATCTTCGTCAAGCCGTCACCGACGGGCTCGAACTGATCCGTTGTCGTGCGCAACACGCGGCTGAGGATCGCCTCGTAGTCGCGTTCCTGTCCTGTCATGCCCCTCGCTCCAGGCCGCTTGCGGCCCCCCTGAGCCTTCTCACGTCTCCATCTCCAGCACCACCCGCAGTGCCGCTACGCCCCGGGCGGTGTGGCTTTTGACCGCCCCCCGGCTGATCCCCATGGAGGCGGCGATCTGCGCCTCCGAGAGATCGGCGTAGTACTTCAGTACAAGCGCCTCACGCTGCCGTGGCGGCAGCGTGCGCAGCGCGGCGATCACCGCCGACCGCTCGAGCAGGGAAATCGCGCCCTGCTCGGCGCTGGGCATATCCGGCGCCGGCTTCGGGGCGTTCTTGTCCACCACCACCCGGTGCCGCAGTACCGACCGGGACCGGTTCACCACCGACTGGCGCAGGTAGGACAGCGCCTTCTCGGTGTCCCGAAGCCGGCGCCATGCGGCATGCATGGCGATGAACGAGTCCTGCACCACTTCCTCCGCGGTCGCGACATCACGTACCAGCAGGACCGCGAGGCGGACCAGCGAACGGTAGTGCGTCGTGTAGATCGCGGTGACCGCCCTGGCGGCATCCCATTCTGCGGGGACCGACTGCAGCGAAGCGTCCGCCAGCAGGGTGTCGGTTGTCACGGTTATGGGACGCGCTGGTGCCGCGTCTGGTTCACCTGTGGTCATGCTGGAATTGCGAGAAGATTCCACGGCCGCAGCCTGACCTCAACGATTCCGACCCCCAACAACGGACCTTGCGTGTCGCGCGTTGCCTTGGCCCCGTCCAGACGTCACCGCCGCGAGTACACAGGCCAGAACACACACGTGCCGGGCCAGGTATCTCGGAGGCGTGCGCCACAAACTTCGCAACGTGTCAACGATATAGGCCGAGCGCCGGTCATGGGAGTCATATCAAGAGTCGATTGGGGGCGCCGGGCTAGCCTGCACGCTACGATCCCCAGGTGGCCGACTGCCTCTTCTGCAAAATCGTGACGGGTGACATCCCGGCCGAGCGGGTCGCCGAAAGCGGCCGGACGATCGCGTTCAGGGACATCAACCCGCAGGCTCCCACGCACGTCCTGGTCATCCCCAAGGACCACCACCCCGACCTGGCCGCCCTGGCCGCCGCGGACGGCAGCCTGCTGGCCGAGGTGGCGGCGCTGGCGCACCAGGTGGCAGCGGCCGAGGGGATCGCCGCCGACGGTTACCGCGTCGTCTTCAACACCGGGCCACGGGCCGGGCAGACGGTGTTCCACGTGCATGCCCACGTGCTGGGCGGCAGGGACATGACCTGGCCGCCGGGCTGACCCGGCGGATCGCCGGCTCCGGCGGATAGCATGGGCTCAGCGATGCGCGGGCGGGGGCCCGCGCCAGGCGGAGACAAGGAATTGACGGATACTTCCCGCGAGACCCGGCGGCGCGCCCAGGGCGGGACCCCGGCTGACGAGCCGGCCGCTGGCAGTACCCAGGTCAAGGTCGTGATTCCCGATGACCACTCGATGGTCAGCCTGCTGGGGTCCGGCGACGAACTGCTCCACGTGATAGAGAGTTCCTTCCGCGCCGATATTCATGTCCGGGGAAACGAGATCACTATTACCGGGACGGCGGCCGAGACGGCGCTTGTCGCGGAGTTGTTCAAGGAAATGACCGCGCTTGTCGGCGGCGGGGCGGAACTGACGCCGGCCGTTGTGGAGCGCATCATTCCCATGCTCCGGCGTAAGTCGGGAGTGCGCCCGGCCGAGGTGCTGTCCCTGGACATCCTGTCCGCTCGCGGGCGGACGATCCGGCCCAAGACGCTCAACCAGAAGCGCTATGTGGACGCGATCGACGAGCACACGATCGTGTTCTGCATCGGCCCGGCCGGCACCGGGAAGACCTACCTGGCCATGGCCAAGGCGGTCAAGGCACTGCAGGCCAAGGAGGTCAACAGGATCATCCTGACCCGGCCCGCGGTGGAGGCCGGTGAGCGCCTGGGCTTCCTGCCAGGCACGCTGTACGAGAAGATCGACCCGTACCTGCGCCCGTTGTACGACGCGCTGCACGACATGCTGGACCCGGAGTCCATCCCGCGGCTCATGGCGGCGGGCACGATCGAGGTCGCGCCGCTGGCCTACATGCGCGGGCGCACGCTGAACGACTCGTTCATCATCCTGGACGAGGCGCAGAACACCTCGGCCGAGCAGATGAAGATGTTCCTCACCCGGCTCGGCTTCGGTTCCCGGATGGTGGTCACGGGCGACATCACCCAGGTGGACCTGCCGGCCGGGCAGGCCAGCGGGCTGCGGCTGGTGCAGGACATCCTCGAAGGCGTCGAAGACATCCAATTTTCCCGGCTGACCAGCCATGACGTGGTCCGGCACCGGCTTGTCGGGGACATCGTGAACGCCTACGCCGCCTACGAGGCACGCACCGGCGGCATGGCCGGCCCGGTGCGGGACGGCAGCCTGAGGGGCCGGGCCGGCGAGCGCGGCGACGGCCGGGCAGGCTCCCGGGGACCTGGCAAGCGGGCCCAGTGACCGGGCCCGGCGCATGAGCATCGAGATACGCAACGAGTCCGGGGTCAGCGTGGACGAGCCCGCCCTGGCGGCGCTGGCCCGGCACGTGCTCGACGAGATGCGGATCCACCCGCTGGCGGAGCTGTCCGTGTTGCTGGTGGACGGTCCCACCATCGCCGACCTGCACCAGCGCTGGATGGGCGAGGACGGTCCCACGGACGTCCTCGCCTTCCCCATGGACGAGCTGCGCCCGCCGCCCCCGGGCAGCGACCGCGCGGACCGCGGCGGGTCTGCCGCCGGCGACGCCGGGCCGGTCACCGTGCTCGGCGACGTGGTCCTGTGCCCGGAGGTGGCCACCGAGCAGGCCCGCGACGCGCAGCGCCCGGTCACCGACGAACTGGAGATGCTGTGTACCCACGGCATCCTCCACCTGCTCGGTTTCGACCATGCCGAGCCCAGGGAACATGCCACCATGTTCGGACTGCAGGACCAGTTGCTGGACTCCTGGCGCGCCGAGCGCGGCCCGGCCGGGGACACGGGGAAGCGGGACGAATCCGGATGATGCTGCGATGGCGTGGCTTGTTGCCGCCGCAGTAGCGCTCGCGGTGGCGGCCGGGCTGTGCGCCAGCGCCGAAATCGCCCTGTTCCGCATGGTCAGGGCGGGCGGGAGAGAGCGCGCCAGGGATGGCGCGAACGGTAACTCGTCCCCGGTGCGGGCGATCCTGGCGGAGCCGCGGCGGTACCTGAGCGTGCTCCTGGCGATCCGGGTGGGCGCCGAGACCGCCGCCGTGGTGCTCGCGACCGCGGCACTGGTGCAGTTGCTCGGCACCGGCTGGCACACGTTCCTCATCGCCCTGGCTGGCATGGCCGCGCTGCTGTACGTCGTGGCCGGGATCTGGCCGGTCGCCCTGGGCCGCCATTACGACCGGCAGCTGGCCGCGGCCGCGGCTGGGGTGCTCGTCCCCGCGGTCCGGGCTCTGGGGCCGCTGCCGCGGCTGCTGCTCGCGGTTGGCAACGCGCTGACCCCGGGACGTGGCGCCAGGGAAGGTCCCGCCGAGTCGGAGGAGGATCTGCGCGGGCTGGTGGACCTGCTCGGAGAGCGCCAGGTCATCGAACCGGGCGAGCGCGCGATGATCCACTCCGTGTTCGAGTTCGGCGACACGATCGTCCGTGAGGTCATGGTGCCGCGGACCGACATCGTCTTCGCGGAGCGGGACAAGAACGTGCGGCAGGTGCTGTCGCTGGCGCTGCGCAGCGGCTTTTCCCGGATACCCGTGGTGGGCGAGAACAAGGACGACGTCATCGGCATCGCCTATCTCAAGGACCTGGTGGCCCGCAGCCGTGAGCACCCCGAGGCGGAGACGGTCGAAAATGTCGAATCGGTCATGCGCCCCGCCACGTTCGTGCCGGAAAGCAAGCCGGTTTCCGATCTGCTGCAGGAGATGCAGGCGCGCCAGATCCACCTGGCCATCGTGATCGACGAGTACGGCGGCACGGCCGGGCTGGTCACCATCGAGGACATCCTGGAGGAGATCGTCGGGGAGATCACCGACGAATACGACCAGGAGCGGCCGGTGGTGGAGTGGCTGGAACCGGATCGGGCCCGGGTCACCGCGCGGCTGCCCGTGACCGACCTGGAGGAACTGTTCGGGGTCAGCATCGAGGCGGAGGATGTGGAAACCGTCGGCGGCCTGCTCGCGCATGCGCTCGGCCGGGTGCCCATCGCCGGGTCGACGGCGACCGTGGCGGGCCTCAGGCTGACCGCGGAGAGCCTGGCCGGGCGGCGTAACCGGATCGGCACGGTGACCGTCGAGCGCACCGCGCGATCCCGGCGCGCCGCGGCTCCCAGCCACCGCGATCGTGAGCCTGGCACCGCGGACCTGCCCCCGGCCAGCCCGTGATCATGGTTGTGCCCGCCTGATCCACTGTTCGTGATCATGACTTAGGCGGCGCTGCAGGTCCCCGAAAGTCATGATCACGACGGCGGGCCGCCTAGACTCGGCGCCGTGGAGGGCCTTGACGCCGAAGACCAGAAGATCGTCACGCTGGCGCGGTCGGCCCGCGCCAGGACCGGCGCGGCCGAGGGCGCGGCAGTGCGGGACGAGACCGGCCGCACCTACGCGGCCGCCACCGTGGCGCAACGCTCGCTGCGGCTGTCCGCGCTGCGCCTGGCGGTGGCGATGGCGGTCTCCAGCGGCGCGACCGCCCTCGAGGCCGCGGCGCTGGTCAGCGAGGCCGAGGCCGTCGACCCAGCCGACCTAGCGGCCGTAGCCGACCTCGGCCCGCGAGCGCCGGTCTACCACGCCGGCCCGGACGGGCGGCTGCGTGCGGCCATTGAGCCCTAGGACAGCGGCCGGGCCGCGGCTGCGGGAGAATCTGCTCGTGGAAGCCGGCCAGCGCCCAGCGGAGGAACCAGAGTTCCGGTCCGGGTTCGCCTGCTTCGCGGGCAGGCCGAACGTGGGCAAGTCCACGCTGATGAACGCGCTCGTCGGCACCAAGATCGCGATCACCAGCAGCCGCCCGCAGACCACCCGGCGGGCCATCCGGGGCATCGTGCACCGCAGCGACGCACAACTGATCATCGTGGACACGCCCGGCCTGCACCGGCCGCGCACGCTGCTCGGGGAGCGCCTGGACAGCCTGGTGCGCGCCACGCTCACCGAGGTGGACGTGATCGGGTTCTGCGTGCCCGCGCCCGACCGCATCGGCCCGGGGGACAAGTACCTGGCCGCCGAACTCGGCGCGGTCAAGGGCACGCCCGTGGTTGCCATCGTCACGAAGACGGACCTGGTGCCGCCGGAGCGGGTCGCGGCGCAGCTCGCCGCGGTGGCGGACCTCGGCGACTGGGCCGACATCGTGCCGGTGTCCGCCGCCACCGGCTTCCAGCTCGACGTCCTGACGGACGTGCTGGTGGGGTACCTGCCGCCGGGACGCCCGCTGTACACCGACGGTGAGCTCACCGACGAGCCCGAGCAGGTGCTGGTCGCCGAGCTGATCCGCGAAGCGGTGCTGGAAGGCGTGCGGGACGAACTGCCGCACTCGATCGCCGTCGTGGTGGAGGAGATGGGGCCGCGGCCGGACCGGGACCAGCTCACCGACGTGCACGCGTTCATGTACGTGGAGCGGCCCAGCCAGAAGTCCATCGTCATCGGGGCCAAGGGCGCCCGGCTGAAGGAGGTCGGCACCAGGGCCCGGCAGCAGATCGAGGCGCTGCTCGGCACCAAGGTGTACCTGGACCTGCGGGTCAAGGTGGCCAAGGACTGGCAGCGCGACCCGAAACAGCTCCGCAGGCTGGGCTTTTACGACTGAGTGCCGAGGTCCGCTGGCCGGGGGATGCGGGCCGTCTCCAGCTCCCACGACAGCTGCCGCTCCAGGACCGTGAATCCCAGCTCGGTATTGATCGCGGTCATGTGCTCGTTGCCCTCGGCGGTGAGCGTCTCGATCTGGGCGAGCTGCGGTTCGTGCGCGGCGAGCAGTTCCAGCATGGCCACCTTGACCAGCAGCCCGAGCCGGTGCCCGCGATGCGGCCCCGCCACCGCGGTCAGCGACTGGAAACCCCAGCTCCCGTCGAGCGGGTCGACCCCGAGCTGGGTGATCGCCACCAGCCCTCCGCCGCGCTGCGCCCGGGCTGCGAGGCTGTAGAACCGCCACCCCTGGTCGGCCAGACGCTGGTCGGCGGCCCGGACCCGGGCGGCATCCCAGCCCTGGGGTTCCTCCCCGGCGGCACGCGGGGCCTCACCCTCGATCCCGAGCAGTACGGCGACCTCCACGAGCCGGTGTTCCGCGGTCGGCCCTTCCCAGGACACCAGGGAATAGCCGGCGCCGGCGGCCACTGCCGTTTCCCGCAGGGCGGCCAGGTGACCCGGAGGGATGGAGCCGAGCCGGAGCACCGCGAAAGTCCCGGTGAGCCGGTGCCTGGCACCGAGTGTGCGGGCGAAGGCTGTCCCAGCGGAGGACTCTTCTGTGTGGCCGGTCAATAGCGTCCGGCCCGCTTGCCGGGCCCGATCTGCCGCATGGCCGAGGAGTGCGGTGCCCAGCCCGGCCCGGCGCCGCGACGGCGCCACCACCAGGTTGACGTCGGCCAGGTGCCGGTTCTCCCGTTCCGGCAGGCTGAGCAGGTACCAGCCGCAGGCCTCGCCGTCGTCGTCCCGCGCCAGCCACGCCTCCGACGGGTCCTCTGTCCAGCCATAACGCAGCCAGGCCTGGAAAGTCCGCGGGGACATCGCCGGCCGCCGCATCCCGTCCGCACGCGCCGCCGCCAAATGGATGTCGTGGCACGCCCGCACCGCCCAGGTGTCGCTCGCGGGGTCGAACCGTTCGGTTCGCATGCTCCTACCCAAGCGCTGGTGCTGCCGGTCCGCCACCCTGTTTCACCACGGAATCCGGTGGGGGGTGGACGGGGGTTACCCGGGCGCGGAGTTCTGTCCGCGCCCGGGTCATCCCCCAGCCGTCCCCCAGGCGCGGAGCAAGAGCTGACCCTGTCAGAGCCAGCCTTTGCGCTCGGCTATCTGGACGGCTTCGGCCCGGTTGCGGGCGCCGAGCTTCTGGATCGCGGCGGACAGGTGGTTGCGGACCGTGCCGGACGACAGGTGCAGCGAGGCCGCCAGGTCCGAGATGGCCGCGTGCCCGCGCGCGGCGGACAGCACCTCGGTCTCCCGTGCGGTCAGCGGGCTCGCGCCCTCGGCGAGCGCCGCCGCGGCCAGGGCCGGGTCGACGACCCGCTCACCGGCCTGCACCCGCCGGATGGCGGTGGCGAGCTCGGCGGCCGGCGCGTCCTTGAGCAGGAATCCGCTCGCCCCGGCCGCCATCGCGGCGGCCAGGTAGCCGGGGCGGCCGAACGTCGTCACGATGACGATCTTCCCGCCGAACCCGTCCTTGGCCAGCCGCCTGGCCACCTCCAGCCCGTCCGGCCCCGGCATCTCGATGTCGAGCAGGGCCACGTCCGGCTGGTAGCGCTGGGCCATGGCGAGCGCCTCGTCGCCGCTGGCGGCCTGCGCCACCACGGTGATGTCGCCCTCCAATTCGAGCAGGGCAACCAGGGCCTGCCGGACCATGGTCTGGTCCTCAGCGATCATGATGCGCACGGTCACGACGGCATCCGCTCCGTGCCGGGGCCGGGGTCCGCCGCGGTGTCACCGGCCGCGGTGTCGCTGGCCGCGGTGCCGTCGGCCGGACCGATCAGCGGCACGCTTACCCATAGCTGGAACCCGCCGTCCTCGCCCTCGCCCGCGGACAGCGTCCCGCCCAGGCGGGCTGCCCGTTCGGCGAGCCCGGCCAGGCCAGAACCGGCGGCCCCGCCGCTCCCGGCGGGCGCGCCAGCCCCGGCTGCCCCGGTCCTGCCGCTCCGGCCCCGGTCCTGCCCGCTCGGCCGGCCCCGGTCCCGCCCGCTCCGGCCCCGCCAGCCCCGGTGGCCCCGGTTCCTCCTGGCACACCGCCAGCCCCGGCACCCACGGCCACGGTTCCGGTGGCATTGGCGATGGCGCGCAGGCCATTCCCGCGTGGCCCCATGCCGTCGTCGGCCAGCCTGGCGGTGGCCTCGGTGTCGGTCAGCTCGATAGTGATCTCCGCGTGCCTGGCAGCGGAGTGCCGGACGATATTGGTCGCGCCCTCCCTGACGGTCCACGCGAGCAGCGCGTCCACCGCCGGCGGCAGCGAGTAGGCGTCCGGCACCCGGAGCTGGCACTCGATCCCGGCCGAGGCCAGCATCCGGCGGGAGCTGACCAGTTCGGCGGCCAGGCTCGGCTGCCGGTAGCTGGTCACCGCCTGGCGCACCTCGGTCAGTGACCGCCGGGCCACGGTCTCCAGTTCGGCGATCTCCCTGGCTGCCCGCTCCGGGTCGGTGCCGATCACCCGGCCGGCCAGCTCGGCCTTCAGGGTGATCAGCGACAGGCTGTGCCCCAGCAGGTCATGCAGGTCACGGGAGATGCGCAGCCGCTCCTCCGCCACGGCCGCCCGGGCCAGCTCGGCCCGGGTTTTCTTAAGCCGGTACATCAGCACGTTGCGGCGTTCCGCGCTGTGCGCCAGCAGGTTGCCCAGCGCGACCACGGCGCCGGCGACGATCGTGTTGCTGTAGCCCAGGCCGGTCGCGACGCTGATCGTCACCGCGATCCCGGTGCAGCACGCCAGGCCGAGGACGGATGCCCTGCCGTCCGGCGAGATGCGCCCCACGGCCGCGGAGGCGACGGCGAGGGGGGTAAGCCAGGCCATGCCCCCCACCGCGAACAGCGCCGCGCCCAGCCCGACCAGCACCGGAAGCAGCCACCACTGCCAGCGCTCGTACCGCCCGGGCTCGGGCATCCGGATCAGGACCGTCCGGTCGGTCAATACCACGAACGCGAGCGTTGCCAGGATCAGGAAGCCTGCGTGGCTGCTATGCCGGTGTGAGGTGAGCAGCCCCACGGCGGGGAGCAGCAGGAAGATCACCAGCAGCACGCGGATGACCAGCCGCCGGTACCGGAGCAGCCCGGCGATGCCGGTGTCGAGGTCGTCGTCTTCCATCGACGGCCCCGGCTCCGGCCCGGGCTCACTCCGGCTGGTCAGCCGCATGTTCACCATCATGCCCGGCAGTTCCTCAGGCGGTAGTGCTCTCCTGGCGCCAGCGCCAGACCGCGATCAGGCCGAGGGCCACCGCCCAGGCGGCGAGCACCAGCATGTGCTCGACGCCGAGCGCCCGGCCCGCCACGGCGTTCCAGCCGAGCTGCACCAGGTGATAGCTCGGCAGCACGTTGGCGATCTGCTGCATGACGTGCGGCAGGTTGCTGTACGGGATGAAGATCCCGCCGAGGAACGCCAGCACCAGCAGGGTGAGCATCTGCGCCACCTGGGCGGTCTGGCCGTCGAAGACCAGGCCGATGACCAGGCCGAGCACGCAGAACGGGATCACCCCGAGCATCAGCACCGCGGCCAGCGTGGCCACCCGGCCCGCCGCCAGGTGGACATGGCCGTACCCGAACCCGAGCAGGATCAGCAGCACGAATCCGGGGATGATCAACAGCAGCCCCTGCGCCAGCTTGGCGGCGAACCAGCGCGGCGCGGAGATCGGCGACACCCGCAGCTGGCGCATCCAGCCGTTCTGCCGTTCCTTGGCGAGCTGCGGGCCGGTGGCGAACATGGCCGAGCCCATGCCCGACCACACCGCCATGGAGACCAGCAGGATCGCCGCGACCGTCAGTCCCTGCGAGGTCCCGGTCTGCTTGGCGTAGATCAGGTACAGCAGCACCGGGAATCCTGCGATGAACACGACGAACCGCACGTTGCGCAGGCTGCGGACGATTTCGAAACGAAGGAACGCGGCCATGCTCAGCTCACCCCTTCCGTGACCGGGCTGTTGTCGGCGGACGTGAGGGCGATCAGCGCCTCTTCGAGGCCGCCGCCGCCCACCTCCATGGCCGTGATCGGCCGCCCCAGCGCGTACAGCGCGGGCAGCGTGCCGTCGGCGTCGCTGGTGCGCACCGACACCGCGTCGCCGTTCACCACGACGTCGGTGACGCCCGGCAGCTTCAGCAGCTCCGACGGGTCCGGCGCGGGCGTGCTGAAGCGCAGCGTCCTGGTGGCAGTGAAGGCCTTGATCTGGGCCGGGGTGCCGTCGGCGATGACCCGGCCGTGGTTCACCACGATGATCCTTGTCGCGTTGGCGTCCGCCTCTTCCACGTAGTGCGTGGCGAACAGCACGGTGGCGCCCTGTCCGGCGATCATCTCGACCGACCGCCAGAAGTGCCGCCTGGCCTCCACGTCGAGCGCCGCGGTGGGCTCGTCGAGGAATACCAGTTCCGGGTTGCCGGCCAGCGCCAGCGCGAACCGCATTCGCTGGGTCTGGCCACCGGAGAGCTGCTCCACCCGCCGGTCCGCCAGGTCGGCGATGCCGGCCAGGGTCAGTAGTTCGGCGGTGCTGCGGCGGTCCCGGTAGAGCTGCCGGAACAGGCCGATCAGCTCGGACACCTTGGCGCCCTCGGGCAGCCCGCCGGTCTGCAGCATGCCGCCGATCTGGCCGGCCGCCACGGCCGCCGCCGCGGGCCCGCCCAGGATCCGGACCTCTCCGGA
Source organism: uncultured Actinomycetes bacterium (assembly GCA_963806145.1). Classification (GTDB taxonomy): domain Bacteria; phylum Actinomycetota; class Actinomycetes; order Streptosporangiales; family Streptosporangiaceae; genus DASXKD01. Next base: position 223,743 of record CAWDXD010000006.1, read on the forward strand.
GGTGGGCGCGCGCAGCCCCAGCATGGTGTCGATCGCGGTGGACTTGCCCGCGCCGTTCGGGCCGAGCAGCGCCACCGTCTCGCCGGGCTGGATGTCGAAGGTCACGTGGTCCAGCGCCTTGATATCGGGGTGGTACACCTTGACGACGTCGCGAAAGGCGACGGCCGGCCCGGTCGCACCCTTGTTCTTCGTGATCATGACTCCACGCTAGAGGCCGCCGTGGCCGTTGCCCTGTCACGCGCGTCCGGACCTTGGGATGACAGATGTCACGGTCGTCACAGTCCGCCCAGGCCAGTTCCGGGGGGTCGTCCCCCCGGGCCAGCACGTGCCAGCCGCGGGCGGATCGTAATGTCTGATAATCTCTTTCCGATGTTGCGCGGACTGCTTCTTAGCTGCCGCGGCGGGGCCCGATAAGGCCGGCTCCCTCGCCGCGGGGCTGAGCGTTGCCGTCGGCTACCCGCCCGATTCGAGGGAGCAGTTCCGCCAATGCGAGTACAACAGGCCCCCAGTGGCATGCCCTGCCAGCGCTACGCCGCGTTCCGCCCGGTACGCCTGCCGGACCGGACGTGGCCCGGCAAGACGATCACCGCCGCGCCCCGCTGGCTGTCCACCGACCTGCGCGACGGTAACCAGGCGCTGATCGACCCGATGAGCCCCGCCCGCAAGCGCACCATGTTCGACCTGCTGGTGCGGTTGGGCTACAAGGAGATCGAGGTCGGGTTCCCGTCGGCGAGCCAGGCCGACTTCGACTTTGTCCGCAGCCTGATCACCGGCGACGTCATCCCCGGCGACGTGCAGATCTCGGTGCTTACCCAGGCGCGGGACGAGCTGATCGAGCGGACCGTGCAGTCCCTGGCCGGCGCGCCGCGGGCCACCGTGCACCTGTACAACGCGACGGCGCCGGTGTTCCGGCGGGTCGTGTTCGGCATCGGCCGGGAGGAATGCCGCGACCTCGCGGCCGACGGCGCCCGGTCGGTGGTCAAGTATGCGGAGCAGTACCTGGCAGGCTGTGACTTCGGGTTCGAGTACTCGCCAGAGATCTTCATGGACACCGAACTGGACTTCGCCGCCGAGGTCTGCGAGGCGGTCATGGACGTCTGGCAGCCGGGCCAGGACCGGGAGATCATCCTCAACCTGCCGTGCACGGTGGAGCGGTCCACCCCCAACGTGTACGCCGACCAGATCGAGTGGATGAGCCGCAACCTGTCCCGGCGGGAGCACGTGTGCCTGTCGGTACACACCCACAACGACCGCGGCACCGCGGTCGCCGACGCCGAGCTGGCCGTGCTGGCCGGGGCGGACCGGGTGGAGGGCTGCCTGTTCGGCAACGGGGAGCGGACCGGCAACGTGTGCCTGGTCACCATGGGCATGAACCTGTTCAGCCAGGGCATCGACCCGATGATCAACTTCTCGGACATCGATGAGATCAGGCGCACTGTCGAGTACTGCAACCAGCTGCCGGTGCACCCGCGCCACCCCTACGCCGGTGACCTGGTCTACACCGCGTTCTCCGGGTCCCACCAGGACGCGATCAAGAAGGGCTTCGAGGCGCACGAGGCCGCCGCCGCCGCCTCGGGCGCCGACGTGGCCGCGCACCCCTGGGAGGTCCCGTACCTGCCCATCGACCCGCGTGATGTGGGGCGCACCTACGAGGCCGTGATCAGGGTCAACTCCCAGTCCGGGAAGGGCGGGGTGGCCTACATCATGAAGGCCGGGCACCAGATGGACCTGCCGCGGCGGCTGCAGATCGAGTTCTCCCGCGTGGTCCAGGCGCGCACCGACGCCGAGGGCGGCGAGGTCACTCCGGCGCAGATGTGGGAGGCGTTCTCGGCCGAGTACCTGAGCGCAGGCCGGGTCGCGCTGCAGGCGCACCACACCTCCTCGGCGGTCGACGCCAAGGACGCGCTGACCGTGGAGGTCAGCGTGGACGGCGAGGGCCGCCAGATCGAGGGTGCGGGCAACGGGCCGATCTCCGCGTTCTGCGACGCGCTCGGCTCGGTCGGCGTCGAGGTGCGGGTGCTTGACTACACCGAGCACGCCCTGTCCGCGGGCAGCGACGCCCAGGCGGCCGCGTACGTGGAGTGCGAGGTGGGCGGCCAGACGCTGTGGGGCGTCGGTGTGGACACCAACACGGTGACCGCGTCGCTGAAGGCGGTGCTGTCCGCGGTGAACCGGGCCGGCGCCGGCCGTTAGCCGCCGGCCCCGCCGGTCCGCGCCTGCACCCTCGTGTCACCGGGATACGGGAGAATGGCCGGGTGAGCCTGTACCGGGATGACGGGATCGTGCTGCGCACCCACGACCTGGGTGAGGCGGACCGGATCATCACGGTGCTCACCCGGCGGACCGGGCGGGTCCGGGCCGTCGGCAAGGGCGTGCGCCGCACCAAGTCGCGTTTCGGCGCCCGGCTGGAGCCGTTCACGCATGTCGACCTGCTGCTCTACGAGGGCAGGTCGCTGGATGTGATCACCCAGGCCGACTCGCTCAGGGCCTACGGGGAGCCGCTGACCTCGGACTACCCGCGTTACACCAGCGGCGTGGCGATGCTGGAGACCGCGGAACGCTTCACCCCCGAGGAGCGCCAGCCCGCACAGCGGCAGTTCCTGCTGCTGGTCGGCGGCCTGCGCGCGCTCGGGGCGGGGGAGCACGGCCCGCGCCTGGTGCTCGACGCGTTCCTGCTGCGCTCGCTCGCGGTCGCCGGGTACGCGCCCGCGCTGGAGGAGTGCGCGGTGTGCGGTTCCCCGGAGGTGTCGGCGGACGGCGGGCTGCGCGCGTTCGCCCTCGCGGCGGGCGGCCTGACCTGCCGGTCCTGCCGGCCAGCCGGTGCGGCGACCCCGTCCGCGCACACGGTCGCCCTGATGGGCGCGCTGCTGCGGGGCGACTGGCCGCTCGCGGACGCGTCCCTGCCGCGCCACCAGGTAGAGTGCAGCGGCCTTGTGGCCGCCTACCTGCAGTGGCACCTGGAGCACTCCATCCGCTCGCTCCGGCACGTGGAGCATGCGTGAGGGGTTGGTGAGGAGCCGCATGAGTCGTCCGGGCGGTGACCGGCACGGAGCGCAGCCGGTCCAGGGAGCGCAGCCGGTGCGCGGAGCACAGCCGATCCGGCCGCCGGACCCGCATCCGGGGGGCGCCCGGCCGCCCGACATCCCGCCCGAGTTCCTGCCCAGGCACGTGGCCCTGGTCATGGACGGCAACGGCCGCTGGGCGAAGCAGCGCAGCCTGCCCAGGACCGAGGGCCACAAGCGCGGGGAGTACTCGCTCTTCGACGTGATCATGGGCGCGATCGAGCTGGGCATCCCCTACCTGTCCGCGTACGCGTTCTCCACCGAGAACTGGCGGCGGTCCCCTGACGAGGTGCGTTTCCTCATGGGATTCAACAGGGATGTCATCCGGCGCCGCCGCGACCAGTTGCACGAGATGGGCGTCCGGGTCCGGTGGGCGGGGCGGCGCCCGCGGCTGTGGCGCAGCGTCATCTCCGAGCTAGAGGACGCGGAACGGATGACCGCGGGCAACTCGGTGCTGACCTTGCAGTTCTGCGTGAACTACGGTGGCCGGTCGGAGATCGCCGATGCCGCCGCCAGGCTCGCCGCCGATGCCGTGGCCGGCCGGATCCGCCCCGGCCGCATCGACGAGAAGATGTTCGCCCGGTACCTGGACGAGCCCGGCATTCCCGACGTCGACCTGTTCGTCCGGTCCTCCGGCGAACAGCGGCTGTCCAACTTCCTGATCTGGCAGTCGGCCTACGCGGAACTGGTGTTCCTCGACACGTTGTTCCCCGATTTCGACCGGCGCCATCTGTGGCGGGCCTGCGAGATCTACGCCAGCCGGGACCGCAGGTACGGCGGCGCCGTGCCGAACCCCGGGTCCGCGCTACCGGATGGCCTGGATCCCCGCGATCACGAGCACGCCGACGACCGCGGCCACGCGCAGTAGCCGCGAGCCGGGGGCCAGCCGGGGCCACGACACCGCGGCGAGCCAGCCGAGGAAGGCCGCCACCAGGACGAGGGCCACGGCCCCGATCCAGCCGGGCACCGCCAGCCCGGTGATGAGCAGCGCGGTCAGCAGCAGCGGCACCACCCAGACCGGCAGCTGGTGCAGCAGCACCAGCGACCGCGCGCTGGACTGCTCCAGCGTGCGCCGGGTGTCGCTCGCTCCGGGGGTGTAGAGCGAGGTACCCCGGGGCAGCGGCCGCGCCTTCCCCCGCTGCGGCCTGCCCGTTCGGCCTGTCATCTGGTCATCCTCCCCGCCTGCCGCCCGGCGTCGCGGGCGCTGGCAATTCCCGTCAAATATACGGGCCAAGCGCGCTTTCACCCGCCACGAGTGACCTGCCTGCCCGCTGACTCAGCGACCGGTGACCGTGACGGTCTGGAGGTTCGGGTCGGCAGCGATCTGCGAGGGGCAGAACCGGTCCGGCAGGAACTGCTTCTTGCTGAACAGCTTCGTCTGGTCGGCGAAGTGCGGCGACGCCGGGTTGGACGACTCGGAGTAGGTCAGGATGGTGGACCCGACCGGGCAATTGCCGTGCTTGGGCCAGGTCACCACCTGGATGAACGACGAGCCGGTGTCCGGCGAGGTGAGCGAGTCCCCGGGCTCGGTGTTCTCGTAGATGGCGTTGTAGATGCCGTCCGGGTCGCCGGGGCCGCCCGGGATCGTGATGTGGCTGCCGTGGTAGCTGACGAACTGCACCGCGCCGAGCGTGGTGTTGACCGGCACGCTTGCGTTGCGCAGCGCCGCGATGGCGTCGCCCAGCGCGTCGTGCACGGTCGCGTTGGCCGTGTTCAGCCCGAACGGCGTGGTGACGGGGTGGGCCAGCTCGAACCGGTGCGAGAACGGCGACGGGGACGCGCCGCTGGCGAAGTTCCAGAACTCGCCGAACAGGACCGCGCCGCGCTGGTCGGCGTCCCACCGCCCGTTCCAGTGCGCCAGGGTGGCGCAGGCGTCGCCCAGTCGCACCGGGGTGCCGGTGGAGGTCGGCGCGGTGCCGCCCGCTGCCTGGAACTTGTTGCACAGCTGCACCAG
>CAWDXD010000007.1:0-58570 GCA_963806145.1 uncultured Actinomycetes bacterium
GATAGTCCACGTCATAGCCCACCCCCCTGGTGCCGTAGGAGCCCAGGTGGGAGAGGTCTTTGCGGAGTTTCGCCGAGTTGACGCCGGCCGCGGCAGCGAGTTCCTCGCTGGACACGGTCGCGATGCCCTGCTCGGCGCAGGTGTACAGGACCCGCAGGTAAACCGGCAGGCGCGCAATCGTCGCCTCGGGAATGCCCTGGCTGCCAGGGGCTGCGTTAGGGCGGCGCGACATTCGCCGGTGCTCCTGAGGGTCGGGGGCCATAGGCGCCCCAAGGGAGAACCTGAGCCGCCACAGGACCAATTCCATTCACGGTACGCCCTTGTGAACGCATGCACAAAGTCGGCGGCCGCGGCTCAGGCCGCGCGATGGGGCCTGCCGGGTGGCGGGCCGGGCACCATCGGCACCCCGGGGTGCGTAAGGGCCGCTCCCCGGGCCGGCCGGGCCGGGCTGGCTCAGGCCGGGCCTGCGGCGCCGGCCGCGGCCAGCGCCGCCCGCAGACGCTGCTCGCTCACATGCCAGAAGTCGTGCTGGACGCCGTTGATCAGCGTCACCGGGATCATGTCCGAGTAATCCCGCAGATCGCGTTCGGAGCCGGTGATGTCGCGCTCCTCCCAGGCCACGCCGAGATCGGCGGCGACCCTGGAGATGACCTCGCGTGCGTCGTCGCACAGATGGCAGCCGGGACGGCTGAGCAGGGTGATCACGGCCGGCGCGGGGCTAGGCGGCACCCTGGCCGCCAGCGGTCGCGCCCGGTGCGGTCGTGCCCGGTGCGGTCGTGCCGGGTGCGGCGGTGCCTGGTGCGGCCGTGCTCACCGGGCACCGTTGCCGCGCGGCCTGACCTTCCGCGCGCGCGGCTGGCGCGGTGCGGCGAGCGGCGTGAACTTGGCGTGCCGGACGCCCAGTTCGATCACGTTGGTCGCCAGGACGTACGGCTCCCGTTCCTCTTCGAACTGCCTGATGTAGGGCTGGCGCTCGTGTCGGTCAAAGGCCGCCTCGTCCCGGTAGATCGCATAGAGGATGCGCTGCATCGGTGCCGCAGGGACCCCGTGCATGACGTAGACCAGCGTGTCCGGTTCCCTGGTCTTCACCTGCTCCACCACTTCGGACGCGAGCCTCTCGAAATCGTCGGCCGTCTCATCGAGCAGGGTGTAGATCGCGATCTGCCCGTAGAACCGGGAGATGTCCTCCATGGACGCCGACTCCGGCAGCGGGTGGTAATCCGCCAGCGGCGGCAGCGCCTCGCCGGTCTCCACGAGCCCGCCGCCGTTGCCCGCCGCGCCGTTCTGGCCACGCGGTCCGAGAGCGGAAGCGGTGCCAACCTGGCCGTAAGGAGCCTGGCCCGGTGGCGTGTCGTGCGCCACATCGCCGGTCGCCGGGCCGGCGTTGGTGATCCCGTAACCGCCATAGCTGCTGTCGGCGGCGTCGCGCCCGTCGGCCGGCTCGCGCCGGGTGCTGCCGCCTTCCGCGCCGGGCCGGAACCATCCCCGCAGGTCGGTGTCGGTGATGTCGCGGCGGAAGCCGCCGGTGTCGTCGGCGTACCAGCCAGCGGCGTCGGTCTCCCCGCGGATCCGCCGGAAGCCCCCGGTGTCGTCCGCATAGCCGAAGTCCCCGGTGTCCTCGTCGCGGTACCTGACAAAGGAGCCGGTGTCCTCGTCCCAGGCAAACCCGCCAGTGCGCAGCGATTCCAGCCGCACCACGCTTGCCCGCCTCGCCGCGAACCAGGCCAGCGCCGCGGCGCCCAGGCAGATCACCGTATAGGCGGAGTTCGCCGGCAGCTTCAGTCGCAGCACATCCAGCAGCACGGAGGCGACCGCGATAGCCGCCACGGCGAGGAACAGGGTCTGCCACCCGGCGCTCTGCCGGGCACGCACGCCGGTCACGATCAGCGAGATGACGGCGGCGAGCGCGGTCACGACGGCGACGAACTTCAGCAGCCCGTTCGGGATGATCTGGTAGTGCACCGAAGCGGCGGGCCAGGTCTTGCTGAAGGCGGCGCTGCCCAGCGGGTCGGTGGCCAGCACCACCGCACCGACCACGGTCACCGCGCCGAGCGCGAGCCGCGATGCGAACCGGGCGGCCATGCTCTTGGCAGTCAGCTCGGCCAGCGCCCACGTGAGCGCGAGCGGCGCGACCAGCTCCGCGCCGATCTGAACGGCGCGGAAGGTAGCCTCACCGAACCCGTGGTAGTAGCCGGCCGCCTGCGCGACGAGCGCCACTGCCAGCGCGACCGTGGCGAAGAGCAGGGCGACGGTGGCCAATCTGGGCGCGCGAATACACCGGCGCGCCAGCAGCCCGGCAAACACCAGGGCGGCGAGCGCGCCGACCGCTGCTGCCCCTAGTGAAATAGACATCTCTTCGTATGGTACGACCTCCGCCAAGGTTAGGTCCCAGATGGTTGACCAGCGGTGCCGCACATTCTGCCTGACCAGGGACACCAGGTCAGACCGGTAGCATGGATGCCGTTATGGGGGTGCTGGGTGATCGGCCTGTCGTGCCGGTCGGAGCAGCGTTGGTGACGCGCGCCGGCCGGCTGATGGCTGGCGTCCGAGAGGATGGGCAGGGCCCCCGCCGGCTTTGGACGGGGGCGCGCTGGCCGGGCCGCAGCGGCGATGCCGTGGCGGGCGCCGCGTCGGCGGCCGCCGCGCAGGTAGAGCATCCGCCGCCGATTCCCGATCCGTCGGCCGGGGCGTTTTTCGACGTGGACAACACCCTCATGCGGGGCGCGTCGATCTACCACTTCGCCCGCGGGCTGGCCGCCCGCAAGATGTTCGGCCCGCGGGATCTGGCGGAGATGGCCTGGAAACAGATCTACTTCCGGGTCCGCGGCGCGGAGAACCCCGAGCACATCGACGCTGCCAGGGAAGCCGCGCTCGCATTCGTCGCCGGGCACAAGGTCAGTGACATCGTCGCGCTGTGCGAGGAGATCTACGACGAGGCCATGGCCAACCGCATCTGGGAGGGCACTCGCGAACTGGCGCAGCGTCACTTGGAGGCGGGCCAGCGGGTCTGGCTGGTGACCGCCACCCCGGTCGAGCTGGCCAGCATCATCTCACGGCGGCTCGGCTTCACCGGGGCACTGGGCACCGTCGCGGAGTCGGTGGACGGCGAGTACACCGGCCGGCTGGTCGGCGGGCTGCTGCACGGCCCGGCGAAGGCGGCGGCGATCAAGGCGCTCGCCGTGCGGGAAGGCCTGGACCTGTCGCGGTGCGCCGCCTACAGCGACTCGGCCAACGACATCCCCATGCTGGAACTGGTCGGCCATCCGGCCGCCGTCAACCCCGATTCGGACCTGCGCGCGCAGGCCCGAGAGCAGGGCTGGCCGGTCCACGACTTCCGGTCCGGGCGGCGGGCGACGCTGATCGCGCTGCCTGCCGCCGCCGGGGCGGGCGCCATCGCCGGCGGGGTCGCGGCCGGGATCGCGCTGCACCGCCGGGCCCGCGGCTGACCCGCACCCGCACCCGCATCCGCCACCGCCCGGCGCTTGCACCGGCTCCTCGTCCGCACCGCCACGGCCCGGCGCTTGCGCCGGCCCCTCGCCCCGCACCGTCGCGGACCCGCGCTTGGACCGGCCACCGACCTCGTTTGGACCGGCCACCGACCCTCGCCCTGCACCCGCCGCCGCTGGCGAAGGGACCGGCTACCGCTGTCCCGCGCCGGCACCCGTCGCTACCGCTGTCCCGCGGGGCATCCGTCGCTGCCGCGCTTCCCCTGGAACGCGAACTCTCCGCCTGACTCACCGATGATCATGGTGTTTGCCCTGGACGGGCCCAAACACCATGATCATCCCCGCTCCCCGTGCGATCCGCGTTCGTGATCATGAGTTTGGTGTCGCTATCACGACAGCAAGGTCATGATCACGACAGCAGGGGCGGGGACGCGGGGACGGAGACGGCCCAGGCAGGACGTCAGACGGCGGGGCGGACGTCAGACGGCGGGGCGGGACGTCGGACGGCGGGGCGGGACGTCGGACGGCGGGGCGGGGGACGGCAGATTGCATGGTGGAGGCCAGGTAGCGGGAAGCGAGTCAGCCGAAGGCGGGTCCGCGCTCGTCGAGCAGGTCGTCCAGCTTCCGCTGGATCGTCCCGCGGATCCGGCCGCTCAGGTCGGCGACCGCGCCCCGGTCGGTCTCATCGCCGGGCTCGTAGCCGTTGGTGGTCACCGGCGGGCAGAACTCGATGATCCACCGGGACGGCAGCGGCACCATGCCGACCGGCCCGAGCCACGGGAAGAGCGGCGTGAGCGGGAAGTAGGGCAGCCGCAGCAACTCGGCGATCTGCTTGGCGTTGCCGAGCATCGGGTAGATCTCCTCGGCCCCGATGATCGCGCAGGGAATCAGCGGCACCCCGCCCCGGATCGCGGTGGCGGCGAACCCGCCGCGGCCAAACCGCTGCAAGTGGTACCGCTCGGCGAACGGCTTGCCGATGCCCTTGAACCCCTCGGGAAAGACACCGACCAGCTCGCCGGCCTGCAGCAGCGCGTCCGCGTTCGCCGGCGCCGCCGGGATGTGCCCGCCCTTACGGGCCAGGGCGGACAGCAGCGGGACCTCATACACCAGGTCCGCGCCCAGCAGCCGCAGGTTCCGCCGCGCCGGGTGCTCGTCGTGCAGCCCCGCCTGGAGCATGACCGCGTCCATCGGCAGCGTCCCCGAGTGGTTGGCGACCACCAGGGCGGGGCCCTGGGCCGGCACATGCTCGAGGCCGCGGATCTGCACCCGGAACCAGCGCTGGTAGAAGAACCGCGCGACCGGCATCAGGTAGCGCGCGTTGAACGCCGGGTCGAAACCGAACTCGTCGACCGGCCCCTCGTTGCCAAGGTGGCCCTCAGCGAGCCGCAGCACGTTCCCGACGAGTTGCCGCAGGCCCTGCGCTGTTGCGACGGCGCCGGGCGCCACACCGGCGGCGTTCCGGCTGTTCCAGGGCGCGGCAGCCTGATCGCCGCCGACGGCAGGCTCGGTGACCAGCCAGGGGCGGGCCCGGCCCGCGGGCGTGCTCCGGCTCGCCCCTCCCGCGGCCGCATCCCGGAGGATGCCGCTGGCCACGGCCGTGAGCTGACGCACCGTTTTCCCCGTCCCCGGCGTGCTACTGGGCCGCCGACCACGCGTTCCGCGTGGGATGTCCCGGCCCGCACCTGGCCCGGCGCCCGCAGATGACCGGCCCGAAGGCCGATCCGAAGGCGCCGAGCGGGTCACTTCTTGTTCCGCCGCTGTACGCGTGTCTTCCGCAGCAGCTTGCGGTGCTTCTTCTTGGCCATTCTCTTACGGCGCTTCTTGATGACAGAACCCATAGCACCACCCTCGTTCGACGTTCTCGGGACCAGCAGGCATGCCTGCGTACGCCCGACACCCGCCGACTGGGGCACACGCCAACGTTTTACACGCCAACGGCCTAGGTTACCGCCCCGGCCGGGTGTCCTCAGCCAGAGGCAGCGGCCGCGGGGACGCGGGACGACCGGCGACGTGAGCTAGCTCGCCGCGACGAATGAATCCCTGAGGTACTGGTTGACTGCTTGCTCGGGGACGCGGAAGGACCGCCCGACCCGTATCGCTTCCAGTTCCCCGGAGTGAACAAGCCGGTAAACCGTCATCTTGGACACGCGCATGATCGAGGCGACTTCCGCCACGGTCAGGAACCTCACGTCACTCAGGGGAGTCTCATTAGCAGACATCGGTGGCCCTCTTCCACACAGTGCTGGCTACGCCTGGCCGTAAACGGCGCATCAGTCACCTCCGTCCCCAGCGTAAGTCCTGCCTGAAAAAGGGCAACCCTCCAATTAGCCTCCCTACTGTCACCCAGGACCCACACCTGCGGACCGGAACGTCGCCCGGATGAGGCGTAACGGTCAGCCGCTGCCTAGCTCGGCGCCCCGGTCCCTGGCGGACTCGATCGCGGCGAGAAAAGCGGCCCGGACGCCATGGCGCTCCAGTTCCCGGATCGCGGAGATCGTCGTGCCCCCGGGTGAGGTGACCGCCTCGCGGAGGATCACCGGGTGCTCACCGGTGTCCCGCAACATGCGCGCGGCACCATAGACGGCCTGATTGACCATCTCAAGCGCGGTGGCGCGGGGTATGCCGAGCAGAATTCCCGCATCGACCATCGCTTCGACGAGGAAATAGACATAGGCGGGGCCACTGCCGGACAGCGCGGTCGCCGCGTCCTGCTGCGATTCTGGTATCCGCAGCACCTTTCCGACCGGCCGCAGGAGTTCCTCCGCCCGGCGCAGGTGCTCCTCCCCGGCGTGGCGGCCGGCCGAGATGACGCTCATCGCCTCATCGACGTGGACCGGCGTGTTCGACATGACCCGGACCACCGGGATCTCGGCGCCAAGCCTGCGCTCGATCATGGCGGTGCGGATGCCGGCGGCGACGGAGATGACCAGCCGGTCCGCGGGCACATGCGGCGCGATCTCGTCAAGCAGCAGGCTCATGTCCTGCGGCTTGACCGTGATGACCAGCGTCTCGGCGGTCTTGACCGCGTCCGCGGCGGACTGCGCCGCCACGCCGTAGGTGTCCCGCAACTGATCCGCGCGGGCTGGCCGGCGGACCACCACGATCACATCAGCGGGATTGCGGCCGGCTCGCAGCAGGCCGGAGATGAGTGCCTCGCCCATCTTGCCCGCACCCAGAATCGCGATCACGATTTGACCCTACCGTCCCCGCCGGGCCCGGCCGGGTGCCGCCGCGGGGCAGGTCAGCCGCAGGCCGGAGTCAGGAGCGCCGCAGGTCAGCCGCGGGTGGCCAGGGACCTGGCGAAGAAGGCCAGATTGGCGGGGCGCTCGGCGAGCCGGCGGACCAGGTAGCCGTACCAGTCGCTGCCGTACGGCACGTACACCCGCATCTTGGCGCCCCCCGCGGCAAGCCGCCGCTGCTCGGCCGGCCGGATGCCGTAGAGCATCTGGTACTCGAAATCCCCGGGGCCCCGGCCGGTCAGGTACGCCTGCGCCGCCGCGATCTCGATCAGGCGGGGGTCATGGGTGGCCAGCATCGGGTACCCGTCGCCCTGCATCAGCGCCTTCAGGCACCGCACATAGGAGCGGTCCACCTCGGCGCGGCTGCTGAACGCCACGTCCTGTGGGGCGTCGTAGGCGCCCTTGCAGAGCCGCACCCGGGAACCGGGCGTGGCCAGCGCGGCGCAGTCGGCCGCGCTGCGGCGCAATTGTGACTGGATCACGCAGCCCAGGTCGGCGAATTCCGCGCGGAGCGCGCGCACGATGCGCAACGTCGCATCCACATGGCTGTGGTCCTCCATGTCCACGGTGACCGTGGTGCCCGCCGCGCGGGCCGCCGCGCAGATGCGGGAGATGTTCTCGGTGGCCGTCTTCTCGCCGTGGTCGGCCAGGCCCAGGCCGACCGCGGTCGGCTTGACGGACACCTCCGTGGCGCCGCCCGCGCTGTGCCCGGCCGCCTCCAGGCTGGCCAGCAGGGCGGTGTACTCACCGGTGGCCGCGTCCGCCTGCCGCGCGTCGCGGGTGTCCTCGCCCAGGTGGTCCAGGCTGACAAGCAGCCCTGCCTCACGCAGCTGCCCGGCCACCGCGACGGCGTCGGCGGCCGCATCCCCGGCCACGTAGCGGGCCACGACGCCGCGGGCCACGGGCGCCGATGTGACGAGCTGACGCACCCGGCCGCTGTCGGATGCGGCCAGCAGAACGCGGCGCAGCACGGGCACTCTCCCCTGGCTCTAGATGGCCGCCGCCTGGGGCGGCGCGGCCTGCTGCCGGCCTACGTTACCCCTGCGGGACGGGCCGGCCAGCCCCGGGTCAGCGCGAGCGCCGGCCTGCCCCGGCACCGCGGGTCAGCTACCGGGGCGGGCGAGCGCGCTGCGCCGCTTGAGCGTGATGCTCACGTTCGCGCCCGCGTCCGGCGGGACCACGACCTCCTGGGCCGCGGGCAGGCCGCCGGCTCGCAGCGCCGCGTCCACCGGCACCGTCCGCTTGATCAGGCCGAGCCCGACCGGGCCCAGCTCGAAGTGCCGCGCCGCGGATCCGACGAATCCCACGGTCGTGTCGTCGCGGGTCACCGGGTCGCCGTGCACCGGCAGCCGGTCCTCGCTGCCGTCCAGGTGGAGCAGGATCAGCCGGCGCGGCGGATGGCCGATGTTGTGCACGCGGGCCACGGTCTCCTGGCCGCGGTAGCAGCCCTTGTTCAGGTGGACGGCGGTCTCGATCCAGCCGACCTCGTGCGGCAGCGTCTTGTGGTCGGTGTCCAGCCCGAACCGCGGCCGGTGCGCAGCGATCCGCAACGCCTCGTAGGCCGCCAGGCCGGCCACGGCGGCCCCGCCGCCTTCCACCGCCGCCGCGATTTCCGCCAGCCGGTCCCTGGGCACCACCACATCCATGCCGAACGCGTCCGGCATCGCCACTGCCGTCCCATCCGGCGCAGCGGCGGGCCGGTCCGGCCCCATCAAGGTGAGCACGGCGAAGTCGCTGGTCACGTCGGCCAGATCCACCCGGAGCAGGAAGCGCATTGACTGGAGGAAGGCCAGCAACGGCTCGGCGGTGCCCGGCTCGACATGCGCCCATACGGCGGTCCCGTCGTCGGCCAGGGTGAGGTGGTGCTCGATGTGGCCCTGCGGGCTGAGCACCAGCGCCTGCGCTGTGGTGCCCGGCTCCAGGTGCTGAAGGTCCTGGGTGGTCAGGCTGTGCAGCCAGGACAGCCGGTCCTGGCCGGCGATCCGCACGATCTCCCGGTGGGAGCGGTCCACCAGGCCGGCCGCGCGGGCCAAGGCCCGCTGCTCCGCGTAAGGATCCCCGTAGTGGGCGGCGACCCCCGCGTCGATTCCCTCTGCCGGGACCGCGCCGGTCCTGGCGAGCAACGGGCTTTCCATCCCCCCAGGTTATGCGGTGGGCCCGGGCCCGGCGGCAGGCACACCCGTCCGGCACGACTCGCACCGGCCGAACACGGTCAGGTGGCCGACGTCGGTCTGGAAGCCGTGGTTGCGCTCCAGGGCGGACACCAGGGCCGCGACCGCCTCGGGGGGGACCTCGGTGATCCGCCCGCACTCGGCGCAGACCAGGTGCACGTGCTCGGCCTCGGCGGCCAGGTGATACCGGGGCGCGCCGTGCCCGAGGTGGGTATGGGTCACCAGGCCGAGCTGTTCGAGCAACTCCAGCGCGCGGTAGATGGTGGAAATGTTCACACCGCTGGCGGTCTGCTGTACGTCGGCCCAGATTTCCTCGGGCGTGGCGTGCTCCAGCTTGGTGACCGCCGCGAGGACCAGCTGGCGCTGTGGCGTGACGCGGTAGCCACGGGCCCGCAGAGTCTTGTCCCACGCCTGCGTCATGGCCCGAGAGTAGCCCGCGCGCGGGCACCGCGGGACCACGGCGGGCGCCCCGGCGCGATAACCCTCTTGCCCGCACGGGCCGCACTGACGTAGCCTCCGGTCAACGCGGGAAAGGAGGTGGTCCAACAGCATGCATGGCAGTAGGACTCGCGAGGTGGCTGTCAGCTAGCCGCCGTTTCGCCGGGCGTACTGGCGGTGCGTGCCTCCATGGCACCGGCGCTCAGTGCGATCTCCGGCCGTCGCGGGCCAGCCCAGGTTGGCGCGCGTGCCATTTGGCGGCGGTCGGCGAATACACGGCAGACACCGGGCCCCCGGGCTGACCGGCCTAGTCCAGCCGGTCCCCGTGCCTGGCCTCGCATTCCGCGGAACGTTTCCGCAGGGCGTCTCCTGAAGCCCTGGCGGGGCGGGCGCGTATGCGATGCCGAGCGCGGGAGCCGCCCGGGGGATTCCCCTTTTCTGGTATCAGGCGCCCAGGCGGCGGGCCGCCTTTTCATGCCATACGTTGACTGCGCCAGCACCCGTCCAGCTTTTCCGGGCATTGGGTCGGCTCTGGATCGCCCAGAGCTAACGGGCGTCCCCCGGGCTGGCTGTATCGAGGGCCGGTCAGGCCGGAGTGACCCGCTTGAGCTGGGCCGATATGTGTGGCTGCAGCGACTGGCCGACCGCCGCCATGTCAAAGGCGTAGGCGAGATCCACGCCGACCAGGCCGTAGAGCCGGTGCCCCGCGCGCACTTCCTTGGCGGACTCGGTCGATGCGACCAGGTCCGTGGCCATCTCGATCTTGGTGCCGCTCACCTCGCCCAGGTAGATCTCGACGATGCCGGTGGGGTGCGCGAGCACGACCTCGAGCCTGCCCTCCGGTCGCGGGCGCCAGAACCCGGTTTCCATTGCCAGCGGCCGCCCGGGCACGCCGGCGGCATCCAGCAGCCAGGTCCGGCTGACGTAGCTGAGGTAGGGCTTGCCGTTGTGGCTAAAGGTGATCTCCTGGCCGAACTGGAAGCTCTCGATCGTCGGGTAGCCACCGACGCCCGCGCCCTCCCAGCGGCCGAGCAGGAACGCGATCGGCGCCAGGTCCGGGTGCGGCTCCCCGGCCCCGGGCAGTTGTCCCCCGGCGTCAGTCACCGGTGCGCGCCTCGTCGCGGCCTGGCCTGCTGATCCGGAACAGCCGCAGCAGCACGAGCAGCGCGGCCCCGGCCACCGCGGTGAAGACCGCCACGAGCAGCCCGCCGCTGAGCAACCCTTGCATGCACCGCAGTGTACGCAGCGGGCGGCGGGCCTGCCGGGACGGGCGTCTGCCGCGCCGGGCACATTTCCGGACCCGGCCGGTACCGGTTAGGGTTCGCCCATGCCCGCACGCACTCTGGTCATCAAGGTCACCGCAGGCAAGGACGAGCCCGAACGCAGCGGCCAGGCGCTGAACGTGGCCGCCACCGCGCTCGCCAGCGGGGTGGCCGTCTCGCTGTGGCTCACCGGTGAGTCCGCCTGGTTCGCGCTGCCCGGCCGCGCGGCAGAGGTGGTGCTCGACCATTCGCCGCCGTTCAGCGACCTGCTGGAAAGCGTCCTGGCCGGGGGCCAGGTGACCCTGTGCACCCAGTGCGCCGCCCGGCGCGGCATCACCGAGGCGGACCTTATCGACGGCGTGCGGATCGCCGGGGCGGCGACGTTCGTCGCCGAGGTGATCGCCGACGAGACGCGGGCGCTGGTGTACTGACCGCCGTGGTGGTCAGGGCGCCGCGGTGGTGACGGCCGCCAGCCGCTGGTCGCGCAGCGACTGGGTCCACTGCTCCTCGCGGCCCGCGAGCGGGGGCAGCCGCCCGGCGACCCAGCTGAGCAGCAGGTCGGCCAGGTCCGGGTTGCGTACCAGCACCGGGCCGTGCAGGTAGGTGCCAAGCACCCGGCCCGCCCAGGCGCCCTCCGTGCCGTCGCCGTTGCCCACCCCGGTCAGCACCCGTGCCAGCGGTGCCACGCCGGGCCCGCGCTGGGTGACGCCCTGGTGGTTCTCGAACCCGGTCAGCCGGGGCAGGCCGAGCGCCGGGTTCACCTCGGCCAGGATCTCCCCTACGCCGCGGTGGTCCCCCCGGCCGCTGCGCATGTCGAGGATCTCCAGGCCGGCGACCGGCTGGCCCTCCTCGCCGCCGAACTCGGTGCCCAGCAACTGGTAGCCCGCGCACACGGCGAAGACCACCGCGCCCCGCTCGGCCGCCGCCCGCAGGCCGCCGTCGCTGCGCAGCCGCCGGGCCGCCAGGATCTGCGGCAGGTCCTCGCCGCCACCCAGCAGGTAGATGTCGCCCTGCCGGGGCACCGGCTGGTCCGCATGGACCAGCACCTGCTCCGCCTCGATCCCGCGCAGCCGGGCGCGGCGCTGCAGGATCAGCAGGTTGCCCCGGTCCCCGTACGTGCTGAGCAGGTCCGGGTACACCCAGACCAGCCGCAGGGTGCTCGCGCCGCGCTCATGCGCGCCGCGCCGTCGCGGAACCTCGGCCGTCACGATGCCCTCCGTCCTATTCCGCCCGTCCGAGCGCGACCCGGATCTGCTGGAACGCCGTGTAGTTCGCGATCACGTCCAGGCTGGTCCCCTCGACCTGGTCCACCGCCTCGTCCACCCCGTCTACCAGGTCGAAGGGCACCAGGTCCGCTTCCAGCCGGACCGCCAGGTCGAGCCTGCGCTCACCGGAGACGAACACCGGCCGGCCGCGGAGCACCCGGTAGTCGACATCCCACAGCCAGGAGGTGTCCCTGCCGTCCGGTACCTGGGCGTTCACGGCCAGCAGCACCGGACCCGGCGGCGGGTCAAGCACGTCGAAGGCTTCCAGCCAGCCGGCCGGGTTCTTGGCGAGCAGCAGCCGGACCTGGCGGCCGCGGCGGGCCAGCCGGGTGTACCGGCCTGCCACCGAGACCACGCCGCGCAGCCGGGGCAGGGCCTGGGCGGTTTCGACGCCGAACACCTCGCTCACCGCGAGCGCGACCACGGCGTTGGACCGGTTGGCCCGGCCGGGCAGGGACAGGGACAGGTCGCTGATGCGCCCCGCCGAGTCGATGACCCGGTCGCCGTCCAGTACCCACCGGGCGGACGGCCGCCGGAACGCGCATTCGCCGCAGCGCCAGCCGAGTTCGTCCCGCAGCAGGTGCGACCCGCACTGCGCGCAGCACCAGGAGTCCTCGTGCCAGTGCTGGCCGGCGGCCACCCAGATGACGTGCTCGGCACCGGAGGCGGCCCAGGCGATCAGCGGGTCGTCGGCGTTGGCGACCACCCAGCAGCCCTTCGCGGCCGCCAGCGCCTCGCGCCACCGCCGCGCCACGAGCCAGATCTCCGCCGCCCGGTCCATCTGGTCCCTGCTCAGGTTCAGCAGCGTGACCACGCGCGGCTTGGTCGCCTTGATGACCGCGGGCAGGTAGCGCTCGTCCACTTCCAGGACGGCCAGCGGCGCGTCGGGTGCCTTGCCCAGTGCCGCGGCGAGCCCCGCCTCCATGTTCGCGCCGAACGCGTTCGAGGCGACGTCCTGCCCGAGCGCGCCGACCGCGGCGGTGATCAGCCGGGTCGTGGTGGTCTTCCCGTTCGTCCCGGTGACCAGCACTATCTGGCGGCCGACGGACAACAGGGCAAGCAGGTCAGGCTCCAGGCGCAGCCCGACGACGCCACCGATCACCGATCCGTCGCCGCGCCCGGCGAGCCGTGACATGGTCCCGGCGGCGCCGCCCAGGGTAGTGGCCAGGCGCGCGCGCATCGGTAGCTTGCCCATGGCCGATGATGCTATCCGGGGTTCCCGCCGGCCGCGTCACCCGCGAACCAGGCCGCCGGCTGGTTCCGCGCAGCCACGAGCCGGCCCGGCCACGACAGCACCACGGCCAGCCAGGCCGTGACTCCCATCGGCGCGGCGACATGCGCGAGCTGGGCACCGGGAGGCAGCCCGACGCCGAGGACGGCCAGGTCATGGCCGAAGCCGCGCTGGTCGTCCTCGCCGAGCAGCGCGGTCCAGGCGGCCAGCCGGTTCCCGGCGAGGTCCATGGACAGCGGATGCCGGCGCAGGGCCCGCAGCCGGTGGCCCACCCGCGCCCCCGGCCAGTCCGCGAGGCCGGGCAGGCCGAAATCGAGCGGCGGGGCGCACCGGCCCGGGTCCGGCGGGCCGCCGCCGGGCGGGCAGAGCCGGTCCGCCTCGTGCAGCCAGCGCACCTGCGGAATGACCCAGCCCGGGCCGGCCCTGGTACCCGGCCCCGTGCCGTGGCTCAGAGCGGGCCACGCGGCCCGTGCCAGGCTCGCCGCCAGGTGCGCCGGATCGTAGCTGGGCCGCAGCGCCCGCGCGCGGGCAGCCACCGCCTGGTCGACCACGGTGGCCAGCAGGCACTCGCGCAGCCGGGCGCCGAGCCCGTCCCACCGGGCGCGCAGCGGGGCGGGCACCGCGGGCAGGCCCCGGCCGGTGAGGAACGCGAGCACCAGGGCCTGTACCCACACCCGCAGCCACGCATCAGCCGGGGACCCGGCGGCGGCCAGCACCTCGGCGGCGCGCATCTCGCCCGCGGTGCACGCCCGCCCGCCGGTACACCGCGGGCCGCACGCGGTGCTGCGGCGCGCCAGCATGGGCGGCACCGGGCCGGGCCCCGGGCACTCCGCACCGCCGCCGAACGGCACCCGGATCCTGATCGGCCGGTCCATCCCGTCGGCGAACACCGCCGCCACCCCGGGCTCCAGCGACACCACCTGGCGGGACTGGCCGTCGTCGAGGTTCATCGCGGCACCGACCAGATCCCGGTCATCGGCGGCGGGGAGCCGGTGCATCACCTTCAGCGCGGTGTTCTTGACCACATCACTGACCAGCTTCGAAGGGATCTGCTCGGCGATCACCAGCCCCTCGCCATAGGCACGGATCTCAGCCAGCATCGCGGCGAACAACTCCACCGCGTGAGCACTGGCCCGCCCCTCGCGCCGGGCCCGCAGCAGCCGGTGCGCTTCCTCGATGACGATGACATGACGCAGCCCCGCCGGCTGCCCGGCCCGCGCCGCCAGCCGCAGATGCTCCACCACCCGGATCACCAGCGTGCCCATCAGAAAAGCCTTGTCCTCATCGTTGGCGACGTCTTCGAGGCAGAGCACCACGTTGCGGCTGAGCAGCCCGGCGACGTCGGCGGGGTGGCCGCCCTCGAAGAACCGCCCGGCCGAGCCGATCCGCAGCGAGCGCAGCCGCACGTCCACGAAGCCGCGCACGTCGGCCTGAAGTTCGCGGCCGTACCCGACCTCCCCGATGACCTCCAGGGCGGCCCGCTGGAGTTGCGCGAGCGTGGGCACGGCGGGCTCGGCCACGGCGCCGGCCATCCGGCCGCCGGTGACCACATCCCAGCCGTTCGCCTCGTAGACGCGCTGTAAGGCCTGCGCGATGATCTGCGGGAACGGCTCGTCGGCGTCGAACGCGGCGAGGAACAGCGCGCGGACCATGTCGATGTGCGCCTGCACCGGGTAGCCCCGTTCCGGTGCGAGCGGGTTGACCGACAGCGGAATGGCCCCCGGGTCCGCCGGGTTCAGCACGGTGACCGCCCCGGCCGGGCCGCGCCCGGCCAGCCGCCCCGCCATTCCCGGGTACTCCGCCTTGACCGGCTCGATGACCAGCCAGGGCAGCCCGGCCCTGGTCAGCCCGGCCAGCAGGTGACGGACCGTCTGCGACTTGCCTGCGCCAGTCGCCCCGGTGACGAGCGCGTGCCTGTTGAGGGTCTGCAGCGGCAGCAGGAACTCGCCGGCCGGCCGGTCCTGCGCGTCAAGGATCACCCCGAGACTGACCGGCGCGCCACTGCCGGGCCTGGGCGCGCGGGCCCCGGCCCCGCCCCCGCCCCGCATCCCGGCCGACGTCTCGGCCATCCCTGCTTCGCCAGCCCCGGCCTCTCCGGTCCCGGCCTCGCCAGTCCCAGTCTCGCCAGTCCCGGTCTCGCTGGTCACGTCGAACTGGCTGACACCGAGTACCCGCAACCCGGGCACCTCCCGCCGGGGCAGTCCGGCGAGCGCGGCCAGCACGCCCGCGGTGGCCAGGAACGGCACCCCGGCGCCCGCCGCCCGATCCTCGGCCTTCGCCGCCAGGGCACTGGCGAATGACCGCGGCTCCAGGCCCGTGCCGAGCCGGTATGGATGGTGGCCCAGGTCGGCCGACCCGGCGAGCACGGGTGCCAGCCGGGCAAGTTCACCCGGGGCCGCGGCCCCGACGAGCACCCGCACCACCCACAGGCCCGCCTCGCGAAACGCGTCCAACTCCGCAAGCCTGCGTTTCGCCTTGTCAGTACCGGACCGGAGCCGTTCCTCGTCATGCTGGCCCAGCACCGTCACCTGGGCGCGCAGCCCGGCCTCCTCGGCGTCGAGGAGCCCGGTGGGCTCGGCCACCACAAGCCAGCCGAAGGGCCTGCCCCGGGCCGCGGCCAGCGCGGACTCGAACCGGCCCGGCGGCCCGGCCTCCTGGCCGGCCGCTGGCGCGGGCTCGCTGAGCAGGGCCAGCGCCTGGCGTCCCGGGCAGGGTGCCCAGAGCAGCGCCCCGCAAACGGTGAGCCAGTCGGTGGCGGCGGGCGTGCCCCTGGCCCCGGGCGGGAAGAGCAAGGCGCAGCCGCCGCCCGCCTGTGGTCCGGGCAGCGCCGCGTTGGTGATGAACTCCAGCGGCGCTCCGGCCGCCCGGCAGAGCCAGCTGGCTACGAACGGCCGGCCGGCGCAGGCCGCGGCTGACACGGCGGGCAGGATGTCGAGGAAGTCGTGTTCGGCGGAATCGGCACCCCGCCGCGCCACGATCGACTGGACGCGGAACCAGGGGCCGGCTAACTCGTCACCCAGGACAGGGACAGGCGTCACAACGTGTGCATATCAGCCGGGCGCGGCCGCCGCCACCGACACGGGCAGTCTGCCCGGTTATTGCCGGCCGGGACCCTGTGCGGCCAGCGGGGCCGCTGCGCGGTCCGCACCTCGTGAAGGCCGGCGTGCTATGACCTGAACGGCGTGGGGGACCACCGCTGACCGGGCTCCAACTCCCGCATGTCCGCGGGGGCACCGACGATCAGCGGGTCGGGCTGGCCGACGGCGTCCGGATCCTTGCGGTCGTAGTCGATACCGGCGAGCAGGCTGCGCATCGCCTCGAGCCGGGCGCGTTTCTTGTCGTTGCTCTTGATCACCGTCCACGGCGCTTCGGCCGTGTTGGTGCGCTGGAACATCGTGACCTTGGCCGCGGTGTACTCATCCCACTTGTCCAGCAGTGCTATATCGGTGGGGCTGAGCTTCCACTGGCGCACCGGGTCGATCTGGCGGATGGCGAAGCGGCTGTGCTGCTCGCCTGGGGTCACGGAGAACCAGAATTTTGTCAGTGAGATGCCCTCGCCCGTCAGCAGCCGCTCGAACTGGGGTGCCTGCTGCAGAAAGATCTCATGCTCCTCTTCTGTACAGAAACCCATGACCTTTTCCACCCCGGCGCGGTTATACCAGGAACGGTCGAAAAGGACGATCTCCCCCGCTGTCGGCAAGTGCGCAACGTAACGCTGGAAATACCATTGCCACCGCTCGCGCTCACTCGGGATAGCGAGCGCGACGACTCGCGCGGTGCGCGGATTCAGGTGTTCCATGAAACGCTTAATGGTGCTGCCCTTGCCCGCCGCGTCGCGGCCCTCAAAGATCACTACGAGGCGGCTGCCCGAATCCTGCACCCAGTATTGCAGCTTCAGCAGCTCCACCTGGAGCACGCGCTTCGCGTGATCGTATTCATCACGGCCCATCCGCTCGGCGTAGGGATAATCCTGGCGCCACGTGTCGACCACGCTCCCGTCGGCGTTACGGAGCACCGGGTCGTCCTCATCGGAATCATCCACCCACACGCCCGGCGGGACCACGCTCACGCTGCCCGGCCCGTCCGTGCCCGAGTCACCCGGGTGGGCTCGCTGTCCCTCAGTCATCTCCGGCCCCTCCATTTCCTGGCCCGCTCCCGCCAGGAGTATCCGCGGGCCGGTCCGGTCGCTACCATAGCCCGCCCGGCGGGGTTCATCGGGAGTTCACCGCCCGGGCACGCTCATGGCCCCGGCCGTTCGCGCAGCCAGGTGCCGTCGTCCGCCGGGAGCCTCAGCATTATTCGGCCGTGCTTCAAATGATACTGTAATCAGTATAAGTTTGGCATGGACGGGGATCTGAGGAGCGGGGATCTGAGGAGCAGAGATGCCTGGAATCGTCGTGGGCGTAGATGGCTCAGACCATTCCCATCGTGCTCTTATTTGGGCGATGCGGCAAGCCGCCAGGCAGCATGCCCCGCTGACAGTCCTGGCGGTCCGGCCGGACCAGGTCCGCCCGGTCACAGGTATTTACTGGGGGGCACACGCCTACGCCGAGGACAGCCATAACCCCGAGGTCGCGCGGAAGGCGATCGAGGAAATTGTGGAACAGGCCAGGAACGAAATCGGGGAAACGACGCCTCAGGTCACTGTGGATGTAGTCACGGGCGATCCGGCGGAAGAGCTCATCAAGGCCTCGCGGGACGCCGACCTGCTCGTCGTGGGGTCACGCGGCAGCGGCGGGTTTGCCGCGCTCCTGATGGGCTCGGTGAGCAGCAAGGTCACCCGCCATGCCGCCTCCCCCGTCGTGGTCGTCCGCGGGGAGGGCCACGCCACATAGGCGGTCCACGTCAGGCGGATACCTGGACGGTGCGGCTCGCCGCATTCCTGACGCCTCGGACAAGGAGTGGTCACATGATCATCGACTGCGCTCACTACACGGACGGCCGCCGTCGCGATGATGGTCCGGTATCGCTGGAGGAAGCAGCTGCCAGGCGTGACGAGGGTGGCTTCGTGTGGCTGGGCCTGTTCGAGCCCGGGGAAGCGGAAATGGATCAGGTGCGCCTCCTGTTCGGGCTGCACGAGCTGGCGGTGGAGGACGCGCTGAACTCTCACCAGCGGCCGAAGATCGAGATATACGACAAGGATCTGCGGCTGGTCATCCTGCGCACCGCGCGCTATGACGACGACACAGAAGAGGTCGAGTTCGGCAACATCGCCGTCTTTCTCGCGCCGACATTTGTGATCACCGTGCGCCAGAAAACGGCGAGCGAACTGCGCGGCGCCAGGCAGCGGCTGGAGCAGCGGCCGAACCTGCTGGCCGCGGGCAGCTCATCCGCGCTCTGGGCGATCCTGGACGAAGTCGTTGACGACTACGCGCCCGTCGTTGCCGGGCTCGAGCGCGACATCGACGAGGTCGAGGCCACCGTGTTCTCCGGCAGCGTCGCACCCACCGAGCGGATCTACTCGCTGCGCAACGAGGCGACCAACTTCTACCGCGCCGTCCATCCGCTGCTCGCCGTGATCGCCACGGTCAAGCGCACCACCCTGGCCCGCGAGCTGCGGCCATACCTGCGCGACGTCCAGGACCACCTGCTCCAGGCGGAGGAGGAGGTGGCCGCGCTGCGCGACCTGCTCGGCACGGTGCTGCAGGCCAACATGGCAATGCTCTCCGTCGAGCAGACCAGGGCCAGCGTCCGGCAGAACGCCACCATCGAGCAGCTCACGGTCCTGGCGACGGTCTTCCTGCCGCTGACCTTCATCACCGGCTTCTTCGGCCAGAACTTCGGCTGGCTGGTCGGCCACATCGAAAGCTTTCCCGCGTTCATCGTCTATGGCCTCGGTGGCCTCGCGGTGCCGCTGGTGCTGCTGTTCTCGTGGCTGAGATTCCGGATGCCCAAAGCAGACACCGGCGCGGCGGCCGACGAAGCCGCCGCGGGGTAGCGCGGCGCCGCTCAGCCCACCTGGCCGGTGACGTAGGCCTCGGTGCGCTTGTCGGACGGGTCGTGGAAGATCTGCTCGGTGCGGCCGTACTCGACGAGCACGCCCGTGCGGGTGTCGCTTTCCTCGTTGCGGAGCACGGAGAAGAAGGCGGTGCGGTCGCTGACCCGGGTGGCCTGCTGCATGTTGTGCGTGACGATGACGATGGTGTACTGCGATTTGATCGCCCGCATCAGGTCCTCGATGGCGCTCGTCGCGATCGGGTCGAGCGCCGAGCAGGGCTCGTCCATGAGGATCACGTCCGGTTCGACGGCGAGCGTGCGGGCGATGCAGAGCCGCTGCGCCTGGCCGCCGGACAAGCTCAGGCCCGACGCCTTCAGCCGGTTCTTCACCTCATCCCAGAGCGCGGCCTGGCGCAGCGAGCGCTCGACGATCTCGTCCAGCTTCTTGCGGTTGTGCTCACCGTTGATCCGCGGCCCATAGGCGACGTTGTCGTAGATCGACTTCGGGAACGGGTTCGGCTTCTGGAAGACCATGCCGATGCGGCGGCGCACGGCGATCGGGGAGACATCCTTGCCGTACAGCGAGGCCCCTCGGTAACGCACGTCACCCTCGACGCGGGCGCTCGCCACGAGGTCGTTCATCCGGTTCAGCGTCCGCAGCACCGTCGTCTTGCCGCACCCGGACGGGCCGATGAACGCCGTGATCTCGTTCTCGTAGACGGACAGCGAGACGTCGGTGACGGCCCGGAAGGAGCCGTAGTAGCACGACACCTTCTCGGCATCGAAGATGGTGGTACCCGGCTCCGACGGCGCCTGCGGCTGGGGCACTGGCTGCGCCTGCGGCTCGGCCGCTGGCGCGGCCGGCTGAAGACTGGTGACGATGTCCTGCTCAGGCTGTTCCATGATGTTCCTAGCGCGAGTACCTGGTGAACCGTGCGGTGATGATGCGAGAGGCGATCATAAGGACGAAGGCGATCACGATGAGGGTGAGCGCCGCGCCCCAGGCGCGGTCCTGCGCGCCCGTGTACGGCGAGATCGCGTTGGCGAAGATCTGCGAGGGTATCGACGTGTTGGGCCCGCTGAACACGTTCCTGTTCACCGTGGTCACGGTCAGGATGGTGAACAGCAGCGGCGCCGTCTCACCGGCGGCCCGGGCGACGGCGAGCAGCGCGCCGCTGACGATCCCGCCGACCGCCGCGGGCAGCACCACGGTCATGGTCACGCGGGACTTGGTGGCACCGAGCGCGTAGCTTCCCTCGCGCAGCGGGTTCGGCACCAGCTTCAGCATCTCGTGCGTGGAGCGGATGACGACAGGCAGCATCAGGCAGCCCAGCGCGATAGCGCCGGCCAGGCCGGAGAAGCCGAAGTGCAGCACCCAGATCGAGAAGACGAAGAGTCCCATCACGATCGACGGCACGCCCGTCATCACATCGGCCATGAACCCGATGAGCCTCCCCAGCACGCCCTTGCCGCCGTACTCATTAAGGTAGATCGCGCCCAGTATGCCGAGTGGCACGGCCATGAGCGTGGCGAGCCCCACGATCTCGAGCGTGCCGACTATCGCCGGGCCGATTCCGCCGACGTCCGCGGGCTCCACCTGCGGAGGGATGGAAGCAGTGAGGAATTGCCAGCTGATGATCCCGATACCGCGGGCGACGACCGTGATCAGGACGAACACCAGCGGGATCACGACGAGCACGAACGCGACCACCATCGCCGCGGTTGCGATGCGGTTCTTGGTGCGCCGCCAGCCCGCTGCCTCGCTGAGGTCGGGCTGCTGTCCGGTGGCGGCGGCCATCAGGCACTCCCCTGCTCGGCGGAGCGTCCCACAATCGCCCGGGCAATGACGTTGACAATGATAGTAAACGCGAACAGGAGCACACCGAGCCCCATCAGCGCGGCGCGGAACACCCCGGAGGCCTCGCCGAACTGGTTCGCGATGACCGCGGGCATGGAGTCGCCGGGGGCGAACAGGTGCGACGTGATCGTGGCGGACGAGCCGATCACCAGCGCCACCGCGATCGTCTCGCCCATCGCCCGGCCCAGGCCGAGCAGCACCGCCCCGACTATGCCGCCCTTGCTGTGCGGCCAGACGGCGCCCTGGATCATCTCCAGGCGGGTGGCGCCGAGCGCGTACGCGCCCTCTTTGTCGATCACCGGCACCGTCGCGATCACCTCGCGGGACAGCGAGGTCACGATCGGCGTGATCATGAAGGCCAGGATGATGCCGGCGGTGAAGAACGAGGCCCCGCTGGTGGGCGGCCCGAACAGCGAGTCGAGCACCGGGATGCCGGTGACCGCCGAGCCAATGTCGGCGTAGATCTTGGCGATCCAGGGGGCGAACACCAGGATCCCCCACAGGCCCCAGACCACCGATGGGACCACCGCGAGGAGGTCTATCACGTACACGATCGGCCGGGCCCACCGGTACGGCACGACCTCGGTCAGCAGCAGGGCGACGGCTACGCTGACCGGGACGGCAATGATGAGCGCGATCACCGCGGTGATGGCCGTGCCGTAGATGAAGGCCAGCGCGCCGAACTGATTGGTCGCGGGATTCCAGATCGTGCCGAAGATCCCCCACCCCTCGGCCTTGAACCACGGCGCGGCCTGCTGGGTAGTGGTGACCGCGATCAGGACGAGGATCACCAGCACCAGCAGGCCCGCCGCCAGCGTGATGACCTGGAAGGTGCGGTCCCCGAGTGGCCGCCGCTTGGACAGGGGGCTGGCGGGCCCGGCCGGAATGGCCGGACCCGCCTGCTGCGTCACAGTGCTCACGAAAGCTGGCCGATCTGATGCAGGCGCGCCACAGTGCTCATGACACGCTCGGCTACGAACCTATCTTGCTGAGCGCCGCCTTGGCCTGCTGGTCGATGCTGGCAGGCAGCGGCGCGTAGCCCAGGCCCGGGAGCAGGCTCTGGCCGGCCCCGACCAGGTAGCCGAAGTATGCCTTGAGCATCTTGGTGGTGTTCGCGCTCGATTGCTTCTGGTAAACCAGCACCCATGACTGAGCAGTGATCGGGTAGGAGGTGGCGCCGGGCGCCCAGATCGCGCTGAACGTCAGGTCGGGCTTGACAGTCGCGCTGTCGGCGGCGGCGGTGGCCGCCGAGACCGACGGAGCGACGTAGTCGCCAGCCTGGTTCTTGATGGAGGCGTAGGTCAGCCCGGAGGCCTTGGCGTCGGCGTAGTCCACATACCCGACGGCTCCGGGGGTGGACTTGACGATCTGCGCCACCCCGCCGTTGCCGTTGCCGCCCCGGCTGGTGGCGGGCCAGGAGATGGTGGAGCTACTGCCGAGCTTCCAGACGCCCGGCGCGCCCTCCACGAGGAACTGGGAGAAGTTGGCCGTGGTGCCCGAGGAGTCCGAGCGGTGGGCAATGACGATCGGAGTGCTGGGCAGCTTGACGCCGGGGTTGAGCGCTGTGATCGCCGGGTCGTTCCACTTCGTGATCTTGGCCTGGAAGATATCCGCGATGACGGGTGCCGTCAGCTTCAGGCCGGTGACGCCAGACAGGTTGTACGAGACCGTGATCGGACTGATCAGGATGGGGTAGTACAGCACCGTCTTGCCCTTGAAGTTCGCCACCTCGTCGGAGGGGATCGGCGAGTCGGAGCCCGCGAACTGGACGACCCCGGAGGCCAGGTCCGTGCGCCCCTTGCCCGAGCCGCCGCCACCGTAGTTGACGGTCATGCTGGGCTGGACCGACTTGTAGGCCTGGATGGCCGCCTGCTGATAGACAAGCTGCAGCGTCGACCCGCTCGCGTTCAGCGTGCCGCTGAGGCTGCTCGACGATGAGCCTCCGCCACCGGAGGAACTGCTCGATGAACTGCAGGCGGCGAGAGACAAAGCCATCGCGGTGAGGGCGGCCCCCGCCATTACGGCGCCATGAGTGCGCACACGTTGCATTTTAATATCCCTTCTCAACTACCGGCCGGGTGTTGCGAGGAGGATGGCCTTGATGGCTTACGTGCGGTTTCGGCCTGGCCGAGGACGATGCTAGCGGCCAGCCCCGAGGCCTCGCCGACCGTCGCGAGGCCGGAGGTCAGGCCTGTGTGCTCCATAATTTCCCGGCCAGCCGCAGCATGGGGATCATGGAACAAGGACCGACGGTGCATGTGTCTGACCTGGGGATTGTCCCCTCGATGCCGCGGTCGCGCCGCACGCGCGGTCCGGGCCGCCCGAGGGCTGCCACTGTTCTCATGCTTCTCCCCCATGCCGGCAACTTGTCGGGTGCTTACCGGGGACTACCAGCGCAGACGGTGATCTTTCACAATCAGTAATTATGGATGCCTAACCCGGGGGCGGCCAAGGGTATTTTGATAAATGTTCACTTTCGTGTCATCTGAAATTTGGTTTCACGTCACTAGGGCTTTCCGTGCGCCCCGGGGTCGCCGTCAAAATAGCCAGGTAAACAACGCATCCCATTTTCGCACACTCTTGTGCGAGTGGTTATCAGCCCGCTTGGGCGCGCCGGTAGCCTCCATTAGGCTTTACCCATGGGTGAACACCGGCAGGAATTTCAGCGCGAACTGGAGGCCATAGAGGCCAAGGTCATCGAACTGTTTGCCATGGTCGCCGAGGATCTGCCCACGGCGACGCATGCCCTCCTGAGCGGCAATAACGAGGCGGCTCAGGTACTGGCCGAACGGGACCAGGTCATCGACGCCCTCTACACCGAGACAGACGAACTCGTGAACCGGGAGATCCTGCTGCAGGCACCGGTCGCCTCAGATCTGCGCTTCCTGCTCTCGGTGCTGCGCATCGTGCCCGAACTCGAACGCTCCCACGACCTCGTCGTAGAGATCGCCCGGAAGGCTGACCATCTGCTCAGCGAGGACCTCTCGCCGCGCAGTCGGGGGCTCGTCCAGCGAATGGGGGACCTCGCATCCAACATGTGGCGCCAGGCGGCGGACGCCTGGTACAACCGGGACCGTTCCGCCGCATTCACGCTGAGCGAGCGTGACGACGAGATGGACGACCTGCACGCCAGCTTGATAGCCGAACTTGCCTCAGGACGGATGACACTGCCGGTGACGATGGAGATGACGCTGGTGGCGCGCCTCTACGAGCGTCTTGGCGACCACGCGGTCAATATCGCCCGCCGGGTGATCTATCTCGCGGGGTCCGGCCCGAAGGCCCCGGGCACCGACGCCTGACCGTTCTCTTCGCGCCCGACCAGGCGGCCGGTTACCGCCCGGCGGGCAGGGCTGGCCTGCCCGCCGGGCGGTACGCGCCTCCGCCCGCGGGGAGTGGTGTCGGGGCATTCGCAACGGCGCTGGTCAGGCGGTGCGAGACAGGGCCGCCACGCGGAGCGTCACGGCCGGAAGCACATCAGGCGTCGCAGAGGGCGAGCAGCTTGGTGACCGTGGACCAGTTGCGGGCGGTCCCGGTGGCGACCGGGCTGGCGGACCGGCCCAGCAGGAACACGGCAAGCTCGCTGCGGCCGAACCCGTCCGGGGTGTGCAGGTACAGGGTGCCGCCGGCGACCTGAGCGGTGTCCTTGCCACTGCCCCGCTCCGCGGCCCGCCGCTGCCCGGCCTCGATGGCTTCGGCCGCCCCCGCAGGGACCGGGCCGCGGAAGAACACCGCGTGCACCATCTTGGGGTTCGGCTCGCCCGGGTAGGGGTTGTCCTGCACAGCCCGCGCCAGGTCGCCGCGGGACAGCACGACCACCGCGGGCCTGACTCCAAGGTTGCCCGCGATGGCCTCTTCCAGCGCCGTGGCAAGTGCCTCAGTGTCGGCCTCGCCGCTGGTGAACAGCACGTTGCCGCTCTGGATGTAGGTCGCCACATCGGTGTGGCCGAGCCCGGCCACGACCGCGCGCAGATCCGCCATCGAGATCTTGTTACGGCCGCCGACGTTGATGCCGCGTAGCAGGGCGATATGAGTGGCCATAGCAGCATCCTGCCGCAACGCGCCCGGCTGACCTGCGCGGCCCGGTCAGTGACGGCGCGTGCGCCAGTCGGGCGGGTCCGGCGGCGGGCCGAGGTTCGGCGGCGGCTGGCCACGGCCCGAGCGCCAGCCCACCGGCTGTGCGGCCGGGGCACCGGGCGGCGCGGCCGGCGCACCGGGCGCCGCGGCTCGCCGGCCGGGGCACCGGGCGGCGCGGTCTCGGTGGCCAGGCGCACCTCGTCGAGGCTGCGCCAGGTGACCGTGGACAGCGTGGCGATGGCCGGGTTGGCGTCGGCCAGCACGACATGCCGCCGCGGGCCGGACGCGTAGCTGACGATCACCGCGCTCGGCGGGAGCCGCTGCAGTTCTTCCGGCTCCACAAGGAACTCACGCGACCGCTGGACGGTCCGGCCAAGCGACTCGTTGAGCCCGATCGCCCGCGACGTGGTGACCCCCCAGGATGTGCTGGCGTTGATCCCGTCGGTGAGCGAGTCCGTGTCGCTGGTGCCGCGCGACTCACTGGCCTCGGTGCTGTCAGAACCGGACCTGGGCGCGAGCGGCGCACCGCCCGGGCGGGCGCGGCCGTGGCCCCGGCTGCGCCCCGAACTCTCGCTGCGCGACCGGCTCAGCGACACCGACTGCGCCGTGCCCACCGTGGAGGTGTAGGAGGCCCCGGCGGTGTCACTGACCGAGGCGCCCACGGTGTCGGTGAGCTGGCTCAGCACGAAACGGTGCTGCGCGCCGATCTGCTCGCTGGCCGCCTTGGCGTCCTCGGCGTTACCGAGGCGCATCACCGCCAGCGCCGCGTTCCCGCGGCCAAGCCGCTGCGCGACGTGCGGCGGAATCGACCGGTAGGCGACGACCAGCCCGGTCCTGGTGGCCTCGCACGCGCCCGCGAGCCGGTCGATCAGTTCCCCGGGGAGCACCTGGGCGCCGGCCACGCAGACCGTGTGCCGCCACGGCCGCCCGGGACGGGCCTGGCGGAGCAGGTGGGTGAGGGTGACCGTGACATAGGCAGCCAGCACGCCGTTGCCGA
The DNA here is from genome assembly GCA_963806145.1 of uncultured Actinomycetes bacterium. Taxonomy (GTDB): domain Bacteria; phylum Actinomycetota; class Actinomycetes; order Streptosporangiales; family Streptosporangiaceae; genus DASXKD01. The sequence goes on from CAWDXD010000007.1 coordinate 25,919, forward strand.
GCGCGCCGCCGCCTGGATCCGCGGCCACCACCCGCAGCCTGCTCCGCGGCACCGGGGCCGGATCGCTGCCGAGGCGTTCCAGCACCCGCAGCCGCGCCTCCAGTGCCCAGGCCCGCTCGATGACCACCCGGTCGGCCGCGCCGCGGCCGAACAACCCGGTGATGCGCTCGAGCTGAACCGCGGTGAGCCGCCCTTGGCGGACGTCCTCCCGCGGGTCCCCCACCTGCGCCAGCGCCCGCAGGGCCGCGGTCACCTGGCAGATCTGCGCCCCGTCCCCGAGCACCTCAAGCAGCCGGGCCAGCAGCGCGTGATCGGGTGCCGGATCGTGGCCGCCCGCCGCGGCCCGGTCGGCCGACACGCAGGCGGTCAGGATGTCTGCCATGGCCGCGGCGGGCAGGCCCACCCCCAGATCGAACCTGGGCAGGTCACCGGGCAGCACCCAGACGAGCGGGCCGGCCCGGAGCTGCCCGGCCAGCGCGGCCAGGTCCCTGGCCACCGCGCCTTCGGACAGGTCGAGGACGGTGATGGCGTTCCCGCTGGCCAGCAGCGGCACGCCGACGCTGGTCAGCAACGCCGACCACCCGGCCATGGTGCCCCCGACCAGGTCGACCCGGTCGGTCTGTTCCGGCAGTACCACGGGATACCACAGCGCCTGGCCGCGGAACGCGCGCTGACGGCTCTGCCAGGCCCGGAACCGGCGGGCGTGTTCCTCCTGAGCGGCGAACAGGTCCCGCTCCTGCACACCGCGAGCGGCGCTGACCCGGCGGGTCTCCGCCGCGATGGCGGCATTCAGCGCCTGCCGCCCCCGCCAGGCACTGACCGCGCCCGCCGCGGCAAGGCCACCGAACGTCACCACGCCCAGCGCGGTCAGCGCCGCGTTCGGCCAGCCCGCCCAGCCGAGCAGAGCCACCACGCCGGCCAGCAGGGCACCGCCGGCGGCGGCCTGCCTGGCGGGCCGGCTGATCAGGTTTTCCTCGCGCCGCTGTGCGGCCAGCCAGCCCGGGTTGACCAGCTCCGGATCCGGGGGCACCGGGCGCCGCGGTGGCAGCCCCGGGTCCGCATGCAGCAGCTCATGCTGCCAGCCCAGGCTGACCTGGCCGGGCTGGAACGCCGCGGCCGTCACGGCGGCCCCCAGGGAGCGGGACGGCCTGGCGGCTGAGGGCGCGCGGGCAGCCGCCCGCTGACGCTGCGGCACGGCGCCCGCACCACCACAGCGGCGCCGCCCGCGCGCGCCGCGGCCAGGCCGGCGGCCAGTACGAAGTCACCGCTGCGCAAGGCGCACAGGGTGGCCGCTTGCACCACGGGAACCTCCACGGTGCCTAACGGAACGGCGTGGCCGGCCCCAGCCGCGGCGGATAAGCCGTCCGCGGTTCCGGCGGGCTCCGGCTGGGCCAGGACCTGGCCGAGGGGCACGATCGTGGTGCCGGTCAGCGGGGCAAGCTGTGCGGCCAGCCGAGGGTCCGCCAGCCGGTGGAAGATGGCGGCGTTGACCTGGCCGGCGATCCGGGCGGCCGGCTCCGGCACGGTAGTGGCCAGCACCGGTGCCAGCCCGGCGGGGCTGCCCGCGGCGATGAGCCCGGCCACGGCCGCCGGATCGACCCCATCGCATTCGGTGAGCCAGCACAGGCCGTCGGGAGCGATCCCGCCGCGGCACAGGTTCGCGAACAGGCCGGCCACGTCCGCGGCGACCAGCCCGGCGATCACCCCGGCCGCGGGCCCGTGGCCGCCCAGCGTGAACAGCGCCACGGCACGCTGCCGCACCACGTCGGCCAGGCTGGCGCCGGTCCCCGGGCTGCCGCCCCTGGGGCCCCACGGCAGGGCCGCCAGCGCGGCCTGCTGCTCCGCGCCCGGCCGCACCCGGGGCTCGTACCGCGGCCCGCCTGTCCCCCCGAACACGTGCAGCGGGGCACGCGCCGCCCCGCAGCGGGCGGCGAGCGCGCCGGGCAGGTCATGGTCCCCGGTGAGGTCCACCACGACCACCGGCTTGCGCCGCCGGATGGCCGCCTCGGCAACCCGCAGGCCCGACGCCAGCACCGCCGGGTGCGCCGCACCTGTCACCAGCACGCCGCCGCCAGCGTCACGCCAGCACAGCACCGCCGCCCGCCCGGTGGCCGCCTCGACGCCGAGGCGTACCCCGTCCCTGGTGAGCATTCGCCCGGCCCGCAGCGAGGCGGTGGCCTGCCTGCGGCGCCAGCTGCTGACCAGGCCGGGGCGGGGCGCGGGCATGTCCCACTCATCGGTGTGCAGCCAGCGCACCCACCACGCCATGGTGGCCGTGCCCGCGGCCAGGATCAGCGCCAGGGGGAACTGGCCGGGCAGCCCGTGCGCGATCGCTGCGGGGAGCCGGCTCACGGCGGCGGGCCCTGCGGCCATCGCGCTCACCGCGGCGGCCGGCCCGCGGCGCAGGCCCGCCGCCGCCTCGCCCGGGCCGATCGCGAGCGCCCAGATGACGCCGCAGGCCGCCGGGACGGCCAGCCACAGCGGGCGCCACCGGCTGGCCTTGCTCACCACGTCGAACGCCGCCGCGAGGATGAGCGTCAGCGGCGCGAATAAGACCCCGGCCACCACCGCCGCGACGGCGACAGCGGCGAGCAGCTCACTGCGGCGCGGCGTGCCGAGCGGGACGAGGTAGCGCGCCCGCCGCGGCGAGCGCTCCGGGGCGAGAGGAACGGCGGATGACATTTCGGGTTAAGGTTCCCAGCCGTCCGCGGTGTGTGTCCAGATACTTGCCAAAGCTCCGGTGCCCCCGGTGCCCGCATGCTGCGGGGTGGCCTCGACGACGATGCGGAACAGCTCCGGGCGCAGCATCGCCATGGTCAGCGCGACCGGGGCACCGGTGGCGGGCATGACGAAGCTCATGGTCACGGTGGCTACCGGCTCCCCCGCCGACAACCGCAGCGTCCGTGCCGCGGAGGGGGGCGGCAGGCCCAATCTCGATCTGCACCGCTGCCGGCCGCGGGCTCTCCTCGCCCGTGGTATGCCAGGGCGCGGGAACGACAGCGGCGACGGCGCTCCGCTCAGTTCCTGAGGGCTGGCCGCGACCTCCTCCTCGCCGTGCTTGTCGGCCGGGATCATCCCGAGCTCGGCGGCGACCCGCTCCGGCAGGTAGCTGGCGGCGAGCGCGCCGGGCTCTCCGCCGACCGTCCACACGCACCGGACGGACAGCACCGGCTCGCCAGGAGCCATGCCGAGCGAGCGTCCGATGTCCTCGGGCGGGCGGCGCACGGTCGTGTGCCGGCTCGTGCACACGAGCTGCCCGCCCATCGGATCGACCCGGGAGACCAGCCCGAACACGCCCTCCAGCGGTACCCAGTACTCGGCGGGACTGGCCCGGTACACCTGCCCGTCGGGGAGGCGCCGCACCAGGTGCCGTGCGGCCAGTTCGTCGATGGCCGCGTCGATCTCCGCGGAACTCACGCTGTACCGCCTGGCCAGCGCGGTGAGCCGGGGCAGCCGCCAGCCAGGTTCATGATGCACGAGCGCGGCGGCGAGCCGGTCAGCGAGGACCGCGGCGGCCGCGGGCCTGCGGCGCGGGCCGGGCCGGCCCTCCTCGCCGTTAAGCACGGCGGTCACCCCGCACGGCACAAGGAGATCGCGGCGATCACCCGTCCCAGCACGGTGGTGAGGGCGAGCAGTGGCGGGGCCGCGCCGTTCACCCGGCCGGCCCCGAAGCCCCCGGGACCCGCCTGCATGCACACGATGCGCCTCGCCTGTTGATCGTCACCGGAACTTCGCACAACGGGGTTTCATCCCCGTCCCTCCAGTGATAGGCGGCTCAGGTTATGAGAAGTTGAACAGCAGAGGGCTAAGAATGCGACGAGCAGGGGACGAGTTGTGAAACGAGCCGCTGCCTGCGCACCCATTTGACTCGATACGCCGGATATGCCGGAGGGGCAGGACGCCAGCCTGCCCCTCCGGTGTGGTTCTCGCAAACACCCTGACGCCGCGGGCTCAGCTCCCCGGCGCCGCGACGCTGACCGCCAGCCTCGTGGTGTGGCCGCGGTCGGCGGTCACCGTCTCCTCGGCGCGGGCGCCGCGGGGCGCGAGCACCCGGACGGTCCAGTTGCCCGGCGCGGCGAAGAAGCGGAACCCGCCGTCCTCGCCCAGCGGGACCTCGGCGACGAACTCGCCGTCGGAGTTCAGGAGCCGGGCATACCCGATGTGCACCGGGGTGCCTTCGGTGCTCACCGTGCCCTCGATGATGGCCTCACCGGAGGAGTTCTCGGTCACCGCGACCCCGCCCGCCGGGGCACCGCAGCCCTGCGGTTCCCCGCTCACCGGCCCGCGCCCAGCTCGATCGGCACCCCGACCAGGGAGCCGTACTCTGTCCAGGACCCGTCGTAGTTCTTGACATTGGGCTGTCCGAGCAGCTCGTGCAGGACGAACCAGGTGTGCGCGGACCGCTCGCCGATGCGGCAGTAGGCGATGGTGTCCTTGCCGAAGTCCAGGCCGGCCTCGTCGCCGTAGAGCTTGCGCAGGTCATCGTCTGACTTGAAGGTGCCGTCGTCGTTGGCGGCCTTCGACCACGGCACGTTCTTGGCCGTGGGGATATGCCCGGCCCGCTGGGCCTGCTCCTGTGGCAGGTGCGCGGGCGCCAGGAGCTTGCCGCTGAACTCGTCGGGCGAGCGCACGTCCACCAGGTTGCGCTGGCCGATGGCGGCGACCACCTCGTCGCGGAACGCGCGGAGCGAGGCGTTCTGCTCCTTGGCCTGGTAGGAGGTCCTGGCCCGCTCGGGGACCTCGGTGACCAGGTCGCGCGAGTCGAGTTCCCACTTCTTGCGGCCACCGTCGAGCAGCTTGACGTTGGCGTGCCCGTACAGCCGGAAGTACCAGTACGCGTACGCGGCGAACCAGTTGTTGTTCCCGCCGTAGAGAATCACCAGGTCGTCGTTGGAGATGCCGCGCGCCGACAGCAGTTCTTCGAAGCCGTGGCGGTCCACGAAGTCGCGCCGGACCGGGTCCTGCAGGTCCTTCTTCCAGTCGATCTTCACCGCGTTGGCGATGTGGCCCTTGTCGTAGGCGCTGGTGTCCTCGTCCACCTCGACGAGGACCACGCCGGGATCGCCGAGGTGGGCCTCCACCCAGTCGGCATCCACCAGGACATCGGAGCGGGTCATGCGGGTACCTCCTTGTCATGCTCTGGCTGCCCCGTGTCGTGGCTGGCCGGCCAGAAGCGTCGGATCATCACATACATCTCGCAGCCCAGGCACAGGCCGAAGGCCGCGTTGAGAAAAGCCGCCGCGAGCGCGAGCGCGGCCGCGGCGATGCCAAGCGGGGTCACGCCCGTGGCATACCCGATCACCCCGATGACGCTGATGACCAGGCCGACCCACTGGGAGAACCGTGGTGGTGCCTCGTCCTCAAGCTCCCGGGGCGGGCCGAGCCGCGGGCGGACCAGCCAGCGGAAGATGAGCCCGTAGGGCGCGTACTTCAGGCCGAACACGGCGCCGATGCCGAACACGACCGCCTGGGCGCCCAGCAGCCAGGCGCTGCCGGTGATGAGCACCAGCGCCAGGACCAGGGCCGACAGCGCCGCGGCGAACCGCTGTCCTCTTGGATCGACCTTCATGGCCGCACCACCCTTTCCGCTTCGTTCCGCACTGCCGCGATTGCAGGGAAACTCCGATTCTCCTCGAGCCGCGCCGGCCGGCGCGCCAAGACAGCGGCGAATGGGCGGAGCCGGGGGTGGCAGCGGCAGCCGGGCCCGCTAATCAGGCAATGCGGGACCCGGCGTGGCCCCGGCGACACAGGGACGCCGCCACCCGGCAGTAGTCCACCGGGCGGCGGATCGTGAGCATGACCGATCCCGTCGGCCGTGGTGGCGTGCCCGCTGGCCTGCTGGCGATCGCGGGGGCAAGCATGGGTCCGATGCTATGCGGGGGCATGCGGCCTGTCACTCTCCCGGCCCGGCCGCTGGCCCGGCAGTGGCCATGGCCACCGCCGCCATCACGTCCTCCCGGCGCGGCAGGCCACTCGCCCGGCGGGTGACCTGGCCCTGCGGTCCGAGCACGAACACCGTGGGGGTCCGCCGGACGTCGAGCAGCCGGACCAGGTCCAGCCGGTCCGCCACGTCGATCTCCACATGGGTGACACCGGTGTCGCGGGCGGCCACGTCGGCGAGCAGTTGCCGGGCCGCCCGGCACGGCGCGCAGAAGGACGAGGAGAACTGGAGCAGCGTGGCCCTCGACCCAAGTTGCTGGCCAAGCTCTGCCCCGGTCAAGAACCGGTGCCTCGCCGCTGAGCGCGGCGAGCGGGCAAGCCGCCCGTCGCGGTGCCGCAGCGTGAACCCGCCCACGGTGCCAAGTACCAGCACGGCGGCCACCACGATCGCTCCAAGCACGCCTGTCTACAGCGCCAGCGGGCCCGATCACATTCCCGGCGGCTCGGCTGGGGTCAGTCCGCGGGCGCGTTGGCGACGACCTTGCCGTCGATGGTCACCTGGAAGCTGCGCAGTTCCTCTTCGCCGAGCCAGGTCGAGGCGCCGTACCAGGAGGTTCCCTGCCACAGCTTCCAGCTACCGACCACTGACTTCCCGCCGGTGGCGTCGGTGACCTGGAGCTCGCACACGTTGCCCGGCTGCAGGCCGGTGACCTTGACTTCCATCCGCGTGCCCCACGGCTCGTGCCGGTAGCGCACCGTGAGATGCGCACCGGGCACCGGGCCATTGCCGCTGGTCTGCTGCCAGGCCAAGGTCTGCGCGACCCCGGGCGGCGCCGGGGCACCGGAGGGCTGTAGCGCGTTGGCCGCGAAGGCGCCGCCGCCGAGCGCCACGATCGCCACGGCGGCGGCCGCGGCCACGGTGCGCCACCGGTGGATCCGCCGCACGTTGGCGGTGCGGGCGATCAGCGAAGTGAGCATTTCCGCGGAGGGCACCCCGGCGAGTTCGGGGTCCTGCTCGTATGCTGCCAGGCGCTCTGCTTCGACGATCGGGACCTTGCGCAGCATGGCCGGAAGCCCGGCCAGGTTCGCCAGTTCCTCGCGGCACTCCGGGCAGGACGAGAGGTGCTCGTCCACCTGGGCCCGCTCGGCGGGATCGATGGCGCCAAGCACATAGACGCCGAGCGCCTGCCTGATATCGCGACATCCAGCCATGCCGTTCACGGCGCTAGCCCCCGTTCTTCCAGGGCCAGCTTGAGCGCCCGGAGCGCGTAGAACGAGCGGGACTTGACCGTTCCCGCGGGCACGCCGAGCACGATGGCCGCTTCGGCCACCGACCTGCCCCGGTAGTACGTCTCGAGCAGAACCTGCCTGTGGTCGGGACGCAGCGCTGCCAGCGCGTCCGCGACCGCCCATGATTCGAGCACGCGATCGGCCTCATCGGGAACGGAGACGAGGTTGAGAGCGCCCTCGCCGACTTCCATCGGGCGTGCTTTCCTGGCTCTGTGCGCATCGACCGCCAGATTACGTGCCACCGCGAACAGCCACGGCCGGGCCGGCCGCTCCGCGATCGCCTCTGGATGCAGCCAGGCGCGCAGCAAGGTCTCCTGCACGATGTCCTCCGCCCGCTGTCTATCGCCGTCAGTCATACGCAAGGTGAACCGCAGCAATGCCGCCGCGTGCTCCGCGTAAAGTGCGCGCACGAGTTCCTCATCGCTGACCTTCTGGGTCGGCTCGGAGCCACCGGCTGCCCTGTTGCGCGCCACACCCCTACCACGCAGGCGGGATGTGATCGGTTCACGGCGGGCATTCACTGGCCCTCCCTGGGCCGATGCGGGCGGGCGAGCTTAGCCCCGGGCGAACTGCACATGCCTGGCAGACGCGGCGATACGCAGACCGCGCGGGGTGACATGCACCGACGTCAGGTGCAGGTGCAGCGGCAGGGTGCTCAGCGGGACCACGATGCGCAGCCGCGAGGAGTAGGCGGACACGGGCAGGCCGGGCAGTCCAGGGACGTCGACCCGGACCGGCGTCACCCTGATGCCGGAATCCGACACCCCGAGCGCGACGGTGGCGGAGACCGGGATGTGCGCGCCGTGATAAGCCAGCTTGCCGGACACGCTGAGATTCTTCCCGGCCGGGTGGAGCCGGAATCCGCCGGGCAGCCGCCGGTCCACGGCGCCGAAACCGACCATCGCCGAGCCCGCGGCGCGATCTGCGGTCACCATCGACGACCCGTTGCCCAGCACCTGGCCGACCGTGGCGTGCACACCGCTGAGGCGGACATCCAGGTTGTGCAGCGTGGCACCGCCGGCAGGCACCTGGCTGGCCGAGACGTCGATCTGCCGGTAGTCGCCGGCCGCGACCTGGGTGAGGAAGGGAAATCCGGTGATCGACACCCCGGGTTTGCCCGGCAGCCCGTAGGCGCTGGTGAGCCGGTCAGAGATCTGGTTCTCCGCGACAGCGACCGAGATCCGGTCGGCGGCCACCAGCAGCACGGCGAGGACGGCGACGCCGATCAGCAGCTTCCGCATGGCGGTGTCACACTACCCACCGGTTGCCGTGGCTGCTCCGCCTCGCCGCAATACGCGCGGCGCCGCCGGGCCGGCGTCAGCCCCCCGCGAATGGTGGCAGCACCTCGATGACGGCACCCTCGGCCAGGTCGACCGCCTCGGCGCCGCGGCCTCCCGCCTGTTCCCCGTCCACCAGGAACGCGGACCGGGCAAGCACGGCGCGGAACTCGGCGGCCGCCGGGCGCCGCGCCACCGCCTCAGCCAGTGCCTCGGCCAGCGTGCTGGCATCGAGCGTCTCCTCGGCCACCCCGGCGGCATGCTTCGCCGCAGCCCAGTAGCGCACAGTTACCATTGGCACGTCGGCTATCCTCGCTCACATCGGCTCCGGGCGGTGCTGCCTCGGGCCCTTCGGCAGATCCATGGTGGACGGACCTTTCCACACACGGTAAGGCGGAGGTGGCAGCAGAATGAGTGAGCTGTTCCTGCTCACCAACGCTGCCGAACCGCCTGCGGAGATCATGCCCGCGCTCGGCCTGCTGCTGCACACGGTGCGGACCGGCCCGGCCGACATGATCGCATTCGAGGACGCAGCGGCGGCCGACGCGATCCTGGTCGACGCGCGCCGGGACCTGATCTCCGCAAGGCAACTCTGCCAGCTCCTGCGCCGTGCCGCGCCGCAGGCCCCCATCCTGGCCGTGCTGACCGAGGGCGGCCTGGCCGCGGTCACCGCCGAGTGGGGGGCCGACGACGTCATGCTTGCCACGGCCGGGCCCGCCGAGCTCGAGGCGCGGCTTCGCCTGGCCATAGGACGCCAGGTCAACACGGTGCCGATGGCGCCGGACGAGATCCGCTCGGGTGAGCTGTCCATCGACGAGGCCACCTACACCGCGCGGCTGCGCGCCCGGGCGCTCGACCTGACCTTCAAGGAGTTCGAGCTGCTGAAGTTCCTTGCCCAGCACCCCGGCCGGGTGTTCTCCCGGGCGCACCTGCTGCAGGAGGTGTGGGGTTACGACTACTTCGGCGGGACCCGCACGGTGGACGTGCATGTACGGCGGCTGCGGGCCAAGCTGGGCCCCGAGCACGAGGCGCTGATCGGTACCGTGCGCAATGTGGGTTACCGCTTTGTGCCGCTCAAGGCCGGTGAGGACCCCCGCCGGGGCCTGGCGCGGGACAGCGAGGGCGCGGACCAGCAGCCGGACGCCGGCGGCGAACTGGCCGCCGCCGCCAACCACGCCTCCGGCCCCGTCCGGGTGCCCGGCAGTTCGCGCGAGGGCTGAGCCCTGCACGAGCCGGACACCGACCAGGTCACGATCACGATCCTGGAGCAGCTCAGCGGTGCCGAGGCCGGCCAGGTACTCGGCCTCGCCGACGCGGCGGCCGCCGCCGATGGCGTCGGCCCGCTGTCGGAGCAGGTACGGCTGCATCTGAAGTACGGCGGCGACCACGCCGCGCGGGACCTGCTGCTGCGCCGTGGTGACGCCCTGGCGGGCTACTCCCACCTCGGCGAGCCGGACCCGGCCGGGCACCGCAGCGGGGAACTGGTCATCCACCCCGCGCGGCGCGGGCGCGGGCTGGGCCTGACCCTGGCACGGGCGGCGGTGGCCGGGGCAGGCCCGCTGCCGGTGCGGATCTGGGCGCACGGGGACCTGCCCGCCGCGGCCGGGCTCGCCGCCGCGGCCGGGTTCACCCGGGTGCGGTCCCTGTTCCAGATGCGCCGCTCGCTCGCCGGGCCGTTGCCGGGGCCCCGGCTGCCGGACGGGATCACCCTGCGCAGCTTCGTGCCCGGCCGGGACGAGGATGAGTGGCTGGCACTGAACGCGGCGGCCTTCGCCGGCCACCCCGAGCAGGGCGGCTGGACCCGGGATGAGCTGGAGCACCGGGAGGCGCAGCCGTGGTTCGACCCGGCCGGCTTCTTTCTTGCCGTGCGGGCCGGCCGCCTGGCCGGCTTCCACTGGACCAAGATTCACGCGCCGGCGGCCGGCGGTGCGGAGGCCGGATCCGGCGGGGATGCGGGGAGCGGAGCCGAGCCGACCGGCGAGGTCTACGTGGTCGGCGTGCATCCCGCGGAGCAGGGCACCGGGCTCGGCCGGGCGCTGACCCTGGCCGGGCTGCACTATTTGCGCGGGCGCGAAATCCCCTCGGTGATGCTCTACGTGGACGGCGAAAACACCGCGGCGATACGGTTGTATGCCTCACTTGGATTTGCGCACACCAGCACGGACGTCATGTACGAGCATGCAGACCCTGCCCGGAAAGCCCTTCAGGCGACGGAGCGGATCCCGAGAACCTCGTCGAGTTCTTCCGAGGTGAGCGGGTGATCGCTGGCGGCTACGGCGCTGAGGACTTCCGCGTAGAGTTCGATCTCGTCAAGCGCCACGATGTCGTGGACACGCAGATCGAGACGCTCTCCCATCGCGCCCACCTCCGTTGCTGAGCGGATCCGCGGAACCTCTTGGCAACAAGGCTACGACGCGGCCCGTCCCCCCGCATGACCCACAAGGGTCATTCACGGGCCATCTTCGGATGATTTTATCCGTCCCCCCGATAACAATTCCAGCAAGGTAACTGCGCCGTGTCCCGGCAACCGGTATAGGCACATCTTGCCCATCCATACCGTCATGCACCGGCGCACCACATGCCGCGCACGGCACGTTCGCCCGGCCCGGGGCGCAGGCATCACAGCCCCAGTGTTAAGCTGGCTTGTAAGTAACTTACCCCACCCGCCCGGTTACACTCTGCGATTCGGGTAAACCGGGATAATCGTTCGTTTCGGTTGCGCGAGCGCGTAGTCGGGACAAGAGTCGTGCCCACTCCCTCTCTGTGGGAGGACCGCTTTCCCCGCTCGACCCGTCCCGGCCCGATTGGGCTTGAGGCGGCCCCGCACTACCCGCCCGTCAGGGCGGCTTCGTCGACGACCGCCTCCCAGGCGGCCCCGTCCGTGCCCGCGCGGAGCGCAACTCGGGACGGCCTGGCTCACCTCTCGGGTGCCACGATGACTAACGATGCAGACCTGATGCCAGACCTGGGGCAGGAAGACGCCTTCGAAGTCCAGATGCGCGGCTACAGCCGCCGCCAGGTGGACGAATTCGTCGCCCGCGCCCGAAGCCAGATCCGCAATCTGGAAGAGCGGCTCTCGCGTTCCGTGGACGACACAGAACGGGCCCGCCTGGAGCTGTCCACGGCCCGCCAGGATCTGAGCAGCAAACCGGCCCACGAGGAGGTCAGCGAGCGGGTCGGCCAGATCCTCAAGCTCGCCGAGGACGAGGCCAAGGCGCAGCGGGTACGGGCCCAGGACGAGATCAGCAAGCAGCGCGACGATGCCAAGAAGGAAGCGGAACGGCACCGCACCGAGACCCGCGAGCAGACCGAGCGAATGCTGACGGCGGCCCAGGAGCAGGCGGAGAACGCCATCGCCAGCGCCCGTGCCGAGGCGGAGAAGCTGCGCAACACGGCCCGCATCGAGAGCGAGCGGGCCGTCGGCGAGGCCAGCAAGGAAGCGGAGTCCGCGCTCGCCACGGCCAAGGCTCAGGCCAAGCAGATGCTCGACGAGGCGACCATGCGGGCCACCGCCATCCATGATGGCGCCGAGCGCCGCCTCAACCTGCTGACCTCCAGGCACACCGAGACGATGCGGCGGCTCACCGAGATCCGCGACGTGGTCACCAACCTGGTGGCCAGCGAGACCTCGCGCGGCTCGCTGGAGGAAGAGGTCGCCAAGTCCGTTGCCACGTCGGTCGCCACGGGTGGCGCACCGGCCCAGGCGGCCCCGGCGTCCCGCGGCGCATCCGAAGGCGGCCGCCACGCCCCGGGCGCCCAGCTGCCCGGCCGCGGCGGCCGGGAGACGGCGCCGGCGCCGGCGCGTCCCGCCCCGGCACGCACCCCGGCCGCACCACCCGGCACGCACCACCCAGCCCGCCGCGGACACCCCCGAGGAACTCCCCGGCCGCACCGGCACCACGGCGGCCGACTCGCCCGCCGCCAAGCCCGCCCCCCGGTCCACATCAACAGGCGGTGGCGCCCACGCGGGCGGCACCACCCCAGACAACAAACCCGAGTAAGCAGCAACCAACTAGGCGGACCGGCTACGGCTAACCGGTCCGCCTATTTGTCTATGGCTGGACGCCGGCTGTCCGGTCGGTGGGTTACCTGGGCGCGGAGTCTGTCCGCGCCCAGGTAACCCTCCGGACGGCCATCCACCCCGCCTGAGCCGGGTCAAGTCACGTGCTCAGCTAGCCAGCGTGTCGATCCGTCGCAGCAGCACGCCCTCGCGCAGTGCCCAAGGGCAGATTTCCAGTTCCGCGAGCCCGAGCAGGTCCATCGCCGCGTCCGCCACCAGGGCGCCGGCCGCGAGCTGGGGCGCCCGCACGAGGGACACCCCGGGTAGCTCGGCCCGCTGATCGGCGGACATGGCCGGCAGGCGTTTCGCCGCGTCGGTCACGTCCGCGTGGGTGACGGTGCGCCGCACGTACGGCCCTTCCTCCGAGGGGGCGGCGCCGGCGATCCTGGCGAGCTGCCGGAACGTCTTGGACGTGGCCACCGCCCGGTCGGGGGTACCGGCCCGGGCCACGTCCGCGGCCCGCCGCGCGATCTCGGTGCGCACATGCTTGCGCAACTGCCGCACCTGCTCCGGGGCTGGCGGGTTCCCGGTGAGCCAGTCCCTGGTGAGCCGGGCCGCGCCGAGCGGCAGCGAGATCGCCACGTCGGGCTCTTCGTCCAGGCCCGCCGCGATCTCCAGGGATCCGCCGCCGATGTCCAGCATGAGCACCCGCCCCGAGGACCAGCCGAACCAGCGCCGGCAGGCCAGGAAGGTGAGCCTGGCCTCCTCCTCGCCCGGCAGCACCCTGATCGCGACCCCGGTGCTCTCCCGTACCGAGGCCAGCACCTCGTCCCCGTTGGCGGCGTCCCTTACCGCCGAGGTGGCGAAGGCGAGCAGCTCCTCCACGCCCTTGTCCTCGGCGATCTGCAGCGACTCTTCGATGAACGCCTGCAGCTGCCGGGTGACGCTGGCCGAAAGCCGGTTCCCCTCTTCCAGGTGATCCCCCAGGTGCTGCTCTGACTTGTGGGAGAACACCGGCAGCGGCCGCCCGCCCCGATGGGCGTCGACCACCAGGAAATGCACGGTATTGGAGCCAATGTCCAGGACACCTAGTCGCATACATTGACGTTACATTGTCCGACCCCTCAATCATTATGGTCAGGAGGCATTTGACGTGCAGCTCCGGTACCGGTACCGCCTGGACCCCGCCCCCCGGCATGTGGCCGCGCTGGCGCGGGCATTCGGGTGTGCCCGGGTGGTGTTCAACGACGCCCTGCGCGCCCGCCAGCAGGCGCACGCGGCCGCGTTACCCTGCCCTACCGACGCGGAACTGTCACGCCGCCTGACCTTAGCCAAGTGCACGCCCGAGCGGGCGTGGCTGGCCGAGGTCTCCTCCGTGGTGCTGCAGCAGGCGCTGGCGGACCTGAACACCGCCTACCGGAACTACTTCACCTCCCGGTCCGGCAACCGCAGTGGCCCGCGAATCCAGCCGCCCCGATTCCGGTCCCGCAAGGACCACCGGCAGGCGATTCGGTTCACCCGCAACGCCTATTTCAAAGTGCTGCCGAACGGCAAGCTGCGGCTGCCCAAGATCGGGGACGTGCCGGTCCGCTGGTCCCGGCTGCTGCCCTCCCCGCCCTCCAGCGTGACGGTGATACGTGATGCGGCGGGCCGGTACTGGGGCCTGGTTGGACCGGGACATCAACGCGGCGGTCAACGTCGCCAGGGTCGCCGGGCTGGCGGTGACAGCCTGCAGAGCGCAGGTAAGACCAGGGCCCACCCTGGCACCGCGCGGCGAAGCAGGAACTCCCCCGAAGTCATACCACTAACTGGCGTGACAGGCGGGAATCCCGGCCGTCAGGGCGGGGTTGAAGTCAAATTGACGCTACTGGGTCCGCCGCCGTCCTGGGCGGCACCCAGCAGGGACGGGAGAGGAACCCATGGCCGAGAAGACACGTGGGATCCGGGTCGAGCAAGGCCCCAAGCGGGTGCGCGCCTATCTGGGCGGGGAACTCGTTGCCGACACCAAGACCCCGTTCCTGGTGTGGGAGTGGCCCTACTACCCCACGTACTACTTCCCGGCCGGCGACGTGCTCGCCGAACTCGTGCCGGCCGGCGAGATCCAGCACTCACCCAGCCGCGGGGACGGGCAGATCTTCCACATCAAGGTGGCCGGGGCCGATGCTGACGGCGCGGCGCTGCGCTACCCGGATTCGCCGATCGAGGCCCTGCGCGACCTGGTGCGGCTGGACTGGGCCTCGATGAGCGAGTGGTTCGAGGAGGACGAACCCGTCTACGTGCACCCCCGCGACCCGTACAGCCGGGTGGACATCCTGGCCAGCGCCCGGCACGTCCGGGTGGAGATCGACGGGGCGACCGTCGCCGACTCCCGCCAGCCGCGGATCCTGTTCGAGACCGGCCTGCCGCCGAGGTACTACGTGCCGCTCACCGACCTGCGGATGGACCTGCTGCGCCCCTCGGACACGCAGACCCACTGCCCGTACAAGGGCACGGCAGCCTACTGGTCGGTGGACACGGGGCAGGCGGTGCACACCGACATCGTGTGGATCTACCGGACGCCGCTGCCGGAGAGCCAGAAGGTCGCCGGGCTGGCCTGCTTCTACAACGAGAAGGTGGACATCTACCTGGACGGTGAGCTGCAGGACCGGCCCAGGACGCACTTCAGCTAGACCGTGCTAGTCCAGGGGAGCGACCCCCTGGAACCCCCGATGGCCCAAGGCCCGTTCCTTCGTCACGGGGCCTTGGCTGGCCCAGGGGAGCGACCCCCTGGGCCCCGCTGGCCCAAGGCCAGTGCCGGCCCGGGGGCGACCCCCGCAACCCCGTCCGGTCCTTCGTCACGGGGCCTTGGCGGCGCGGGAGAACGCCTCGGCGTCGCGCATCACCCGCAGCACGTTGCCGCCGGCCAGCCGTGCGCAGTCGTCCTCGCTCCAGCCGCGGTCCAGCAGTTCCGCGAACAGCGCCGGGTAGCAGGACACGTCGCCGAGGCCCTCGGGCAGGTCGGCAGTGCCGTCGAAGTCGCTGCCGATGCCGATGTGGTCTGCGCCCGCGGCCTCGCGTACGTGCTCGATGTGCTCGGCCACCTGGGCGATCGTCGCCCGCGGCGGCGGGCTGGCCGCCGCCAGCTCCTCGCGGACCGCTTTGTACCCCTGGTAGTCCTCGCGGTCCATGCCGCGCCGCTCCATTTCGGCCTGCACTCCGCGATCCCAGTCCCGGCACTCCTGGGAGACGAACTGCGGCACGAAGGTCACCATGCACACGCCATTGTTGGCGGGCAGCCTGGCCAGGATCTCGTCCGGCACGTTCCGCGGGTGGTCGCACAATGCCAGGGCGCTGGAGTGGGAGAAGATCACCGGGGCCCGCGCGGTGTCGAGGGCGTCGGCCATGGTGGCCGGCGCCACGTGGGACAGGTCCACCAGCATCCCGATCCGCTGCATCTCGGTGACCACGTCGCGGCCGAAGTCGCTGAGCCCGCCCACGTCGGGCTGGTCGGTGGCCGAGTCGGCCCACCCGGTGTTCCGGTTGTGGGTGAGCGTCATGTACCGCACCCCGAGCTGGTAGAACATGCGCAGCACGCCGAGCGAGGAAGCGATCGAGTGGCCCCCCTCGGCGCCGAGCAGCGAGGCCACCTTGCCGCTGGCGCAGATCCGCTCCACATCGGCCGCGGTGAGCGCGAGTTCCAGCGTGTCCGGGTAGCGGCGGACCATGCTCCGGACGAAGTCGATCTGCTCCAGCGTGGTGGCGACGGCCGCCTCCCCGGCCAGCGTCACGGGCACGAACACCGACCAGAACTGCGCGCCCAGCCTGCCCTGCGCCAGCCTCGGCAGGTCGGTGTTGGTGAAGCTGAGCGGCGCGGCGATGTCGGTCCGCGCGGCGTCGGCACCGGCGCTCTCGCGGAGTTGCCAGGCGAGATCGTTGTGGCCGTCGATGAGCGGGGAGCGGGAGAGCAGGGCGGTGGCGGCGGCGAGATGATCGGTCACCGGCTCAGCCTACGCAGCGGTTGTCCTGCCGCGCAGCGTCGCGGCCCCGCTATCCGCTTGTCCCGCCGCGGTCCAGGATCAATACGCCAGCCCCGTGGATCCGGTCTCCGGCCAGGTCGGCCAGGGCCAGGCCGGCCTGGTCGAAGGGATACGGGGTGGTGGTGACCTGGATCGCCAGCCGCTGTGCCAGGGTGAGGAACTCGGCGGCGTCACCACGGGTGTTGGCCGTGACGCTGCACAGGGTCCGCTCCTGGAACAGGTGCTCGTCGTAGTTGAGCGGCGGGATATCGGTCAGGTAGATGCCCGCGATGGCACACGTGCCGCCCCGGTCGAGGGCGGCCAGGGCAGCCGGCACCAGGTCGCCGACCGGGGCGAAGATGATCGCCGAGTCGAGCGGCACCGGGGCCCGGTCGAAGGAGTCCTGCGCGGACGCGGCACCGAGGCTCAGCGCGAGTTCGCGAGCGGCCGCGGCCCTGGTGAACACGTGTACCTCGGCACCCTGGCCCATCGCGATCTGCGCGGCGAGGTGCGCCGACCCGCCGAAGCCCCAGATGCCCAGGGTGCCGCCGGGCGGCACCTGCGCCCGGCGCAGCGCCCGGTAGCCGATGATCCCCGCGCACAGCAGCGGGGCAAGCTCGGCGTCGCTGAAGCCGCCCGGCAGCGGGTGCGCGAACGCGTCCGCCACGGTGAGGTACTCGGCATAGCCACCGTGCCGGTCCCACCCGGTGTACTTCGAGGCCGGGCAGAGGTTCTCCGCGCCCCGGCGGCAGTACCGGCAGGTGCCGTCGGTTCCGGCCAGCCAGGCGACGCCGACCCGGTCGCCGGCCTGGAACCTGGCCGCCCCTGGGCCGGTGGCGGCGACCTCCCCCACCACCTCGTGCCCGGGGGTGACACCGGGCGCCCTGGGAGCCAGGTCACCCTCGGCGAGGTGCAGGTCGGTACGGCAGACCCCGCAGCAGATCACCCGGACCAGCAGTTCGCCGGGGCCGGGCTCGGGTACCGGCCGCTCGACCAGCCGCAGCGGCCCCGACGCCACCGGGCCCGGCTTGTCAACCACCCACGCGCGCACACCTCTACCGTAACGCGCCTGCGAAACGCCCCGTGGATTGAGGCAAATATCGTGGTACGATTTGCCAGCAATGGGGTAGCCCGTATATAGATCGCAAAAAAAGGCCGCATATACGGCAAGTCGGTCTTATCGACACAACAGGGGAGCTTTTATGGGCACGTCGGCCGTATTTAAGCATGCCTTCGTAACGGTCGCGCGTGGCCGCGCTCAGCCGGGCCTGTCACCATGGCCGCCGCCGCCGGCGCGGTCGCCCGGACGGTACCCGCCGCGCACCGGGGACGGCCCGGCAGGCCGCCCCCGGCGCCCGGCGCCAGGCCGCCGGGTTCGCGAACTGGCCGATGTTCCGCGACGACCCGGCCCACCTGGGCGTCTCGCCCGAGACCGCGATCAGCACCGCCACCGCGAGCACGCTGACCGCCGGCTGGTCGGCCACGGTCGGCACCGCCAGCTACAGTTCTCCGGCCGTGGTGAACCTCAAGTCCCTCGGCGAGCCCGTGGTCTTCGTCGGCGGCTCCAGTAGCTTCTCCGCCTACCCGGCGTCCGGCGGCACGCCTCTGTGGACGTTCCCGGTCAGCAAGACCGTCGACTCCTCGCCCGCGGTGTACAACGGCGTGGTCTACTTCGCCTCGACCAACGGCACCCTCTACGCGCTCGACGCCGCAACGGGCGCGCTGCGCTGCTCGTTGTCCACCAGGCAGTTCATGCAGTCGTCCCCGGTGGTGGTCAAGGATCCCGACGGCTCCGGGGCGATCGTCTACGACGACACCGACCCGACGCCCGGCCCGGGCCAGGTCTTCGCCATGTACGCCCCCGGCAACACCCACGGCGCCTGCAAACAGGCCTGGACCTGGGATTCCGGTGGACCGTTCAGCCCGGCGGCAGCTTGTCTCCTCCCGGCTATGCCACGAACGCGAACGGCACCCCGGTCGTGGTCTTCGGCAGCGAGGACCCGGACAACTCGGTCTACGCACTGAACGCGAGCACCGGCGCGAAGGTCTGGTCCTACCGGACCAACAAGACCACCGCGAACGATGACGTGGGCGCGCCCCCGACCATCTCCGCCCCGGGAGTCAATGGCTTCGCCGGCGGCGTCGTCTACATCACCGGCAAGAACAAGATCACCTATGCCCTCAACCTGACCACCGGCACGGTGATCTGGCAGCATGCGCTGGCCATCGGCAAGGCCGGTGACGTCGCGGGCTCCGCACTGGCCGGCAACACGGTCTACGTCGACTCCGACACCGGCGTCTACGCGTTCAACGCCACCACCGGCGCGCAGGTCTGGCACGTGCTGCCCAAGGCGGGGATCTACGCCTCCCCGGCGATCACCGGCCCGTCCGGCCAGCAGGTGCTGATCACCGCGAACCTCCCCGGCCATCTCTACGCACTCAACCCGGTCACCGGGAAGACGCTCTGGACGCTACAGCCCGGCAGGTCGGCCTATTGGTCCTCCCCGGCGATCTCGCAGGGCACCATCTACATCACGAGCAAGGACGGCACGCTGCGGACCTTCGCACCCTCCGGCGCGAAACAGTAGTTTCGCTTTCACTAATCCGCGGCCCGGTGTTCCGCGGTCGCGGACCCGGGCCCGGCCGCTGCCCGCCGGCCAGCGCTCCAAGAATAAAACTATTTTACCTATAGACAAAGTGGTATTAGGCAGCGCCTGCCCACTTGGTAACCGGTTACTTGCGAAAGCACAGGAATCCCAGCGGAACAGTTGGTACGATCCCGGCGCATGGGGAGACCAAACGTATGCGGCGTATAACGCTGCATACATGATCGTGGCGTTTCGCCACGAGAGGTGGGGAGCTTTGCTTATGCGTTCAACTATTCTGTTCAAGCCCGCCCTGATAATGGCGGCGGGTGTCGCGCTGGCCGGGCTGTGCACGGTGGCAGGCTCCGCGGGCGCGGCGGTTCGTACCGCGCCTGCCTCACACCGGGGCATGGCTGGCAGCACCGGCGCGCGACAGCGCGCCACCGGGTTTGCGAACTGGCCGATGTTCCGCGGCGACCTGACCCACACGGGCGTCTCGCCGGAGACCGGGATCAGCACCACGACCGCCAGCACTCTGACCCCCGGCTGGTCCGCCTCGCTCGGCACCGCCAGCTACAGTTCCCCTGCCGTGGTGAACCTCAAGTCGCTCGGCGAGCCCGTGGTGTTCGCTGGCGGCTCCAGCGGCGTCAGCGCCTACCAAGCGTCCTCCGGCACGCTGCTGTGGAGCTTCCCGGCGGGCGCTCAGGTCAACTCTTCGCCCGCGGTGCTCAACGGCGTCGTCTACTTCGTCTCGACCGCCGGCACCATGTACGCGCTCAACGCCAAGAACGGCGCGCTGCGCTGCTCGTTCGCCATCGGGCAGTTCACCGAGACGTCCCCCGTGGTCACCGAAGACCCCGACGGCTCCGGGCCGGTGGTCTATTTCGGCACTTCCCCGTCGCTGCCACAACAGGGCTCCGAATATGCCATCTACGGCCCGGGCAACACCCATGGTTCGTGCACCCAGGACTGGGCGTTCCACGGGTGGACGATTCACCCGGGCGGTAGTTGGTCACCTCCCGCCTACGGCACGAACGCCAACGGCACTCCGGTGGTGGTCTTCGGCAGCGAAAACATCGACAACTCGGTCTACGCGATTAACGCCAACACCGGGGCGAAGATCTGGACATACCGGACCAGCAAGACCACCGCTGACAACGACGTGGGCGCATCCCCGACCATTTCCGCGCCCGGGGTGAACGGCTTCGCCGACGGCGTCGTCTACGTCCTCGGCAAGGACAAGGTCACCTATGCCTTCAACCTGACCACCGGGGCGCTGATCTGGCAACACGCGCTGGCCGTGGGCACGGCGGGCGACGTGTGCGGGATCGCGCTGGTCGGCGACACGATCTACGTCTGCTCGGACACCGGCGTCTACGCGCTCAACGCCACCACCGGGGCACAGGTCTGGCACGTCATTTCGAACCGCGCCTTCTACGCCTCCCCGGCGGTTGTCGGCGCACCGGGCCAGCAGGTGCTGATCACCATGAACATCACCGGTTCCATCTACGCGCTCAACCTGGCCAACGGAAACACCGTGTACATCCACAATGCCGACAGCGCGGGCATCTGGTCCTCCCCCGCCGTCTCGCAGAACACCATCTACATCACGGGCAAGGACGGCAAGTTGATGACCTTCGCACCCTCCGGCACCTGACCGCAGGGCGATGGGGTGACGGTTCGGGGCTGGCCCAAGGCCAGCCCCGAACCACTTCCTGCTCTAGCCGGGCACGGCGGCGGCCGCGGTGCGGGAGTGCCCGCGCCGCGGCCGCCGATCGCTGGTTACGCCTGGGCGGGCAGTTCGGTGACCAGGTCGTCCGCGGTCTCCATGCCGGCCCGCCAGACGGAACGGCAGACGATCTTGCTCGGGTCGGCCCGGCCGCGGTAGCGGGCGGCGACCTGGCGGCCCTCATCCAGCAGCCCTTCCGACAGCGTGGTCGGCTTGAGGCCGAGGGCGAGGAACTGGTCGTTGCGCACGTTGAGGTCGTTCTCCTCGGCCTCGCGGCGCGGGTTGGGCAGGTAGGCGATGTCCGCGCCCATCACGTCGGCCACCATCTTGGCCAGGTCCAGCACCCGGTGCACCTCGGTCATCTGGTTGAGGACACGCGGCTTGTCGCCGGACTGCGGCGGGTTGTTGATCGCGATCTCGATGCACCGGACGGTGTCACGGATGTGGATGAACGCGCGGGTCTGCCCGCCGGTGCCGTGCACGGTCAGCGGGTGCCCGATCGCGGCCTGCATGAGGAACCGGTTCAGCACGGTGCCGTAGTCACCGTCGTAGTCGAACCGGTTGATCAGCCGCTCATCGCGGCCGGTCTGATCGGTCTGCGTGCCCCACACGATGCCCTGGTGGAGGTCGGTGATCCGCAGCCCGTCGTTCTTGGCATAGAACGAGAACATCAGCTGGTCGAGGGTCTTGGTCATGTGGTAGACCGACCCTGGGTTGGCCGGGTGCAGGATCTCCCGCTCGATCTCACCGTCCGGGGTGGGCACCTTCACCGTCAGGTACCCCTCGGGGATCGGCGCGCTGCCCGACCAGCCGTACCCGTACACGCCCATCGTGCCCAGGTGCACCAGCGAGGCGTCGATACCGGTGTCCACCAGCGCGGTCAGCAGGTTGTGCGTGGCTCGCACGTTGTTGTCCACCGTGTACCGCTTGGTGTGGGTGTTCCGCATCGAGTAAGGCGCCGCCCGCTGCTCGGCGAAATGCACGATCGCCTCGGGGCGGATCTCCTCCAGTACCGCGACCAGCCGGTCATACTCCGTCGCCAGATCCAGGTTCACGAACCCGATGGCGTGACCGGACACCTCCTCCCAGACGCGGATCCGCTCGCTCACCGGGCGGATCGGCGTCAGCGACTCAACCTCGAGCTCGACATCGATCTTCCGGCGGCTCAGGTTGTCGATGATGGTGACCTCGTGCCCACGATCCGACAGATACAACGACGTCGGCCAACCGCAGAACCCATCACCGCCGAGAACCATTACGCGCATTCCGACTCCCATCACGCTGCGCCATCGAGTGAAAAGCCCGCGGCCGCTGCCGCTGGGGGGACCAGGTGCCGCCCGGGGTGGCGGCGCGCCGGTCATGGCGTCCCGTGGCGGTCAGTGTACCTAAGGGAAACTGCCACAAGTCCGGCCGTCACGCGACCGGAACCCGACATCACCACGAGTCACTTTAGTCACGCAATCGAGTCGCACGGGGACGGCTCGCGCGCAGGGCCGACACTAATTGGCCAAGCTTTTTGCCTAATACTTACACGGCTCTGCCAGGCCAGTTACGATCCAGTTCACCTAGCGGTCATCTCTTCCAAATCTGGAGAAAATGATGCGTCGCATCGCTGCCACCATCGCTGTGGCCACCGTCGCCGCCACAGTGGCGATGGCCGGGGGGGCGCCTGCTTTCGCGGCCCACCGGGCATCCAGCACCACCACAGCCTCCTACTACCTGTCGCTCGGGGACTCACTCGCCCAGGGGGTCCAGCCGAACTCCTCGGGGACCGACGTGGAGACCAACCAGGGCTACCCGAACCAGCTTTACACCGCGCTGCACATGGGCAACCCGACGCTGAAGCTGGTCAAGCTGGGCTGCCCCGGCGAGACCACGGGGACCATGATCAACGGCGGCATCTGCACCTACTCCGCCGGCAACCAGCTCGCCCAGGCGGCCGCCTTCCTGGCCAGCCACAAGGGCAAGGTACAGCTCGTGACCATCGACATCGGGGCGAACGACCTCAACCCATGTGTCGTGCTGCCGACCATCAACCAGATCGTCGCGTGCCTGGAGCAGGTCTTCCCGCAGGTCCAGGCCAACCTCACCACGATCATGAACACGCTGAGCACGGCCAGCGGCAGCGGGGAGCCGCCGATCATCGGCATGTCCTACTACGACCCCGAGCTGGCCAACTGGCTGAAGGGTGACGCCGCGTCCAAGGCCCTGGCCAAGGACAGCATCGCGCTGGCGCAGGCCTTCAACAACCTGCTTAGCGGCGTGTACACGGCATTCGGCTCCAAGGTCGCCGACGTGTTCACCGCGTTCCACACCAGCGCGTTCGCCGCCAGGGTGACCCTGCCGGCGTTCGGCAAGGTGCCCAAGGACGTCGGCTACCTCTGCATGTACACCTGGGAGTGCGCGGCTCCCCCGGTGGGGCCGAACGAGCACGCCAACGTGCTCGGCTACGGAGTCATCGCCAACACGTTCCTGAACACCTACCTCGGCTGATCCCGGCCGCGAGCACGGGCAAAAGGGGCCGCCCGCCCTGCGGGCGGCCCCTTTTGCTGTCCATCAGCGCTTCCGGCCAGCGGTCTCATGGCATCCCCCTGCCGGGAAGCCTGGCGGGAAAGGTGACCGGCCCGGCACTCCCGGGCATGCCAGGTTTTAGTTAAGTCAAGGGTTGACAAGCTGTCAGCAAAGTGGAGGCTTGCGTCGGGGCCGGGAATTCGCGTGCAGCGTGATCACCGGTGATCACCATTGCCAGTTTCTGGAAGGGATGGACAGCACCATGCGCTTTCGCTCTGGTCTTCGGCTGACCGCGGTCCTCGGGACCACGGCGCTGCTGCCGCTGGCGGCCAGCGGCGCGGCCGCCGCGGCACACTCGCCGGGCCGCGTGTTCAAGGGCACCAAGTCCGTGCTCACCGCGGCTCAGGTCGAACGGCTGGCGGCGCACGCGACGCACCGCTCGATCATCATCTTCAAGAACAAGCTCACCTCGCTGCCCGCCAAAGGTTCCACCGCGAACGCGCGGATCCAGGCCGCCAACGCGTCGCAGTCAGGCGTGCTGGCCGAACTGCGCCAGGTCCACGCCACGCACGTGCGCAGCTACCACATCATCAACGCGATCTCCGCAACCGTCTCCTCGGCCGAGATCAGCAGGCTGAAGGCCAACTCCGCGGTTCAGGGCGTCGTCCCCGACGCGATGCGGCACTTCGCCTCGCTGGGCAGCGGGGCGGGCCCGGCCTTCCCCGCCGGGGCGCAGCACCATCATGTGCGGTCCAACGCGCCGCAGCAGATCTGCCCGAGCAACCCATCCCAGCCGCTGGTCGAGCCCGAGGCGCGCGAAGTGATGAACGTGGACGCCGCGGAACAGATCGTGGACGGGACCGGGATCAAGGTCGGCATCATCGCCGACGGCATCGACCCGAACAACCCCGACCTGATCCGGGCCGGCGGACAGCACGTCATCTTCGACTACCAGGACTTCAGCGGGTTCGGCCCGGGCGCCCCGACCGACGGCCGGGAGTCGTTCCTGGACGCCGGCACGATCGCCTCGCAGGGCAACCAGACCTACGACCTGTCCGGGTTCGTCAACCCGGCGCACCCGCTGCCGCCCGGCTGCAACATCAAGATCGAGGGCATCGCGCCCGGCGCCAGCCTCGCCGTGCTGAACGTGGCCGGGTCCAACGCCGGGTTCTTCAACTCCCAGATCATCCAGGCAATCGAGTGGGCCGTAATGCACGACCACGTGAACATCCTCAACGAGTCCCTCGGCGGGAACCCGGTCCCGAACACGCAGGACGACCCGGTGGCGCTGGCCGACCATGCGGCGGTGGCCGCGGGCGTGACGGTCGTGGCCAGCACCGGCGACGCGGGACCGTTCAACAACATCGGCTCCCCGGCCACCACGCCCGGCGTGATCGCGGTCGGCGGGACCACCACCTACCGCGTCTACCGGCAGACCACCCGCTACGGCACGCAGCTTTCGCCCGGCGGCTGGGAGAACAACAACATCACCGCACTGTCCTCCGACGGCGTCACCGAGTTCAACCCGCACACGGTGGATGTGGTCGCCCCCGGTGACCGCGGCTGGTCGCTGTGCAGCAGCGACACGACGAATTTCTTCGGCTGCGCCGACATCGACCACGGCGCCAACCCGCCCCCGATCTGGGCGGCCGGCGGCACCAGCGCGTCCGCGCCCGAGACCTCGGGCACCGCAGCGCTCGTCATCCAGGCCTACGAGAACACCCACAGCGGCAACGCGCCGTCCCCGGCGCTGGTCGAGCGGATCATCGTCAGCACCGCCACCGACCTCGGCTCGCCCGCCGACGAGCAGGGCGCCGGCCTGGTGAACACGCTCAAGGCCGTCCAGCTTGCCGAGTCGATCAACAGCAACAGCCCGCAGGGCAGAACGCTGCTGGTCAGCAAGACGAGCCTGAACGCCGCGGTGAACGCGGGGCACGCGGCCACGTTCAGCGTCGGCGTGACCAACGAGGGCTCCGGATCCCAGACGGTTACCCCGGCCGTGACCGGCCGCCCGACGAGGGCCTCCATCGACACCGGCACCGTCAACCTGAGCAGCGCGAGCCCGACATACATCGATGGTGAGGGGAACACCGACTACTTCGCCGAGCACACGTTCAGCGTGCCGGCCGGGGTGGGCAACCTCAACGGCAACATCACCTGGAACGACCAGTCGATCGGCGGCGTGGCCTTCGAGACGCTGTTCGACCCGAACGGCGCGGTGGCCGCGTACTCGCTGCTCGGTGCCAACCAGAGCGGCTTCGGCCACGTGGAGGTGCACAACCCGATCGCGGGCACCTGGACCGCGGTGATCTTCACGGTCAGCAACGCCCCCTACTTCGGGCCGGTCCAGTTCTCCTACATCACCCAGCAGTTCCACCCGGCGGGCTCGGTGTCGCCGTCCTCCCGGACGCTGGCACCGGGGCAGACGGGCACGTTCCAGGTGAACGTGACCCCCAGCCAGGCCGGGGACAAGGGGCTCAAGCTCCACCTGGGCACCGGCGGTAACGCCGACGGGAGCATCCCGATCATCGTCCGCGCTCTGGTCCCTATCACCGCGGCGGGCGGGACGTTCGCCGGCACGCTCACCGGCGGCGCCGTCTCGTTCAACGCGGGCCAGGAGTTCACCTACCAGTTCAACGTCCCGTCGGGCAAGCCGTCGCTGAGCCTCGGCGTGAAGTTTGGCCACCCCAACTACGGGCTTGAAGGGTTCCTGATCGATCCCAACGGCCAGCCACTGGACGCGCAGACGACCGCCAATGACGGCCTCGCTCCCGGGCCGTCGATGCAGTTCTTCCATCGCTCACCGGCGCACGGCCTGTGGACCCTGGTGCTGCTCGTCGCGCTACCGGTCGACGGCTCACACCTGAGCGAGCCGTTCACCGGTGCGATCAGGTTCGCCCCGCCGGCGGTGACCAGCAAGGGGATGCCGCACTCGTCCAGCACCGTGCTGCCGGCCGGGAAGCCGGTCATGGCCACCATCACGGTGACCAACACCGGCAACATCGCCAAGGATTACTTCGCCGATCCACGGCTGAACGGCAAGGTCCGGCAGCAACTGCTCGGCAGCGACGTGAACAACGTGACATTGCCGCTGTCGCTGTCCGCCCAGCCGAACTGGCTGGTCCCGACCAACACCAGCGCGCTGACGGTGGCCGCGCAGGGCACGGTGCCGATCACCATGGACGTGTCCTGGGCGTTCGGGGATCCCGATTTCCCCGGCGTCTCGTCCGGCAAGAAGTCTGTGGCGGCGTTCGCGGCAGCGGAGGTGGCGCCGGGGTTCTTCTTCGGCTTGCCCGAGGCGACCGGGCCGTTCACCGCTCCCACCACCGGGACGGTGAACCTGGCAGCGGTCGCGAACACCAACCCGTTCGACTCGGCGGTGACCTCCACATCCGGCGACGCCTGGGAGCAGAGCGTCAATGCCAGCGCGCCCTACTCCCCGCTGACCCTCAACCCGGGCCAGAAGGGCACCATTACGCTCACCATCACCCCGAACGCGCCCAAGGGGACGGTGGTCCACGGCTTCATCGGCGTGGACACCCTCAACCTGGCCACGATCTCGGGTGACGAACTCATCAACATCCCCTACTCCTACAAGGTCGGCTAACCGCAGCCGCCGGACGGGGCGGGCCCAGCGTCTGCCCCGGGCCAGGAACTCCCGCCGGGGGGCGGGGGCAGGCCCAACGCCTGCCCCCGCCCCCCGGCATTGCCCGGCCGTCCAGGCGTTTGATTCAATGCTGCGATGATCACTCGTGGCAGCTCCGGCCGATGACCGAGGCGCCCGGGGTCACCACTCCCGCTCTCCGGCTCGCCCGGATCGCGCTTGGCTGCGGCAACTTCGGCGGGGTCGGCTCGGCGCCGGAGTTCTTCGGCCAGGGACTGAGCCAGGATCAGGCGCTCGCGGTGATGGATGCCGCCTGGCAGGCCGGCATCACCCACTTCGACACCGCCGACGCCTACGGCGGCGGGCGCAGCGAGGCGTCGATCGGCCGCTGGATCGCCACCCGCGGGGTCCGGCCACGGCTCACCACCAAGACCTTTAACCCGATGGCGGCCGGGGCCGACCGCGGCCTGGCCCCCGGGCGGATCGCCCGCCAGTTGCGGGCCAGCCTGGACCGGCTCGGCGTGGACCACGTCGAGCTGTACCTGGCCCACGACTTCGACCCGGACGTGCCGCTCGCGGAGACGTTCGGCGCCTTCGAGCAGGCCCGCTCCCAGGGCACCGTCGGCGCCTACGGGGTCAGCAACTTCGACACCGCCCAGCTCACCGCCGCGCTCGCGGCCGGGGCGCCGCGGGCCATCCAGAACAGCCATTCGCTGCTCGACAGGCAGGACTGCTCCGGGTTGCTTGACCTGTGCGCCGGGCAGGGCATCGCCTACCTGGCGTTCGGCCCGCTGGCGGGCGGCTGGCTCACCGGCAAGTACCGCCGCGGTGAGCCGTTCCCCGCGGGCTCCCGGATGACCCAGCGCCCGGGGCCTTACCGCGGGCTGGTCACCGGCGTTACCTACGACGCGCTCGACCGGCTGTCGGCCCTGGCCAGCAGCCGTGGCATCTCCATGGCCGGTCTCGCGCTCGCCTGGCTGCTCGCCGACGAGCGGGTCACCCAGGTCGTGATCGGCCCCGGCCGCCCGGAGCACCTGGCTCCGGTCGCCGAGGCGCTCCGCCACCCGCTCACCGGGCCGGAGCGGGCCCAGGTCGAAAGGACGGTCAGCTGATGCCGGTACTGATTCTCAGCCATCGCGACGTGGTGGCCGCGCTGCCGCCGCGGGCCTGCGCCGAGGCGATGGCCGCGGTCCTCACGGCGCGGGCCCGGGGCGAGACGCACCACCCGTTGCGCACGGTGATGCGGCCGCCCGGGGCGGCCGGGCTGATGGGACTGATGCCGAGCTGGCGCGGCGCGCAGCGGGACGGCGGCGCGCAGTCCGGCAGCGGCGCGGCATTCGCGCTCAAGGCGATCTGCATCATGCCCGGCAACCCGGCGCGTGGCCTCGACGCGCACCAGGGCACGGTCACGCTGTTCGACGGGGGGACCGGCGCGCCCACCGCGATCCTGGACGCCTCCGCGCTCACCGAGATCCGTACCGCCGCGGTCACCGCGGTCGCCACCGGCCTGCTTGCCCGTGCGGACGCTCGCACGCTGGCGGTACTCGGGGCCGGGGTCCAGGGCCGCGCGCACCTGACGGCACTCGCCGGCGTGCGCGACTTCGAGCAGGTACGCGTCTACGCACCCACCCGGGCGCACGCCCAGGCCCTTGCCGAGCAGGCCGCCCGGCCCGGCGCGCGGGTCACCGCCGTGGCGACCGCCGAGGATGCGGTGCGCGGCGCCGATGTGGTGGTCGCGGCGACCAACTCGCGCGAGCCGGTGCTCGCCCGCGCATGGCTCGAGCCCGGCGCCCACGTCAACGCGGTCGGCGCCAGCACCCCGCAGGCGCGCGAGATCGACACCGCCACCGTGGCCGCGAGCGCGCTGTTCTGTGACAGCCGGGAGTCGGTGCGCCACGAGGCCGGGGAGTTCCAGCTCGCGGTCCGCGAGGGAGCGATCACCGGTGAGGAGCACATCCGGGCCGAACTCGGCGAGGTCCTCGCGGGCAGCGCGCCGGGACGGCGGGACGACGGTGAGCTGACCCTGTTCCGCTCGCTCGGCATCGGCGTCGAAGACCTCGCCGCGGCCGAGATCGCGGTCGCGGCAGCCCGGGAGCAGGGCCTGGGCACGGAGGTCGAGCTGTGATCGCGCTGGCCGACATCGAGGCGGCGCGGGAGCGGATCGCCGGGGCCGCCATCAGGACCCCGCTGGTGCGGCTGCCCATCGAGGGTGCCCCCGCCGACATCCATCTCAAGCTGGAGAACCTCCAGCCGATCAGCTCGTTCAAGATCCGCGGCGCGACCAACGCCGTGCGGCTCGCGTCACCGGCCGCCCGGGCCGGCGGCCTGGTCACCGCGAGCGCGGGCAACATGGCCCAAGGAGTCGCCTGGGCCGCGCGGTCGCTCGGCGTGCCCGCCACGATCGCCGTGCCCGAGCACGCTCCGGAGGCGAAGCTGGCGGCCATCGCCCGGCTCGGCGGCCAGGTGGTGAAGCTGCCCTACGACGACTGGTGGAATGTGATCGTCACCAGCCACCTCGACGGGGCCGAGGGCCTGTTCGTGCACCCGGTGCAGGACCCGGCGGTGATGGCCGGGAACGGGACGATCGGCCTGGAGATCCTCGAGGACCTGCCCGCCCCGGACGCCGTGGTGATCCCGTACGGCGGCGGCGGGCTGGCCGTCGGCATCGCCAGCGCGATCAGGGCGCTGCGGCCGGAGACGAAGATCTTCACCGCCGAACCGGAGACCGGCGCCGCGCTGGCCGCCGCGATGGCCGCCGGGCACCCGGTCGACGTCGACTACCGTGCCTCGTTCGTGGACGGCGCCGGCAGCCGGCGCGTGCTGGACAGCATGTGGCCGCTCATCACGCCGCTGATCGACGGTGCCCTGGCCGTGAGCGTCGCCGAGGTCGCGGCCGCGGTGCGGCTGATGGCCGAGCGGGCCCGGGTGATCGCCGAGGGCGCGGGGGCGCTCGCCCTGGCCGCCGTGCTGTCCGGCCAGGCCGGCTCGGGGACGGTCGTCTGCGTGGTCTCCGGCGGCAATATCAACCTGGACAAGCTCGCCGGGATCCTCACCGGCGCCAGCGAGTAGCCAAGGCCATTCATCCCGATGGTTCATGATGACAGCCCCGGGCAGCGAACCAGGCGGGCTCGCCTGCGGCGCCGGCCTGTCGTGGGCGGTGCCACAGGTTAGCCGTTCTGCCCGGCATCATGGATCGCTTCCAGCACGGAGGCGAACATGTCGAATGCCTGCTGAACGCGCGCACGGTCGCCCGTCGCCAGCAGGTCGAGCAGGAGACCCCGCACGACTGCCAGCACCAAGGTAGGTGCGGACTGCCCGCCACCACGACCCGCGTCCCGCGGGTCCTGTTTGGAGGCTGCCACCGGCGTCTCATGACTGACGGCCGCGTGCCGCCCCTGGCTGACGACCCTGGGCTCGTGATCGAGCAGGCAGGCTATCAACGGCAGCCACTCGGCGACCTGGCCGGGACCGGGGCGCGCCTGCTGCCCCTTCCCGCGGCTCGCCGACCGACTGCAGCCCACAAAACGGAGGCGTTCCGCATCGGCCTGCGCCGGATCGGCGAGCCACTGCCAGAGTTGCCTGACCGAGCCAGAACCCGGCGACGCGCCCTCGGAGAGCCAGCGTTCGGCCAGGCTCGAGTGCTCAGCCCCGGACATGTCCCGAACTCCTTAGCTGTGCGGAATGCACATTGCTTTGCCCGGTGGTAAGCACAATGCCCAGTGAGGTGAGTGCGGCGCCGGACACGTTCATAAGAAAGGCAGGTTTCATCACTGGCTGTTCCCTATTGTGGTGATTACGAAGGTCTCTCGATCGTTAAGCACGCGAGCCTGACCTGTCGAGGGACTAAGCAGGACTTCAAGCGGACCTGAAATGGACCATTACCGGACCAGATCGTGGCCTCGCTTGCCGACGTGGCCCGCAGCAGGTCAGTGTCGGCGTCATGCGTGATAGCAAGCTGGAGGTCGCGATGACAGTTCGGCGCGTACAGCCGCGCACCGTCTTGGAAGAACTGCTGCGCCAGCAGGACCGAACTTACGATGAAATCGCACAGGATTTCGAAAAGGTGGCGCGGCAGCTTGGTGAGCATGGGGTGAGCATCAGCACCCGCCATCTGCGGCGACTGGCATCGGGTGAGCGCACCGGCACCACACCGGCGACCCGCCGGGTGTTGCAGGCCATGTTCCACCGCAGGATGGACGACTTGCTCCAGTGCTGGCCACCGGTTGGCCCGGCCTGGGCCGAGCCCCAGTGCTCACAGTTGTCGCCATGTGCCACGCCACTGGAACTCCTTGCGTCAGCGGCTCAGCGCGCGCACGAGTTTGCCTTGCTGGCCAGGTCATCCCTGACCAGTGATTCAATGGAGCAGGTATATGACGATGTGAGCCAGTTGGCACGAATATATTCGCACCGGCCATTGCCGGAAATACTCGGCCGACTGGTTACCGCGCAAGACACCCTGTTCGAGCTCATAGAAGCAGGACAGACACCGGCGTGCGCACGACAGCTTTATTTCCTGGCGGGAGTGACATGCGGCCTGCTCGCCAGGGCAGCTCACGACCTTGGCGATCCTTACGCCGCAATGACCCAGGCGCGCACCGGATTTATCTGTGCCGACCGCGCCGATCACAACGGACTCCGGGCTGCGATCCGGGCATGGCAAGCGATATTCACATACTGGGCTGGCAGGCCGCAGGATGCCGTGCGTTATTCGCAGTCCGGAACCCGGTTCGCCAGCGCGGCCCGCAGCACGACCCTAGTGTGGGTGCCCTCTATCGAGGCACGCGCCTGGGCTCAGCTCGGGAATGACGACAGGGTGTATGAGCTGGTGCAGCACGCCGAGCGAATGCGGGATCAGGTGCGGCCCGACGAACTGGACGAGCTCGGCGGGGTGTGCACGTTCGACAGATCGCGCCAGCTATATGTGGTGGCCGACGCGCTGGCCTGGCTGCCCCGGCGAGCCAAGCTATGCCGCAGGTACTGTGAAGAGGCCGTTGCGGCCTATCAGGACACCACGGCACCAAGCTGGTCCTTCGCGTTCCAGGCAGGCTCCTGCGCAACCTTGGCGATTGCGCGGATCGGCATGGGCGAACTGGACGGTGCCGCCGAGGCAATGACACGCGTGTTCGAGCTTGCCGCGCCACAGCGGATCAATCTCGTGGTCAAGTCCGTCCGGAGGGTTCATTCGGTGCTGAGCAACAGCCCGCTGGCGGGCAACCATCCGGAACTGACCGAGAAGATCAGGGTGTTCGCCGATTCCCAGCTACCTTCGGGCGGCGCGACGGACTACCTGAAGCCACTCTCGCCCCGAACCAGTCCACCGCTCCCCAGGTCAGCCACGGGCACCGCGGCCGCGATCGGCTCTAGCTAGCCGCAGCATCACCGCGGCGGCGCTAGCGGCGGAGAGCGTGCAGGGCTTCGAGGAGGCGGTCGACCTCGTCCGGTGAGTTGTAGTGGACGAAGCCGATCCGCACCGACTTGCCGGTGTAGCCGAGCCGCTGATACAGGTTCAGCGAGTACCACGAGTCATGCGCCCAGACCCCGATCTGCGCCCCGGCGAGGCGGGCGGCCACATCCTCCGCCGCCACGCCGTCGACGTTGACCAGGAACGTGGGCACGCGGCCGGCCATCCCCGGCAGCCCGTACACGGTGACCGCCTCGGAGATGCCGTCAAGGAACCGCTGCCCGAGCGCGCGCTCGTAGGGCACGATCGCTTCGAAGCCCCCGATGGAGTCCAGGTAGTCGATCGTCGCGAACTCACGGCTGCCCATCAAGGGTGCCCCC
>CAWDXD010000008.1:0-134504 GCA_963806145.1 uncultured Actinomycetes bacterium
CGTAGCCGCCCTGGCGGTTGCCGCGTTCCTGCTGCACCGGAGGGACGCATGAGCCGGACCCTTCACGCGGAGTGGACGAAACAGCGCACGGCCGGCGGCACCGGCTGGCTGCTGCTCGCCATCATCGTCCTCACCGCGGCCGTCGGCGCGGCCGCGGCGGGGTCAGTGACCTGCCACGCGGCCGGCGGGTGCGGCCAGGATCCCGCCAAGCTCTCCCTCACCGGGGTCGACCTCGGGCAGGCGGTGGTCGCGGTCCTTGCCGTGCTCGCGATCAGCGGCGAGTACGGCACCGGGATGATCCGCCTCACGTTCGCCGCGATGCCCCGCCGCCTCAGCGTTCTCGCCGCCAAGGCCGCCGCCGTCACGAGCCTGGTGCTGGCGGCCGGGACCGTCGCCGTGGCCGGGTCGGTGCTGGCCGGGCAGCTCATCCTGCCCGGCCACGGCCTGGCGGGCCCGCCGCTGTCGCTAGGGAACGGCGCCGACCTGCGCGCAGCCCTCGGCTCCGCGCTCTACCTAGCCCTGATCGCTCTGCTCGCCCTCGGCGTCGCCACCCTCGTGCGGGACTCCGCGGCGGCGATCGGCATCGTGCTCGGCCTGCTGTACCTGTTCCCGATACTCGCCGCCACGGTCACCGACCCAGCCTGGCACCGGCACCTCCAGCAGATCGGGCCGATGACGGCCGGGCTCGCCATCCAGGACACCACCGGCCTGCACGGCCAGCCCATCGGCCCTTGGGCTGGCCTCGGCGTGCTCGGGGCCTGGGCCGCCGGAGCGCTCCTCCTCGGCGGCCTGGCGCTCCGGCTCCGCGACGCGTGACCGACGGCATCGCCTGCCGCGCGGTCACGCCGCCACCCTGACCGCCGGGATCACCTCGCGGGCCAGCGCGGGCTGAGGCCAGCGCCCAGCTGCGCTCCCGCTCCGCCTGCTCCAGGGCCCACGCCGCCCGCGACACCCGCGCCAGCACCCGCCGTTCCCGCCGCCAGGCGGCCATCCGGTCCGTGATCGTCACGCTGACACCCTGGCCTTGCTGGCGATGTTCAGCAAACTGGACAGCCTGACGAGGTTCCTAGCGCCGTTGTTACCGGCACCCCAAGTTCGAGCACCATAATGCCCGCCACGAACCCACGTTGATCGCAGCCGCCAGGTCCCAGATGACCGCGAGTTCCCCGCGCGGCACCTTCAGTCAGGCTGAACTCGCGGCGGAACTGGTAACCCGTCGTATTCCGGTGTGACGAGTTCGCCGACCGCGTTGCGGTCTGCGATGCAGTGATCGCCTACTGCGACGTCTCGTCGTTCGAGTGTGGGCGGCCATCGGAATCTGCCACCCGCTGACGGCCACGAATATGACACGGTGCTCGTCGCAGAGAGTGCCCGGATTCCCTGTCGCTGCGCTGCCGGTCTCGCTGCATATCGCCGAATACGGGCGGCTTTGTGATGGACGATGTGTCCAGGGCTGAGCGCGCAGATCACCCACGATATGGGCGAGAGCTCATTGTTATGCCGGCGATGTTGTCGCCGGTCTCGCACCGAAGAGCCGGCACCGGCGAGCTTGGCCGCGATGCGGCCGGCAGGCTCCGGATCACCCCACCATCGCGCCGCCGATGGCTCCGCCAGAATGGCGTGGAGCTGCCCGGCGTCATCTGGCTGGGCAGAACCGATCCTGACGCGGCGGCCGGTGAACGCGGGCCTTGCCGCGCCGGCATGCTCGCTTCTGTGCGCGGTCACCGCTTGTGTTCCCGCCCGGCCGGTTGCCGACCCAATACCGCCCGCAGGGCCGGTCAAACGGCCGCCGGCGGAGCCGGCGGCCGTTTGACCTCTGGGTAACGGGCTCACGCAAGCCCGGCTAGACGTGGGATCGGCTGTGTCACGCACACGGGTTGCGCATGATGGGTCCGAGGAGTTCCGGATAGCCCAGTGCGGGATGGATCGTGCCGTATTGAGCCTGCTTGCCGAATGTGTTGCCGTTCGTCATATTGCCGAACTCCAGCACGCAGGACCGGGTCAGCGTCCAGTACGGGAAGAACTTGCCTGGCGCGGCCGGGGGCGGGACCGCGCAGCCGGACGGGTCCGGGAACTGGCAGCTCGCCTCGGACAGAGCGGTGTCGGTCTGGAACTGGAACCGCGAATACGTGGCGCCCCCGACCGTTGTCGGCGGTGTCTGCCTGAACGTTGACGGGAAGGTGTTCGGGACCGTCGAATTCGGCCAGTCAGCCCAGTATGGGCTCCCGTCGAAGTCCAGGTCGCCGTTCTGGAAGACATCGTCGACGCAGCCGGTCACGATGTTCGGGGGCGCCTGCCCGAAGTGGGTGTCACCCCTGGGGTAGCAGAACGCGTCGCCGGGCTCAGCCTTCTCCGACCCTGCGGGGGCCGCATTCTCATAAGGGCCGTGGCACTTGTTCCAGCTCACGTCGGTGAACCCGGCCAGGCCTGGGAACGGAATCTGGTTAACGCTAAACGGCTGGGTGAGGCGCGAGCAGGCCTCGAAGTGGCCGGTCTCGAACTGAGTGCTGGTGTTCACCTGCAGCGCCGCCCACGGGACAATATTGTGCGGAGCCGAGGTACCGTACTCGGGCTCGTAGTTGAACGGGGTACCGCTGCAGTCATTGATGTTGGTAGCCATGAAGCCGTTGGCGGCCGACGCCTGCATGAACCCGCTCTGGCCGGTGGACAGGTCGCGTATCGACGTCTCCAAGGCTCTTTGCCCAGGCTGCCCCGGCACCGGTGCGTCCCAAATGTGGACTACCAGGTGGTCTCCCGGGTTCATGAGCAGGGTGTTCTTGTTGGGAGTGTTGGTGGCAAGGTCCGCGAGCTGAGGGCTCGGCGGCCCGGCGGGCACGCCGTTGGTCTGAATGAAGGCGAAGTTCGTCGGCTCGATGCAGTTGTTGTTGCAGCTGGCGAAGTTCAGCGTGCACTCCAGGTCATTGATGTGCAGCGAGGCGCACCAGTGCGTGTTGTCACAGCTGATGTTGTCGACGAACGGCGCCATCCCCGGGGGGTAGAACTGCATCTCCAGGAAGGAACTGCCAGCGCCCGGATACACGCCCGGCGGAACAGGGGCGTTGACCGTGGCGGGGGCATTGGCGTCACTCTTCGGCTGGCAGGGCAGCAGCGGATAGGAGAACGCGTCGCATAGCGCCATGGAGAACCACGGCGCAACGGTCAGCTCGGCGTAGTG
The DNA here is from genome assembly GCA_963806145.1 of uncultured Actinomycetes bacterium. Taxonomy (GTDB): domain Bacteria; phylum Actinomycetota; class Actinomycetes; order Streptosporangiales; family Streptosporangiaceae; genus DASXKD01. The sequence continues at coordinate 3,176 of CAWDXD010000008.1, forward strand.
GGTCCGGTCGTGACCGGGGGACTTCACGGTCGGCAGGCCCGCCGGGTCCTGACCGAGCGTCTCATGCCATGTGATGTTGTTCCCCGAGCCGCTGATACCGGAAAGGTACCTCGTGTCCGGCTCGTCGTGGCCGATGTAGCGGCCGTTGTCGAAGAAGCGCCCATCATCCATCCACTTGTTGTGGATCCCCAGCACGCCGCGGATGTCGGTACAGGCCTTGGCCGCCTGGGCAGGCGCCTGGGCGGGACTCATCCCATTGCAGTCGAGGCCGCCGCTGGCCCGCGCCTTTACCCAGACGCGGGGGTGCGCAGGCGCCGGCCGGACTGTCTGAGCGGCCGACACACCCGTGAGGCCGAAGCAGGCGAGCCCGCCCACTCCGGCAACGGCCACCACCCGCACAAGTCGCGAGGGGCGTGCCACAGCTGATCGAGCGATCATCCACCCATCCCTTTCGTCGTAGAGTCGAGACACGGCGGGGATTCACGAAAGACAACTGGTGTCCACGTGAACGCGCCGAAATCTACTCTCAGGCGTGCAGGCCGACAAGACGCACGAGGTAGCGATCACCGCGGGCATGCGCGGACGGAGCGGCCCTTTGCCCGGCGTGCCGGCCGGGTCACGGGATCGCTGGCCGCGGTTGTGCATGCGCCGCGACCTCTGAGGCCACTACCGGGCACCAAACCTGCAGCAGCCGCCCGCGCGCCAGCAGACAAGGACGCCCTCCGATCTCCACACAACTCCCGGCAGCCCCGCAATACGGAAAGAGCGACCTGTGGGCCACCCCATCAGCACGCCGAATGGCCAAATCGGGCCGACAAGCGTCGTGACCGGCACCGAGCCAGCATCCGCCCAGATCGATCTCGCGTGCCGTGCGACCCGAGAGCTGTGACCGTCTGTCACGAAACGGCGGCGCGTGGGCAGGCAAGGCAGGTATCCGGCGAACGACACAGCCTCATCCGGCTTCGGAGCCGTCATCGTCACTTGGATCCCATGCCGCTGCCCAAGCTCGAGCACCATGATGCGCCGCCACGAACCCACGTTGATCGCGGCCGCTAGGTCTCAGATGACCGCGAGTTCCCCGCGCGGCACGTTCAGTCAGGCTGAACTCGCGGCGGAACTGGTAACCCGCTGTATCACCCGATCCCCGGTGAGTTCAGCCCAACTGAAGGTTTCTCATTGCGAACCTGCGGGCGTTGGGGAGATGGGCGTCCCGATCAACGCGGGTTCATGGCGCGTGTGTGGCGCGTCATTCAGCACGAGTCTTGCCTCGGTGGGGACTATCCGGCACCGGGGACCGCCGGTATCAGGGGCGCGCGGTATTCCGCTGTCAGGTCGCGGCCGGAGGACCATCGCAGTGTGGAGAGCGGCACAAGGCCTCCGGCTGCGGTAAACCCAACCGGGCCAGGAGGATGCGGATGAGCGAGCCAGCCGGTGCCGCCGGGTCCCCGATCGCCGCTGAGGTCATCCCGCAGCTGGCCGCCGCTGCGGCGAAGATCGCCGCCGCGCACGAAGAACGCGCTCCGGCGTCCATCGCCGTGGCGCCAACCACCCGGGTCAAGGCGCTAGATGTGCTGTTCAGAGGCTCAACGGTTCCGGCCAGTGACGACGCGCCGTTCTATGCGGTCGTGATGACCGGCCACTTCGCCAGCTACCAGGGGCCGCACAGCCGCCTGGCCAAGCTGCCCGGGCGCCGCCGTGGCTGGTGCCTGGTTGTCGTCATCGACGCCAGCACCCTCATGCCGACCGATGCCACCATGCACGATCAAGACGACACCGGCCTGCTGACCCAGCTCGGGCCGGTGGCGATCCTGGCCGGGGATACATCCCGGCCGACACCAAATCTCTAGGGCGTGGCAACCATCAAACGAATCCGCCCTCCGGTGCCTAGCCCTGCATGATGTGCGACGGATCGGCCGCGCTTGATGTGCGACTCGTGACCGGTGGCGCGGACCGGCCTGGATACTGACGATGACCAGCGACGCTTTGTTGCACCGGACGCGGCGCTCACATGAGCGGCTTCTGGGGACCAGATCTCCGGGAGAGGCCCCTTTGTCCTGGACTGGCCAGCACGCTGGAGCCTGCGCGGGTTATGGTCAGTTTGCCCCGCATGGCTCCAAGCAACCCGGTAGCGCTCAGCTGGGGAGGCGTCGGTGAAACGGGTAGTGGTCAGCGTGGCAGTCGTTATCTGCGCGGTCATCTTCGGCGCGGCGCCTGCCGGTGCTACCGCCAGCGGCACTTGGCGGGCGCAGCACGTACCGAGGCCACCGGGACACATCGCCTATCTGAACAGTGTGTCCTGCTGGTCGGCCGGAAGCTGCATCGCGGTTGGTACCTCGTTCGAGAATGGTGCGCAGTACACGATGGCCGAGCACTGGGATCGCAGCGGCTGGACCATCGAGCCCACCCCCAACCCGGCCGGGCCGACGGCCACACTCACGTCGGTGTCGTGCACCTCGCCCGCCAACTGCACCGCCGTCGGGATCCACTCCGCGGCCGGTATCGGCGGGGAGCATCTGCTGGCCGAGCACTGGGACGGGATCAGCTGGGCTCTCCAGTCCGCACCAGAGCCGGCCGGGGCGTCAGAGTCCGAACTGTATGCGGTGTCCTGTGGCTCGGCTACCAGCTGCACCGCGGTCGGGCAGTACTTCCCGCCCGGCGGCGGCCAGTTGCCGCTAGTCGAGCACTGGAACGGGACCACCTGGACCGTCCAGCATGTGCCGTTCGTGAAATACGCCGACGGATTGCTGGGCGGTGTGTCCTGTCCCACCGCCATCGACTGCGTCGCCGTCGGCAGCTACGGCACCAGCCTGTTCGCCGAGCACTGGAACGGCAGCGGGTGGACCTTCCAGACGGTGCCTACCCCAGCCGGGACGTCCTTCCTGCTCAACTCCGTGTCGTGCCGGTGGCCCGAGCACTGCATCGCCGTCGGCTTCGCCGACAACGGCACCCAGATAGACGCGTCGATCGTTACGCGCACGAACGGAAGCGCCTGGACCCTCCAGAAAGACGCCGCCCCGGCCGGGACCGAGCTGTACGGCGTGTCATGCACATCGGCAGAGTCATGCACCGCCGTCGGCGGGAACGCAGCGAACGCCGCATTCTTCAACACCGGGGTGGCTGAGTACTGGAACGGGACTACGTGGGTCCTCCAGGCCACCCCCGTGCCGCAGACGAACACGCACGGTGCGGTGCTGTCGGGAGTCTCCTGCGCAACGCTCACGGCCTGCACCGCGGTTGGCGTCTACGGCCACCCCGGCGACCGCCCCCTAGCCGACCACAAGGGCTAGCGTCGCGTCCCCGGCCACACGACCTCGATCACCGAGCGCAAAGTGCCAGGTTGTGCGGGGCCGCACATCAAGTGAAGCCACCATGTCGCACACAAGCGGAGCCGGGCAGTGCCGGGCTCCGATGCCTAGGTCCACCTGATGGTTGACGGGGATCAAGGATCAAGTGAGGCCAGGCAAAGGTTGCGGGCGGCGCTGGCGTAGGCCATCGCGTTGGTGTGGTTGATGTTGAAGACCAGGCAAGGTGGAGTGGGTCGGCGCCGGTGGCCAGGGCTTCGTGCAGGATGCGGTCGCGCCGGATGTGCTCGAGGGAGATGCCGCGCTGGCCGCCGCTCAGGCCCGTACCGCCCAGGCCGAGGCCGAGTGTGACGCCGCCGTAGAGCAGGCCCGCCGGGACTCCGCCGTGGCGGAGGCAGACCGGGACGCGGCTATCGACCAGGCCCGCTCCGAGGCCGGCGGGTCGTCGCGGCCGAGGCTGAACGGGACCAGGCCCGCCAGCTCGCGGCCGATGCTGCCGAACAGGCACGCCGGGCACAGCAGGAAGCCACCCGCGCCCAGGCCGCCGGGCAAGCCGCCCGCGCCGAGACTGAACGAGCCCGCGCCGACGCCGAGCGGATGCTCGCCGAATTCCGCGCCGAAGCCGCCCGCGAACGCGACGAACTACGCGCCGACCTGCGCGCCCGCGCCGAGCGAGCCGAACACGAGGCCGACACCTACCGCGCCGAGCTGTCCCGCATCCGCCAGACCGCCACCCCGGCTGCGGGATAGGCGCCGCAACCACGCACGAGCACAGCCCCACGCCCAGGTAGCTGACCAGGAGGCAAACGCGGAAGACGGCCCGGCGGCCAAACATGTGCCGCCGGGCCCATCTATCCGTGCCGAGGGTTGCCCCCGCGCGACGAGTCGGCGCGTGCCGGGGGAGCGCTGAAACGGCGAAGGGCTGGCGGCGACTCCGGAGTGGGAGGCCGGACCGCTCTCGAAGGTCGGGCCAGCGCGATCTTGCCGCAGCGTCTTCCTTGACCTCATCCGCGAATGATCTTCCCGTTGGTGATCTTGGTCTTAGCGATCTTGACCGTGCTGCTGCACCCTGGTTCCTGCTGGCCCATGATCGCGCTTGGACCGTTCCATTACCAATGATCATGGCCGGGCACACGGGCCTCTGGTTCGGCGCTAGTGCGGGTAGGCGTTTTTGACCCAGGGCAGCTGGGCTGCGTCGGGTGTCCAGTAGCGCAGGGCCAGCTCTGCCGCGATCTGTTCGGCGTGGTCGCGGCTGACCGGGACAATGTCGGCGGTGGCTTCACCGCGTGCGTCTTCGGCGAGCAGAGTGGTGTGTTCCCAGGACAGCTGCCAGGTCAGCTGTTGCCCGAGGTCGGGGAAACGGTAGTCGCTGCGGGTCCGCGGCCCGCTGCGGGCAGGGCGGCTTCGTGTGGCTGGGACTGTTCGAGCCCGGAGAAGAAGAGCTGGCCCAGGTCCGGGACACCTTCGGCCTGCATGAGCTGGCGGTCGAGGACGCCCAGAACTTTCACATGCGGCCGAAGATCGAGTTGTATGACCAGGACGTGCGGCTGGTCATCTTGCGTACCGCCCGCTACGACGACGCCGCCGAGGAAGTCGAGTTCGGCGAGATCAGCGTCTTCCTCGCGCCCACCTTCGTGATCACCGTGCGGCAGGGCGTGGCGAGCGAGCTGCGCGGGGCCCGGCAGCGGCTGGAGCAACGGCCCGAACTACTGGCCGCGGGCAGTTCTTCCGCCCTGTGGGCGATCTTGGATCAGGTGGTGGACGGGTACGCGCCCGTCGTGGCCGGGCTCGAACGCGACATCGACCAGATCGAGGCCACCGTGTTCTCCGGCGCCGTCGCGCCGACCGAACGGATCTACTCGCTGCGCCGCGAGGCCACCGACTTCTACCGCGCCGTCCATCCGCTGCTCGCCGTGGTCACCACGATCGAGCGCGCCGCCGACGCCCCCCAGTTGCAGCCCTACCTGCGCGACGTTCACGACCACCTGCTGCTGGTCAACGAGGAGGTCGCCGCCCAGCGTGACCTGCTCGGCACGGTGCTGGAGGCCAACATGGCAGTGATCTCGGTCGAGCAGACCAAGGTCAGCGTCCGGCAGAACACCACCATCGAGCAGCTCACCATCCTGGCCACCGTCTTCCTGCCGCTGACCTTCATCACCGGCTTCTTCGGCCAGAATTTCGCATGGCTGATCCGGCACATCAGCAGCTATACGGCATTCCTCGTGTATGGCCTCGGCGGCCTAGTCGTGCCGCTGGCGCTGCTGTTCCTGTGGCTCCGGCTCCGCGCAAACACCGCCGCCGCGGCCCACGACACCTGACCCAGAACCCTGGCACCAAGCCGGCAGCAACGCCGGCCGTCCAAGCCCACACGTCACACGCCACAGCGCCGTCATGTCTGGGCCCCGCCAACGGACTGCGCCCGTCTGAATCGCCGGCATTTCCGGAGGCTGCAGGGTACCCCGGCAGGCTACCGCGATCGGGGTAGGTACCTGCACGCGCTGTCACCCCTCGGTCGTCGCTGAGCACCCGCAGGCAGGCATATCGCCGAGTATGAATTTCGGGCGGTGTGGTCAAATGCCTTATCGTCTGCGCGCATATCTGCCGGTTCGGGTGGCATGGCTCGCGGCCTCCCCCAGGCGAGGGTTCCGCACCGACCACGGCACGAATGCGGGGCGCACGCCAGACAGGTCCCGCGTCGCCTCTCGATCGTTAACCCCATGCGCCCGCGGGGCGTCGCAGCCTGGATGTTGCATGGCTGCGTACTGAGGCGCTCCGGTGGCGCGACGGGGCCAAGAATAGACCTAACGGGCCAGGCGCGGCGGTCTCCATTACTGCGCGCAGGTCAGTGGCGTGTCGTGACGCGCCGAGCCTGGGAAACTAACGGTGACTTGTTTGCTGCGCCTGGTCTTCCTCCGTCCTTCTCGCGGTTGCCCTCCCCCGTTTGGCCGCGGGCCGCTGTGGTAGCCCTTCACCGCGGAAACGTGATGCCGCCGAGGAAATTGCGGAAGGCGGCGCGGTCGGCGGGGTGGGTGGCGGGTGTCCCGGCCGGGTCTTGGGAGGCGAACACGAAGGCGGTCCCATCGTGGATGGTGACCGCCGTCTCCACCAGGAAGCCGCTCCCTGCCGGGCATTGCATGCCCATCAGCCGGGCGGGTGCGCCGCCGATCGTGATGGCCTGGTTGGTTTGCGGGACCGCCGGGCATGGGTGGGCGGCGGCGGCGGCGCGGATGGTCGCCCGGGCGTAGGCGGACAGGCGCTGCTTAGTCGGTGCCGCGACTGCCCAGGCCTCAGGGCCGCCGGGCGCGTCGAAGAGGTCGACGACGCTGTCCTCGTTGCCGGGGGCGCCCTTCCCGTTCCACTGCTGGGTGGCTGGTACGTCGGATCGCCAGCCCGTGGGGAGCGCCGCGGTGTAGCCGTAGTGCCGGGAGGTGAAGGCGCGCGCGGCGGCGGGCGTGCTGGCCGTCGCGGCCCGCGATGTCGTGGGGGTGGCACTTGGGCCAGCGGTGACCGGCGACGCGCAGCCCGCCAGGACGGCGGCCATGATCAGGAGCGCGAGGAGGGCTGGCACTTCGCGGCCCGGCCGGCGCTGGTCCTCTGCTATCCCGGGCGCCTGCAGCTCGGCCATCCGGCAGGTCGCGTAGTTCATCTCCGCTATCGTCAGCCCGAGCCGGTACCAAAGAAACCGGAGCCGTTCGCGGCCGGACCAGGAGACCGACTTCTCCAGCTGCCGCCTGGGGGTGACGTTGGCCGGGCTGGGGGCAGGGCCTGTGCTGGCTGCGGTGCTCGGGGGGTGCGGGCGGCCCCGGTGCTCGTTGCCTGCTGCGGGCTGTCTTGGGTGCATCGTGATCTCCTCCGTGGCTTGGCCAGGATTTGGCCGGTTGCGTGCCTGATATGGGCAGCTGATGGCGCAGCAGTGGCCCTCGGGCGCATTAGCGGCGCGGGTGGCGTGGTCCCCCGTGGGGGAGCCTTACGGTGGAAGCCGGATGCCAGCCAGGAATTTGCGGAAGGCGGCGGCAGGCTGGTCGGCCCGGGTGGTCCCCGGCGCGGGCTGGGATGCGAACACGAACCCGGTGCCGTTGTGGACGGCGACCGCGATCTCCACCAGAAAACCGCTGCCTGCCGGGCACATCATGCCCAGCAGCCGGGCGGGTGCCCCGCCGATCGTGATCGCCTGGTCGAATTGCGGGGGCGAGCATGGATGTGCGGCACGGGAGGCCCGGATGGTCTTGGCCGCGTAGGCCGCCAGATTCTTGGTCGTGGGTGCCGCCAGTGCCCATGCTTGGACGCCGCGAGGTCCGGCGAACAGGTCCACGACGGGTCTGTCGTAGCCGGGGCCGCCCGTCCCATTCCACTGGCGGGTTGCCTGCCGGGCGAGCCGCCAGCCCGCGGGGAGCGCCTCGGTGTAGCCGTAGTGCCCGGAGGTGACCATGCGGGCCGCGGCCGGGCCGGTGCTTGGTGGCCCGTGGGTGTGGCCAAGCGCCCCGATGCCCACCGGGATGAGGGCGGCGAGGGCCACGACGGCTACGGCCCCGGCCGCGAACTCGACCACCCGCCGCCGGATCACCCGGCGGCGCACCGCCGCCACGCTCACCCGGCGCGGGGGTTCGCCAGCGGCCGCCTCCAGCAGGTCCCGCAACTGCCCGTCCATCCCGTTCACTGGCTCTCCCGATCCATCAACCCGGTCAGCCGCGGGTCCTCGCGCAACCTGGCCACCGCGTGCGCCAGCGTGGCCTTGACCGTCCCGACCGCGCAGTCCAGCACCTGCGCCACCTGCGCCTCCGACAGGTCGTCGAAGACCCGCAGCACCAGCACGGCCCGCTGCCGGGCGGTCAGCGACCGCAGCGCGCCCTGCACCGTGATGCGCACCGCCACCTCGGCCGCAAGATCCCCGATTGCCGGGCGGTCGGGCACGGTCTCGGTGGCCCGCTCGCCCCACCATCGCCGCCGCCGCCAGCTCGTCCAGCTGTTCACCATCGCACGGCGGACATAGATCTCCGGGTCATCGCGCCGCCGGATCCGCTCCCACCGCGGCCACGACCGCACCAGCGCCGTCTGCACCAGGTCCTCGGCCAGCGCCCAGTCACCGGTCAACAGCCACGCCGTCCGCTGCAGCGCACGCTGGCGCGCCTCGACGAACTGCGCGAACCCCTCCGCCTCGGCGTCCACCCCCACCTCCGGGCAGCTCGATGCCTCTACTTGTACGACTACCTGGCTGCCGTCAAAGGTTTATCCCCACCGAACACCAAAAGGTGCAGGCCGGACAGCCACGTTGTGAAGCTCAACGCCAGCCTTCCGCGTACGGCGGAACCGGGCGCGTGTGCTGCCCGCGGTCGAACGCGGGGCGATCGACGCCGCTGCAAAGGCGATCTTTGAGTGACTAGCAGAGGCTTCTTTGCCCGCAGCCGCGAGCCGAACAGCCGTTCGGGCCGCGGCAACGACAGCCACTCCGGCGACCCAGGTGCCGACCATATCGGCGGCAATGCGCGCGGGTATCACGTGAGGCGGGGTGTGGTTGGCAGCGCGGCGAGTCCCGTTTCGGTTTCACCGGGCGGGAGGCAGGCCGCTACAGCGGCACTATTCTGAACCGCCCCGGACTGACCGGGGCGGTTCACCGCGCCGCTTTTGCGGCCAAGGGTGCAGCCAAGAGCGTCCCGGGCCGGGCCTGTGCGGCGGGTCGTGATCCCCGGTCACCGCGGTGCCGCCTGCGCTAGCTAGGTGCTTCCCCTTCAGCAGCGACCACGCGCGCTGCAGCGACACAATCAGCGTGACGGACACGATGATGGACAGGTTGATCAGCTGATCGCTGTCATGTGAATCAACGAGCAGCAGCACACCGAATCCGAGCTGGGCCGCGTAGACAAGCAACGTGATGGCCAGCACCATCAGGTTTCTGCCAGTGTGCAGCCGGCGCTGGAGCCTGACGACCGCGACGAGGCTGATCACGGCCATGATCACGGCCGGCTCGCCGATGTTGACCTTGGGGATGAGCCCGAGCAAGGACACCACGAACGAGTTCACCAGGCCGGTGAACGCGGTGATGGCTAGCGCTTCGCCGCCCGGCATGGCATGCGGCCCGAAGATCGTGTCGTCGCGGACCGACACGGCCACAAACAACAGGCCGATGAGCGCCGCAGCGGCCGTGGCCAGCGCGGCAAAGTAGGCGTCGTACCCGCCAGGCACCATGCGAACAGAAGCTGGCATGGCCGGTCTGCGATGTCAATCGGGCGGGCGCTGCCGCTTGCCGGCATGAGGGCTCTGGCGGGAGGACGCGGGCGATGTTCATGCTGGGGCGGCGTTGGGGGCTGCTGGGCGCGGGCATCGGCGCCTGGGACGTATCGGCGCTGCGGGTGCGGGCGGCGGCGATCGTGATGGTTGTCGCCGTGCCGGCCGGCCTGGCGTGGGTGAACCCCACGCTGCCAAGTACTGCTGGGCGCTGGTCCCGTTCGTGCACTGGGCCGCAAAGCACCGGCCTGCCCCGCCTGGCGGCCGGCCTGGCACACCCGGCCGGTCAGCAGCAGTCAACGGCCCGTTCACCACAGGCGGTGCAGGCGCCCGCGCGCCTGATCTGCCTACCCGGGACCGCCCAGCCCGCCCGGCGCCGCGGGCCCGGCAAGCCGCAGGCGGCGCGCCCGGCGGAACACCAGGACCCGCTGAAAGCCGAGGGTGACGGCCAGGTAGAGGACAATGGTGGCGGTCCCCAAGCCCCGGGCACCCGGGCCATGCACGACCAGGACGTCATAACCCAGGTGGGCGACCAGCGAGGCAATCCACAACACGGCGGTCACCCAGTTGCCCTGCGACCAGGCCTGGCCGTCGTCGGCCCAGACCCGCACCGTGCCAGCCCGCAGCGCGCCGAAGATCGCCGCAAGCACCAGGCTGCCCCCCAGCGCGGCGAAGGTCAGCGGGTGATCATGGCCTTTGCTCAGAAACTGGTAGGCCTGAATCAGGCCGATGACCGCCAGGATCGCGATGAGGCGCAGCGCCGAGGCATTGACCGGGCGGGCGGCCAGCTGCCGGTAGATCAGCAGGGCCAAAACCGCCAGACCCAAAATGACATCGAGAACGATCACCTGTACCACCCCTCAGCGTGCGGCCCCGATAACGCACCGCAGGGCCGCACCGCGCAGGCCACACCCATTCAACGGTACGACCGCGCACCCCAACCCGGACACGCCCCGCCAGGCCGGTTGTGCCAGCCGTGGCACAAACATGCCACTCCCATGAACATCTGCCGGCAATGACCATCACTCGCCGCCACCGCGGCACCATCGCCGTCCCTGCGCCAGTCCTGCCGAGGCCAATTAGTCCTGCCGAAGCGCCAATTAGGGCAACAATGAAGCTTCATGGAACGCGGCCCACCGCTGTCACCGGCCGAGTGGGCGGGGCTCGCACCGATCAGCGAGCACCCTGCCCGCCGATTCGCCATCGCACAGCCCACCGCGCCCGGCCGCTGTGGTCCGCCACGTTCGTAACCGGCCTCGCCGACCGCGGCACCGGGCTGGTCATCGTCATGAACCACGTGCTGGCGGACGGCATCGGCGGGCTCGCGGTCCTGGCCAGGCTGTTGGATGAAATTGCGGGCCTGCCGCCTGGTAACCCGGAGCGGGCGCGGTTCCCGGTCCCCGCTCCCCCCGCACGCGCACGCGCCGCCGACGCCCGCGTGACCCAGATCGCCGCGATGACCCGTGAGCGCAAAACAGCAGCCCGCGGCACGTCAGCGGCGGTACTGGGACCGCCGTTTCGGCTGCTGGCCCCCACCGGACTGCTCCGCTGGTTCATCGACCGCCAGCAGCTGATCCACACCTTCGCCACCAACCTGCGCGGCCCGGCCGAGCCGCTCACCTTCGCCGGTGCCCCAGTACGGGCGGTGATCCCCATCCCGAATACCACCGGCAACGTGACCGTCGCCTTCGGCGCGCTGTCCTACACCGGGACACTGCGGATCACCATCCTGTCCGACCCCAGCCGGATGCCGGACGTGACCGTGCTGACCGCCGCCCTGCGCCAGGAACTGGGCAGCGCAGCCCGCTGACCGGTGTGGCTGACGGTCGGCTGCCTCTGCCCTCGTCGAAGCCGAGCACGCCTGCGCGGCGCACGCCCATATCGTCCCGATCTGGACACTGCCGCTGGCCCCGCACTCAGCGGCCGCTCTCGTACAGATCGGCGGCTACTTGCGCGCCGGCGTCGGCCGGCATGAGCACTGAGCGTTACGCAATGATGGGGCCGACCGTGGGGTAACTTGCCTGGCCGGGTGATTTGAGGTTCCCCGGGATCCTTCCTTGATAGGCGCCGCTCACTGGCACAGGCCACTGGGCACGGTACGGTGCAGGCATCCTATGGAAATCGGGGAACGCAGCGATGGCCCAGAAAGTAACCGTAACCCTCGAAGACGATCTGACCGGCGGCCCGGCCAAGCAGACGGTGCGGTTCGCCTTCGAGGGCACCGATTATGAGATCGACCTGAACGCCAAGAACGCCGCCGCGTTCGGCAAGCAGCTCGCGCCCTACATTGAGCACGCCCGCAAGGCTGGGCGGGCACAGCCACGCCGAACCGGGCGGACCACAGCAAACCGTCAGCGCAGCGGTGATATCCGGGCCTGGGCGAAGGAGCACGGCCTGGCGGTCAGTGAGCGCGGGCGCATCCCCGCTGGTGTGCTGGAGCAGTATCACGCGGCGGCCGACGGGCGCTAGCACAAGCCACCGCCGCCGCGATCCCAGAACCTATGCAGAGCGCCCTGGCACCGCGGCCGTAACGACCGTTCGCCCAGCGGACTCCGGCTCAAGGGCTGGGTGCTGGCGCCCTCTCTGACTAACCGTCGGCAACACAAGACAGCACCCGCCCAGCGGCAGAACAGCGCGTTCGCCTGAAGTCGCTAGTCTGCATAGACCTCCGGGATGGCGCCTTTGATCCGCTGCACGGTTCCGGCCACGTCCAGGTCGGTAGTGTCAATGCCGATGTACCGGTAGTCAGCATCGGCTGCCTGCCGGAGTGTCCGATCTTCCGGAATCTGGTCGACCATGTCGCGCCATTCCTGCGTGGTCCGCTTCACCCGGGTGATTCGCCGGTGATCGCGAACCTCCCTGTCGACCAGGAGATCTACCAGGAATACCGCCGAGGGCCGGGGCAGCAGCTGGCGGAAAGACACATAGTCGGAGTAGCGGCGCAAGAAGCTGCCAGCGATGACGTTGACGTAGCCCGCGGCCCAGAAGTTCTCCACAAGGCCGGCCACATTCCGCCGAAGCAGGCCGAAGAACGTGTCATCCATCGGGCAGGGATTGGTCTGCCCGATGTCCTCGGCGTCGATCCTGGCGCCACACGGCGTGGACGGCAGCATCGCACGCACGATGGTTGACTTGCCAGCGCCTTCCTCCCCGCTGACGATGATGAGCCGTCGCCCCCAGATCACGGAGGCGGGCTGCTGTGAAGCAGGCACTCAGCGAGTATGACCGACACCCCTGAACGACGAATCACGCGCACTGTCAACATGCATGTTCGAGCGCTAACGGCCATGCCGATCGTCCTGATCTGCGCGCGGCGTCGTCCATACCATCACGCCCTGGTCGGCGATCATAACGAAGCCTCGATATGCGCGGCAGCCGCACCGTCCGCGGCAGGAAGAGGAATGTTCGGTCAGGCGGGTGGTGATGACCGATACACCGCGGGCCCGGGCTGCTGCGGCAGAGTCGGCATGGCTGGTATTTCGCTGGAACCAGAAGGCGGCCGCGGGCTCGATGCGGCCGTGCCCCCGGGCCCAGCCGTATCAAGCTGTACGGCTTACAATTCAGATTGGGCGTTCCAGGGGCAACTGGTGGAGGCTCCGTTGCCGGATCGTTTTATCTATGGCGTAATCGAAAGTTGAGCCGCCTGGCCATCTCCGCCCGAAGGGCAGGCGCATGCAGACAGCTTGGACCCGGTCGTCTTTTCTTATCGGGAATTGAATCGCATTGGGGCTGAGTGAGGCAGATGGCGTTTCAGGCCTTATGGCTGCTTCCCGTGTGCGGATACAGGTTAGGAGTTTGTTTCTGAGCTTGCGAAAGGCTTTCCGCTCACCACTGGACTCGAGCGCGTGCTCGGCAACTCCGATGCCTATTGAAATTAGAATATGCATGGGGGAATCCAATGAAATGATTGAGGGCACGCCCTCCTCCACCGCTCCCTCTACAGCACCTATGACTCCAGAGGACTTACCGCGGGCCCGCAGCGCCTGGCGCGTTAGCTCATCTCTCAGCTGCTTTTCCTCGTCAGACATGTGCGGCCATGCTTCCTTGCCACGTGCGTAGGCAGCTAGCTGTCTTTCCAGGGCAGAGATCACTCGTGAAGGATCCTTAAACATGATGGAGAAGCCGAGGAACAGCACTATGTCCGCCGATGGGGCCATGGGATCAAACAAGGCGGCATCGTCCGGCTCGAGAAGGTGCAAACCATCGACCTGGAGCTCCATGTGCGGCGGCGGAGGATAGCCTACGGATTGCTCTGGCGCTGATCGCCCGCGTCGAAAGCTGAACTTCTTGGAATTGACGATACACGCGAGCGGGCTAATGTGGATACGGCAATCTTCGAGACGCGGTTTCCCGGAGTATTGGAGGCTATCATAGTAAGCTGAGATGCTCGCATAATCAATGTCGATACCCGTCGCATGGTACCAAATGCCCCGGTTGACACTTGCTACGAACACCGGGGGAAGCGCAGGGCTATCTTCACGTGCAATCGGCTCAGTCACCGCATCAACCTCGCTGTTGACTCAAAGCTATGCAACGGCTCTGCAGTACTCGCCCGCGCCACGCTCCGCAGCTGGCTCTTGACCAAGAGGCTATCACTTTTGTGAATTTCTAGTCCAGCAACTCTTCTATGGATTTCGTTGTCAATATGGGTTTATATCATAGAAGACGTGGCACGTAGCTTTCTGGAAAATACACTCACATCGGCAAAGTCGGACGTCGATCGGCAGGCCCGCACGTCTGTGGCCGCGCAGATCGCCCCCGTTCAGTCGTATCGGATGAAGTCCGTCCGGAGGACGACTTGCCGAGCATAGCGGCGGATCGGACGCGGCAACGACTGCGCAAGCAGTGGCGCTCCGTGAAACGTTGCCCGACTCGGGCAGAGCGTGAGGGGACCGTCGGCAGGCTGATCGAGTGAGCGGGGCGCGATTACCGGCGAACTGGAGGAATGTCTCGTGACGCACCGCTGTGAGAAGCTGACAGTATGGCAGGGTCAGGGCTGGGAGCCAGGATCGCGGCGTATCGTCGGCGCCGCGGGCTTAGTCAGGCTGCCCTTGCTGGTCTGGTGGGGCGCTCGTGGTTACACCCGGCGCACCGCCCGCGAGTCCCGCTCGACGCTCGCCACGATCCTCGCCGATGCAGCGCCTCGCTACATCCGCTCGAACCCGGCCGCCCGCAAGCGCGGCAAGGGCCGGAAAGGGCAGCGGCGGATCGAGCGAGCAGAACGGGCGGAGAAGACCTGGGCGACCCCGCTGGAGGCACTCCTGTTCGCGGAACGCTGCTCAGGGCTGTCGGGCGCCGATACCGACTTCGTCATGCTGATCACGATCGCGTACACGGGGATGCGAACTTCCGGCGCTCGCACTACGCGCGCCGCAGAGTCCGCCCGGCCGCCGACGGCCGCTATCCCGGCAGGCAGGGCAAGTACGCGCGAGATCCGTGGCCCGTACTCGGAGACATGAGCGCCCCATGGCCGGGCAGGCCATTGCCGCCATGGCCGCCAGCGCAGCCAGGCGTCCCCTTCCACCCACCGGCGGGTCGCGGCATCCCTCGCCTGGCAAGCAAGGAAGGCAGCGGCCGGTGCCCGGTCTGTCACCGGTCGGTTCTTCTCCGCCGCGACGGGCTTGTCATCAGCCACAAGACCAACGACGTGCGGTGCGCGGGGTCAATTCAGGAGCCCGTCGAACCTGCGCCGGTCGCTTCCTGGCTCCCATTGCGCCCGGGCCTGACCCCCCACGGGCTGCGCCACGGCCACGAGACATGGCTCGACGACCTGGGTGTCCGCTACGTGCTGCAGTCAGAACGAATGGGTCACGAGGTGCCGGGCATGCGCGGCGTCTACAGCCACATCACGCCCGGGATGCGTGGGGACCTCGTCACTGGTCTGCAAGAGCTCTGGGAAGCATCTCTCCGCGAGCGGGCCCGTATCTCAGCGACGTCACCAGTCCAGGCCCTGGACTCTCTCCTGGCCATCTTCCGGTAGCCGATAACCAAGATCGGCTCCCGTTCTGCTCCCAAAATCGGACACCGGAACGCCAAAAAGCCCGACCATCGTTCGGATCGGGCCTTCTGACCTGGTATTTCATCGGGGTGGGCGAGGGGACTTGAACCCCCGGCCCCCAGGACCACAACCTGGTGCTCTAACCAACTGAGCTACGCCCACCATCGCCGTTTGGCTGGATGAAGCATAGCGGGGCCGGGTCAGTATGCCGAACCGGGCCGGACGATGGCGCAGCCCGGCGCCTTGACTCGCGGACTACCGGGATAGGGCATGACTAGCGGCTGGCTGCTAAGTGCTGCCGTCGCCGGGGCCGCCGTTGTCGCCGGCCTCCTTGCCCCCGTAGCGCGCGGCGATCTGGCGCGCCGTGGCCGAGTCGAGGCCCGGTGGCGGCACGAACACCGTTTCACGGTAGTAGCGCAGTTCCCGGATGCTCTCGGTGATGTCGGCCAGGGCCCGGTGCCCGCCGCGCTTGGGCGGGCTGGCGAAGTAGGTCCGCGGGTACCAGCGCCGGGCAAGCTCCTTGATGCTCGACACGTCCACCATCCGGTAGTGCAGGAACGCGTCAAGCTCCGGCATGTCGCGAGCGATGAAGACCCGGTCGGTGGCGATGGAATTCCCCGCCAGCGGCACCCGCCGCGGCTCGGCGATGTATTTGCGCACGTAAGCCAGCACCTGGTCCTGGGCCTCCGCGAGGGTGATGCCCGCGGCAAGCTCGGTCAGCAGCCCGGAGGAGGTGTGCATCTCCCGCACCACATCTTCCATCTGGTCCAGCGCTTCCGGGGGCGGCTTGATGACCAGGTCGAGACCGTCGCCGAGCACGTCGAGCTTGCCGTCGGTCACCAGGCAAGCGATCTCGATCAGGGCGTCCCGCTCCAGGTCGAGCCCTGTCATCTCACAGTCGATCCACACCAGCCGGTCCGTCATCCCCCCAGCCTAGGCGCTATGTGCGGGAGATCGGGGGGCGGCTAGCGCCTCGTGCTTGATTTATGCCGGACGACCGACCCCGCCTGCCCCGCCCGCGCGCGAATGTGGTCCGGGGCAGTGATCCCCGGCGGGAGCGCGGGGTCGGGCTGCGGTTCGCCGAAACTCGTGGTCATGGGCAGGACGCCTGCCCAGACCGGCAGGTCCAGGTCCTCGGGCTCGTCGCCGGGCGGGCCGGTGCGGACCTTGACGGAGGCCTCGCCGAGTGAGACCGCGAGTACCGAGGTGGCGGCGAGTTCCTTGCGGGTCGGCGATCGCACGGCATCCCACCGGCCGGGGATCAGCTGCTCGGTGACGGCTCGCAGGCCTGCCAGGCGCTCGGCCTGGCCGGTGACGATGCGCGCGGCGCCGAACACCACGGCGCACCGGTAGTTGACCGAGTGGCTGAACACGGACCTGGCGCAGACCAGCCCGTCGAGATGGGTAACCGTGACGCAGACCTCGTGACCGTCCGCCGCATGCAGGCTCCGGTTGGCTGAGGACCCGTGCAGGTACAGCGTGTCGCCGATGCGGCCGTAGGCGGTGGGCAGCACCAGCGGCGCACCGTTGAGGACCACCCCGAGGTGGCAGATCATCCCGGCGTCGAGCACGGCGAGCAGGTCGGCGTGCTCGGTCTTGCCCCGCTCGGAGTGACGGCGCAACTGGGTGCGCTCGGTCGCGGACAGGGTCTGGCTCTGCGTGGTCATGAGGCCTAGGGTAGCCAGAAAGTGGCTATTCGTTTATAGCCACTTTCGAGGCTAATTTAAGGACCACTATGGCCCGCCGAACGCTGGAGCTGCCGCTGGCGGCCGACCGGGACGGCCCGGAGCCGCTGACTTCGCAGCTCGCCGGGCAGCTTCGCGACGCCATGGCGGACGGCCGCCTGGCCACCGGCGAGCGGCTCCCGTCGACCAGGACGCTCGCCGGGCTTCTCGAGGTCAGCCGGACCGTGGTCACCGCTGCTTACGCCCAGTTGTTCGCCGAGGGGTGGGTGGAAGGGCGGCACGGCTCGGGCACGTTCGTCGCGGACGGGGCACCGGGACGCCCCGCCAAGCCCGGGCAGCCGGAACCCGTCCTGCCCCCGGGGGCGGGCCGGGGGACACGGGACGGGCTGCCCGAGCTCGACGGCACCTCGATGATCGACCTGCGGCCCGGGATCGCGTGGACAGCGGGGATCGACCGCGCGGCGTGGCGCCGTGCCTGGCGGAGCGCGGGCACCGGGATCACCGGTGACCTGCCGGATCCGCGCGGCCGTGCCGAGCTGCGCACCGCCCTCACCGGGTACCTGCGGCGCAGCCGCGGCGTGCACTGCTCGGCCGGCCAGCTCGTGGTGACCCGCGGGGTCGCCGGGAGCCTGGGCCTGCTCGCCTCACTGTTGCGGCCCGGTGACCAGGTGGGCGTGGAGGAGCCGGGGTACCCGGCCGCCAGGGCCGTGTTCGCCGCGCACGGGCTGCGGGTGGTGCCGTGCCCGGTGGACTCAGGCGGCCTGCGGGTGGACGCGCTGCCGGGCGGGCTCCGGCTGGTCTACGCCACACCGGCGCATCAGTATCCGCTGGGCGCCCGGCTGTCCGTGCCGCGCAGGCGGGCGCTGACCGCGTGGGCCAGGGACACCGGCGCGCTGATCGTCGAGGACGACTACGACGGCGAGTTCCGTTACGACGTCGCGCCGCTGCCTGCCCTGTTCGGCATGGACCCCGAGGTCGTGGTGTACCTAGGGACCACCACGAAGATCCTCACCCCAGCGATGCGGGTCGGCTGGCTGGCCGCGTCGCCCGGGCTGGCCGCACGGCTCGCGGCGGCGGCCAGCACGCTGGGGGACTGGGCGTCCGGGCCCGCCGAGGGCGCGCTGCTCAGCATGATCACCACCGGCGCGCTGGAGCGGCACATCAGGCGCATGCGGCATGACTACGCGCGCCGTCGTGCCGCGATGACCGCGGCGTTCCACGGCGGGGGAGCCGGGCGGCTGCTTGGTGACGAGGCGGGCATGCACATGATCCTGGAAACCCGCCAGCCCGCCGCCGAGGTCGCCGCGGCCGCGGCCGGGCGCGGGGTGGCGGTGGCCACCCTGGAGCGGTACTTCGCCGGGCCGGTGACCAGGAACGGCCTGGTTCTCGGCTATGGCGGCGCCCAGCTGTCCGACGTGGCCCGCGGCTGCGAGATCCTCGCCCAGATCCTGGCCAGCACCTGACCGGCTCCCGGCGGCTCCCGGACCGGGCTGCGCCGCGCGGCAGGGGCCCGGTGTGGTTGGCGGGCACGGCCTTCAGCATGGATCATGCAAAGGACACCACGGGCGACAGGCGGCCCGTGGCACGAGCAAGGAGCGGCATGGGCGATGTCGGCGTTCCCGGTGTGGAGAACACCGCCGGGCTGGCGCGATGGATCCACGACAACGGCCTTCCCGGCGCGGGACAGGACCTGACGGTCGAGCTGATCGCCGGCGGGCGGTCGAACCTGACCTACCGGCTGGAGTTCCGCGCCCCCGGTGACACGGGCCCGGGCGCGCCGGTGACGCGCCTGGTGCTGCGCAGGCCGCCACTCGGTCATGTGCTGCCCACCGCGCACGACATGTCCAGGGAGTACCGCGTCCTGTCCGCGCTGCATGGCACCGCCGTGCCGGTGCCCCGCCCGGTCGCGATCTGCCCGGACACCGAGCTCATCGGGGCCCCGTTCTACCTGATGGAGTGGGTGGACGGAGTCGTGTTCCGGACCAGCGAGGACGCACGGGTGCTCAGTCCGGCTCAGGGCCGGCAGGTCTGTGAGGACTTCGCCGCGATGCTCGCCACGATCCACAGGCTCGACGTGAGCGCGGTCGGGCTGGACGGGTTCGGCAAGCCCGAAGGGTACATGGCCCGGCAGTTGGCGCGCTGGCAGCGGCAGTGGGACCTGTCGGTGACCGGGGAGATGCCCGGCTACGACGAACTCGTCAGCCGGCTGGCCGCCGGGCTGCCCGCCGAGGACGGGCCCCGGGCGGGCGGTACCGCGGGGATCCTGGTCCATGGGGACTTCCGTATTGACAACATGCTGATCAGACCGGCGCCGGAGCCACAGATCGCTGCGGTCGTGGACTGGGAGATGTCCACCCTTGGCGACCCTCTCGCCGACCTCGGGCTGTCCCTGGTCTACTGGACCGAGGCGGGGGAGGAAGACCTGCTGCCGCATGCTATGGGGGACTCGGTGACGACCAGCCCCGGGTTCCTCACCAGGGATCAGGTCGCGGCCCGTTACGCGGATCTCACCGGCCGGGACCTATCCAGGCTCGACTACTACATGGCGTTCGGCTGTTTCAAGCTAGCCGTGGTGCTCGAAGGCATCAACGCCCGGTTCCTGCAGCACAAGACGGTGGGCGAGGGTTTCGAGCGGGAAGGGCAGGTGGTCGCCGCGCTGATCGGGCGCGCCCATCAGTTCCTCGACGCAGGACAGTGACAACAGGCCGCCCGGCGCACAAGCGTGCGAGCGATCAAGTGCCGGTGGCCCGGGATCACCACGATCCCGGGCCACCGGCACTCTGGCTAAGCCCTGTCAGTGCTGGTAAAGGGCGGTTAGCTGGTGCAGCGTCAGCCGGTGCAGCGCGCTTAGCTGGTGCAGCGCGGCGGACTCGCTTTCCGGTTCTCCCGTTGACGGATCGAGGAACAGCCGGTGGTTCGGCGGCGCAGCGTGGCCGAAGTCGAACATGGACTGGATCGCCCCTGCCGCGTTGTCGGCGGCGCCGTTGCCCAGGGCCGGGAGGCGCCAGTTGAACTCGATGAACTTCACCACGGAGCTCTGGTCGGTGAAGGTGTTGTCCACCCAGTTCGACCGCGCCCACGGTGAGATCACCAGGAACGGGAGCCTGGGGCCGACGCCGCACTTGCCCTGCTCGGCCTGGCCGGCCGAGTTGACCGGCACCTGGGCGAGCTTGGCGCCGCAGAAGCCCTTGCCGGTGAGCGCGTCCAGCGAGGTCTGCGACTGGGTGATGAGCGGCCCGAGTACGTGGTCATACCAGCCGTCGGAGTCGTCATAAGCGATGACCACCGCGGTGGACCGCCAGGTCTTCAGCGTCTGCAGCTGGTTGATGGTGCTCACCAGCCAGGTCTGCTCGTCCAGCGGGTCGGAGTAGCCCGCGTGCGCGTCCTGGAACTTCGGCGCCTTGAGGTAGGACACCGCCGGCAGGTTGCCCGCGTCGGCCGCGGCCCAGAAGTCGGCGATGTCGTACTGGTGGTTCGCCTGGTCGGTCCTCCCGATCTTGGCCACCGAGGTGGGCGGCAGGTGCATCGGGTTCGCGGTGGAGGCGTAGTACTCGAACGGCTCGTGGTGCGGGCTGTAGTCGTCGACCGTGGCGCCGCCCACGTTCTGGTGCGTCCCGGAGCAGATCTGCGCGGTGGTCGGGGGCGTCCCGTCACCGGGCACGAAACCGTCGTCGAAGCCGCCCTGGAACCAGCCCCAGGTGGTGCGGTCGGCGGTCAGCTCCCGGCCGATGTTGTTGCCACCCATTGTGATGGTGTCCGCCGGCGTGTCGCCGTCACCGCCGTCCGAGCTGGGCAGGTAGGAGCAGATGTCGTAGGTTGGGTCAGCATCGCTGAATGTCGTGCCCGGGCCGGCAGCGGCCGGAGCGCCGGTGGTGATGTGCGACGCGGCGGGATCCGTGGGGTTGAAACCGGCCGGATTCGGGCACGTGGTCGGGTTGTTGATCGTCGCGAATGTCGGCCCGCAGACCGCACCGTAGGTCTGCGCCGCGGTCACGTTGAGCGCCCCGGGGGTCGACGGCCCGTAGGTGGTGCCCCACGAGTTGTCGCTCATCGCGAAGTGCTGGGCGTAGTTCCACAGCCCGGTCACGGTGTTGCCGTCGTAGTAGTCCATGACGGCCTTGTTAGTCAGGCCCCCCGGCGGCGCCACCTCTGGCGTGCCCGGGGGGAATTCGAAGCCTTCCAGGCACTTCGAGAGCGTCAGGTTGCCGCCGGTGTTCTTCGGGTAGGCGTCCTCGGCTCCCTTGTCGGCAGCGAGTTGCTCGGCGGTGTAGTCGTGATCCTGGTCGCAGGTCAGCGGGAGGTTATGGCCGAGGCGTAGCGGGTTCGACCGGTTCGGGTTGTTGGTGAGCAGCGGCCCGGTCGGGCCGGACGGGCCCACCTGGTTGTACAGGCCGTTGACCGTCGGTGTCCCTGGACGCGCGTGGAAGGCAGGTTCCCCTGTCGGGTTCGGGGCGAACGGATAGGTTCCGAAGTAGTGATCGAACGAGATGTTCTCATCAAAGATCACCACAAGGTGCGCCCTTGACGGGGACGCCGGCAATGACGAAGGCGGCCTCCGCTGGGAGGCCGCCTCCGGGAACTCCTGAGGCCCGGCTCCCCGCTCTGGCCGGACCTCAGGCTATTTGGGGCCTGGCTCCCCGCTTTGGCCAGGCCCCAAGTTCTTTGAGGCCCAGCGCCCCGCTTGCGCTGGGCCTCAAGTTCTCTGGGTCCGGCTCCCCGCTTCAGCCGGACCCCGAGCTATTGGGGCCCAGCGCCCCGCTTGCACTGGGCCCCAAGTTTTGTGGTCCAGCGCCCCGCTGTCGCCGGACCACAAGCCTTGGGGGAGTTATTGAGGCCCGGCTCCCCGCTCTAGCCGGGCCCCAAGTCCCTTATGAGGCCCGGCGCCCCGCTCTCGCCGGGCCTCACAGAGAAGACGCGCTACAAACCAGCTTGGTTCACACGTGGCGGCGAAGTTTCGCAGAGATCTTTTCGGGCGTCTGGCGGGCCTCGCCGCGGCCGTCCACCCGGCCTGTCCTGGGCCGGGAGACAGGTCCCGTCACTTGGGGCAGTGCGGCTGGCAGATGCGCCGCCCGAAGGCCTGGTAGAAGATCTGCGGTATCTGGGCCGCGCTGGTGACGGGCCAGACCTTGCCATTGGTTGCCTTGGCGATCTGCTGCAGGTTGCCGAGATCCTTCGGCACGCCGAAGACGACCATCAGGATCTCCACCGGGCGGCGGGGGCTGGCCAGCGTGTGCAGGTCGTGCAGCAGGGTGGCCGCCGAGATGTCGCTGGGGTCGTTCTCCACCCCGGCGGTCAGCACGATGATGTCGTTGACGTACTGCGGCTGGTAGCCGGCGACCATCTGCTTGTAGGCGGCCAGCAGCGTGCCGTACAGCGCGGCCGGGGCGTGCGGGACCGTCTGCCCGGTGGCGGCCAGGCGCTGGATTGCCTGCCTGCGGGTGAACACCCCGAACTGGCCTGGCAGCGGGCCCATCGACACGAGCTGCCGGTAGGGCAGGGCGCCGGCCAGGTGGCTGGCGAACACCCACAGGCCCATCTGGGTGCTGTCGGGGAATCGCTTCATCCCGGCCGCCGAGGTGCGCCCAAGCACCTGCTCCAGGGTCGGGCCGCCCGGCGCGACCGGAGTGGCCATCGCGGCGGAGACGTCGTTGATGGCCAGGAACCGCGATCCGAGGCCCAGGACGTGCCAGGCGTGCAGTTCCTTGGCGGCCTGGCTTGCCCCCGATGGCGTGAGCAGGTGCGGCTCCGCGCTGGACAGCCCGTACGAGGCAGGCCAGGCGGTGGCCGCCCCGGAGCCGGTGCGGAACCCCTCGTAGCGCACGTAGGCGTTCGCGTAGGACGAGCGCAGCACGCCGCCGAACGCCTTCGCCGCGGCCAGCGTCACCCCGCCCGCGCTGGTCAGCACGTAGGGATAGGAGAGCTGGAAGGTGCCCTGGGCCGGATAGCGCACCGCGAGCGGCTGGCCTGGATGGGACCGGTCGAAGGCCACCACCGCCTGTTCCGACGTCAGCGTGACGGGCGCGGTGTCGCTGGCACGTGAGGGCCTGGCGAAGGTATCCAGCGACGGCAGCGACGAGGCGACGGCGCCGGGATGCACGACCTGGACGTTGAGAGCGAAAGTGGCCATGTCGCCGCGGGCGGCCCGGCCGTAGCCGAACAGCCGCTTGAGCTCGATCAGCCCGGCGAGCCCGACGGCGCTCTGGGTCGGGTCGGGAAACTGCACGTTGAGGCCTAGCGCCTTGGGCGGGCCGCCCGCGCTCGGCGGGGCCAGGATCTGCCAGCCGACCGAACTGCCGAAGATGGGCATGCGCGCGGCCGCGGGCCGTGGCATCGCGATCACCAGCGGAGACTCGGCGACAACGATTCCGCTGGGCTGGACCCGCCTGGCCGCGGCGGGGGCGGCGCGGGCCACGTCCACCCACAGCGGGGAATCGGGAATCCAGGCGTCCACCGCGGGCTGTAGCTTCCCTGCGGCACCCAGGGCCAGGTCCGCGGCCACCGTGGCCGCGGGCACCGTGTGCACGGCGACCGCGGCGCAGCGCCCGTCCACCTGGCGGTGCTGGCTGTTGAAGTAGGTGGCGAGCCGCCGGATCACCGGTGCGATCTCGCCGGAAACCGCCACCTGCGCCGTGGTGGTCTGGCCGGTGCAGGTGGCACGGGCGGAGATGGTCCTGGCGCCGAGTGCGACCAGGACGGTTGCCGCGATCGCCGCGGCGAGCAGGGTGAACAGCGCGGTGCCGAGCCTGCGCTTGCGGCCCGGCCGGTACCGGCCAGGCGCGCCGGTGCGTGCAGTTGTCACGAAATCCCTCACATCACGAGACACGCAGCCCCGGCCGCGAGTCCGTGCGGGCACGCCCGCCGCCCGCACAAGATCGGCCCGCGAGCGTTGCGGGCACGACTGTAGTGGACGATCGTCCCCCGTGAGATCTGTTGACCTTTATGCGCACGATGTGCCAAACGTGCGCGAGCCCGTGCTGCCCGAGGGGCGCGATGCGGGTGCCCCGCGCCAGACTGGGACCATGGCAGGCATCGTCGACGTGGCCGACCCCGGTGACCCGCGCCTGGCGGACTACGCCCGCCTCACCGACATCCGGCTGCGCACGAGCATGGAGCCTGCGCACGGGCTGTTCATGGCCGAGGGCGAGAAGGTGATCCGGCGGGCGGTCGCCGCCGGATTCGGCGTCCGCTCGATGCTGGTCACCCGGGACAAGCTGGCCGTCCTGGCCGATCTGGCCCGCACGTGCCCCGGCCCGGTCTACGTGATCTCCCCGGAGGTCGCCGAGCAGGTCACCGGATACCGGGTGCACCGCGGCGCGCTGGCCTCGATGGCCCGCCGCGCGCTCCCGGCGGTGACCAGCCTGTTGTCCGGTGACGCGGCGGCCCGCGGCGGGCCGGCCGTGCGCGGCGCTGTGCCGGCGGGCCCGGGATCCGGGCGGCAGGCCGGCGCCGGGAAGCCCGGCTGGCCACGGCGCATCGTGGTGCTAGAAGACCTGGTTGACCATGGAAACGTCGGTGGCATCTTCCGCTGCGCCGCCGCACTGGGCGTGGACGCGGTGATCCTCTCGCCGCGCTGCGCGGACCCGCTGTACCGGCGGGCGGTCAAGGTCTCGATGGGCGCAGTCTTCGCCATCCCGTACGCCCGTATGTCCGACTGGCGCGGCGGGCTGGCCGAGATCCGGGCGGCCGGCTTCACCCTGCTCGCGCTGACCCCGGATCAGTCGGCGGTCCCGCTGGACAAGGTCACCTCCGCGGGCCGGGTCGCGTTGCTGCTCGGCACCGAGGGAGACGGGCTGTCCTCGCGCTGGCGGGCCGAGGCCGACACGGCGGTCTGCGTCCCGATGAACGCGGGCGCGATGGCCCTAGGGGTCGACTCGCTGAACGTCGTCGCGGCCGCCGCGATCGCCTGTCACGAACTGGCGCGCCTGCCCTGGTGACGTGCGGGACGGCGGGCCTGGGCGCCCGGGCTGCCTAGCGGGGCTGCTGGCCGGCCTGCGGGGCGAAGTACGCGCTGGCGTCCTTCCGCCACAGGAAGATGACCGCGCCGAGGCCGATCAGCCAGGTGAGGATGGACACCAGGGTGCCGGCCGCCGCCCCGGCGCGGGCCACGCCAAGCAGCAGGAAAATCGTGTCCAGCCCGAACAGTACGGTGGCGACGACGCGCGCCCAGGACTTGCCCGCCTTGTTCATCAGCGCCAGCCAGACCCACAGCCCGATGCTGACCAGCCCGATGACCACCGAGCCGACCACGACAACCGTCTGCAGGTTGTGCAGCTGGGTGGGGCTGAGCGACGGGTCGGATTTGTGCAGGCTGCTCCGCAGGCTGCTGACCGTGGCCAAGCCGACGACCAGGCTGATCGCACTCACCACGGCGCCCGCGTACATCAGCTGCACCGCCCTCACCACGGAAGGCGGCGGCCCCGGGCGCACGGGTTCGGGCATTTGCCCGGCCGACGGATAAGGCTGGACCATGACTGCTCCTCGGGCAGATCGCAATTGCATGAGCACGCGGAACGGACAGAACGCGGCTGCCGGGATTGTGGCGCCCTGAGCCTAGCGTGCCGCCCGGCCCCTGCTAGCTAGATACCCATGCCGTGCGGGGTCACCGCAGCAGGGCCCACACCACCTTGCCGCCCTCGTCGAGCAGATGCCAGCCCCAGCGCACGCAGCAGGCCTCGACCACGGTCAGGCCGCGGCCGCACTCCGCGGCGAGGTCGGAGTCCCGCAGTACCGGGATCCCGTGGCCCGGGTCGGTCACCATGCACATCACGAACGGCGCCTGGGCGAGCAGCCGCAATCGCACGCAGTGCTCGCTGACGATCTTGCGCGCGGACGGAACGCCGTGCCGCACCGCGTTGGTCAGCAGCTCGGACACGACGAGCTCGGCCAGGTCGGTGAGCGCGTCCATGTCCCACAGGCCCAGCGTGACCCGGGCGAAGTCGCGGCCGGCTTTCACCGATTCCGGGTGCGCGCCGAGGGTGCAGGTTGCCGTGGGCTGCTCGGTGGCCAACGCCGGATCACAGAGCAAGGGAGGTGCCGAAAGCAAGGGGTTCTCCTGGCGCGTGCTCCCGGGCCTGCTCGCCGTGAGGAGTTGATCCTCAGACACCTCGTTGACCTCCGATGTCATAGGCGAGGTGGCCCGGTGGGAGGTGATGGAAGTCCCATCGACTAACGGTGCCGCTGTAAGTCGTGCACTTGCGGCGCAAGCGCTATCATCCCCTCTATACCTTGCAAACGCAAGGCCGGATGCACGTGCAGATGGAAGTGCTTGGAGCACGTGTGACTGACGGGGAGGTCATCCGAAGGCTTTGCGCACCGATTGCCGGAGCGAGCTCAGGGAGCGCGCGTGATCACGGCACAGCCGGGCAGCGGCCCGACCGTGCTGCGTATCCTGCTGGGTTCCCAGCTGCGCAGATTGCGTGAGGCCAAGGGGGTTACCCGGGACGACGCCGGATACACGATCCGGGCTTCAGGATCCAAGATCAGCCGGATGGAGCTGGGGCGGGTCAGCTTCAAGGAGCGCGACGTCGAGGACCTGCTTGACCTCTACGGCGTGGACGAGGAGGAGGCCCAGGCCCTGGTGGTCCTGGCCAAGCAGGCCAACTCGCCCGGCTGGTGGCACAAGTACGGCGATGTCCTGCCCGACTGGTTCCAGGTCTACGTGGGACTGGAAGAGGCAGCGTCGCTGATACGGCTTTACGAGGTGCAGTTCATTCCCGGACTGCTCCAGACGGCCGACTACGCACGGGCCGTGGTCAGGCTGGGGCAGCCCTCCGCGACGCCCGAAGAGGTCGAGCGCCGGGTGGGCCTGCGCCTGGCCAGGCAAGAAGTGCTCACGAAGCCGGGCGGGCCCCGGTTGTGGGCGATTGTGGACGAGGCGGCGCTGCGCCGCCCCATCGGTGGCAGGGAGGTGATGCGCGCCCAGCTAGTCCGACTGACTGAGGTGGCGGGAGAGGCCAACATCACGCTTCAGGTGGTGCCCTTCCGGTCCGGAGGCCACGCGGCCGAGGCCGGAGCGTTCACCATCATGCGGTTTCCCGAGGTTGACCTCCCCGACGTGGTTTACCTCGAGCACCTCACGAGTGCTCTCTACCTCGACAAGCGCGAAGACGTCGAAAAGTACACCGAAGTCATGGAGCGCCTGAGCGTCGAGGGCGAGTCACCCGAACGAACAATCGAAATCTTGAGCGGGACGCTTGAGGAAGTCATAAAAGAATGAAGACGTACAACGGAATGCCGGCCACCGAAATCACGGCCGCCGGCTGGCGCAAGAGCAGTGCCAGCAACTCGCAGGGTGCCTGCGTGGAACTGGCCAAGCTGGGCAGCGATGAGTTCGCTGTCCGGAACTCGCGGTACCCGGACGGCCCCGCGCTGATCTACACCTACGCGGAAGTCGCCGCACTCATCGAAGGCGTCAAGATGGGCGAGTTCGACGACCTGCTGGGCGGGGCCACCTTCTAAAGAGCACGGTTTCCCGCCGGCTGCGGCCGGGCGGGAGCAAAGCTGGCCGCCGCGTTCACTACCGGACGCGGCGGCCGGCGCGTGCCTGGACAAGGTTCCCGGCCGCGGGCGGGCCGGCCGGGGGGCGTTGTTAGGCAAGCCTAACTTTAGTATGCTGGCCCGCGTTGCCCGAGCCCGGCCCGCCCCACCAGAAGGAACCCTCTTGTCATCAAGCCAGATCGTCCTGCTGGGCGCTATAGCGGGGTGCACGATCTTCCTGGGCCTGCCGCTCGGGCGCATCCGGGCACCGATGCCGCGGCTCAAGGTCTTCCTCAACGCGCTCGCCATCGGCATCCTCATCTTCCTGCTCTGGGACGTGCTGACGAACGCCTGGGCTCCGGCCGATACCGCGCTGAGCGCGCACGACTGGGGTACGGCGTTCGTCGACGGCCTGACCATGCTGGGCTGCGTCGGCATCGGCCTGATGAGCCTGGTCTACTTCGACCGGTGGATGAAGCGCCGGGCCGCGGCGATGCGGCCGGAGGGGCCGGGCGCGGCCGTCGCGCACAAGCCGGCGCTGCCCGCGGGCCCGGACGCCGCCAAGGCAAGGGCGGCGGAACTGTCGCTGCTCATCGCCGTGGGCATCGGCTTGCACAACTTCGGCGAGGGCCTGGCGATCGGCTCGTCGGCCGCGGCCGGTGAGCTCAGCCTGGCCCTGCTCCTGGTGATCGGCTTCGGCGCGCACAACGCGACCGAGGGGTTCGGCATCGTGGCCCCGCTCGCCGCGGCGGGTGAGCGGCCGACCTGGGGCCGGCTGATCCTGCTCGGCATCATCGGCGGCGGCCCCACCTTCCTCGGCACCGTGGTCGGCCAGGTGGTGACCAACCCGCTGCTGGGTGTCGCGTTCCTCGCGCTCGCGGCCGGCTCGATCCTGTACGTCGTCATCGAACTGCTCGCCGTGGCCCGGATTTCCAAGCTCAAGGAACTGGTCAGCTGGGCGATCCTGCTCGGGGTCGTGCTCGGCTTCGTCACCGACGCGATCGTCACCGCGGCCGGCGCCTGACCATCCGGCGACGGCTGCTGCCCTCCGCGCACCGCCGCCCCGCAGCCCCCGGCGGCTGCCGTTCTCTCCCCGCGCGCTCTGTGCGGCCTTGCGGCAGCCGCCGCCGTCTCCCGTGCCTGAGGCAGCCTCCAGCGCACCTGCAGCGTGCGTTGACCCGATGCCCAGGCTCAGCTAATAGAGTCCTGGGGTGAAATCCGGGGCCCCTGCCACCCTCCCGCCGCTGACCAGGCGACTGATCGGCTGGGAGATCATCATCGTCTTCGGCG
Source organism: uncultured Actinomycetes bacterium (assembly GCA_963806145.1). Taxonomy (GTDB): domain Bacteria; phylum Actinomycetota; class Actinomycetes; order Streptosporangiales; family Streptosporangiaceae; genus DASXKD01. Next base: position 32,149 of record CAWDXD010000008.1, read on the forward strand.
TGTCGCTCGGCGCCAGCGCGCTGTTCGCGGTCATCAACCTGATCGGCTCGCTCACCGCCCCGAAGGCGCTGCGGCAGCAGCAGGCCCTCCTGGTCGGATCGCTCGCACCCGGCCGGCCGCTGCTCGACCTGACCCTGCAACTGGCCAACATCCTCACCGCGCTCGTGCCGGTCGCCCTGGTCTTCTACCTGCTGGCCAGGGAGGGCGAGGGTCCCTCGGCGCTGGGCATCGACGCCACCCGCCCGGCCAGCGACCTCGCCAGGGGCGCGGTGCTCGCCGCCCTCATCGGCGGGTCCGGCCTCGCCCTGTACATAGCGGCCTTCCGCCTCGGGATCAGCCTCAACGTCGTGCCGGAGAACCTGCCCGCCATCTGGTGGCGCATCCCGGTACTGGTCCTGGACGCGGCGCAGAACGGGATCCTGGAGGAGGTCCTGGTCCTCGGCTACCTGCTGCGCCGCCTGGACCAGCTGGGCTGGGCACCGGGCAAGGCGATCGCCGTGGCCGCGGTGGTCCGCGGCTCGTACCACCTGTACCAAGGGTTCGGCGGCTTCATCGGCAACGCGATCCTCGGCGTCATCTTCGGCGTGCTCTACAAGCGATGGGGCCGGGTGACCCCGATGATCATCGCGCACACGCTGATCGACACCGGTGCCTTCGTCGGCTACGCGGTGCTGCACGGCCACGTGTCCTGGCTCCCCTGAGCCTCAGGCTCCAGCGCGCCCGCCACGGCCAGCCCCGGGATCAGGCTGGCTCCCGGTCAGCGGGCCAGGCCGTCGATCACCCGCGCGCCGGGCAGGCTGGCCAGCAGCTTCCCGGCCAGGACCAGCTTGGATTGCCGCACGCCGCTGCCGATCACCACGACCGGCGTGTCCGCCACGGCCGCGTCCACCAGCACGGGCCAGCCCGCGGGCAGGCCCAGCGGGGTGATCCCGCCGTACTCCATTCCGCTCTCGGCGACCGCGGTGTCCATCGGCGCGAACGAGGCCTTGCGCACGTCAAGCTCGCGGCGGGCCACGTTGTTCACGTCGGCCCTGGTCGTGGCGAGAATCACGCAGGCGGCGTACCTGGTCTCGCCCGCGCGCTTGCCGGAGATCACCACGCAGTTGGCCGACTCGGCCAGGCTCACCCCGTACCGCTCACAGAACGCCGCCGTGTCCGCGGCCGCCGGGTCGATCTCGGCCACGCCGACCTCGCCCGCTGCGGCTTCCCCCAGCGCGGCCAGCGCGCCAGCCACGGGCGCGGCCAGCAGGTCGGGCCTGCTCAGCGCCGGGACGGCGGCCAGCGAGCCAATAGATACATCCACGCCGTTATCCTCCTACCATGTCCGAGCCCAGCACATCGTCGCAGGTAAGCCAGACGCTCGGCGGGTCCGGGCTCGATCCGGACACCGCGACGGTCGCGGCGTTGCGGCAGGCCCTCGCCGGCGGCGAGCTCACCGCCGCGGAACTCACAGCTTTCTACTCCAGCAGGATCGAGCGGCTCAACCCAGAGCTGCACGCGGTCATCAGCCTCAGCCCGCAGGCCGCCGCCGAGGCGCGGGCCAGCGACCAGGCCCGGGAGCGGGGCACGGCGCCCGGGCCGCTGGCCGGCATCCCGGTGCTGATCAAGGACAACATCGCCGTGGCTGGGATGCCCGCCACGGCCGGTTCGCCGGCCCTCGCCGAGGCCGGCCAGGACGAAGCCTTCCTGGTCACCCAGCTGCGCGGGGCGGGCGCGGTGATCCTCGGCAAGGCCAACCTGTCCGAGTGGGCGAACTTCCGCTCCAGCCATTCCACGAGCGGGTGGAGCACGCTCGGCGGGCAGGCGGTCAACCCGCACGGGACCGGCCGCAACCCGTCCGGATCGAGTTCAGGCTCCGGGGTCGCAGTGGCCGCGGGCCTGGCCCCGCTCGCCGTGGGCACGGAGACCGACGGCAGCATCGTCTGCCCTGCCAGCTCGTGCGGGATCGTCGGCATCAAGCCGACCGTGGGCCTGGTCAGCCGCACCGGGATCGTGCCGATCTCGCTGGCACAGGACACCGCGGGCCCGATGACCCGGTCGGTGGCGGACGCCGCCGCGCTGCTGTCCGTGCTCGCCGCCGCGGACCCGGCCGACCCGGCGACCGCGCCCGCGGCCGGGGCGGCCCGCGACTACACGGCCTGCCTCGACGGCTCCGCGCTGGCCGGCGCGCGCCTTGGCGTGTGGCGGGACGGCTCCAAAGACTCCGATGCAGGCACCGCCGCGGTACTGGAGCAGGCGCTCGCCCTGCTGCGCGACGCCGGTGCCGAGCTGGTCGACCCGGTCGAGCTGCCCGGGGCGGCCGAGATCACCGAACCGGAGTTCGCGGCCCTGACGCACGAGTTCAAGCACGATCTCAATGCCTACCTGGCCGATCTGCGCGGAACGCACCCGGCAGACCTGGCCGGCCTCATTGAATACAACACGCGATACGCCGGCACGGTGCTGGCCCATTTCGGCCAGGAGCTGTTCGAGCGGGCCGAGGCAACCAGCGGCGACCCCGGGGAACCCGGCTACCAGGCGGCGCGCGCCGAAGCGTCCCGCCGGGCCAGGGAGGCGCTGGACGGGCCGCTCACCGCGCACCGGCTCGACGCCATCGTCACGATCACCGCGAGCCCTGCCTGGCTGACCGATTACGTGCTCGGCGACCACGATGTTTTCCACACCTCAGGGCCATCCGCGGTGGCCGGGTACCCCGCAGTGACCGTAATGGCGGGAAATGTGTCCGGCCTGCCGGTCGGCCTTTCCTTCCTCGGCCCGCCGTGGAGCGAGCCGGCGCTGATCGCGCTCGGGTACGCCTTCGAGCAGGCCGCGCCCCCTCGGCTGGTGCCGTCGCTGGCCGGTCACCATCCCGCCGGCGGGCCCGCTGGCCAGAGATAGCCTGCGCACATGGAGACCTGGCACGCCGCGAATGTTCCTTCCCTGCCGGGACCCGGCGCTGAACCGTACCTGGCCAACACGGCCACCGGCGGGCTGGCGCGCGCCGCCGCCGGGCGGCGGGCGAGCCTGTACGCCTGCGGGATCACCCCGTACGACGCGACCCACCTCGGGCACGCCGCGACCTACGTGGCCTGGGATCTGCTGGTCCGGGCCTGGCTGGACAGCGGCCACGAGGTGACCTACGTGCAGAACGTCACCGACGTGGACGATCCGCTCCTGGAGCGGGCCGACCGCGACGGCGAGGACTGGCGCGACCTGGCCTGCCGGGAGATCGCCAGGTACCGGGGCGACATGGAGGCACTGCGGGTGCTGCCGCCCGCCCGGCTGGTCGGGGCGGTGGAAGCGATCCCGCTGATCGAGCGGATGAACCAGGTGCTGGCCGACCGTGGTGCCCTCTACGAGGTCGAAGGGGACATGTACTTCTCCCGGGCCGCCGACCCGGAGTTCGGGGCCGTGTCACACCTGGACCCGGCGACCATGGCGGTGCTGGCCGCCGAGCGGGGCGGCGACCCGGCCAGGCCGGGCAAGAAGGACCCGCTGGATCCCGTGGTGTGGCTCGCTGTCCGGCCGGGGGAGCCGTCGTGGGACTCAGGTTTCGGCCCGGGCCGGCCGGGCTGGCATGTGGAGTGCGCGGCGATCGCCACGTCCTACCTCGGCGACGTGTTCGATGTCCAGGCCGGCGGCAGGGACCTGATCTTCCCGCATCACGAGTTCAGCGCGTCGCACGCGCGGGTGGCCCTGGCCGACGGGGTGCCGGGGCATGGCGCGTTCGCGCGCAGTTACGCGCATGCCGGGATGGTCCGGCTGGACGGCGAGAAGATGTCCAAGTCACTGGGCAACCTGGTGTTCGTGTCCCGGCTGGTGGCCGACGGCGTGGACCCGATGGCGGTGCGCCTGGCCATCCTGGCCCATCACTACCGGGGCGACTGGGACTGGACCGCGGACGGGCTGGCCGCCGCCGAGGACCGGCTGGCCCGCTGGCGGGCTGCCCTGAACCGGGCGGTTTCCGGCGCTGGCGGCACCGCAGCGGACCCCGGTTCCGGGGTAACTGCGGAGGCCGTGCCCGCCGCGGAGAGCGTCCTGGCCGCGGAGGCCGTGCCCGCCGCGGAGAGCGTCCTGGCCGCGGTCCGGGAGCGCATCGCCGATGACCTCGACGCCCCGGGCGCGCTGACCGCGGTGGACCGCTGGGCCGCGGCGGTCACCGGCGCGCCCGAACTGCCCCCGGAGGCGGCCGAGGCGGCCGGACTTGTCCGTGACACCGTGGACGCCCTGCTCGGCATCGCTCTCTGAGCGCGGCGCCCGGCGCCGCAGCGCGCACGCCACGGAAACCTGCCGACGGGGACAGTCATCGGCTGGCCGGGCTCCGGCGTCATAGCTACAGCAGCCATGCCCGGCTGCGGGCAGCACCGGCCGCGGACGCCATAGGGAGGCGGCATGGATGCTGGCTGGCTCGTGATGCGGAGCAGGCCGAGGCGGAGCATGCCCGCCGTGCCAGCGCCGGCGGCGGTGGCTGTCCTGATAGCGGCTGCTCTGACAGCGGCGGCGCTGGCCGGGGCGGACGGGCCCGCAGCGGCGGCGGCCCATGCCGGGCCCTCCGGCACCATCTCGACCGTGGCCGGCGGCGTCGGCGGCCCGGCCAGGGCCACCAAGATGGCGCTCTCCCCGTGCGGCGTGTCGTTCAGCGGCGGTGCGCTGTACATCGGGGATCACGGGGCGATACGGAAGGTGAAGCCTGGCACCGACTGGCTGACCACGCCGGCCGGCGCCGGGGTCAGCGAGCCGCCCGGCGACGGCGGCCCGGCCACCATGGCCGGCCTGTTCAACGCCTGCTCCGCGGTCACCGACGGCTCGGGGAACCTGGTCATCGCCGATTCCGAGAATGGCCTGGTGCGGGTGGAGGCGGCCAGGACCGGCACGTTCTACGGGCAGGCAATGACCGCCGGGCACATCTACCCGGTGGCCGGCCGCGGCAGCGGGGGACTGGGCGACGGCGGTCCGGCCACCCAGGCCAACCTGGGCCTGGCGGACGGTGTTGCCGTGGACCGGGCCGGCAACCTGGTCATCGCCAATACCGGCAACGAGCGGGTGCGGGTGGTGGCGGTTCGTACCGGCACCTTCTATGGCCAGGCGATGACCGCCGGGGACATCTACACCGTGGCCGGGGGCGGCAGCGGCGGCCTGGAGGACGGCGGCCCGGCGACCAGTGCCACGCTTGACGAGACCGAGAACCTGGCGGTGGACGGCACCGGAAACCTGGTGCTCGCCGACAACAACAACGACCGGGTGCGCGTGGTGGCGGTCAAGACGGGCACGTTCTACGGCCAGCCGATGACCGCGGGGGACATCTACACCGTCGCTGGCGATGGCGCGCAAGGGTTCTCTGGTGATGGCGGCCCGGCGGCCAGCGCCGAGCTCAGCGCGCCCCGGGGCGTGGCGGTGGACGCAGCGGGCAACATCCTGATCGCCGCCTACGGCAATAACCGGGTGCGGGCGGTGGCGGCCAGCACCGGCACGTTCTACGGGAAGTCGATGACCGCGGGGGACATCTACACGATCGCCGGGAACGGGCACCTGCCGTTCTCCGGTGACGAGGGCCCGGCGACCAAGGCCTCGCTGGAAACGCCGAGCGAGGTGGCCGTGGACGGCGCGGGCAACGTGCTGATCTCCGACGACGGGCACCACCGGGTGCGGGTGGTGGCGGCTAGCACCGGCACGTTCTACGGCAAGGCGATGACCGCCGGGGACATCTACACGATCGCTGGCGGCGGGCAGGCGGACCTGTGCTGCGACGGGCGGCCAGCCGCGGTCGCCCAGCTTCCCGGCCTGGCGACGGTGACGCTCGACCACGCGGGCAACCTGCTGCTACCCATCGATACCCGGGTCCGGCTGGCGGCGGCTAGCACCGGCACGTTCTACGGCCAGGCGATGACCGCGGGGGATCTCTACACCATCGCTGGCGACGGCCTCATGGGATTCTCCGGTGACGGCGGCCCGGCTGCCGACGCCGAGCTCGGTGGCGTCGCGGGCGCGGGGGTGGATGCCGCGAGCGACCTGGCGATCGACGACAGCCGCAACGTCCGGGTCCGGTTCGTCCCGGCCAGCACCGGCACGTTCTACGGGCAGCCGATGACCGCCGGGGACATCTACACGATCGCAGGCGACGGCAAGCAGGGGTTCTCCGGTGACGGCGGCCCGGCCACCAGCGCCAGGCTCCAGATCCCCAGGGGCGTAGCGATTGACGGCGCCGGGAACCTGCTCATCGCCGACTGGGACAACGGCCGGGTGCGGGTGGTGGCGGATCACACCGGCACGTTCTATGGGCGGGCCATGACCGCGGGCGACATCTACACCGTCGCCGGCGGCGGCACCGCCAATCCCGGTGACGGCGGCCCGGCCACGGACGCCGAACTGGCCCTCCCCGCCGCGGTGGCGGTGGACGGCAACGGAAACCTGGTCATCGCCGACCAGGGCGGCCGGATCCGGGTGGTGGCGGCCCGCACGGGCACGTTCTACCGGCAGGCGATGACCGCCGGAGACATCTACACCGTGGCCGGTGACGGAACGGAGGGGTTCTCCGGTGACGGCGGCCCGGCTACCAGCGCCGAGCTTGCGTTCCCCGGCGGCGTGTCGGTGGATGGTGCGGGCGACCTGGTGATCACCGACACCAACAACGATCGGGTCCGGCTGGTACCGGCCAGCACCGGCACGTTCTACGGCCAGCCGATGACCGCTGGGCACATCTACACCGTGGCCGGTGACGGCGACGAAGAGTTCTACGGTGACGGCGGCCCGGCCACCAGCGCCGGATTGGGCGATCCGGCGGGGGCCGTAGTGGACGGCGCGGGCAACCTGCTGATCGCGGACATCATCGGCCAGCGGGTGCGCGCGGTGACTCCCTGACGGCCGTTAACCAGCCGGGCGCCGGCTGTCAAGAAGCTCTTTTGGACAGTGGACGGGGCTGAGCGGCAGGGGCCGGGTTATCCACACGGCCGCCAGGCTCTCGCTTCCGCCATTCAGGCGGGCAAACCTGGGTGCATGGAACCCACACAGCCGTCCGCCGGTCCTCCTTTCCGTGCCGATCATCAGCCTGCTGCCCGGCCGGGTCAGGGCGCCCCGCCCGGCCGGGACGCTCGGGGCCTGAGCGCTCTGCCGGCCCAGAGCGCCTCACCTGGCCGGAGCGCTCCGCAATCCCGCGATTCCCGGCCCCGCTTAGCTTCCTCTTCCCCAGGGGGGCTGGCGGCCCCGGTTCCGGCGCGAGATGACCTGAGCCCGCCGCCGTCGCGGGACGAAGCGGGCCCGCCACCGGGGGAGGACGCACTGCCCCGGGTCGCTATCGGTTCCCCGGCCGACGTCCTGGCAGTGGTGCCGCATCTGATGGGCTTTCACCCGCGGCTGAGTTTCGTGGTGATCGGCGCCGCGGGCCCCCGCAGGCGCATCGAACTCGGGTTCCGCTACGACCTGCCCGACCCGCCGGGCGCCGCGGCAGCGGCGCAGATCGCAGATCACGCGGTGGCCGTGCTCGCCCAGCGCGGGGCCAGCACGGTGATAGGCGTCGGTTACGGTCCCGGGCGGCTGGTCACCCCCGTGGCCGACGCGTTCGCCGCGGCGGTCAGCCGGCGGGGCTTGCAGCTACGCGAACTGCTCCGGGTCGAGGACGGCCGCTACTGGTCTTACCTTTGCGCCAGCACGGCATGCTGCCCGGCAGAGGGCACGGCCTTCGACTACCGGTCCCACCCGGCGGCCGCCGCCATGACCGTCGCAGGGCTGGCCGCCTACCCGGACCGCGACGCCGTCGCCGCCACCCTCGCCCCGCCGGCCGGCCCGGCGGCCCATGCCATGGACGAGGCCATCGAGCGGGCCCGCGAACGGGCACAGGCCCTGGTGGACCGCGCGCAGCGCAGCGGGACCGGCAACCCGCTGCGGCTGGTGATCAGCCAAGGCCGCAGGGCGGTGCGGGAAGCGATCGGCGTGTACCGCGGCGGGGGCAGGATCACCGGCGAAGACGCGATCGCCTGGCTGGCGGTCAGCATGGTCCACCTCGCCGTCCGTGATGACGCGTGGGCGAGGATGGTCCCCGAGCACCGCCAGGCGCACCTGTCGCTGTGGGCGGACATCGTGCGCCGGACCGATGGCCGGTGGCTGCCCGCGCCGGCCTCGCTGCTCGCCTTCACCGCCTGGCAGGCCGGTGACGGGACGCTCGCGAACATCGCGCTGGACCGGGCCCTCGCCGCCGACCCGGACTACTCCATGGCACTGCTGTTACGGGACATCCTCACGGCGGGAGTGCCACCGTCGCAGGCACGCCTGCCGATGACTCCCGAAGAGGTGGCGGAGAGCTACGCGCAGTCATCCGCTCCGCGCAAGCCCAGGCGGCCCCGGCCGCGCCAGGGTGGTTCGCGCAGGAAGGGACGCTAAGCACGAAGTTACCTGAGGGTAGACTCGGTCCGCCTTTCGCCCGGATACTCAGGACTTGCCGCCCCGGGCCTGGCGCAGTCATCCTCAATGCAGGGCCGAGCCGGTGACCGGAGGAAGGGGTGGGTCAGTGACGGACGCCACAGTGGATGGCGGGCGGTCCGGCCCGGCGGTGCCGGGCGCGGCTTCGCCGGCGGTGCAGTTGCCCCCCGTGGTGGCCGCGGAGCACCACGCCGCGGTCGCCGCCTTCCGCGAGTCCTACGCTGCCCTGGCCGCCGGGACACCGGTCCGGCTGGCCAAGCGCACCTCGAACCTGTTCCGGTTCCGTGAACCTGCGCCCCGGGCCGGGGGCCGCCGCGCGGCCCAGGGGCCAGGCACCGCGGCCGGGCTTGACGCGTCCGCCTTCACCCGCGTGCTGCACGTGGACCCGGCCGCCCGGGCCGCCGTGGTGGGTGGCATGACCACCTACGAGGATCTCGTGGACACCACCCTGCGCCACGGCATGATGCCGCTGGTGGTGCCGCAGCTGAAGACGATCACGCTCGGCGGCGCGGTCACCGGTCTCGGCATCGAATCGACTTCCCTGCGCAACGGCCTGCCGCACGAGTCGGTCACCGCCATGGAGATCCTCACCGGGGACGGGAGGGTGCTGACGGCGACCGCCGAAGGCGAGCACGCGGACCTGTTCCATGGCTTCCCGAACTCCTACGGAACGCTCGGCTACGCGTTGTCGCTCACCATCGAGCTTGAGCCGGTGGCGCCCTTTGTCCACCTGCGCCACTTCCCTTACACCAGCCCGCAGGAGTGCATGGAGGCGATCGCCCAGATCGCCGCGGAGGGGAGCCTGCACGGGCACCGCGCCGATTTCGTGGACGGCACCGCGTTCGGCCTCGATGAGATCTACCTGACCGTCGGCGCGTATAGCGACGTGGCCCCCTGGCGCAGTGACTACACCGGCCAGCAGGTCTACTACAAGTCGGTGCGCGGGCCGCGCGAGGACTTCCTCACCATCCGCGACTACCTGTGGCGCTGGGACACCGACTGGTTCTGGTGCTCGCGGCCGTTCGGCGTGCAGCAGCCGGTGGTCCGCAGGTTGTGGCCGCGCCGCTACCGGCGGTCCGATGTGTACCGGTCGCTGGTCGCCTTCGACCGCCGCCACCGCCTGTCCGACACGCTCACCGCCCACCGCGGGCAGCCGCCGCGCGAAGCGGTGATCCAGGATGTGGAGATCCCCGTGGACCGCGGGGCCGAGTTCCTGCGCTTCTTCGCGGCCGACGTGGGCATGAGCCCGGTGTGGCTGTGCCCGCTGCGGCTGCGCAGCGACAGCTCCTGGCCGCTCTACCCGCTGCGGCCCGGTGAGGTCTATGTGAACTTCGGCTTCTGGGGGACGGTGCCGTTGCCACCAGGCCGCGAGGACGGGTACCACAACCGCTTGGTCGAGACCGAGGTGACCGCCCTGGGCGGTTCCAAGGGCCTGTATTCGACGTCGTTCTATTCCGAGGATGATTTCTGGGCCATCTACAACGGCCCCGCCCACGCCCGGCTCAAGAGCGCCTACGACGGAGGCGGCAGGCTGTCCGGGCTGTACGAGAAGTGCGTGCGCGGAAGCTAACCGGGCGCACGGCAGTAGCGAAGGGATAAACGGTCATGGCGCTGGCCAAGGTGTTCGAGCGGATCGCGGGGCCCGATGCCCCGGTGGAATTCCGCGCCTACGACGGAAGCGAGGCGGGGGTCGCGGGCGCACCGGTGCGGATCACGGTCCGCTCCCCGGTCGCGTTGTCTTACATCGCGCAGGCGCCGGGGGCGCTTGGCCTGGCGCGCGCCTACGTCACCGGCCATGTGGACGTGGACGGCGACATGTACACGGCGCTCGCACGGATGGCCCACGCGCAGCGGGTCGACCTGAGCATGTCCGAACGGCTCCGTGTGCTCGGCGAACTCGGCGGGCCGAAGCTGCTCTACCCGCGGGTGCCGCTGCCGCCCCAGGAGGTGCGGGTGCACCGCCGCTGGATGAGCGGGCAGCGGCACTCCAAGGGCAGGGACGCCTCGGCCATCTCCCACCACTACGACGTGTCCAACACGTTCTACGAGTGGGTGCTCGGGCCGTCGATGGCCTACACCTGTGCCTGCTACCCGGACGCGTACGCGACGCTGGAGCAGGCGCAGGCCTACAAGCATGAACTGGTGGCCAGGAAGCTGGCGCTCCAGCCCGGGATGCGGCTGCTGGACGTCGGCTGCGGCTGGGGTGGCATGGTCCGGCACGCCGCGCGCGAGCACGGGGTCAAGGCCCTCGGGGTCACCCTGTCGGCGCAGCAGGCGGCGTGGGCGCAGCAGGCCATCATCCGCGAGGGGCTGTCCGGCCTCGCGGAAGTGCGCCACCTGGACTACCGGAATGTGCCAGAGACCGAGTTCGACGCGGTCAGCTCCATCGGCCTGACCGAGCACATCGGCAAGGCCAAGCTTCCGGCGTACTTCTCGTTCCTGTTCGGCAAGCTCAAGCCGGGCGGCAGGCTGCTCAACCACTGCATCACCCGGCCGGACAACGCCGAGCCCGCCCGCCGGGCCGGGGGCTTCATCAACAGGTACGTGTTCCCCGACGGGGAACTGGAGGGCCCGGGCCACCTGGTGTCGGAGATGAACGGGGCTGGGTTCGAGATCAGGCACGAGGAGAACCTGCGCGAGCACTATGCGCGGACCCTGGCGGCCTGGTGCGCGAACCTGGACGCGCACTGGGATGAGGCGGTCGCCGAGGTTGGCCAGGGCACGGCCAGGGTGTGGCGGCTGTACATGGCGGGCTCCCGGCTCGGGTTCGACCACAACGTCGTGGAATTGCACCAGATCCTGGGTGTCCGGCTGGAGGCCGACGGCAAGTCCCACATGCCGCTGCGCCCCGACTGGGAAAGCGCGCCCGCGACGGTCGCCGGATAGCCCGCAGCCGGCATCGGCTGGCAGGGCGCCGGGCCGGCCCGCGACCGGCTCGCCCGGGGCTGTCGCGGGGCCGGCTGCCGACAGGGCTGGGCTGCGGCTCCGGTGGCCGCGGGGCGTGTGCGCGCGGATCAAGGCAGAATGACGGGGTGGAATCCTCGCGCTCGCGGCCACGGGACGTAGTGCTGCTCGGCTCGACCGGCTCGGTGGGAACCCAGGCGGCCGATGTGATCCGGCGGAACCCGGGCCGGTTCCGTGTCACCGGGCTGGCGGCCGGGGGAGGCAACCCCGGCCTGCTGGCCGCGCAGGCCATCGAGTTCGGGGCCGCGGTGGTCGCGGTGGAACGGGAGTCCGCCGCCACCGAGGTGCGGGAAGCCCTGCAGGCGCACGCGGCCCGGGCGGGCCGGTCGGCCAGGACCGGTCAGGTGCCAGGGCCGCTCACCGGGCAGCAACCGGCGCCGCACGGACCGTCCGCGCCGCACGAACAGTCGCCTGCGGCCGGTGGCGCGCCCACCGTCCTGGCCGGCCCGGACGCCGTGGCCGAGGTCGCGGCCTGGCCGGCCGATGTGGTGCTGAACGCGGTGACCGGGTTCAGCGGCCTCGCCGCCACGCTGGCCGCGCTCCGCGCGGGCCGGGTGCTGGCGCTGGCGAACAAGGAGTCCCTGATCGTCGGCGGGCCGCTGGTCGCGGGACTGGCTGCCCCGGGCCAGATCGTGCCGGTGGACTCCGAGCACTCCGCGATCGCGCAGTGCCTGCGGTCGGGGAGCGGGTCAGAGGTCGCGCAGTTGGTGCTGACCGCGAGCGGCGGGCCGTTCCGTGGCCGCAGCCGGGCGGAACTGGACGGCATCACCCCCGAGCAGGCGCTCGCGCACCCGACCTGGAACATGGGCCCGGTGATCACCATCAACTCGGCCACCCTGGTGAACAAGGGGCTCGAGGTGATCGAGGCCCACCTGCTGTTCGGGCTCGGGTTCGACAAGATCAAGGTGGTCGTGCACCCGCAGTCGGTCATCCACTCGATGGTCGAGTTCACCGACGGGTCCACGATCGCCCAGGCCAGCCCGCCGGACATGCGCATCCCGATCGCGCTGGCCCTCGGCTGGCCGGACCGGGTTCCCGGCGCCGCCCCGGCCATCGACTGGTCCGCGGCGCACACGTGGACCTTCGAGCCGCTGGACGAGGGCGCCTTTCCCGCGGTCGCCATCGCCCGCCAGGCCGGGCAGGAGGGCGGCACGGCGCCCGCCGCCTACAACGCCGCCAACGAGGTCTGCGTGGACGCCTTCATGGCGGGCAGGCTCCCGTTCGCCGCGATCGTGGACACCGTGGCGCAGGTAGTCTCGGAGCAAGACGGCCGCGCGAAAGATCCGGTGAGCCTTGCCGATGTGCGGGCGGCTGACCGCTGGGCACGCACCAGGGCGGCAGAGTTGGCCGCCGCATGGGGGCAACGCACGCATCACGCCGTGGGCACGGCACCGAAGAGGGGAGAGACCGCCGGATGAGTTTCCTGCTCGGCGTTGCCATCTTCGTCGTGGCCCTGCTTGCGTCGATCATGCTGCACGAGTGGGGCCACTTCGCGACGGCCAAGCTGTTCGGCATGAAGGCCACCCAGTTCTTCGTCGGGTTCGGGCGGACCATCTGGTCGCGCCAGAAGGGCGAGACCGAGTACGGCATCAAGGCCATCCCGGCCGGTGGCTTCGTCAAGATCGTCGGGATGACCGACCTGGAGGACGTGGACCCGGCCGACGAGCCGCGGTCGTTCCGCAATCAGCCGGGCTGGGAGCGGATCATCGTCCTGGCGGCCGGCTCGTTCATGCACTTCGTGCTGGCCCTGGTGCTGCTGTTCATCGTTGCATCGGGCATCGGCCTGGAGACCACCAGCGCCGGGACCACGGTAGGCACGGTCGAGTCCTGCGTTCCGGCCAACCTGAACTCGGGCTGCGTCAAGGGTGACCCTGCCTCGCCTGCCAACCAGGCGGGCGTCAAGGTGGGCGACCGGATCGTCAGCATCGCCGGCATCCGGGTGGCCTCCTGGGCGCAGATGGGCAAGGCGATCCGCGGCCAGCACCCCGGCCGTCAGGTCCCGGTGGTGGTGGACAGGAACGGCCGGCTCCTCACCCTGCACGCGACGCTGGCCAGCCTGACCGGCCACGGCTCCTACCTGGGAGTCTCGCCGGCGGCGCTGTTCCAGCGGGTGGGCCCGGTCTCCGGCGCCTCGTATGCGGGCCACGAGTTCTGGACCATGCTCTCCGGGTCCGCCAGCGTGGCCGCCAGCCTGCCCAGGGCCATCCCCGACCTGTTCGCGAAGAACCGCGCCGACACCCCCGGCGGGCAGGTCACCAGCGTGGTCGGCGCGGGTGACGTGACCGGCCAGGTGCTCGAGGCCCGGATCGGCTGGAAGCCCAAGGTCGACCTGGTGCTGCTCATCATCGCCTCGCTGAATATCTTCGTGGGAGCCTTCAACCTGCTCCCGCTGCTGCCCCTGGACGGCGGCCACCTCGCGGTGGTGATCTACGAACGGGCCCGGGCCTGGCTCGCCAGGCTGTTCGGGCGGCCCGATCCCGGCCCGGTCGACTACCGGCGCCTGGTGCCGCTGAGCGTCGGAGTGTTCGCGCTTCTGGTCGGTGTAGGTTTGCTTCTGATCATGGCTGATCTCGTCAACCCGGTTCACCTCCAGTGAGGCATTGAGCAGATGACGACTGAACTTGGCATGCCCGGACTCCCCGCGCAGCCGGTAGCCGAACGCCGCAAGTCCCGCCAGATCGTCGTGGGCAAGGGCAAGCACGCGGTGCCGGTGGGCGGCGGCGCACCGGTGTCGGTCCAGTCCATGACCACGACGCTGACCGCCGATGTGAACGCGACACTGCAGCAGATCGCCGAGCTCACCGCGACCGGCTGCCAGATCGTCCGGGTTGCCGTGCCGTCGCAGGACGACGCGGACGCCCTGCCCGACATCGCGCGCAAGTCGCAGATCCCGGTCATCGCCGACATCCACTTCCAGCCCAAGTACGTCTTCGCGGCGATCGACGCCGGCTGCGCCGCGGTCCGGGTGAACCCGGGGAACATCAAGGCGTTCGACGACAAGGTCGCCGAGATCGCCCGGGCCGCGTCCGCGGCGGGGGTGCCGATCAGGATCGGGGTCAACGCCGGCTCGCTGGACAAGCGCCTGCTGGCCAAGTACGGCCGGGCCACCGCTGAGGCGCTGGTGGAGTCGGCGCTGTGGGAATGCTCGCTGTTCGAGGAGCACGGCTTCACCGACATCAAGATCTCCGTCAAGCATCACGACCCGGTCGTGATGATCAACGCGTACCGCCAGCTGGCGCTGGCGTGCGACTATCCGCTGCACCTGGGCGTGACCGAGGCCGGGCCCACCTTCCAGGGCACGGTCAAGTCGGCGGTCGCTTTCGGGGCCCTGCTCGCCGAGGGGATCGGGGACACGATCAGGGTGTCGCTGTCGGCCCCGCCGGTCGAAGAGGTCAAGGTCGGCACCGCCATCCTGGAGTCGCTGGGCCTGCGCGACCGGGGCCTGGAGATCGTGTCGTGCCCCTCCTGCGGGCGCGCCCAGGTGGACGTGTACACGCTGGCGGACCAGGTGACGGCCGGGCTGGAAGGGCTCGAAGTGCCGCTGCGGGTCGCGGTCATGGGCTGCGTGGTGAACGGCCCCGGCGAGGCCAGGGAAGCGGACCTGGGCGTCGCATCGGGCAACGGCAAGGGCCAGATCTTCGTCAAGGGCGAGGTCATCAAGACCGTGCCAGAGTCCCAGATCGTGGAGACGCTGATCGAGGAGGCCATGAAGCTGGCCGAGGCGGCAGAATCGGCGGCCGGCGGCGCCCCCACGGTCACCGTCGCCTGATCGCCTCGGCGCGGCGTTCCGCTCCCGGCCTGCGACCCGCGGGCTGCTAGTGGCCAGGCTTGGCAGTTCGCAGGTCTATGGGGACGGGATGTCACGGCAGAATGTCGGTACCGACTGGTGTGCTATGAGCATGCCACGGCAGCGGGATCCCTCGGCAGTGCAGGTGGTGCACCGCACCGCCCGGTGCGGGCTGCGGGTCACCCGCGCCCAGCGGCGGCGCCTGATGGGGTTACTGGCCTCGGCCGGGGACGTCTGGTGTGCCGTACTGGAGATCAACGCGTGGCGGCGCGCCCGGCAGGGCCCCCCGCTGGCGGGCTACCAGGAACTGTGCCGCGAGTTGGCCTGCGCCGGGCCGGGCACGTTCGGGGAACTCGACAGTGTGGGCGCCCGGTCGGTGCTGCGGCGTTACTCCGACGCCTGGATGGCCGCCGCCAAGCGCCGCCACAATGGTGACGGCGCTGCCCGGTTTCCGCGGCGCCGCCGACGGCTGGTGCCTTTGCGCTGGTACCACGGCACCTTCACCCTGGATGGCCGCCGACTGCGGCTCCCGGTTACCAAGGGCCGCCCGCCCTTGTGGGCGCGGCTGGACCGTGGCCCGCCTTATCCGCCCGAACAGGTCCGGTCGGTCACGCTGGTCTACGACGCGGGCCGGTTGTGGGCAGATGTGACCGCGGAGGTTCCGGTCGCACAATACCCGCCTGGGCAGGGGCCGGACCCGGCCCGGGTGGCGGGGGTCGATATTGGGATCATCCACCCGTACGCGGTCGCCGGGCCTGCAGGCCAGGGGCTGCTGGTCTCGGGTCGGGCGATCCGCGCCGAGCATTACCAGCACCTGCACGACCGGAAGGCCCGCTCCCGGGCGGTTGCCCGGCGGGCGCCCCAGCCCGGCCAGCGCGGGTCGCGGCGTTGGCGGCAGTTCCGGCGCCGCCAGCGGATGGTAGAGGCCCAGCACCGGCGGCGGATCCGCCAAGCCCAGCACGAAGCCGCCAAGACCCTCATCACCTGGGCTGTGGGTCAGCGGATCGGCACCCTCGCCGTGGGTGACCTGCGCGGCGTACTCGCCTTGGACGCCGGGAGGCGCCACAACCAGCGGACCAGAGACTGGCGGATCGGCCATCTGCTCCACGCACTCACCGACAAGGCCGAGGCCGCCGGAATCACCGTCCAGCTCGTGGATGAGCGGGGTACCTCCTCCACCTGCCCCGCCTGCGCCCGGCGGATCCCCAAACCCGCCGGGCGGAATCTGTCCTGCCCGCAGTGCGGGCACCGCGGGCACCGCGACCTGTCCGCGGCCGCCCTCATCGCTGCCAGAATTGGCGGCGGCACCACACCGGCCGTCCCCCCAGCCGGTGTCCTGCACCGCCGCGCCGGGACGCACCTCCCCGGGGTGTCACCGGCGCGACGTGACCCCAGGCGCCGCGCCCATCAACGCCGCGCCCGAAGGTCCCCTGGCCCGCACCGGCCCGCCCCACCCAGCCCCATCCAGGGCCAAGTAAAGGGAGTCGCTCGCCCACCCGGCGAGGAGCCTGAAATACACACCCGTATTTATAGGCAGATGCACTAGTTGGCGATGATGAGCTGCCCCACCAAGTCGGCGAGGGCGGTCCGCGCCTCGTCGGGGAGCTTGCTGTCGGTGATGAGCGTGTCCACGTCGTCGAGATCCGCGAACGAGCTCAGGCCCACGATGCCCCACTTGGTGTGATCGGCGATCACGGTGACCTTCCTGGCCGCCTTCACGAACGCGCGGTTGGTCTCCGCCTCGGCCAGGTTGGGCGTGGTCAGCCCGGCCGTGGGGTCGATCCCGTGGCAGCCAAGGAACAGCGTGTCCAGGTGCAGCGAACGAATGGTGAGGTCGGCCACCGGCCCCACCAGCGCATCGGAGGGCGTCCGGGCGCCACCGGTGAGCACCACCGACAGCTCCCGCACCCGCGGATCGGCACCCGGCCCGTCGGTGAACATGCTCATCACCCGTACCGAGTTGGTCACGATCGTCAGCTCCGGGATGCCGAGCAGTTGCTCGGCCAGGGCGAAGGTGGTCGTGCCCGCGGACAGCCCGATCGCGCTGCCCGGTGTGACCAGGCTGGCCGCCGCGTGGGCGATGGCCGCCTTGGCGGGCTGCTCCAGGCTGGACTTGGCCTCGAATCCGGGCTCGTGACTGCGCGGCGCCCCGGGCAGCACCGCGCCGCCATGGACCTTCTCGACCAGCCCCGAGCGGGCGAGCACCTCCAGGTCACGGCGGATGGTCATGTCCGACACGCCGAGCCGCTGGGTGAGGTCGCTCACCCGGGCGCTGCCGGTACGCCGGATGTCCTCAAGGATCAGTGACTGCCGGTGCCTGGCGAGCATCCGTGCGCCTTCCTCTGCGTCGGACGGCGACCACATCCGTACAAACTCCCCATCTCCGCGGTGCCCTGGCAGTGTTTCTATTGCGTTCCCAATCTGTTATCAATCGGTGACTTGTTAGCGTGAACATGTTTGGATGTGTTCGGTTGACCCTAGCATGGGCCAGGAGGCTTCATGATCATCGTGGACGGTCGGACGCGTTACGCGGGGCGCGCTCACACCGGTCCACGCCCGGGGCCCAGGTCTTCCGGAGGGCGTGCACGGCGGGCCCGGCCGGACGGGGGAAGGTCGCTCCCGGACCGGCGGCCAGGGCCATTGCCGCGGCTACAGGTCACAGCTCGATGCCGGGATCTGCGCGTCGTCTTGACATGCGATCATGAGCGGCCTTAGCGTCGGGCCGCGGCGCGGGGAGCCACCGTATGCCCTGGCTTTCAGCTGTTCAGCGCGCGGCCAAGCCATCGGCAAGGGGAAACCGCGGCCGCCAGCCTTGAAACGGGGACAGGCGATGCGTCAGCGGCATCAGGTGCCGGCTGGCAGCCCACAAGGGTGCCACCCCCGGTGTTTCGCTGCGTGAGCCATGATCTGGTGCCCATCGCGGCGAATGTGGCGCCCGCACGGTGCGGGATCACCGTTTCCCGGGCCGGCCACCAGGGGATGATGCTGGCGCAGCACACCAGGTCGGCCCCGGATCGTACGCACCTCGTGGGGCAGAGCCCTGCCTCACGGAACTCTTCTGGAGGATCGCGATGAGAAAAGTCGACCCCAAGGTCGAGGAAGCGGTCGAGACGCTGAACATGAAGGACGGCCCGACTCGGCGCAAGCTGCTGAGCGGCACCGGGCTCATCAGCGCGACCGCCGCCGCGTCGGCCCTGCTCGCTGCCTGCAGCTCCTCGAGCAGCACGGCGACCGCGGCAAAGGCAGCAGCCGGGAACTTCCCGAGCACTCCCCCGTGGAAGTTCGCCTTCGTCAACCACGTCACCACCAACCCGTTCTTCGTGCCCACCCAGTACGGGTTCGAGGACGCCGCGGCGCTGCTCGGCATCCCCAAGCCGAGCTGGACCGGGTCGGCCACGTCCAATGTGCCGCAGATGGTGAGCGCCACGAACGCCGCTATCTCGGCGAAGGCGAACGGGATCGCGGTCGCGGTGATCAGCGCCACCGCGTTCACCACCCCGGTGGCAAACGCCATGAACGACGGCATTCCGGTGGTCTCCTACAACGCCGACGGCAACACCGGCGACCCCGGGACCAACCGGCTCGCCTACATCGGCCAGGACCTGTTCGTCTCCGGGCAGGCGCTGGGGCAGAAGATCGCGGCGGCCATGCCGAATGGCGGCGACGCGGTCGGTTTCATCGCCACCCCGGGCACCGCCAACATCCAGCCCCGGATCGACGGCGCCAAGCAGGCTCTCGGGGCCTCGGGCAAGAACATCAAGTTCACCTCGGTCGCGTCCGGCGCCGAGCTGCCGCAGGAGAACACGACCATCAACGCCTATGTGCTGGCGCACAAGGCCACCCTGAAGGGGATCTTCGCGGTCGACGCGGGCTCCACCCAGACGGTCGGCCAGATCATCGCCAAGTACAACCTGCAAAGCCAGGTGGCGTCCGGCGGATTCGACCTCACCCCCCAGACGCTGTCGGCGATCAAGGCCGGCAGCCTGGGCTTCACCATTGACCAGCAGCCCTACTTGCAGGGCTTCCTGCCGGCCATCTACCTCTACATGTTCAACTTGTCGGGCGGCCTGGTGAACCCGGCGGAGACCAACACCGGCCTGACCTTCGTCACCAAGGCCAATGTCGGTCCCTACCAGACGACGACCTCCCGGTACGAGGGTTCGAGCACCGCGCAGAAGTACATCAAGCGCTCCGGCCCGATCGCCTGAGAAGCACACCCGGACGGATCCGCGCTTGGATAACCGTGCTGGCGGCGGGAGACTGGACCTGTGACAACGGGCCCAGTCCCCGTCGGCCTGCCCGGGGGGACCGAGAGGCAGGGAAACCAACGTGAGTGAGACAGCCGAACGCGCCCCTGAGGTCGCTGCTCTCCCGCCGACGCCCGGCCTGGGCAAGGGCCCGTGGGGCGCGGTGAAGCGGACCGGCGCCCTGCTCGCCCAGCAGCGCGAGGCGACCGTTTTCGTGGTGGCGGTCGTGCTGGTGATCTACTTCTGGCGCGCATCCCCGGCGTTCCTCACCAAGGACAACATCATCAACATCTCGCAGATCACCGCGCCGGTGGCCATCATCGCCATCGGTGAGGTGTTCCTGCTGGTCTGCGGCGAGATAGACCTGTCGGTGGGGTTCGTCTTCGCGTTCTCGCCGTTCCTGATGCACTACCTGATCGACTACTACGGCGTCCCGGCGGTCCTGGCGGTCCTCCTGTCACTGCTCATGGGCGTGGCCGCGGGCTTCGCCAACGGTTTCATCACGGTGGCGCTTCGGGTGCCCTCGTTCATCGCCACGCTCGGCACCGGGTTCATTCTCTGGGGCCTCATGCTGACCACCTCGAATGCCTACCCGGCGAATATCCCGAACAAGGCACAAGGCATCGGGCACTGGATCGGCACCTACGCCTGGGCCGAGATCACCTGGGCCATCGTCCTGGTGGTGATCTTCCAGATTGCGCTCAGCCGGACCCGCTGGGGCCTGCACACGGTCGCGGTGGGCGGCAACATCCTCGGGGCGGCCGAGGCCGGCGTCAGCGTAGCCAAGATCAAGTACACCGCGTTCATGCTCACCGGTTTCATGGGGGCGCTGGTCGGGATGCAGGAGGCATTCCGCACCAACACGATCGACCCGAGCAGCGGCGGCTACACGCCGATGTTCTACGCGATCGCGGGCGCGGTCATCGGCGGCACGGCGCTCGCCGGGGGGTCGGGCACCATCGTCGGCGCGTTCCTCGGCGCGTTCGTGCTCTCGGCGCTGCAGGACGGCTTCAACCTGATCGGGATCAGCGCCAACCCGCTGAACATCATCTTCGGCGGCGCGATCCTGGTCGCCATGATCGCCAATGTGCAGCTTTCGCGGCTGCGGAGGGCGGGACGAACGACATGACGGCGCAAGTACCCGACGGCCGGGCCGCCGAGGCGACCGGGGCCGCGACTGCCGATGACGCGCTCCTCAGAGTCGAGCACATCACCAAGCGGTTCGGCGCGGTCACCGCCCTGGTCGACATCAACCTGCATGTGGGCCGCGGCGAGGTACTCGGCCTCCTCGGCGACAACGGCGCGGGCAAGTCCACCCTGCTGAAGATCCTCTGCGGCTTCCAGCCGCCCGATTCGGGCCGGATCCTGCTCAACGGCGAGGAAGTGACGCTCAAGTCCGTGGACCACGCCCGCTCGCTGGGCATCGACGTGGTGTACCAGGACCTGGCGCTGATCAACGAACTCACCGTGTACCACAACATGTTCCTCAAGCGGGAGAAGGTCCGCTGGCCGCTGCTCAACAACAGGGCCATGCGCAAGATCGCCCGCGAGCGCCTGGACAGCATGGGGATCGGCCTCAAGTCGGTGGACGTCCCGGTGGCCCGGCTGTCCGGCGGTCAGCGGCAGGCGATCGCGGTCGCCCGTGCGGTGTACTCGGACGCGAAGGTGCTGCTGCTCGACGAACCGCTCGCGGCCATGGGCGCCAAGGAAGCGGCGCTGATCCTGGACCTCATCAGGGACCTCAAGCAAAAGGGCGACATCTCGATCATCATCGTCGCGCACAACTACGGCCAGGCCATTGAGATCTGCGACCGGATCAACCTGCTCCAGCACGGTGAGATCACCTTCGACAAGCTGAGCAAGGACACCTCGGTCCAGGAACTCAACGACATCGTCATCGAGGAATACCGGCGGGCGCTCCAAGAGCGCCAGCGTTCCGCCTGACGGCACGACGGCCCGGTCGGCGCATGCCGCTGAGTGCGGCAAGATGGCAGTCATGCCGCTCATCCGCGCGCTCGCGCGTGTGTTCCTGCGCGGGAACACACGCGCCGCCGCCACCCTGACCTGTGCCGCCGCGATCGCCGTGGCCGGCTGCACCTCGGCCACCTCCACCGGCCCTGGTTCCCCGCCGCCCACCGCCAGCGCGGCCGGCCACGCCGCCCGGCTGGACTGGCAGCCGTGCACGGTCTCCGGTGCCTCGATCCAGTGCGCCAGCCTGGCAGTGCCGCTGGACTACGCCCGCCCGTCGGGCCGGAAGATCACCCTGGCGCTGTCCAGGGTCCCGGCGACCGCACCCCAGGCTCAGCGCCAGGGCGACCTGCTGGTCAACCCTGGCGGCCCGGGCGGTACCGGGCGGTACCTCGCCGCGTCGGTCGCTTTCAGCCTCGACCAGAAGGTCTCCTCCGAATACAACGTCATCGGGTTCGACCCGCGCGGCGTGGGCGCCAGCGTGCCCGCGCTGCACTGCGATCCTTCCTTCTTCGCCGGCGTTAGGCCCGACTACGTCCCGGCGAACCAGGCCGCCGAGCAGGCCCTCATCGGCCGGGCCAAGGCCTACGCCGCCGGCTGCGAGCACCGTTTCGGCTGGCTGCTGCCGTACATGACCACCGAGAACGCCGCCAGGGACATGGACTCCATCCGGGCGGCGCTGGGCCAGCAGCAGATCAGCTACCTGGGTTACTCCTACGGCACCTACCTGGGCCAGGTCTACGCCACGCTGTTCGGCAGCCGGGTACGGCGGATGGTGCTCGACAGCACCGTCAACCCGCAGGGTGCCTGGTACGCCGACAACATCTCCCAGGACTACGCGTTCGAGTCCCGGATCCAGGCCTTCTTCGGCTGGATCGCCGCGCACGGCGCCACCTACCAGCTCGGGGCCACCCGCGCGCAGGTCCAGCAGGCCTGGTACCGGGCCCGCGCCGAGCTGACCGCGCACCCGGTCGACGGGCCCAGCGGCCCGATGATCGGGCCGGACGAGTTCGACGACACCATGCTTCAGGGCGGGTACAGCAATACGCTCTGGCCGGGCCTGGCCGCCGCGCTCGCCGCCTACCTGCACACCGGGTCCACCAAGGGAATGCTCAGCGAGTACCGCGCGCTCGGCGGGCAGAACGAGAACGAGTTCGCCGTCTACAACGCGGTCGAGTGCAGCGACGTCAACTGGCCGCGCAACTGGGCCAAATGGGACGCCGACACCCGGCGGGTCTACCGGACCGCCCCCTTCGAGGCCTGGGACAACGCGTGGTTCAACGCGGCCTGCGCCTTCTGGCCGGTGCACGGCCCGGCGCAGCCGCTGGCCATCAACGGCGCGGGCCTGCCGGCCATCCTGATGATCCAGGGGTCGCTCGACGCCGCCACCCCGTACCAGGGCGCCCAGGCCGCGCACAAGCTGCTGCCGAGCGCGCGGATGGTGGTGGTCGAGGGCGGCGGGAACCACGGCCAGTCGCTGTCCCAGCCGCCCAACCTGTGCGTCAACCACTACCTCAACAACTACCTCGCCACCGGTGCCCTGCCGCACCACTCCGGGCTCGTCAACGCCACCTGCCCGGCCCTGCCCGACCCGTCGCCGGCCGGCTGAGCGCGCCCGGCCGGGGCGGCCGGGCGCGGGTGCGCGCAACGGGTGTCCTTCGTGCCACGCGCGGCCGGCCGGCCGATACGCTGGATGAGTGCTGCGCACCAAGGCAGGGCGATCCTCGGCGCTGCGCCTGCTCGACGATCGCGACCTCAGCGAGGTTCTCGCACTGTGCGACCGTGACCCCGTGGTCAACGTGTTCGTCAGCTCCCGCCTGCGCGAGGCCGGGCTCGAACTGGCCAGGCTCGGCGGTCAGGTCTGGGGCTATCAGCCGGGCGGCCAGCTCACCTCCCTGTGCTACGCCGGTGCCAACCTGGTGCCGGTCGCGGCCACCCCGGAGGCGGTCGCGGCGTTCGCCCACCGCGCCCGGCTGATGGGCCGCCGCTGCTCCTCGATCGTGGGGCTGGCACCGGCCGCGATCGGCCTGTGGGAGGCCCTGAGGCCATACTGGGGCGCCCCCCGCGAGGTCCGGGCCAGCCAGCCGGTCATGGAGATCTCGGCCCCGCCGCAGGTGGCGCCGGACCCGCTGGTCCGCCGGGTGCGCCGGGAGGAGCTCGACATCCTGCTGCCAGCCTCGGTGGCCATGTTCACCGAGGAAGTGGGCGTCTCGCCGATCGGCCCCGACGGCGGGGGCGCCTACCGGGCCCGGGTACGCGAGTTGATCGACGCGGGCCGTGCGTACGCGCGGATCGAGGACGGCCGGGTGGTGTTCAAGGCCGAGATCGGTGCTGTCACCCCGCTCGCCTGCCAGGTGCAGGGCGTCTGGGTGCGGCCGGAACTGCGCGGCCGCGGCCTGGCGGAGGCCGGCATGGCCGCGCTGGTCACCGACGCGCTGCGCCGGGTGGCGCCCGTGGTCTCCCTGTACGTCAACGACTACAACCGCCCGGCCCGTGCCGCCTACCGGCGGGTCGGCTTCACCCAGACCGCGACGTTCGCGTCCGTGCTGTTCTGACCGCGATGACCGGGCCCGACGCCGCGACGGCCGTGACCGCGTGTGGTCACGCGGCCAAGGCGGCCGCCCCGCACCTCGCCGCCGCCCCGGACGAAGCCGTGGACGCGGCGCTGTACGGCATGGCCAAGCTGCTCGGCGACACGGCGCCCACGGTCCTCGCCGCCAACGCCGCCGACGTCACCGCGGCCGAGGCCGCCGGCCTCGGCCGCGGGCTGCTGGACCGGCTCATCCTCGGCGAGGTGCGGATCGCCGAGATGGCGCGGCAGATCTCCCTGCTTGCCGCCGCCCCCTTCCCGCCGGCGTACCGGCGGCTGCGGGATCTGCCTGACGGCTTTGTTCTTGCCGAACGATGCATCCCGGTCGGTGTGATCGGCGCCAATTACGAGGCCCGCCCGAATGTCACGGTGGACGTGGCATCGCAGTTGCTGAAATCCCGCAACGCGGGTGTGCTCCGCACCGGAGCGGCGGCACTGCGGTCGGCCACGGCACTGTTCGACCACGTCGTCTCGCCTGCCCTCGAGCATGCCGGGCTAGACCCCGGCGCGCTGCAACTGGTCAGGTCCGCGGACCGGCAGGCGGCCATGGAACTGGTCGCCCGGCCTGGCCTCATCCCGCTGGTGATCCTGCGGGGGAGCGGGGACACCACCCGAGCCCTCGCCGCCGAGGCCGCCAGGCACGGGGTCCGCACGCTCGCCCACGCCGACGGCGGCGGCGTGCTTTACCTGGACCGCGCCGCGGACCCGGCGCTGGCCGCCGAGCTGATCAGCGCCAGCCTGGACCGGCTGGGGGTGTGCAACCGGCTGAACCTGCTGCTGGTGCATGCCGAGGTATGGGACCAGATGCTCGGCGTGGCCGGGCCCGCGCTGCGCGACCGCGGGGTGGCGGCGTCCATGCCCCCGCACGATCACCCGCTCGGCCATGAGTGGGCACTGGACGCCGGGCGCGAGGCGACCGTGACCGTAGCCCCGGCAGACGGCCCGGCGCACGCGGCCGCGATGGCCAACCAGGAAACCTCCGGGCTTGCGGCGAGCGTGGTGACCGCGGATCCGGCTGCCGCCCGCGCGTTCCTGGACGCCTACGCCGGGACCGGTGCCTTCTGGAACGCCAGCACGCGCCTGCTCGACGGGTTCCGGCTGCGCGGCGTCCCGGAGACCGGGATCAACGTGGACCATGTGCCCGGCCCGCGCGGCCCGGTCACCTTCGAGGACCTGTGCCTGCGCCAGTACGTGATCACCCCCGCCGGCAACGCGGTGGACGGTCGTTAGGCCGCTGGACGGCGGGGTTCCCGTGGACGGCGGGGTTCCCGGCGCCTTGAAAACCAGGTGAGGTTCCGGCGGCGGGCAGGTAAACTTTCGGGCTCTTGTGCCCGCATCCCGACCACCCTGAGGTGATGCCGCATGCCTTCGCCCAGCGGGACAGACGCCGCGCCCGCCGAATCCGCCGACCCCGTCAAACCGGCCGGCCCCGCCGACCCCGTTCTCACCGCCGAACGTGAGCATCTGCGCGAGTCCCGTGAGTACCTGCGGCTGATGCGGGAGGACGTCCTGGCGCTGCCCGCCCTGGGCGGCGACCGCGTATCCATCGAGTACCTCAAGGCAGACCTTCATCACCGCGCCGAAGCCTTGCGTGATATCCCCGACGCCCCGCTGTTCTTCGGCAGGCTCGACTACGCCCCGGGGAGCGTTTGGAATGAAGAAGGTGAGGCCGGAGCGGACGGGGCGCGCTTCCACATCGGCCGGCGGCATGTCCACGACCCGGGCGGGCACCCGATCGTGATCGACTGGCGCGCGCCGGTCTCCCGTGCCTTCTACCGGGCCAGCCAGTCAGATCCGATGGACCTGGTGCGGCGGCGCAGGTTCGGGTTCTCCGGCGGGAGCCTGACCGCCTACGAGGACGAGGAGTTCGGCGGCGGGGTGCCCGGGACCGGACAGCCCAGCCGGATCATGCTGGAGGAGATCGAGCGGCCCAGGTCGGGCCCCATGCGCGACATCGTGGCGACGATCCAGCCCGACCAGGACGACATCGTCCGCGCCGGCGCCGACGCGACCGTGTGCGTGCAGGGCGCGCCGGGCACCGGCAAGACCGCGGTCGGCCTGCACCGGGTCGCCTACCTGCTCTACGCGCACGCGAACCGGATGAAGCGCGGCGGGGTGCTGGTGATCGGGCCGAACCGCGCGTTCCTCGCCTACATCGGCAACGTGCTCCCGGCGCTCGGCGAGGTCGGGGTCAGCCAGGTGACCATCGCCGACCTGGTCGCCACCGTCGAGGTCCGGGCCACCGACTCCGAGGGCGCGGCCCGCGTCAAGGGTGACGCCCGGATGGCGGAGGTGCTGCGCCGTGCGCTGTGGGCCGGGCTGTCCGAGCCTGCCGGCGGGCTCATGCTCACCCGCGGTTCTCGGCGGTGGCGGGTGCCCGCCGGCGAGATCGCCGGCCTGGCCAGCGAACTGCGCGACCGGGGGGTCCGCTACGGCCCTGGCCGGGACATGCTCGGCCACCGGATCGCGCACGTGGTGCTCACCCGGATGGAGGCGGCGGGGGAGACGTGCGACGACCGCACCCACGAGTCGGTGCGCCGGACCCGTGAGGTGCGCGCGGTGGTGGACGAGGTCTGGCCGGCCGCGGACCCGGTCCGCCTGGTGCTGCGGCTGCTGTCCGATCCCGGACTGCTCGCCCGCGCCGCCGACGGCCTGCTGGACCCCGCGGAGCAGGCCGAGATCAGCTGGCCCGCGGTGCCGCGCGGGCCCCGGTCGGCACGCTGGTCCGCCGCGGACGCCGTCCTGGTGGACGAGGCCCGCGATCTGGTCGAACGGATCCCCAGCCTGTCCCACGTGGTGGTGGACGAGGCGCAGGACCTGTCGGCGATGGAGTGCCGCGCCGTGGGCCGCCGCTGCGCCACCGGCTCCGCCACGGTGCTCGGCGACCTCGCCCAGGCCACCACCCCCGCGGCCGTGGCGGACTGGCCGGCCATGCTCGGCCACCTGGGCAAGCCGGACGCCGGGCTGCGGGTGCTGGAGACCGGCTACCGGGTGCCCAGGCAGATTCTGGACTACGCCAGCCTGCTGCTGCCGCGGATCGCTCCCGGCGTGCCCCCGGCACGGTCGTTCCGCCAGGATCCGGGCGCGCTGGCGATCACCGGCACCACGCCGGGTGCATTCCCGGCCGCGCTCGCCCGGGCCTGCGCCGACGCCCTGGGCCGAGCGGGGTCCGCCGCGGTGATCGCCGCGGACGGCCAGGTGAGCGCGCTGGCCGCGGCCCTGGGCCGGGCCGGTATGACGCACCGTGTCCTCGGTAGCGAGGGCCCCGGCGCCCGGCTCACCCTGGTGCCGGTCAGCCTGGCCAAGGGCCTGGAGTTCGACCATGTGATCGTGGCCGAGCCCGCCGCCATCGCCGCCGGGCACTCCCACGGACTGCACCAGTTGTACGTGGCGCTCACCCGCGCCGTGTCCCGGCTGACCGTGCTGCACTCCCGGCCGCTGCCGGACCCGCTGGGCTGAGGCCCGCCGGGTGCGATGGGATCAGCCCGGGTGTGACGGGGTCGGCTTGCCGCCCGACGGGCGGGACGAGGCCGGCGAGCCGCTGCCCTGGCTGGCCGGCCTGGGAGCCCTGGGCGCCGGCACGTCGAGTCCGGGAAATGCCAGGGTGCTGCCCCGCCAGGCGGCCGCGCGCAGCGCCGCCGCCCGGACCGCCCGCGCGCCGTATGCCCGCAGCACCGGATCGGCCAGCCCGGCCAGCCCCAGGTACGCCGCGCTGAGGCGGTCCTCGAGCAGCGTGACCAGCGCGACCGCCGCCGCGGCGCTGTGCACGCCGAACGGCAGCTGGTACACGACCGCGGCGGCCACCGGCTGGGCGCCGCGCGCGGCGAGCATGGCGGTGAGGGCATCCCTGGCGTTCTGATGGCCGACCCAGTTCCGGACCGCGGCCGCCCGCCGTGCCCCGGTCAGGTGCGCGCCCGCCACGCCGTAGCCGTAGACGGCGGAGTTCTCCGCGGCCAGCGCATGCTGCAGCGCCGCGACGGCGGCCGGGTCCGCGGCGGTCACGAGTGCCTCGCGGCGGTGCCGAGGATCAGCGCATGCGTGGCCTCCGAGGCGGAGATGCTGGCCAGCAACTGGGCGAGCGACGGCGGCGCGGTGGCCAGGTGGGCTAGCAGGGCACCGGACGCGGCGTCCTCGGCGTCACGCAGGTAGCCGAGCGCGGCCGCTGGCGTGCCCGGCACCGGGGCGGTATGACGCGGCGTGGCGCGGGGCGTGGGCAGCGGCTGCCCGCGCGCCGGGACGATGAGCCGGCCGCGCAGCCGCGCGAGATGCTCGTGGTGCTGGGCCAGCAGCGGGCGCAGTGTCCCCGCCAGCCCGGGGTTCGCGGCCAGCACCGCGCCGTACCTGGCGATGAGCTGGGTCTCCACCGCGATGGCGTCCGTGGCCACGGTCACATCGGGAGCGGCTTTCGGCGGGGTGCCCAGCGCCGCGATGCCCTTGCAGCCCGCCGCCACCAGGGGGAGCGCCGCCGCGGCCGCGATGAGCACGCGGCGCCGTGTCGCGTCCCGCGCCATCGCGCACCTCCCGCCACTGCCTGTCGCGTGCCGCGCGGGGAGCCCGCCGCCGCCCGGAGCCGCCGCCCACCGCCGCTGGGCACCGCTGCTGGGCACCGCTGCTGGGCCGCCGCCTGTCTGGCCGCCACTGTACGGCCGACCGTAGTACGGTCGGCCACTGTACGGTCGGCCGTTGTCTGGCTGGCCGTTGTCTGGCCACTGCGGCTGGCCGCAGACGCAGCGTAGCGGCGGGCTTACCAGCATCGCACGGCCGGGAGCCGCGCCTGGCCCGGAACAACCGTGCGCCCCATGGGCCCCTGCCCTGTTCGCCGCCCGCCTGCCCGGATCCGGCCGGCCGCATCGGGCCTTGACCAGGTCAAGTTGCCTCGCGGTCCGGCTAGGCTAGTGAGCTGACAGACAACAGCACAGGTCGCGGGCGAGGAGGTCGTGATGAACGGTGACTCCCGTCACGCACAGTCACGCCCCCGGCGTGACCACGGACGAGCCCAGGGCGCTGCCGCTGGTGCCGGCCGCGGCCGCGGGCCTGGCCCGCTGCCCGAGCCGGCCGACCTGGCGCGCGTGCTGGAGCCGGTGGTCCGTGCCGCGGGAATGGACCTGGAGTCGGTCCGGGTCAGCCCGGCCGGGCGGCGCAGGCTGCTCAGGCTGGTCGTCGACGCCGACGGCGGGGTGGGCCTGGACGCGATCGCCGAGATCAGCCGCGAGGTGTCGGCGCGCCTGGATGCCAGCGGCGCCATGGGCGAGGTCCCCTACACCCTCGAAGTGTCGTCCCCGGGCGTGGACCGGCCGCTCACCGAGCCCCGGCACTGGCGCCGGGCCCAGGGCCGGCTGGTCAGCGTGCCGCTCGCGGTGGCGGGCGGGGACGACCCGGGCGGGACGGGAGCACGCCGGCGGCCGCCGACCCTCCAGGGCCGGATTCTCGTGGCCGGCGACACCTCGGTGACGCTGGACATCGACGGTGACCAGGTCGAGCTCGATTACGTCGAAATCGGCCCGGGGCAGGTGCAGGTCGAGTTCGGCCGGGCCAGCGCCGACGGCACCGGGGCGGGCCCTGCGCTTGATCGCGCCCGGGCGGGGAACGGGGGAGGAGGCCAGGATGGACATTGACCTGAGCGTCCTGCGCAGCCTGGAGAGCGAGAAGGACATCTCGATGGACCTTGCGATCAAGGCCATCGAGGATGCGTTGCTGGTCGCCTACCACAAATCGGGCGACTCGGCCGCGACCGCGCGGGTCGAGGTGGACCGCCGCAACGGGCACGTGACCGTCTGGGCGGCGGAGACCGGCGAGGACGGCGAGGTGCTGCGCGAGTACGACCACACGCCCGCGGGTTTCGGCCGGATCGCCGCCACCACCGCCCGGCAGGTCATCCTGCAGCGGCTGCGCGACGCCGAAGACGAGCTCACCTTCGGTGAGTACGCCGGGCGTGAGGGTGACATCGTGGCCGGCGTGATCCAGCAGGGCAAAGACCCCCGCGCGGTCCTGGTCGACCTGGGCAAGATCGAGGCCATCCTGCCGCCCACCGAGCAGGTGCCCGGCGAGCGGTACGTGCACGGGGAACGGCTGCGCTGCTTCGTGCTGCACGTCCGCAAGGGCTACCGCGGGCCCTCGATCACGCTGTCCCGCACCCATCCCAGCCTGGTGAAGCGGCTTTTCTCCCTGGAGGTACCGGAGATCGCCTCGGGGGCGGTGGAGATCGTCGCGATCGCGCGCGAGGCCGGTCACCGCACCAAGATCGCGGTGGCGTCGCACCAGAGCGGCGTGAACGCCAAGGGCGCCTGCATCGGGCCGATGGGCAGCCGGGTCAGGAACGTGATGACCGAGTTGCACGGCGAGAAGATCGACATCGTCGACTACTCGGAGGACTCCGCGGAGTTCGTGGCCAACGCCCTGTCCCCGGCCCGGGTTTCCCGTGTCAACATCGTCGATGCCGACGCGAGGCTGGCCCAGGTGATCGTGCCGGACTACCAGTTGTCCCTGGCCATCGGCAAAGAGGGGCAGAACGCACGACTGGCGCACAAGCTGACCGGCTGGAAGATCGACATCCATTCCGACAATCCGAGCGGCAACGACTCCGCAGGCAGAAGGCCCGCCGGAGACCATGATGGAGGGCCCCGTGGAGACCGCGGCGCCCGGCCGGGCGGCGGCACCGCCGATCCGCGTACCGGCCGCGGCACCTCCGACGCGCCGGCGCGGTAAGCTTACGTCCGGAATGGCCAGGCGGTCCTTGCCCGCCCCGCGATCCGGGCCTCCGGTCCGGACCTGCGTGGGATGCAGGGCCCGCGCGGCCAAATCCGACTTGCTGCGCGTCGTGGGACGCGGGGATGAGGTTGTCCCTGACCCACTGGCGCGGCTGCCTGGCCGGGGCGCCTACGTGCATCCGAGCCAGAGCTGTTTCGAGCAGGCACAACGTCGGCGTGGATTCAGCCGGGCGCTCCGGCTGAACGGGCCCGCCGTGACTGCCGTGCTCGGGCAGTATCTGGCGCAGTTGTGCGAGGAGTACCGGCCAGGGCCGTCCGGGGTGGCAAGCCCCGGGCAGGACGGAAACGGCATTACAGCCGGGAAAGCAGGATCCGATTGTGATGAGCGCCCGATGAGAACTCGGCGATGAACAGAATCTGACGCCGGCCGGAGCTTCGCGCCCGGGCCGGCCCGATGGTCCGGCGATCCCGGGCCGAGCAGAGGGAGCGCAGTGGCGAAGGTCCGGGTATACGAGCTCGCGAAGGAGTTCGGCGTAGAGAGCAAGGCTGTGATGGCCAAGCTCCAGGAAATGGGCGAGTTCGTGCGGTCGGCGTCCTCCACGATCGAGGCGCCCGTCGTACGCAGGCTCAAAGAAGCGTTCGCGGCGCAGGGTCCAAAGCAGTCCCAAGCACGCAAAGCCGACGGCCAGGTTGCCTCGGCTCCACCCAAGGTTGCCCAGGACGGGCGGAGCGAGCCCGCCCCTGGTCGGCCGGCAGGCACCCCCAGGGTCCCGTCACCTGGGCCGGTCGCGGAGGAACCAGTGGCCCATCGGGCAGCGGGCAATGGTGCTATATCAGGCAGCGTTACCGCCGCGGAGCCCGCTTCGCCGGCGCCCGCACCGGCCGCTCCCGCGGCTGGGCCGCCGCAGGCTGCCCCGGCGCCCCCGGCACCGGGGCCAGCGCCCCAGGTTCCGTTCTCCCCGCCCCCGGCACGGCCGGGGCCGCCCCCGTCCCCGCGGGCCACGCCCCAGCCCAGCCCGCGGCAGGGACAGGGCGCCGCTCCCGGCCCCCGGCCCGGCCCCCGTGGTGCGCCGCGCCCGGGCCCGCGGCCAGGTAACAACCCCTACAGCCAGACCCCGACCGGGATGGGGCTCGCGCCCCGTCCCGCGCCGCCACGCACCGGCCAGCCGGGCCCGGCGGCCCCCGGACGCCCTGGCGGCGGCCCGGGCGGGCCAGGCGGCCCGCGGCCCGGCGGTGGCTCCGGGCGGCCGTCCCCCGCGGATGTGGCCCGCCCCGGCGGCCCGCGGCCGGGCGGGCCACGGCCCAGTCCCAGCAACATGCCGCCGCGCCCGGCGGCCGGCCGCGGCGGTCCCGGCGGTCCCGGCGGCCCGAGCCGCGGCGGCCCCGGCACCGGGGCCCGTCCCGGCGGTGGCCGCGGCGGTCCCGGCGCGGGCCCGCGTCCCGGTGGCGCCGGCGGTGGCGGTGCGCCGCGGCCGGGCGGTGTCGGCGGTGGCGGCGGGCGCCCCGGTGGTGCGGGCGGCCGCGGCCGCAGCGGCACCCAGGGCGCGTTCGGGCGTCCCGGCGGGCGGCCGTCGCGCGGCCGTAAGTCGCGCAAGCAGCGGCGCCAGGAGTTCGACAACATGCAGGCCCCCGCGATCGGCGGCGTGCAGATCCCGCGCGGCAACGGCCAGGCCATCCGGCTGTCCCGCGGCGCGTCGCTGAGCGACTTCGCCGACAAGATCGGCGTCAACCCGGCGTCCCTGGTCCAGGTGCTCTTCCACCTGGGCGAGATGGTCACCGCGACCCAGTCGGTCAACGACGAGACGCTGCAGTTGCTGGGCGCCGAGCTGAACTACAGCGTGCAGGTCGTGTCGCCCGAGGAAGAGGACCGCGAACTGCTCGAGTCGTTCCACATCGAGTTCGGCGAGGACGAGGGCGAAGACACCGACCTCCAGTCGCGGCCGCCGGTGGTCACCGTCATGGGCCACGTGGACCACGGCAAGACCAAGCTGCTCGACGCCATCAGGCACACCAACATGGTGGCCCGCGAGGCGGGCGGCATCACCCAGCACATCGGCGCCTACCAGGTCACCACCGAGGTGGACGGCCAGGAGCGCAAGATCACCTTCATCGACACCCCGGGCCACGAGGCGTTCACCGCCATGCGGGCCCGCGGCGCCGAGACCACCGACCTGGTCGTGCTCGTCGTGGCCGCGGACGACGGCGTGAAGCCGCAGACCACCGAGGCGCTGAACCACGCCCAGGCGGCCGGCGTGCCGGTGGTCGTCGCGGTCAACAAGATCGACAAGGAGGGCGCGGACCCGGCCCGGGTCCGGTCCCAGCTCACCGAGTACGGCCTGGTGGCCGAGGAGTTCGGTGGCACCACCCTGTTCGTGGACGTGTCCGCCAGGGAGGGCATCGGCATCTCCGACCTGCTCGAGGCGATCATCCTGACCGCCGACGCCGAGCTTGACCTGCGGGCCAACCCGGACCAGGACGCGCAGGGCGTGGCGATCGAGGCGCACCTGGACCGCGGCCGCGGCCCGGTGGCCACGGTGCTTGTGCAGCGCGGCACGCTCAAGGTCGGCGACTCGATCGTGTGCGGCGAGGCGTTCGGCCGGGTCCGGGCGCTGCTCGACGAGAACAGCGACCCGGTCACGGACGCGCCGCCATCCCGGCCCGTCATGGTGCTCGGGCTCACCGCGGTCCCCGGGGCCGGGGACAACTTCCTCGTCGTGACCGACGACCGGATGGCGCGGCAGATCGCCGAGCGCCGCGAGACGCGGGAGCGCAGCGCCCAGTTCGCGCAGCGCAGGCCCAGGGTCACCCTGGAGGACCTGGAGTCGGCGCTCAAGTCGGGTGAGCGGGAGGAACTGCTGCTCATCATCAAGGGTGACGTGTCCGGGTCTGTGGAGGCCCTGGAGGACGCGCTGCTCAAGATCGACGTGGGCGAGGACGTGGTGCTCCGGGTCATCGGCCGCGGCGTCGGCGCGATCACCCAGGACGACGTCAACCTGGCGATCGCCTCCGAGGCCGTGATCGTGGGCTTCAACGTGCGGCCGGCCGGCCGGGCGGGCGAACTCGCTCAGCGCCAGGGCGTCGAGATCCGCTACTACACGGTCATCTACCAGGCCATCGAGGAGATCGAGGCGGCCCTCAAGGGCATGCTCAAGCCCGAGTTCGAGGAAGTTCAGCTCGGCACCGCGGAGATCAGGGAGATCTTCCGGGTGCCGCGGGCCGGCAACATCGCCGGCAGCATCGTGCGCTCGGGCACGATCAACCGCGGCAGCAAGGCGCGCCTGGTCCGCGACGGTGTCGTGGTCTCGGAGAGCCTCACGGTCGACTCGCTGCGCCGGTTCAAGGATGACGTCACCGAGGTCCGTGACGGCTTCGAGTGCGGTATCGGCATCGGGTACAACGACCTTCACATCGGCGACGTGATCGAGACGTACGAGATGCGGGAGAAGCCGCGGGGCTGACGCAGGATTTCCTAGGGCAGCGGACGTGTACCTGGGCGCGCTGACGCTGGACGTGCTGCTCGGCGACATCCGGTCGCTGAAGCAGAAACGTTCCGCGGTGGCCTCGATCATCGCCGAGGTGCGCAGGCGGCACCCCGCCGTGGCCGTGGCCGAGACGGGCAGCCTGGACCGGCACCGGCGGGCGGAGATCGGCGTGGCGGCGGTGGCGTCCACGGCGGCGCACGTGACCGAGGTACTCGACGCCTGCGAGCGCCTGGTCGCGGCGCGGCCGGACATAGAACTGCTGTCCGCGCGGTTCCGCCTGGTGAGCGAGGAGGAGTGAAGGGTCATGAACTCAGGCCGGGCGAACAGGCTCGCTGACCGGATCGCGCAGATCGTGGCCGAGATGCTCGAGCGCGGCGTGAAGGATCCCCGCCTCGGTTTCGTCACCGTCACCGACGCCAGGCTCACCGGTGACCTGCGCGAGGCGACGGTCTACTACACGGTCTACGGCTCGGCGGACGACCAGGAAGGCACGGCCGCGGCGCTGAAGAGCGCCACCGGGCTCATCCGCTCAGAGGTCGGGCGCCAGACCGGGCTGCGGCACACCCCGTCGCTGTCCTTCGTCCAGGACACCCTGCCCGATGGCGCACGCCACCTGGAGGAACTGGTCGCCCGGGCGCGAGCCGCCGACGAGGCCCTGGCGCAGGCCAGGGAGGGAGCCGTGCCTGCCGGTGACCCGGATCCCTACCGCGTCCCGGCCGAGGACGAGGACGACGAGGGAGATGACGAGGACGGCGCCGTCGCCGGAGCGGGCCCGGACCGGTGAGCGTGGCTGACGGGCTGGTCATCGTGGACAAGCCCGGCGGGATGACCTCGCACGACGTGGTGGCCAGGCTCCGGCGCCTCGCCGGGACCCGCCGGGTCGGCCACGGCGGCACCCTCGATCCCATGGCCACGGGCGTGCTGGTCGCCGGGATCGGGAAGGCCACCCGGCTGCTCGGGCACCTGACGCTCGCCGAGAAGGAGTACCTGGCGACCATCAGGCTCGGCCAGGCGACCGACACCTGCGACGCCGAGGGCGCGGTCGTCTCCGGCGCCCCGGCCGGTGCGGTGACCCCGGACGCGGTGCGCGCCGCCACGGTGCCGCTGACCGGCGAGATCCAGCAGGTCCCGCCCGCGGTCAGCGCCGTCAAGGTCGCCGGGACGCGGGCCTACCGGCTGGCCAGGGCCGGAACCACACCGGTCCTGGCACCCAGGCCGGTGACCGTCAGGTCGTTCCGCGTGCTGTCCCAGCGGCGCACCGGTGACCTGCTGGATGTCGACGTCGCGGTGACCTGCTCCAGCGGCACCTACATCCGGGCCCTGGCCCGCGACCTGGGCGACGCGCTCGGCGTGGGCGGCCACGTGACCGCGCTCCGGCGCACCCGGGCCGGCTCCTACGACCTGTCCATGGCGCGGACCCTGGACCAGCTTGAGGCGGAGCTGTCGCTGATACCGCTGGCCCAGGCCGCCGCCGGCGCGTTCCCGTCGCGGCAGCTCACCGGCGAGGAGGCACAGCGGCTCGCGCACGGCGGGCGGCTGCCCGGTGGCACGGGCACGGGGCCAGGCCCGGAAGCGGCGTTCGCCCCGGACGGCACGCTGATCGCGCTGGTCGAGGAGAAGGACGGCCAGACGCGGCCCGTGGTGGTGTTCGCCGCCCCCTGAGCTGTCCCCGGGCAGCACGCGGGCAGGAGGTGGGCAGGGCGCGGGCAATCATCAGCGGGCTGGGCGTGGCAGGCTTTACCTGGGGCCGCACGGCGCCTGACCGACAAGTCCGCTAGGTGCAGGGCAAGGGAGCAAGATCGTGGAGCGCTGGATGGGTCTGGGCGAGGTGCCGGACACCTGGGGGCCCTCCGTGGTGACCATCGGGGTCTTCGACGGCGTGCAC
Organism: uncultured Actinomycetes bacterium; assembly: GCA_963806145.1. Lineage (GTDB taxonomy): Bacteria > Actinomycetota > Actinomycetes > Streptosporangiales > Streptosporangiaceae > DASXKD01. The sequence continues at coordinate 68,170 of CAWDXD010000008.1, forward strand.
CGGGGGCACCAGCGGATCGTGGCCAGGGCAGCCGCGGCCGCACGCGACCTGCGCCTGCCGCTGGTGGTGGTCACGTTCGATCCGCACCCGGCCGCGGTGATCCGGCCCGGTTCCCACCCGGCGCGGCTGTGCAGCCTGCGGCGCCGCGCCCAGCTTCTCGGGGAGCTCGGCGCGGACGCGGTCTGCGTGCTGGAGTTCACCCTCGAGTTCTCCCGGCTGAGCCCGGACGAGTTCGTCCGGACGGTGCTGGCCGACCGGCTGCATACCCGGCACGTCGTGGTCGGGGAGAACTTCCGGTTCGGCCACCGCGCCGCGGGTGACCTTGCCCTGCTGGCGCAGCTGGGGGAGAAGTACGACTTTCACGCCGAAGGCGTCCCGCTGCTGGCGCAGGACGGCGTCACGATGTCGTCCAGCGCGATCAGGGACCTGGTCGCCGCGGGCGACGTGGCCGGCGCGGCGCGCGGGCTTGGCCGGCCGCACCGGGTCGAGGGCCTGGTCGTGCGCGGGGAGCAGCGCGGCAGGGCGCTCGGCTTTCCGACCGCGAACCTGGCGACCGCGGAGCACACGGCCATCCCGGCGGACGGGGTGTACGCCGGGTGGCTGGCCAGCCTGGACCACGACGGCCAGGAGACGGAGCGCTGGCCCGCGGCGATCTCCGTCGGCACCAATCCGACCTTTGACGGGCGGCACCGTGTCGTCGAGGCGTATGCGCTCGACCGGGACGACCTGGACCTCTACGGGGCGCACGTGGCCGTGGACTTCGCGGCCAGGCTGCGGGGGATGGTGCGGTTCGACTCGGTGGACGCGCTCATCGGCCAGATGCACAAGGACACCGCCGAGGCCCGCGCGCTGGTCGCGGCGGCAGGCTGAGCCGCGTGCCGCGGCCGGCCAGGATTTCGCACCCGTCGGCGAGCATCTGGCACGGGATCACAAGTATCTTCTGAGCATGGCGACAGGTGAGGCGCGGATGCCGGATGCTGCTTCCCTGCCGCCGCGCAGCGCGCTGCCGAGCGACGTCGGCATCCCGGTGCTGATGTCACTCATGCCGGAACCGCTGACGGAGCGGCAGGCGCGGCTATGGATGGCCGAACGGCTCCGCGGGCGCGGATACGGCACGCCGGCCGGTTAGCGATGTCCCGCAGAACCCTGGCCTGCTGCCCGCCCACCGGACGGGCGTCTTGGAGGGTGCGGCATGGCGCTGTTTGACCACACGGCCGACCGGCTGGCCCGCGGCCCGGCCGTGCTGTTTCCCGCCGACCCCGCCGACGGCATGGCGGAGGCCGTCCTCCGCTACGACCCGGAAGCCGGCGTCAAGAGCGACAGGTTCGTCTTCCACAACGGCGTGCAGTTGCACGGCCCGGTCACGGTGACCCCGGACGTGGCCAGGCAGGCCCGGCTGCCCGCCGGGGCGGCCGCCGGATACTACGCGGCCATCGTCGAGGGCGGGACCGGCCGGTCCCGCCCGGACAGCCTGAAATGGCAGGACGCCGAGCGGTTGATCCGTGGCCTGGCGGCACGGCTCGGCGGCACGGTGCACGACGAGCGGCCGCCGATGGACCTCCGGCTGCGCGCGTCGGTGTACAGCGGGCACGAACTGCCGGCCGGGCAGGTGGTCGAGGTGCTCCAGCGCTACACCGACACCGGCGAACTGGTCTTCGAGGAGGACACCGGCGTGCCCGGCGCGTACTACCTCCTCACCAAGGAGGAGCCGGTGTTCTTCGTGGCGTACTGGCCGTCCCGGGTGTCCCGCTCCAGACTGGCCCTGCCGCCTCCGGCGCTCGGCGAATTGCGGGACAGGGAGCCCTGCCGCTGGGACCTGCGTACCAAATTCCAGGTGACCACCGCGACCCGCGAAACGTGCCTGCGGGTCGCCGAGGCCGCGCTGGCACTCGCCCGCGGTACCGACGGCGTGGTCATCGACACCTATGGCTTCCCCGTGGACCGGCCAGAGGACCTGCTGCCGCGTTGAAGCCGGGTCAGGCCTGCGCAAGCGTGCTGCTGCGCACGCTGGTCGTCGCCACCGTCCAGGGGAGGCACTGGCTGCTCGACGGTGAGCGGCGGCAGCGGGCGTCCCGGCCTCCGCCGGCGGCCTGGCGGGACAGGTCGCCGCGCTGCTGAGGCTGCCCGCGGACGGTGAGAACGCCGGCCGCCCCGTGGTACCGTAATGGGTGGCCGGCATCGTCGGCCGGGTCGGCTGCACCCTCAAGCGGCCGGCTGAGGGGAATCCCGGATCGCCTGATCCCGCCCGCGGGGCTGGGTAGTGCGCGACGGAATCCCGCCAGATCAGCAACGAAAGATAAGGAACGCACGTGCCGCTGGACACAGCAGTAAAGACGGAGATCATCGCCGGGCACGCGACCAGTGAGGGTGATACCGGTTCGCCGGAGGTCCAGGTCGCTCTGTTGACGCGGCGGATCAACGATCTGACCGAGCACCTCAAGGTGCACAAGCACGACCATCACAGCCGTCGTGGCCTGCTCCTGTTGGTGGGCCGGCGCCGTCGGCTGCTGAAGTACCTGATGAACAACGACATCGGGCGCTACCGTGCCCTCATCCAAAAGCTGGGCCTGCGCAGGTAGGCTCGGCTCAGGGCACGGCCCGCAACACAATTAGAGAGCAACATCCCGCGGCCCCGGCTCCGGAGTGCGGAGGACACCATGGGCCGGTCCTCGGTAGTGGTTCTCGGGTCGGGTGCCAAATGCGGCGCACAGCCGTGCATCCGGGCCGAGGGCTTCGATCGAAGACCGGCCGGCGTCATATGCCGGGCTAGCGATGGCCCGGAGCACTACCGGCGGGACGCGGGACCTCAGTCAAGGAGGTCTCACCCGTGGAGGGTGTGCATACCGCCGAAGCCGTTATCGACAACGGCCAATTCGGCAGCGTCACCATCAGATTTGAAACAGGCAGGCTAGCCCGGCTAGCCGCCGGGTCCGCCGTCGTCTATCTCGACGGCGAGACCATGGTCCTGTCCGCGACCACGGCGGGCAAGCACCCCAAGGAGGGGCTGGACTTCTTCCCGCTCACCGTGGACGTCGAAGAGCGGATGTACGCGGCGGGCCGGATCCCCGGCTCGTTCTTCCGCAGGGAAGGCCGGCCGTCCGAGGACGCCATCCTCACCTGCCGCCTGATCGACCGGCCGCTGCGGCCCTCGTTCGTGAAGGGCCTGCGCAATGAGGTCCAGATCGTCGAGACGATCATGGCGCTGCACCCGGAGCACCTGTACGACGTGGTGGCGATCAACGCCGCCTCGCTGTCCACCCAGCTCTCGGGGCTCCCGTTCTCCGGCCCGATCGGCGGCGTGCGGGTCGCGCTGATCAAGGGCCAGTGGGTCGGGTTCCCCACCCATACCCAGCTGGAGGACGCGACCTTCGACATGGTGGTCGCCGGCCGGGTGCTCGACGACGGCGACGTGGCCATCATGATGGTCGAGGCGGAGTCCACGCCGCGCACCCTGGTGCTGCTCGCCGACGCCGACAGCGGTGCCGTCGGTCCCACCGAGGAGACGGTCGCCCAGGGCCTGGAGGCGGCGAAGCCGTTCATCAAGGCACTCGTCGAGGCCCAGCAGAGCATCGCCAGCGTGGCCGCCAAGCCGACCGCCGAATTCCCCATCTTCGCCGACTATGAGGCGGACGCCCTCGATGCCGTCTCCGCGGAAGTCTCCGACGAGCTGGCCCGGGTGCTCGCCATCGCGGGCAAGCAGGAGAGGGAGACCGAGACCGACCGGATCAAGGCACTGACCGCCGAGAAGCTGGCCAGCCAGTTCGAGGGCCGGGAGAAGGAGATCAGCGCGGCCTTCCGCGCGGTCACCAAGAAGCTGGTGCGGGAGCGGATCGTCTCCGACGGCGTGCGCATCGACGGGCGCGGCCTCGCCGACATCAGGCGGCTGTCCGCCGAGGCACACGTGCTGCCCCGGGTGCACGGCTCGGCCCTGTTCGAGCGCGGCGAGACCCAGGTGCTCGGCGTCACCACGCTGAACATGCTCCGGATGGAGCAGACGATCGACACGCTCAACCCGGATCGCACCAAGCGGTACATGCACAACTACAACATGCCGCCGTACTCCACCGGTGAGACGGGCCGGGTGGGCTCGCCCAAGCGGCGGGAGATCGGTCACGGTGCCCTGGCCGAGCGCGCACTGATCCCGGTGCTCCCCACCAGGGAAGAGTTCCCCTACGCGATCCGGCAGGTCTCCGAGGCGATCGGATCCAACGGCTCGACCTCCATGGGCTCTGTATGCGCCTCGACTATGGCGCTGCTGGATGCTGGCGTGCCGCTGCGGGACATGGTGGCCGGGATCGCCATGGGCCTGATTTACGATGGCGGCCAGTACGTCACGCTGACCGACATCCTCGGCGCCGAGGACGCCTTCGGCGACATGGACTTCAAGGTGGCCGGCACCCGGAACGTGATCACCGCGCTCCAGCTCGACACCAAGCTCGACGGCATCCCGGCCTCGGTGCTCGCCGCGGCGCTGACCCAGGCCAGGGCGGCCCGGCTGACCATCCTGGACGTCATGCGCGAGGCCATCGATGCGCCGGGCGAGATGAGCCCGTACGCGCCGCGGATCATCACCATCAAGGTCCCGGTGGACAAGATCGGTGAAGTGATCGGCCCCAAGGGGAAGATGATCAACTCCATCCAGGAGGACACCGGCGCCGAGATCACCATCGAGGACGACGGCACGATCTACATCGGTGCCACCGACGGCCCATCGGCCGAGGCCGCGCGCACGACGATCAATGCGATCGCCAACCCGCACATTCCCGAGGTGGGCGAGCGCTTCCTCGGGACCGTGGTGAAGACGACCACGTTCGGCGCGTTCATCTCGCTGCTGCCCGGCAAGGACGGCCTGCTGCACATCACCCAGATCCGCAAGCTGCACGGCGGCGCCAGGATCGAGAATGTCGACGACGTGATCAAGGTCGGCGACAAGATCCAGGTGGAGATCCGCGAGGTGGACGACCGCGGCAAGCTGTCGCTCGTCCCGGTCGAGGTCGTGGAGCGGGAAGCGGCGGCCGGCGGATCCGACGAGGCGGGCACGGCCGGCGACCGTGACCGCGGCGACGGGCAGCGCGGCGACCGCGACGGGCACCGTGGCGAGGGCGACGGCAGTCACCGCACCCGCCATCGTGAGCGGCGGCACCGCGACTCATGACGGTGACCACCCTGCACGACGACGACGATGGCGTGCGCCGCTCGGTCCTGCCCGGCGGCCTGCGGATCGTGACAGAGTCACTGCCCGCGGTGCGTTCGGCGGCCGTCGGCATCTGGGCCAGTGTGGGCTCCCGCGATGAGGATCCCGATCACGCGGGGGCCACGCACTACCTGGAACACCTGCTGTTCAAGGGCACGAGCAAGCGGACCGCGCTGGAGATCTCTGCCGCCATGGATGCGGTGGGCGGCGAGCTGAACGCCTTCACCGGCAAGGAGTACACCTGCTACTACGCGCGGGTACTCGACGCGGACCTGCCGCTGGCGATTGACGTCCTGACCGACATGGTGACCGGGTCCCTGATCGAGCCGAAGGACGTGGACGCCGAGCGCGGCGTGATCCTCGAAGAGATCGCGATGAACGAGGACGAGCCCTCCGACACCGTGCACGAGGCGTTCTCAGAGCAGCTCTTCGGCGACTCCCCGCTCGGCCGGCCGATCCTCGGCTCCGTGGCCTCGATCAACGAGATCACCAGGGAGCAGATCGCCGACCACTACGCCGTCAGGTACACGCCGCCGGACCTGGTCGTCGCCGTGGCAGGCAACGTCGACCACGACGTGGTCACCCGGCAGGTCGCCGACGCGTTCGGTGCCGCCCTGGCCGGGGACGCCGCACCCACCCCGCCGCGCCTGGGCAGCACCGACAACAGCCTCGCGCCCGGCACCGGCGTGCGGCTGGTACCGCGCAGCATCGAGCAGGCCAACCTGGTGCTCGGCTGCGCCGGGATGTCCCGCACCGACACCGACAGGTTCGCGGTCGGGGTGCTCAACGCGGCCCTGGGCGGCGGCATGTCGTCACGGCTGTTCCAGGAGGTGCGGGAGAAGCGCGGGCTGGCCTACTCGGTGTACAGCTTCGCGTCGCAGCATTCCGACACCGGCATGTGGGCCACCTACATCGGCTGCCTGCCGGCCAAGGCCGATGAGGTGCTGGCGATCTGCCAGGAGGAGATCGCCAAGGTCATCTCCGGCGGCCTCACCGACGCCGAACTGGACCGGGGCAAGGGGCAGTTGCGCGGTTCGCTGGTCCTCGGCCTGGAGGATCCTTCGTCGCGGATGAGCCGTCTCGGCAAGTCGGAACTGGTGTACTCCCGGCTCGAACCGGTAGACGAGATCCTCGCTTCCATCGAGGCGGTCACCCACGACGATGTGCGCCAGGTGGCCGCGAAGATCCTGGGACGGCCGAAGGTGCTCGCCGTGGTCGGCCCGTTCGACGACGACGCCCCCTTCGCCGCCGTACTGGGCTGACGTCCGGCCGGACCCCGCACCGCCCGGAGGAACGGCAGGCAGTCATGATCAAAGTGGGTGTGCTCGGCGCCCGTGGGCGCATGGGCTCACAGGTGTGCCAGACGATCGCCGGCGCGGACGACATGGAGGTCGGTGCCGGGGTCGACGAGGGTGATCCACGGGAACCGCTGGTCGGGTGCGACGTGGTGGTGGACTTCACCCACCCCGGCGCGGTCCTGGGCAACCTGCGCTGGTGCATCGGCAACGGCCTGGACACGATCGTCGGCACCTCCGGGTTCGACGAGCCGAGGCTCGCGCAGGTGCGCGAGTGGCTCGCTGCCGCGCCGAGCGTGCGGGCACTCGTCGTGCCCAACTTCTCGGTCGGCGCGGTGCTGATGATGCGCTTCGCCGAGCAGGCCGCCCGGTTCTTCACCTCCGCGGAAGTGATCGAACTGCACCACGCGGGCAAGGCCGATGCCCCGTCGGGAACCGCATCCCGGACGGCTGCGATGATCGCCGGGGCCAGGGCGGCCGCCGGGCTCGGCGCGCCGCCGGATGCCACGGTTTCCGCGCTGGAGGGGGCCAGGGGCACCGCCCTCGGCGGCGGGGTCCACGTGCACTCCGTCCGGCTGGCCGGGCTGGTCGCCCACCAGGAGGTACTGTTCGGCGGTCCCGGCGAGGTGCTCACCATCAGGCACGACTCCATGGACCGGGTCTCGTTCATGCCCGGCGTCCTGCTCGCCATTCGCGGCATGGCCAGCCTGCCGGCCGGCCTGACCGTCGGCCTGGACCCGCTGCTGGGGTTGTAGCAGTCACCGCTGGCGTGGCCGGACAGGCTAGCCTGGGCCCGTGTTGTCCACCAGCCAGGTGCTCGGGTTCGCGGTGACGTGCCTGATCGTGATCGCCATCCCCGGGCCCAGTGTCCTGTTCGTGATCGGCCGCGCGCTGGCCTATGGCCGCCGGACGGCGCTGGCGTCGGTGGCCGGCAACGTGGCCGGGGTGCAGGTGGTCGCGATGAGCGTGGCCCTGGGCGTGGGAACCCTGGTGCAGCGCTCGGACACCGTGTTCGGTGTCGTCAAGTTCGGCGGCGCCGCCTACCTGGTATGGCTGGGCGTCAAGGCGATCAGGCACCGCCGTTCGCTGGAGTCCGCGATCGTGGTGGCGGCAGCCCCGCTCGGCGGCTGGCGAGCGGCGGCCGAAGGGTTCACGGTGGGCGTGGCAAACCCGAAGGCGTACGTGCTGTTCGCGGCCGTGCTCCCGCAGTTCGCCAACCCCTCGGCCGGGCATGTGCCGGTGCAGCTTCTGCTGCTGAGCCTGGTCTCGCTGCCGATCGGGCTGATCTCCGATGGCAGCTGGGGCCTGGCGGCCAGCGGCGCGCGGGCCTGGTTCGCCCGCTCGCCCCGGCGGCTGGAACTCGTCGGCGGCCTCGGCGGGCTCACCATGATCGGCCTGGGCGTCACCCTGGCCCTCACCGGCCGCCGGGACTGATCGCGACCGGTGCCAGACTGTTCCTTAGCGGCATGAGTACTGACTCTGGGAGGGGGCAGCCAGCGTCATGCGGGTCGTTCTGAACATCATCTGGCTGGTGCTGTGCGGCGTGTGGATGGCCATCGCTTACGCCGTGGCCGCCCTGATCTGCTTCGCCTTGTTCTTCCTCGTCATCACGATCCCCTTCGGGATCGCGGCCTTCCGGATCGCGGGCTACGTGCTGTGGCCATTCGGGCGCAGCATCGAGCGGCGGCCGACCGCAGGCATCGCCTCGCTGCTTGGCAACATCCTCTGGATCATCCTCTTCGGATGGGAGCTCGCGCTCGCCCACCTGGTCACCGGCGTCCTGCTGTGTGCGACCATCATCGGCATCCCGCTGGGCCTGGCCAACTTCAAGATCATCCCGATCTCGCTCGTCCCGCTCGGGGTGCGTATCGTGCCCAGCGACGTCAGGTTCGGGACGTAACCGCCCGCGATCTGGTCAGGCCGTCCGCATGCCCGCGGCCTCGCCGAGGTCAAGCTCGGCCACGGTCACCTCGCGCATCTTGTACTTCTGCACCTTGCCGGTGACGGTCATCGGGAACTCATCCGAGATCCGCAGATAACGCGGGATCTTGTAGTGGGCGATCTTGCCGGTGCAGAACTGGCGCAGTTCCTCCAGGCTGAGCGCTTCACCCGGGCGCAGCTTCACCCAGGCGCACAGTTCCTCGCCGAACTTGGCGTCGGGCACGCCGATCACCTGGACGTCCTCGATCGCGGGGTGGGCGTAGAGGAACTCCTCGACCTCGCGCGGGTAGATATTCTCCCCGCCCCTGATCACCATGTCCTTGATCCGCCCGGCGATGTTCAGGTAGCCCGCGTCGTCCATGACAGCGAGGTCGCCGGTGTGCATCCAGCGCGCCGCGTCGATCGCGCCGCGGGTCTGCTCCTCGTCATCCCAGTAGCCGAGCATCACCGAGTAACCCCTGGTGCACAGCTCCCCGGGCGTCCCGCGCGGCACGACCTGGCCGGTCTCCGGGTCGATGATCTTGACCTCGACGTGCGGGTGCACCCGGCCCACGGTGGACACCCGGCGTTCCATGTCGTCGTCCGCCCGCGTCTGGGTGGACACCGGCGAGGTCTCCGTCATCCCGTAGCAGATGGTCACCTCGGCCATGTGCATCTCGCTGACCACCCGCTTCATCACCTCGACCGGGCACGGCGAGCCGGCCATGATCCCGGTCCGCAGCGTGGACAGGTCGTAGCTGGCGAAGTCGGGCAGGGCCAGTTCGGCGATGAACATGGTCGGGACCCCGTAGAGCGACGTGCACCGCTCGGCCTGCACCGCCTCAAGCGCGGCGGCCGGCTCGAAGCCGGGGGAGGGGATGACGATGCAGGCGCCGTGCGTGGTGCAGGCGAGGTTACCGAGGACCATGCCGAAGCAGTGGTAGAAGGGCACCGGGATGCAGACCCGGTCGGCCTCGGTGTAGCGGCAGCCCGCCCCGATGAACAACCCGTTGTTGAGGATGTTGTGGTGGGACAGCGTCGCGCCCTTGGGGAAGCCCGTGGTCCCGCTGGTGTACTGGATGTTGATCGGGTCGTCGAAGGCCAGCCCCGCCGCGCGCGCGGCCAGCGGGTCGGCCGCCCCGCCATCCCGTTGCACCACCCCGGCCGCCATCAGCGCGTCCCACTCGGCGGAGCCCAGGTAGACGACCCGCTCCAGCGCGGCCAGGTCGCCGCTGACTTCCCCGATCATCGCCCGGTAGTTGCTCGTCTTGAACGACTCGGCGCTGACCAGCATCCGGACGCCCGACTGGCGCAGCACGTAACCGACTTCGTGGCTGCGGTAGGCCGGGTTGATGTTCACGAGCACCACGCCCGCCTTGGCGGTCGCGTACTGGAGCAGCACCCACTCCGCACAGTTCGGGGACCAGATGCCGACCCGGTCACCGGCCTCGACGCCCGCGGCGATCAGTCCCCGGGCCAGGGTGTCGGTGTCGGAGTCGAACTGGGCGTAGGTCCACCGGCGCCCGCTGGGCACGTCCACCAGCACCTCGCGGCCGGGGTGCCGCGCGGCGATCCGGCGCAGGTTGTCCCCGATCGTCTCGCCGAGGAGCGGGTCGGGCGACGCGCCATGGCTGTAAGACAGCCGGGCCGTTCCGGTCATGGTCAAACCCCCTCGTGAGCTCGATGGCACTCATGATTCCCGCTGCGGGCCGCTGTGAACAGCCCGGCAGGCGCCCGATGCGCCATCCGGGCGGTGGCCAGCGAGGCCGGCCGTTATGCCTGAATCAAATCCGCACCGCGAGGCCGAGGGTGAGCAGCGCGCCGAACGCGAGCTGCAGCCGGCCCGTCTGCCCCAGCGCGCCGATCAGCGCCGGGCCGCCGGCGCCGGCCCGCACCGCCCGGACCGGCGGCACCGCCAGCGGGATCGCGGCCAGGGTCAGCAGGGTGAGCGGCCGCACCGTGGCGATCAGCGCCGCCGCGGCGAACGGGAGCAGCGCGCAGCCGGCGTACAGCAGGCGGGTGCGCGGGTCGCCGATGCGGACCGCCAGGGTGCGCTTGCCCGCCGCGGTGTCGGACGGGATGTCGCGCAGGTTGTTGATCACCAGGAGTGCGCAGGCGAGCAGCCCGACCGGCACCGACGCGGCCAGGGCCAGCCAGGTCAGGCTGCGGACCTGCACGAACGCGGTGCCGACGACCGCGGCCACCCCGAAGAACGCGAACACGGCCACCTCGCCGAGGCCGCGGTAGCCGTACGGGTGGCGGCCGCCGGTGTAGGTCCACGCGGCGACCACGGCGGCCGCGCCGAGGGCCAGCAGCCACCACGCGGTCGTGGCGGCGAGCACGAGCCCGGCCAGGCAGCCCACCGCGAAACTGGCGGCGGCGGCGGTGCGCACCTGGCGCGCCGGGGCCAGTCCCGCCGCGACCAGCCGGACCGGGCCGACCCGGGCCTCGTCGGTGCCGCGGATGCCGTCGCTGTAGTCGTTGGCGTAGTTCACCCCGACCTGCAGGGCGAGCGCGACGACCAGGGCCAGCAGCGCCCGCCAGCCGGAGAACCTGTCATAGCCGATCGCCACGCCGGTGCCGACGGCCACCGGGACCAGCGCCGCCGGCAGCGTCCTCGGCCGGGCGCCAGCCAGCCAATCCCGGGCCGTTGCCATGCCCGGCGTTACTTGCCGGAGCCGAGCAGGCCGAGGTCGCGGACCGCGCCGGTGGAGGCCGACGTGGCCAGCGCCGCGTAGACGCGCAGTGCCTCGCTGACCGGGCGCTGCCGGTCGGCCGGGCGGTAGCCGCCGAGCGTGGCCAGCAGCGTGGCCTGGCGCGCGGCGAGTTCGGTGTCCGGCACCTCCAGCCGCAGCTCACGGGCGGGAATGTCGATCACGATGCGGTCGCCGTCCTGGGGGAGGGCGATCATGCCGCCCGCCGCCGCCTCCGGCGCGACATGGCAGACCGACAGGCCCGATGTGCCCCCGGAGAACCGGCCGTCGGTGATCAGCGCGCAGGCCCGGCCCAGGCCCTTGCCCTTGAGGAAGCTGGTCGGGTACAGCATCTCCTGCATGCCCGGGCCGCCGCTGGGGCCCTCGTACCGGATGATCACCACATCACCCGCCTTGACCTGGCCGGCCAGGATGCCCTCCACCGCCGCCTCCTGGCTCTCGAACACCACCGCCGGGCCGGAGAAGCGGAGAAGCTCCTCGGGCACCCCGGCGGTCTTCACGATCGCGCCCTCGGGGGCCAGGTTGCCGTACAGCACGGCGAGCCCGCCGTCCTGCGAGTAGGCGTGCGCCAGGTCCCTGATGCAGCCGCCGTCCCTGTCGGTGTCCAGCGTGGCCCACCGGGCGCTCTGCGAGTACGGCCGGGTGGTGCGGACGCCGCCGGGCGCGGCGTGGAACAGCTCCTGCGCCTCCGGCGTCACCGCCGGCGAGCGGAGATCCCAGGAACCGAGGAATTCGGTCAGCGAGGGGCTGTGCACGGTGTGCACGCCCCTGTTGAGCAGCCCGGCCCGGTCCAGCTCGCCGAGGATTGCCGGGATGCCGCCCGCCCGGTGCACGTCCTCCACGTGGTAGCTGCTGCTCGGTGCGACCTTGCACAGGCAGGGGACCCGGCGGGACAGCTCGTCGATCTCCTTCAGGCCGAACCCGACCCGGGCCTCATGCGCGGCCGCGAGCAGGTGCAGGATCGTGTTGGTGGAACCGCCCATGGCCACGTCCAGCGCCATCGCGTTCTCGAACGCATCGCGGCTGGCCACCGACCTGGGCAGCACCGACTCGTCGTCATCCTCGTAGTACCGCCTGGTCAGCTCGACCACCAGGCGGCCGGCCCGGTCGAACAGCTCGCGGCGCGCCGTGTGCGTCGCCAGCGTGGTGCCGTTGCCGGGCAGGGCAAGGCCGATGGCCTCGGCGAGGCAGTTCATCGAGTTGGCGGTGAACATGCCGGAGCAGGAGCCGCAGGTCGGGCAGGCCGCCTCCTCCAGCTCGGCGAGCCGCTCGTCGGACACCGAGGGGTCGGCCGAGGCGACCATCGGATCGATCAGGTCGAGCCTGGTGACGCCCTCGGTGGTCTCCCCCTCGGTGCGGGTGACCCCGGCCTCCATCGGGCCGCCGGACACGAACACGGCGGGGATGTTCAGCCGGAGCGCGGCCATCAGCATGCCCGGGGTGATCTTGTCGCAGTTGGAGATGCACACCACGGCGTCGGCGCAGTGCGCGTTCACCATGTACTCGACCGAGTCGGCGATCAGCTCCCGGCTCGGCAGGGAGTACAGCATCCCGCCGTGCCCCATCGCGATGCCGTCGTCCACCGCGATCGTGTTGAACTCGCGGGGGATGGCGCCGGCCGCACGGACGGCGTCCGCGACCACCTGGCCCACCTCGCGCAGGTGCACGTGCCCCGGGACGAACTCGGTGAAGCTGTTGGCTACCGCGATGATGGGCTTGCCGATGTCCTCGCGCGCGACGCCGGTGGCGCGGAGCAGTGCGCGGGCACCGGCCATGTTGCGTCCGTGCGTGACGGTGCGGGACCTCAGCGGCGGCATGACCCCTCCTGGGGCTCGTTCCTGCAGGCCTTCGAAGCCTTCAGCGTACCGGTGCCGCCACGCCCGCCGCGGCGATCACGCCCGCCTCGCGGGGGTTGGTGCCTGCGCCGGCCGGTCGCCGGTGATCTGGCTGTTCGTGGTTCAGCTATCAGGTTGGGCTGTCAGCGTCACGCCGATGAACGCGACCACGAACATGACAAGGAAACCGGCATAGTGGGTGAGGAAAGCGGTCCCCAGCGTGGCTGGCATGAGGATCAGGAACATTCCCCACGCGATCGACTTCTTGTCGATGCGGTCCAGGTGCTGGGCCCGGGCGGTCCACGACCACAGGCGAGGCCGTTCGGGTACGGTGTTCGCGAGCGGACGGCTGGAGGGGGAATGACACCGGACAGGCCCGGCGGCGTCATCTGGATGCGGCCCGAGCACGCGGCGACCGGCCGCCCGGCCAGGCGCTCCCGCGAGGAGATCACCGCCGCCGCCGTCGCGATCGCCGACCGGGAGGGCCTGGACGCGGTGTCCATGCGGCGGGTGGCCGCGAACCTCGGGACCGGCGCGGCCTCGCTGTACCGCTACGTCGAAACCCGCGACGACCTGCTCGACCTGATGATCGACGCCACCGGGGCCGAATACGTCTTCCCCGGACCGGCCGGCGACTGGCTGGCTGACCTCCTCGCCATCGGCGATCAGGCGCGCGCGATCATGCGACGGCATCCGTGGCTGCCATCGCTGCTCATCACCCGGTCCGTGCTCGGGCCGAACGGCCTGGCCCTGCTCGAACACGTGCTGGCGGCCCTTGCCGCGCACCCGGCGGGCACCGCTGCCAAGCTGGAAGCGTTCGCCATGCTGAATTCGGTGACCGCGCTGTTCGTCCGCCAGGAACTCACCGGCGGCTCGGACCGGCAGCAGCGCAACGCCGCCTATCTGCAGCATGCCCTGGCCACCGGCGGGTACCCGCGACTTGCCGGACTGCTCGCCCCGCCGGCCGCGGACACCGGCCCGCCGGAGCCGGGCCCCGGCCCCGGCGACCGCTACCGCGACATCATGGCCCGGATCCTCACCGGCCTGCTCGCCCCGCAGCCGCCGGCCTGACGCGGCACCGGCCTGCGCGCCCGCGCGGCCGGCCCGTGATGGCTTCGGGCAGGCCGAGCGGCTACGGTTCGGTAGCGTGACCAAGATTCATGACCTGACCGTACTGGAACTAGCCGCCGCCATCCGGAGCCGGGAACTATCGCCGGTCGAGATCACCGCCCACTACCTCGGCCGCATCGAGGCACTGAACTCCGATGTCGGGGCGTTCTACACCGTCACCGCCGACGCTGCCCGTGAGCAGGCCGCCGAGGCGGAGAAGGCGGTGGCCCGCGCCAGCGACCCCGCCGCCTTGCCGCCGCTGACCGGCGTGCCCATCCCGATCAAGGACCTCAACATGGTCGCGGGGGTCAGGCAGACGCTTGGCTCCCTGGTGTACGAGGACAACGTCCCGGACCAGAGCGACCATGTCTCCGCCGCGCTGCGGGCGGCGGGCGCGGTGATGCCGGGCAAGACGGCCACGCCCGAGTTCGGCCTGCCCTGCTACACCGAGACCAAGATCGGTCCGCCCGCGCGTACCCCGTGGGACCTGTCCCGGTCGGCGGGCGGGTCCAGCGGCGGCGCGGGCGCGGCGGTCGCGGCCGGGCTGGCCCCGGCGGCCCAGGGCAGCGACGGCGGCGGGTCGATCCGGATCCCGTCCAGCGTGTGCGGGCTGTTCGGGATCAAGCCCACCCGGGGCCGGATCTCCTCGGCACCGCTGGTGCCCGATCTGTTCGGCCTGGGCATCGACGGGCCGCTGGCCCGGACCGTGGCCGACGCGGCGCTGCTGCTCGACGTGATGACCGGCAACCAGGACGGCGACATGTACACGCTGCCGCCGCTGTCGGCCGGCGAGACCTTCCTGGGCCACGCCAGCCGGGATCCAGGCCGGCTGCGCATCGGCCGCTCCACGGTGCACGCGGTCGAGGGCGCCGGCGTCCATCCCGACTGCCTGGCCGCCTACGAGGAGGCGAGCACGCTGCTCGCCAGCCTGGGGCACGAGATCATCGACATGGACCCCCCGTTCGGCCCGGATGTCGTGCCCGCGTTCGAGACCCTCTGGTACGCGATGGCCACGCTGGCGCCGGTGGACCCCGGCCGGGAACACCTGCTCCTGCCGCTCACCCGCTACCTGCGCGACCAGGGCAAGGAAGTGCGCGCCCCCGAACTCATCTTCGCGCAGGCTTACCTGCAGCTCGTGGTCCGCGGGGCATTTAAGATCCTGAACGATTTCGACGTGGTGCTCACCCCCACGCTGGCTCAGCCGCCGGTCCCGGTGGGCTACTTCGACGAGGTCACCCCGGGGGAGAACTTCGAGCGGCAGAAGCGGTTCACCCCGTACACGGCCATGTACAACGTCACCGGGCAGCCCGCGGTGAACCTGCCGCTGTACTGGACCGAGGGCGGGCTGCCGATCGGCGTCATGATGGCCGGGCCGATGGGCGCCGAGGGCCTGCTGATCTCGCTGTCGGCTCAGGTCGAGGCCGCCCGGCCGTGGAAGGACCGGCATCCCGCGCTCTGGTGATTACCCGGTCCGGAGGTGATCCGATGCAGGGGCGAGGCCGGCTCGCCGGGCGCGCCGTGCACGGGCTGATCGCGCTGTGTGCCAGTGCGGCCCTGCTGGTCCTGCTCGCGTTCGGTTACGGGCCCGTGCCCGCGCTCGGCCGGGCGCTCGACCCCGGCCACGGGGCCTGGGCGTCGGCGGCCGGCGGCCTGCCGGTGCGTTCGCGCACGCTGACCCTGCCCGGCCTGGCGCACCCGGTCTCGGTGGCGTTCACCGGCCACGGGGTGCCGTCGATCCGGGCCGCCAGCCAGGACGACGCGTTCTTGGCACTGGGCTACCTGCACGCCAGCTTCCGGCTGACCGAGATGGACGCCGAACGGCGGCTCGGGGAGGGCCGGGTCGCGCAACTGGCGGGCCCCTCCGGGCTGGCCTCCGACAGGTTCGAGCTGCGCCTCGGCCTGCTGCGGACCGCGCAGCAGGAGTGGGCGGTCATGCCCCGGTCCAGCCCAGCGGCCCAGGCGCTGCTGGCCTACTCCCGCGGGGTGAACGACTACCTCGGGCAGGTCCGTGCCGACGGGCACTGGCCCGCGATCTTCGGGCTGACCGGCGTGTACCCGCGCGACTGGACACCCACCGACAGCCTGGTGCTGCAGGGCGTCCTGACCCAGGAACTCGACTTCACCACGACCCCACTGGACTACGCGCTGCTGGAGCACTCGCTCGGACCGGCGCACACGAGGGCCTGGTTCCCGGTGCTCCCCCCGCACGGCGTGTCCCAGTCGCCCTACGATCCGGGCCCGTACCGCTACCGCGGCATCGCCCCGATCGCCCCGCAGGCGTCGGTGCCCACGGCCACGGCACAGCCGGCCGCCGCCACCGCGGCGCCCGGCCAGGCAGCGGCACCCGGGCTCGCGGCGGGCACCGCTATCGCGGCAGGCTCCGTATTGCATGAAACAACCGGGCTGCCAGCGGGCCTGGTGCACCGGTACCCGGATAGCAACGCCTGGGCGGCCAACGGCCGCGCCGTCGCCGGCGTCTCGATGCTGGCCGGCGACCCGCACCTGCCGCAGACTCTCCCGTCGGTCTGGTACCAGGCGGCGCTGTCGGCACCGGGCCTCGCGGTCACCGGGGTGACCGTGCCCGGCCTGCCCGGCGTGCTCATCGGGCACAACGCGCACATCGCGTGGTCACTGACGGACGTACAGAATCAGGCGACGCTGTTCTACGCCGAGCAGACCAGCCCGACCCGGCGGGGCCAGTACTTCTGGCGGGGCGCCTGGCAGCCGATGCGGCAGGTGCATTACACGATCGGTGTCCGCGGCGGCGCGCCCGTGCCGCTGACCGTGGACCTCACCGTGCACGGCCCGGTGCTGACCAGGGCCGGGCAGACCACCGCGGTGGACTGGATGGGTAACATCCCCTCACCAGACCTCGCCGTGCTGCTGGGCATCGACAAGGCGGCCGATTTCGCGCAGTTCCGTGCCGCGCTGGCGGCGTGGCGGGCACCCACCCAGAGCTTCGTCTACGCCGACGACCACGGCAACATCGGGGCGATCTCGGCCGGCTACTACCCGGTGGTGCGGCACGGCGACCCGTGGCTGCCGCTGACCGGTACCGGTGCCGACGACGTGGCCGGCGTCATCCCCTACCGCGCGGTGCCGCAGGTGTACGACCCGCCCGGCCACGTGGTCGCCACCGCGAACCAGCGCCCGGTCGGGCGGTCCTACCCGTACTACCTGGGCACCACCGCCGACTTCTTCGACCCCGGCTACCGGGCCGCGCAGATCTACGCCCTGCTGCACGGCCGGTCGCGGATGGCCCCGGCGGCATTCGCCGCGATGCAGCTCAACGTCACCGACGCGCTGGCGCGGCGGATCGTGCCCCGGCTGCTCGCCGCACTGCACGGCCAGCACCTGTCCGCCACCCAGCAGGCCGCGGCCGGCCTGCTGCGCGGCTGGAATGGGTCGATGACCGCCTCGTCGGGCGCCGCCGCGCTGTGGTGGACGTTCTGGGGCGACTACCTTGGCGCGGTGTTCGGGCCCTGGTGGCGGGCGGGCAAGGTGCCGGTGCGCAGGGATCATGCCGGGCTCGCCGTGTCCGCGCAGCAGTCCAGCCTGGACCAGGTGCTGGAGGCGTGGACGGTGAGCGACCCGGGCAACGCCGCATTCACCCCGCCCGGGTCGCCGCGCCGCACCGCGGCCGACGTGCTGCGGGCCGCGTTCGCCGCCGCGGTGTCACACCTGGCGCGACGGCTGGGCCCGGCTCCTACCGCCTGGGCCTGGGGCCGCCTGCACACCAGGCGGTTCCCCTCGATCACCCAGGCGCCCGGGCTCGGCTACGGGCCGCGCGCCTCCGGTGGTGACGCGTGGACCATCGACGCCGCCGACGGCGGGCTGGAGTCCCACGCGGGGCCGAGCTGGCGCATGATCGTCGACTGGACCGGCCACGGCGGCACCACGGCCGAGGGCGTCTACCCCGGCGGGCAGAGCGAGAACCCCGCCTCGCCGTGGTACTCCGACCAGATGGCCGACTGGTGGGACGGCCGCTACCTGCCGATGCCGCCTGCGGCTGGCGGGCCGGCCGGGCCGGTGCGGTGGAACCTGGCGCCGGGCGGGAGGTGATCCGGCATGGCTGACCCGCGGCGGCTGGGCAGGCGCGGCTCCTACCGGCTCGGCCGGATGGGCGCGCCGCCTGCGCCGCGAGCCCCGTGGCCCGCCGCGCACTATCCCACCTGGGCGCCGCGCCGCCGCGGGCCGGTGCTGCCCTGGCTGCTGGCCTGCCTGGCCGGTGCGGTGATCGTGGCCGTCGGCGCGCTGGCCGGCTGGTGGTTCCTGCCGTTCCTGGCGGGGCTGGGGACCGGGCTGGCCGCCCGCTACGGCCGGTTGCGGCTGCGGGCCGCGCTGCCCGCCGCCGTGGCGGTGGCCGCCGTCGGCTGGGGTGCCGCGCTGGCCTGGCTGGCCCTGCGGGACGGCCTGCCCGAGGTGACGGTGGCCAGGTCGATCGCTGCGCTCGCGGGCCTGCCGGCCTCTGCGGCGGTGGCGATCGCGGCGACGCTGGTGGTGGCCGCGCTGCAGGCCGCCGCAGGAGTGTGGCTCGGCCGGGCCCTGGCGCCCGGGCATGGCTGACCGCTGGGCAAGCTTCATGGCGCGGGCGCCGGTGACCGTCGTGTTCGTGGTGGCCGGACTGTCCGCGGGCACCGCCCTGGCCGGGTTCGTCCAGCCGCGCGGCACCATGGCGGGCGGTGACGCCCGTTCCCGCGCTGATCGGCAGGGGATCCTTCGTCAACCTGGTGGGCCACCAGCACGTCACCGCCTGCGTGAAGACGCGGTCAGGCGGGCTGCCACAGCTCGACCCGATGGCCCTCGGGATCGGTGACCCAGCCGAACCGGCCGACACCCTCCATGTCCTGCGTCTCTGTAGCGACGTCCGCTCCCTTGGCGCGCAATTGCGCGAGCATCGCATCCAGGTCGCGGACCCGGAAGTTGAGCATGGCCTGCTGGGCGCGGGACCCGAAGTAGTCGGTCTCGGACTCGAACGTCGCGAACACCGTCAGCCCGGCTCCCTGACGCCACAGGCCGTTCTCATCGGCGTCCAGGCCCAGGCAATCGCGATACCACGCGCCCAGGGCCGCCGGGTCGGCGGCCCGCATGAAGTATCCACCGATTCCAAGCACACGTTCCATGCCGCAATCTTGCCAGGACGGCGCCTGGCGCGATTGCGCCTGGCGTGGCCGCAACACGATGATCTCGTTGGCGCGGGCTGGGCTGATGGACATCGCGGGTCTGCCGGACAGGCGGGCCTACCAGTTCGGCGGGGCTGGCGGGGCTGGGATGATCCGTGCCCGCGCGGGCGCCTGGATGCGCGCCCGGGTGGGCACCTGGATGCGCAACCGGGCCTGGCCAGGGAGGCTCGCGGGGACCAGCGCTTGGGCCGGGACAGGTGCGCCGTTGCGGAACGCGATGCGCAGCCGGGCCGGTGCCGTCGGGACGAGCGTCGCCGGGCTCGAACCGGGGACCACCACCCGCAGTGGCCCGGCGGCCGAGCCGCGGGAGAGCACCTGGAGGCGCCCGTTCACCGGGACCCGCAGTCGCACGCGCACCTGGCCAGGCCGGATCCGCAGATGCACGGCCCGCGGCGCCATGACGTCTCCAATCGCCTGTATCGCAGGCAGGACCTGCGATGCGCTTGGTAGCGGGATCAACGTTCCGGCCGACCCGGAGGCCGGGGCCAGTCGCAGCTGTGCTGGGGCCTGGAGCGGGCCGGCAGCAGGTATCTGAATGCGCAACCGGGCCGGAGTCTGGAGTGGTCTTCCGGCCGGGACCTGGATCCGCAACCGGGCCGGTGTCTGGATCCGCAGTCGCGCGGGCGCCTGGACCTGCACGCGACCTGGCGCTGCGGCCCGCAAGGCTCCTCCAGGGACAGCGGCGCGCACCGCCCCGGCCGGAGTGCCCAGCAGGCCGGCCGCGCTGTCCTGGACAACGATCGTTGGCGAGGACGACGTCGCCATGGCGACGGACAGGCCGACCACGGCACCGGCCATCGCGGCCGCGACCGCCCAGCCCGCGCCCCGGCTGGTGATGACATCCCTGACCCCGTCACCTCGGCGATCCCGCCCGGACCCCGCTGCGGGCCCGGCAGGTAGCGCCGGCTCGGTGACCGGCGTCGCCCTGGTGGCCGGCACCGTCTCCCCGGATGCCGCCGCCTCCATGGCTGCCGGGGTCCCCGGGCTCGCGGGATGCTCTTGCTCGTCCACCTGCGTCCACCTCACTTGCCGCTGCGTCGCTGGCTGTCCTCTTCTAAGGAACGGGACCGAAGCTGGAGGGACCATGAGAGCAAGCTGAAAACCAGCCGAACTCTCCTGCCAGCCCCGCCCCGGGTGCCCGGCCTCCCTGCCTGACAGGGATGTCTGCGCTGGCCATCAGCATCGGCTGCGGAACTTCGCGGGCCGCGGGGATTGCGTGTGAGTTTTGTGCGAATCGGGCGGCCGAGCGACGTCAGGGCTGATTGGTTTTAGAATCGTTGTCGTGACCGAGATCAGCGTCATCGCGGTCCTTGAGGACCCGGTGCGCCGCCGCCTCTACGACTACGTCGCGGCGCAGGGGCGCGGGGTGGGCCGGGCCGAGGCCGCGGTGGCCACCGGCATCGGCCGCACGCTGGCCGCGTTCCACCTGGACCGGCTCGCCGAGGCGGGGCTGGTCGAGTTCACCTTCGCCCGGCCGGCCGGGCGGTCAGGCCCCGGGGCCGGGCGCCCCGCCAAGCTGTACCGGCGGGCGACGGCTGAGCACCAGGTCAGCGTGCCTCCCCGGGACTACCGTGCCGTCGCGGAACTGCTCGCCGATGTCGTCGACGTGACCGGTGCGGAGCCGGAACTCCAGCGGGCCGCCCGCAGTCGCGGCGCGGCGGCGGGCCGGGCGGCGCGTCAGCAGTCTCCCGCGCTGCCCGACGACGACCTTGTCACTGGTGCCCTCAATGCGCAGGGTTATCAGCCCTACCGCGACGGCGGCGACGTGCGGCTGCGTAACTGCCCGTTCCACCTGCTGGCTGGTCGGCACCCGCCGCTGATCTGCGGAATGAACCTGGCCCTGCTCGAGGGCCTGCTGTCGGGCGCCTCGGTCACCGGCCTCTCGGCCCGGCTGGACCCGCGGCCCGGCGAGTGCTGCGTGGTACTCGAAGATTCTAAAAATAATGCTGATTGACATATTGTCGGGCGCGGTGATGTGATAGCCGGGTGACCGGATACCACCTCGCCGAACTGAACATCGGCACCGCTCGCGCCCCCGCGGATTCCCCGGAGATGGTCGGCTTCATGGCTGGCATCGTGCCGGTCAACGCCCTGGCCGACACCGCGCCCGGGTTCGTCTGGCGCCTTCAGGACGGCGACGGCCCCGGTGCCACAGCGCTGCGCCCGTGCGGCCCGGACGTCATGGTGAACATGTCGGTCTGGGAGGACCTGGAGTCGCTGCGGGACTTCGTCTACCGCAACGGCCCGCACCTGGACTTCATGCGCCGCAGGCGGTCCTGGTTCCACCCCATGGCCGTGCCCTACCTGGTGCTCTGGTGGGTCCCGGCCGGCCACATCCCCGGGCTGGACGAGGCGCTGTCCCGGCTGGACCTGCTCCGCCGGGACGGGCCGGGGCCGCGGGCCTTCACCTTCCGCGACCCCTGCCCGCCGCCGGTCCCGGCAGCGGAGGCCGCGCGATAACGCCGAGTCATCAGGTCTTCAGGCGCGTAGCTACGAGAGACGCCGGATTTTCGCTCACAACTGCCTCCCAGCACCTGTTTGTCATCATGCATCCCAGATATGCCCGGTGGATATAACGCGCCGGATAGTCGGACGGTCACCGGTCCGGCACGCACAGCCTGCATCATGGCAAGGTGACCAGCGCGCAACTGCGGCGCCGGGCGGAGGCACGCGGCGTGACCACCGCCTATCGCGACTGGCAGGACCGGAAGATCCAGGTCAGCGATCAGACCCTGGAGGCGGTACTCGCCGTGCTCGGCTCCGCGCCGGCACCGGCCCGGGCCCGGCCGGGGGCGGCCACCAGCCGGCTCTCGGTACCGCTGGCCGCGCCGTGGCACCCGGCCGACCACCCGGCCGCGCCGCCGGGCCCGCGGTCCGGCTGGGGATTCACGGTCCAGCTCTACTCGGTGCGCTCGCGCCACTCCTGGGGTCACGGCGACCTGCGCGACCTGGCCGATCTGGCCACCTGGAGCGCGCGCGAGCTGGGCGCCGCGTTCGTGCTGATAAACCCGCTGCACGCCGCCGAGCCGGTGCCCCCGGTCAGCGCATCGCCGTACCTGCCGATGAGCCGGAGGTTCGTCAGCCCGCTGTACCTGCGGGTGGAGGACGTACCTGAGCACGCCCTGCTGCCGTCCGTCCAGCGGCAGCGGATCGCCGCCCTTGCCGCCCCGCTGCGGGCCGGCAACTCCAGCCCCGCCCTCATCGACCGCGACGCGGTCTGGGCGGCCAAGCGCGCCGCCCTGGAAATCGTCCAGGCCTGGACGCTGGCCCCGGCGCGCCGGGCCGCCTTCCGGCGGTTCACCGTCCGCGAAGGCCAGGCGCTGGACGACTGGGCCACCTGGTGCGCGCTCGCGGAGATCCACGGGCCGGACTGGCGGTCGTGGCCCGCGGCCCTCCGGTCGCCGCGCTCGGCAGCGGTGGCCGCCGAGCGCATGCGGCTGCACGCCAGGATCGAGTTTCACGCCTGGCTACAGTGGACCGCCCAGGCGCAGCGAGCCGCGGCGCAGGCGGCGGCGCGGGCGGCCGGCATGAGCATCGGCGTGATCGGCGACCTGGCGGTGGGCGCGCACCCCGGCGGGGCCGACGCCTGGGCGCATGCGGACGTGCTGGCGCCGGGCATGAGCGTGGGCGCGCCGCCCGACGAGTTCAACCCGCGCGGCCAGGACTGGGCACTCCCGCCGTGGCATCCCGGCCGGCTCGAGGCGGTCGGCTACCAGCCGCTGGCGGACCTGATCAGGGCCGGGTTCACCGACACCGGCGGATTGCGCGCCGACCACGTGATGGGCCTGTTCCGGCTCTGGTGGGTGCCCGCCGGCATGCCTGCCGACCAGGGCACCTACGTCCGGTACCGGCACGAGGCCATGGTTGGCCTGCTGGCCGGCGAGGCGGCCCGGGCCGGCGGGGTCGCGATCGGCGAGGATCTGGGCACCGTCGAGCAGTGGATGCGCGACTACCTGGCGGCCCGCCGCGTGCTCGGCACCTCGATGCTCTGGTTCGAGCGGCGGGCCGACGGCACGCCGCTGCCGCCGCGGCGGTGGCGCCGGGACTGCCTGGCGACCGTGGGCACGCACGACGTGCCGCCCGCGGCCGCGTTTCTCACCGGCGAGCACGTGGCGCTGCGGTCCCGGCTCGGCCTGCTCACCGGGTCTCTGGCCACCGAGCGCGAGCACGCCGCGGCGGCGGTGTCCGCCTGGCAGGACGCGCTTGCCGGGCAGGGGCTGCTCCCGCCGGGCGCCGCACCCGGCCCGGAGGAGTTCACCCGGGCGCTGTACGGCTACCTCGCCCGTACCCCGGCCGCCCTGATCGGGGTGTCGCTCGCGGACGCCGTGGGCGACCGCCGGCCGCAGAACCTGCCGGGCACCACCGACCAGTACCCGAACTGGCGGGTGCCGCTGTGTGACGGCGAGGGACGGGCTGTGCTGCTCGAAGACCTCGAAAAGCTCCCGGGGGTACGGGAACTGGCCCGCGCGGTGTCCCGGGATCCGGGCTGACCGCCTGGCCAGCCCGGGCCGGCCAGGCCCCGCCCGGCGAGCCTAGCCTTCCGCCTGCCGGTCGCGCTGCTGGCAGCGCAGCGCGCGGCGCAGCCCGTCCCGGCCCTCGACCAGCAGGCGGACCAGGCCCGGGGGCAGGTCGTTCCCGTCGATCAGCTCGGTAGTCTTCGTGATCACGGCGGGGTCGTCGGTGCTCGGGTACGCGTACGACACGAACCAGCGCGCCATGTCCGGCGTCCAGTTGCGCCAGATATCCGGGACCGCGTCGAAGTAACGGTCCACATAGGGCGCCAGCAGCTCGTCCTGGTCGGCGTCCATGAACCCGGCGAGCATCGCGCGGAACGTGGCGTTGGGCAGCGTGCCGCTGACGATCTGCGCCCAGGCCGCCTCCTTCGCCGCCGGGTCCGGCGCCGAGGCCCGGCAGGCGACCGCATGGCGGTCGCCCGCGTCGGTCGCGTCCCGGCCCAGCTCGGCCTCGATCTGCGGCTCGCCCGCCGCGCCGCGGCTGACCAGCCGGTGCAGGATCCGCCAGCGCAGCTCGGTGTCCACGGTCAGGCCCTCGATGGTCACGGTGCCGTCCAGCAGGCCTGCCAGCAGCGCCAGGTCCTCCCCGGACAGGGCCACCCCGATGAACGCCTGCGTGTACGCGAGCTGGACATCCGAGCCTGGCTCGGCCCGTTCCACGAGCTGGCGCAGGGCCCCGGCCGTCAGCGTCAGCCCGGTCTGGCGCCAGCCCGGGTCGGTGTAGCGGCGCAGCGCGGCATCGGTCTGGCGCAGCAGGGTCTGCACCATGGACACGTCGCCCACCGGGCCGATCCCGCCCTGCACCAGCTGGATGTATTCCCGCGCGGGCAGCTCCGCGTCCCGGCACATGTCCCAGGCGGCGGCCCAGCACAAGGCGGCGGGCAGGGTCTCGGCGAACTCGCCGATGCAGGCGGCCAGCGTGGCCGTGGAATGCGGGTCCAGCCGGATCTTGGCGTACGTGAGGTCGTCGTCGTTGATCAGCACCAGGTCGGGCCGCGGCTCGCCGGTCAGGGCAGCCACGACGGTCCGTTCACCGCTGATGTCGGTCTCCACCCGGCGCCGGCGGACCAGGCCAGCCGGGGTCCGATCGTAAAGTCCTATGGCGATGCGGTGGTCGCGGAGTACCGGGTGCGTTTCTGGAGCCTCCTGCCGGACCGCGAACTCGGCAAAGGTGCCGTCTGCGGCCAGCGCGAACTCCGGCCGCAGCGTGTTCACGCCGGCCGTTTCCAGCCACTGCTTGGACCAGCCGGCCAGCTCCCGCCCCGACGCCGCCTCAAGCTGGGCCAGCAGGTCCCCGAGCGTGGCGTTGGACCAGGCGTACTGGCCGAAGTAGCGGCGCACGCCGGCCAGGAAGTTGTCCAGCCCGACGTAGGCGACGAGCTGCTTGAGCACGGCCGCGCCCTTGGCGTAGGTGATGCCGTCGAAGTTGACCTCCACGGCCGCGATGTCCGGCACGTCCGCGGCGATCGGGTGCGTCGAGGGCAGCTGGTCCTGACGGTAGGCCCAGGCCTTCTCGAGCTGGGCGAACGACGTCCAGGCACCGCGCCAGCGGGTGGCCTGCGCCTGGGCGTGCACCGACGCCCAGGTAGCGAACGACTCGTTCAGCCACAGGTCGTCCCACCAGCGCATGGTGACCAGGTCGCCGAACCACATGTGCGCCATCTCGTGCAGGATCGTCGTCCCGCGGGACTGCCGGCGGAAGTCGGTGACCCGCGACCGGAACAGGTAGTCCTCCAGGAACGTCACGCATCCCGCGTTCTCCATCGCGCCCGCTTTGTACTCGGGCACGAAGAGCTGGTCGTACTTGCCGAACGGGTACCGGGTCGCGAAGGCCTGGTGGAAGAAGTCGAACCCCTGCCTGGTCACCTCGAATATCTCGCCCGAGTCCAGGTACCGCGCCAGGGACTGGCGGCAGTACAGGCCGAGCGGTATCCCGTCATGCTCGGTCAGCACCTGGTGGTAGGGCCCGGCCGCGAGGGCGGTGATGTAGGTGGACATCACCGGCGACGGCGGGAAGTGCCAGCGAGCCGTCTCCTGCCCGGGCACGGGCTCCCCGGTCACGTCCGGCGCCATGTTGGAGATCACCCGCCACTGCGCCGGGACCGTGACGGTGAACTCGAAGGTGGCCTTGAGGTCCGGCTGGTCGAAGCAGGCATACACCCGGTGGGCGTCGAAGGTTTCCAGATCCGAGTAGAGATAGACGCTGCCGTCCGCCGGGTCGCGGAACCGGTGCAGCCCCTCGCCGTTGCGGGAGTACGCGCACGAGGCGCGCACCCGCAGTTCGTTGTCCGCCGCCAGGTTCGCCAGCGTGATCCGGTCACCGTCGAAGGCCCCGGGGCCGACCGGCTGGCCGTTCAGCACGATCTCGGTGACGGCCGGCGCGGTCAGGTCGGCGTACGTGCCGGCGCCGGGCCGGGAGCAGCCGAAGGTGACCGTGGTCTGCGAGGTGAAGACGTCGTCATCGCCGGTGAGTTCGAGGTCCACATGGTAGGAGCGGACATCGACCAGGCGGCCCCGCTCATGTGCCTCGTCCCGGGTGAGGGTGCTTGCCACGGCGGTGGTCCCTTCGTCCTTATGCCAGCCCCGGTGGTAGATGGCCTGGTCAGTGCGCCCGGGGTACCGGGCTGCCGGAAATCTTCGCATCCCCGGTGGAATGGGCCGCACGGCGGTCCGGTTGTCAGCACACGGCGCCCCGTCGTATACCTACCCTCGCTGCCAAGGAGCGACATGGCCGAGCAGGAGTTCACCCCCGTTGACTTCTGGTTTGACCCTATCTGCCCATGGGCCTGGATAGCCTCGCGCTGGATCCTGGAGGTGGCAAAGCTCCGGCCCGTGCGCCCACGCTGGCATGTGATGTCCCTGTCCGTGCTCAACCAGGACAAACCCGATCTGCCTGAGGCATACCGGGAACTGCTGGCGACGGGCTGGGGCCCGGTGCGCGTCTGCATCGCGGCCGAGCAGCTTGCCGGGCCGGAGGCGCTCGGCCCGCTCTACACCGCGCTCGGCACCAGGTTCCACGAGGAGAAGGCGCCGCACGACGACCGGGCCGTGATCGAGTCGGCGCTCGCCGAGGCGGGCCTGCCTGTCTCGCTTGCCGCCGCGATGGACTCGACCGAGTACGACGAGGCCCTGCGGGCCAGCCATGCGGACGGCATGGACCGGGTCGGCTACGAGGTCGGCACGCCGGTGATCTCCGTGGACGGCACGTCGTTCTTCGGGCCGGTGATCTCGCCGATCCCGCGTGGCGAGGCGGCCGCACGGCTCTGGGACGGCGTGCTGCAGGTGGCCACGACCGACGGGTTCTTCGAACTGAAGCGCACCCGTACCCGGGATCCGATCTTCGACTGAGCGCCGGGCCGTGCCAGACTGTCGCGCGTGCGCGTTTACCTCGGATCTGATCATGCCGGTTTCGAGCTGAAGTCCGCTCTCGCCGAGGCGGTGGCCGGGGCCGGGCACGACGTGGTCGACTGCGGCCCGCCGTCCTACCAGCCCGGTGACGACTACCCGCCCTACGTCATGCACGCGGCGGCGGCCGCGGCCGCCGACCCGGGCAGCATCGCGATCGTGATCGGCGGGTCCGGCAACGGTGAGCAGATGGCCGCGAACAAGATCGGCGGGATCCGGGCGGCACTGGCCTGGAACGAGGAGACCGCGCGGCTCGCCCGCCAGCACAACGACGCCAACGTGCTGAGCCTCGGCGCGCGCATGTACCCGGTGCCGGGACGCGGTCCGTTTCGCCCTGGTGTTCGTGGCGACGCCGTTCTCCGGCGAGCCGCGCCACCAGCGGCGGATCGACATGATCAGTGCTTACGAGGAGTCCGGCGTGCTGCCGCCGCTGCCGGACGGGACCTGAACCCGGCTGACCGGTCAGCGCCCGTGTGACCGCCGCCGCCGCACCCGCCTGCGCTTGGATGGCCGGGCGGTCTCGCTCCCCGGCTGCGCGCCGCTCGCGGCCTTGGCCGGCGTACGGGGCCGGAGCGCCGCTGGCGGCTCACCAGGCTGGCTGGCCTCGGCCGGCTCGCTGGGCCGGCCGGCCTCCGGGGCTGGCATGGGCCCGCGGCGCTCGCCGCTGTGCCCGCCAGGCTGGGCGGCCTTGGGGGCTGGCGTGGGCTCGCGCCGCCCGCCGCCATGCTCGCCGGGCTGGTCGTAAC
Organism: uncultured Actinomycetes bacterium; assembly: GCA_963806145.1. Classification (GTDB taxonomy): domain Bacteria; phylum Actinomycetota; class Actinomycetes; order Streptosporangiales; family Streptosporangiaceae; genus DASXKD01. Next base: position 96,086 of record CAWDXD010000008.1, read on the forward strand.
TGGCCGGCTCGCGTGGCGGGCGGGGACCGCCCGGATGATGCCGCGGCGGGCCCGGCTTGCCCGCGGCGGTGCCCGGCGGCTCGCCCGGCCCCGGGGGCGTCGCGCCGGCGGGACGGTTTCCCGGCGGTGCGGGGCGATGCTGGGGGGAGGGCCGTGCGGCCGGGCGGGCGGGCAGCGGGGACCGGGCGGGCCCGGCGCCACGCGGCGGTGGCGGGGCGGTCCTGGCCCGTTGCGGTGAGGCGGACCGAGCGGCGGCTGCGTCCTCTTCCGCGGCCGCCACGTGATGCGGCTGTGGCCGCGACACGTCGCGGGCCCGCATCGCGGCGCTCACCGTGACCTTCATGCCGGGCATGCTGCCTCCCCGCCCAGTGTCGCACGCCCGCACCAGCCGTCACCGGCGCGCGAAACCAGTGCCCGTTCACAGCGTGCAACGGGCTACCCGGCCGGGGCCTGCCAGGTGGTGTGCTGCGGCGCGAAGTCGCCGTGGCCGGTCGTCCTGGTGAGCAGGCACCGGTCCAGGCTGAACCGGAACAGGTGGTGCGCTGGCTCGGGTACCGGCACGCCGACGCCGGCCCGTTCGGCCACGAAGATCCCGGCGAGCGCCTGCCGGCGGCTGGCGTCCCCTTCCGCCTCAGCCTGCCCGGTGCAGTAAAACGCGTCCTCGTTGTCCTCGCAGGGAAACGAGTGCAGCGCATAACGCCCGTCCCTGTGCAGGTCGGCCTGCTTGGGGCCGGGCACGATGAACGCGTACATCCCGCCCCCGTGGATGACCGGGCACATCGGGTGCACCCGGGGGCCGCCGTCCCGGCGGACGGTGGCGAGGAACCCCAGGCCCACGCCGAACTGGTAGAACAGCGCGCGCCCGGCCGCCGCCAGGTCCGGCCGGTCCTTCTCGAACTCTGCCCAGGAAGCCACGGCACCACAGTCTGCCCCGGCGGCAAATTCGGGTCAACGCCACGGCCGCCCGCGCGGCGCCGGCCGGGAGATGACAAGCTCGCTTGACACCGCGGACCTCTGGCCGGATGATGGAGAAATGACAAGTGAGCTTGACAATGGGGGCAAGCCCGGTGCGCAATGACGTCCGCGAGCGCCGCCTCGCGAAAGGCCTTTCGCAGGCCGACCTCGCCCAGCGGCTGGACGTGTCCCGGCAGACGGTCAACTCGATCGAGACCGACCGCTACACCCCGTCGCTCCCGTTGGCCATCGCGATCGCCCGGTTTTTCGGCACCTGCGTCGAGGAGATCTTCCATGCAGACCACAACTAAGACGAGCCGCAAATACCTGGCGACCCCGATCTTCGCCACGGCGATGGGCGTGGTGTACCTGGTCGCCCTCTCGATTGCCGGGGATCCCGTCTACGGCGTGCTCGCGCTCGCCGTGATGGTGGCGTTCAGCGGTGCCCTTCTGCTGGCCCGGCGGCGCAGCGAGACGGTGAAGGGCCTGCTCGACCACCGCGACGAGCGGATCAGCTCCATCGACCTGCGCGCGACCGCGTTCACCGCGCTCGCGATGATCGCCGTCGTGCTGGTGGCCTTCGTGGTCCAGATCGCCCGCGGGCAGAGCGGCTGGCCGTACAGCATGATCGGCTTCGTGGGCGGCGTGAGCTACGTGGGGGCGGTCATCTGCCTGCGGATCCGCCGCTGAGGCAGGCTCAGGAGCCGTGCAGCACGTCGGTGTGGTGGCAGAAGTGCACCCGCGTGGGCTCCAGTGACCGGATCCGGTCCAGTGAGCCGCGCCATGCCACCAGGTCGCTCGCCTGGCCGGGCACCACGTCCTTGTCGGCCGGGCCCGCGTACTGGTGCGGCGTGTAGGCGGCGTCCCCGATCAGCAGGTCCTGGCCGTCGGCGGAGGAGACCACCACGCACTGGTGGCCCACCGTGTGCCCGGGGGTGGTGACCACCGACAGGCCGGGCAGGATCTCGGTGTCCCCGTCGAGCAGTTCCCAGCGCGCGTTCATGAAGCCGAACCAGTCGCACAGTTCGGGATCCTCGCGCTTGGCCCGGTCCAGTTCGGCGCGCTGGACGTGGCAGGCGGCGTGCGGGAACACCGCGTTCTGCCCGCAGTGGTCGAAGTGCAGGTGGGTGTTGATCACCAGGCCGATGTCGGCCGGCGTCATGTCCAGGCCGGCGAGCGCGTCCGCGACCGACCGGTTCACCACCCGCCAGTCGCTGAGCACCTCGTCCGGGCCGCCGCAGCCGGTATCCACCAGCACCGCGCCGCCCGGGTGGGTGACCACGAACCCGTGCACCGGCCACTCCCGGCCGTCGGGACCGCGCACGCTCGCCAGGTGCAGGCGCTTGACTTCCAGTGGCATGAGTGACCGCCCTCGCTTCGCATCTGATGAGGGACATTACGATGCCCCGGGGTGCCGGGACCCGCAAGCCCGGGCCGCCCGGGGTCGGCCCGCAGCCAGGGGTGCCCGGAAGTAACTTGGTCAACTGACCAGGTAAGCACGAACTGCTCAGGGAGGTCGTCGGGCGGTGACCAGGCAGATCGTGGTGCTGCACTACCCGGCCGAGCGGCCGGAGAACTGGGTGCTGCTGAAGGCCGCGGCCCGGGAGCGGGACCTGCGCCTGGTGAGCTGGGCGCCGCATCTGCTCGGGCTCTGGTGTGCCGACGGGCGGCAGTCCGCCTGTTACGCGGGCAGGCCGGCCAGGCCCGCCATCGTGATCCACCGCACCGTGGCCCCGTTCCGCGGCATCGCCGCCCCGGTGCTCGCCTGCCTGGCCGCGCAGGGCTCCCTGGTGCTCAACCATCCCGATGCCGCGTTCCGCTCCCGCGACAAGCTGCTGACCACTGTGGACCTGGTCAATGCCGGGATCCCGGTGGTGCCTACCGCCGCCTTCGACGAACCGGCCGGCGGGGACCTGGCGGCGCTCGGCCCGGGCGAGTTGATCGTCAAGCCTGCCCGCGGGGTCCGGGGTGAGGGAATCGCGACTCATCCCTCGGCCGCGGCGCTCACCGCCGCGTGGCGGCCGAGGGAGGCGTGGCGCCCGGGCGCCGCCAGGCCGGGCTACCACGCCGAACGGGAGCATTACCTGGCGCAGCCGCTGATCGGCGGCGGCGGCCATGACATCCGGTCCTACGTGGTGGGGAAACAGTGCGTCGCACTGATGCGCCGGGTGGCCAGGCCCGGGGAGGTCCGGGCCAACCTGGCCCTGGGCGCGGCCGGGTCTGCCCTCCCGCTGAGCCACGCCGCCGCGGCCGTCTCGGCGGCCGCGCTGGCCGCCTGCGGGCTGGACTTCGGCGGGGTGGACCTGATCGAGGACGCCGACGGCGCCGTCCGCGTCCTGGAGGTGGACGCGTGGGCGGGCTTCGCCGGGATCAGCACGGTGACCGGGGCTGACGTCGCCGGGGCCATCCTGGACCACGCGACCGCCCGGCACCGGCAGGGCGTCGCGGGATGACGCTCGCGGTCGCCAGGAACCCGTACGCCACCAACGTGCCGGACGGCCTGATCGCCGCCGCTGGCCGTCTCGGCGTCCCGGTCCGGACGGTGGACCTGCCTTCGCTGCGGGCGGGCATCGCCCCGCTGGGCGCGCTGACGGTCACCGACGCGGCCGGCCCCGTCGCGGCCGCCAGCCTGGCCCCGTTCCTGCTGTTCGGGTTCCCGGCGGCGGTCATCGCGCTGCGAGTGCTGGCGCGCACCATGCGGGCGCAGAACCCGGTGGACGGCGTGCTGCTCGCGGACGACAAGGCGGCCGCCGCGGTACGGCTTGCCCAGGCGGGCGTGGCCCAGGTGCGCACCGAGATCTGCGCGCTCGACCCGCCGCAGGCGGCTGCCGTCGCCGCGGAGATCGGTTACCCGGTGGTGGTCAAGCGGGCCCACGGGGCGCAGGGGCGGTGGGTGCGCCGGGCGGCGGATCCGGCGGCACTGGCCGCGGCCCTGGCGGAACTCGCGGCCGAGGGGCCGGGCGCGCTGATCGTGCAGCCGGAGGTGACAGAGTGCGCCGGGGCCAGCGTGCGCGCCGTCCTCACCGGGGGCCGGCTGATCGCGGTGACCGAGCGCCGCGCGGCACCGCCGGAATGGCGCAGCAACATCGCTGGCGGCGCCGTACAGCGCCGCATCGAGCTCACCGGCGAGGAACAGGACCTGGTGCACGCCGCGGCCGCCGCGCTGGGGCTGGGGCACGCCGGGGTGGACCTGCTGCGGACGGCGGCCGGGCCGCGGGTGCTCGAGGTCAACGCGTGCCCGGACTTCACCAGCATGCAGCCGCACTACCGGGCCGACCTCGCCGAGGCGGTGCTGCGCGCGTCGCTGTGAGCCGGGCCTGCCCCTAGAAGATCATCGGGCACCAGGGTGCCGGGTCCCACGACATGGCGGCCGACAGCGCCGCCACGGATCCGGGCGTGACCTCGGTGACCAGGCCAGCCGCGGCCAGCGGCCCGAGCCGGGTGCCGCCCAGGTACGCCGCGCCCAGCGCGCGCACCGGCAGCACCAGGTCCGCCGGGGCGGTGGTCCGCTCACAGGTCCCGCTGAACCCGGAGGGGGCGGAGGTGGTCGCCGCGGTCAGCCGCCACCGGCCCTGGTTCTGCGGGCACAGCTCGTCGCCGACCTCGATGACCAGGTCCACCGGGCATGCGTAGCGGCGCTGGGACAGCGCCTTGCCCACGTCCACCAGCCGGATCCACAGGCCGTCGGACAGCTGCGGCCGGCCAAGCCGGGAGTCGGCCAGCAGGTCGAGCAGCGGGTCGTCCACCGGCCGCATGTGCAGCCGGAACGTGGTGATCAGGTCCCGGCTGAGCAGGTCGGCCCACAGCGCCGCGGCCGCCGCCGGATCCACGGCGATCGCCTCGGACACGTCCAGCACGCCATCGGGGAGGAACGTGCCCAGCTCCCCCCGGCCTTCGGAGGTGAACAGCGCGTAGCCGCGGGGCCCGGAGTCATCCTCAGCCAGCACGCAGCGCTTCATCGGGTCGGCGTCGGAGTCGGGGTCATGGGTCAGCCGATCCCACCACGGTTCGGTGCGGGCGTACAGGCCGGGCCGCTCGGCCATGGCCAGCTCGTACACCTTGCCCATCTCGGCGTGCGCCGACCGCGGCTCGGCGATCCGCAGCCGCAGCGCGGGGTCGGCCGGTGCGGCGGCAGCCAGCCGCCCGTGGCCGCGGCCCAGCTTCAGGAACAACTGCCAGGACGCGCGCCCGTAGCCGTACCTGCCGTAGATCCCCGTCTCCGCGGCGAACAGCGCGGCCACCGCCTCGCCCCGCTCGGCGATGTCGCCGAGCTGGCGCCGCATCAGGCCGGTGAGGGCGCCACGGCGGCGGTGCGAGGGCAGCACGGCGACCATGCTCACCCCGGCGACCGCGGCCATCGCGCCGGGCACCCGCATCCGGAAGCTGTACACGCCGGTGACGCCGGCCAGCGTGGTGCCGTCGAAGGCGCCCAGGGTGCGGTCGAGTTCGAGGCGGGCGAGCCAGTTGGCGCGGGACCGCGGTGAGTCCGGCCTGCCGTTGAACGCTTGCTGGTCCACGTATTGGAACGCGGGCAGCTCATCTTCGGTGACCGGGCGGATCTGGAACGTGGCCATGCCCGCCTTCCTACCCGCCCGGCGGGAGCGACCGCCAACTTCTTTTCGGCGCCGGGCCTGGGCGCTTCCGGAGCGGGCCGCTGACCTGCGCGGGTGCCAGCGACCCCGGCGGACGGATTATCCGGCGCGGCCGGCCGGGGCCGCTCCGGGTCCGGGCCGCTGACCTGGGCGGGTGCCAGCGACCCCGGCGGACGGATTATCCGGCGCGGCCGGCCGGGGCCGCTCCGGGTCCGGGCCGCTGACCTGCGCGGGTGCCAGCGACCCCGGCGGACGGATACAGTGCGGCCATCATGGTTGCCCGTGGTCTGGCCCGTCCCCTGCGTGCCGTGCGCTCCGCCTGGCGCACGGTGAACGGGTGGGTGGCACGTCAGCTCATCACCGGGAACCGCCGGGTGGCCCTGCTTCTCGCCGTGGTGACGGTGTTCATCGCCGTGGCGGCCGTGCACGTGTCGCAGTCGTGGTTCTCGCCCGGCCTGCTCATCCTGCCGGTGCTGGCGGGTGGCCTGCTGCTGTGGCCCCGTGCGCTGCGCATCCTGCTCGTGCTGATCGCCGCCGGGCTGGCCTACGACGTGGTGGAGGACAAGGCAGGTCCCGGCCTGGTGCTGACCATCGTGGTGACCGCGCTGGTGGCCCACGTGCTCGCCAGGACCAGGGAGAAGCTCGGCATGCTCGGGCTGCGTGGCGAGACCATGCTGATCGAGTTGCGGGACCGGATCCGGGCCCAGGGGACGCTGCCCGAGTTGCCGGAGGGCTGGGGCACGGTATCGGTGCTCCGGCCGGCCGGCGGCTCCTCGTTCGGCGGCGACTTCCTGGTGTCCTCCTGCGACGGCAAGATCCTGGAGGTGGCGCTCGTCGACGTGGCGGGCAAGGGCGTGGACGCCGGGACCAGGGCACTGCTGCTGTCCGGCGCGTTCGGCGGGCTGCTCGGCTCGGTGCCGCAGGGGGAGTTCCTCCCCAGCTGCAACGCCTTCGTGCGCCGGGGCGCCGTCAACGAAGGCTTCGTCACCGCGATCCATCTCGCGCTCGACCTGGCCACCGGTGACTTCGTGGTGTCCTCCGCCGGTCACCCGCCCGCGGCGCACTTCGACGCGGGCAGCGGCACCTGGCGGCTCACCACCGCCAGGGGGATCGTCCTCGGCGTGGTCGCCGACCTGCGGCTGGCGCCGGAGCGGGGCACGCTGCGGCCCGGCGATGCCATCATGCTCTACACCGACGGGCTGGTGGAAGTTCCGGGCAAGGACATCGACGACGGCACCGACCGGCTGCTCGGCGAAGCGGACCGGCTGGTCACGACGGGGTTCCGCGCGGGCGCCGCCGACCTCGTCAGGGCACTGAGCGCGGGCGCCGGCAGCAACGACGACCGCGCGCTCGCCCTCATCTGGCGCACCTGACCGGAGAGACTCAACACCAAGGTCCGTGTGACCATGGTGACCGAGCATCGCGGTCGGGCCTCGCGGGCGGTGCGGCAGCGGGATGGGCGGGCCGGCTGTGCCGGCGGGCGTTTCGGCCTTCCCGGCCGGGTCAGCGGCACGGCGGCGCGTAGTGCTGCCCGGGCGCGTAGGCAGCCCACTCGGCTCGGGTCAGCGGCTGCCCGGCCATCGCGCACACCGCGTGGGCCGCGACGCTGGCCCCGGTGTCCCAGAGCCAGACCAGGCCGGCCGAGTCCGCCGCGGCCAGCGTCCGCCCGCCTGCGCCGAACGCCACCGAGAAGACCTGCCCGGACGGCCCGGTCAGGGTGGCGATCAGTGCCGGGCGCGCGGGGCGGGCCAGGTTCCACAGCCACACGCTGCCGTTGGTGTTCCCCGCGGCCAGGATGGTCCCGTCCGGGCTGAACGCGACCGAGTACACATACCCCGACGGCCCGGTGAGCACCGGGCCGATGCGATGCGGCCGGGCCGGATCGCTGACATCCCAGAGCCGGATGTCCCGATCCGCGCTCCCGACCGCGAGCACATGCCCATTGGGACTGAACGCCACCGAGTATGCGGTGTTGGTCGGCCCGGTGAGCGCATTGCCCAGTTTCACCGGCGTGCCTGGGTCGGTCACGTTCCACAGCCGTACCTCGTCGTCGGCGCTGGCCGCGGCGAGCAGGCCGCCGTGCTGGCTGAACGCGACCGAGAACACCGCATCTGTGGAGTCCTGGATAACCGACAATGGCACGGGCCTGGCCGGGTCGGTGATGTCCCACAGCCGCACGGTGCCGTCGTCGCCGCCGCTGGCCAGGAGCTTGCCGTCCGGGCTGAACGCCACGAACTCGACCTGGTTGGTGAACCCGGCGGGCAACTGCGAGGCGGCCTGCGGCGTCCCGAGCGAGATCAGGCGGGCGCCGCGCCGCCGCCACAACTGGATGTGCCCGTCGCCGTATCCGGTGGCGATCAGGTTCCCGCCGGGGGAGATGGCCACCGCGTTGACGGTGTCGCCAGGCGCGGGATCGGGGATCGGGGCGCTGGCGGTCAGGGCGCGGACGGCAGGGTTCCACACCTCCAGGCCGGCCCCGCCGACCACCAGCGTGCCGCCCGCGGGACTGAGCGCGATGCTGTATACCGGGCCGCCGGTCATCAGGTCCGGCACCGGCAGGTGCCAGGCCCGGACATACCCGTCGGCGTCGCCGGTGACCAGCAGGTGCGGGCCATCCCAGGCCAGCGTGGTCACCGGTTGCGGATGGGGGATCACGGCGAGCGCGGCGCCGGTCGCGGCGTTCCACAGCCGCACCTGACCGTCGCTGCCGCCGGCGGCCAGCACCGTCCCGTCCGGGCTGAAAGCGACCGCCATGATCCAGTTGGTGGCCCCGGTGAACTTGTGGGCCAGAACCGGTTTGGCGGGTTTGGTGATGCGCCACAGCCAGACGAGATCGTCATAGCCTCCGGCGGCGAGTTCGCCGCCGCCCGGGCTGAACGCGACCGAGTCCACAGCGTCAGCCGGGCCGGTCAGCTTGGCGGCGAGCCGTGGCCTGGCCGGGTCGGTCATGTTCCACAGCCGCACGGTGTGATCGGCGCTGCCCGCGGCCAGCAAATGCCCGTCCGGGCTGAACGCCACCGCCTGCACGTATCCTGTCGCACCGGTCAGCGGCCCGCCGACCGGGACCGGGTGCGCGGGGTCGGTGACGTTCCACAGCCGCACCGTCGTGTCGGCACTGCCCGCTGCCAGAAGGCCGCCCTGTGGACTGAACGCCAGCGAGTAGATCGTGTTCTTCGGGCCGGTGAGAGCCTGGCCGAGCCGCGTGGGGTGCTGCGGGTCGGTGACGTTCCACAGCCGCACCTTCCCGTCCTCGCCGGCCGCGGCCAGTACCCGCCCGTCCGGGCTGAACGCCGCGGCGTACAGCGGGTGTGTGCGACCCACTTCCGCCACCGTGCCGATCCTCGCCGGGTGGCCGGCCCGGGAGACGTTCCACAGCCGCAGGGTGCCGTCGGCAGCGGCGACCGCGAGCAGCCGGTGGTCCGGGGACAGTGCGACGGCCTGCACGTCGCGGTCGGAGTCGAACATGCGCGCCGCTGCCGGGGCGCCGGACGACTCGAGCAGGCTGGCCAGCGCCCCCGCCGTGGGCGAGATGTGGTAGGCGGCCAGCGAGAGTTGCGCGGCCAGCGGCGGATCCTCCGGCCGGATCTGGCCGGCCTCGATGGCCACGGTCCGCGACTCGGCCTGGTCCTTGGCGGTGCTGGCGATCTGCCGCTGGTGGAAGGCGTACCCGGCCAGGCCGACGGTGAGCAGCACCAGGGCGGTGAGCGCGGCCACCAGTTGGCGCAGCCGCCGCGTGCGGCGGCGCGCGGCCGCCTGCTGTGCCCGTTCCTCGGCGATCCCCGCGTCCACGAAGTCACGGGCGTCCTGGCTCAGCGCGGCACGGTTGGCCGCGTCGGCCGTCCAGTCCACGGCCAGTGCGAGCTGCCCGCCGCGCAGCAGCGCGGCCGCCTCCCGATCGGCCCGCGCCCAGGTCTGCTCCGCCACCTCGATGAACCGCCGGATCCTGATGTCCTCGCGGTCGGCGTCGATCCACACCCGCAGCCGGGGCCACGCGCCGAGCAGTGCCTCATGGGTGATCTCCGCCGCGGCCTGGTCCTTGGTGACCAGGCGCTGCCCGACGAAGCGCTCCAGGACCGCCGAGGCCACGCTGGCGTCTCCCGGCAGGTCGCGGAGCGGGAGGCGGGTCCGGGCCTCCCGGCCGTCGTCGCCGACATGGATCAGCCGGAGGAACAACTGCCTGGCGATCTCCTGCTCGCTGGTGTCCAGGGTCGCGTACGCCTGTTCCGCGGTCCGCGCGATGGCGTCCCTGATTCCGCCGCTGGCCTGGTAGTCGGCCAGGGTCAGCCGGCTGCCGCGGCTGCGGGACCAGGTGGCCAGCAGGGCGTGGGAGAGCAGCGGCAGTGCCCCGGCCTCGTGCCCGCCCGGCCCGGGCGCGCCGTGCGGGCGCATGTCACTGAGCAGTACCTCGACCAGGCCGTCCTCGACCTCCCGGCCGGCCTTGCGCGCGGGCTCCACGATCGCCCGGCGGAGCTGGCCGGCGGACATCGGGCCGACCACGATCTGCCGCTCCTGCAGCGCCCGGGCCAGCGCCGGATAGCCAACCGCGTGCCCGTAGAAGTCGGCCCGCAGGCCGAGCACGACCAGGGTGTGCTCGGACAGGGCGGACAGCGCGGCGACGAACTCGCGCCGCTCGTCCTCGCCCGGGCCCGCGGTGAAGATCTCCTCGAGCTGGTCCACGATGATCGCGGGGGGTTCGTCGCCCCGCGAGGCGAGCCGCGCGTGCCGCTCCGGGTCCTCGCGCAGCCCCTGGGCAAGCAGCCCGGTACGCAGCGGGCCCTCGGTACCCGGCCAGGCCAGCGGCGCCAGGTGCCCGGCCAGGGTCTGCACGGGTGCCGCGCCCGGCGTGATCAGCATTACCGGGCGGCCGCCCGGCCGGGCCGTGGTGCCGGACCGCAGCCGGGGGATCAGGCCCGCCCGCAGCAGCGAGGACTTACCGGACCCGGAGGGCCCGACCACCGCGAGCGGCAGCCCCGGTGCGCCCGGCCCGGTCGCCAGCCGCACCAGGTGCAGTGCTAATTCCTCGCGGCCGAAGAACCAGGCGGCGTCCTCAGGCTGGAAGCTGGCCAGGCCCCGGTAGGGAGCCGGGCCGGCCGGGGGCCGCCCCGGAGCGCGGCGGACCCGGCTCAGCGCCTCCAGCCACCGGCCCACCTGCGCAGCGTCGGTGATCTGGCACGCGGCCAGGATGCTGGGCAGGAGTTCGGGCTGGCGGGCGGGCGGAAGGTGGCGCGCGGCGAAGTAGTCCCCGACCGTGCTGACCGGGATGCCACTTGCCTTCGCTACCTCGCGGATCGTGAGCCCTGCCTGTTGCCGGGCCAGGGTGAGCTCGCGGCCGAAGTCCTGCTGGCTGGTGATCCGCCCCGGATCTGGGACTCCGGCATCCGGTAATGATTGACGTGCCATCGGCTCCCCTCGTGCGCCCCTTGGGCCACCGGCATGGCATGCCCCCGTAAGGTGACCCGGGTGACCGCACACCGCCGAAGTCCAGACTCGCGGGCAACCAGGTCAGTTCACATCTAACGCCCTATTGGGCCCCCATGGGTGCACTATCGGAGCATGCGCCCGCTGTGCCGGTCCGCATCGGGCCGGCTACCGGGCGTGGAATATGACATATGTGTCAGCGTTAAGTGGCCGGGTGGCCGTGTCATGACATGAGCGTCAGCTTCGAGTGACATATGCGTCAGGTTCGGCGGCGGCGCCGGGGCGGCGGCGCCGCGGGGCCGTTCTGCGGCGGCGTCCGGGGCTCGCTGGAACAAAAAGCTTGCCACCGCGGTGCGTGGTGTGCCAGGCAAATTACAGGGCCCAGAGGCCAGTTGCCGGAGCCGATTCCCCAGACCGGCGATTCCGCCCGCACCGTGGCCTCTGCCTGGGATGTTGTGTGGCAGATCCATCCGTAGCCGAGCATGGCGGCCCGCGATCTCCCAAATCTTCGCGGACACTCAGGAAATGGATGTGTAAAGACATCGCTGGTGGCGCCGGTTTCCCGGTGGCGGACTTGCGTGTGGCAACCGAAGTAATGTAAGCCTCTTTGCCGGGACCGGTGCGGTGCCGGAGTCTCACTAGTTCTGCGACATCGGCGTCACATGACGCCGATGTCATTGTTTGCATTAGCCCGTGAGCTGTGAAGGAATAGGGGACGTGACTCGGGATGCGACGCGATCAGACGATGCCAGCGCTCCCGGGGCCAGCAGTGAGCCGGCCAGGGTGATCACTGCCCAGGCCGGCGCCAAGGCCGCGGACGAGAACTTTCCCGTGGCCCTCCGGCTGCTTCCGGGGCGCTACCGCGCTCACCTGACCGCGGTCTACGGCTTCGCCCGGTCCGCCGACGACATGGGTGACGAGGCACCGCCGGAGGAGCGGCTGGCGCTGCTGGACGAACTCGAGGCCGACCTTGGCCGGCTGTACCAGCCTGGCGGGGAGGTCCCCCGGCTTCCGGTGATCCGGGCGCTCGCGCCGGCCGTCGCGCAGTGCGCGATCCCCGCCCAGCCGTTTCTCGACCTGATCCAGGCGAACCGCCAGGACCAGGTGGTCACCCGCTACCAGACCTTCGACGAGCTGCTGGCCTACTGCCGCCTGTCGGCCAACCCGGTCGGCCGCATCGTGCTATACGTCTTCGGCACGGCCACGCCGCCCCGGGAGCGGCTCTCCGACCTGGTGTGCACCGCGCTGCAACTGGCCGAGCACTGGCAGGACGTGGCCGAGGACCTCCGGGCCGGCCGCGTCTACCTCCCCGCCGAGGATCTCACCCGGCACGGCGTCACCGAGGCCGGCCTGGCCGCTCCATCCGCGTCGCCCCAGGTACGCGGGCTCATCGAGTTCCAGGTGCGCCGGGCCGCCGGCCTGCTCGACGAGGGCGCGCCCATCGTCGGCACGCTGCGCGGCTTCGCCCGGGCGGCGGTGGCCGGGTACGTGGCGGGCGGCCGGGCGGCCCTCGCCGCCATCACCGCGAACGGCTGCGACGTGCTGGCCGCCACCCCCCGCCCGCGCAAGCCCCGCGTGGCGGCCGAACTGCTCCGTGCCTACCTGACGGGACGGTGACGTGACTACCGATGTACGCGCGGCCTACCGCCGCTGCGAGGAGATCACCTGGTCTCAGGCCAGGAACTTCTCCTACGGCATCCGGCTGCTTCCCCCGGCCAAACGGCAGGCTCTGGCGGCCGTCTATGCCTTCGCCCGGCGCATCGACGACATCGGAGACGGCACCCTGCCCGCCCCGGAGAAGCTCGAACTGCTCGAGGAGGCCAGGTCCGGGCTGGCTGCGCTCCAGGCCGGCGACACCGGCGACGGTGACGAGGTACTCGTCGCGCTGGCCGACGCCGCGGTGCGGTTCGAGATCCCGCTGCCCGCGTTCAGCGAGCTGATCGACGGCTGTGCCGCCGACGTGCGCGGCGTCAGCTACGCGACGTTCGACGACCTGCTGCACTACTGCCGGTGCGTGGCCGGGTCGATCGGGCGGCTGTCCCTCGGCGTGTTCGGCACCAGCGACCCGCAGCAGGCGGTGCCGCTGGCTGACTCGCTCGGCGTCGCGCTCCAGCTCACCAACATCCTGCGGGACATCCGCGAGGACTACGCCACCGGCCGGGTTTACCTGCCCGCCGAGGACTTCGCGCGGTTCGGCTGCGCCCTCGGCGCCGACCCGGCCGCCGATCCCGGCCAGGGCAAGCTCACCGCGCTGGTGGAGTTCGAGGCGGACCGCGCCCGCACCTGGTACGCCGAGGGCCTGGCGCTGATGCCGTTGCTGGACCGGCGCAGCGCCGCGTCCGCGGGTGCCATGGCGGGCATCTACTACCGGCTGCTTGAGCACATCGCAGCCAGCCCCGGCCGCCGTGCTCACCCGCCGGGTCTCGCTGTCCGCGGGGGAGAAGGCTGCCGTGGCGGTCAAGTCGCTGGCCACGGCGGCGGTGCGGCCGCCGCGCCGCAGGCCACGGCCGCCCGCGGCCGCGCCGGGAGCCGCCCGGTGAGCGCACCATCAGCTGCCCCGCACGTGGCGGTGGTGGGTGGCGGGCTGGCCGGCATCACCGCCGCCATCGCGCTCGCCGAGACGGGGGCCCGGGTCACGCTGCTCGAATCCCGGCCGCGCCTGGGCGGCGCCACCTGCTCGTTCAGCCGCGGTGGCCTGACCGTGGACAACGGGCAGCACGTGTTCCTGCGCTGCTGTACCGCCTACCGGGGCCTGCTGGCCAGGCTCGGCATGACCGGCTCGGTGACGCTCCAGGACCGGTTCGACGTCACCGTGCTGCGCCCCGGCGGGCGCGCCAGGCTGCGCCGCACCGCGCTCCCCGGCCCGCTGCACATGGGCCAGGCACTGGCCGGCTACCAGCACCTTTCCTATGCCGAACGATTGCGCGTGGTTCCCGCCGCCCTCGCCATGACCAGGCTCGACCCGGCCAGCCCCGGGCTCGACGGGCAGCGCCTCGGTGACTGGCTGGCCGCCCACGGGCAGGGCGAACATGCCCGGCGGGCACTGTGGGACCTGTTCACGGTCTCCGCGCTCAACGTCGCCGGGGATGACGCGAACCTGGCGCTCGCCGCTACCGTAGTGAAGACCGCCCTGCTGTCCGGCCGGGACGCAGCGGACATCGGGATTCCCGCCGTACCGCTCGGTGACCTGCACGGCCAGGCCGCGGCCAGCCTGCTCGCCCGGCTGCGCGCCCGGGTGCGGCTGAGCGCCAAGGCGGCCGCGGTGGAGGCGCTGCCCTCCGGGGGATTCCTGGTCCGCCTGGCCAGCCGCGGCGCGGCCGGGGGCAACGGCGACGGCGAGGTGATCCGGGCCGACGGCGTGGTACTGGCCGTCCCGCCGGAGACCGCGGCCTGCCTGCTGCCGCCCGCGGCCGGACAGGCCGGGCCCAGGCCCCGTGACGAAGGAACGGGGCCTGAGGCCTTCGGGGGGTTCCAGGGGGGTCGCCCCCCCGGGCTAGCAGGCGCCGGGCCCAGGCCCCGTGACGAAGGAACGGGGCCTGAGGCCATCGGGGGGTTCCAGGGCCATGGGGTCCGGGGGCTCGCCCCCGGGGCAACGGAGTGTCCCCCCGGGCCAGCACAATGGCTGCAGATCGCCACCTCGCCCATTGTCAACGTGCACGTGGTCTACGACCGGCGGGTGACCAGGCTGCCGTTCGCCGCGGCGGTGGACTCGCCGGTGCAGTGGGTGTTCGACCGGACCGGGCCGTCGGGCCTGCGCGAAGGCCAGTATCTGGCGATCTCGCTGTCGGCGGCGGAGGCCTACGCCGACGTCCCGGCCGCGCGGCTGCGTGAGCAGTTCCTGCCCGCGCTGGCTGAGTTGTTCCCCGCGGCGGCGCAGGCGCGGGTCGTCGATTGCTTCGTCAGCAGGGAGCGCAGGGCCACGATGCGCCAGGTGCCCGGTGTGGGGCGGCTGCGGCCCGCGGCCGCGACCGCCACCGCGGGCCTGGTCCTCGCGGGCGCCTGGACCGACACCGGATGGCCGGACACGATGGAGGGAGCCGTGCGAAGCGGACTGAACGCGGTGCGGGAGCTACGCCGGAGCATGGATGGCGCGGCGCTGCGGGCACCGGGCCGGGTACCGGCGGCGGAACCCCCGCCGGTCAGTAGCGGCACCGCCGGGGCGCAGGCATGACCGCCGTGATGCCCGCCGGCGTGGCAACCGCGCGAGACCTGGTCGGCCCGGCGATGGCCGCGGCGATCGCCCGGCTCAGCCCCGAGGTGCGCCCGGTCGCGGCCTACCACCTCGGCCTGGCCGGCGTCAACGGGCACGCCCCGGCGGGCGGCCGGGCCGGTGGCGAGGGCAGCGGCATCGCCCAGGTGCCGGTGCCCGCCGACGGCCGCGCCGCGGCCGGGGCCGCGCGGCACGGTGGCGCCAAGCCGGGCGGATCCGGCAAGGCGCTGCGACCGGCGCTTGCCCTGCTGTCCGCGCGGGCCGCGCAGGCCGCGCCGGAGCGCGGGGTTCCCGCGGCGGTCGCCGTGGAACTCGTGCACAACTTCTCGCTGTTGCACGACGACATCATGGACGGCGACACCGAGCGCCGGCACCGGCCCACCGCGTGGACCGTCTACGGGATCGGCGCGGCGATCCTGGCCGGGGACGCCATGCTGGCCCTCGCGCAGGACATCCTGCTGGAGGACAAGGCCCCGCAGGGGCTGTGGGCGGCCCGCTGCCTGTCCGTCGCGGTGCAGCGGCTGATCGCCGGGCAGGGTGCGGACCTGGCGTTCGAGCGCCGCGACGACGTCACCCTGGCCGAGTGCCAGGAGATGGCCGGGGACAAGACCGCGGCGCTGATGGCCTGCGCGTGCAGCATCGGCGCGATCCACGTCGGGGCGCCGCCGGCCATGGCCATGGGGCTGGCCGGGTTCGGCGCGCATGCCGGGCAGGCCTTCCAGCTCACCGACGACCTGCTGGGCATCTGGGGCAGCCCGGCGGTGACCGGCAAGCCGGTCCGCTCGGACCTGCGCGCGCGGAAGAAGTCGCTGCCGGTGGTGGCCGCCCTGACGGCCGGCACCGCCGCGTCCGCGGAGCTGGCCGCGCTGCTGCGCCAGGCGGACCCGCTCAGCGAGGACGACCTGGCCCGCGCCGCCGGGCTCGTCGAGGAGGCAGGCGGCAAGGACTGGACGGAAAACGAGGCCGCGGCCCAGCTCGCGGCCGCGCACCGGTGCCTGGCGGAAACCTCGATACCCGACGACGTCCGGGCCGACTTCGCCGGGATCGCCGAGTTCATCACCGCGCGGCAGTGGTGAGGATAGGGAGCCGATGACAGTCACGCACCCGCGGCAAGTCGGCCACACCGCCGCCGGCCCGGCGGCGGAGGCGCTGGCCCGCGCCAGGGATCACCTGCTCGGCCTGCAGCATGACCAGGGCTGGTGGCAGGGCGAACTGGAGACCAACGTCACCATGGATGCCGAGGACCTGCTGCTACGGGAGTTCCTCGGTGTCCGGACCGCCGAGCAGACGCAGGCCGCGGCCCGGTGGATCGCCTCCCAGCAGCGCGACGACGGCACCTGGGCGAACTTCTACGGCGGCCCCGGGGACCTGTCCACCACGGTGGAGGCCTACGTCGCGCTGCGGCTGGCCGGGCACGAGCCGCAGGCGCCGCACCTGGCCCGGGCGGCGGAGTGGGTCCGCGGCCAGGGCGGGATCCCGGCCACCCGGGTGTTCACCCGGATCTGGCTCGCCCTGTTCGGCGCATGGTCCTGGGACGACCTGCCGGTCATGCCACCGGAGCTGATCTACCTGCCGGCCTGGTTCCCGTTCAACATCTACGACTGGGCGTGCTGGGCGCGCCAGACCATCGTGCCGCTGACCATCGTCGGGGCATTCCGGCCAGCCACGCCACTTCCGTTCGGACTCAAAGAACTCTGGCCCGAGGGAGACCCGGGCACGTGCGCGGTGGGGGCCAGCGAGGTTGCCCCCCCGGGCTGGCACGGCCAAGGCCCCGTGACGGAGGAACGGGGCCTTGGGCCAGCGGCGGGCTCCGGGCCATCGGGGTCCGGGGTGTCCCCGGGTGATGCCGTGTCCCCCCGGGCCAGCATCGGCCGCCGGGACCGGCCGAGGGATCCTGGCTGGGCCGCCGTGTTCGGCGGCCTCGACCGGGTGCTGCACGGCTACGAGCGGCACGCGCACCGGGCCGCGCCGGTGCGGGCGGTGCGCCGCGCCGCGATCCGCCGGTGCGCGGAGTGGATCATCGCCAGGCAGGAGGCCGACGGCTGCTGGGGTGGCATCCAGCCGCCGTGGGTGTACTCGCTGATCGCGCTGCGCCTGCTCGGCTACGACCTGGACCATCCGGTGATGCGGCGCGGCCTGGCCGGCCTGGACCGGTTCACCATCACCGAGGACACCCCCGAGGGCCCGGTGCGCCGGATGGAGGCCTGCCAGTCGCCGGTCTGGGACACCGTGCTGGCGATGATCGCGCTCGCCGACGCGGGCCTGCCCGCCGGCCACCCGGCCCTCGCCAGGGCCGCCGACTGGCTGCTCGACGAGGAGATCGCCGGGCCGGGGGACTGGCAGGTGCGCCGCAGGCCCTGGCACCCGGCGGCTGGGCCTTCGAGTTCGACAACGACAACTACGCTGACATCGACGACACCGCCGAGGTGGTGCTCGCGCTGCGCCGGGTGCGGGGGTCGGGGCCGGACGCGCGCCGCAGGGCCGCCCTCTCCCGCGGCCTGACCTGGATCGCCGGGATGGCGTCGGCGGACGGCGGCTGGGCGGCCTTCGACGCCGACAACACCTCACGGCTGGTGGCCAAGCTGCCGTTCTGCGACTTCGGCGCGGTCACCGACCCGCCCTCGGCGGATGTCACCGCGCATGTGGTGGAGGCGCTCGCCGCCGCGGGCCAGGCCGGCAGCCGGGCGGTCCGGCGCGGAGTGGTCTGGCTGCTGCGGGCGCAGGAGAGCGACGGCTCCTGGTTCGGCCGGTGGGGCGCCAACTACGTGTACGGGACCGGCGCGGTGGTGCCCGCGCTGATCGCCGCCGGGGTGCAGCCGGGCAAGCCGGCCATCCGCCGCGCGGTGGCCTGGCTGGAGCAGCATCAGAATCCTGACGGCGGCTGGGGCGAGGACATGCGCTCCTACGACGACCCGTCCCTGGCGGGCCGTGGCGCGTCCACCGCGTCGCAGACCGCGTGGGCGCTGCTTGCGCTGCTCGCGGCCGGCGGCGCCGGGCCGGCCGCCGACGCCGGGGTCCGCTGGCTGGCCGGGCACCAGCGAAGCGACGGGACCTGGGACGAGCCGCAGTTCACCGGCACCGGGTTCCCGCGTGACTTCTACCTCAACTATCACCTGTACCGGCTCGTGTTCCCGGTCAGCGCGCTCGGCCGGTACCTGTCGGAGACGGCATGACCGCCCCCCCAGGCAAGCACCGCCCCCTGGTGGTGTGCTCCCCGTTGCGGCTGGAGGCCCTGGCGGTCCGGCGCGGGCTGCGCGCGGCCGGCCAGCTGGATGCCGGCACGGTCCGGGTGACCGGCTACGGCCCGGCGAGGTCCCGGCGGCAGGCGGCCGTCCTGGCCGGTGAGGAGTTCGGCGCGCTGGCCATCGCCGGGGTGGGCGGTGGCCTCACCGACGACCTGGTCCCCGGTGACCTGGTCGTCGGCACCGAGGTCCGGGACGCCCGCGGCACGAGCGTCCAGTGCCCGGCGGCGCCGCTGCTGGCCGGGGAACTGCGCCGGGCCGGGCTGCGCGTCCACGCCGGGCCGGTCGTCACCACCGACCGGCTGGCCGGCGGCGCGGCCCGGTATGCCCTGGCGGCCGGCGGGGCGCTGGCGGCCGACCTGGAGTCCGCCCCGCTGGCCGCGGCCGCACATGACCGGCCGGTGGCCGTGCTCCGCGCGGTGTCGGACACCCCCGCGCGGCCGCTGCTGCGCCCGGGGATCGTGACCGGCGGGCTGGCCGCGCTGCGGGCGCTGCGGGCCGCCAGCCCGGTGCTGGCCGCCTGGGCCGCCGCGGCCGGGCCGCGCCGGGTGCTGCTGGCCGGGCCGCGGTCCTTCTGCGCCGGGGTGGAGCGGGCCATCGACATCGTGGAGAAGGTTCTCGACCAGCGCGGGGCGCCGGTGTACGTGCGCAAGCAGATCGTGCACAACACCCACGTCGTGGCCGACCTGGAACGGCGCGGAGCGGTGTTCGTGGACGAACTGTCCGAGGTCCCCGACGGGGCGTGCGTGGTCTTCTCCGCGCACGGGGTGTCCCCGGCGGTCCGCGAGGAGGCCGCCCGGCGCGGCCTGGACACCATCGACGCGACCTGCCCGCTGGTGGCGAAGGTGCACGCGGAGGCGCGCCGGTTCGCGGCCGACGGCTACCTGGTGGCGCTCATCGGGCACGCCGGCCACGAGGAGGTCGAGGGCACCCTCGGCGAGGCGCCGGGGTCGATGGCCCTGGTGGAGAGCCCGGCCGACGTGGCCCGGCTGCGCCCGGCGGACCCGGGCAAGGTCGCCTACCTGATGCAGACCACGCTTGCCGTGGACGAGGCGGCCGAGGTGGCCTCCGCGCTCACCGGGCGGTTCCCCGCTGCCCGGGCCCCGGGCAGCGACGACATCTGTTACGCCACCACCAACAGGCAGCAGGCCATCCGGGCCGTTGCCGCCGAGTCCGACCTGGTGCTGGTAGCCGGGTCGGCCAACTCCTCCAACTCGGTGCGGCTGGTGGAAACGGCGCAGCGGGCCGGCACCCCCGCGCACCTCATCGACGGGCCGTCCGACATCCAGCTCGGCTGGCTGACGGGCGTGTCCACGATCGGCCTGACCGCCGGCGCGTCGGCGCCGCCGGCCGTGGTCGACGACATCATCACCGCGCTGTCGGGCCTCGGTCCCGTGGAGGTCTCCGAGCGCGTCATCACCACCGAGAACATCCGGTTCAGCCTGCCCAAGGAGGTCCGGGCGCCATGACCATGCCACTGCGACAGAGCCTGCGGATCGGGGCCTACCTGATGCGCCAGAAGCTGGCGCGCAAGGACAAGTTCCCCCTCCTGGTCGAGCTGGAGCCGCTGTTCGCGTGCAACCTCAAGTGCGCCGGCTGCGGGAAGATCCAGCAACCGCACACGCTGCTGAAGCAGCGAATGCCGGTGGACCAGGCGATCGGCGCGATCGAGGAGTGCGGCGCGCCGATGGTGTCCATCGCCGGCGGTGAGCCGCTCATGCACCCGCAGATCCATGAGATCGTCGCCGAGCTGATCAAGCGCAAGAAGTACGTGTTCCTCTGCACGAACGCACTGCTGATCCCCAAGCACATCGACAAGTTCACCCCATCGCGGTACTTCGCCTGGGCGGTGCACATCGACGGGCTGGCCGAGCGGCACGACGAGTCGGTCTGCAAGGAAGGGGTGTTCGACCAGGCGGTCGCCGCCATCAGGGAATGCCAGCGGCGCGGGTTCCGGGTCACCACGAACACCACGTTCTTCAACACCGACACCCCGCAGACCGTCATCGACGTGCTCAACTACCTCAACGACGATCTCGGCGTGGACGAGATGATGATCTCCCCGGCCTA
This sequence comes from uncultured Actinomycetes bacterium, assembly GCA_963806145.1. Lineage (GTDB taxonomy): Bacteria > Actinomycetota > Actinomycetes > Streptosporangiales > Streptosporangiaceae > DASXKD01. Next base: position 116,572 of record CAWDXD010000008.1, read on the forward strand.
CGCGTACGAGAAGGCACCGGACCAGGAGCACTTCCTCGGCGTGACCGAGACCAGGGAACTGTTCCGCAAGGCGTTCGCCGACGGCAACCGGCAGCGCTGGCGGCTCAACCACTCCCCGCTGTTCCTGGACTTCCTGGAGGGCAACGCCGACTTCGGCTGCACCGCCTGGGGGATCCCGTCCTACTCACTGCTCGGCTGGCAGCGGCCGTGCTACCTGATGTCGGACGGGTATGTGAAGACGTACAAGGAGCTGATCGAGACCACCGACTGGGACGCGTACGGCCGCGGCAAGGACCCGCGGTGCGCGAACTGCATGGCGCACTGCGGCTACGAGCCGTCCGCGGTCCTGGCCACCATGGGCTCGCTGAAGCAGTCGCTGCGCGCGATGCGCGGCGTCTGAGGGCCGGCCGGGCCGCGCCCAGGCTCTGGCCCGGCTCACTCCTCGTCCTTACGGGGGAAGGGCTGCTCGCACCAGACGACCTTGCCCGCGGGGATCCGGCGGGCGCCCCACCGGCCGGACAGCTTGCTGACGATCTGCAGTCCCCGGCCGCACTCGTCATCCTTGGCCACGTGCTGGAGCTTGGGCAGCGCGGGTGAGCTGTCGAACACCTCGCACATCAGCGCGCCCTCCTTGATCAGCCGGAGCGTGACCGGGCCCTCGGCGTACCTGATCGCGTTCGTCACCAGCTCGGAGGCCAGCAGCTGGGTGGTGTCCACCATGCTGGCCAGGTCCCACTTCTCCAGCGGCTCGGCCACCAGGGACCGCGCCTCACGGGCTGCGGTCAGCTCACCGGTCAGCGCCCAGGACGCCTGGAGGCTGCCGTCGATCCGGGCGAGCCGGGCGATCAGCACGGCGATGTCGTCGCGGTGCTGATCGGAATAGGCGCCGGCCAGGATCGCCTTGCAGAGGTCGTCCATCGAGCCGGCCACCGACTCGGCGTCGAACACGGACTGGAGCCGCTTCAGCCCGTCGTCGATGTCGCGGCCGCGGCTTTCCACCAGCCCGTCGGTGTAAAGGACGAACATGCTGCCGTCCTCGATCTCGAAGGTCCGGCTGGAGATCAGGCCCTCGCCCACGCCCAGCGGTGGCGCCGGGGATACGTCGAGGAACTCGCTGGTGCCGTCCGGGCGCACCAGCAGCGGGGGCAGGTGCCCGGCGCAGGCGACCTCACAGGTGCCGTTCACCGCGTCGTAGGTGGCGTAGGCGCAGGTGGCGAAGTGCGGCTCGCGCTCGCCGATCTTCCGCATCAGCTCGTTGAGGTACTGCAGCGACTCGGCGGGGGACAGTTCCAGCATCGACAGGGTCTGGATGGCGGTGCGCAGCCGGCCCATCGTGACCGCCGCCCGGACACCGTGGCCGGCCACGTCGCCGACGACCAGGGCCACCCGCGCGCCCGGCATGTTGATCGACTCGTACCAGTCCCCGCCGACCTCGATGAGCGCGCTGCCGGGCAGGTACCGGTGCGTGACCTCCACCGAGGACGGCGCGGAAAGCCCGGTCGGCAGCAGGCTGCGCTGCAGGGTGAGCGCAGTGGCCCGCTCCCGGTTGTACCGCCTGGCGTTGTCGATGAAGATCGCCGCGCGCGAGGCGAACTCCATGCCGATCTCGGTGTCGTAGGCGTCGAAGGACCGGAAGCCCTTCCGCCGGTCGCACACGATGAAGCCCAGCGTGGAGCCGCGCGCGTTCAGCGGCAGCAGCAACATGGACGAGCCGGCGAGCAGCTTGCCCAAGGGCCGGCGGAGCCACGATTCGGCCATCTCGACCGCTTCGCTGGTGGTCATGGCGGGCTCGCGGACCGGCCGGCCGGTGTTCATGCACTCGGTGTACGGCGATCCCGCCGGGTAGCGCAGCACCTCGCCGGTGGGGAACGTGGCGTCCCAGTCGGGGTTGCTGTCGTCGGTGGCGATGGCCATCCGGCGCAGCAGGTAAGACCCGTCGTTCTGCGGTGCGGGCGGCTCGTCGGCCGCCACCAGGCTCTCCAGCAGCAGCAGGCCGGCCGCGTTGCCGAAGTGGGGGACCACGATGTTGATCAGCCCGCGGGCCATCTGGTCCAGGTCGAGGGTGGCCCCCATCTGCCGGAACGTCTCATCGAGCAGGGCGTGCCGCATCAGCGCGGGGTCAAGGAATTGCTCCACGCTGGGCGGTGGCATGCGCAGGATCGCCAGCGCCGACGGGCTCGCGTCGCTGTCGCCGTGCATCGGCTGCAGCGTGACCACGGTGTCGATGGGGTTGCTGCGCTGAGCCTTGAAGGTGAGCACCGCGGTCGCTTCGCGGCCTCCCTTGACCGCGTCCAGCAGGCTGTTGAGCGGTGTCCCTGTGGGGGAGTTGCCTACCACCAGATCGCTCAGGTGCGTGCCGAGTAGCGAGCCGTTAGGCGGATCTAGGACTTCCTTCGCATTCCGGTCATGCTGAACTACCCGTCCGGCCGGATCTACCCCCAGGATCAGGGTCCGCACGGATGTGTGGGATAGCAGCGTAGTGATCTTTGCACGATACCCGACATTGGCCCGCCCATTCCGGTGACCAGGGACGTTGCACTATGCCTAATAAGATACTTTTTGGCTCCGTTTGGCCGCCGGACCGTGTCGGGACGTGGTCCGGGAGATGTCTGACGTGTTACCGGGGCGGGCGGTAGGGTGCGTGCGGCCCGGTGCCCGGCGAGGAGGGGCATGGCGCAGCGTCCTGTGGTGACCGTCCTGGGCAGCCTGAACACCGACATCTCGCTCCTCGTGCCGCATCTGCCCGGGCCCGGTGAAACCGTGCTCGCTTCGGCGGCCGCCACCTTCGGCGCGGGCGGCAAGGGAGCCAACCAGGCGGTTGCAGCCGCCCGGCTGGGCGCCGACGTGCGGATGGTGGGCTGTTGCGGGGACGACGGGTTCGGCGCCCGGCTGCAGGCCGGCCTCGCCGCCGAGGGGATCGGCGTGACGGGCCTGCGCGCGGTGCCCGGCGTGGCCTCGGGACTGGCCCTGATCACCGTGGACCCGGCCGGGGAGAACTCGATCGCGGTCGCCGCGGGCGCCAACGGGCTTGCCGGGGACGCGGAGGTGGCGGCCGCCCTCGCGCAGCCGTGCGACGTCCTGGTGCTTTCGGCGGAGATCCCCGCCGGCGTGCTCGGCGCCGCGCTCCGCCGGGCCCGGGCCGGCGGGGTCCGGACCGTGCTCAACCTGGCCCCGGTTCCCGGTGGAGCGGCCGGCCTGCTCGCCGAGTGCCCGGACTGGCTCGTGGTCAACGCGCAGGAGGGGGCGGCCCTGGCGGGGCGGCCGTATGCCCCGCCGGCGGACGAGGCGGCGCTGGGCCGGGACATCGCGGCGGGCCTGGCCGCGGGGCTCGGCGGGGGACATGTCGTGGTCACGCTGGGCGCGGCCGGAGCGGTGCTGGCCGGGCCGTCGGGGACGAGCGCCGTGCCCGGGTTCCGGGTGACCGCGGTGGACACCGTGGGAGCCGGGGACGCGTTCGTGGGGGCCCTCGCCGTCGCACTGGCCAGCGGCCTTGACCCGGCCGCCGCGGTCACCGCCGCGTGCGCGGCCGGGGCGGCGGCGGCCACCCGCCGGGGAGCGCAGGCGGCCCTGCCCCGGCCCGCCGACGTGCTCGCGGCGACCGGGTTCTCCTGGCCCGCCTGAGCGGGGCACGCCGGCGGCCGAGGGCACGGGGGCGCCGGCTAGCGTCCCTCTGGCCAGTCACCGAGGCCGTGCGGAAGGGAGTTCCCGTGCCTGAGGCCAGCGGGCCGATCATCGAGCAGACGTCCACCCGGGTGGTCTACGAGACGTCGCACATGCGCCTGCGCGAGGACGGCATCCGCCGGCCGGACGGGTCGGCCGGGATCTACTCGTATGTGGAGAAGCCTGACTTTGCCTTGATCATCCCGGTCGAGAACGACGGCTTCCACCTGGTCGAGCAGTACCGCTACCCGGTGCGGATGCGGTGCTGGGAATTCCCGCAGGGCACCCTGCCCGGCATGGCCGTCGCCGACGACCCGGAGAAACTCGCGCGCGAGGAACTCCGCCAGGAAACCGGCATGACGGCCAGCGTGCTGCGCCACCTGGGCCACCTGCACTGCGCGCACGGGCTGGTCAGCCAGGGCTTCGACGTGTTCGTTGCGTCCGGCCTGACGCCCGGCACGCCGGAGCTGGAACTCGAGGAGCAGGACCTGCGCTGCGAGTGGTTCGGCCGCGCGGAGGTGGAACGGATGATCCGCCGTGGCGGCATCACCGACGATTCCACGCTCGCCGCCTACACCTTGTTCCTGCTGGCGGGGGAGAGCGCCGGCTGATCAGGAACGACGATGCCCCCGGGAGCTGATGCTCACGAGGGCGCCGTCCAAAGGTGCTGACGTGCGGTCGCCTCCTCGGCGAGTTGCGCCACGCGGCTCCAGCCGGACGGTATTCCGCGAAGGCTTATGTAGATGCGGCCCGGGGGATCCAAGCACGCCAGCGGATGTTCCTAACGCGGCCGCCCGGCACCCTATTCCGCGGCCTGCGCATTGATTCCGCCGTGGCCGCCGCACGCCGCGCGGGCGGGCCGGGCGTCGGTGCCCGGCCGTAGGATCGCGGGATGAGCGACCTGAGCCGGGTGGCCGTGCTCGATGCCCTCGACGCGGCGTACCAGAACGTGACCGCCGTGGCCGGCGGGCTCGGCGAGGCGGACCTGATGCGCCCAAGCCGGTGCGCAGGCTGGGCCGTGGCGGACGTCCTCTACCACGAACTGCTCGACGCCCGCCGGGCGCTGCGCGCGTTCGCGAGCCCGGCGGGCGGGCCGCCGGACCGCGACGACGTGTCCTACTGGACCGACTACGCCCCGGACGGCGACCCCGCGGGCCATGCGCAGGAGTCGGCGGCGCACGCGCGTTATGTCCGGATCGCCGCGGCCGCGTACCCGCCCGGCGCGCTGGCCTGGGAGTGGTCGGAGACCTCGGCGGCCGCCTGCCGGGCCGGCCGGGCGTGCGAGCACCCTGCGGTGGCGACGCAGGGGCACGCGCTGACCGTGACCGATTTCGCCGCCACGCTCGCCGTCGAGGCCGCCGTGCACTACCTGGACCTGACCGTGGCCCTGCCCGGTGCCCCGGCGCCGGAGCCGGCCTCGCTGGCACTGGTGCGGCGGGTCCTGGCCGGCCTGCTGGGTGCCCCGCTCCCGGCTGCCTGGGACGACGTCACCGCCGCCCTCAAGGGCACCGGCCGTGATCCGCTCACCGAGGCGGACCGCCAGTCCCTGGGCACCTCGGCCGGCAAGTTCCCCTTGTTCGCCTGACGCGCTTTCCTGGCGCCCTCGCGGCCGGGAAATCGGGGCGACCGCCGTGCACCATCTGAATAGGGTTGGCCGGTGCCCGAGTTGCAGCGCCTGCGCGCCGACCACGCCCCGGCGGTCCTGGCCTTCGAACTGGCCAACCGCGCCTACTTTGCCACCTTTATCTCCGACCGCGGCGATGAGTTCTTCGACCACTTCACCGAGCAGTATCACGACCTGCTGGCCGATCAGGAGGCTGGCACCTGCGTCTTCCACGTGCTCGTCGGGGAGGATGGCACGGTGCTCGGCCGGTTCAACCTGTTCGATCTTGAGGACGGCACCGCCGTGCTCGGATACCGGGTCGCGCAGCACGTCGCGGGTCGTGGCGTGGCGACCGCGGGCGTGCAGGAACTGTGCCGGCTCGCGGCCGCGCGGTACGGGCTGCGCACGCTCAGAGCAGCGACCACGCATGACAACGTCGCGTCCCAGAGGGTGCTCGCCAAGGCCGGGTTCGTCCCTGCCGGCCCCGCCGAGCCCGGGGGCCGGCCAGGCACCTGGTATCAGCGTGACCTGGCCGCCGGCTGACCCGGATCAGTGACTGACGACGCGCAGTGGCGCCCACGGTAACGCCACCCCGCAGGGCCGGCTGCGGCAGGCCAAGGCTGTCATTCGGTCGTCAGGCGATAGTGTGTGAAATCCACAGTCGGGCATGTGAGGAGCGGCTGGTCGTGGCCGGGGATGAATCCCTGATCGGCTCCATCGGTGTCATCATCATTGCCACTCGCGGGGCCGCCGGTCCCGGTGAGGTCATGGTCAAAATCCGTGGCGGGTCTGAGGCGTTCATCGCCTGGTCCGCCGAGCCGATTCCCCGGGGCTCGACCGTGCTGGTCATCAACAACCGCGGCACGCGGACGGTCGACGTCAGCCCGTGGATAGATCCGCTGGATCCCTTTCCCGACGATGCCGTTTGAGGAGCACCATCATGTTCGGATATCGAGTTCCCGCCCCTGACAGCGCGATGATGATCTCTGGCGGCAGGCTCCGACGGGACACCGCGCCGTTCCGGGTGGTCGTCGGCCACGGCACCTTCGTGCTTCCGTTCTTTCGCAAGGCGCGTTACCTGACGCTGTCCATGCAGGAGGCCGAGGTCTCGGAGGTCTGCGTCACCAGGCAGGGCATTTCGGTGAATGTCCGGGCCGTGATCGCGTTCAAGGTTGGCAACGACGACGAGAGCATCATCAACGCCGGCCAGCGGTTCCTGTCCGATCAGGACCAGATGTCCACGCTGACCGGCCGTATCTTCGCCGGGCACCTGCGCTCGATCGTCGGCTCGATGACGGTGGAGGAGATCGTCACCGAGCGCCAGAAGCTCGCCACCGAAGTCCTCGATGGGTCGAAGGCCGAGATGGCCAAGATCGGCCTGACCGTGGACTCACTGCAGATCCAGTCGATCGACGACATGAACTCCGGTTACATCGACGCGATGGCCGCCCCGCACCGTGCCGCGATCCAGCGGCAGGCCAAGATCGCGCAGGCGCAGGCCAACCAGGCGGCCGCCGAGGCCGAGCAGGAGGCGCAGCGCAAGCAGGCCGAGTACGCGCGGCAGACGGCGGTGGTGCAGGCCCAGTACAAGGCCGAGGTGGATCAGGCCCAGGCCCAGTCGGCCCAGATGGGGCCGCTCACCCAGGCGAAGGCCCAGCGTGATGTGATCAGCGCCCAGACCGATCTGGCGCACCAGCAGGCCGAGCTGCGCCAGCGCCAGCTTGTCGCCGAGGTCATCAAGCCGGCCGAGGCCGAAGCGGACAAGATCCGCATCCTCGCCCAGGCCGACGCGGAGCGGATGCGGATCCAGGCCGCGGCGGCGGCCTCACACGACCGGGTCGCGCTCGACCGCATGCTCATCGACCAGCTTCCGCAGATCGTCAAGGAGGCCGCCAGCGGCCTGGCCGGCGCGAACGTCAACGTGCTGAATGGCGCGGAGGGGCTGGGCGAGCTGACCGCCGGCCTGGTCGCGCAGGGGCTGACCATCCTGGATTCGGTGAAGCACAACCTGGCCAAGTCGTCCGCGGTCCGCAGCGGATCCGGAGCCGGGGAGGACGACAGCGACGACGACCCGCGGGCGCTGCCGGGCGGCACGGCAGCGAGCGGCTCCGCCGACGGCCAGCCGGCCAGATAACACCCCGGCCGCGGGCCCGGGCAACCGGAACGTACGTGGCGCGCAAGCCAGTGGCCGGTATGCGAGGCTGCGGGGATGCCGGTACTCGTTGCCGCGTGCGTGTTTGCCACGCTCGCATGGGTCTACCTGCTGGTCGCGCACGGGGGTTACTGGCGGACGGATTGCCGGCTGCCCGTGGGGAGCAGGAGAGCTGAGCCGGGCCCGGGGGACTGGCCTTCGGTCGTGGCGGTGATCCCGGCGCGGGACGAGGCGGCCATCCTGCCGGAGACCCTGCCCAGCCTGCTGGGCCAGGGGTATCCGGGTGAGCTGTCGGTCGTGCTGGTCGACGATGACAGCTCGGACGGCACCGCGGCGATCGCTGAGTCGCTCGGGCAGATTCCCGGTGTGGCGCTCAAGGTGATCCGGGGCGAGCCGCTGGCGGCGGGATGGGCGGGCAAGGTCTGGGCCATGGCGCAGGGGGTGGCGGCCGCGGGGGACTGCGACTACCTGCTGTTCACCGACGCCGACATCGCCTTCGGGCCCGGCACGGTCGGCGCCCTGGCCCGCGCCGCGGTCACCGACGACCGTGCCCTGGTGTCCCAGATGGCGCTGCTGCGCGCGGACACCGGCTGGGAGAAGTGGATAGTTCCGGCCTTTGTCTACTTTTTCGCCCAGCTCTACCCGTTCCGCCGGATCGGGCGCCCGGGTGCCCGGACCGCCGCGGCCGCAGGTGGCTGCATGCTGGTGCGCCGGACGGTCCTGGCGGCCGCCGGGGGCCTGGACCGGATCAAGGACGCCAGGATCGACGACATCGCCCTGGCGCGGCTGCTGAAGCGGCCGCCCGTGGCCGCCCGCTGCTGGCTGGGATTCACCACGCACGTGCGCAGCCGGCGGCCCTACCCGAGGTTCGCCGAACTGTGGGGGATGGTGGCGCGCAGCGCCTACACCCAGCTCCGCTACTCGCCGGGGCTGCTCGTAGCGGTGCTGGCCGGGCTGGCGTGGCTCTACCTGCTGCCGCCTGTGGCCGGCCTCGCCGGGCTGGCGGCCCTGGCGGCGGGCGCGGGCCCCGGGCCGGTCGCGGTCTGGTGCGCCGCGGCGGGCCTCACCGGGTGGTTCCTGCAGGCGGGGACCTACCTCCCGGTGCTCAGGCTGTACCAATTGTCGTGGCTGCGTGCCTTCGGGCTGCCGCTCGCGGCGCTGCTGTACGCCGGCATGACGGCGGACTCGGCCCTGCGGTACCACGCGGGCCGTGGCGGCGCATGGAAGGGCCGGACAATCCCGCTCTGACCCGGCGGATGGGATCGGGTACCGTACCCAAAGCGTGGTTCGCGTCATCCGCTGCTGGATCTCGCGGCCCCAGGGCAGCGGCGGAAGGAGGACGATGGCCCCTGGCGTGCGGGAAGCACCCGCTGAGCAGGTAGTGGAACTGCCTGAGCCTTGGTGCTCCGCGGCTGTCACGGTCGTGCTGCCCACCTACAACGAGGCCGCCAACCTGCCGGTGATCGTGGCCGGGCTGTTCGCCCTGCCACTGCCCGGCCTGCGGATCCTGGTGGCCGACGACAACTCGCCCGACGGCACCGGGCGCATCGCCGACCAGCTCGCCGCCGAGTACGGCCCGGCCAGGATGACCGTCGTGCACCGGCCCGGCAAGCAGGGCCTCGGCCGCGCCTACGTGGACGGGATGGCCCAGGCCACCCAGGCGGGCGCCGAGTTCGTGGTGCAGATGGACAGCGACCTGTCGCACGCGCCGAGGTACCTGCCGCAGATGCTCGGCACCCTGCTGTCCGCCGGCGCCGACGTGGTGATCGGCTCCCGGTATGTGGCCGGTGCCAGCCTGGCGAGCGAATGGTCGTGGCATCGCCGGGCGCTGTCCGGGTTTGCCAATTACTACGTCCGCGCGCTGCTGCGGCTCGGTATCCGCGACGTCACCGCGGGCTTCAAGATCTGGCGGAGCTCCGCGCTGGAAACCATCGACGTGGCCAGCATCCGCAGCAACGGTTACAGCTTCCAGGTCGAGATGAACTTCCGGACGGTCCGGCACGGCCTGAAGATCGTCGAGCTGCCGATCCACTTCGCCGACCGCCGGGAAGGCGAGAGCAAAATGAACCTGCGGGTGCAGCTCGAATCGGCGCTCATACCGTTCCTGCTGCGCCGCCGCGCCACTAGAGACGAGGTGCCGCATGGCTGATGACACGGCGATTTCCTACAAGGCGGCAGTGGTCGGGACGCCGGTGCTGAGCACTACAGGTGCGCAGATCGGCACCCTGGAGCACGTGCTGCAGATACCGGAACTCGACCTTTTCGACGGGATCGTGATCGCCACGCACGCCGGCCTGCGGTTCATCGACGCCGACGAGGTGCGCGAGATCACCCGCAGCCACATCCAGAGCAGCCTGGATGACAGCCAGGCCAGCCAGTTGCCGCCACCCGAGGGCCCGCCGGTGTACCGGGTCGATGCCCTGGCGGACACCGGGCACAGCTTCCACGACGTCCTGGGCCGCCTGTTCCGCCGGCCGCACTGGACCCGCGAGCACGACTAGGCCGCGCTGCCCTGAGCCGGATCAGGTTCCCGCCGGTGGCTCCGGGTGGAACTGCCCCAGCCGATGCCGGCCGCGGGTCGCCGGGCTGCGAATGCGGCGCCGTGCGGGCCCGGAGTGCGGGAATGATGGCAGTCATGACGTTGCGCACCGGCTTCACGGAGTACTTCGCAGTGCGGCACCCCATCGCCCTGGCGCCGATGGGCTTCTCCGCCGGGGGCGCCCTGGCGGCGGCGGTTTCCAACGGCGGCGGCCTGGGCCTGGTCGGCGGCGGCCGGGGGGACCGGGACTGGCTGGCCCGCGAGCTGCCGATCGTCGCCGCAGGCACCGCCGGGCCCTGGGGTGTCGGCTTCCAGAGCTGGTCAGCGGATGCCGGCACGGTGGAGTTCGCGCTGGCCTACCGGCCACCGGCGGTCATGCTGTCCTTCGGCGACCCCGGGCCGTTCGTCGAGCCCATCCGGCAGGCCGGAGCGGCACTGATCATCCAGGCCACCGATCTCGACGAGGCCAGGCAGGCGCTGGACGCCGGCGCCGACGTCATCGTGGCGCAGGGGACCGAGGCCGGCGGGCACAGCGGCGGCCGGGGGAGATCGACGCTGCCGTTCGTCCCGATCGTGGCCGACCTTGCGGCGCCTACGCCGGTGCTGGCCGCTGGCGGGATCGCCGACGGCCGGGGCGTGGCGGCGGCCCTGGTCCTCGGGGCGGCGGGGGCGCTCATCGGGACCCGGTTCCAGGCGACTCCCGAAGCGCTCGTCCAGCCCGCGATCACCAAGGCGATCCTCGAGGGGCTCGGCGAGGACACCGAGCGCAACACGGTCCTGGACGTCGCCCGGGGCTCCCCGTGGCCGTCGAAGTACCCGGCCCGCACCCTCGGCCACCCGTTCCTTGACCAGTGGCGCGGCCGGGACGAGGAACTGGCCGCCGACGCCGGTGCCCTGCGGGCCTACCAGGAGGGGGTGGAGCGCGGTGAGTTGCCTCCGACGCCGGTGTGGGCCAGCGAGGCGATCGACCTGATCACCGACCTGGTGCCGGCGGCCGATCTCGTCGGCGCCCTGGCCGCCCAGGCGGAGGAGGCGCTGGCCCGGGCCGGCGTGCGCTGAGGACTCCGGCGGTGCCCGTTCAGCCGCGCGGGCCGGGCGGGCGCACCAGGTAGATGTTGGCCGCATAGCACAGCAGCGCAACGCCGGTGAGCACCGACATCGCCAGGGAGTCGGTCCGGTCACCGGTGCTGGTGAACCCGGCTCCGGCCACGGCGGCCATGGCCAGCGCGAGCAGGCCCACCGCTGACCAGGCGATGACGGCCGGGCGGCGGCTCCGGACGGCTTGCACCAGCACGCCGAGTGCCCCCAGCCCGAGCAGCAGTCCGAGCACGGCGTGGATGCTGAGCATCACCGGCCCGTTGGTGATGGCGGTCCCCACGCCGTGGCCATGATCGGCCCGGGGGATGGTCGTGTACAGGTTGACGTACATACCAATCACGTACTCCGCCACGACCAGCACCAGCGCCACCAGGCTGGCGCGCCGCACCTGGGCAAGGCCCGCGACGGCGGCGGTGCCGGAGGGCCGTGCCGGGGATTCCGCTCGCAGGCTCATCGGCCTGCCCCGCCGTTCGCGGCGTCCGGCCCGGCGGCCGCGGTGTGCCCGGCGGCCGCGGTGTGCCCCGTGGCCGTCCGCACCGCACGGCGCGGCGGCCGCGGGATCCAGCGCGGCACCGCGCGCCGGTACTCCAGGTAGTCGCTGCCGAAGCGGTGCCGCAGCACCGGTTCCTCGTACCCGATGACGAACAGGTGGCAGCACAGCGCCATGGCGCCCGCGTAGGCCAGCAGTGGCAGGGACATGAACAGCCATGCCTGCCCCAGCACGACCAGCAGCGCGGAGATGTAGATGGGGTTACGCACCCACCGGTGCGGCCCGGCCGCGACCACCCGCCGCGGTGCGTCCCACGGGCCAGGCGTGCCATCGCCCACCGCCGCGAAGTTCCAGGCACACCACGCGTACAGCGCGATCCCGGCCGCGATGACCACGGCGGCCTCCCACGCGACAGGGACCGGCGTGTGCCCGTCGCGCGTCAAGATCCGCCAGGGCACCCAGAAACCTCCCAGGCCCGGTACCACCACGGTGAACAGCAGATTGCGTATGACAAGGCTCAGTGTGCGGGTCATGGTCGCTCAGCGCTCCCTCCGTGTGTCCAGCCGGGCTGCCCCCGTGCGCGGGCGGGCTCCGTCCGCCCGCTGCCCAGGGCGCCTGGCTTCATAGATAGCGTTACTACATATAGATACACTACCTCTCGGATTGCCTGACCGGAAGCCCTAATGTAGTGTCACTACCTATGAGGGCCGAAGAGCTGAAGGGTCACCTGGACGCGATGCTGCTCGCGTCCCTGGAAGGCGGCCCGCAGCACGGTTACGCGGTGATCGAGGCGCTGCGGCAGAGCACCGGCGGGCGGCTGGACCTGCCGACCGGGACGATCTACCCGGCGCTGCGGCGGCTGGAGCAGGCCGGGCTGATCACCGGATCCTGGTCGGTGGTGGGCGGCCGGGCGGCGGCGTGAGTACCGGCTGACCCCCGCGGGGGACCGGGCGCTGTCGGGCAGGCGGGCGGACTGGCGGGACTTCTCGGCCATGATGACCGCGGCGCTGGAGGGCGGGCCATGCCCGAGTCCCGCCTGATCAGCAGCTACCTGGAGGTGCTGGCAGCCCAGTTGCCTGACTCGATAGTCGAGGAACTGGCCGACGGCCTGGCCGAGACGCACCGGTCCTACCTCCGGCAGGGCCTGGCCCCCGATCTCGCTGCGCGGTCCGCGGTGGCGGAGTTCGGCGAGCCGGAGCTGATCGTGGCTGGGTTCGCCCGGGTGAATCCGGCCAGGCGCGCCGCGCGCAGGCTGCTCGGTATCGGGCCAGCCGTTGGTGCCTGCTGGATCGCCGCGCTGGTCACCAGCCGCGCCTGGGGCGTGCCGCTGCCGGGCCGCATGCTGGCCGTCCTGGCGCTCGCCGCCGTCATCGCCCTGCTTGCCACGTCCGCGCTGGGCACGCGCTACCGGCTGGCGGCCCGCACGGGCGCTGCGGGGTTCCTCGGCGTCATCGCGCTCGATGCCTCGCTGATCGCCGGCGTGGCATTCGCCGGGGTGCCGCTGACCTGGGTACTGGCGATGGCCGTGGCGGCCAGCGCCGCGCGCATCTGCTACGCCGCGCGGGCCCTGCGTCCCGCCCTGGCACCCTGAAGAGCGGGCGGCTGGTGATGGCCGCGCCTCATGATTGAGTTGATCGGGGAGGCAGGGAGCCTGCGCTGTGCAAATCGACGACGTCGGGCGCCTGGCCGCGGGCCTGGCCGGGGTGCGTCACACCACGCGCCAGGGGCTGACCGAGTGGCGGTACCACGGCAGGCTGGTCGCGCGCCAGCTTGACGATGTGCACGTGGTGATCCGCGCGGAGTTCGATTACCGGGACTCGCTGCTCCGGCAGTTTCCGGGTACGTTCAGCGTCCCGGCCCGGTACCGCAAGCACATGATGGTGGTTGCTGACCTCGCCAGCGGCGATGCCGGTGCCATCGAGGACGCCCTCGAAGCGGCGTGGCAGCTGCAGCGGAGCGCCGACTGACGGAGGGACGGCGTGCCCGGTCCGAGCCTGCTTGATGGTCCCGGCCCGGCCGATCCGACCGGGGGGTGAGGCGTTCAGGCGGCCTCGGTCCCTGGCTCGCCAGGGCTGCCTGGCGAGCCGGGGCTGCGTGGCGAGCCGGGGCTGCCTGGCGAGCCGGGGCTGCCCGGGGCGTCGGCGGGCTGTGCCGCCTGCCGCTGAATGGCCTGGAGGCTGTCGTGCGATGTGCGCCCAGACGGCGCTGAGGCCGGCGATGACGGGCAGGTCGCCGCGGATGGTGCCGGGGCGGGCTGGCCTGATCGCCCAGCGCACGGAGCGCGGCGCGGCCGGCCTGTTGTCACCGGGTCGGCTGCCTCGATGGTGAGCCGTTCGCCGGACACCTGGATGACCATCTGACGGCGGCCTGCGTCTTCGGGCAGCTCGTCGCTGGTGCCGGTGATGTCCGCGCCGCGGAGTGCTTCCTTGGCCAGGTCGAGGTCGACGCCGAGGGTGGAGAGGGCGCGGGCGGCGGCGGTGTCGGGGTCGGCCAGCGCGGCGAGCAGCAGATGGTGCGAGCCGACCGGCTGGGCCCCGGCCAGGCGGGCGGCCTCGCTGAGGGTGGTGTCCGCGGCCGGTGTGGCGTTCAGTTCTGCCTGCTCGGCCGGTGCGCCGGGCTCGGCGGATTCGGCCGTGCCGCGGCGGCGCAGCCAGCGCCTGCCCCGCCCGCCCGGTTCGGCGCTGGCCGCGGGCAACTGGTCGATCACCGCCCTGCGGATCGCGAGGAAATCGGCGTGCTGCAGCAGGATCTGAGCGGCGACGCCCTCGCCCTCTCTCATCAGGCCGAGCAGGATGTGCTCGGTGCCGATGTAGTTGTGCCGCAGTTGCACTGCCTCGCGCAGCGCGAGCTCAAGGGTCTTCTTCGCCCGCGGGGTGAACGGAATGTGCCCGCTTGGGGCTGTGGTGCCGGGGCTGACGATGGCCGCGGACCTCGCCGCGGGCGGACTCAAGTGAGATTCCGAAGCCCGCCAGGACGACGCCGGCGACCCCGTCGGGCTCGCCAAGCAGGCCGAGCAGGATGTGCTCGGTGCCGATGTAGTTGTGGTGCAGGCGCCGGGCCTCTTCCTGGGCCAGGACGACGACGTGCCGGGCGCGGCTAGTGAATCGCTCAAACATAAGACTCAGCGTCCTGCGCCGCAGGTAAGCCTGTCAATACCATGCTATTAATAGGGTAATCACGAGGATCGTATGGAGGCCGTCCGTTATGGACTGGGAAGACCGGCTCGACGACTGGGAGCTTGAACTCGAGCTGAACGCACAGATGGAGGGCTCGGACTGGGCCACGCTGGAACGCGCGGCCGCCGATACCGGGGTTTCCCGTGCCGCCCTGCGCAGCTGGTACCGGACCGGCCAGATCCCGTCCCGGCTGGCCGACGGCCCGCACGGGCCGCAACGGCTGGTGCCCCTCGCCATGGTCGCTGCCCGCGCCGAGGCCTCGCCGCGGGCTGCGCCGCACCGCGGAACGGCGGCTGGCCGACCAGGCTCAGCTTGAGCTCCTCCGGCACCGGGTCGACCAGCTCGAACTCCGGCTGGCCGCCCTCGAACGCCCGGCCACCGCAACCGGTGCCGCCGCAGAGCGCGCGTTGATGACCGGCGAGTCCGCGCCTGCGGCCGCCCTGACCTGGAGCGGCGTCACGGCCCGGCGGACGGCCCGGCACCGCTGGCAGAACCAGCCACGGACCTGGCGCCGGACGGCATCGCCCGGCGTGCTGTGCGGGGCGCACGCCCAGGTGCTCAGCGCCGCAGAACTGTCGATCGGGCGGCGCATCGCCGGGGCGACCCGCAGCGACGTGCGGCGCGCGCTCTGGGCGGAGCGCACCCTGGTCAAGTCGTTCGGGCCGCGCGGCACCATCCACCTGCTCCCCACCGCCGACCTGCCGATGTGGACGGGCGCGCTGTCGGCCCTGCCGTCCTCGGTGCCGGCGCACCCGGAGGGGGTCCGGTTCACCCCCGAGGAGGCGGACGAGGTCATCGCGGCCATCGGTGACGTGCTGGCGGGCACCGAGCTGACCGTCGACGAACTGACTGAGGCGATCGCGGACCGGGCCGGCCCGTGGGCCGTCGAGCGGACGATGGCGGCATTTCAGGGCATGTGGCCGCGCTGGCGCCAGCTCACCGGCACGGCCGCGCACCGCGGGATGCTGTGCTTCGGGCCAGACCGGGGCCGCAAGGTGACCTACACCCATCCGCAACGCTGGCTGCCCGGCTTCCGCCCCGCGGACGGCGACACCGCGCTGCGCACGCTCGTCACGCGCTATCTCTACGCCTACGGCCCGGCCACGCCGCAGCACTTCGCCAAGTGGCTCGGCATCCCGCCGCGGTACGCCGCCGGGCTGTTCGGCAAGCTGGCGGGCGAACTGGAGCGCGTCGACTCCGACGGCGTGCCGGGATGGACCGTCGCCGGTGACACCGGGGCGCCGCCCCGGCCGCACCGGGGAATCCGCCTGCTGCCGTACTTCGACGCCTACGTCGTCGCGGGCCAGCCACGGGAACGGCTGTACCCGGGCGCGGCCGCCGCCCGCGCGCTCACACCGGCGGGCCAGGCCGGGAACTACCCGGTGCTGCTCGTCGACGGCGTGGTCGGCGGGGTGTGGCACCAGCGGCGTTCCGGCCGGAAGCTCGCCATCACCGTGGAACCGCTGGCGCGGCGCTGACCGCGGCACAACGCCGGCAGCTCGGCGACGAGGTGGATCTTGTGAGCGCGGTCATGGAGGCGACGGCGACGCTGACGGTGGGCACCGTAACGACCGGCGCGCACGCGTGAGCGGGCCGGGCGGAGACTGCGCAGGGACCAGGAAGCCGGTCAGGCGCGGGTGAAGTCCATCACCCAGTTGGTTTCCCAGGTCTGGCCATTGTCGGCGGAGAAGGCTTGCTCCCACCGCGGGGCGGGCGTGGTGACGCCCGACCAGAGGAACCGGACAAGCACCGGCCGTCCGTCGAAGGTGTCGGCACCGTCAAAGGTCCCGGTATCGCCGGCGAAGGTGCCGGTCACCGGGGGCTCGAGAACGCCGGCGTGGCGCGTGCTGGCCCAGTAGATCGACCACTGCCCGGCGCCGGGATGGAACAGGCGCAGCGACATGCCGGTGAAGCCGCCGGAGTGGCCGGTGCGGAACTCGTCGATGTTGCCCAGGCCGTCGAGGATGGGGCGGGCCTCGCAGGTGGCATCGAACTCGTCCCAGTCCTGGCACTCGGCGAGCCACTGGCGGCGCCGCCGGTTGCGGACCTGCCACCGTCCCATGAAGAAGTCGAAGTCGGCAGGCCCGCCCCTCGCAGCGGTCGTGGTTACCGGCTGGCTCATAGTTCTTCCTCCTGAGTTCGGTTCGCTTGCTGCCACGGACACGCTAAGGCTCAAATAGGGCTGATTCTGCCCTGTATTCGTGGTTTTCTTGATGGCATGGCCGCTACCACTTCCCGGCTGCTTGACCTGCTGGAACTGCTGCAGAACCGGCCGGTCACCAGTGGCGGGCAGATCGCGGAGCGGCTCGCCGTCGATCGCCGTACCGTCCGCCGCTACATCACCGCGCTCCAGGAACTCGGCATACCGGTCGAGGGTGAGCGAGGCCCCGGCGGTGGCTACCGGATGCGTCCCGGCTACCGGCTCCCGCCGCTGATGCTCACCGGGGATGAGGCGGCCATCGTGGTCCTGGGCCTGATGGCGGCACGGCGCCTGGGACTGGAGGCCGCCGACGGCGCCGGGGGCACCGTCGGCCAGGCGCTGGCGAAGATCAGCCGGGTGCTTCCCGGCCCGCTGCGCAGCAGGATCGAGGCGGTCCAGGCCACGGTCGGCTTCACCATCCCGCCCCGCCCCGGCGCCCCGGCGGCCGGGGATGCGATCCCGGCTCTGGCCGAGGCGATCTGGCAGGGCCGGCGGGTCCGGGCGAGCTACCAGTCACCGGGCCGCTCCCCGACCGCCCGCGAGTTCAGCCCGCACGGCCTGGTCATCCACTCCGGGTACTGCTACCTCGCCGCCTACGACCACGACCGGCACGCGCTGCGCACCTTCCGGCTCGACCGGATGCGGCACATCACCGTCACCGGCCAGCCCGCGATCGCCCCGCCGCCCGGGTTCGACGCCGCAGCCACGTCAGCCGCTCGCTGGCCAGGACGCCCTGGCCGTGGCAGGTCGAGGTACTCCTGGACGCCCCGCTCAGCCAGGTGGCACAACAGTTGCCAGCGACCCTCGCCGAACTGACCCCGGCCGGCGGCGGCACGCTGCTGCAGATGCGGGTCACCTCCCTGGACTGGATGGCGAGCGTGCTCGCCGGGCTCGAATGCGGCTTCACCATCCACCAGCCAGAAGAACTCCGCGCCAGCGTCCGCGCCCTGGCCGGGCGCCTCACCGCCGCGGCCGGCCAGCGTTCACGACCGCGGCCGCACGGTGGCAGCCGTAC